>NZ_JAHKPK010000046.1 GCF_018860665.1 Pacificibacter marinus
CCGCATAATCAATCACACAAACGAGCCAGAGCCTCCAATACTCAAGCCGCTCTGATGCCCCATTTTATATGACGACGGACAAAAGTCGGAACAGGTGTGTTGTACAAAGAGTTGGGCCAAGATGTCGTGCCTGCTGCCACCAATGTCGGCGTGTTTTGGAAACGCCAAGGGATCTACCGTGGTCGCGGAACTGCTGTTGTCGAATTTTTGCCACGCATTGAGGCTGGGCGTGGATTGAAGGTCTTTATGAAAGACTTAGAGGCATCTGTGGAAGCAAGATCGAACCAATTGATGATCGATGCTGGATTTGAAATATCTGCGGACCAGCTGCGACCAGCAGAGAGCGATACGTCTCAGTAAAAGAAGTGATCAAATAAAAATGGCCGCAATGAGCGGCCATTTTTATGTTTATTTTTTAAAAGCTGTTTGACTGCTTAAGCCGCCAAACCCTTTGACCCTATATCCAAGAATTTTTTGCGACGCGCAGCAATGAGAGCCGCAGGCTTTTCTTTCGACAGGGGGGCAAGCATACTGGCGATGGCTTTCCCAACGGAGGCAATCGCGGTGTCGCGATCACGTTGCGCCCCGCCTTGGGGTTCTGGAATGATTTGATCGATCACGGCCAGTTGGATCAGCTCTTGTGCGGTCAAACGCATTGCTTCGGCCGCTTCGCGCATTTTTGTGGCGTCTTTCCACAAGATCGACGCGCAGCCTTCAGGAGTGATGACCGAATAAATTGAATGCTCAAGCATAGCGACCTTATTGGCCGCAGCAAACGCAACCGCGCCGCCAGATCCGCCTTCACCGATGATCACGGCGATCAATGGAACAGACAATTGCAGACATTTTTGAGTGGAGCGTGCGATGGCCTCGGATTGGCCGCGTTCTTCTGCGCCTTTGCCGGGGTAGGCACCAGGCGTGTCCACAAGCGCGATCACAGGGATACCGAATTTGTCGGCCAGTTCCATCAGTCGAATGGCTTTACGGTAGCCTTCGGGACGTGCCATGCCGAAATTACGCTCGATGCGTGATTTGGTGTCATTGCCTTTTTCATGGCCGATCACCATCACAGGCTGATCGTTGAACCGTGCAAGGCCCCCCATGATGGCGTGATCGTCAGCAAAGTTTCTGTCCCCTGCCAAAGGCGTGTATTCTGTAAACAGTGCTTCGATGTATTCGGCGCAATGGGGGCGATCTGGATGACGGGCCACCTGACATTTGCGCCAAGGCGACAGGTTTTTATACATGTCGACCAACATGGTTGCGGCTTTGTCGTCTAAGGCCAAAGCCTCTTTTTCGATATCCATATCTTCGTTGGCACGGGCCATGGCGCGCAGCTCTTCAGCTTTGCCTTCGATTTCCGCTAAGGGTTTCTCGAATTCCAGATAGTGGGTCATATTACGCTCCGATACGGTACACCTGAAACTTGTATATGGCGATTTTTTTCACCGGGTGCAACTTAGCAAGATTTGTGAATTGGCTTTGTGCAATTCAAGAGGTGCAGCAAAGGAAGGACCGCCGCAATGGCACAGAGCTATGAAGCGCGACTAATGCGTGTTCTGAACTACGTTTATGCAAACTTGGATGGTGATTTGTCCCTAGATACCTTGGCAGATGTCGCCGCTTTATCGCGATTTCATTTCCATCGCGTGTTCACGGGCATGACAGGGGAAACAGTCGCGGCTTTTACCCGACGTGTGCGGTTGTTTCGGGCGTCTGCGGCCTTGCTGCAAACCCGTGATCCTGTTGATCGCATCGCTTGTTATTGCGGTTACGTGAATGTGCGCAGTTTTATGCGGGCGTTTCAAAGTGCTTATGGGGTGACGCCTGATGCCATTCGCAATCGCGGCGTGCCGCAGCCTGCGCTGCAATTGAATGAACATGGAGACTATGAAATGTATGACGTAAAAATCGAAACCCGCGAAGATATCCACCTTGCCGTGATGCCGCATCGTGGGGCCTATATGGAAATAGGTGAGGTGTTCGAGGCGGTGATGACCATCTTGATGACGCGTGGGCTTGGGCCGCAACTGGGGCAAATGATTGGGGTGTATCTTGATGATCCCGCCGCGGTGCCGGAATCTGATCTGCGCAGTTTTGCGGGCGCGCAAATTCTAGGGGATCCCGAAATCACGGCTCCTTTAGAGACTATGGAAATCACGGGCGGAAGGTTCGCTGTTCTCACGTACAAAGGCCACTACTCAGGTTTGGCGAAAGCCTATGCCTATTTGTTTGGGGAATGGTTGCCAGAATCAGGTGAAGTGCCCCGTGATTCGCCGCCTTTCGAGGTCTATTTGAACCGTCCACAGGACACTTTAGTGGATGATTTGATCACTTTGATCTATGCGCCCTTGAAATAGTGCATAAATAATAATCACTTAGAAAAAACAAACGTCCCGAGATTTGCATCTCGAGACGTTCGCCTCGACATTCAGGCTCCTCCTCCTGAATGGAGTTAGCTTACGTTAGCGATCAATTCTGATTGCGCAACGATAACTTCTGCTTGTTTGATCGATGCGATGTCGACAAGACGGCCTTTATAGACTGTCGCGCCCTCACCATTGGCTTTGGCTTGGGCCATTGCGGCCAATATCTCACGGGCTTCAGCGACGGATTCTGCCGATGGAGTGAACACTTCATTGGCCAAAGCGATCTGTTTTGGATGTATCGCCCATTTCCCAACCATGCCCAGCGTTGCGGATCGACGTGCTTGGGCGCGGAAGCCTTCGTCATCTGAGAAATCCCCAAACGGACCATCGACAGGCAGAATGCCATGGGTGCGACAGGCTGCGACGATGGCAGCTTGTGCGAAATGCCATGGGTCAGAATAGTGACGGGCCTCGCCATTTAACATGTAGTAGTTTTCCTGCGTGCCGCCGATGCCTGTGGTTTGCATCCCCATGGAGGCCGCGAAATCAGCCGCGCCGAAGCTCATGGCCTCAAGTCGTGGTGAGCTCTGGGCGATCTCTTCTACGTGGGCAAGGCCCGCTGCAGATTCGATGATCACTTCAAAAGCGACTTTTTTCTTACGCCCCATGGCGTGCTCAATCGCAGTGACCAGCGCGTCCACGGCATAGACATCTTGGGCGCAGCCCACCTTGGGAATCATAATTTGGTCAAGTCGGTCGCCGGCCTGTTCTAACAAATCCACCACGTCACGATACCAATAAGGCGTGTCGAGAGCGTTGATCCGCACGGCAAGCACTTTAGTGCCCCAGTCAATCGTGTTGATGGCTTCTATAATATTGGCACGCGCGTTGTCTTTGTCAGAGGGGGCTACACTGTCCTCTAAATCCAGATTGATCACATCTGCCGCTGAGGCTGCCATTTTCGGAAATAGCTTTGTGTTCGATCCAGGTCCGAACAGTTGGCAGCGGTTGGGTCGGGCTGGTGGAGTAGGTTGTAAGCGAAAAGACATGACGATTCTCGTTTGTAATTATATTCCCATTATGTTGATATTGTTGGTATTATGTTGCGCGTAAAATCACAAGTACTGTTTTGCATCTGCAGAAATTTTACGAATCTTTGTTGGGAGATGCTTGGGGTTCAACCTTGGGTGATCGGCTGAAATTTCTTGGCATCGGGCCTAAGTGGGAATAATTGTTCATTCATTGGTTATGATTGGTAATATATCCCATTTCGGGTTGAAAAGAACGTGAGAATGAAAGCACCTTGCACAAAAGGGCAGGCAGTATGACGTAAATTCAACTGGAGAGCTGTCATGATCCAAACACCTTACCTACTGTTCCTTGGCGATGCGCCAGACGCGCTTGCCGCTAAAGTTGCACAAGGCATCAAAGATTGGCGCCCTGAGTTCGCCATTGGCCAATTGCGCATGGAAGGCTGTAAAGCCGATATGGGGCTGACAGACATGTCACTGGCCGAGGCGAAAGCCGCCGGAGCAAAAACGCTGGTGATTGGTGTTGCCAACCGCGGTGGCGTGATCTCGCAAGCATGGAAAAAGGTGTTGGTGGCCGCACTTGAGGAAGGCTTTGATTTGGCCTCTGGGTTGCACAACCTTTTGACAGACGAAGATGACCTTGTTGCCGTGGCCAAAGCTTGCGGACGTGAGTTGCACGATGTGCGTGTTCCATCCGTGGACTACCCCATCGCGACTGGGGTAAAGCGCACAGGCAAACGTTGCTTGGCTGTTGGGACAGATTGTTCTGTTGGTAAAATGTACACGGCTTTGGCTGTTGATGCGTCGATGCGCGAACGCGGCTTGAAATCAACATTTCGTGCCACAGGGCAAACTGGCATCTTGATCACGGGGGACGGCGTTCCATTGGACGCTGTTGTCGCTGATTTTATGGCGGGCGCTGTCGAGTATATTTCACCTGACAACGACGCGGATCACTGGGATCTGATTGAGGGCCAAGGCAGCTTGTTCCATGTGTCTTATTCTGGTGTTACCATGGCGCTTGTCCACGGCGGTCAACCAGATGCGTTGATTTTGTGCCATGAGCCAACACGCACACATATGCGTGGCCTGCCAGATTACGATCTGCCAACTCTGCAAGCCTTGGCCGACACAGCGTTGCCATTGGCGCGCTGGGCAAACCCTGCGTGTGAAATTGTCGGTATTTCAGTGAACACGCAGCACATGTCAGAAGCCGAAGCTGTGACATACCTTGCGTCTGTTGAAGCTGAAATGGGCGTGCCTGCCGTTGATCCATTCCGTCAAGGTGCAGACCGTTTGGTTGACGCTTTGGTGAAATTGGACGACACCGTTTCTGCATAAGCACTGAAAATTAGACTCTAAACCAAGGAAAAGCCATGACTTTGCCCGTGACCTTGAGCGTAACTGCCGAGGCGTTTCGCCTTGCTGAAGCCTTTGTAATTTCGCGTGGATCACGCACAGAGGCAAAGGTGATCACGGTCAAAGCCACAGATGGCACCGTGACGGGCTGGGGCGAATGTGTGCCCTATGCGCGTTACGGTGAAAGCTTGGACAGTGTGACCGCGCAAATCGAATCCCTGCCCGTAGGGATCACACGCGCGGAGCTGCAAGACGCGCTTGAACCGGGTGCTGCGCGCAATGCCGTTGATTGCGCCTTGTGGGATTTGGAAGCAAAGCAAGCGGGCAAACGTGTTTGGCAAATGCTTGATATGGCCGCACCTGACCCGTGTTTGACGGCTTATACATTGTCCTTGGGCACGCCTGAAAGCATGCAGGCGGCGGCGGCAAAGAATGCCTTTCGCCCCTTGTTGAAAATTAAATTGGGTACGCCTGATGATATGGAACGATTAGAGGCGGTGCGTCGCGGTGCGCCAAAATCGCGTATCATCGTGGATGCCAATGAAGGATGGAGCGCAGAGGTTTATACAGACCTCGCGCCACATCTGGTGCGGATGGGGGTCGATCTGGTTGAACAACCGATGCCCGCCGGGCAGGATGACATGTTGGCTGAGATGGAACGTCCCCTTCCGGTCTGCGCTGACGAATCCTGTCATGATCGTGCCAGCCTCGCGGGTCTTAAGGGCAAATACGATATGATTAATATCAAGCTCGATAAGACCGGCGGGCTCACTGAGGCCCTCGCCTTGCGTCTGCAAGCGCAAGCCGAGGGCTTTGGTATTATGGTCGGATGTATGGTCGGCACGTCGCTTGCGATGGCGCCGGCGGTGATTTTGGCACAGGGTGCGCGCGTAACAGACCTTGACGGGCCGCTTCTTCTGGCCGAAGACCGTAAAAACGCATTGCAATATGACGCCGATGGGGTGCACCCACCTCGCAGCGCGCTTTGGGGATAAACCCGTCATAAGGAGACCACTATGAGCCAGATCGTTTACGTAAACGGAGAATATGTTCCAGCAGCAGAGGCGAAAGTCTCTGTCTTTGATCGTGGATTCTTGATGGCAGATGCCGTTTATGAAGTGACGTCGATCATTGGTGGCAAGATCATTGATTTTGATGGTCACTGGACGCGCCTACAACGCTCCATGTCTGAGCTTGAAATGGTGTCCCCTGTAACGATGGACGAGCTTTTGCAGATCCACCGTGATCTCATTGAAAAGAACAACCTGGACGAGGGTGGCGTTTACTTGCAAATCACGCGCGGCGCGCCAGATACACGTGATTTTGCTTGGCCTGATCCCGAAGAAGTGCCTTGTGGCATCGTGTTGTTCACCTTTGTCAAATCTATGGTCGACAGCAAGGTGATGGACGAGGGTATCAAAGTCATCTCTATCGCAGACGAGCGTTGGGGCCGCCGCGATATCAAAACCACTCAGTTGCTTTACCCCTCCTTTGCCAAGATGCAGGCAAAGAAAAAAGGCTGCCAAGATGCTTGGCTTGTTGAAGATGGCTTTGTAACCGAAGGCACCGCGAATAACGCCTACATCGTCAAAGACGGCACCATCATCACGCGTCAGTTGAGCAACGATATTTTGCACGGTATCACCCGCGCGGCGATTTTGCGTTTCGCGCTTGAAGCACAGATGAAGGTCGAAGAGCGTCCTTTCACCATCGCAGAAGCTCAAGAGGCAGATGAGGCATTTGTGACCTCTGCGACAGGTTTCGCACAGCCGGTAATCGAGATTGACGGCGCGCAGATTGGCTCCGGTGTACCGGGTGATATTTCGAAACGCCTGCGCGATATCTACACCGAAGAGATGATAAAAGCGGCGATCTAATCGCTCACCGATCAGTGTTTTTTATAGAAAAGGCCCGCCATATCAGCGGGCCTTTTTGCATCGGTTGATATTCAATTAATGATTAACTGGGCGTAAGCACATTTGAGCCGGTTTCAGGCAAGTCATCTGCTTCTTCTTCTTCCGTGGAAGAATTAGACCCGACCGCAGCCAGTGCCACGTCTTCTAATGTACCCAGTTCAGGGAAGTCTTCTGATGGCGCATCCGCGAATGAAATATTGGCTGTTTCCATTTGCTCAGCAGTCACATTTTCAATGAATGCGATGTCGACACCGTCATAAGAGTACATAACCCCGCCGCCGTCGACGTCTGTGACGTCCACTGTGATATCTTCTGGCAGCGTGCCTTCCAAGACCAATTCCAGCGTGTCTTCGGCTGGATCAAAATCAGTGACCGTCACAACGCCATTTTGAGTACCTTGGTAGGCAACAATAGTGTCCGCGCCTGCGCCACCGGTGACAGTGTCACCAGAGTCCGCGTAAATCGTATCCATGCCAAAGCCGCCATCAACGAGGTCGCCTGTGCCCAGGTCGGAAACGTCATCGACTGCGGAAATGGTGTCAGAGCCTTCGTCGCCGTACAACTCGTTCGACCCAAGGCGGTCAATCATGGTATCGCTGCCGTCACCGCCGCGGGTAAAATCATCGCCATTGTCCAAGTAAACATCGTCAAAGCCAAGGGTATCATTGCCCTCGCCAAGTAGTGTGTGGTCATCGTCGTAGCCGCCTGCGACGTGGTCGTCGCCAGCGCCTGCCGTGATCGTGTCGTCGCCACCTTGACCTGTTATGATGTCGTCGCCGTCACCCCCAGAAATCAGGTCGGCGCCAGCCCCGCCGCCGATCAGATCATCGCCGCCTTGGCCGTTAATGGTGTCAACGCCTACGCCGCCACTCAGGATATCGTTGCCTGTGCCCCCGTTGATGAGGTCAGCGCCACTGCCGCCACCGATGGAATCATCACCATCGTTGCCGTAAATTTCATCGTCACCATGTTCGCCAAGAATAGCATCATCACCGCTTTGACCATTGATGGTGTCGTTATCGTAACCGCCTAGGATAACGTCATCGCCTTGACCGCCGTTGAGGACGTCATCGCCACCGTTGCCATCAAGCAGATCGGCATCGTCGCCACCATCGATAGTGTCATCACCTGCTAAGCCGGAAACGATGTCTGAGCCACCCAAGCCGCTGATGATGTCGTTGAACGAGGTGCCTTGAATGACATCGTCTTCTTCTGTGCCTTCGAGGTCAACACCTTCTGTTGTTTCCGTCTCATTGTCGTCTGAATCCTCGGAGGATGAACCCCAGACGTCAAACGCAAATGAGAGTCCTAACACCGCGGGCAGGGCAGCGAGCAATAGCAACATGGTTAAATCCTTCACAAATGCAGCAAGAAATTTCAATTTTCATTTATGAGGGAAGGCATACCAAAGGCAGCGCAAAGGTCAAACTTTGTTCATGATTTATTAATCTTTGAGTGATGATCTGACCCAGAGCTGTTCATTGTCTTCAATCTCAATACAAATGTTCAACCCAAGGATGTTTTGGTGCTGGTGAGATCAATTGCTTATAAGCGATTCTAATATGTCGGCTCTATAGGGATCGCGCGCAAGGACTTCGACTAAGGTTTGGTTTCAGGGCCGACATTCGCCTCGAACGCATCTCTGAATTGCTCTTGTTTGGCAGTTGACGCATCTGTCTGAAAGTTCGCTTTCCACTCAGACATCGTCATGCCGTAATAAAGCTCACGGGCCTCATCTTTGGTCATGTCGATGCCGCGCTCATTGGCTGCCTCTTGATACCAGCGCGATAAGCAATTTCTGCAGAAGCCAGCGAGGTTCATCATGTCGATATTTTGCACGTCTGTGCGGTCTTGCATGAGGTGCTTTTGCAACCGACGAAAGGCGGCGGCCTCTAGCTCAAGTTGCGTTTGCGCATCGATATCTTTGGGCTGTGTCATGGTTATTCCTTCATGCGTTTGGCTGAGCCATTTTTGGCAATGTCATAGGGATAGACTGATAAACTTGCCGCATGGGGCAGGTGTTTTTCCATCACACTGAGAACCAATTCACACATATGGGTTTTGGTTGCATCATCGCGGCCGATCAGCATGTGAAAATCTGCATGGGCAAAGCTTTGGTCGCTAAAACCGGTGGCGAAATAGTCATGCGCACGGGCACGCACGCGAATATTTTTCGGCGCAGGGATAGAGGCATCCGCTGCCAATGCATCGCGAATATCAAGGCACATCTGTTTCATATCTGCTGTGTCTTCAAGGCCAGCTGAAAAGTCGATGACAACGTGGGGCATGGGGGGCTCTCTTATTCTGTGTTGCGTGGGCTTTGCCCCATTGCTGCGTTAAGTGAACGCGAAGTTCAAGAGGCAGGGGGCAGTCACAAGCCTGTGTCTTTAAGAGTCTGGGCCAGAATCGGGGCTAAAAGACCTGCCCAGCGGCGTTGGTCGTCGGTCGTTTCAATCAAATCTGAACGCAGTTCAATGAGTACATTCAAGCGCCCGTGTTTGATCGCATGAGTGTCGATAGCATCGCCGGGAAAGTGCCCGATGTATGGCTCGTTGTCGCCAATGGTCAGGCGCTCGCCAAGTTTCTCGGCCTCTGCCTGCAAAGTCTTTGAGGTCTCGAGCGCTTTGATCAAAGGCGCGGTGAGGCGTTTGTCGTAATGCGAAAGGATGCCAATTTGCCAAGGTCGGCGCGGGCGGGCCTTAAGTTGTGGCGTAAAAGAATGGATGGCGCAGATCGCGACATCTTCACGCTTGCTTGCGAGAGCCTCATAAGCGTTGTGATAGGGGCGATAATAGGTATCCAAGCGCCGCGCAATTTCTGCCGCGTCTATATGGCGATTGGCGGGGATGATCGTGCCATCATAAAGTTGCATCACCAAAGTTGGATCGATTTCGCCACGATTCGGGTCGATGACCAGACGTGAAAAATCGCTGAGAATGGCGGGGCTGTTCAGCAGACGTGCCAGTTCGAGGGTGAACCCCTGCGCGCCGATGTCATAGGCGATATGGCGGGATAAATCGGCGTGTGGCAGGCCAAGATCGACTTGTATTTCGCTCGGGATGCGGTTGGTTGCGTGATCGCAAGTGATCAGCCAACGACCGGTACGTTGTTCTGTTATCTGCTGGAATGGTGAAAAATCGTTCATTTTACCGTCATCTTGTGCTGTCATGTCTCTAATAAGACCTTTGAGGATAAAGGGCCAGTTGTGCCGCGCTTCGCTTTGCGGCATAGAGGAGACGGCCCACCGCGAATTGAAATAATAAAAGGATGTAAGGCAACTATGAGACGCCTTCGCAATGTAAAGATCGTGGCCACTTTGGGCCCAGCATCGAATGACTATGACATGATCCGCGCCCTCACAGAGGCTGGTGCGAATGTTTTCCGTTTGAATATGAGCCATGGCGAACATGGTGAAATTCGCGAACGTCACGCGATGATCCGTAAAGTTGAAGCCGACTTGGGGCGTCCAATCGCTATTTTGGCCGACCTTCAAGGGCCGAAACTGCGCGTCGGCAAATTTGCAGAAGAGTCATACGATCTTGAGGTGGGCGCTAAGTTCCGTCTTGATTTGGATGATACGCCTGGTGACATCACCCGCGTGCAACTGCCCCACACCGAAATTTTTGCAGCGCTTAAGCCCGGATCGAACCTGTTGGTGAATGACGGTAAGATTCGTTTGCAAGTCGAAGACTGCGGCAAAGACTACGCCAATTGTGTTGTGACTGTTGGCGGCACGATTTCAAACCGCAAGGGCGTGAACGTGCCTGATGTGGTTTTGCCTTTGGCCGCTCTGTCCGAGAAAGACCTCAAAGATCTTGAGTTCGTTTGTGACCTCGGCGTCGATTGGTTGGCTTTGTCCTTTGTGCAGCGTCCAGAGGATGTGTTGCAGGCCAAAGAATTGGCCAAAGGACGCGCATTTGTTCTGTCCAAAATCGAAAAGCCTTCCGCTGTCACAGATTTCGACGCGATTTTGGCGGTGTCTGACGGCATCATGGTTGCCCGTGGCGACTTGGGTGTTGAATTGCCAGTGCATGCTGTGCCGCCCATTCAAAAACGCCTGATCCGCAAATGTCGTGCGGCAGCCAAACCCGTGATTGTTGCCACTCAGATGCTTGAGTCGATGATCGAAAGCCCAATGCCAACACGTGCTGAAGTTTCTGACGTTGCAACAGCGATTTACGAGGGCGCCGATGCGATCATGCTCTCAGCTGAATCTGCTGCGGGTGATTTCCCGATTGAGGCTGTAAGCACAATGAACAACGTGGCGATGGAGGTCGAAAACGACCCCGTGTATCTTGACGTTATGGATGCATCACGTGCGGGTAAAAAAGAAACGATTGCGGATGCGATCGTATCTGCGGCCCGTGAAATTGCTGAAACCACAGACGTGAAGGCGATCGTGTGTTACTCTGAGAGCGGCACAACTGCTGCGCTGACAGCTCGCGAACGCCCACATGTCCCAATTATCGCGATGACCTCGCGGGCACGCACCGCGCGCAAGCTTTGTTTGTATTGGGGTATGCATTGTGTGATCACGGGCGAAGTGGACCGGTTTAAAATGGCTGTTGTGAACGCGGCACGTGCGGCACGCACATGCGGCTTTGCAACCGAGAAAGACAACATCGTTGTCACGGCGGGTGTTCCGTTCAATGTGCCGGGGTCTACAAACATCCTGCGGGTTGCGCCTTGTGATGAACGCTTGATTTTTAACACTGATCCCGAATAATAGGCCTAATTTTTTAAGGCATAAGGTGGTGGGTATGGATACAGATCTTTTTCTGGTGATTGGGGCGGCAGTGCTTGTTTTGGCGCTGCCTGCCTTGGTTGGGGCTTTCTCTGAAAGCCGTCCACCCCGCGCCGCGGCGGTTCTTGTTTTGGTCGGAGGCGCTTTAGTCGTATTGGCGGTTACACAAAGGCCGGGCGGTTATGGATTCGATGATGTGCCACAGGCTTTGACCCGCGTTATTGGGCGTTATTTTTAAAACACCAATGAATTCACCGTTTTCACTTGCCAAGCTGAGCCGTCCACAGTAATTGCACAGCTTCATGGTGCGCGTCCGGCGATCTGGCATGCCGAGTCGCGCGTTTAACCATCCGAACACTCGAAAAAGGAGATGGAAATGCCTAAGATGAAGACAAAGTCAGGTGCTAAAAAGCGCTTTAAAATGACTGCAAGTGGCCTTGTAAAAGCCGGTCAAGCTGGCAAACGCCACGGCATGATCAAACGTTCCAACAAATTTCTACGCAACGCTCGTGGCACGACAACGCTTTCCGCACCTGATGCGAAAATCGTTAAGTCGTACATGCCGTACAACCGCTAATAGGAGGCTCAGAATATGTCCCGTGTTAAAGGTGGTACAGTCACTCACGCTCGTCACAAGAAAGTCATCAAAGCTGCAAAAGGCTACTACGGCGCGCGCTCACGCTTGTTCCGTACAGCTACGCAGGCTGTTGACAAGGCGAACCAATACGCAACCCGCGACCGTAAAAACCGCAAGCGCAACTTCCGCGCTTTGTGGATCCAGCGTATCAACGCTGCGGTACGTGCACATGATGAAGCTTTGACATACTCAAAATTCATCAATGGTCTGTCATTGGCTGGTATCGAAGTTGACCGCAAAGTTCTTGCTGACTTGGCTGTTCACGAACCAGAAGCTTTCACAGCGATTGTTGAAAAAGCACAAGCTGCTCTCGCTGCATAAGCGCGTTACAGCATATCAAACTTTTAAAACCGCGGGTCTCGTAAGAGGTCCGCGGTTTTTTTATGGAAAAACTTTTTGCATTTGTCGATTTCGGTTTGGCTCATCCGTCTTATAGTCAGAAGAGCAGAAGCTTTTCGTTAATCCAGACTGACATAAAGAGGAATGCCCCATGCAATACATGCTTTTGATCTACAATGCAGAGACCAATGGCCCACAGCCAGGAACCGAAGAATTTGGTCCCTATATGCAAGGCTATATAGATTTCACCGCTGAGGTGCGTGAGGCAGGCAAGCTGATCGGTGGCGAGGCACTGGAATCAGTCGCGTCGGCCACAACCGTTTCTGTACGCGGTGGTAAAACCGAATTGGTTGACGGGCCTTTTGCAGAAACCAAAGAACAGTTGGGTGGATATTACATCCTTGATTGTGTCGATTTGGACGAGGCTTTGAAATATGCGGCCAAAATCCCAGATGCCGCTTATGGCCGTGTCGAAGTGCGCCCTGTCATGATCTTCGATTAAAACCCATGCAGCCCCCAGTCGATACAGACCGTCTTGCCAAAGCTCAGATGACGCGTTTGATCCGCGAAGACTGGGGGCGCATTTTGGCGGCTCTTACGTCATCGGTCGGCAATTACAGCTTGGCCGAAGACAGTTTGCAAGATGCGGTGATTTCTGCGTTACAAGTCTGGCCTCGCAAAGGCTTGCCCGACAATCCCGCGGCCTGGATGATTTCCGTGGCACGGCGCAAAGCGCTGGATCGCCTCAGGCGGCAAAACACCATGACGCGAAAAGAAGACGAGCTGGCGCAATGGCTTGAGATGCATCAGGACGCACCGGATACGGACATCGCAACCATTCCCGATCAGCGCTTGGAATTGATCTACACCTGTTGTCATCCCGCATTGGATCAAAAATCCCGGGTGGCGTTGACGTTGCGCGCTTTGGGCGGGCTGTCGACCGAGCATATTGCCAGAGCCTTTCTCGATAAACCGGAGGCTATGGCGGCGCGACTGACACGCGCCAAAAAGAAACTTTCGATGGCGGGGATCAGGTTCAAACTGCCAGACCCCGAAGACATCGCCCCGCGCACAGATGCGGTGCTGCGGGTGATCTATTTGATTTTCAACGAAGGCGCGCATGCGTCCAACGGTGATTTGACACGGGGGGATTTGGTGACAGAGGCGATCCGTTTGGGGCGAATTTTGTCTGCGCTTTTACCTGATAATACAGAGACCAAAGGTCTTTTGGCGCTGATGTTGCTCAGTGACAGTCGCCGCTTTGCGCGCGTGGATGCGTCAGGCAATTTCGTACCGCTAGAGGCGCAAAACCGTGCGCGTTGGGATCGTGCCAAAATCACCGAAGGCCTAAATTTGGTCGAAATCGCCCTGTCCCATGCCCCTGCTGGACCATATGCCATTCAGGCCGCGATCAGCGCTTTGCATGCCCAAGCGGCCACATTTGGCGACACCGATTGGCCCCAGATCGTGGCGCTGTATGATGTGTTGCGCACTCGCACGCCCAACCCGATCATCGCAGTGAACCAAGCCGTTGCGCTGTCCTATGCGCAGACGCCGCAAGTCGGATTGGCGGCGCTGGATTGTTTGCTACCTGACGCGAAACTTGAGGCCTATCAGCCTTACCACAGCTGTCGTGCCGATCTTTTGGTCCGCATGGGGCAGGTGGACGCCGCTGCGCAAAGTTATCGCCGAGCCATCGATCTGTCTCCGTCCAAGGCGCAAGCGCGTTTTTTAGAACACCGTTTGCGCGCGCTCTATATAGGCTGAATACGGGTTGATATCGCCTGTTTACTTGCGCTTTTGCACGTCTCGCGTTAGCACGAGGACGAGTTAGATAAAGGTACCGTCATGGATGATCTCAAGAACAAATACCTCACCGCCATCAACGAGGCCGGTGACGAGGCGACACTCGAAGACATCCGTCTGAAAGCCGTTGGCAAAAAGGGCGAAGTGTCTTTGAAAATGCGCGAGCTGGGCAAGATGACAGCGGACGAACGCCAAGTGGCTGGCCCGAAACTCAATGCGCTCAAAGACGAGATCAATTCCGCGATTGCCGCCAAGAAAGTCGCCTTAGAAGATGCCGCTTTGGACAGGCGCCTGTCCGAGGAATGGCTGGATGTGACCTTGCCGTCACGCCCCGCGCGTCAAGGCTCTATTCACCCTATTTCTCGCGTTTCTGAGGAAATTTATGCCATTTTTGCCGATCTTGGCTTTGCCGTGGCCGAAGGCCCACAGGTTGAAGACGATTGGCACAACTTCGATGCGCTGAACATTCCACCGCATCACCCCGCGCGCCAAGAACACGACACGTTCTATATGCACCGCGATGAAGGCGACAATCGTCCGCCGCATGTCTTGCGTACGCACACTTCACCGGTTCAAATCCGTACGCTCTTGGATCAAGGTGCGCCGATCAGCATCATCGCGCCGGGCCGCGTGTACCGCTGTGATTACGACCAAACACACACACCGATGTTCCACCAAGTCGAAGGCCTGTGCATCGGCAAAGACGTGTCTATGGCGAACCTCAAATGGGTGTTGGAAGAATTTTTTACCGCTTTCTTTGGCACAGAAGTCAAAACCCGTTTCCGTGCCTCGCATTTCCCGTTCACTGAACCCTCCGCCGAAGTGGACATTCAGTGCAAATGGGAAAACGGCACCGTTAAAGTGGGCGAGGGCGATGATTGGCTTGAAGTCTTGGGCTCTGGCATGGTGCACCCGAATGTGTTGAAAGCGGGCGGGATCGATCCTGACGAATGGCAAGGCTTTGCCTTTGGCATCGGCATCGACCGTTTGGCGATGTTGAAATACGGCATCCCCGATCTGCGCGCGTTCTTTGACTCTGATCTGCGCTGGCTGAAACACTACGGCTTTAACCCGCTCAGCGTGCCTACGCTGGCTGGGGGGATTAACGGGTGATGCTCGACCCTAAAATCATTCAGGGTATACTGACCTTTTCTGGTGCGTTGGTCGCGTCTTGTTCAGCTCTCTGGATTGCTTATCGAGCTTACCCTTCTCAGAAGCAGGCAGACCGAGCTTTGCAAAAAGAGCATGAGCGCCGCGATGTCTATCGTCGTTTTTTGCGCGCAGCGAATGTTCATTACGCCTCAATCTCAATGGCCCACTGGTCCAAAAATGCTGATCCGCTTAAATCCACATATTTAGATTTGGTGGCGGTTCTTGCCGAGTTGGGTGCTTATGTGCCAGCAGATGCTCAGAACGATGTTCTTAGCGCTTGCCAAAAATACTCGCAGCGCATTTTGGAATATGGTGTGGTGGTTGAGGCCCATTGCGGCGTCGAACCGTCAGTTAAACAAGTGCAGAAAAATCCGAACCGCTATCCGAAGGATCTTTCAAAACGAATTCGAATTGAAAGAAAGGCTGCTTTCATCGCTATTCGCCGTGATCTTGGTGAAAGCGTCAAGCAAGCGGCGCATGCGGCAAATGTCTATTTTGTTGCGACATCGTATGAGGAAACAAAATGACTGACCAAAACGACTCAATGGAAGACCTTCAGGTTACCTACCCCGGCGCGGGGATGTTCCAACTGGCGAGCAACCGTTCGCGCTGTGAGCAGCTCAATGAATTGGTCGCCGTGGGTAAGAAAACCGCGACCTGTATGCCGTGGTCCGAATTCGAAGGTGACGAAGGCGCATTGCCCGTCGCGGGGCGTGTTGACATCGTCGCCGATTGGGATGGCAACCCCGCCTTGATAGTCCGTACGTTGGAAGTGGAAAAAGTCAAATTCCGCAATGTGACCCCAACGATGGCCCTGAAAGAGGGCGAAGACAATGACATCGAAGGCTGGCGCAAACGCATGACCAAAAAGTTCGGCACACAAGGCAAGCTCGACCGCGACACGCTTTTGGTATTTGAAACATTCGAACTGGTTGAGGACTTGGGCGTCCGTTAAACGCCGCAAGCGATCCCCCCGCAAGAGGCGGGCATAGGAGAAGACGATATGAAATTCACGGTATCTTGGCTCAAAGAGCATTTAGACACAGACGCGTCTTTGGACGACATTCTATACGCCTTGACCGATTTGGGTCTTGAGGTGGAAGGGGTCGAGAACCCTATGGATGTGTTCAAAGATTTCGAAATCGCAAAGATCACCCATGCAGAACAGCACCCAGACGCCGACAAATTGCGTGTGTGCAAAGTGCAAGCGGGTGCAGGTGAAACGCAGATCGTTTGTGGTGCGCCGAATGCGCGCGAAGGCATCACTGTGGTTCTGGCCAAGCCGGGCACTTACATTCCGGGTTTGGACATCACGATATCTGTCGGTAAAATCCGTGGCGTAGAATCCTTTGGCATGATGGCGTCGGAAAAAGAACTTGAACTGTCTGACGAACACAACGGAATTATTGAATTGCCAAGCGGCGAAATCGGTCAATCTTTTGCGGATTACTTGGCCGAAACAGACCCATCTAAAGTCGATCCCGTGATCGAAATCGCCATTACGCCAAACCGCCCAGACGCCTTGGGCGTGCGCGGTGTGGCACGTGATTTGGCCGCACGCGGCTTGGGCACATTGAAGCCTTTGAAAAAGGCATCGGTGGCGGGCGGCTTTGCCAATCCGATTTCCGTGACCATTGATGAGAGCGCAAAAGACAGCTGCAAAGTCTTCGCTGGTCGCCTGATCAAAGGCGTTACCAACGGGCCATCACCTGCATGGTTGCAAGACCGCTTGAAAGCCATCGGATTGCGTCCGATTTCAAAATTGGTCGATGTGACGAACTTTTTCACCTACGATCAAAACCGTCCATTGCACGTGTTTGACGCGGGCAAAGTCGATGGCGGCTTGACCGTTCATCTGTCCAAAGGCGGCGAAGAATTGGTGGCCTTGGATGAAAAGACTTACACCCTGCCAGCGGGCGTGACGGTGATTTCATCAGGCGGAAAAGTCGAAAGCATCGCGGGCATCATGGGCGGTTTGGAAACGGGCTGCACCGATGAGACCACAGATGTGTTTTTGGAAGCCGCATTCTGGGACACCATCGCGATTGCCAAAGGCGGCCGCGCGCTGAAAATCAATTCCGATGCGCGCTATCGCAACGAGCGCGGCATCGATCCGGCGTACAATATGCAAGCCATCGAGGACGCAACGCAGATGATCCTTGATCTATGCGGAGGTGAGGCCTCCGAAGTGACTGTCGCGGGGCAAGTGCCTGACGTGTCGCGGGCCTACAAACTTGACACAGATCGCGTGCAAAGCCTTGTTGGAATGGAAATTTTGCCAGCCAAACAGATCGCCACTTTGGAAGCCCTCGGCTTTACCATGGACGGCGACATGGCACAGGTGCCGTCATGGCGCCCTGACGTGTTGGGCTCGGCTGATTTGGTCGAAGAGGTCGCGCGCGTTGAATCGCTGACCTTGCTTGAGCCAAAGCCTTTGTCGCGTCCCATCGGGGTTGCGAAACAAATTCAGACACCCATGCAAATCCGTGAAAGCATGGCGCGCTATACGGCGGCTGCCTTGGGGTACAACGAATGTGTGACTTATTCTTTCGTCGATGAAAAATCTGCGAAACTGTTTGATGGCGGTTCTGATGCGGTGAAATTAGAAAACCCGATTTCGTCGGAAATGAGCCACATGCGCCCTGATCTTTTGGTCGGCTTGTTGCAGGCGGCGTCGCGTAATCAGGCGCGCGGGTTCAACGATCTGGCGCTTTTCGAAGTGGGCGCGGCTTTCCATGGCGGCGAGCCGGGTGAACAACACATGCAAATCGGCGGTCTTTTGGTTGGCGCAACTGGCCCTAAAGACGTGCACGGCGCGCGTCGTGACGTAGATGTGTTCGACGCGAAAGCGGATGCCGAGGCGGTTTTGTCCTCGATTGGCGCCCCTGCGAAAGTTCAAATTTTGCGCGATACGCCAACATGGTTCCATCCTGGTCGGTCCGGCAAAATCTGTCTGGGTCCGAAAAAAGTCTTGGCACAGTTCGGCGAAGTTCATCCGAAAACGCTTAAAGAAATGGGCGTAAAAGGCCCTGCTGTGGCCTTTACGATCTTCCTTGAGCAGCCACCCTTCCCACGTGGAAACAAAGTGGCGCGGGCTGCGTTTTTCACCAATGATCTGCAAGCGGTTGAGCGCGATTTTGCCTTTGTTGTCGATAAATCGACTGCCGCTTTGGATGTGGTGAATGCGGCCTTTGGGGCTGATAAAAATCTGATCTCTGACGTGCGTGTTTTTGATGAATTCATCGGCGGCAGCTTGGGCGAAGACAAGAAATCGCTGGCGATCACGGTGCGCTTGCAGCCTGCCAAAGAGACATTGAAAGAAAAAGACATCGAAGACGTTTCGGCCAAGATCATCGCCAAAGTGGAAAAATCCACCAAGGCAGTGTTGCGCGGGTGATCCGGTCTTTCAACCGCTCCGTAAGCTGACTAAATTTTCAGGGCGCGGCTTTTGCTGCGCCCTTTTCCAATGGGGCCACCCCGAGCTGATCTAAACAACAAGGAACGTGATCAATGAAAGTCTATTTGTCCGGCGAAATTCACACCGATTGGCGTGATCAAATTGTTCAAGCTGCGCGTGAGTTGGATATCGAATTCTCAATGCCTGTGACCGATCATGGCGCGTCAGATGATTGCGGCGTGGCGATCATGGGGGCTGAGACCGATAAGTTTTGGCATGACCACAAGGGCGCCAAACTGAATGCGATCCGCACACGCAGTGCGATTGAGGCGGCGGATGTTGTGGTCGTGCGCTTTGGCGATAAATACAAACAATGGAATGCGGCTTTTGACGCGGGCTATGCGGCAGCACTTGGCAAATCGTTGATCGTGATGCACGGGGCAGATCATCAACACGCGCTGAAAGAAGTGGACGCTGCAGCATTGGCTGTCACCGAGACGCCGCAACAGGTCGTCGAGATTCTGACCTATGTGCTGACAGGGACCTTGCCTGCATAGATTTTGAAGCACACAGTTATGCCCAATTTTATTATGACCCTACATTGAGTGATCGCAATGTAGGGTTAATTTGCGAGGAAAGTGCTCCACTCAAAGTTCGGTGTGCGTTGTGTAAGACTTTAGAATGTTCCGTTTCACATGAGCGCAGATCCAAAGTCCCCGCAATCTGCTAGAAATATGGGGAGTTTTGCGCAAAGATTAACCTCACGTGCCAGTCGGCTGTTGTGTTATAGAATATGTGTACGCGCGCAAAAAGACGCGCCTCAAACGCATGAGGGAATAAATGCTAAAGGAATTCAAAGACTTCATCGCTAAGGGCAATGTCATGGACATGGCCGTTGGTATCATCGTCGGTGCTGCTTTTACAGCCATCGTTAAATCTATGGTCGCTGATTTGATCAACCCAATCATTGGTGTGTTCACCGGCGGCCTTGATTTCACCAACCGCTTTGCGGTGATTTCTGGTGACGTCGCTGCTGGTACAAGCTTGGAGGCCGCTCGCGAAGCCGGTGCGTCCGTTTTTGCCTACGGTTCGTTCATCATGGCTGTTATCAACTTCTTGATCATCGCATTCGTGGTCTTCATGCTTGTGCGCTACGTCAACAAAGTCAAAGCCGCGACTGAAACACCTGTCGAAGAAGCACCAGCTGCGCCAGAAGGCCCAAGCGAACTCGACGTTCTGTTGGAAATCCGCGACTCCTTGAAAAAGTAAGGGCACCGCTTTTCGCCATCTGTAAGGCCCGCAAGCATAGGCTTGTGGGCCTTTTTTGTTTTGAAACACGGGCGAAAGATCATAGCTTGGCTGTCCCTGTCTTGTGTTTGTAAAGTGCGCATGGGATGTGTAAGTGTGTTTTGACGTAAAATCAGGATAACTTTGACCTATGCCCCAAATTGACGAGACAGATCGCCGAATTTTGCGCATTTTGCAAAAGAAGGGTCGCATCTCAAACGCGGATTTGGCGGTGGCTGCCAATGTGTCCAGTTCTGCCTGTCACAGACGTGTGCAAAGACTTGAGGCCGATGGTGTCATTCGCGATTATGTGGCTCTGCTGAACCCTATTCATTTGGATCGCCGGTCGACCTTATTTGTCGAGGTGACGTTGACATCGCAAGCCGATGACGTGTTGGCGGAGTTTGAAAGAGCCGTTCAACTGGTGCCGGATGTGCTGGAATGTCATTTGATGGCGGGTGCCGCAGATTACATGCTCAAAGTGGTTGCCGCTGACACAGATCATTTCGCAAAAATCCATCGGACGTTGGTGCGGCTTCCTGGTGTTGTCAAAATGCAGTCGTCCTTTGCTATGCGCACCGTCTTTAAGACCACCAGCCTGCCAGTTTGACGCGTGGTCTATTGATACGTTGCTAAATGCCCTGGCATTCGCATAGGATCGGGTTGGTGATTGTTTGCGTTGTGGAGGAGGCAAACTGATGTCATTGGAAACCCATACGGAGCAGGTCTTAAATGCGGTCGAGTCGCGGTCAGCGGCTTCGCGGCTGACCGCGTCGTGGCGACGGTCTATGGTCAAGCATGGTTTGGATCCGTCCCACCGCAAAAGCCCCCACCGCCATGAGATGAGCCAAGTCATGCGCCGCTGCGAGGAGCTGGGCGCATTTTTAGAAATAGCGACACCAAAGCTCGACCAATTGTTTCAAATGGTGGGTAACACTGGGTGTTGTGTGTTGTTAACGGATGATCAAGGCGTTGTTTTAGACCAAAGGTCCACAGATGCGGACGCCGAAATATTTAACAGCTGGGGGTTATGGTCCGGTGCGGATTGGTCCGAAAGCTCAGAGGGTACCAACGGTATTGGCACCTGCCTTGCAGAAGAACGCCAAGTGACCATTCATCGCGACGAACATTTTTTCACCCGTAATACGGGAATGTCTTGTATGGACGCGCCGATCTTTGGACCCGATGGCGCATTGATCGGTGCCTTGGATGTTTCGTCATGTCGTGCGGATCAAACCGAATCCTACACGCGGTTGATCGGAAATGTCGTGACGCAGGCCGCCAAGCAGATTGAAACGGAGGCTTTTCGAGCGGCCTTTCCAAAAGCACGCATTATTGCGGCCCCTGACGCACGCAGTGATGGCGCGGTTTTGCTGGCTGTGGATCAAGACGATTTGGTCATCGGAGCCACGCGCGCAGCAAGGCGACTGTATCAGTTGGGGCAGGGCGGTGTCATCGCGCCTATGCCGGCCTCTGATATTTTGGGGCGTGACAGTGATGCCTCTGCGTTGGAACGTGCCGAGCGTGCGGCGCTTAAACGGGCTATTGCACGGGCTGGCGGCAATGTGTCGGCTGCCGCACGCGAACTTGGGATTGGCCGCGCGACGCTCTATCGCCGGATGAATCGCCTCGGAATCGGGGAATCTTAAACAACCTGTCTCACCCCTGAGACACTGCTGCGCTGCAGCGTTCCTTGGATGGGGTGACGAGGATAACTGAGCTGGTCATGTTTTCATGTAACCGAGATGGAGGATCTCGGATGTCAGAGGAGGACATACGATGAATGTAATGACCCAAAACGATACCAAGTACAGATCACCTTTCAAAACGCGTTACGACAATTTTATTGGCGGCGCGTTTGTCGCCCCAGTAAACGGTCAGTATTTCGATAATATCACGCCCATCGACGGCTCAGTCGTCTGCCAAATAGCGCGCTCAGATGCGGAGGATGTCAATCTAGCTCTTGATGCGGCACATGCTGCAAAAGTGGCTTGGGGCAAAACTGCGGCGGCAGAGCGCTCAAACATCTTGCTCAAAATTGCAGATCGTATGGAAGAAAATCTCGATCTTTTGGCGCAGGCTGAAACTTGGGACAACGGTAAGCCGATCCGCGAGACAACCTTTGCGGATATTCCGCTCGCGATAGACCACTTTCGTTACTTTGCGGGCGTGTTGCGTGGGCAAGAAGGCTCAATGTCTGAGATAGATGCAGACACCGTTGCCTATCATTTCCACGAACCTTTGGGGGTTGTGGCTCAAATCATCCCGTGGAACTTCTCTATTTTGATGGCGGCGTGGAAGCTGGCACCTGCTTTGGCGGCTGGCAACTGTGTTGTCATCAAGCCAGCTGAACAAACTCCAGCGGCTTTGATGGTTGTGGCAGAATTGATCGCCGACCTTTTGCCTGCTGGCACACTCAACATCATCAACGGCTATGGCGGCGAAGTTGGCGCGGCATTGGCCACATCCAAACGCATCGCCAAGATCGCCTTCACCGGCTCGACAGTCACCGGTAAGAAAATCATGGCGGCCGCGACAGAGAATCTGATCCCTGTGACGCTTGAGTTGGGTGGAAAATCCCCGAATATTTTCTTCTCTGACATCATGGCCGCAGATGATGCATTCTTTGACAAAGCCATCGAAGGCTTCGTTCTGTTTGCCTTCAACCAAGGCGAGGTCTGTACATGTCCATCTCGCGCGCTGGTGCAAGAAGACATTTATGACGCCTTCATGGCGCGTGTGATTGAGCGTGTGAAAGCGATCAAACAGGGTGATCCACGCGAAATGGACACGATGGTCGGCGCGCAGTGTTCACAAATGCAGCAAGATAAAATCTTGTCCTACTTCACCATCGGTCGTGAAGAGGGGGCAGAGGTGCTTGTGGGCGGTGCGGCGGCCGATGTTGGCAAAGACTTGGAGAACGGGTTTTATATTCAGCCAACCATCTTTAAAGGCACCAACGATATGCGTGTGTTCCAAGAGGAAATCTTTGGCCCGGTTGTGTCTGTCACAACATTTAAGGATGAAGACGAAGCTTTGGCGATTGCCAATGACACTATGTATGGCCTTGGGGCCGGCGTTTGGTCACGCGATGCGAACCGGTGCTTCCGCTTTGGTCGCGCGATCGAGGCAGGTCGCGTTTGGGTGAACAATTACCACGCATACCCAGCACATGCGGCCTTTGGTGGGTACAAACAGTCCGGCATCGGACGCGAGAACCACAAGATGATGTTGGATCATTACCAGCAGACGAAAAACATGCTGGTCAGCTACAACCCCAACAAACTGGGTTTCTTCTAAGATCTCCTCCCATGGAGCGCATTTCGGTGCGCTCCATGTCTTTTCGACTCGCCAGATTGTGCAGTGATTCCAGTTTTTGAGTGACCTATGGCGTGCAGAACTCTCTATAGATCAAAAAATATGCGCATCAGGGTTTAAGTTTTGCTGATAGAGTTCGCAAATATCCCTTTAAAATAATCACTTACATTGTTTTTCAAGAAAGTTTCATAAAGAGTGCAAAAAGCTCTTGCGAAGGTGCTGCACTCGCCTTAGAACCCCCTCTACCGGCAGCGAGCAATTGACTGCGGGGCGGACGGAGCGGAGCGGCTGAGATGTTGCGAAGTGAGGTTTGGAAGTAAAATCAGAGGTTTAAGTTAGGCG
>NZ_JAHKPK010000037.1 GCF_018860665.1 Pacificibacter marinus
GGCTTGGACTGGACCGATAAGGCGTTGTCGAGAAAATCAATGGAGCTCATGGCGCATGAGGTCATGCCAAGGGTCAGAAAAGCAATCGGAACCAAAGAAAGCTGTGTGAAATGACGCCAATCAAAACCCCGCGAAAAGTCGCAATCGTTACAGGCGCATCTTATGGCATTGGCGCTGCCACAGCCATAAAGTTAGCCGAATCCGGATTTGATTTGGCACTCACCGAGCTTGAAGGCCGTATGACGACCGAAACATCACGCAAGGTGGCCGAGGCAGGCGGGACCAGCAAATCCTTTGTCCTTGATTTACAGTCGCAAGACAGTATTGACGCAATGTTTTCGGACGTCATTGACGCCTACGGGTCGATTGACCTGCTGGTCAATAATGCTGGTGCCCCTTCACTGCGCAAACCCGCATTGGATATCCGCAAAGATGAGTGGGAGCAGCTCATGTCCGTGTGTTTAACTGGGACATTTTTGGTGACCCAACGCATGGGGCAACACCTCATTTCATCAGGTCGCGAAGGTCACATCATCAATCTCGCATCGACACATGCGCTCGTCGGGATTCAAGGGCATTCGGCTTATGGGATCGCCAAGGCGGGCATCTGCCAGATGACTCGCATGCTTGCCATTGAATGGGCACAGCACGGCATTCGCCTTAACGCTGTAGCGCCGGGCACAACAGAAACAGAGACCAGAGCAGCTGTCTTGCAAGATAAAGACAAGCGCGCATACCTTATGGACCGGATTCCGCTAGGTCGTTTTGCGCAAGCCGAGGAAATCGCCGCCGCCGTCGATTATCTTGCGAGCCCAGGCGCGTCTTACATGACTGGTCAGGTGCTTGTGCTGGATGGCGGAATGACGGCGGCATAAGTGACAGTCTCGCACAAGAATTCGCGCCCCCCTCCCTTCAGGCTATGTCGGGTGGGGAAATTACTTTGCACTCTCGGTGCACCGTTAATGGAACTTCGGTTACAGCTTGAAGCTTTTCTAGATCACACCCTTCAACCATTGCGGTGACTTCGACGCCACGCGGCGAAATCATCAGGATCGCGATGTCGGTATAGATGCGCGTCACACAGCCTTTCCCAGTCAGAGGAAAATGGCATTCTTTCAGGATTCTAGGTTTTCCATCGCGCGTCGTATGCTCCATCAAAACCCAGATTTCCTTGGCACCTGCAGCCAGATCCATTGCACCACCAACGCCGGGTGGAACCCCAGGCGCATTGACTGTCCAATTGGCAAGATCGCCGGCCTGCGAGACCTCGAAGGCTCCCATGACCGACAGATCGATATGGCCTCCTCGGATCATGACGAACGCATCATTGTGGCTGAAGTAGGCACCGCCTGTAACAAGCGTTACCATCTGCTTACCGGCATTAATCAAATCGGGGTCTTCATCGCCAACATCGGGGGCAGGTCCGACACCAATGAGTCCATTCTCGCTGTGAAACATGATCTCTCGGTCTTCGGGAACAAAGTTCGCACAGGCAGTCGGCAAGCCAATTCCAAGGTTCACTACTGCGCCATCCCACATATCTTGTGCGACCAGCCACGCCATCTGACTTCGGCTCATTTTATTCATTGTTCTACTTCCTGATTGGGATCGATACACACCACGCGGTTGACAAAAATTCCAGGCGTATGAATTGCTTCAGGATCGAGACTGCCCAGCGGACATATTTCATTGGTTTGCACAACGGTGCGATCTGCTGCCATAGCCATCACCGGATTAAAATTCCTTGCTGATTTTCGGTATATCAGATTGCCCCATCGATCCGCTCGCAAGGCACGAACGAGGGCTAAGTCTCCATGGATAGCCTTTTCCATCACATGCAGTTTGCCATCGAACTCACGCGTTTCCTTACCTTTGGAAAGTTCGGTCCCCGCACCAACTTGGACATAAAATGCGCTGATACCTGCGGCACCGGCGCGAATGCGCTCGCTCAATGTGCCTTGAGGCAACAATTCGACCTCGATATTTCCTGCGCGGTAGCATTCATCAAAGCAATGCGGATCTGCAGACCTTGGATAGGAACAGATAATTTTGCGTACGCGGCGCTCTCTTATCAGAGCGGCCAAACCTACATCCCCTGTGCCCGCATTATTCGAAACAATGACGAGATCACGGGCCCCCTGTTCCAACAGACCGTTCAACAATTCAACCGGTTCACCAGCGGCCCCAAAACCGGAACTCAGAACCGTTGAGCCGTCTTGAATGCCCTCAAGGGCAGCTGCAATACTTTCAACCTGCTTGTTTATCATGTATCGAAACTCCAATCTCAATGATATTAGATCGTCTCGTCGGGAGGCACTTCAGACCGTGCTCGCTCCACCTAGAATGGCTGTGGCGTGACTGGACATTTGACCACCGGTTCCGTGAACCAGCGCCGTTTCGAATTTTCCCACTTGCCGCGCCCCGGCTTGTCCGCGCACTTGGGTGACGGCTTCAATCAGTGCGAACACGCCGTACATTCCGGGATGACAGCATGACAATCCTCCGCCATTCGTGTTCACGGGCAACGCCCCGCCTGGCGCAATTCGCCCTCCCGAAGCGAACGGGCCACCTTCCCCTTTTGCACAAAAGCCGAGGTCTTCAAGGAATAGAATGACGTTGATGGAAAATGCATCGTAAAGCTGCAACAGATCAATCTGGTCTGGTCCCAATCCGGCCATGTCGTAGGCCGCTTTTGACGACTGCACAGCACCCGTCGTGGTCATATCCGGCATACTGGAAATAAACCGATGTGTTGCCGCCGCTGCTGCCCCCAGTACGTAAACAGGCGGATGCGGCATGTCTTTGGCGCGATCCGCGCGCGTCAAGATAATTGCACCACCACCGTCAGTCACAAGACAGCAATCCGCCTTGCTCAGGGGATCAGAAACCATACGGGATGCCAAAACGTCGTCAACTGTAAGGTCACCCTGTTCGAACGCCAGCGGGTTCAATTTTGCCCAAGCGCGAGACGCCACTACGACCTCTGCCATATGTTCACGCGATGTCGCGAAGTCCCACATATGCCGCTGCGCAATCAAGGCATAACCGCTAATTGGAAATCTGGGGCCATAGGGCACTTCCCAGTGCGGAGGTTCCGACAAAGTCGCCAGCTTCCCACCCGCAGATAATTGGTTCGAACCATAGCAGACACAAGCAACGTCACACAGGCCAGCCTCTAGTGCCATCACCGCGTGAGATAAATGTCCGATAAAGGATGATCCCCCGATATTGGTTCCGTCCATCACCTTGGGACGCAATCCAAGGTATTCGGCAACGGATAGTGCCGGCATCAAATGTGACAACGTTGACGTAAACAGCCCGTCTATATCATGCATCGCGATGCCTGCGTCTTGCGCTGCTCGTTGAACTGCAATGGCAAGTTGATCCAATGACGATTGCCCGGGGTTGTTCCACGTTTCGGTCGTTCCGATCCCAACCACAGCAGCGCGTGCACGAAGTTTAGACGTCATGTTGCCACCCCTGCTTTGGGGACAAAAACAATTATCGGCTCGCCATCAGGGGAAGTAATAATTTTTGCGACAACGTCCATCCCAATCTCAACTTTGTCAGGCGTCACGTTCTCGACGCGGCTCATCATGCGGGCGCCCTCGGCAAGCTCAATAATAGCAACGTTGTAATCGCCGCCTTTGTCGGCTCTTCGACGAACAGTGGTTGTAGAATACACCTGTCCTTGCCCGCTCATCTGTGACCATGTTGTCAGAGGGTTTCCCGTCCAAGGTGAGGTCACGCGAGGATAAAAGACCGCACGCCCAGTGCCACTGCAAACCTGTAGCATAAAGCGCCCCTCTTTCAGGGCGTTTCTATAAGTCAACTCAGGTGTGATGGGCGACGTATCCATCAGGATCTGGCCCCCTTCAGACCGCGGTCAAGCGAGATATCCATACTGCCGCGAAAATATGCCAAAGGCTCTCGATCATTGACCACAACGGACTGGGCCGCACCGATGAAGATCTCGTGGTCACCGCTGATGAGCGTCTGGTCCAAAGTGCAAACGACAGAACAAAGCGCATCTTCGAAAACCGGTAGGCCATGATCGTTCATGGAATGCGAAATTCCCGTAAAGCGGTCTGTGTCACTTGGGCGGGCAAAACACATTGCCAGATCCTTGTGATGCGCGGAAAGAATATTTACCACGAACATGCCCCGCTCACGTATTGCATTGGCGGCCGCGCTGTTATGATTGAAACATACCAGTAACTGACAAGGTTCCATCGATACGGACGTTAGCGAATTGACCGTGATGCCGAATTTGGTGCCCTCATGACACGTCGTAATAAGCGCGACACCGGTCAGAAAACTACCCATCGCCGCCCTAAAATCAGTAGCGTCCAACGACGGCTTCAATGTCTCCGAACGGGAATTATCATATTGTGTATTTGTTTGTGCATTTATCATACCAGAATACTAATCCTTGGATATAAGGTTGAGTATACGCGACTGTTGCAATGGTCTTTTTCTGTTTTGTCCCAGATCGGGTTAGACGCCATGCAACGCTGTTCTACGGATAAGGAAATACATTTTCGACACCGTCGGGCAGAGCCGTACGCGTTACATTCAAGATCATGGCTAACATCGAATAATAGCCAATGATCCCAAGCAGATCGATCACACCATTTTCGCCAAATTCTTCGACAAGCCGAGCGTAAAGATCATCATCAAACGTCTTGTCCCAAAAAATGGTCTCAACCGCTTGAAACAGAAGCGCCTCATCTTTTGGTAACCCGTCAAGCTTTCGCCCATCCAAGATCCCGTCGATGGTAGATTGCGCGACACCCGCTTTAAGCGCGATAGGTTTGTGGGCCGTGAACTCAAAATTTTGTTGCCAGTGGTGTGATGTCAAAAGAACTGTGAGTTCGCTCAATCTCGGTTCGAGCGCACTGCCATAGCGCAGATATTCACCAAGCGATTGCGCTCGAACCATAAATTCTGGACTGCGAAGCATTGCTATAAAAGGTCCAGCGACACGTCCGCGTGGACCTGCGATCAAGATGTCAGCAGCTTTACGTTGTTCATGGCTCATCAAAGCCTCGGGTAACGGCGGCATGCGTGGAGTTGGAGTGTCAGACATTGGTCATCCTTAAATTCTGATGGGCGTTTTAACGGTCAAGTTTTGCCTATGCATGGCATCAAATTGTCGTGACGCCGCCATCTATCGCCAACACTTGACCTGTCAAAAACGTCGCGTGAGGGCCTGCCAGGTAACAGACAGCTTCAGCCACGTCCTCGGCATTGCCGAGCCGCCCCATTGGAACACGTGACAGGACCCGCTTTCTCTTTTCTGGGTCGTTATGGGCCCCGACCCTCGTTTTGGTCGTCGTCGGACCTGGCGCAACTGCATTGACACGGATGCCGTGGGGCGCCCATTCGGCGGCCAGACATTTTGTAGCGTGAATGAGACCCGCTTTGGACACCGCATACGGAGACGCATTGGTAACCCCCACGAGACCGTGTGCCGATGTCACATTGACAACTGCACCTTCGGCCCCCCGTTCAATGAGGTGTTGACCGGTCCGCGCGGCCATAAAAAAGCTGGCGTTCAGATTGATCGAGATGGCATCCGACCAGTCTTTTGGCGAAATATCCACGGCAGGTTTTCGCGCACCCTGAATGCCTGCATTGTTGACCAGAATGTCGACCTGCCCCATGGCTTTCACGATGTCATTGAAGACAGGCGCCAACTTGTCCGGCTGTCGCAAATCCAACGCGAATGCGGCATGTCGGCCCGCCGTCTGGGCAAGTGCCGCCATTGTTTCTGCCAGCATGTCTTCGGACACGTCCATTATGGCAACGTCACATCCTTGACGCGCCAAAGCCAGTGCGCTTGCAGCGCCGATGCCATATGCGGCACCAGTCACCAGAGCTACTTTTCCATTAAACCACGACATCAGACGATCACTCGCTATCGGCGTGGTAGGCATGACAATCGGCACGCGACAATTCAATGCGCACTTCGTCGCCACGTGAGAACCTTGTGTCCTGATCACCATCTACGTTGAAACTGAAAGAGCCAGTATTAACGATGTAGCTGATGTGCGTCCCAAGGAACGACGCGACATCGATATGTCCAGATAAGAATGAGCCTGAATCGTCGCTTGCACGGGCCGGACGGAGCCGCACACGATCTGCGCGCACAGCAATAGAAACCCGATCGCCATTTTTTGGCGGTTCCTGACCGTTCCAAGTGGCGTCGATATCGCTCTCGTTATCGATGGAAACGGTAACTTCGCCATTCGAGCCAACGGAAGCAACTTCACCATGAATAGTGTTCGAGTACCCTAAGAAATGCGCTGAAAACAGCGTTGACGGAGCCTTGAAGACATTTTCAGGCGAATCGAGCTGCTCGATCAGGCCGCTTTTCATCAAAACGATCTTATTGGACAACGCCAGTGCTTCTTGTTGATCATGTGTCACAAAAATCGATGTGAAGTTCAACCGTTCCTGTAGCACCTTAAGCTCGGCACGCATACGTTCGCGCAGGTTCGCATCGAGGTTTGAAAGCGGCTCATCAAAAAGGACAACTTTGGGCGTATAAACAAGGGCACGTGCCAATGCGACACGCTGCTGTTGACCACCGCTAAGTGCGGAGGCCGAACGAGCCCCCAATTCACCCAATCCCACCAATTCGAGGATATCGCGTACACGCTCCCGAATTTCACTTTTGTTAACCTTTGCGATGCTAAGTGGAAAACCGACGTTATTTGCAACCGTCATATGCGGCCAGATTGCGTAGGACTGGAAGACCATGCCGATATTGCGCTTTTCAGGTTCCACCATGATATTTTTTTCACTGCTGTAGACAATCGTGTCGCCAATCGTGATTTCACCGGACGTCGGTACCTCCAGCCCTGCCAAGCAGCGCAGAGTGGTTGTCTTCCCACAACCGCTTGGCCCCAACAAAGAAATTGTTTCATTCGGTGGCGCATCAAAACTGACATTGTCAACGGCCGCGACATCTCCGTACATCTTTCTAAGGTTCCGCACCTGGACCAAAGATCCACCCTGCGCCTTCATGCGGTCGACGGGGCCCGGTCCGGCCTTAGTTTTCTGGTTTTGAGTTTGCATGTTCATTTCTATTTCTCCAATTTATCTGATCAGTCGCGACGACCGGTAGGCAACAGCCTCACCGAGAACGCGCAGACAAGCAGCAATACGGTTTGTACGATACTGAAGGCGGCCGAGACCCCAAGCGGTCGCGATTCCATCATGCGGATGAGAGCCACTGACATCGTTTCCGTGCCGTGGACGTAAAGCATGATCGATGAACTCACTTCCCTAATGAAAATCACGAACAACAAGATCCAGGTCGAAATCATTCCGGGAATACAGAGCGGCAATATGATTTTCTGCATCGCCTTCCACCAAGACGCACCACACACCCGCGCACATTCATCAAGTTCCTTCGACATCGATATGACGATAGACTCAATGTTCCTTAGGCCCGTGGGCAAGAAATGTGCGACGTAGGCGATCACCATGATCGCAAGGGTTCCGTAGAGCGGTGTTTTCAGCGCCACGATAAGATAGCCGATACCCAATACGATTCCGGGCACGGTCAGCGGCAACATGGCAAGTGCCACGATACCTAAGCGCCCCGGCAAGTTGGTGCGGTGGATGATGACGGCGAGGCTAAAGCAGAACAGCACCGCAACCGTTGCCCCCACCAGCGCAATGGTAAGGCTATTTGTCAGCCCCCGACGCGCCACCTCGTCAACAAAAACAACTTCGTAAAAGTGCTCGAACGTGATCCGGTCGAACTGGAAGCTGCCAACCCAAGCATCCTGCATGGAAATCAGTGCAAGAACGCAGAACGGTCCGATGACCAAGAACAGATACAAACTGTTAAATCCGAACGCGACCCACTTGTAGCGGCCAAGATCAATGAGTTTGGGTCGATAGCCTTTGCCGGTGATGGTCGTAAACTTGCGGCCCATCAAGAGCTTAATCTGTAACAAGGTCAGGCCGGCAGTAAAGATGAACAGGAACGTACTCAATATGGTTCCCCCAGCAAAATCAGCCGGATACGAACTGACATAAGTGAAGATGAGTGTTGAAAGCGTCTTGTCCCCGCCTGGACCACCCAAAAGTAGTGGAACGCCAAACGCGCCTGCACTTGTCACAAAAACCAAAATCGAAGCAGACAGAATCGCAGGGGCCGACAGCGGTAATGTGATGCGAATGGCGGTTTGAAGAACACCCGCGCCATTGATGCGCGCGGCATCCTCAAGGGACGGATCCATGCTCTGCAAACTTCCGAGTGTGAACAGATAGACGTATGGTGTGTAAAAAAGCCCGAAGACGATAATCATCCCTTCCATTGAATATATATCAAGGATGGGCCCACCGATCAGCGGCTCGAATAGCTTGTTGAGTAAGCCAGTCCGCGGCGATGCGATTGCTTGCCATGCAAGCGCGCCCACAACGTTGGACAAGTAAAATGGCAGCATATTGAGTGCATCGAAAAACCGCTTACCAGGCATGTTTGTTCGGGCGACGAACCAAGCCAAGGACACCCCGGTTACAGTCGCGATCACAACTGCGCTGATACAGGTAATCATGGTAATCTTGAACGCGTCCAGAACCTCCGGCCTGAACATAACTTCCACGATTTTATCGAAACCGATACCTTGGTCGTTTTCTGTAAATGCTCGTAAAAGCATGACAAAAAGGGGATACACGACCGTAAGGCCAAGTATCGCATATACAATAATTATGACGCCTACACCGTTGTAGCGCTTGATCCCCGAAAAGACTGATGTCCGTTCCTCTGCGTATGAAGTGCTCATTTTTCTCCCCACTGTACATTCCGCAGAATGTCTCTAGAAAATTTGAATTTCGCCAACAGTGGTTCCTTAAAATCAGCAATGCTCTCCAAACATCGCCAAGGACCGGACTGTGGCAGTCTCCCGTTTTCGAAATCTAACACGGTCGAGAAAAGTTACCCCCATCATTGTGGAAATATACTATGTCGGATTTTTCCTGAGTTCTTCGGGCTGTATTTGATACATTGTGCGGACACGGATTTAATGATGGGTCCAGCAGTTTGGGCACCAGACTAATTCTTACCTAATCAGGGCAATCGAATGTTTCGCAGATTGGGAACCGGACGGGCCAGTCATGGCCACCGCGTCCCTACGCGCATCAAACTGACGATAAAAGAAAGAGAAAAACACATGACCGCCAGTGTAAAGTTAGACAAACAGACCGCAATCGATGCGTTGGCAAATGGGCTGTTTCGCAATGACGGGGACGCCTACGATTCTAATACGAAGTACCGTTTCTTGCTAATTGGTGCATTTCATTTACAAAAAGCGGCCGACCTTCGCGCACGAGGCGACAGTAAAACTGAACGTCTTATGAATATCGCACACCTATCCCCCATACTGGATGGCGTTTACTGGGACTTTCACATAGGACCGTTTGCTCAGTTCGGGGATTGGCCAGTCGAGAACCGCGAGGAATTCACCCTCGTTGCCGCAGACCGATTGGCGATCGTTAGAACAGCCTGCCAAACGGGGCGCTACAATGCGATCGTCCTGTTGGGCGGTGGCGAGCCGGGTGCGTTTGAGGCGCGTGAGATTGCCCGTGAATACGGCATACCTGTTGTGTCCTGCGGTTTCTCACAGATGCATATCGCGACGATGCTGGGCAATAAATTCTCGGTGCTCGACGTCGCTGAACAACACAACATGTATTACTACTCATTAATCAAGCGACATCGGCTTGCAGATCGCTGCGCATCGGTTTTGAACATCAACCTACCGCATTGGCGGCCCGGCGCGCCAGATCCCGAAATGCACCTGACGGCCGAGCGGGAACGTTACTATGAGACAAACCATAGCGACGTTATCGAGATTGCCGTTCAAGCCGCCGTCGAAGCGATTGAAAACGACGGTGCCGAGGTCATTACAATGGGCTGCTCTGGGGCGTTCTGGATGAAGTGGCCAATGGAAGAGCGCCTGAAGGATCTTGGCTGGGAGGTGCCTGTACTTGAGGGATATAGCTCGGCTCTTGCCCTTGCAAAAATGATGGTCGATCTAAAAATTGATGCCAGCGGACTGACCTTTCCCTCAGCTCATCCCAAAAAGATTCGTACGAAAAAAACCATATAGGCTTTTGGCGTCCGTATCTGCCTTGATCGAGGCTAGGCTGCGAGGCAGATGCGCGTGTCTTGCAGCCTGAATTTGAGGAAAGGGTGGCGGCGGTTGCATTGTAGTTCATTTGGTAAGTTCATCTTAACGTTGGCTATTGGAGCAATCGGCGGTTGGTCCTTGTGGCATTTTCAAATGCCTCTTGCATGGCTTCTTGGTGCGATGCTCGCCTGCGGCCTTGCCGCGCTGTTCGGCCTACCCGTCGCATTGCCCAAATACTCTCGCCCACCGATGACGGCAACTTTAGGTGCAATGTTGGGCGCAACGTTTAGCCCGTCTGTCTTTGACCACATCAACTTATGGATCGTGTCCCTTTCAGGGCTTGTCGTTTACCTGATTGTCTTGGGTACGATTGTTTATCTTTACTTCCGCCGGCTCGTCGGTCTCGACCCGGCGACCGCCTACTTTTCAGCTCTGCCTGGTGGTATGGTTGAAATGGTCATTCAGGGTGGTGAAAAGGGTGGCGATGAACGCATGATCGCCCTTATACATGTCGTGCGAATTTTCCTAGTTGTCATGACGCTGCCATTCTTGATCCAGTATGTGACAGGCCAGAACATCGGGCGAAATGCCGCTGGGTATATAGCTCTTAATTCAATTTCTGGCATCGATCTTATATGGATCGCCGCGACGGTTCTGATTGGCGTTTCTCTGGCAACAATATTACGTTTTCCAGCCCGCTTTTTTCTAGGACCGATGATTGTAAGCGCCTGCGTTCATTACCTTGGCTACTCCGACTTTAAGATTCCAACGACAGTTTTGGCGGGCGCGCAGATTGTCATCGGCGCCACGATTGGTTGTCGGTTCGCAAATATCCCTCTTGCCTACATCGCCCGCGTTGCGTTGTTCTCGCTTGGGTCGACGTTTCTTTGCATCGCCATCTCTCTCGCCTTCGCTTTTGGTGTGTCCTATTGGTCAGGCGATCAGCTTGCCAGCTTGATACTGGCCTACTCGCCCGGAGGTATTACCGAAATGAGTCTGATAGCTCTTGCGCTTGGGCTAGAGGTTCCCTTCGTTGCTTTGCATCACATCGTGCGGGTTGTGCTGGTCATGGGCAGCGCGTCGTTTATATTCAAGAACGTCAAACGGTATTGACCTAGCGATGCATCACATCATGCAATAAAAATCCGGCCCAACATTTTGGACCGGATATCTATGAACCACCGCAAAAAGCGCAGAGTTAAATAAATTTACGTTTGCGCCACTTCTTAGGGTGATCGCTTGGGAATGTCAGGCCACTCGCATCTACTTTGAGCGAAATCATCAACTTCGCCAATTGGATGGCGCAGCTGTAGCCCTCTAGTACGGGCACTTCCCAGCCGAGATCGTTCAAACGCTTTTGCAGAAAAGGTTGCATCCAGAACGCGGCAGAACAGCCAAATGTGATGACCTCTGCGCCGTCATTCTCGATGGCATCGACAGACTGCTCAACAGCCGCATCCACCATATCAGACTGTTCGCCACGTTTCGCCTTTTCGCGCTCATCGAAAAACTGACGCGTTCCATCTAACCCAGGACGTTGTAGTGGAAAATTGACATTTCGGATCGAAGCACAGGCGCGCTCAAAACCATATTGCACGATAATATCGCGGTAATATGTGTTGTGAACTTCCGCCATGTCGATGACGCTAAACCGGTTTCCAAGCATGCTTGCCACATGCATCTGCGAAAATCCGCATGATAATATCGGCATATTGTAACGTCGTCCGATTTCCCGTGCGGCCACGCCACCGGGGTCGCCTCCGCCTAACAATACAATTGCGTCATACTTCCCACTCTCGCATGCTTCACGAACCATAGGCAATCGCGCGGCGGCAACAATGGCAAATTCTTCGCGTGTTTCGACTGGCCAATCACCATAGGTCGCGAGTGGACCATTGCTGTGTTCCCACTCCACGTCTTCGAGGTGCGGCTTCACGAGTTCGAAATTCATCAACGTGCTTTCTTTCGGACCTTCGATAACCCGATGGAGATATTCCGATTTCTTCGGAAGAGTGAACGCATTCATTAGAAGTAATCTTGGTTTTGCCATGATGTAACTTAGCTCGCCTATGTTTATTTGTGCCGTAGATTGATCATTTGAAAACAGCGGCACCGAATGAGTGGTGATCGGTTTTGCCACAACAGAACTTAGGTCTAATATTGATATCGTTGCTAAATTCAGGTCGTAAAGCATTTTTATTTTGATTGTGTGCGACGCACAAAACATTCTGTCCCAACGCCGCACACGATGTCATTTAGCTGTATGGTATCAATTCAGACCCCATTCTACGAGTTTATCGCGAACGCCATCCAAGACATCATTCGCACCTTCGGTATCCCAGTTGAAATCAGCAATATTGATATCGCCGAGATCAGGCAGGATGACACTGTCAGGTGACACAATCCCAGGGCGTCCGTAAAACAGCGTTGCGCCTGAATCCATCAACAACTGTGCACCACGTTGGCTGCGCATGTAATCAATGAACAACTTAGCAGTCGCGGGATGCGGCGCTGCCGCTAGAATCGTCGTCGTCTGAGGTAACAGAACCGTGCCCTCCTCAGGGTAAACTAACGTCACATCAACATTGGTGCTGCCCAGTTGAAATGTATTTTTCGCGTGGCTTAACAATGCAAGCGGGACTTCGCCCGACGCAAGCCAGTCGCGCGATTGCGAGCTTCGCGTGTTGATGACTGGTTCAGTCGTTTCGATGAAGTCCACCACCCATTCTTCACCCATAACACGAATAAGATAGTTGATCGTAGCGGCAGGTGACGGAGCACGCGGGTTCCCGACAGAAACCAAACCTTTCAAACGTGGATCATTCATCTCTGCCCAAGTGGTCGGATTGAAGTCCTCAAGCCCCCGTTCTGCCAGAACTGCGGGATTGTACAAAGGTGTGAATGCATAGGCATCCGACACCCAGTATCCGTCACGCGACAGCCCGAAGTCATTGGAATAGGTATATTCGTCGTAGCTTGGCGAATGGTATTCCATCAGTTCGCCCATTTCCAACAAATCGTTGAACCATCCCCAGTTTACAGTCGACACCAGATCAAAACTGTTGCGGCCTGCAGCAATTGGTTGCATCACCTTTTCAGGTATGGCTGACGATCCCTCATAGGTGTATTCGGTTTCGGTATCAGGCAGTCCATAAAGCTCCTTGAAATCAGCGTAGAGCGCGTCGGCTGCGGCTTGTTCAAAGAAACTGCCAACCCACGCCAACTTACCTTCTTCGCGGGCTTGTTCGATCAATGTTTCAACGCGCGTCCTCTCATCCGGATTCGTTATCTCGGCCAGAATTGGTGCTTCTTGCGCGAACGCTGCACTGCATTGTAGTCCTACAGCACTCGCGAATGCGATGCCCTTAAGTTTATCTGGAAAATTCATCTCGTCTTCCCCCCATTTGAATTGAGAGCCGACGCTTAGGCGCGTTCTGCCTACCTTCCCTCCTCCGGAAGGCCGCATCGACCGTACACCAAATGAACATGGATTCGTGTCCGCACATATAATTGGGTTGGAACAACTCACTTTCCAAAAAGTCTTAGGATATCCCTCCCCTCTGCGATCTGGAGTTGATTTCCGATTATTGGGAAAGGGAGTATTTCCACTTACTGCGGTGCCGAGGGGGATGGGGTTGGGCTAGCATTGCGTTGTCCACGATGGCGCCCGATTGGGCGGGTCCGGTGGGCGAGCG
>NZ_JAHKPK010000019.1 GCF_018860665.1 Pacificibacter marinus
CACATCGCCTAGCCTTACTGAAAGCTAGGACTTTCTGTTTCTCGTGCTGAAGTTATCCAAAGATAACAAAAGCCGACAAACAGTGAAGCTGACACTCTATAATCGGTAGCGGCCTAAACCAGTCCCTAAGAGCGCGATATACAGACGTTCGATCCATCGAATGAACCAAACCGCCCACATATCTCTTCAGTAATTATCAATGTCAAAGAGCGCTAAATCAACCTAAGCCAACCTAGACAGCGACAAAAACCAGACCAGTGCGCCAAATCTCTCCAGCGCGCCCGCCTAACTTAAACCTCTGATTTTACTTCCAAACTTCCCTTCGCAACCTCTCAGCCGCTCCGCTCCGTCCGTCCCGCAGTCAATTGCTCGCTGCCGGTAGAGGGGGTTCTAAGGTTACATCCAGCAAGCCGCAACCCCTTTTTATGGTTTTCGATACATTAACTGCATTTTTCTCTCTAACCCCCTTATTTTATAGGCTTTATTGCTCAATAAAACTTCAATTTATTATCTGATTTGAGTGTAAAATTGCGATCTTCACGACCATTTCATATGAATCACATGAGAAAATGGTCGTCCCCGTATCAAACAGGCATAAATGCGAGTCGGAGATCCTTTATTTGCACTGAGCCGAGGTAGACGACCTCACAACCGTTTGCCAATGTTCTTGTGCTACGGTGTCTGGTATCAAGAACCGCCTTACCGTGATTTTGTTTTGGACAAACATGCCTCAATCCCAGCCGCATTTTTCTTGGTCGCCCTTTTGTCGCATTCGCCTGCCCGCGCGGATGGGCAAACAAAACCAAACCCATCGCGAGGCTGTGGTTACATTGCGGGACTGCATCCAAACAGGTCAGTCGATCCGCATGACAAAAGAGCAACCAAGCGCAATCCAAACAGTCACACCGCAATTGTTTTGCGAAACAGGCGGCAGCACCGGCGCGCCCAAAGTTATCAAGCGCAGCCATGCATCGTGGATCACCAGCTTTGATATCAACCAAAATCTGTTCGGTATCACACAGCAAGATTGCACCGCAGTGTTTGGCGACATCGGATATTCATTGGCGCTTTACGGCGTCATCGAAGCCGCGCATATCGGTGCCGATATTTGTATGCTGGCTGGCCTTCGCCCCGATACGCAATGTAAAGAGCTGCAGCACCAACACGCGACACTGCTCTATATCACCCCGACACAACTGGCGATGCTCTGCGCCACCAATACAATCTGCCCGTCCGTGCGTCATATCATCATCGGCGGGGGCGCTTTGCCTGATAACTTACGAGGCCCAGCGCGCATGAGCTTTCCAAACGCAGTATTGACCCAATTCTATGGCGCATCGGAAACCAGCTTCATCACTATGGCGAATACGCAAACGCCAAACGGTTCTGTTGGCGCACCCTACCCCAATGTAACTTTGCGCTTCACCGATCCTTTGGGCAATGAGACCCAAAACACAGGCGAGGTCTGGGTCAAAAGCCCTTATCTGTTTAACGGTTACGATCAAGGCGACAGTATGGACACAAAAATCCAAGACGGGTTTGTTACCATCGGCGAATTCGGCCGCTTGGATAAGGCAGGCCACCTGTTCTTGCTGGGACGCAAAAGCCGTATGGTCACTGTGGCAGATCAAAATGTGTTTCCAGAGGAAATCGAAAGCTTTGTCGCAAGCCAATTTGCGCCAGAACATGTCGTCGTTTTGGCACAAGCCGATGCTTTGCGAGGCCACAGATTGACCCTAATCGTCCAAGGTGCCATGGCATCGCAAGACATTATATTAAAAGCCTGTCGCGATGCATTTGGTCCGCTCAAAGCCCCACGTCGCCTGTTAGAAATCGACCATTTACCATTGCTCACCTCGGGCAAACCCGATCTGATCACTTTGGCGAAATGGCTGGAGACCCAAGCATGACACGCGTCTTTATCATTGGAGCGAAACGCAGCGCGGTTGTGCCGCGTGGTGGAGCCTTTGCAGAATACGCTTTGCACGATATCGCAGCCCCTGTGATCATTGAGTGCCTCAAAGCTGCGGGAATTGCGCCCATCCAAGTGGATGAACTGATCGCGGGAAATGCGCTTGGCGCTGGCGGCAACCCTGCGCGTCATGTGGCCTTGGCCGCAGGACTGCCCGAACATGTTGCGGGGCTAACGTTAGACAGGCAATGTTGTGGTGGTTTGGATGCGCTCAATCTGGCGGATGCTTTGGTGCGATCTGGGCAGGCAAATGTTGTGATCGCGGGAGGTGTTGAAAGCTATTCACGTGCGCCTATTCGCCATGAAACATTCGCCGATGGTCGCCCTCCGCGTCCTTACCTGCAAGCGCGCTTTACGCCTTGGCCCGATCGTGACCCCGCGATGCATGATGCCGCCGCGACCTTGGCACGCAGGCTTGGCATTTCACGCGCAGACCAAGATGCTTGGGCGATTTCCAGTCACCAAAAGGCACTGGCTGCGCAAAGCCGCATGAGCCAAGAAATTACCCCAATCAACGGTCAAAATGTTGATCCGTTTGCCCGCACGTTAACAGGTGCGATCACAGCGCGCGCCAAGCCTTTGTCGGGATCGATTACGGCAGCCAATACAAGCGTGGCCGCTGATGCAGCCGCCTTTTGCCTTGTGGTGTCTGAGGATATTGCCAAGACTTATGACGGGCCAAAAGCCGAAATCGTCGCAGGGTGCACCTTGGGCGACACGCCCGATATGCCAGGTTTAGCGCCTATAAAGGCAATCAAACGCGCCTTACGTCACGCCCAAGTCACCGCAGAACAGCTTGCAGTGTCCGAAATCATGGAAGCCTACGCAGTGCAAGCCATGGCATGTGTACAAGGTGCTGGATTGGACGAGGCACGGGTGAATATCGGTGGGGGATCATTGGCGCGTGGGCACCCGATTGGCGCATCCGGCGCGATCAATGCAGTGCGGTTGTTTCATGAGCTGACCAAAACAGGCGGACATGGATTGGCGGCCATTGCAGCGGCAGGTGGGCTTGGCACGTCCATGATCTTGCGTGCTTAGCCGCTGGTGTCAAAGCCGCGAAATGTTGTGAACTGATCCAAATCGTCTCGCACCGTGCGAAACCGGTTCACGGGGGCAGATGTGTCTTCAACCCCCAGCGCCACTCCGCAAACCACCAGCTCGTCATCGTTCAACCCCAAAGCGGCATGTGCTACAGGGCCATATTTTGCAATCGCGCCAATGCCTGTCGTGCCATATCCAAGGTCATGTGCAGCCATAAACAGCGCCATCAGTGACATCCCCAAATCCATAAAACAGCCCTTGCCCATGTCTTTGTGGATGGTCACGATAATCCCCACAGGCGCATCAAAGAAGCGATAGTTTTTATCGAACTGCTGTTTGCGGCCTTCAAAATCGCGACGATCAATCCCAAGGGCTTCGTACAACGCATAGCCTGCGGCACGCTGTTTTGTTTTCAAATCCGCGGGCATAGGCTGTGGGAAATAGGAATATTCGGACGTGGGGTCTTGAAACATCGCGGCTTCATTTAAAGCCTGCGACAAATCCAAAAGCGCTGTGCCGGTCAGGGCGTGAAAGCGTCCGGGCTGCAAATTGCCACCACTTGGTGCCAAACGTGCGGCCCTTAAAATGCGCTCAACATCAGTTTGCGGTAGGTTCTTTGGCAAATACTGACGTACAGATTTCCGCGACCCTAGAGCCTCTATGATCGCGGAAGTCTTCATGCGCGTGACAACACGCTTTTGGGCCGTGCAGTGTAGAGCGCTGAAGTCACAACGCCCGCCAAGATGGCTTTGATCAAATCACCCGGAATGAAAGCGACAACCAACAAAGTTGCTTCAATAATGGTTTTATCCAATACGATCGACATGCCAATCACGCCCGCAGCATAAACAACCAAGATTCCGCCCACGACGGATCCTAAAGCTGCCGTGACGCCCAACGATCCAAAGCGCAGCTTTTCTACGATCAACCCAGTCACAAATGCGCCGATAGGCCAGCCAACCAAGAATCCAACTGTGGGCGATGCAAAGACACCAAGGCCACCACGGCCGCCCGCCAACAAAGGCAGCCCCATGGCGATCAAAAGCACAACAAGCAACACCGCAAGAGCGCCGCGTTTTGCGCCCAATATAGTGCCACATAACATCACGCCCAATGATTGTGCGGTGATTGGCACGCCAAACCCTAAGGTGACAGCGGGGATCACTCCCAATGCCGCAATCAGTGCTGCAAACAATGCGATCAATGTTAAATTTCGTTCCATGCTATGTCCTCAATCTAGTCTAAACTCCGCCACGCGCCTTGATGGCATCCGCGACATATTCTGCATCATCAATGGCCAAAACAGCAAGCGGTACAAGCGTCTGCCATTTAGGGTGTTTGCCCGAACGGGCGCGCCAAGCGTCAGAAAGCTGCGTGCCCTTGAATGCTAGCACAGGTGTAAAGCGCACCGCCAAGGCAATGCCAAGCTCCAATTGTTTTGTGGGCAACCCAAAGCGGCGCAACGGCGCGGAAATCCACCGCACCACCGCGATCATATCGGACAGTTTGGTGGTCAAGGTCACAAGATTAGCCATGGCCACAGCATTCAACAGTCTAAGCGATATAGTCGCCCCTAAAGCGGCGTCTTGTGTCAGGCTATGCCAGATCATCACCACCGCGATAAACGGCCACAAAGCGCGAAGACGCCCCACGCCATAACGGAAAAATACGCGCCCCGGCAAAGCATAGACCACCAGCACCAGCACAAATATACTCAGGTGAAAGACGATATTGCTTTGCGCAAACAACACCATCGTTGCAAAGCAAAGTCCCAAGAGTTTGGCGCCGGCAAGCCAGTTGTGGGCGCGGGTTCTAATCGGCGAGGTCAGCGATATCATCTGCCTCTCCGATCTTTTGCATCTGGTCTATAAACGCAGGCAACACCACTTCTGGCACGCCCTGCTCACGCAAAGCACCTTCATCAATCCACAACACATGATCATATGCTTTGAGCACTTCAGGATCATGCGAAATATGAATGATGGCAGATGTGATGCGCTCGAAATACCGTGCAAGCTGCATCTTAGTGGGCAGATCTAGGCCAGAAAACGGTTCGTCCAAGATCACGACGCTTGGCTTCATCGCCAGCACCGACATCAAGCAAACAAGTTGTTTTTGTCCCTGTGACAACTGATGAATGGCGGCCTTGGCCCAATGTGACTTACCGAATTCTGCCAGTGTTTTGGCTACAACGTCTGCCGTCTCGACTTTGCCAAACCCTTGTTGCAACAATCCAAAAGCGATCTCTTCTTCGACTGTTGGAAAAATGATTTGGTGATCAGGATTTTGAAACAGAATACCCACAGTGTTGATGGCTGCTTTGCGATCGTTTGCTGGATCAATACCGCCAACCTGAACCGTGCCAGAACTCGCTGCGACCAAGCCCGCCAAAACCCGCGCAAGAGTGGTTTTTCCCGATCCATTGCGCCCCACAATTCCGATGCGCCGCGCGGTGACTTGCACCGAAATATCCCGCAAGATCGATTTCTCATCGCGCATAACGACGACGTTTTCCAACGCAAACGTGGGCATATCTGGGGACTGTTTCACCATAGCGCCGTACAAATCAGCAATTCGTAAGATGGGCAACAGGATTTTGCAGACATGCACCTCCAAGCAAAGCGACGTCACCTGATATGTAAGATAAATCCATCTATGATTAAACTAAGTGTCGTCCCCGTTTTATGCGCCAACACTTAGCGAACGGTTTCTCTGCCACAGTTTTTACCACCACAAGGGCTCGTTAAAACCTCTTTACGCTTAAAAACGATGAGGCTTATTTCAGTCCGACGTCCTTGTGTTACTCGGTCAATAAGCTGATCAATACCGATCACAGTGTCTGCGTGGACGTTGAAGACACGAGATCGCTTCGGCAAGCAATTCCGCCACAACGTTTCTGGCCCAATTAGAGACCCGCAAACTCTCAGACTTTTTGCCAACCTGCCACCGAGTTCAGCTCTGGCCTGAAGCATCCAGCGGCGCAGTGAAGCAAAACCAGAGATTATATTAACACAATAGGCACGCAAACCCGTTCTACACATGAAAACCAAGGCGATGCGGGCATTTTGGACACAAAGACAATTCTGGTGGTCCACCCTCATATCTTGGCCCTTTCATGGAACTTTTACAAAAACTTCACTTTTTCTGCGTATTAATTCTGTTATTCGTGAATTATGGAACAACAAATCATCACCCGTTTCTCGACCCTTGGCCACCCACAACGTTTGGCCCTATTTCGGCTGCTCATGCGTCGCTATCCAGATCGTGTCCCTGCAACTGAATTGGCGCAAGCCCTTGGGCTAAAGCCAAACACGCTTTCGGCCTATGTCAACGCCCTTATGCAAGCCGGCTTAGTGACACAAGAACGAGTGGGAACATCATTACGCTATGCGATCAACTTAGATGCTGCTCGCGAAACCATTGGCTACCTCTTGCATGAATGTTGCAGGGGGCGCCCCGATATCTGCCTTCCCAATGCCACCCCCACCTCAATCGGAGACAGTCCTATGACCGACCGTAAACTCAACGTCCTGTTCATTTGCACCGGAAACTCTGCCCGCTCGATTTTCGCGGAAGCTATCTTGCGAGACCTCGCCGGTGACCGCATTGAAGCCTATTCTGCCGGCACAAAACCGCGTTCAGAACTCAACCCATTCGCACTGCAAGTGTTACAGCAAAAAGGCCACGACATCTCGGCGTTACGTTCTAAAAACATATTAGAATTCCAAGGGGCCGAGGCACCTGACTTTGATTTTGTCTTCACCGTCTGCAATCAAGCCGCAAATGAAGAATGCCCCTCATGGCCGGGTCAGCCAATCAGCGCACATTGGGGACTTATCGACCCTGTCAGCATTGACGGCACAGACGCCCAAAAAAGCCTTGCATTCCAACAAACCTACGGTGCTTTGCGCAATCGCTTGATTGGCTTTACTGCTCTGCCCCTCGCGTCACTGGACCGGATGTCATTACAAAAAGCAGTCGACGAAATCGGGCTATCGACAGAAGAAGGAGCCTCCACATGACCGTTTACGCCCTCAACGGTCTTGGCCGCATCGGCAAACTCGCGCTGAAGCCTTTGCTTGCGCGAGGCGCCAAGATCGCTTGGATCAACGATGCCGTTGGTGATCCCGAAATGCACGCGCATTTGCTAGAGTTCGACACGGTTCACGGACGGTGGGATGCTGATTTTTCATACGACGCAAAGAGCATCACAATCGACGGTTTGCGCCTGCCATTTATCGGCACAAGCGATATTTCATCACTGCCCTTGGAAGGCGTCGATGTTGTGATCGATTGTACCGGTGTCTTTAAGACAGAAGCCAAAATTGCCCCCTATTTCGATGCGGGTGTAAAAAAGGTGGTTGTGTCAGCGCCGGTGAAAGACGGGGACGCCGCCAATATCGTCTATGGCGTCAATCACGATATCTACGAACCTGATCGCCATCGCATTGTGACCTCCGCCAGCTGCACGACAAACTGTCTCGCGCCGGTCGTAAAAGTCATCCATGAGAACTTAAAGATCAAACATGGCTCCATCACGACAATTCATGATGTGACGAACACGCAGACCATCGTGGACCGGCCAGCCAAAGACCTGCGTCGCGCGCGGTCTGCATTGAACTCTTTGATCCCGACCACGACGGGCAGTGCGACTGCGATCACACTGATCTACCCCGAGCTGACAGGACGCCTAAACGGCCACGCAATTCGCGTGCCACTGCTCAACGCATCCTTGACGGACTGCGTGTTTGAAGTGGAACGCGAAACGACCGCCGATGAGGTCAACGCGTTATTTAAGTCTGCATCACAAGGCCCCCTTAAAGGTATCTTGGGGTATGAAGAACGCCCATTGGTGTCTGCTGATTACACCAATGATGAACGGTCCAGCATCATCGACGCACCTTCCACCATGGTCGTCAACGGCACACAGGTGAAAATCTACGCATGGTATGACAACGAAATGGGATATGCGCATCGACTGGTTGATGTCGCCAACATGGTAGGAAACAGCCTGTGATCAAGACCTCCGCGCGCCCTGAGGGTTTATCTGCTTACATTGCGGTCACGGCCTCTTATTGGGCCTTCATGCTCACCGATGGTGCCTTGCGCATGTTGGTGCTACTGCACTTTCATATGATTGGGTTCACCCCTGTTCAGCTTGCCTATCTGTTCGTGCTTTACGAGGTTGCGGGCATGGTGACCAATCTGTGCGCAGGCTGGATCGCTGCGCGGTTCGGCCTCACATCAACACTTTACGCTGGTCTTGGTCTGCAAATTCTCGCGCTTATGGCCTTGGCGCAACTCGACCCGACTTGGACCATCGGTGCATCTGTTGTTTATGTGATGCTTGTTCAAGGAGCGAGTGGAGCCGCAAAGGATCTCGCTAAGATGTCGTCCAAATCCGCGGTGAAACTGCTTGCTCCGTCGCAAGACGGCGGACTCTTTCGTTGGGTGGCCTTCCTCACAGGGTCCAAAAACATGGTTAAGGGTTTGGGCTTCCTTCTTGGTGCGGGATTGCTGGCAACGCTTGGGTTTGTCTGGGCGGTCCTCGGTATGGCGGCAATCTTGACAGTGATCCTGCTGGCTGTCTTGTTCGCGATGCCTTCGGGTCTGCCAAAAGGGCGCAAAGGGGCTAAGTTCTCAGAGGTGTTCTCCAAATCTCACAACGTGAACGTTTTAAGCGCTGCGCGGGTTTTCATATTCGGCGCGCGGGATGTCTGGTTCGTCGTGGGCATCCCGATCTACTTTTATGCCGTGCTTTCGGATGGCAGCAGTGAGGGCAACCGTGCTGCGTTTTTCTTGATCGGGACATTCATGGCGGGCTGGGTGATACTATATGGTTTGGTGCAGGCCAATGCGCCACGCATTTTGCGAGCAAAAACCCGCCCTGAGGCAGACCTGATCACGGCGGCACACAGATGGTCATGGGCCCTTGCCATCGTACCAGCAGGCCTGACCTTAGCGTCCATGTTCGCTGATGGTCCCCAGATGTGGCTGACCACAACCCTCATCGCCGGATTGCTCATATTCGGCGCAATTTTTGCTGTGAATTCCTCTTTGCATTCCTATCTAATCCTCGCTTTTACCAAGGCGGAGCGCGTGACCATGGATGTGGGGTTCTATTATATGGCCAATGCGGGCGGTCGATTGGCGGGAACGCTGCTGTCAGGCCTGACCTACCAAATCGGCGGACTGACCCTGATGTTCGGCACTGCTGCGATTTTGGTCGCGCTATCGTCGATCACGGTCAGATCCTTAAAGTCAGGTCAAGGCTAGCGAATTCACGCAGCACGCGTGACAGAAATCTGACCTGCGTCGACCATTCAACATAGCCGCCATTCGCTGTGCCCAGCGCCAATGGCGGCTATATAAAATCACACGAGAACCGCGACTGCTGCGCGAGATCCCCTTCTGACGCGCGCAGCACTGCCCTTGTGGATGCCGAACCTCATCGTCATCGAAGTGCTTTGATGGCGTGATTTAGAACCGCCGATTTACGCTTGGTCAAAACAGATATCCCAGATCACTGGTGCCACTGGGGGAAGGTGACGACGATCCGCACAGGTTCATCACTCCATTTTCAGGGCTCGGCGTAGGCATGGGCTGCGGCAAGTGTCGAGGCAGTAAAGAGGAGTATAGCTGAGGTTTTCGTAACGTCAGGAAACCTTTCAGTTGAGTGAATTAAGACCGTCGCCGAAACTGGCAAGGCATTTCGTGGCGCTATATAAGTGATCTGCAGCATCGATGAACGATACTATCTCAATACGGCTCTGCAAAAAGTGAAAATGACGGGTTACAGTTCGCTGCTATCACCCGAAATAACCGCAAACTGGCTAAGGTATTTCCCGCATCACAGAAAATACGTAAAGCCTGATAAAAAGGTGCTCGCCCCTGGTCAGACCACTAATTTTTGCACCCGCGACGCGGATCGGAACTTGGTTGCATGTGCAAACTTTGGCCGTCAATCCGTCCAATTCTGCGGCCCATACAAACGATCATCGTGTATGACTGAACGTCGATTTTCAATAAAACCAATGGGCCGCAGCTTTGAATGATAGATCCGATGAAGCCTAGCTACAGTGCCCCACATCTGCCCCGTGTAGAACCCGTGGACCACAACGGGTCCAAGGTTCTGCACCGATGGCATCAACGAAGACACAATACACAGAAGTCGTCGCTGTGATGAACAGGCGTTGACCATCTGTACCGCCAAAGCACAAGTTCGATACGTTTTCGGGCAATAAGATCTTGCCCAAAAGTGTGCCGTCTGGCGCGAAGCAATGCACTTGATCGCCCGCGGATGTCCACAGGTTTCCGGTTATGTCGAACCGAAACCCATCGGGAAACCCGTGATCGAGCGTGCAAAACACGCCAGCATCCACAACCTTTTTGCCCGTCACATCAAACTGACGGATCACAGCAGGAACGGACGGATCGTGGCTGAGCCCACTTTCGGCAACATACAATCGTTTTTCATCAGGCGAGAACGCCAAGCCGTTCGGCTGGGTAAAGTCGGAAATGACCGCCTCTAAGTCTCCCGTTTCAGGGTCGAGGCGGAACACGTTGCGCCTGTCTTGTTCGGGCTCTGCGCGATATCCTTCAAAGCTGGACATAATGCCATAGGTCGGATCGGTGAACCACACGGCCCCATCAGAGGACACCACAACATCATTGGGGGAATTCAACCGACGCCCCTCAAAGGCATTGGCCAAAACAGTCAGCGAGCCATCATATTCTGTACGCACCACGTCGCGCGCACCATGGCGACAGCCGATCAATCGCCCTTGGTGATCGCGGGTGTTGCCGTTGTTGAAATGGCTCGGCGCGCGATAGACAGACACGCCATCACGTTCTGACCAACGCATCAACCTCTGGCTTGGAATATCAGAAAAAATCAGACAGTCATGATCGCCAAACCAAAGGGGGCCTTCGGTCCAAGTGAACCCTGTCGCAAGCTGTTCCAGCTTTGATGTTCCGTGAACCAAAGAGCCAAAACGAGGGTCTATCATTTGTAGGTGTGGTGAAATCATGGTCATAAGCGCCCCCTCCGACTGCTTGCTGCAATCACGATGAAAATAATGATTGTTCCCGTCAGAACCATGCGCAATCCGGCCCCTGCGCCGTATGAGTTAAGCATGGAGACCACAAGGAACATGAACAATGACGCGCCCCAGATGCCGGGCACATTTGAAAACCCGCCAGCAACCGACGTGCCGCCGATGACGACCACGGCGATGGACATCAGCAGGTATTCTGACCCCATATTCAAAGCCGCACCGCCTGAAAAACTGGCCAACAAGTATCCTGCAACAGAGGCAAGAATCGCCACGACAATATAGGTCACTGCGCGGACAGATTGGACTGGAACGCCCGCCAATCGCGCGGCACGCAAGTTTTGCCCCGAGGCCAAAAGCCAACGTCCCCAAAGGCTGCGTTCAAGCACAATCCAGATGATGATCGATAGAATGAGCGCAACCCAAGCAACGTTCGGCACGCCGATCAATCGCCCTGTGGCGAAATCCGCGAGCGTCTCTGGCGGTTTGATCCTGAGGCCACGGTTCGACCAAATCGCAACCGATTGATAGACCAATGACGCGGCCAATGTCGCGATAATCGGTGGCAAACGCAGCAAGAAGATCAAAAGCACATTCATGCCACCAGTCAGCAGCCCCGCCAACAAAGCCACACCAAGTCCGAGCATCGCGTTGCCAGGCTCACTGTTCATAACCTTCAGCCCCAACGTGGCCGCCAAGGTCATCGTCGCAGGAATGGACAGGTCAACATTTCCGGGCCCTAAGGTCATCACCAGCATTTGGCCCAACCCAACGATCGCGGCAAAACTGCCAAAGCTAAGCGCTGCGTAAGCCAGACCGCCTGCGCCCTGCCCTTTGGTCAAGAGCAGCGTCATCGTAAACACCAGACCAGCCGCCAACCAAGACCAAATCCAAGGACGGGTGAAAATTTGCATCGAATTTTTCATGTCCGTGCCTCTCGTTTTGCAAACAACAGGCGCGCGGTCAAAACAAGTATCAAGATCGCCCCCTGTGCGCCAATTTGCCAATCTGGGTTCAAGCGCATGAAGTTCAAGAATGACGAGGCCAAGGTCAAAGTCAGCGCGCCAATCACGGCCCCAGTGGGAGAGACCTTGCCGCCGATAAATTCGCCGCCACCCAATATTACGCCAGCGATGCTGAGTAACGTATAACGCAAAGCGATATTGGCATCCGCCGAGGTGGTCAGGCCGACCAAGGCCATGCCCGCCAAGACTGCAAACAATCCCGCCAAACCATAGGCCAATGCTTTGAGCCAAATCACCGACCAGCCCGCGCGCTGTACTGCACGTGTGTTGCCGCCAACGCCGCGCAAAACAGTTCCAATGCCTGAGCGCATGATCAACAGGTGGGTCACGATTGAGAACAAAATCGCAGCCACGACAGCCATAGGCATCAGTGGTGGTTTTGACGTCATCAACGCGCGCAACCAACCGGGTGACGCGCCTCCGGGGGACGGCAGAATGAACAAAGCCAAGCCGCCCCAAACAAATGACATGCCTAAAGTGACAACAATGGCTGGCAGCTCAAGGCGATGAATTAACGCGCCCATGGCTGCGTAACTCAGGATCAAGCCGATCAACATAATCGTCCCCAGAACGGGTGTGTCTTGCAAAAACGTTGCAACGACACAGGCCACAAGGCTCACGAATGCCCCCATGCCCAAATCGATGTCATTCACCATGATAATCATCATCTGTGCGATGGTCGCCAGTGCGATCGGTACGGCAAGATTGAACAAAAGGTTGACCCCGAAATAGCTCATCGTGCGGGGCTGCATCCAAAATGTTGCAGCCAGCAAAACAGCCAGTGAGATCAACGGCAGCAGTATTCTATATTTCGTCTGCACGTTGGTTATGCCTCCTGCATTTCAAAGGATGCGGCAAGAATTTTATCTTCGGTGATGTCATCACCGGTCAATTCAGCTGAAATTTCATGGTTGCGATAGACAAACACACGGTCGCATTCACAGACTTCTGCTGTCTCGGTGGAATACCAAAGAAACGTGCGCCCCCGTGCGGCCTCTTCGCGGATCATGCGGTAGACATCGCGTTTGGTGCCCACATCAACGCCGCGCATCGGATCATCCATGATCACCACAGGCGCGTCTGAAGCCAATGCGCGGGCAAACAAGACCTTTTGTTGGTTGCCCCCTGACAGCGATAGGATCGGGTTGTCTATATTGTCGGTCCTTATCCCGACACGGTCTTTCCATGTCTCACCAAATTCGGCTTCTGCTTTGCGATCAAGCAACCATTTGCCTTGCCCTAACACCGTGATCGATGCGTTGCGTAAGATTGACCAAAGGGGCAACACGCCGTCGCGTCCGCGGTCACCGGCAACAAAGACCATTTGAGATTTAGAGCCCAAGCTGCGCCATGAGGATGTGGACTCAAAATACAAACGGGCAAGCGCTTCGGCTTGTCCGTGGCCCGCCAGCCCTGACAGGCCAACAATTTCGCCGCGATGTGCGCTCAGGCCTTGTGACGTGCGGAGTATTTCTTCTGTCAGAACGCGTTTTTCAGTTTGGGTTTCGGGATCGCTGTTCGCGGCCACATGACCCATAGCGTCAACCAAACCCTGTCGGGTAAAGTCTGTCGTCGGCTTATCGGCCACAACTTTACCGTCGCTCATGACCACAATGCGCGAGGCTGTGGCAAAAATTTCGCCCATCATATGTGTGATGAAAATCACCGCACCGCCTGCTGCGCAAAATGTGCGAATATGATCAAGAAGTTGTTCCGCGATCCCTGCGTCAAGTGACGATGTGGGTTCATCAAGAATGACCAACCGTGCGGTTGAACCACGCGGAGAAAAACCGATAGCGATTTCTACCATTTGTCGTTGTGCGATGCTCAGCTGATCGACCTCAATGCCTGCATCAATCCCGTGACCTGGGAACACTTGATCCAATGCTGCGCTGATTTCTTCGCGTGCGCGTCGTCTCCACCCTGCCCCTTTCAAGTCAGAATGTGAAATACGCAGGTTCTCTGCGACTGTCAGATTAGGACAGAGCGACAATTCTTGAAAGACCGATCGAACGCCTGCGGACATCGGGTTCAACGTGTCTTTTCCGGAACCGTCTGTATAGGTGATCTGTCCCGCTGAAGGCGCCAAGCCCCCGTTGATCAAATTAACGAGTGTTGATTTACCCGCACCGTTATGACCAACGAGACCCAGACATTCGCCCGGTGAGATAGAGAGGCTGACCCCGTCAAGAGCCCTGACCGGGCCGAAATGTTTTTCGGCATCGGTCAGGGTGACGATGGGGGCGTTGCCAGAGGCGACGTTTTCCATGAAGTTTACTTCGCTCCAGCGATGACAGCTTTTGCATCTTCCAGAGTGTAAGCCACGTTCGCGACTGAACCGACCGGCGTTGAGGCCAGCTGTTCATCCAGCGTGTCTTGCGTGATTTTCAGGAATGGCACGGTCAGGTCTTTTGGAACTTCTTCACCGTCAAGGATTTGTTGAGCTACCCAGAATGCCAATGACGCAACGCCCGGCGCGATAGAAAGCGAAAGCGTTTCATACCCATTGGCATCGCGCTGTTCAGCCCACCAAGCCATCTCGTCTTGACGGTTGCCAAGAATGATCAAGGGCGTTTCACGTCCAGCGGCTGCAAAAGCCTGTGCGGCACCGTAACCATCACCACCTTGGGTCACAACGCCGACAACTTCGGGCAGAGACGGCAAAATGCCTGAAACCGCTTTTTGTGCAACGTCTTGGGCCCAATCACCGTGAACGGATCCGACGACTTCAAACTGCGGAAATTCTTCGACGCCGTTGTGAATGCCTTGGCTGATCGCGTCATCTGTTGACACGCCGGCCAGTCCGCGAATTTCCAAAAGCTTACCACCTTCAGGCAGGCGCTCACTCAGGTATTCAACTTCTTGGCGTCCCATTTCAACGAAATCAACCGCAATACGGTAGGCACATGGCTCGGTTACGATGCTATCAAAGCTCACAACCAAAACGCCTGCATCACAGGCTTCTTTTACCGCGCCGTTCAACGCAGTCGGAGATGCGGCATTCAGCAAAATAGCATCATAGCCTTGCAAAATCATATTCTGAATTTGCGCCGCTTGCTCGGTGGTTTGATTTTCAGATGTTGTATAGGCGTCTGCCGCAGCAACCACACCGTCAGAAACAGCTTGGTCTGCCGTTTCCTCGAATGTTTTCAACATCGCTTGTCGCCAAGAATTCCCAGCGTAGTTGTTGCTCAACGCGATACGTTTGCCTGAGGTATCAGCCATAGCTGCGCCCGCGGATAGTGCCAAAGTTGCTGTAGTCAGCAACATTACTGCAGTCTTCATGTTTCCTCCTTTGGGCGCCTAATTGGCCACCCCTCCCTATAGTGCGCCATTATTTTGTGCACTGCGATAACAGTAGGTGAGACGAGGCCCCTGTATAGTGATCCGCCCGCACATTTTCTGCGGGAACCCGCAATGGCGCAGTGGGCACCCCCATTCACAGCAATGAAAAATAGAGTTACGGTCAATTGAAACCGTCTGGGAGGCCCCGTGAACATCAATCAAACCCAGCCAGCCGATCCCACGCGCAATGTATACTTGCGGATTTGCGGTCATCTCGCAGAGGAAACCGATATTCGCTCGGCTCTCGGCGCTGTTGCAGGTGAAATCGCGGAACTCATTCCTTTTACCCATGCCGACATCTGCCTGCTTGAAAATAAACATTGGACGACCAGTTACGAGGTCGGCATTAAAACACGCTGGTCACGCAGGCGCACACAAATCCGATATTCTCCCGTACGACAGATTTTACACAAGCAAACCGATGCGATGCTCACCACAAATGCGATGGAGGACCTGCGCTACGTCTTCGCCGGAGCCACGTGTGAACCGATATTTGAACATCAACTGCGGTCGCGTGTGAATGTCAGAATGAAAGCGATGGGGAAACTGATTGGCACATTTAACCTCTCTCATAGTGAGGAAGGCCTTTATGACGCTGACAGTATCCAGATCGCGTATCAATTGGCCGATGTTTTAGCACCGTATTTTAATGCCCTGCACAATGCAGATCAGATGCGCCAAGCGACCTATCAAGGTGCAGAAGCGCGCGCCCGCGAAGAGGGTTTGCGCCAAGGTGCGCTGGATCTGACCCAAACATTAGAACAAGAACGTCAACGCATTGGCATGGACCTGCATGATCAAACACTCGCAGATTTGACGCGGATTTTGCGCGATCTTTCCGGAGATGCTCCGGCGCCGACGATTCCGATGTTGACCACGCGAGTGAGTGATTGCATCGATGACCTGCGCCGCATCATCGATATGGCCGTTCCCACCCTGTTAGAGCTGTTCGGTTTCACCCATGCCCTGCGGGTGCATCTTGAACGCGCATCAAATACGGATTTGATTCAGACCGAGGTCATTGATCACACAGGAGGTATGCCTGACAGATTGAACACCATGACCCGCACAGCCCTTTACCGTATCGCCCAAGAGGCGATCAATAATGCGGCACGTCATGCCGAACCAAGCCGTATATCTGTCGTCATTGAAATTGATTCCAACGATCACCTATTGCTGAAAATCCGCGATAACGGGTGTGGCTTTAGCTCGGATCGCGACAACGTTCCGTCTGGATTGGCACATATGCGCACCCGCGCACGGCTGATTGCGGCACAATTCGAGATTATTGAAGACGCAGGCACCTGTGTCGTGGTCACTTTGCCGCTGTCCGCAAACGACACCTTGACCGAACCTTTGGAGTATCAACGATGAAAGTTCTCGTCGTCGAAGACGATCAGTTTCACGCCCGCTATGTTTTGGATGCCATATCCGAAGAACTGCCCGAAGTGACTGAAATCGCCCATGCTATCAATCGCGATGAGGCCGAAATCGAGGCGCGCACCGGCGGATTTGAAGCTATCGTGATGGATTTGCAAATGGAGCAAGGGAATGGGATCGACGCCGCCCGTGCAATCTGGGCGCATAGCCCGCAAACGCGAATACTATTTTGGTCGAACTACGCGGATGAGGCCTATTTGCGCGGTATTTCGCAGATCGTTCCTGAGGCAAGCGCATACGGTTACGTGCTGAAAACGGCCACACGCGACAGATTGAAACTTGCGCTGCGCGCGGTGCTTTTTGAAGGTCAAATCATGATCAGCCGTGAGCTGTATCAATATCAACGCCACAGACAGCCAAGCAGCGCGTTAGACAAAAGCGAATATGCCGTTTTGCTTGACCTTGCTTTGGGGCTGCAAGACAAAATGATCGCTGAACGTCAAAACCTGTCGCTGCGCACGGTCCAAAACCGCTTACAATCCCTTTACGATAAATTGGGTATCGACGAGGAAGATGGTCCAGCTTTGAACAAACGCGTGCGCGCGTTGAACTGCGCGATCCGTAAAAAGGCGTTGAACTTGCAAACCCTAGAAAGCGCTGAGGCAGAATACCAAAGGTGGCGCGAAACCCAATAGTCCGTCCCCGTGGGTGCAGGACAAAACGTGCTAGAAAAAACTGCGGTATGACAGGCCCATCCACCCCTTTTTCGAGGGAGATCAGGCCAAAATAGATGTCGCCGCAGGTTTGTTCAGACGGTGTAATATGATGCGCGGCAGGGATTGCCGCGCATTTCTATATGTGTTTTTACAAGTCAAGCACGACCAGAAAATATCTCTTTCTTGATGATCGCATGGACGCCCCAGTTACCATCGACAACCTGCGTGATCCCAAAATCAACCCCGACAGACATGAGCGAATGCGCCTCATCTTCTGTCAGTCCTTTTGTGCTCATCAAAAATTTTCGCATTTTACGGAAAGCATCTCGCATAGCATCGTCAATCGAGGCTTTATTGTAGATTTCTGACTGCGCATCCTTTCCAAGAGTGGCAAGGTAGTTCGGCACAGAGAAGCCATGAACCAGCCATTCTGTTTGCGTTTCCAGCATCGGGTGATCCATTTCTTCAAGCGAGGTTCCTGCAAGATCCGCTTTTTTATGCAAGATCAATTGGAATGTGCCAGTCAACGAACATTCAATGGCAGTGCCGCAAAGCTCACTGTCCCCTTGAGAGGCATGAGGATCACCAACCGACATCAAGGCTCCGTCAACCGCTACTGGATAGTACATTGTCGCCCCCTTCCCGATCCGCCAGTTATCGATATTGCCACCGGTATAGCTGGGCGGCACAGAGTCTACGAAATCAGCTTCTGCTGGTGCGACGCCCAAAGTGCCAAAATGTGGCCGGATCGGCACCCGAATACCCTTTAAGACATCGTAATTGCGCGCAGTCAAAGAGTGGTCAACCGGCACACCGGGGTAGTCGATCGTGGGATGGGTTACGCCATATGGGTCAGTCTGGGGCACCCATTTGAAATTATAAACGGCCTCAGCCCAACTCTTTTGACCCGTCGCATCGACTTCATAGATGGTAATGACTTCCCGTTTGTCATCGGTAATCATGTCATTGTAATGAAAGCCCCACCATGCAGCAGCGTTGGACCCATAGGTTTTGCCGGAAAAGTCAGGATTGGCACTGGGGCGAGGAACGCAGTCGAGAATACGCACCTCCAAAACATCGCCCGGTTCTGCGCCGCGCACATAGACCGGTCCGGTCATGATATGGACGCCTTTGCCATCACCAGAGCCGATTTGGTAGACGCTGGGATCAGTAGAGCCCGCGCCACGGCGTTCGACGCCTTTCTTGTCCTTTGTCCAAAGGTATACGCTTTCAGCCCCTTCATCCCCTTGAACCATGCGTTCCAGATCGTCGCCTGCGTGGTGAGTCAGGGTCTCGATCGTGACGATATCGCCGCTGTCGATTTCGATCTGTGGCTTTAAGGTCTTGCTGAAATAGCCCCAATGAACGGTGTCGGAGGTGGCGGGCAAATAGTGATCGGACGGGGTTGCAGGACCGTTTTTCGCACTTGCCTGAGCCAGTGCTGGCGTGACCAAAGACAATCCACCCACGGCCCCCACAGCAGCCAGACCGCCTGCGCCAAGGACCCCATTGCGCAAAAAGTCGCGACGTCCCGGATTGATATCTTCTTTGAATGTTTTGAAATGGGCCTCAAAATTCGGGCAATTTACATCATCTCCACGACACATGGCGTTTCTCCTGTTGTGAGTTTTAAGTGCTGATGCTCATCATTGAGCCCGACGTGAGCCGCCAAACAAGAGGGCCCGCGGATTGCCTTGAAGAGGCTGAGTCTGGAATGGAATTCAAATATTATTAATAAAAATCAATTACATAATGGACTATACAAACACACAAAAAACATCGTGGTCAAAGGCGCACGTCGCATCCGAACAATAGATTGTGCGTATGTTGGACAATGATCCCTGATACAAATGCATGAAAAAAAGGCATAATTGATGAAAGTCACCGAAGCTGGGGCGATTACGCTGCCGGATGTGTAGGTTCCTAAGATATGTTGAGCAATGACCATGATAGTAAGCCCCAAACATCTGGATCTTTCGACGTTTCCCGAGGACAGCAAGGCCGAGAGTTGGCGCGAGGCTCTGGCAGAGTTGGGCCTGCGCCCCGCATCAGAGGAGCCGATACCCTCGACCGGATTGCTGAGCGTGATCGAAGCTGGAAACGGTTTGCGTATTGCACGCCTTATTGGCCCAGCCCAAGTCATACGCCCCATTCCAAACCCACGACGATTGGCACCTCTGCTTTTGGTTTTGACACTCCGAAGCCGCGGCAGACTATCTGCGGATGGCCAAGTAAAATCCTTTGCGCAAAACGACCTCGCAGTGGTCAATCAGGGCCAAGATTGGCGGTTGCGCTGGTTCGATAATACCAAAGTGATCCTACTGGAACTTCCACATGAGGTGATCACAAGACGCCTTGGACACCAGAAACCGAAACTCCCATTGGTGCTGGGCAACTCGATTGCGACAGACATGGTGCGGGCGATGCTGACGATACTGGGAACGCAGCTCGACGATCTCAATCAAAGCAATTTAAGCATTAGCGAAACGGCACTGGTGGATTTGATCTGTAGCGCCTTATCGGATGAGGCTGATTTTGCAGAGACCACATTTACCCAAGTTCAGGTGGCGCATTTTCAGAGGGTCTCAATGACGGTCGACGAGCATTTATCTCGTCACGAATTGTCGATTGCTGAGGTTGCAAAGCAAGTCGGGCTTTCAGTGCGCTATGTACAACGGCTGTTCGAACTCAACGGCGTTAGCTTTTCGCGATATGTGAGGCGGAAACGATTGGAACGCAGCCGTTCTGATCTCATGGATCTGACAAAAATGTCCCTCGGTGTCGCGCAGATTGCCCATAGCTGGGGGTTCAGCAACTCTGCGCATTTTAGCCGCGCGTTTCGGGACGAATTTGGTATTTCTCCACGCGAGTTACGTGACGCCAGCCGTGATACGCCTTTATCCTATACCTTTCGCGGTCATCCAGGCAACATGTCTGCCCCACTGCTGATCACACCCTCGCGTCGAGTGTCACAGGGGCAATTTGAACCCAATGCCGACCTGCCAGTCCCAGCGCCGGGAAACGACAATACGATCGACTTTGTCCTACCAGTACGCGCCGATACGGTGCATTGGGGCCATATTAGCAAAGCAAACCAGCCAGCTCTTTTTGTACCCTCAGACTCGGTCGTGAAAATCGAAACCCTAACCCAGCATGGCGGTGATGACTATGCGCGCTTTATCCAAGGGGACCCAGGCGCGGAGAGTATTTTCATGTGGACGGATGAAGCAAAGGCAATCGACCGGCGCGGCGCGGGTCCGATGAATGCGTCGATCTTTGGACGAGGGGCTGGTGAAGGGTTCGGCGTACATATCTGCACCGGTCCGATCCATGTCATTGGCGCTGAACCCGGCGATGTCTTAGAGGTGCAGATTCTGGATATTGCGCCGCGGCCTTGCGCCAATCCGCAGTTCCACGGCAAAGCTTTTGGCAGCAATGCTTCGGCGTGGTGGGGGTATCAGTATAATGATCCACTAAAAGGAACGGCTCGGCACGAAACAATAACTATTTTCGAAGTCGACCTTGCAAATCCGAACGAAGCGCGTCCGCTTTACCAATACCTTTGGACGCCACAGACCGACCCCTTTGGTGTTGTCCATACGACCATGGACTATCCCGGCATTCCCGTTGATCATAAAAGCATAGATAAGCGCAGGTCAGCTTTGGATGGGGTGACAGTGCCAGCGCGCCCCCATTTCGGCTTTGTCGGCGTCGCACCGCGCGAGGCAGAGATTGTCGACAGTATCCCACCCGGTTATTTCGGGGGGAATTTTGACAACTGGCGCGCGGGGCCCGGCACGCGCATCTACTTGCCGGTTGCCGTGGCCGGCGCCTTATTGTCTATCGGTGACGGGCATTTCAGTCAGGGCGATGGCGAAGTCAACGGAACGGGGTTGGAGATGTCTTTGACCGGAACGGTACGGCTGCGATTGCACAAATCCGGCGAGACCACACAACCGCACCTGCGCGGTTTATGCAGCCCACTGGTTGAAACATCAGATTTATGGGTGATCCAGAGTTTCAGCTTTGAAAACCATCTCAGAGATTTAGGAAGCAGCGCGCAGACAGATGTTTATACCCAGTCAACCGTGGACCTTGCCATGCGTAACGCCTTTCGCCAGACACGACGCTTTCTCATGGATACTTACAATATGAGTGAAGATGATGCGCATGCGCTCATGTCTGTTGCCGTCGACTTTAGCGTTACGCAAGTGGCTGACGGGAACTTTGGTGTGCATGCGACGGTGCGAAAGTCTCTTTTTAACACAACTGGATAACCACAGATATGTGTTCATCACTCATTGTTTTCGACATCGGAAAAGTCGCCAACACTTCAAATTCTCCCCTTAGCCAAGCCAAGAAACAGCGCATTTAGGACATAGGATACGCTGTGACACGCGCAAATAATTTTCTCTTCAAATCGTACTCAAACACTTGAACAGCATCCCCACTAGTAAATACTGGCGCAGGGCCACAATCTCGCCACATTTGGAACGCATCAAAGCCCAAATAACCAAATCTTCCGCCGGATTCGTACTTTATGGTCTTTCTCATTTTCGCTCTCGCTCTAACCGCTATGGGCGCACCTTTGTTGCGATCGACACAAGCGGTGAATGGGCGGATCACCACGAGCGGATTTGATGGTACGGGTGTGATTGTTGGTTTTATTGTAACGGTTGGCGTCGCTGCGACGACATCGCCGTTGATGGGGTTTGGCTTTGTTTTTGCTGTCTTATTGCATGAATTTGGCGCTGCGAAGGCCTGTCAATTTGTAGGGCATGATCTTGCACGCGTGCGTTTGGTGCCCCTGCCCTACATGGCACCGCCCCGCTCAGACAACGATTTCGACGATGCATTAAATGAAAGCTATGCTGCTCTTTATGCGCCCGCCTTGGCAATTTCACCCATGATTGTGGCCTTTAGCCTGTTCCATGCCAGCGCTGCGACCTTTCCATTGTTTTCAGATTTTATGCGTGCGGTTGGCATCATGATCGGCACATTTAATTTCGTAATGCTATTGCCGTTTTTGCCCTTTGCAGGCGGACGCGTTGTACAAGCGGTTTCCGACAGCTTTTGGCCCAGCCTGTCCACCTGGGTGACACTATTTATGATCGCAGCCTTTACGGCAGCGGCGCTTAGAGATCATTCGATTGCAATGGGCATCTTGGCCACAGCGGGCGTGCAGAGTCTGCTGCGGCCCAAGCGCACCAAGCATAAGCGCCTATCACCGAACACTGCTCTGGTCGTCTTATCGGCCTACGCGTTTTGTATATGCGTTCATTTCACCGCAGGCTGGTGGCTGTTGCAAGATTTGCTCTAACGCTTTGCCTCTGCGCCACAGGCATGGCAAGATCATTTAAACCTATATAAATTTCAAGGCACAGGCAGTTATGCTGAACTCCGAGCGTGGCACAGTCACAACCACCGACGGGCTAAAATTAGCTTATGACGTCCATGGGACAGGCACGCCTATTTTGTGTTTGGCTGGCCTCACTCGCAACATGGATGACTTTGATCCGGTGCTTGCCAATTTTTCAAACCGCGCGCAGATCATCCGCCTAGACAGTCGTGGGCGCGGCGCGTCTGACTTTGATCCAAATCCGCAAAACTATACCATCCCACAAGAAGCCAGCGATGCATTGGCACTGTTGGATCACCTAAATCTTGAACGTGCCGCCATAATTGGCACCTCGCGTGGTGGGTTAATCGCGATGGTTTTGGCGGCCACAGCGAAACATCGCTTGTCGGGGGTTTTACTCAATGACATTGGCCCCAAACTGAATCCTGCTGGTTTGGCGTATATAATGGATTATCTTGGTCGCCCTTGCGCCTTCACCTCCTTTGAAGATGCCGCTGAACGATTGCCGCGCGCTTTGGGAGCGCAGTTCCCAAATGTTAGCCACGCTGAATGGCTGGCTTATGCGAAACGCAGTTGGACGGCAGGTCCAGATCGGTTGCAACTGCGCTATGACTCCAAATTGCGAGAGGCCATCGAGACCCAAGGCGCCTCTGGAGAAACACCTGATTTATGGCCCTTGTTTCATGCGCTCAGCGGTTTGCCTTTAGCTGCATTACGCGGCGCACATTCTAATATTTTAACGCCAGAGTGCTGGGGCAAAATGCAGACCTCGCGTCCAGACATGATTGCGACTGAAATTCCAGATCGAGGTCATGTGCCCTTTTTGGATGAGGCTGAAAGCATAGAAACGATCACGCGCTTCATCGCTGAATTGCCGATAGGCGCTTAACACAAGATACTGGCGACATCCCATGTGGGATATCACCTCAGCCCCATGAGAGACCGTGATGCACGTCCAAGTGAATGACATTGCCTTAAACATTTTGGATGACGGCCCCAAGGATGCACCTGCGGTCGTGTTTGCTCATCCTCTTGGCACCAATATGCGGATATGGGACGCCGTTTGCGATCACCTGCCCAAATCCTTGCGGCGCGTTCGGTATGATGCGCGCGGTCATGGAGCGACGGATGTGACACCTGCGCCGTATCGCATGGGACAGTTGGTGACAGATGCCGAACAGCTTTTGGATCATCTCAACATCAAAGACTGCGTTTTTGTAGGGGCGGGATATGGCGGCTTGATCGCGCAAGGGTTGGCCGTCAAACGTCTCGATCAAATTCGCGCCATGGTTTTATGTGGCACGGCAGCCAAGCTGGGCCCGCCAGCAGTGTGGGACAGACGTATCGCGCAGGTGAAAGCGGGCGGCACAGAGGCGCTGAGTGCGATTACAACTGAACGCAGTTTTACGCGCTCAGGTCGTGACAGCGAGGTGGCGCGTCAATGGATCAATGTCCTGCGCGACATGTCGGATGAGGGTTATATCGGCAACTGCAACGCGATTTCTGGCACCGATTTTTACACGCCCACTTCTGGTCTACGCCTGCCCAGTCTAGGGCTATGCGGCATTGATGACCGTATCACCCCACCCGATTTGATGCGCGAGACACTTGAGCTGATCCCCGGCGCAAGATTTGAATTGATAAGGCGCTCTGGGCATTATCCGATGTTAGAAGCACCAGAGACTCTTGCGGCACTGTTGCGTGATTTTCTAACCGAGATAAGCCACGCCTGACGCAGCAAGCATCAACGCGCAAAATCGCCCAATCGGGATTGCAATGCAGACCAACTGGCTTACAACACCGTAACGCTAAACGTTCTTGTCATCGGATTCAGCCATGCGCGCTCGCTTGCCCATTATTTTTATTGTTGTGACCATTCTGATCGATGGCATCGGTGCTGGGCTGATTTTCCCTGTCTTGCCTGATCTTATCTTAGAAGTCACAGGTAAGCCTTTGTCAGAGGCCGCAATCTGGGGCGGCGTTTTGGCGACAGGCTATGCCGTGATGCAATTCGTTTGCGGCCCGATTGTGGGCAATCTGTCGGATCGCTATGGGCGCAAACCGATCTTGATCGCAGCCCTTTTTGTGCTGGCGATAGACTATGCGATCATGGCCGTCGCCGGCTCAATTTGGCTGTTGTTATTGGGCCGCATCATCGCAGGGTTGATGGCCGCGACCTATTCCACGGCTTCTGCCTTTATGGCGGATATTTCAAAGCCAGAAGACCGCGAAAAGAACTTTGGTATCATCGGGGCCGCAGTGGGGATTGGCTTTGCCTTGGGTCCGGTCATTGGCGGTTTCTTGGCCGAAGTTGACACACGCGCACCGTTTTGGGTGGCAGGGGCTATGGCCTTGGCCAACGGAATTTTTGGCCTTTTGGTGATGCCCGAGTCTTTACCCCAAGACAAACGTCGCCCGTTTTCCATGAAACGCGCCAACCCTTTAAACTCGTTCAAATCAGTCAGTGAATTGGGTGGCGTACGCACGCTGCTTGTGGTGTTTTTCTTGTACCAAGTGGCCTTGTTCGTCTATCCCGCCATTTGGGCCTTTTACGGCCGCGAACAATTCGCCTTTTCAGCACGCGATATCGGGCTGACTCTCTTTGTATTTGGCGTCTCGATGGGGCTCTCGCAAGCCCTATTGGTTGGCCCCATCGTGAAACGCTTTGGCGCTTATAAAACGGCTGTGTTTGGCATGACATTGGAACTGTTGATTTTTGCCACTTTCGCTGTGCTGACCCAAATTTGGCTTGTGTGGATGCTTGTTGCGCTCTCAGGTTTGGGGTCCATCGTGATGCCTGCTCTGCAAGGTATCATGAGCCGTGCCGCAAACGATGACCAACAAGGGGAACTGCAAGGCGTGCTCGGGTCCATCGCAGCACTGGCAACCATCGTCAGCCCCTTGGTGATGACCATGGTCTTTGCGCAATTTTCGCGCCCTGATACGAACTTCTATTTGCCGGGGGCACCATTTGCAGTCTCCGCGATTTTGATCGTCGCTTGCGCTGTGCTTATGCTCAACTGGCGCAAGGCCAATCGCTGATCTCATCGCTGCACCTTTTGGCACAATAAGCGGGTCGACCCGTATCTATCAGTATGGCAGGTTGTTCAAAAAGTGGAGCAACCATGAGCGATCTGAAAATATCAAACCGTGACGCGCGGCATCTATGGCTGGCGGTCAATGGATTGGCTGATCTCCCTGTTGGTCAGTTGGATACCATGGGGAATATTGACGCGCTTGGATTTGTGCAACTCGACACGATTCAAGTCGTATCGCGCGCGCATCATCACATTTTATGGAGCCGCAATCAGGCCTACCGCGAACCGATGATGGACGATCTGTTGGGACAAGGTCACGGCGTATTTGAACATTTCACCCATGACGCCTCGGTCCTGCCGATGAGCACACTGCCTCTGTGGCAAAGGCAATTTCGGCGCATGAAAGAAAAGGTCGCGCGCTCTTCGTGGTATGGTGATGCTTTAGATGCGCGCCTGCTGGACGAGGTGATGCGCCGCATCGCGGACGAAGGCCCTCTGTCCACCCGAGACTTTGACACGAAAATCACTGGTTCCAAAGAGATGTGGAAGCGCCCGCCGCATAAAAAAGCGCTGGATTATCTGTGGTATTCTGGCGCATTGGCCACAAGCCATCGCACAGGGTTCACCAAGTATTACGATTTGGCAGAAAACGTCTTTCCGGCGGATTTGCGCATACAAAAACTGGATGACTTGGAACAGATCGATGGGCTTTGCACAATGGCATTGGACCGCATCGGCATGGGCAGCCTAACTGAAATCCGCAAGTTTTGGGACGCGACTGAGGTCAAAGAGGTCTCGAACTGGGCCAAACTCCAAGGAGCCGATTTGATCCCTGTCGAGGTACAAGCCTTTGATGGCAGTTGGAGCAAATCTTTCACCCGCGCAGATATAGAGCAGCGCTTAGACGCACTTGAACCGCCTGCGCCACGCCTGCGCATTCTCAGCCCGTTTGATCCAGCCATCCGTGACCGCAAACGCTTAAAGCGCCTGTTCGGGTTCGATTACACCGTGGAAATGTTCGTGCCCGCCGCCAAACGGCAATGGGGATATTACGTTTATCCTGTGCTAGAGGGCGACAAGTTTATCGGTCGGATCGAGGCCAAAGCAGATCGCAAAATTGGCGTGCTGAATGTGCTCAATTTTTGGTTGGAACCTGATGTAAAACCAACCAAAGCCCGTACCCAAAAGCTGGACGCCGAACTAGGCCGCTTTGCCAAACTTGCAGGGCTGAGCAAAGTCAACTGGATCTGCGCGCGTTAGCGCGGCAACAAATAGGCAGCTTGCGGCACCGGATCGTCAAAAGATTTGATACTGTCGCTCAAGGCCTCATGCATCAAATGCTCGGCCAATTGTGAAAACAATATCTGTTCTTTTGCGGCTTCCCACAAGAAGAACCCGTAAGAGCCAGGAATAGGATTGATCTCATTGAACCACAGCTCGCCCGTCTCGGTATTATGCATGAAATCCATCCGCGGCGCACCGCGCAGACCCAAGATAGTGAACGCCTTAGACGCAAAATCATATAGCCTCGCTTGCAGGTCAGGGTCGATGTCAGGATTGATGTCACGCGTCAGCGACAACATGCCTTGCGAGGGCACGGCCGTATTGCCAAGTTTGCCACTGCCCGTACTGCCCACTTCGGCAGAGGACAGGTATTTTTCTCTAAAGTCGAGCAATTCGGCAGAGGATTTAGGCCGTTCAATTGCAGAAAATTTGATCTCGCCCTCACGGTACATCACCGCGATGTTGAGTTCTTCAAGGTTTTGCACTTGCGGTTCGACCAAAGCAAAGCTGTCTTCTTTCAGCGCGCCTTGCAAATGCACCAGCAATTCATCGCGCGATTTGGCCAGACCAACGCCGATGCTAGAGCCCAGATTGGCGGGCTTGATGATCAAAGGATAGGACAGTTCCGCTTCGACGCGAGCGCAGACAACATCCGCGTGTTTCATTTCTTTGGCGTTGACCACCACATGCGACAACACATTGACGCCGACTGAGGCGACCAGCGACTTGGTGGCGTCTTTGCGCATCGCCAAAGCTGAATTGATCGCGGAAAACCCCGTGCAAGGAATGCCAACCGTTTCCAGCAGACCTTGAATGCGGCCATCTTCGCCAAAAGGGCCGTGAAACACAGGCAAAGCGCAATCGATTTGTTTGGTCCAACTGCCATCCACCGATGTCAAACAAGGCCCCATATCGCCCCAAGCAAACACTACTTCGCGCAGACCTTTGGGGGCGGGTCGAAAGCGGTCCAATTGGCGCAAAGTGGCCCCATGCAAAAAGCGACCATCGAACCCCATATACACCGGTACGACGTTGATTTTACGGACATCAACCGCGTCCATCAATTGTTGTGCGCTCACAACACTGACGTCGTGTTCTTGGCTCGGTCCGCCGAAAATGACGGCTAAGTTCAGCTTATTCACGTGTTTGCCTACAATCCATATGGAGTTTGCTTAATCGATACACTAGAAACAGATAAAGCACCATATCTAGTGGTCGACCAAGCGAATATCAGCAGAGTAGGCGAACATCCATGTTCTATGAAAAGAGCGGCGCAGAAAATGGCACTCCGATCGTTTTTGCGCATGGATGGGGTCGCGATCATACGGATTTTGTACCAACAGCTGAACTGATCGGGCAAGCTGCGCCCACCGTGTTGCTGGACCTTCCCGGCTTTGGCAAATCACCCCGTCCTGAGGTCGACTGGACCACGCAAGACTACGCTATTGCCGTACGCGACTTTTTGAAAACCGAACTGGGCATCACGCGGTTTATCTGGGTTGGGCACAGCTTTGGCGGGCGCATTGGCCTGCGTCTGGGCGCCATGGCGGACTCACCTGTTGAACATCTGCATATCGTTGGCGGCGCAGGTATAAAACTGCCCCGACCATTGATAAAGCAGATCAAAGGCAAATGGCGCGGCTGGCAGTTTAACAAACAAAAAGCCTCCGCCACATCCGAAGACGCATTGATCGCGCTTGAAGAACAATTTGGCAGCGCGGATTATGTGAGCAGCCGCACGCTTGGCCTGCGCGACATTTTCATTCGCACAGTTGAAGAAGATCAAACGCCGATGCTGCCCAAGATCACCTGCCCCACAACCCTGTTGTATGGCGGCAAGGATACCGAGACGCCGCCCGCCATGGGCAAGGCACTGCATCAAGCCATTCCAAATTCCACCTATGTTGAATGTCCAGAGTTTGATCACATCTCGATCCTGTCCCGCGGCAGACATCAATTGACGACCCACATTCTTGAGACGTTGAAGCGGGGCCAAGTATGATCCTTATCGCCACAGTTTTGCTGATCGCTGCGCTTGCCTGTTTGGTTGTACAGCGCACCACCACCTTGCTGACCTATTTTCAGCAAGAGGAATATGACGGCACACGGTTCGTTGCCTCAAGCCGTGATGTGCGTCTGTTCGATATTCGTGCATCGGCTGCTGTCGTTATCATCCTGCTTGCGGGGCTGGCCCTGCCCAAAGCACTGAGCCTGATTTTGCTCGCGGCAGTTTTTGTGATCATCGCTTACATGGAGCGTCAGTATCGTTACAAAAAGCCACTGGCAAAAACACAACGCGCTCTGCGGATTTGGCGTTTGGCCTTGGTCCCTTTGGGCCTTGGCGCTTTGCTGGTTTTCGTGCACCCCATTTTCGCAATCCTCGTGTTACAAGCGGTGCCTTTTGCCTTGATCGGCGCGAATATGATCCTGAAGCCCTTCCAAGATCGCATCAACGAAGGCTTTGTCGATCAAGCTCGCACAAAATTGGAAGCCCTTGATCCCATTCGCATCGGCATTACAGGATCGTTTGGCAAAACCACGGTCAAACACATGTTCGCAGAAATTTTGGAAACATCTGGTCCGGTGTTCTACAGCCCCGGATCGATCAACACCGTGCTAGGTCACACCCGCCACATCCGTCAGCGCCTGCAACATGCGCACACATATTTTGTGGCTGAAATGGGCGCCTACGGCATCGGATCGATCAAACGCCTGTGTGACTTCATCCATCCGCAATACGGCATCGTCACAGCCGTTGGCGACGCCCATACAGAACGCTTTGGCAGCATCGAGGCCATAGCACAGGCAAAATCCGAACTGGCGGCTGAGGTCTGTGCTGCGGGCGGCACCATGGTGATCAACGCGGATGTGATGCAATACGCACCATTCAAAGCCTTGAAAGACACATATGGCGATAAGATCGTCACCGTTGGGCTGCAGGACGCTAACGTCACCATTGACGCTGTTGAAATTGAAGGTGGGTCTTGGTCGATCACGCTTAAGTCTGCTGATGCCCGCATCCCCACTTTGACGTTTGAGTTGCCATTGATTGGCGATCACAACGTAATGAATGCCGCTTTGGCCGTGACACTTGCGCTGCTGATTGATCCAAGCACCGCCGACCAAATCCCGTATTTCACAAAGACCATTTCGCAAATTCCGCACCGTTTGCAAAAGATCGACACACCTGGCTCAGCTCTCATCCTTGATGATGCCTATAATTCCAATGAACTTGGCTTTATGTCTGCCGTATCGGCCTTGGATAAATTGGCGAAACACCGTGGTGGACGCCGAATACTTGTGACCCCTGGCATTGCAGAACTCGGGTTAGAACATGACCGCGTTCATGATCGTTTGGGCCACTATTCTGGCACACGCTGCGATGTGATTTACGCTGTAAACCCAAGCCGTATTGACAGCTTTGTGACTGCCGCGAAACGCGAGACGGCTGAGGTGATCGAAGTGCCAACATTTTTCGCCGCCCGCGCAGCAATTGCAAAAACGCTCACCAAGGATGACGTCGTTCTCTATGAAAACGACCTGCCAGACCTGTTGGAAGAAAAACGGTTTTTGTAAGCGCTTAAGTCAAGATGGACCCAATTCAATAAAGGTGGGATCGATAGGCATCACTGCGTTAAAAAGCCATAGCTTAAAGCGCTATAGCTTTCTGTCGAAACAAGCTTGATGCATTTTGACCCACACAGGACCGCTACAACGGACTGTTTAGCTGATCTGTTCACTCACAGGCATGGTTGTAGGCCGCAACATAATCGCCGCAGTCAGCCCTATCATCGAGACCCCAGCAGCCACCATATAAAGCCATGTGAATGCATCGGAAAACAAAATGCTGACCGCGATGCGGCTTGCCTCAGGCAAGCCAGCAAGTGCCTCGGGCGAAAGGCTGGAAGGATCGGGCACACCTACCACGCCATCGCCCCCTGCCATCAACCGCGCTGACAGAACTGCACCGTAAGTTGAAATGGCCAATGAAGCCCCTGCCATCCTACACAGCGTCACCGCGCTGGTTGCCGCGCCGATATCGGCTTGCGGAGCAATCAATTGCACGCCAATGATCGGTGATTGCTGCGCGAGACCAATCGCAAGGCCACTTACAGCCAGCACGCTTCCGATCACCCAAAGTGAAGTCCCCACCTGAATTTGTGACACTGCGATCAAGGCAAGTACGGACAACGTGGTGCCGGTGATCAAGAACGGCTTATATTGACCGCTCCGTGCAATCAAACGGCCAGCCGTCAATGAACCAACAGCGATGCCACCGGTGATGGCGATAAAGAACAGACCGGCATGCGCGGGCGACAGACCTGTGGTCATTTGTAAAAACAGCGCATGATAGTTGACCAGACCAATGCCGACACCGCCCGAAGTGAGCGCTACAATCAGCAAGAGTGGAAAGTTTTTATCGTTGAACAGGCTCAGCGGGATGATCGGCTCTGGCGCACGGCGCTCTATACGCACCCAAACGATTGCAGATATTGTGGCGAGTATCAAAATCCCAAAGGTGACCGGCGTAAACATCCCGCCGAAAATATGAGAGCCATCTGCCCATAATACGATCAATCCAATTGTGATCGCTAAAGTCGTAGCACCCGCGTAATCTATTTTAGGTTGGCGGTTCGGACGCACATAGGGCAGCAACAAGAAGATGCTGGTCAGTACCAAAATCCCGATCGGTAAATTCACTAGAAAAATTGAGCGCCAGCCTAAATATTGGCTCATAACTCCGCCCAGTGTTGGTCCGATGGAGCCGGATGCCATCAAAACCAAGCTGGAGAAGCTTTGATACCGTGCGCGTTCACGCGGCGCGAAAAGATCGGCATTAATTGAGAAAATCGACACCATAATGCCGCCTCCGCCCAAGCCCTGCAAAACACGCGCGGCGATCAGGCTTTCCATCGACCATGCCAATCCGCAGCTTAACGATCCGATGACAAACAACGAAATCGCGAACATCATTACATATTTTCGCCCGAACAAGTCGCCCAGCTTGCCATAGACGGGCATGATCGCACTTTGCGCCAACAGATACGCGGCACTGACCCAGCCGAAGCGTTCAATCGACCCCAATTCCGCAACAATTGTGGGCAGCGCCGTGGAAACGATCTGATTGTCCAGCGTCGCCATGAACAGCGCCAGCATCATAAATACATAAATAAGAATCCTGCGACGACGGGAGAGGTTAGCGAGTGGCGCAGCAGAAGACATTGCGATCATCCGTGTAATGGCGGCTATGGGGTGTACGAGTATGCCGATGTCACATATGTGTCAACAGCACATTTATTTATCTTAATTTCATGACACTTTGGGGTGAAAGATGCTTGTCCTCACCACTGCCCTACAAAGCCTGTCGTGAATTGAAGCCGTCCCTTTGAAAGCCTTTGCTGCATGTATGGATGCCCCCATTGGTGCAAGAGATTTCTGAACGGTTTGAGTGTGTGATCGGATGCATGTAGATATGCCGTTACTCGCGAGACCTTTCCGTTAACCTCCCAGACTTGGACAGAAGGAGATGTTCATGAACAAGGATCAACGCGAGATTCAACGTAAGCTGCGGATTTTGCGCTACGCTGAAGAGATTGGCCATGTTGCGAAAGCTTGTCGCTATTTTGGGATTGGCCGCGCCAGTTTTTACCGGTGGCGCAAGGCCTACGCCGAGCGAGGCGAAGCAGGCCTG
>NZ_JAHKPK010000025.1:0-37518 GCF_018860665.1 Pacificibacter marinus
CAGTCTGAGCGGACTGCCCCTCACCGGCCATGCGCGCTTGCCACCACCGCTTGAATTTGCGTGCCTCTGCGCCACCGACATCAACCACGTTCAGGTCCTCGCCAAGAGCCGCAATCAAATTGTTGACAGACCGCAGGCGAGGCGAGCGCCACAAGCGCATTTGTTCGCTGTTTTTGAAGCGATTGTCATGGGCCGCAAGCGTTTCGACATGGCCGACAAGGTCTGACAGCCGCAATTGCGGTGCCTCAACCACCCCCAACAGAGCCGATGCGATCACCTCGTCAGGCACTCCATCTGCAGTCTGCGTCGCTTCAACGCGCCGCAAAACCTCATCCAACGGTGCCTGTGTAACGCTATCAATTGATAAAAATTGAAACCCACGCAGAGCTGCCAACTGTTGCGCTGCGCGAAACTTTTCTGCCGCATCGCCATCCCGCCCAGCGAGACACGCTTCCCAGCCTTCGATATACGACAGCCAGACCCCAGCCATTTTTTGCACCGCAACACCATAGGAATCGGTTTTGAGGCTATGCCAAACAACAGGCCGCGGCTCGACTGACGCATACCGTTTTGGGACACGTCGTTTTAAATACCAAATCGTTCCACGCAGGACAGGTTTTGACAGACTGGCGCCCCCAACATTCGCTTTATGTAGCAAAATGGGGTGCAAATCAAGGGAGGTAAGATCGGCACCATCGACGACCACAGCGTTAAGCCATTGATTTCGCGCGAAAATAAAAAATTACGCGTGAAATATAATGGCGGAGGAACAGTCCGCAGGTTTGAATCCCTATACATACCCAAAAGACCCCAAAACTGTTTATTTTCAAGGCATTTAGGCACCACATGGGCTTGTAAGGTCTCATGTATTCCCATAAAATATGTGGGGCAGAATGTGGGGCTAACATGTCAGAAAACTCAATTCCTGAAGGCAAGAAAACCAAGAAACCGCTCACAGCGGCCTTTGTGCGCACTGTCAAAGAAGCGGGGCGATATGGGGATGGAAACGGCTTAATTTTGAGAGTCGAACCCTCTGGCTCTAAACGCTGGATTCAGCGCATCGTCATTCGGGGCAAACGCACCGACATTGGCCTAGGGTCTGCATCCCTTGTGACGCTCGCACAGGCTCGCGAGCTTGCACACAACAATCGCAAACTGGCCCGCGCAGGTGGTGACCCGCTTGCAGTCAAGCGCAGAGCCAAAGCTGTCATGACCTTTGAAGAAGCTGCGCGCGAAGTCCACCGCATCAATTTGCCAACTTGGCGCAACGCCAAACACGGCGCGCAATTCATATCGACGCTGCAAACCTATGCTTTCCCCCGCCTTGGCTCTACGAAGGTGTCAGAAATCACCACCGCCGATGTACTGGCCGTGCTGCAACCCATTTGGTTGAAAAAACCTGAAACTGCGCGCCGCGTTCGTCAACGCATTGGGACCGTGCTTAAATGGGCCATAGCGCAAGGATGGCGACAAGATGATCCAACTTTGGTCATCACTCAAGCCCTGCCCAAACAGGACCGTACTGTTAAGCATCGCGTCTCAATGCCCTATGGTGACGTTGCCGCCTTTTTGGAGGTGATGAAAAACAGCGGCGCGGGACGCACAACCAAGCTGGCCCTTGAGTTTCTAATCCTCACAGCCACCCGATCAGGTGAGACGCGCAACGCCGTTTGGTCTGAAATTGATTTGAACACTGCAACGTGGACCATTCCCGCCCAGCGCATGAAAGCCAAGAAAGAACATCGCATTCCATTATCAAACCGTGCGCTTGAGATATTGGCAGAGGCAAAGGCACTCAATGACGGGTCCGACCTGATCTTTGCAGGTACGCGCTATGGCAAACCTCTTTCCGACATGACGCTATCGAAATTGGTCAAAGAGAACGGCTTTGCCGCTGACATTCATGGTTTCCGCACATCGTTCAAGACATGGACCCAAGAGCGCACGACCACCGCACGCGAAGTGTCAGAGGCCGCACTGGCCCACACCATCCAGAACAAAGCCGAAGCAGCCTATGCGCGGTCTGATCTATTTGAAAAGCGGCGCGGACTTATGGACCTCTGGCAGAATCACCTCTGTGCAAAAACGGCACAAATCCATCAAATCGGATAATTCCTTTCCAGAAAACGCCATTTTAATGCCGAGTCTCCAAATTTTTTCTTAAAAAATCACTTCACATTTTTGCCGATAACAGTCGTGACTTCCGACTTTGACGCAAACAGCTTTGTGACCAAGAGCGTTGATCAGTATTTTCGGATTAAAAGTGAGAGACTTAACTAAAAGGCCGAACACAAAAATGGCGAATTACCGATATTAAAGAGACGTCAAAATACCGGTAAAATCCCTGCAACACATCGGTAAAAACTCTCTACAAAACGTGCGTTAATGTCACAAAACATGTTTCAACTCAGAAGGTTAACTGCTGTGCCGCCGCACTTTTTTGCACTGAAGTACCCAACAACCCCTTTGCACTTTGTGGGACTGCAAGTACAGTTGTCACAAGGCTTAAGACAGCCCCAGAAAGAGCACGGGCGCCGAGAATAATCCCAGCGTCCGCACAAATGGAAAAAACTTTCCCGAGTCAATTTCCATGTTCTTTCTAACATGCCGCAAGCAAAAAAAAAGCGGCAATATTTAGAAAGGTCTTTGATGACTGAACATCTCTTGAGACGCTACGGCGTAGAGCAGATCACAGGCATGAGCAAAAGCGGGCTTTACCGCGCCATGTCTGAAGGCAACTTCCCCCGTCCCGTTAAAATCGGAAAACGAGCTGTAGCGTGGCGCGCAAGCGACATTGCGCTTTGGCTTGAATCCCGAACCACGACCTAGGGGATCAACCGACATGACAATTTTTGAACACACCGCTTGGGCGGAACGGCGGAGCTATGTCATCACCAATGCAGGCTGCGCCCCCTTCACAGTACAAGCCAAAGGCCGCACAGCGTGGCTTTTGGATATTTTACGGCTCACCAAAGGCAAAGGCGTCACCACGGCGGAACTCCCCGCTGGCATCCGCTTTTCGTCGGCGCTGCACCTCTTGCGCAAAAAGGGCGTGATGATCGAAACCGTCATGGAACCGCATGAGGGCAAATATGCAGGGAACCATGGACGCTATTTCTTGGTGAGCAAGGTTCACCCCGTGTTTGGGGAGGCTTCGCAATGACTGTTATACCATCACATAAAGAAACGGGCGACCAATACGCGCGCGTGGTAGCCCTTGGCGTAGTTACCCGCGTCATCGTTTGCCGTCACGACCAGCAATGGATCATCCAGCGCAAGAAAGGCGGGACACAACCGCGCTGGCTGTCTTTGGGGTACTGCTTATCCAAAGATACTGTTTTGCGACTGTGGGCGGGTCTAGGTGAAGCGCCTTGCCCTGCCCTTACCGCTTTACCTGATCGCAAGAAGGGGCCGAACCATGGGGCGTAAACCGTACAAGCACGGCAAGCGGCGCAACAAGGAGCGCTTCCTAATGCTCTATGAGTGGATGACAGAAAGCCCAGCATGGCGGGATATGTCGCCCACGGCGCGCAGTCTCTACTGTGAAATGAAAACACGCTTCAACGGCTCCAACAATGGCAAGATAACTTTGAGCCACCGCGAAGCCGCTGAGCGCCTCAATCTCAACCGCAACACGATGGGGCGTTACTTTGCAGAGCTTGAAGAACACCAGTTCATTCGCGCAGCCCAGAGGCATCACCTTGGACCAAGCGGCGTAGGGCAAACAACCCGATGGATTTTAGAAGAAGAAGAACTGCACGGGCAAAAAGCAACAAAGGCGTTCATGTCTTGGAGGAAAGGTTTTCCTGAAGCCACGAAACAAAAGCCCCGCCCAAAACCCAAGCCACCGCGTCCTAGAATAGAGGACACAGCACCTCCCAACGCCTCACCGCATTGCCCAGCCGTCATAGAATTCGGGACGTATCTGGCAAAACCCAGAAAGGCGGCGTCATGATATTTGGGACAGTATCAGAATACACCATAGGGGCTGTGTCACCATTGCAGATGTTTTGGTTTGCAGACGTTTGCCTGCCAAACTTTAGCTGGGCAATCTGGGCAGCTTACGGGTTTGGTCATATTGCGCTGGGCGTAGGCATCAAGTGGATTGGCTTTTTCAAGGGATGGTGGCTGTTCCTTTGGGCCGCATCCCGCGCCCTGATCGCCAAAGAGATATTGCTGGATCAACACACCTGCGCTGATCCCGCTATACCGATTTGGTTAGACAGCATCGCAGACATGGGGTTCGTATTTTTGGGCTTTGCTGTGGCGAGTTACCTTTGGGGAATCTTAGGCTGGCGACACCCGAACACTGACCTCAAACCTTAACATTTCTCAACATGCTGGGCGGGGAACTAAAACCGCCCAGCTTGCAAAAACTTATTAAAAAGCTGGGAAAGCCTATGGCTCAAAGCCCTCAGAATCTTCTTCTAAAGCCTCGGTAGAAACATCTTCGCTATCATCGCGCCCTTGTTTGATCTGAGGAGCCTTGCGTTGCCAAGCAGAAATGTTTGAACCGAAGTCGCCATAAAACTTAGGAACCAAAACTTCCAACTCAGCGATAAAGTTAGTTTGCTGGGTAAATTTGGCCCCAAGCCGTTCAGACACAAAGAGATGAAAGCCATGGGGAACAAGGTGTTCTTTGCCCTCACTTGCCAAGTCGGGGTCATTGCGCAAGTCTTGAAATGCGTGCTGTGTTGCCTCGCTTGCACCGGGCCAAAGCAGTCGCAAAAACAAACCGTCAACACTTTCAGCTTTGACTTGGCGCAACAACCAATTCACTCGCGCCTTTGTGGTTTTTTTATCTTCAGGCGCGCGCAAGGTCATCCCAACGTCGATACTACGGCGCGGAATGTCAGCGACAACATCAATTGTTGCAGCGGCATCAGGCACGCTCAGCGAACACTTCAAGCAATGAGCATCGCGCAAATCTTGCAATTCGTCCTTTTGACGATTGGCAGGGTCAGCGGCGTGTTTTCGTGGAAGGCGCTCAGACACATTCGCCCCCGTCATACGGCTTAAAATAAGCGATAGGTCACGCGTTTCTTGATGCCACGCCTGCAAAACAGGCAGAACCAAAGGTGAGCGTGCTGGAATGCTACCTCCACTTGAAACGAGTTTATTCAACTCTGCCCATTCGCGCGGCATTCTATCAAAGCCCTTAACCCCCGCGCTTTCGTGGGTTAGAAATCTTCGCAATTCATTCAGCAATATTTTCTGATCGGTATCTGCAACCCCCTCGCTAGACAAAAGCAAATCTGCAATCGTCAAAATATGCATCCATGACCAGTGATAAACTGGTATTTTCGAGCGGCTTTTTCGAACATCATCTAGCGGGTGAACCATTGGGCTAGTGGCGAACTGATTTGAAATAGAAATCACACAATCCGCGCCGTTCTCTTTTGCCAAGGCACGATATCGCTCTAATTGGCTTGCATCCAAATCATTGTTGCCGACCTTCGCTTCGATCAAGGCCACCCATTCACGACTGCCTGTCTTTAGGGTTATCAATCCATCTGGGCGGTCATTGACTGACCCACTTTGTTTTTCAAAACAAACTTCGGTGTATGTTGCGACCTTAGTCCTCTTCCCAAGCTTTTGCCCAACACTAGACAGCAATTCTGAGCCAAACTCTTCGACCTTAGATACACAGGCCAACACAATAGACGTTGTTCGCCCTTCTTTTGATGTCGTCGAGAGAACGGGAAACAGGCGCGCCGCTTCACCTTGCTTAAGATACTCAGGTAATTGTTCGGACATGTCCCCACCTCAAAAATTATTAAAATACTGAGGTATGAAAGCCCAATGCAGAACCCTACGTCAACAATAAGAGAGGCGATGACTATGATTTAGCTGTGGGGCAATATGTGGGGCAAAAAACGACACACCTACCCTAAATATTTGATTTAATGCAAAAATTTAGGGTGATGTGGCGGAGGAACAGGGATTCGAACCCTGGGAGGACTTTCACCCTCGTCGGTTTTCAAGACCGGTGCATTCGACCACTCTGCCACTCCTCCGACGCGCTCTCTCTAGCGCCCTCTTTTCGATTCTAAAAGACATGTAACGAAAAAAAATCAAAACAATTTCGCTTAGCACAAATTTTCCAATCCTATGCGGGTGTTGCAAGCTGGAAAACATGCCGTTTTTTGCCCATTGCCACATGCAGGGCTTTCCAGCGCAAGGGCAAGCCGCTAGACTGCAAAAAAATAAAACCGCATCAATGCCCAAAGTGGCAAAGCGGCCTAGGCAGAGCAGATCATTCGCGGATAAAACGCGGCACAAGTTCAAGGGGCATAGAGCATGCAATCGACGGGCACTCACACATCAATCCATCGCCTAAAACCGCAGATCAAAAGCCGCCTCGTCATGCGCGCGATGTTGATGCTGACCAGTGCAACATTTTTGGTGGCCTGCGATGACGGGCAAGGTGTCAACCTCTTTCAGAAAAAGCCGAGTGTTTCGGCAGACGGCACGGTACAGCAGCAAACATCGACCAAAATCGTTGAGCGCGACATCGAAGCACCGGATGTGTTTCAAGTCACAGCCAGCGGGCTTTGGGATGGCCGGCCCTCTTTGGGCGGCGTTTGGGTCGCGCATTCTGATGTCACAGACCCAGAGCGCGTCATCATCCGAAATTCTAAAAACGGCAAGTTCGTGATCGGTGCCTTGTTCAAACGCGAACGCAGCACGCCCGGCCCTGAAATTCAAGTCTCCTCGGATGCCGCCGAAGCCTTGGGCCTTTTGGCTGGCAGCCCCGCTGAGTTGAACATCACCGCATTGCGCCGCGAAGAGGTCCCCGTTGCGACAGCCCCCGAACAGGTAGAGACACTCGCCCCCGCAGAAACGATCGAGGCCGCCCCACTTGATCCCATCGCTGACGCAGCTGCCACATTGGATGCGATTGCCCCTGCAGCATCCAGCGCACCGACTGCCAAACCCGTCGCGCCCCCCAAGACGACAGCCCCGAAGGCTGCGGCGGCAAATCTGAGCAAGCCGTTCATCCAAATCGGAATTTTTTCGGTCAAAGACAACGCAGACCGCACGGTAGCAATGCTTGGGTCGCAAGGTCTTGTCGCGATCGTGAAAGACGGTGAAACGTCGGGCAAGGCGTTTTGGCGCGTGGTCGTCGGACCTGCCTCCAATGCAAATGAACGCAAAGATCTTCTCGCAAAAGTGAAGTCAGCGGGCTTCACTGATGCGTATTTTGTGACACATTAAGGCGTTACATATCTGCGCAGGTTTTCTGCGCATTCAATTTACGTTGGTCTGCGCGCCACCGTTTGACGCCAGAGACGAAAAGGATTGCATATCTATGCCCCATCTCTTGTCCCGCCTTGCCTGTGTTGTTGCGGCCTCCTGTGTGATGGTCACATCAGCCCTGCCCGCCTTTGCCTTTGATACCCATGCGCGGGCCGCTTGGGTTTATGACCTGACGACTGATACGCTGTTGTTGGAAAAAGAAGCCGATACGCCGCTTCCGCCTGCTTCGATGTCCAAATTGATGACACTCAACATGTTGTTCGAGGCCCTGCGCGATGGCCGCGTCACGCTTGACACACGGTTTTCTGTCTCGACACGGGCGAAAAATATGGGCGGTTCAACGATGTTTCTGGATGAAACAGATCGCCCCACCGTCGAAGAGTTGATCCAAGGTATTATCGTATTGTCTGGCAATGACGCCTGTGTCGCGGTGGCCGAAGGGCTTGCTGGCACGGAAGACAATTTCGCACGGCTGATGAATGAGCGCGCGCAGGCTTTGGGAATGGACAATTCGACCTTTGCCAATGCCTCTGGCTGGCCAAGCCCCGCGCAACGCATGTCGATGGAAGACCTCGGCATTTTGGCAACGCGCCTGATCAAGGATTTCCCTGAATATTACGGTTACTTTGGACAGCTCGAATTCCCTTACGACAATCGCGCACCGCAAAACCGTAACAATCGCAACCCTTTACTGAAACTCGGTATCGGCGCGGATGGGCTTAAGACCGGCCACACCCAAGAGGCGGGCTACGGGCTTGTCGGCTCCGCGATGCAGGGCAATCGTCGTTTGGTTTTCGTTATAACGGGCCTCTCTTCAGAAGCAGAGCGCGCTCAAGAGGCCGAACGTATTGTCAGCTGGGGCTTTCGCCAATTCGCGCAAAAAACAATCGCGACATCAGGGCAAGAATTCGCCCGCGCCGATGTCTGGATGGGCAGCGAGACCAACGTAGGTCTTGTCGCGGCACAAGACATGTCTTTGTTGCTGCCTGCGCCAATGTTGCAAGATGTCACCGGAACAGTCGTCTATTCCGCCCCGCTACAAGCGCCAATTCTGCAAGGCGATAAGGTTGCGGAACTCGTGATCGATCGCGGCGATATGCCTGAAGCGCGCTTGCCGCTGGTGGCGGACCGCACGATTGAACGTGGCGGCGTTGGCCCTCGGTTGCGCACAGCCTTTAGCGTGCTGCGCACCAAGCTGACCACGCCATCCGACGCCCCTGATACCGTGGCGCAATAGGACCTATATATGTTCATCAGTTTCGAGGGCATTGACGGCTCTGGCAAATCCACCCAAGCGCGTCTTTTGGCGGATTTCCTACGCAATCAAGGTCATGACGTGATCTTGACCCGCGAACCTGGTGGATCGGCTGGCGCCGAAGAAATCCGCGCGCTGGTGCTGGAAGGCGACCCAGATCGTTGGTCGGCTGAAACCGAGCTTTTGTTGTTCACCGCCGCGCGCCGCGACCATTTGGAAAAGACCATTCGCCCTGCGCTGAAGGCTGGACAAATCGTGATCTGTGATCGCTTTGCCGACAGCACACGGGTCTATCAAGGCACCACACGCGGCGATTTGTTGGAGCGTGTGAATGCGTTGCATGCGGCGATGATCGGGGTGGAACCTGACATCACGATTCTGGTCGACATCGACCCCAGCGTTGGATTGTCGCGCGCCAAGTCACGTCAGACAGCAGAAGAGCGGTTCGAAGATTTCGGCGTTGAGATGCAAATCAAGATGCGCAGCGCGTTTATGGAACTGGCAAAAAATGCCCCCCGTTTTGTTGTCATCGAGGGCGCGCAAAGCATGGATGATGTGGCCAGTGATATTGCCGAGGCCATTCTGCCGCGCTTGGCCGCAGCCGAAGGCCCACACGCATGAGAGCCCCCGCCGGAGACATGGAGCTAGAGCCGGAAGCAGACCGCGCCCCCGGCGCGCCGCATCCGCGTGAAACATTGCATTTATTTGGTCAATCCAAAGCCGAAGACGCGTTTTTGGAAGCCTTCAACACGGGGCGCTTGCACCATGCTTGGTTGATCACGGGACCGCGCGGCGTGGGCAAAGCGACGCTGGCGTGGCGGATCGCGCGGTTTTTACTGTCTCAACCTGTGGGCGAGGCTGACGCTGGCCTGTTTTGGGACGCCCCCCCTGCCCCGACCAGCCTTGAGATTGGCCACGATACACCCGTCTATCGCCGCTCCGCACAATTGGCTGAACCCCGCCTGTGTTTGATCCGGCGCGCCTATGATGCAAAGAAAAGTAAACACACCGCACAGATTTCCGTCGAAGAGGTGCGCAAACTGGGCGCGTTTTTTCATATGTCGGCCACGGATGGCGGACGTCGCGTGGTGATCGTGGACAGTGCGGATGAAATGAATGTGTCCTCGGCCAATGCTTTGCTAAAAATGCTCGAAGAGCCCCCCAAAGATGCTGTGCTTTTGCTCGTGTCCCACCAACCCTCGCGGCTTTTGCCAACCATCCGGTCGCGCTGTCGCGAGTTGCGCTTGGGGCATTTGGGCGGCGAAGATGTCCGCCAAGCCCTTGACGCGGCAGGCTTTGATGCGGCAGACCAAAGCGACGCTCTTGCTGAATTGGCAGCAGGCTCGGTTGGGGAAGCCTTAAGATTGACGAATTTGGACGGAATGGACGCGTATCGCGAAGTTGTTGCCTTGTTCGCAACGCTGCCCAAACTGGACCGCCCGCGTGCGCTCAAACTGGCGGAAAGCTGTGTGGGCGCTGCCAATGTCGATCGCTATGAGCTTATTTTGGGGCTCATTGATCGGTTCTTGACCCGCATGGCACGCACAGGCGCAGGCCGTCCGCCACTTGTCGAAGCGGCCAAAGGCGAGGCCGAGGTCATGACGCGTTTGGCCCCTGACAGCATGGCGGCCAAAGACTGGGCCACAGTGCAACAAGAAATATCGGCCCGCGCGGCTCATGCCAAGGCGGTCAACCTTGACCCTGCCGCGTCGATCCTTGATATGGTATTTAAGATTAATGACACGGCGTCTCGCGTAGCCCGAACTCGATAAACCGCTGCGCGCCGCCACAGTTTAGAGCACCCGTAATGTCCGCATCCGATATGACGTCTGAAGCCACGCCTTTGATCACCGACAGCCATTGTCACACGGACTTTCCCGACTTTGCAGATGAATTGCCGCAAGTGATTGAACGGGCTGTGGACGCTGGCGTGCACCGGATGGTGACGATCTGCACCAAGCTGAAAAACGTACCGCAGGTGCAGGCTATTTCTGAGGCCCATGCACCGGTATTTTGGGCGGCAGGCACCCACCCTATGTCAGCGGCAGAGGAACCTTTGGCCAGCGTTGAAGATTTGGTCAAACTGGCAGACCATCCGAAATTCGTCGGGATTGGCGAGACAGGTCTGGATTATCACTACAGCGTCGACAGTATGAGCATTCAACAGGAAAGCCTGCGGGTTCATATTGAGGCGGCGCGTCAAACCGGCCTGCCTTTGATCATTCATGCGCGTGCTGCGGATGATGATATGGCGCGTATTTTGACGGAAGAATTTAAGGCGGGCGCCTATTCTTGCGTTATGCATTGTTTTTCCAGCTCACGCGCATTGGGCATGGCGGCACTCGAGTTGGGGTTTTACCTGTCGATGTCTGGCATCACGGCGTTTCCTAAATCATCTGAACTGCGCGAAATTTTCTGCGATGTGCCCAAGGATCGCATTTTGGTGGAAACAGACGCGCCCTATCTTGCGCCGCCACCCTTTCGCGGACGTCGTAACGAGCCGTCTTATGTCGCCCATACAGCGCGCAAAGCGGCCGAGACTTTCGGCATGGATTACGCTGATTTCGCGGCCCAGACAGAAGCCAATTTTGAACGTCTGTTCACCAAGGCCGTGCTTTGAGCCTGACCTTTACCATATTGGGCTGCGGGTCCTCCGGTGGCGTGCCGCGCATTGGCGGCATTTGGGGGGCCTGCGATCCCAAAAATCCAAAAAACACACGCCTGCGCTGTTCTGCTTTGGTTGAAAAAACCGGTTCAGGCGGTACCACAAAAGTGTTGATCGACACCTCGCCCGATATGCGCAAACAATTGCTGGATGCAAATGTCAGCCATTTGGACGGGGTGATTTACACCCACGCCCATGCGGATCATGTCCACGGCATTGATGATCTGCGCCAAGTGGTGTTTTCCATGCGCGAGCGGGTGAAAGTCTGGGCCGACAAAGACACGCAAAACGATCTTATTTCGCGTTTTGGCTATGCCTTCGTGCAGCCTGAGGGCTCGAATTATCCCGCCATTTTGGACCTGCACGCCATCTCTGGCCCTGTGACGATTGATGGCGCTGGCGGGCCGATCACCTTTGATCCGATCAAAGTGAACCACGGCCAAATCGACGCGCTTGGGTTTCGCATTGGGTCATTGGCCTATATCCCTGATGTTTTAGAGATTTTTGAAGACAGCTGGCCCAAACTTATGGGGCTCGGCACATTGATCATCGATGCCTTGCGTTATGAACCGCACCCCTCGCACGCGCATTTGGCACGAACACTGGAGTGGATCGAACGCGCCGCGCCCAGCACAGCCGTTCTCACAAATATGCACATTGATCTTGACTACGAGACCCTGCAAGCTGAGACCGAAGATCACATCACACCCGCATTCGACGGTCTGACGATCCCCTTTAAGGACTAAAATCTATGCAAGCGCTGCTTCAAGTCATTATGCCCGTCTTTTTGGTTGTGGGGTATGGCTATCTTTCGCGGGTACGGGGTTGGATTTCTGACGATGCCGTGGCGATGTTGATGAAATTCGCCCAGAACTTTGCCGTGCCATTGTTGTTGTTTTCAGGCATTGCGCAGATAGATTTGGGCGAAACCTTTCACCCGCCGTTGCTGCTTTCATTTTATATCGGCGCATTCTCGGGGGGCGCTTTTGCCTTTTGCGGCGCGCGCTATTTGTTCAAACGCAGCCTGACGGACTCTGTCGCCATCGGTTTTGTCGGTCTATTTTCAAACTGTATGTTGCTGGGCATCCCGATCACTGAGCGCGCCTATGGGATTGATGCTCTAGGGTGGAACTTTGCGATCATTTCGATCCACGCGCCATTGCTTTACGCAGTTGGGATCACCGCAATGGAGCTCGCCCGTGCCCAAGGACAGAATATATCGGCGATAAAACTGGCCAAACAGGTCAGTTCGTCTATTTTGAAAAATCCTTTGATCATCGGCATTTCAGCGGGCTGGATCGTTAATGTGACGGGCCTATCTTTGCCCCTGCCTCTTTGGGACTCGATCAATCTCATGAAAAGCGCAGCTATTCCTGTTGCATTATTCGGATTGGGTGGCGTCTTGGTGCGCTACCGTCCAGAGGGCGACATGCGTATCATCGCTTGGACTGTCACGGCATCACTGTTGGTACATCCTTTGATCACCTATGGCTTGGGTCATTTTGTCTTTCATCTAGAGGTTGGCCCGCTCAGGTCTGCTGCGCTTACAGGAGCAATGGCCACAGGCGTTAATGGCTATTTGTTTGCAGACATGTACGGTTCGGCAAAACGCGTGGCGGCCTCGTCTGTGTTGATCGGTACGGGGCTTTCTGTGCTTACCATTTGGTGTTGGCTTGCGATCCTGCCCTAAGAGGCGCACCTCACGTTTTGGCAAAGTACAGGCTTAGACGTGGCGCATAGTCATAAAAACTAGGGGCAAAAATCTCATTTAAGGGCCTCAATACGATCCCTAGCTTGCGCCCCAGCGGGATACCCACGGCGAAAAAACACGGCATATTTTGTAAACAGTGCCTTTAAAAACCCCTTATTTTTCACGTATGGACCTCAAACCTGCCCAATTTGAGCCTCAATCCTCCGTCATTTCATCGATCAAGACGATCGAACTGCGCTCTGTGGTTTGATCTGTAGTTTTGAGGTGATTGATATGCCAGTATTCGACGTAAGATTTTATAACATTGATCCGGCATCCTTTTTGGGAGAAACGGGATCCTTTTCCACCTATACTGGCCCTCAAATTGCCGCAGGCGTTGCCGCAATCACCGACAACGGTACAGGGGCCGATGGGTTGGGCTTGGATGACGACAACGCTGGCGACGGCGCCACGACTGCGGTTGTGTCACTCGATGGCGACACCTCAACCAATGCGACTGTTGATGCAGAACGTGTGTGGACCGTTCAAGACACCACAACAGGTGAAATTTTTCAAATCGCGCAGTTCGATGTTGAAAGCGGCGATGCGCAAGGGCTTTACACTCTATCTGAGGTGCCCCTTGTTGTGGGGCATACCTATGAAGTCCTGAACAATGACACTTTCGCGGTTATTGCTGACGGTGAAGAAGCCTTTACCTATGCCGATTACCAAGACGACATTGTCGAGGGCACAAGCGGAAATGACACGATAGATTCCTCATACGTTGAACCAAATGGCGGTGATGTGATCGATGGCGAAACCGCAACGTCTAACGTTTTCTCATGGGACGATTACGCCGAAGACGGCGTCGATCTTTCAAATTCAGATGGCTCTATGGTTGTTGGCGGCATCGAGGTTTCCATCAGCTATAATGATGAGGGCCCTGGCTACTCTGTCGCGGTCTCTGACGATACGATTTATAGTGATACAGGTGAAACTTTTGACACCGACAGCTCTCTTTTGCTGCTCGGAAACAACCGAAACGGCGAAGGCTCCGGTTCCGACACCTCTACCCTGACCATCGATTTTGATCAGGCGGAAGGGTCGAACCTAAACCCAGAAGTCGAAAACGTAAGTTTCCGTATCTCCGATATCGATGTGTCCAGATTTATCGACACCATCACGGTCACCGCTTATGACAGCGAGGGCCAACCCGTTAACGTTGTGATTACATCCGCCGGAGACGTGTCCGTCGTTGGGGACACAGCAACGGGCACCTCAAGCACCTCTTCTGCTGACGCGGATGGGTCCATTCTTGTGACCATAGAAGGCCCTGTTTCGTCTATCGAGATTGACTACGGCAATGATGGCAGGGGCAACCAAGGCGTCAACATTTCTGATATTCATTTTGACAGCGTCTACGGCGATTACGACGACACGGTCGAGGCAGGCGACGGCGACGATTTTATCGAGTCTGGTCTTGGCGATGATGTTGTCTCAGCTGGCGCTGGTGATGACACTGTGTCGGGTGGTGAGGGTGATGATATCCTGTTCGGCGACCAAAATACCGAACCATCGACCACAACGGTGGGATCAAATCTGATCACAAATGGCACCATGGAGGCGACAGGCACCAAGGTAAACGGAGCCGTCGACACGAATGTATCAGGATGGACGAGTATCCTTGACGGGGATGTCGTAAGCAAGTCTGAGGTCTGGAACGGATCTCTTGACGGGGTCAGCAATGCCGTCGGCGACACCTATGTCGAATTGGACAACGATACCGGCGTCGACGCCATCAGCCAGACAATCGCGACAACAGCGGGCACGTCCTATGTCCTAAGCTTTGACGCAGCCTTGCGTAACACTGCGGGTGACGATGGGATTGAAGTCTACATTGACGATGAACTTGTCGATGTGATCAGACCGGGCGATGCAACCTGGGATACCTATACGGTCGAATTCACAGGAACCGGCGATGACACCACCATCGAATTCCGTGAAATCGCCAGCGAAGACGACAAACGGGGTGTGCTGTTAGACGATGTCTCTGTCATGGAAGTGGCCTACGTTGTTGACCCCGATGCGGTCACAGACGGTGACGACATCATGGACGGCGGCGACGGCAATGACACGATCTACGGTCAAGGCGGCAATGATACGCTGAGCGGCGGCGCGGACAATGACTTCATCGATGGCGGCAGCGGCGACGACACGATTTACGGTGGCACTGGCGAAGACACGATTTACGGCGGTGAAGGTGATGACACCATCTACGCTGGCAGCGGTGATACGATAGATGGCGGCGACGGTGATGACACCTTCATCATTGATCCTTCCCAGCTTGAAGGCAATGCAGACCCGCTCAACCCAGATGTGATCACCATCATCGGCAGCGAATCTGGCGAAGACGGTGGTGGCGATACTTTGGACATGAACGGCCTTATGGTGCCCGGATCCGTCGTGCGTGATGCTGGCGACAATGAAAGCGGGTATGCCACACTGACAGATGGGACGATCATTCGGTTTGAGAATATCGAAACCTTGATCTGCTTTGGTCGAGGCACCCGCATCGAAACCCCTTATGGCTCACGCCGCATCGAGACGTTGAAGGTGGGCGATCTGGTTATTACCCGAGATCACGGCCCTCAGCCACTGCGCTGGATCGGGTCGCGCGGCGTTGAGGCCAAAGGCGATTTTGCCCCGATCCAGATCAAATCTGGCGTATTGGGCAACACAGCCGATCTGATTGTATCACCGCAACATCGCATGGTCTTGGACGGGTGGCGCGCTGAGATGTTGTTTGGCGCGAATGAAGTTTTCGCAGCCGCCAAGCACCTGATCAACGACACCACCATTGTGCGGCGCGAGGGCGGGTTTGTGGAATATTTCCACATGATGTTCGATGCCCATGAGGTTGTTTTTGCTGAAAGCGCTGCCTCTGAAAGTTTCCACCCCTCTGATTTGTCTTTAACCGGGGTGGCTGACGAGGCACGCGAGGAATTGTTCAAACTGTTTCCAGAACTTCGCACGATGCCAACGGGACACGGGCCAACAGCACGCCTATGCTTGAAAGCACATGAAGCGCGGTTGTTGATGACCTAAGCCAACCACGCACTGAAACGTCAAAACGCCCAACTGATGTTGGGCGTTTTCGGGTGCAAATTGAGAGCTTGCTTTGCACAATCGCCGCATGCCTGACCATATTCAACAGGGCCAAACGGGGCATATATGCCCCATGGAAATGTTGTTTTGTGAGGCGGACAGGCATGCCCGCCCCTATCGCTTAGACAACAACTGTTCCGCGAAACGGCAGGTTGTTTGCAATCGTGAACTTCATACCATCGAGCAATTGAACCAGATCAGGGCGCGCAGATGGCGCGTTTGAAATGGCCGCGACGACGATATTGCCAGCTGGATCAAGGCAGAAAATGCCTGGCTCAGCAAAACGCGCAATCGCGTCGCCGTTGTTTGCAGGTTCGGTGATGTACAGCCCCAGTTCGACCATTTGATCGACAGTCAGACCATAACCTACATCCATGCTCCATTTGTACTCGGCAATATCTGCTGCAGCGCGTTCTTCAGTGTCTGCGGACACCACTTTGATCGTGAACCCCGCCTCTTCCCATTCGGATTTCATCGCTTCCAAACCGTTAAGGTAGTTTTTGCAACGGCCACAATGGCGGCCACGGTACACGATGAACAAGGTCCACCCTTCGGTCGCCCCGCCAATATTCATGGTTCCACCACCGAGTTGTGGAACAGAAATGGCAGGGATAGGCGCCCCAACGGTTGGTTTCGCATGTGCGTTCATAGCGTGCAATCTCTCATATAAAGTAATGTTGTCTGCCTCAGCGGCAGGATCTTGACCCGTCTTTGAGTATACAGCGCTCCCTCTTGAGTCAACAGTCATATGATGTCATACGTCATATGTAAGATGCAGTCAGCCTGAGCCTGTGATAACACTGGTCACAAGTATGAAACCTCCTAATGCATGACCCAAAGCCATCGCAATCGGAGGACCCAGTAGGAGAATTACGTTGCAAGACCAACCGTCGCCAACCACATCAAAACGTCCGCGTCTGAGTGTCGATGTCGCCAATCGACTGCGTAAAATGATTGATGATCGTCAATGGGTTGCCGGACAGCAGCTTCCCACCGAACTCAAGTTGATTGACATGTTTGGTGTCAGCCGCACTGTCATCCGCGAGGCCATTTCAGCCCTTGGTGCTGAAGGACTGGTCCAACCCCAACATGGTCGCGGCGTGTTTGTGGCTGAACACCTACCCACCCGCCCTTTTCGCTTTGGTGACACAAGTATCGATGAAACCACACACATCCGCCAAAGCATGGAATTGCGGCTTGGGATCGAAACAGAGGCCGCAGCTCTGGCTGCAGCCCGCCGCACAGATGCAGAACTGGCCGAAATAAAACGCGCCCTAGACGCCATCAACCAGTTGAACGCTGAAAGCGTCGGAGGTGCCGCCGAAGACTTTCATTTCCATGTCAAAATTGCCGAAGCCACCCACAACAGCTATCTTGTGGACTTCATGAATTTCTTAGGCACGCCCATCATCCCGCGCGTGGTTCTGCGCCTTGATTTTGGCGCAGAACGCGATGCCTTTTTTGAAGAGTTAATTGAACATCACAACGCGATCTATGATGCGATTGAGGCCCAAGATCCAGAAGCCGCAGCAACAGCGATGCGGGTTCATCTGTCACGTGGCTTGGTTGTAAACCGCGCAGTATAACGCAACGCCGCAGGCCCTCTTTCGAAAACACAGCCTCCCTTACAAAAGCGGCTGCATCACGTCGATAATGGCAGAACGTGCGGTACGCCCGCGTGTCACATGACGCAATGCCGCGACGCCGATCCAATAGCGCCGCGGCGAGAGTATGACACCTGTGCTGCCCAAAAGTTTAGCTCAGGTGCCATAGTGTTAAGCTGCAGCCATCAACGCGTCTTTGGCGCGCGCCTCATAGGCTTGCAAGGCAGGACCATCGATCGCTTCCCCCACGCGTTTGAGCCACGCTTTGACTGTATCAAAGTCAGGCGTCAAATGCGGCGCCCATTGAAATGCAGAGGCCATAATCAGATCAGCCACAGTGATTTTATCGCCCACCAAGAAGGGCTTATCACCCAAACCTGTGAGGATTTGATCGCCCACTTCTTTCATTGTACGAAAGTTACTGACCATAATCGGATGGTCGATTTCGGCAAAATGCGTCACCATCGCGGGCTCTAAAACGCCGCAATAATAGGTCATCCATGACAAGAATGTACCGCGCCCCGGCTGGCCAGATGCCACCCCCAAAGGACAGCCGTAAAGCTCGTCAAGGTACATCATGATGGCAGCGCTTTCGCGGATATGTTCGCCATCATCTGTGATCAAGTAAGGCACTTTGCCTTCTGGATGCGCGTTGCTTGGGTCAACATGACCAGAGCCGTCAGCTTTCACAACATCGACGTTGATCACTTTGATATCATCAAGTTTTCCCATCATCATAAGTTGGGCGATGACACGTGTCGCGCGGGTCTCTGGGGTGTAGTAAAGTGTTGGCATGATTTGGCCTCTCATTTTTGGCTTTGCGTTATGTCGCCGTTGTGACACCTTACTGCTGACAATTCCTGTCAGTAAGTTTATGCGATAAAACCCTATGGCCAAATCAGATCGACTGTTCAGATTGCTTCACCTTATTCGCGGATTGACTCCGCCAGTGACGGCCTCGCGATTGGCCGCCGCGATGGAGGTATCAGAGCGCACGATTTATCGCGACATCGACAGCCTGCGCGCAGCAGGGGCACAGATCGAAGGCGAGGCGGGATTGGGCTACACCATGACCGAAGACATCGCCTTGCCGCCGCAAACCTTTACACAATTGGAAATCGAGGCGCTGACTTTGGCCTTGTCAGATGTGAATCAACGCTGTGATCCCGCTTTGGCGGCGGCGGCCTCGGATGCTTTGACAAAAATTCTAGCCACCCTGCCTGAGCGCCAGCAACGCCAAGCCGCTCATGCCGTGAATTTGGTGCACCGGCTGCACCGTCCCGCGCCCCCTGCCATCGACATGAGCGTATTGCGCGAGGCGATGTGGGCCGAGGAGGCGCTGGATCTAACCTACACAGACGCAAAGGAAAATGTCACTCAGCGGCGCATTTATCCGCTGACGCTATCCTATCACGACCAAGCGGTCATGGTGCTGGCATGGTGCTGTACACGCCAAGATTTTCGCATGTTTCACACCACACGCATCTCGACCTACGCGCGCACCAGCGAAAGCTTTCGCCCCCGCCGCGTGCCGCTGTTGCGAGACTACATCACCCAGCTGCGGGCCCGTGATGCCAAACATGGCGTCAGGCCGCTACCAGATCGTCGGTAAAATGTGCTGTTAGCTTACCGCTTGCTTTAGATTGACGCGGTCAATCAAGGCCTGCGCGCTTTCCACACGTTCGGAATAGCGATCCGTCAACGCAGGACGCGCACGGGTCATATAGGTAAATTTGACCAGCTCCTCCATCACATCTGTGATCCGCATCAAATAGGGCGAAGGCTTCATCCGCCCCGCTTCGTCGAATTCATTCCATGCCTTGGCCACAGAGGACTGATTGGGAATGGTCACCATCCGCATCCAGCGCCCCAAAATGCGCATTTGATTGACTGCGTTAAAGCTTTGCGAGCCACCACAAACCTGCATCACCGCCAGCGTTTTGCCTTGGGTTGGTCGCACGGCGCCCATGGATAGCGGAATCCAGTCGATTTGTGCCTTTAGAATACCTGTCATCGCGCCGTGGCGTTCAGGGCTAGACCAGACCATACCTTCAGACCATTCGGCCAATTCGCGCAGCTCAACCACTTTCGGATGATCGGGATCGCAAGCATCAGGCAGAGGCAGATCGCGTGGGTCAAAGATTTTGACCTCGCAACCATACCACCGCAACAAACGTGCCGCTTCTTCGGCGGCCAAACGCGAAAAGGACCGACCCCGCAGGGAACCGTAGAGCACCAAAATACGCGGCGCATGGCCGTCGTCTTTCGCTCCAGCATAGTCACGCCAGTCAATCGACTTGAGTTGAGCTTCATCAACGGCGGGCAAAGTATCAGTTGCGGTCATTGTCATGGTGTCACGACCTCGCCGTCTTCTTTTGTGTAGCTCGCAGGCGGGTTTTCCATAATTGTAAAGACTTTTTCAGAAGGTCGGCACAGCGCGGTACCTTTTGATGTGACGACAAATGGTCGATTGATCAAAATCGGGTGCTGCATCATCGCGTCTAAAATCACCTCATCCGAAACGCTTCCATCGCGTAGACCCAAGTCTTCGGCCTCTTTCTGTTTGGCGCGCATCGCAGAACGTGGTGTTTCGCCAGCCTCTTTGATCATCGCGACCAATTCTTCCCGCGTTGGTGGTGTTTTCAGATATTCAATCACCTCGATCTCTTCGCCTGCGCTTTGCAATATTGCGAGCGTATTACGCGAAGTGCCGCATCTTGGATTGTGGTATATTTTAGTCATGATTTCAGGTCCTTAGGCGAATTATTTGATGTTACACCACAACAAGGCGCAACCATATTGATCACAGGGGCGCAAGCCTCTGGCGCGCCACCGCAGCAGTCTTCCAGCATGAACCGCAGCAGGGCATTTAACCCATCCATGTTCGAACGATAAATGATGCTGCGCCCAGCCCGCGTGCTGGTGATCAGCCCCGCTTGCGCAAGGTGCGACAGGTTTTGCGAGGTGGTGTTGGCCTTGGCGTTCAGCGCTGTGGCGATATCGCCGGCCGCCATACCTTGAGGGCCGGCTTTGATAAGCAGCCGGAATGCCTCAAGTCGTAAGGGCTGGCTGAGAGCTGCGAAGGCTGTGAGAGCTTGATAAGTATCCATACTTCATGAAATAATGAATTGACGCCAATTTGGCAAGGCATCTTTTGCGCTGTTTAGAGATTTTCAACACATAACTGCCACCCTATGGCTTATGAAAACCCTGCTGCCAGCGATTCCCTTACCAACCACAGAGCTCTTGATCGGCCTGCCCCTTATCTTGATGTTGATATTGGGCACCTGAGGCCATTGTAATGCCTTCATCTGTGACCTAGTTTTACGCGACCGTCATTGAGGAGGACACCATGACAGAACGCAAACAAGGCTTCGACACCCTACAGGTTCACGCAGGCACAGGCCCCGATCCAGCCACCGGCGCACGTCAAGTGCCGATTTACCAAACCACAGCCTATGAATTTCGTGATGCAGACCACGCAGCGAAATTGTTCAACTTGGAGGAAGTCGGCTACATCTATTCGCGCCTGACCAATCCAACAGTGGCAGCATTGCAAAACCGCATCGCAGCGCTTGAAGGCGGTGTGGGCGCTGTTTGTTGCTCATCTGGCCACGCGGCACAAATTATGGCGCTGTTCCCGCTCATGCAGCCAGGAACAAATATCGTTGCATCTACAAGACTTTATGGTGGCACGTTGACGCAATTCAGTCAGACATTCAAACGCTTTGGCTGGTCTGCGACATTTGTGGATTTCGACGATCTGGACGCCGTGAAAGCAGCGATTGACGACAACACCCGCGCGATTTTCTGTGAAACCATCGCCAACCCCGGCGGCTATATCACCGACCTTGATGCAGTGTCCGTAATCGCTAAAGACGCAGGCATTCCACTGATCGTCGACAACACCACCGCCACGCCTTACTTATGTCGCCCGTTTGAGCATGGCGCCACTTTGGTAGTGCATTCGACCACGAAATACATGACCGGCAACGGCACTGTGACCGGCGGTTGTGTGGTGGATTCGGGCAATTTCGACTGGATGGCTTCCGACAAATTCCCGTCCCTTAGCCAGCCTGAGCCTGCCTACCACGGCTTGTGCTTTGGCGCGGCTCTAGGCCCTATGGCATTCACCTTCCACGGCATCGCCATCGGTCTGCGCGATCTCGGCATGACCATGAACCCCCAAGGCGCACATTACACGCTGATGGGCATTGAAACTCTGTCCTTGCGCATGCAACGCCATGTGGAAAACGCCGCTCAAGTCGCCGAATGGCTGGAAAAAGACCCCCGTGTTGAGGCCGTGACCTACGCAGGACTGGACTCGTCGCCCTATAAAGAGCGCATGTCACGCATCTGTCCCAAAGGCGCAGGCGGGCTGTTCACCGTGGCGCTCAAAGGCGGCTATGACGCTTGTGTGGCGACCGTGGATAAAATGGAGCTGTTCTCCCACGTGGCCAACTTGGGCGACACGCGGTCTTTGGTGATCCACCCAGCGTCCACAACGCACCGCCAACTGTCCGAGGCCGAGCAAGTGAAAGCCGGAGCCTCACCAAATGTCTTGCGCCTGTCCATCGGCATTGAAGATGTGGCGGATATTATTGCGGATTTGGATCAAGCTATGGCGTAAGCTCCTAGCTTAGAAACAACAAAACCCGCTCTCATCTTGAGGGCGGGTTTTTCCATTTGGATTTAGAACACTTCTGTAGACTTTTGTGATTTCATCTGAGTCAGCGATATTGACCGCTCAGCTGACTAATAATCCATGTTATGGTATGATTGTAGACAAAGGGGATTACATGTCTGAACCAATCTATCATCACTATATTTCAAACTTTTACTTGAAACAGTTTGCCCGACCAGCTGGAAAAAAAAGCTTTAAGATACATGAATTTGATAAATTATTAGGCAAGATTAGTCCCAAAAAACGTACTTCCGAAACAGGTGGGAAGGATCACTTTAATAAGTCATTTTCAAAAACTGATCCCAATGACATAGAAAAAATTTACGCTCGAAAGATCGAGACACCTGCAGGAGCAGCACTTAAACGAATATTGGATGCCAAGGCAATTACGTCCGAAGTAGATTTAAACGACGTACTACTATTTTTCGCCATGACTACGGCACGCAATCCTAAGCGGCGGAGTCAGAATGAGGACCCTATGCGTAAACTAGATGGGCTCCTAATCAGGTCGGCACTGGGCGAAGACGGCGCTAGTATATTGGAACAGCGGGTGAGCAGAGATCTCTTATCAGAAGAGCATGTTGAAATGGAGTTGTCACAAATTCTCCCAATTTTTCAAAGTCTAACTTCCAAGAGTTGGACACTCCTAGAGTCTGAGGGTGGTGAGTTCATAACTTCTGACGACCCGTTGCAGATCATTCATGCCAACGAAGCCCCGCCATGGGGTTTTAAGAGCAATGGGGCCGTCCTATATGCACCGCTCAGCGCTGAGTTTGCTATTATGGGACTGAGCAACAAAGTTGGCCCCCCAAAAATGCCGTTCAGTAAGCGGCATGTTGCGGGGCTTAACCTGCAAACCGTTCTTTCAGCACATCACTACGTTTACTATAAATCAGATAACTTCTATATCGTTGAAGATAGTCTGAATAAGGTCACCAGGTGGTCAGAAAATATGGCTAACCGGTACATTGAAAAATTGGATTTTGACGCACACGGAAATTCATCCGCTATCTAATCGATACTGAATATCTTTTCACCAAATACAGCATTCGCAAATCTTTGCCGCTTGCAACCTATCCCCCTACTCAGCCGCCTTGGCAATCTCGGACTTGATATACTTGTCCATGATCTCAACTGTAATCGGCCCTGCAAAGCGGTAGGTGATTTCGCCCTCGGCATTCAAAATATAGGTCTCTGGCACGCCGTAGAGGCCCCATTCAAGCGCTGTGCGGCCCGGTTCATCTGCGCCGATGGCGGTGTATGGATTGCCGAGGTCAGCCAAGAACCCAACAGCCGCATCGGCTTTGTCTTTGTAGTTGATGCCATAGATCGTCACGCCCTCGCCCGCCATGGTCTCAAGCTGCGGATGCTCGGCACGGCAGGGCGCGCACCAAGAGGCCCAGTAGTTCACGAGTTTGACGCCACCCGTGCGCAGCATGTCATCACTCAGCGGCGCGAGATCGCCAAGGCGCGTCACTTGCGCAATAGAGGGCGCGTCTTTGCCCGCTTTGGCAGAGGGCAGCTGATCTGGGTCTTCGCGGTTCATGCCATAAATAAACAGGCTGGCCAGCCCAACGAATAAGACGGGCGGCAAGGCCATGAGAGGGGAAAATTTAGCCATTGGTTTTGCGGCGCTCCTCGGCAGCTTGTAGACGTTTTTTGATACGGGCAGCGCGGATCAGCGACAGCGCGATCAGCCCCCCCAGCAACACGAATGTGATCCCGTAGGCGGCGAAAACATCGCCTGCGTATTTCCCCAGATCAGGCATCATCCTTGAACCCTTTCGCGCATCTCAATAGCGTGCAGGCGGCGCGCGCGAATTTCTGTGCGCGTGCGCAGCAATACCAGCGCCAAGAACAATAATACAAAGCCCGCGAGCGCCACCAAGGCTGGATACCAAAACACATCTGCGACGTTTTCCGCCTTGTCCAACGACAAGGACGCACCTTGATGCAAGCCTTGGTTCCAGAAATTCACAGCATAGCGTGACAGAACGGCAAAGACAGACCCGACAAGGCATAGGACTGAGGTGAGATCAGCGGCTGTGTCGGGGTCTTCGATGGCTTCCCAGAGCGCTAAGTAGCCGACATAAAACAAAAATAGGATCAAAAAGGACGTCAGACGCGGATCCCATTCCCAATAAGTGCCCCACATTGGCTTGCCCCAAATCGCGCCGGATGCCAGCGCGATTAAGGTCATCACCATGCCCACAGGGGCCGCGGCCTTGGCTGCCAGTACAGACACATGATGACGGCGTATCAGCCAGATCAAGGAGGCAATCAGCATCATCAGCCATGCATTGATGGCGATCATGGCAGAGGGCACATGGATATAGAAAATCTTCACAGTGGCGCCTTGGCGGTAATCATCAGGGGTGAAAAAGAACCCCCAAATAAGCCCCGCTAAAAACAGCACAGCCGCAAAAATGGAGATGACAGGCAAAGCCTTGTCCGTCCAAGTCATAAACTTGCGCGGATTTGCCCATTCCCAAAGTGACGCCATGTGTTTCTCCCCGATTTGACGCTCACCTTAGGGGGTCGCGCCGGTGTTCTCAACTCAACATCGCGTTATAGCGTTTTGTCGCATTCCTGCTCAGATATAAGGCAGAATGCTTTAACGCAATGATATGCGAATGGCTGCGGCTGCGGCAAAGGGCAGCAAAGCAATCGCCCCCGCCGAGATCCCGCCTTGCATCAACAAAGGTGTCATGACGTCAAAGCCTTGCGCGCCACGCCGGACGACCTCAGCCCCGAAAATCAATGTCGGAATATAAAGTGGCAACACAAGCAAGCTCATCAATAGCCCACCGCGTTTGAGCCCCACAGTGATCGCCGCCCCAAAAGCCCCGATGAAGGACAAAGCGGGCGTGCCGATCAACAGCGTGACGATCAGCCAAGTATAAGCCGCCCCATCAAGGTGCAGCAAAACACCCAACATAGGGGCCGCGACCACCAAAGGCAGACCCGTGGTGATCCAATGCGCCAAGGCTTTCATCGCGACCAAACCTTCGAGCGGCACAGGGGCCGTAGCCAAAAGGTCGAGCGAGCCGTCCTCATAATCAAGCGCAAAAATACGGTCCAACGACAGCAGACAGGCCAGCAATGCCCCCACCCAAAGCACCCCGGGGGCGATGGCAGAAAGGCGTTCGGAATCGGGACCGACCCCAAAGGGCACAAGCGTCACGAGGATCAAAAAGAACCCCAAGCCAAGGCCAAATCCGCCCCCTGCTCTAAGCGCCAAAATGAGATCGCGCATCAACAGCCGGATCATAAAAAGGCCTCGTCAAAAGCGCCGGACATGACTTGGGGGTCGGCGCGAAACGGGGCGACATCCAAGACCTGCGCGTCAAATCCAAGATCGATATGGGTGGCCACGATCAAAGCACCCCCTTGAGCGATATGATTGGCGACAGCCGCGGCGAACAAAGCGACCGATGCCGCATCAAGCGACACCGTAGGTTCATCCAAAATCCAAACAGGGCGGCCCGTGACCAATAACCGCGCCAGACCCAAGCGACGTTTTTGCCCAGCAGACAGATTGCCCGCAAGCCGGTCCGCGAGGGCCGCCAGATCAAAGGCTTTAAGCGCAGGTTCAATATCGCCGCCGCCATAAACGCCTGCCCAAAATTTCAGATTTTCAGCAGCCGTCAGGGTCGATTTCAACCCATCCGCATGGGCGGCATAGGCCACGGCATCATCTGCGCAGGTGACAGTGCCAGACAACGGTGGTTGCAGCCCCGCCAATGTGCGCAACAATGTGGTTTTGCCTGCGCCATTGGGACCGCGCAGCACCAAGACTTCGCCTGTCCCGACAGCAAAATTAAGGCCTTCCAAAACAGGAATACCGCCGCGCGCAATGCTAAGATTGGTGACAGATAGGATGCTCATAAGGTCAACCTACAGGCATTTATGCCGGCATCAAACAGGTAAGAGCGCCACAGCCACACGGCGACCCTCTGAGGCCAAAATATTGTAACTGCGGCACGCAGTTGGCGTGGCCATAACTTCGGCCCCTATGCCCGCTTCATCCAGCGAACGCCGCAAGTCTGCTGGCAAATAAGCCAACTGTTCACCGGTGCCAAAGACGATAAAATCAATCTGACCTTTGAGGGCCAACAAAGGTGCAGCGTCATCAAAGCCACCCCAAGAAGACACATCCGCCGCCATCATCAACATCGCGCCCGTATGCACTTCGCCTTGAACCCGAAAGAACCCCGGGCCGTAGCTGTCAATCGGCACAGCGCCCTCAAAGGCCATCTCATTAATATGCATCATGCGCTCCGTTTATGGCGTGTGATTTGTCAAAGTGGTGAGCAGAGCGGGATTAAACCGCGCTGCCGTCTGTTTGAATACCAGGGGTTGGGTCTTTCTTTTCCCAATCGCGTTTCACGCCGAGCCACAGCAAGATGTTAGATGCCACAAAGACCGATGACCACGTCCCGACAACGACACCCAAAGTCATGGCGAAGACAAAGCCACGGATCACATCACCGCCCAAAACCAATAGCGCGATCAAGGCGATCAAAGTGGTGCCAGAGGTCATGATTGTACGTGCCAAGGTGTCGTTGATCGACAGGTTCAAAATGCCAGACAGCGGCATCTTTTTATACTTGCGCAGGTTTTCACGCACGCGGTCAAACACAACAACTGTGTCATTGAGCGAATAGCCCACGATGGTCAAAAGCGCCGCGATGATCGTTAAATCGAACTGGATTTTGAAAATCGCGAAGATACCGATGGTGATGGCCACGTCATGGACCAAGGCCACCACAGCGCCCACGGCGAACTGCCATTCAAAGCGCAACCAGATGTAGAACAGCACCGCGCCAATGGCTGCCATAACAGCCAAAACAGCTGTCGTGATCAACTCACCCGACACTTTAGGACCCACAGATTCCACCGATGGGAAAGTGATTGTTGGGTCAACGGTTTGCAATGCTTCTTCGACAATGGCGATGGTTTCAGGCGTGACAGCTTCGACCTCGTCTTGCGCCTCAATCCGAACCATGGCCACATGTTGGTTTTCGTCAAAGGTTGGATCGAACACTTCGGTGATGGTTATATCGCCAAGCCCTAAAGGCTCCATCGCGGCACGATAATCCGAGACGCTGACAGCGCTTTCAGACTGGGTACGAATGGTTGTGCCACCACGGAAATCGATGCCAAAGTTCAGCCCGAACATAAAGAACGCAACCACAGCCGCGATCACCATAGCCCCTGACAGGCCAGAGGTGTATTTGCCCAATTTGAAAAAATCGACGGTGGTATCGTCACGCACAAGTTTGACACCTTTGAGCGTCCAGCCTTTGCGGTTCTTGCGGTGATACCAGATCGCCACCATCGCGCGTGTCACATAGATCGCGGTGAACACGGATGTCAAAATGCCCAAGGCCAATGTCACAGCAAAGCCTTTCACCGGACCAGATCCCATAACGAACAAGATAGCCGCGGTGATAAAGGTTGTGATATTGGCATCGACAATCGCCGACAGGGCTTTCTCGTAACCAAGCTCAATCGCGCGCCCCGGCCCTTTCGAGGTTTTCAATTCTTCTCGAATACGCTCGAACACCAACACATTGGCGTCCACGGCCATACCCACGGTCAAAACGATCCCAGCGATACCGGGCAAGGTCAGCGTCGCGCCGATGGCGGACAAGAACCCAAACAAGATCGCCACGTTGATGATCAAGGCGATATTGGCGAACATGCCAAACAACCCGTAAGCCAGCCCCATGAACACAAGGACAGCGGCAAAGGCGACCATGGTCGCGATCTTACCCGCGGCGATGGAATCCGCGCCAAGCTCTGGCCCGATGGTGCGTTCCTCAAGGAAATTGATCTTGGCAGGCAAAGCCCCGGCGCGCAGCAAAACGGCCAGTTCGGTGCTTTCCTCGATGGTGAAATTGCCCGAAATCTGACCAGAGCCGCCACGAATGGCCTCGTTGATCACAGGGGCAGAAATCACTTCGTTGTCCAACACAATCGCAAAAGGCGCGCCAACATTTGCCGCAGTGTAGTCGCCAAATTTGCGGGCCCCCGATGGGTTGAACCGGAAGGTCACAGCAGGTGCGCCGTTTTGGTCAAAGGCTGGTTGGCTGTCGGTCAATTCGTCGCCGGTCACGACAGGCGTATCTTCCAACACATAGTAAACGCCGTTGCCCGAAATATCAGCGGCAAGGAAATTGCGCGCGCCGGGGGCTTGGTCAGGGTTCGATGTTTGCCCCACAACAGGGTGGAACGTCAGTTTGGCGGTGGTGCCGATCAAGGACTTCAGCTCTGCTGCCGATCCGATCCCTGGCACCTGAATAAGAATACGATCTTCGCCTTGGCGCTGAATCGTTGGTTCGCGTGTGCCGACCTCATCCACACGACGGCGAATGATCTCAAGCGATTGCTGCATGGTGCGATCGTCTGTTGCGGCACGTTCGGCCTCTGACAGCTCAATCGAAATCACGTCATTATTGGCACTCACCACGATGTCGTTTTGTCCTGCTGCGGTCAAAGACACCACAGGCGTAGCCAAAGCGCGCACGGTGCGCAGCGCTGTTTCCATTTGATCCGCGTTGGAAATACGCACCCGCAACAAACCATCAGGCGCGTCTAGGCGGCGGATCGTACCGACAGTGGCGCGTTCATCGCGCAAAGCGTCGCGCACCTCGGGCCAATAGCCGTCCATACGTGTCGCGTAGACCTCGTTCACATCCACTTCGCCCAACAAATGCGCCCCGCCGCGCAGATCAAGCCCGAGATTAACCACATTAGACGCCAACCATGACGGCCAAGCGTCACGTTCGGCGGCCAAGATTTCAGTCTCTCCAGAGGTTTCAATCGTGGCTATCGCCTGATTGTGGGCGTCAACGCGATTGTAAAACCCGTTGGGCAAGGCTGCATAAAGACCGAGGGCCACAAGGCCCCAAATTACGATCCGTTTCCAAAGAGAGAAGTTGAGCATGTCACAGCCTATATGCGGGGGCGCGGGAGCAAAAAAGATCGCAAGGTGCGCGGATTATTTTAGAGGTTTTAAAATGATCGTCTTAAAGCGGTCGCGTTTAAACAACCCTTAAAACAGTCGCCTTAAAACAATCAAAGGCCCGCAGTTTCGCAGGCCTTTGTGTACTATTTCAGACGCTTAGGACGCTGGCTCTGTTTTGGAAACCACATTGGCCAATGTGCCTTTGAGAACGCGCACTTTAACGCCTTCAGCGATTTCGACTTCCAATTCGCCGTCTTCTTTCACTTTGGTCACTTTGCCCAAAAGCCCGCCTGCTGTCACAACCGTATCGCCGCGACGCACCGCTTCGATCATCGCTTTGTGCTCTTTGGCTTTTTTCTGCTGTGGGCGGATCATAAGGAAATACATGATCGCGAAAATTGCAATCAACGGCACGAATTGCATAATTGGGTTTGCGCCTGCGCCGCCTGCGGCTTGTGCATATGCTGGAGTTACGAACATTAAGTCGTCCTTTTGGTAGCTGCACAAAGGCCATCCCTTGTGCGAAAATTACAAAGCAAGAGGCAGATTCCACCCCCCAAGTCGACGCGCACCCTAAGCGCCTGTGCAAGGCTTGGCAAGGCAGTGACAACTGCTTTTGAATGCTGTTTTATACAACTGATTTTAGCCGTCGAATTCTAAGGGACCTATTGCCGTGACCACCCAATTTCAAGAGTTGCTCACACAGCCATTCGTCCCATGGATCATTTTATTAGTTATTGCTGTGGCTTGGGTGATCAATCAGACTGGTGCAAAGCCAATTGAAACAGTTCGATCCAAAATGAAACCCATCCATATGGTTTTCGTTCTAGGCGGTCTGTTTTGGCTCATCCTTGCGCTTATCCTATTTGCTGGACTGTGCACACTCATCTATGATCTTGTTTGGCAAACCGATCTCAAAACCTGTTTGAACGACCAGAGCAATTGCCGTTTTCTTCTGACCAAGACCGCCGCACTCACAGCAGTGCTAGGCGCGCTTGTCGCCCTGCCCTTTACCATCTACCGCCTCAAGCTCACCACCGAGCAAAACAGGCATAATGAAGATGTGTTGTTCAATGAAAAACTGCATCAGGCGAATACCGACCTGCATACGATGCGGCAGGTGACCAAGGATGGAGAAACAATTTGGGAAGACGACATCATCCGCCGAAATGGCGCGATTGATCGGCTTGAAGCATTAGCAATTGAGCGCCCAATCATGGCCCCGCGCATAGCGCGAATGCTCTGTGTCTACCTACGCGAAATGACGCGGGACTATCCTGCTGCAGAAATCCCCGAGGGGCAAGATGTAAATCAAAGCAGGGAATGGGCGTACAGGCTTTCAGCAAAGCGTTCAGACATGGAGACAGCTGCGCAGGTTTTGGGCCGCTTGCATGAAAAAACCGGCGTGCCCGCTGAAGAATTGGCCATTGATCTCACGGGTGTCAATTTACAGGCCATGAACCTAAGCGGTGGAGATTTCCAATCAGCGGACTTTAGCTTCGCTGACTTGAGCGGGGCAGTTCTTCAAAACAGCAACTGTGAGAAGGCTTCGTTCACCCGCACCAATATGGTGGGTGTCCATGCTCTACACATCAAGCTAAAGCGTGCACATATTGAACAAGCCAACATGACTGAAGCATCGTTATGCGGTGCTGACCTAAGTCAAACCTCACTTCACACTGGACGAATCTACGGCGTAGATTTTTCCTTTGCAAACTTCGACGGAACGTATTTTTTAGAAGGCTCTAAATTTGCCAATGTAGAATTGAGAAAATCCGCCATGAAAGACATCGACCTTTCAGAAATTCATGTCTCCGCTGAAGACCTCGAAAACACATTTGGGGACGCATCCGTGTTTTTAGATGACAATATTGCTCCAAAGCATTGGCCAAAAGTCGAATTGGATGACAAAGAGTTTCTAGAGCAATGGCGACAGTTTCAGACCCGCCTACCACCTTATGGATAGCGCGCAAGAACCAAACAAGTCGGCGTTGATCCCTTTGAAGCAGTAAGGCATAAGCAGCACAACAGATTTCCAATCCAAGGACTCCCCCGATGCATGACATCAAAGCCATTCGCGAAAATCCTGATGCTTTTGACGCCGCTATGGCGCGCCGTGGGCTGTCTGGGCTGTCATCGCAAATCTTGGACATCGATACTGCGCGCCGTGCCTTGATTGCTGAGGCCGAAGAGGCAAAAGCCACGCAGAACAAGTCGTCCAAAGAAGTGGGCGCGGCGAAAGCCCGTGGCGACGAAGACGAATTCCAACGTCTGCGCGCACTTGTGTCCGAGAGCAAAGCCAATATCGCGCGACTGAATGATGAGGCCAAAACCAAAGACGCCGAGTTGACGGATTTCTTGGCCCGCATCCCCAATGTGCCAGCGGACAACGCGCCAGACGGTGCGGATGAGAATGAGAACGTCGAGGTCAAGACTTGGGGCGATGTGCCGTCTTTCGATTTTGACGCGAAAGAGCATTTCGAAATCGAAGCGGTCAAAGCCTCGATGGATTTCGAGACAGGTGCGAAACTGTCTGGCACCCGTTTTGTGGTGCTCAAAGGCGGCGTGGCCCGCATTCACCGCGCTTTGGCGCAGTTCATGATCGACACCCATGTGGACGAAAACGGCCTAACGGAAGTGAACACTCCCGTGATGGTGCGCGACGAGGCCATGTATGGCACAGATAAGCTGCCGAAATTCGGCGAAGACAGTTACCAGACCACAAACGGCTGGTGGTTGATCCCCACATCAGAAGTGCCGCTAACATATTCAGTCGCAGGCGATGTTTTGGACGAAAGCGCCCTGCCGATCCGCATGACAGCGCATTCATTATGTTTCCGCTCGGAAGCAGGATCAGCGGGTCGCGACACATCGGGCATGCTGCGCCAACACCAGTTCGAGAAAGTCGAAATGGTGTCGATCACCCACCCCGACGAATCTGATGCAGAACAAGCGCGGATGCTGGGCTGCGCAGAAGGCATTTTGGAAAAACTCGGCGTGGCCTATCGCACTGTCGATCTGTGCACCGGCGACATCGGCTTTGGCGCTAAGCGCACATTTGACATTGAGGCTTGGTTGCCCGGTCAAAATGCCTATCGCGAGATCTCAAGCGTATCCACCACAGGCGATTTCCAAGCGCGCCGCATGAACGCGCGGTTCAAACCTGCGGACGGTGGCAAGCCTGAGTTCGTGCACACGCTCAACGGCTCAGGCTTGGCAGTTGGTCGCACCTTGATTGCAGTGTTGGAAAATGGTCAACAGGCTGACGGTTCTGTCACCCTGCCAGCCGTTTTGGCGCCTTATCTGGGCGGCAAGCTGACCTTGGGTGTTGACGGCAAATTGAGCTAAGACCAGCGCTATCGCAAAGTTAAAAACGGCGTCCTTTTCACAAGGGACGCCGCTCACAATTAGGGGTAAGCCTTAGGTTTACCTTGCCAGAAAAGCCGCAGCCATACGCGCCACATCATCGACCTTAACGGACATAGGCAAGCGTTTGGCATAGATATCATCGAGTGGCACCCAAGCGGCATCAAGCGCATCATCATCAGCCACGGGGTCCCCTGACACATAGTCACATAACACAGCACCAAGCACAAAGTGATGGGTCACAATACCACCCGCATCACGGTGAATAAACTCAGCAGTCTCAAGCAGTTGCACGGGCTTGGCGATCACACCCGTTTCCTCAAACAACTCGCGTATCGCAGCCTCGGCAAAACTCTCGCCGAACTCCACATGCCCGCCCGCAAAGCCCCAAGTGCCTGCGTCTGGCGGATTCTTGCGCTGCACCAAGAGCGCGCAACCGTCGCGCAGAACAACCGCCAAAGCGCCAAGTTTTGGCACTTGCATCATCACTCAGCCGCCTTGCGTGCCGCTATTTTTTCCAACATCGGTTTGAGGTAGCGCCCTGTGTGCGAGGCGTCAATTTGGGCCACTTGTTCGGGCGTGCCCGTGGCCACGATCATGCCACCGCCATCGCCGCCCTCTGGCCCGATGTCGATGATGTGGTCAGCGGTTTTGATCACATCCAAGTTGTGTTCAATCACAATCATCGAATTGCCTTGATCCACCAGCTCGTGCAACACTTCGAGCAGCTTTTTCACGTCTTCGAAATGCAGGCCTGTTGTGGGCTCATCCAGAATATAAAGCGTGCGTCCCGTCGACCGTTTCGCCAGCTCTTTGGACAGCTTCACCCGCTGTGCTTCGCCCCCCGACAGGGTCGTCGCCTGTTGGCCAACTTTGATATAGCCAAGCCCCACACGCATCAGCGCATCCATCTTGTCGCGGATGGCTGGCACGGCTTTGAAAAACTCTTGCGCGTCTTCAACAGTCATATCAAGAACGTCTGCTATGCTTTTGCCTTTAAAGCGAACTTCCAGCGTTTCGCGATTGTAACGCTTGCCTTTACAGGTCTCACATTCAACGTAAACATCGGGCAAAAAATGCATCTCGACCTTGATCACGCCATCGCCCGTGCAGGCCTCGCAGCGTCCGCCTTTGACGTTGAACGAAAAGCGGCCTGGCTTATATCCCCGCGCTTTCGCCTCTGGCAGGCCAGCGAACCATTCACGGATCGGTGTAAACGCGCCTGTGTATGTCGCAGGGTTGGATCGCGGCGTGCGCCCGATGGGGCGTTGGTCGATATCGATGACTTTATCGAGGTGTTCCAAACCTTTGATCGTCTCGCAAGGCGCAGGAGTCTGGCGCGCGCCGTTCAGACGCATCGAGGCGGTTTTGAACAGGGTTTCCAAGGTCAAAGTCGACTTGCCGCCGCCCGAGACACCTGAGACCACAACAAACATCCCCAGCGGAAATTCCGCCGTGACGTTTTTCAGGTTGTTACCTGTGGCTTTGACCACTTTGATCTTTTTCTTATTGCCCTTGCGACGCACCTCAGGGACGGGAACCTCGCGTTTGCCAGTCAGGTAGTCGCCGGTGATGGAGCCTTCGGCCTGTTCAATTTCCAAAGGCGTGCCCTTGGCGACCACCTGACCGCCATGCACCCCTGCCCCCGGACCGATGTCGAAAACGTAATCCGCCTCGCGGATCATGTCTTCGTCATGTTCGACCACAATCACTGTATTGCCTTGGTTGCGCAGATTTTTCAGCGTCCCGATAAGGCGGTCATTGTCGCGTTGGTGCAACCCGATAGAAGGCTCGTCCAACACATAAAGCACGCCTTGCAGGCCAGAACCGATCTGAGATGCGAGACGAATGCGTTGGCTTTCCCCGCCAGATAGAGTGCCCGAATTGCGCGACAACGACAGGTATTCAAGGCCAACATTGTTCAAGAACCCAAGCCGTTCACGAATTTCTTTGATGATGGCTTTCGCGATCTCTTGCTTTTGCTTGCTCAACGATTTGTCGATGCCATCGATCCAATCAAAGGCTTCTTTGATCGACATTTGCACCACTTCGCCCGCGTGTAACCGTTGACCTTCAGGGCCGATCTTTACTGCCAAAGCTTCGGGGCGCAGACGGAAACCATTACAATGGCCGCAGTGGCGGTTGTTTTGATAACGTTCAAATTCTTCGCGAATCCAGTTGGAATCGGTCTCGCGGTAGCGGCGTTCCATATTGGGGATCACGCCCTCGAATGCACGCGTCACCTCGTAGACGCGGCCACCCTCGTCATAGCGGAATTTGATTTCTTCTTCGCCAGACCCGCGCAAGAATACCTCTTTCACGTGATCAGGAATGTCTTTCCAAGGGGATGAGGCTTTGAATTCATAGTGCTTTGCAATCGCTTCAATCGTCTGCAAGAAATACGGCGTTTTGCCTTTGCGCCACGGCGCGATGGCCCCGTCTGCGACTTTCAAACTGGCATCTGGCACCACAAGACGTTCATCGAAAAACAGCTCGACCCCAAGCCCATCACAATGCGGACAGGCCCCAAAGGGGGCGTTGAACGAAAACAGACGCGGCTCGATTTCAGGGATGGTAAAGCCCGACACCGGACAGGCAAAGTTTTCGGAAAACGTCAGACGCTCGACCTCGCCTTCCCCCTCTCGCGGGGCGGTTTCTAAAATGGCGATGCCATCGGCCAAATCCAATGCGGTACGCAGGGAGTCCGCCAAACGGGTTTCCAAACCTTCGCGCACCACGATCCGATCCACAACAACATCGATGTCGTGGCGAAACTTTTTGTCCAACGTGGGCGGCTCGTCCAGCTCATAAAACTCACCATCGACTTTAACACGTTGAAAGCCCTGCTTGCGCAACTCAAGGAACTCTTTGCGATACTCCCCTTTGCGGTCGCGCACGATGGGCGCCAGCAAGAACCCACGCGTGCCCTCGGGCAGTGTCATGACGATATCGACCATATCTTGGACCTGTTGCGCCTCAATCGGGTCGCCCGTCGCGGGGCTATAGGGCGTGCCTGCGCGGGCAAACAACAGACGCAGGTAGTCGTAAATCTCAGTCACAGTACCGACAGTTGAGCGCGGGTTTTTCGAGGTGGTCTTTTGCTCGATTGAAATCGCAGGCGACAGACCCGCGATGTGATCCACATCAGGTTTGCCCATCATATCAAGGAATTGACGGGCATAGGCGCTCAGGGATTCAACGTAACGCCGCTGTCCTTCGGCATAGATCGTATCAAAGGCCAACGAAGATTTGCCCGACCCCGATAGGCCCGTGATCACCACAAGTTGGTCACGCGGAATATCCACATCGATGTTCTTAAGATTGTGCTCGCGCGCACCTCTGACTTCGATCGATTTCAGCTCTGCCATATGCCTGCCACCCGTATAAATTCACCCAAAGCGCAACGCTTTTGACATATCTAGCGGGCTAAGCCGCATGTTCCAACACAAAAACGAGAACATTAAGCGAACACATGAAATATATAGAGGAGCATCACCGTATTTTGAGCAAAGCTGCCCAGAGCTACTACCGTTGACCGCAAGTGGCTAACAAATTATCCAATGGTTTGATCTGGCCCAGAATGTCGACACAAAGCCCTTACTCGGCAGGCTCTGTCACATCACCATCGAAAGGTGCCTGCTCTGCGCTGGCCATGATACCGCCCGCGCTCAACTCATCTGGCCCGAAATAGATCTCGCGCCGCGCGGAAAACCGTGCTGCGATAAAGCGCATGAATTCGGTCACACGCGGGACATGGCGCAAATCAGGATGAGTCAAAATCCATATCGGAAAGTGATCATCAAGCGCAAACTGTGGCACACGCACCAGTTTCGCATCACCGCTGCCCACCAAATGCGTACATCGCACTGCGCCGATTCCCAAATGCGCCGCCGAAATGGCCGAGATCATATCATCGGTTTTCAGTGCGATTTTACAGCTGGGCATATTGGCAAATAGCGTCGGCGGGCAAACATTGTCCCAAGCCGTAAAGCCGATATAGGGCAGCGGCCTATCCATATCTTTGCCGTCCAAGACATCGGCGTATTCTTCGATAAAGTCAGGCGAGGCAAACCAGCCAGCACGTTGCTGCACCATCATTCTGCCCCAAAGACTTTCCTCGGGCGATCCGCTGACTCGAATGGCGATATCCGCCTCGCGTTTGTGCAGGTTCAATATATCGGTCGAGCCGCGAATTTGGATATCGATTCCCGGATGCAAGCGCTTGAATTCTTTAAGGTCTTGGGCAAAGTGATCTTCTGCGACAAGCGGCGGAATGGTGATCCGTAATTCGCCTTCTTCGGTCTCATCGCGCGCCGCCAATGCGATGTCGAGGGCGACCATGCGTGCTTCAACTTCTTCGGCATGAGCGATGGCAACCTTGCCCGCTTCTGTCGCTTGAAGGCCAGAGGCCAAACGGGTGAAAAACCGCACGCCCGAGGCGTCTTCAACGCGCGACAATTGTCGCGACACGGTGGCGTGATTGACCCCCAAGACACGGGCAGCACCAGACAGCCCCCCTTCTCGAGCGACGGCCAAAATATAGCGTAAGGAATCCCAATCAGTCATTAGGTGACCATATGAGTGCGCGTATTTATGCACAAGCCCCGCGCGCGTATATAACAATTAAGAACACCTAATGAACTCATGCAAGCCACGACATTACAAACGCAAAGCGCCGCCCCAATGGGACGGCGCAGTGTTTGGTTTTGACCTAGAAAGATATTAGATATGCAAGGCACGCCCATAAGCATCCAGCACGGATTCATGCATCATTTCTGACATGGTTGGATGCGGGAAAACGGTTTGCATCAGGTCTTCTTCGGTGGTCTCAAGTTGACGTCCGATGACGTAGCCTT
>NZ_JAHKPK010000025.1:37744-38049 GCF_018860665.1 Pacificibacter marinus
CGACGCCCGTGCGGCAGTATTCATCTGTCACGATATGGGTGCGGTCCACTTTGACACCCAACTCTTCAAGACCCAGACCTTCGACATTGCCGACGATCCCAACTGCGGAAATCACCGTGTCGAATTCTTGCGTTGTGGTGCCTTTAGCGTCTTCCAGATGCGCTACAACTTTACCCGCAGAGCGGTCCAGTTTTTTGACTGTGGTTTTCTCTAGGATCGTCATGCCCTGTTTCACGAATTGCTTTTTCGCGAAGGTCGAAATGTCTTTATCTTCGACCGGCAACACGCGATCCATCACCTCGACC
>NZ_JAHKPK010000025.1:38278-294667 GCF_018860665.1 Pacificibacter marinus
CCGAAAGACCAAAGTCTTTTGCGCGTTCCATGTGGTGGAAAATTTCCGCAGAGCGCAGCAAGGCTTTGGTCGGGATACAGCCCCAGTTCAAACAGATGCCACCAAGATTTTCGCGCTCGATACAAGCGACGGATAGACCGAGCTGAGCCGCCCGAATTGCAGCAACATAGCCACCAGGGCCAGCGCCGATTACGACCAGGTCAAAAGATTTGTCAGACATGGGGATCCTCCCGAAACCATATTTAGTTTGACACTAAACTACTTTAAAAATTCGGGCAACGGCCCTTGTGTCCATGTGCACGAAAGGCCGCATCCCGCCTGACGCATAGCTCAGACGGGAAACGCATAGATAGCGAGAAAAGTGCTTGTTTTCAGAAGATTAAGCAGCAACAGACGTGAGGGTTTCCAACGCAAAACGGTATCCACCTTTAGCCAAGAACGCTTCTTCGGCTGAGTTTGTCGCCCGAACCAGTGCTTCATTACGGTAAGGAAAGCGGCCAAATTCGCGAATAATGTTACGATGCGCTTGTGCGTGACGCATGTTATCGTCAGAGGCATTCATGCGCTCTTTGAACAGACAAACGTTGCGTTCTTGATCGGTCAGACATTCAGAATGCATCAAAGGCATATAGAAAAATTGACGCGCAGGTGCATCGATTTTCAGATCCCACCCCTTGGAAATCGCGGCCTTGGCTGCGGCCAAGGCGATACGATCAGAAGCAAAACTTTTGCCATCCCCCCGAAACATATTGCGTGGCATTTGATCGTTGAGAATGATGTAGGCCAAGGCGCCAGAGGCATGGGTCAACCACAAAGAATAAGCGCCCTCTTGTGCGTTTTCCCAAGCTGGCAAAAACCGCTCGCGGATTTTCGCATCCAAGGCGTCATTCGCCACATACCAATCTTTGGGCGTGAGTTCATCAAGCCAAAAAGACAAGACATCATCAGGCGTGATGTTCAATTGCAGCGACGGGATATGGGCCATGTGGTCTCTCCGTAATGGCTTGGCTGTTACATAAAACCGTTACAATATCATCAAAGCGAGGCAAGAAGATCGCGCTAACATAAACGCCATACTTTAAAATGTTGCGCATTTGAGACAGTCGACATCTGCATTCAAAGTGCCGCAGCTTGGCTCTCGGCCTCTTCCGCATCATCCTCTGCCTGCTCGATCGCCCATTCCTGTGCAACCTCAGAGGCCACGGGTGTGGTCGAGGGCATAACCGCGACATAGGCGGCGGTATCTTCCACAGGGATCGCAGCACGACGTGTCATGCGCCACGCAGCATAACCAGCGATAGACAACATCAAAATCGCCTGCAAAAGCCAGTATCCAGACGGGCCAACAGTCGACATAAGCCAACCGGCAATCATAGGACCGCCCACGGCCCCAACACCGTTGATGAAAATCAATCCACCAGAAGATCCCGCCATGTCATCAGGGTCGAGATAATCATTCGTATGCGCAATCAACAAAGAATAGAGCGGCGAGGCCATGCCGCCAGCAAGAAGCGCCACACCAATAGCGATGTAAAGTTGCGCGCCCATAAGACTGCCCGCCAGACAGGCGACACCACCCACGCCGGCGGCGCCCAAAATCACCAAGCGACGGTCCAAACGGTCCGAAATCCAGCCAATCGGCAACTGACAAACAAGCGCACCGATGAAAATCGATGCGAGGAATGTCGACACTTCGGGCAAGGTAAACCCAGCTTGGGTGGCATAGACAGAGCCCATGCCAAGCTGCGCACCAAAGACGCCTCCCATCAAAAACATGCCGACACAGCCCAAGGGCGACACGTCGAACAACCGACGCAGGGTCATCGGTTTTGAAGTCTCAAACGGCGGCGTGGGCGACACTGACAGCAAAATGGGCGCGAAAGAAATCGAAACCAACACAGACGGTATGATGAACAGAATATAGCCAGAGGGGTCGCCAACGGATAAAATGCCTTGGGCGATCACCATGCCAATCGTTTGCACGATCATATAGGCCGACAGAGTTTTGCCGCGCATGTCATTGGTGGTGGAATTGTTGAGCCAGCTTTCGGCGGTGACGTAAACACCTGAGAAACAAAATCCCAAGACGATGCGCAAAATGGTCCACACGATTGGGTCTGTCAGCGTCGGAAAAATGATCAAGGCGGCCGAAATAAACGATCCCAACGCGGCGAAGACCCGAACGTGTCCGACGCGACGGATCAGGTGCGGAGTGATCTGCGACCCGCCTAAAAACCCAAGAAAATAGCCGGACATCACGACAGACAATGAAAAAGTGGAAAACCCTTCCAAACCGCCACGCACGCCAAGAACCGATCCTTGAAGACCGTTGCCGATCATCAAAAGCAGCATGCCGAGCAATAAAGCTGAGGAAGACGCGAGAACCTGACGCATAAAGTCACCTTGAACACTAAAATTTAAGGGTGCCCATTTTGACGTTTGGACGGTTGAACGCCACTGCTATCAAAGGCGAATGAACTAAGAAAGAAGATTATTTACGACATGCAAAAACGTCGCATTTGTTTCCATTGAAATTCAACCAAAGCAAGCTTGAGCCAAGTCTCAAAGCTCTTTGACAAAAAACACCCGACTGAACCCCTTTTCACTGCGACGGTCGATTTCGCGGTATCCAAGGTGGGGGTAGAGCGACAGATTTTCGGTCATTTTTTCATTTGTATACAGGCGCACCGCAGTCAAGCTGGACTGTTTTGCCATGCGCTCGCAAAGCCCTATCAAACACTTGCCAATGCCCTGCCCTTTGGCGGCGCTGCGCACAGCCACATTTTCCAACATCATATCTGCCCCAACGGGATAGAACACGACAAACCCAAGCACGCCTGACTGCGCATCCGTGGCGACATGAACATGACCCGCAGCAATATGACCCGCATAATCCGCCGTCATAGGCGCGGGTTTGCGCCCGACCACCGCCACATATTGCGCGTAGGCCTCATGGGCACAGGCCCGTACGGCCTCTACATCTGCGTCTTGCGCAGGTCGAATATTGATAGCATCATTCATGGCCGTGAGGGAGAGGGGCTAACAAGCAGCAAAAGGCCAAACAGCCCCATTGTCAGCCCTGATGCGCGTTGCATTAACGGTAGTTTTCCCGCAGCAAATTTCGACGCGAACCGACCGATCAGCGCATAAATGCAAATCGCGATGGCTTCCATCCCAATGAAAGCCGCGCCAAGCATCGCATAGCTTTGCCAATATGCGTCAACGACAACAAATTGCGGAAAGAACGCGGCAAATATCAGTATGGCTTTCGGGTTGCTCAAGGCGACAACTGCCTCAGATCTAAACGCGCGGCGCAGGGTCAATTGACGACCATCGGTAACGCCCAATTCAATCGAGGTAGAACTGCGCCACAAAGAGACCCCCAGCCAAATCAAGTAAGCCGCGCCAATCACCTTAACGATGGTGAACACCAATGCAGATGTTGTCAGCACAAACCCCAACCCCAGCGCGCTCACTGCAATCATCGGTACGAATATGATCAGTCGCCCCAATGCAGCACATTGTGAAAAGCCCACCCCGCCCCGCGCCCCATGCATCAAGGCCAAAAGGTTGTTCGGACCAAACGCAAGATTAAGGGCGAAACACGCTGGTAAGAAGATGATCCAATCGATCATGAAAGAATACTCCAAAGATGTGAAAATGCGCGAGGTCAGTTTTGCCCAACTGTGCTCAAATCACAAGTTGGGGCCACATATCACTGAATACGGTCACGCGTCACATGCTAGCATGCGGCAACAACAAGGACGCGTCCCCATATGAAAAAAACCGATACTCATGCTCAATCGCATGGGCGTAAACTTCGCGGATACGATCATACCCCATCACAGCAGAGACCAGCATCATCAAAGTCGATTTGGGCAGATGAAAATTGGTCATCAACGCATCAGCCACATGAAATGTGAACCCAGGGCGGATAAAAATATCTGTGTCAGACACGAAAGGCGCGATTTGGCCTGTGTCGCGCGCAGCACTTTCAATCAATCGCAACGCTGTGGTGCCCACGGGGATCACGCGGCCCCCAGCGGCTTTGGTGGCGACGATTTCTCTCACAGCTTTGGGGGACACCTCGCCCCATTCCGCGTGCATTTTGTGATCGTCTACGTTGTCGACTTTCACTGGCAAAAACGTGCCCGCGCCCACGTGCAGGGTCACATATGTGATGTCGACCCCTTTGGCTTTGAGCGCCTCCAACAAGGGCGCGTCAAAATGCAGCGAGGCCGTGGGGGCCGCAACCGCGCCAAGCGTTTTGGCCCAGACTGTCTGATAATCTTCTTTGTCCTGCGCATCGGCTTTGCGCAGGGCCTCGATATAGGGGGGCAATGGCATGGCCCCTGCCGCGTTCAAGGCCGCGTCAAAATCATCGCCCGTCAGGTTGAACGTGAGATAGGCTGCGCCATCTTCTTTGCTGTTCAAAGTGGCGCTTAGGTCTTCGGAGAACCGCACGACCTCACCCTCTTTCACCTTTTTCAACGGCTTCACAAGCGCGCGCCATTGGCCGGCTGTGGCTTGCGGCTCCAACAAGGTCACTTCGACACGAGCTTCTTGATACCCCTGGGCCGTATCGCGCCCACGCTGACCTGTCAGACGCGCAGGCAATACCTTGGTATCGTTCAACACCAAGCGGTCACCGGCTTGGAACCAATCGACCAGATCATAAACATGCGCATCATGAATCTGCGTGGGGGTCGCCACCAAAAGGCGCGCAGAAGAGCGCGGTTTAGCTGGACGCGTGGCAATCAAGCTTTGCGGCAGTTCGAAATCAAAATCAGAGAGCTTCATCAAGATACCTTTGTCATTCTGCGTCAGTCATTCTGCGTCAGTCGTCCTGCGTTAATTGGCGGGTGCCGTCGGCGTTTGTTTCCGAAAAATACTGCGCAAAGCCCCCGGTGTCAGAATGGACAGCGGATTAACCCCTACGCTGGGATTGTCAATCGCGCCCTTGAGGGTGAAGTTAAAGCCGAAAAGCCCCTCGCCTTTGCGCGCGAACACTTGGCCGATCCCGTTCAAGAAATAGATCGGCGAAATCACCCCTTGGAGATCGATCTGCTTGGCGCTCAAGTCATAAATGCCTTCGCCGGTGATCCCCAAAGATGGGCCTTCCGCGCTTGATGTGCCGATGGTGATATAATTGGGTTGAATGATGAAATCACTGCGGATGTCACTAAAGGCAATGCCCGGCCCATTCATTTGATCCAGCAGTCCAACGACAGAGACCAGCGACAACAGTTGCGCCAATTCAGGTGCAGACAGGACCCGTATATCCGTGATCCGCAGACTTCCGTCATAGCTGCTTTCTGCGCGCTTTGATGTCAGCGTCAGCGCCAAAGTTCCGCCTGCAGCCTCTTCCAACAGACCGGCAGCCATCACGGTTTTACCCGCATCCTCTGCCTTCACAGAAATCGTCGGACCAAATTGACCGGGGCTTATGGTGCCTGTGATCGGCGCTTGACCGTTCAACCGCCCTGCAAACTGCCCAGATAGCCCGTTATCTTGTGTCAGCTGCGCCGTGACGCCGTTCAAAGACAAATTATCTGTCACCTTCAAGCGATCCAAAACCATATCGATGGGACCAGAACGCGACGCACTGCCCGCACTGCCGCCCGTGCCAAAGGGCGATTTTGACAGATCCAACAAGCCACCACCCAGCCTTACAGCAACGGCACGCCCTTTGCCGCGCCCGATCAAGGTCGCCGAACTGTCCAGCCATGCCCCCACTTTCAATGTGTCGAACCGCAAGCGATCCAAGCCGCCGTTCGCGTCAAGCGTCACAGAGCCGCCCGTCGCCGTCAGCCCCGGCGCTTCGATGGACAATGACGTCACCTTGGGCAGATCGCCAGAGGTGCCCGTGACTTTGAATGCGCCGCTGCGGGATTGCGGTTTTGAAAACCCGATGGCCGGCACCGAGAGGCCAAGCCCCTCCATCCCTGAGGTAATGCCAAAGCTCGGTTCTTGGCCCGCGCGCAACGCAACGGTCAAATCGCCTTGGGCACTGCCCGATATGGTGTTGGCTGGCAGATTGATATCAAAAGCATCAAGCAGCGCCTGATTGATTGTCACAGAGCCTGAAATGTCAGATTTACCACGATTTTCGGGACCAAAACCTTTGCGCCACACGGCGACGGCCCGCGCATCAGACACCTCGACCGGTCCAGACAGACTTAATCCAGCGGGCGTCAACGCCAAAGCCATACGGGAGGCGCGCAGCTCTTTGCCCGCCATCAACTGCGTAGACGAGGCCTCGGTGATATCGCCAGTGATGTTGAAATCCACATCTTCCATCAGGATATTTTTAATCAAAGGCACCGTGAGTTGCCCCGTTAAAGCCGCCTGCCCTTGGGCCACATCCGCACCAAAATCAGCATCTTTGAGCACGTCAAAAGGTTTGAGCGCCATGACCGCCACAGCCGCTTCAATCTGCGATGAGGTTTTCAGCTGGGCCGTCAAGACGGCAGGTTTGACATCCAACTGCGGGATACGCAAAACCGTACCAGCCACATCAATATCGCCGCCCGATGGCGCAGCAATAGCCCCTTCTTGCACGACGATCGTCAACGCATTGCCAGATATCGTCCCGTAACCAGCGCCCGCTGTGACAGACGGCAAAGCCTTCATAAACCGAACATCTGCCTCTTCAAACGACCAACCCAAATAGGTTTGCGGCGCGCTGGCACCGGGCGCCAAACGAAATGACATCGCGATGTCTTTATACGTCGCGGAGCCGATATTTTCGACAATCCATTCGCGGGTTTTGGGCACGACCGCGTCAGGCCAAAACGACATCAACTCTGAGGCTTGTAAAGGGTCTGTTTCGGCATCCAAGGCCAAGCTCCACCCGTCAGGCGTTGCATGGGCAGCGCCTTTTGCACGCAACCACAGATCACCGTGTTTCAGCGCCAGTTGCCCCAAAGTCACCGAGAATGGCTCAAGCGTCAGTTGCAGATCCACCTGCCCCGCGTCAAACGTCAATGGCTGCTCGAACACGCCACGCGGATCGGCGGTCAATTGATCAATATAGAATTGACCTAAAAACTTTGAAGGAAAATTGCCGTCGAAATCGCGCAAAAGCATATGGCCATTGCCTGCGATTGCAAAGGCTTCGGAGCGCATTGACAATTCGGCGAACGACAGGCGTTCCGTCGCGGGATCGTAATCAAAATATCCACGTGCGCCCGCAAAACTCAACGGTTTAGCCCCGCCCCCTGCTACCAGTTGACCAGAGCCGATTTCCAATGTGCCTGAATAGCTCGACAGCAATCCATCAGGAGTGACCTGCGCACGCATCGCCGCCGAAATCGGCGCATCCAGCACTGATAAAAAGGACAACGCAGGGCTTTGCTGCGCCAAGTCCAAAGCGGGTATATTGTCGATATTCAACCCGATGACCGTGGCCAATGATCCCTTGCGTGTGGCAAAGCTCATTTGCAGACGCGCCAAGTCTTCTGTGCCGTTGAACACATCAAAAGCCATTGATATATCTATATTATCGTCGGAATTCGTTAGGGTCAGAACCGCATCCGTCGCCTGCCAAATACGGTTTGATCGCGCGTCTTCCAAGATGACTGTCAATCCGCTGACATCCACCGTTTGCACATCAACCAAAGGCTCGGATGTAAACGCTGCGTCGATGGCTTTGAGAACCTCTTCGGCAGAGCCAACAGTGCCGCTTGCCCCGCCAAAATCTAGGGCAAAACTGCCATCCACGCCGCGCCGCACAACGATTTGCGCGCTGGTCAGACGCAAGGCGCGCGGCGTCATTTGACCGCTTTTTATTTGCCCCATTGAAAACTGCGCGTGAAGTTCGCTCAACCGTGCGATTTCGGACCCCGTGGGATCAATGATCCCCACGTTACGAGCGCGAATTTGAGGGATGAAATGTTTATCAACAGTGACAACAACTTGCCCGACCGAGATTTTTGTGTCGCCCAAATCATTATTCATTCGGGTTTCTATATGCTTGGTCAGCGTGGCGGGTAAAACAACGTCCTGCCCCGTCAACGCCAAAACGCCCAAGCCCGCCAAAAGCCCCAAAAACAACAGCATCGAACAGAACCACAGCCCGAAATGGTGCACATGGTGGCGTTTTTTATGAGGCCGCACGCCCCATATTTTGCTGCATTTAGTGTTTTCTTCTGACGTCGTGTCCGTACTCGACACCGTGTCCGTACTCTCTGTGTCTGGCGCATCCTGAGCGTCCAAGGTTTTTACAGATGTATCGCCCGCCTCATCCTGTGTCGCGACAGAGGTTTGCGCGCTGTCCTTTTGGGACGGATCAAGGTCAGGCGTGTCGCTCATGGCGTGTTTGGGACTCTCAAAAATGGGATCTGCTCAAATCACATGGCAGACCTTTGGTTGATCTTGGCGTATTCCGGCTTAAAACTGAACCCCAATCAGATGCAATGGTCAAAGCGGTCCTTTTCAGCGACAAGGGCGTAAATTGGCAGACGCATCGCAACGCTTTTACGCTTAAGGACTGAAAATATGCTTGATATTGGAACCCTCGCCCCTGATTTTTCATTGCCCCGTGACGGAGGCACCAATTTGTCACGCGCTGATTTGATGGGGCGCAAGGCGGTTTTGTATTTCTATCCAAAAGACAACACGCCCGGATGTACCACCGAGGCGCTGGATTTCACCGCCTTAAAGGCAGAATTCGATGCGGCAAACACTGTGGTGATTGGCATCTCGAAAGACAGCGTCAAAAAACACGATAACTTTTGCGCCAAGCACGATCTGGGCATCCCCCTATTGTCTGACGCCGATGGCACGATGTGCGAAGATTATGGGGTTTGGCAGGAAAAATCCATGTATGGCAAGACGTTTATGGGTATTGTGAGATCAACTTATCTTATTGATGAAGCAGGAAAAATTATGCACGTTTGGCCCAAAGTCAAAGTCAAAGGGCACGCCGCAGAGGTTCTTGAGGCCGCGCAGTCATGAATGAGAATACGACCCCTGATATGACACTGACGCAGATGGCAGATGCAGTGCTGCGCACGGCCGACGGGCGCGCAAAAACTGCATTGTCCCATCGCTATGCCGCTTTGTGGCGCGCCAGCCGCGAGGATGGCGCCACACCCATTGAAATCGGAACCATCAGCCCCCCTGACGTTCCTGCGCGCCCCGATAGGCCTGAATTGCTATCCCCCAGAGATGTGCCCAAACGCAAACCTGGCACGCCAGAGGGACGCATCGCAATGCTGCACGCGATTGCCCATATCGAATTGAACGCCGTCGATTTGCATTGGGACTTGATCGCGCGGTTTTCACATGTGCCATTTCCGATTGGGTTCTATGACGACTGGGTGCGCGCGGCAGATGAGGAATCAAAACACTTCAATTTGTTATGTGATCGACTTGAAGCCTTTGACAGTTTCTATGGCGCCTTGCCCGCGCATGCTGGTATGTGGCAGGCCGCAGAGGAAACCGCTGATGATTTGATGGGACGATTGGCCGTGGTGCCAATGGTTTTAGAGGCCCGCGGTTTAGATGTGACACCGGGCATGATTAAATTGTTCCAACAGGCCAAAGACAAAGACACCGTGGCGGCGCTCGATGTGATCTATGCCGAGGAAGTGGGTCATGTGTCTTACGGCTCAAAATGGTTCCATTTTCTATGTGGCCGCGACAATGTAGACCCCAAACCCTTGTTTCACACATTGGTGCGCAAATATTTTCATGGCGCGTTGAAACCGCCTTTTAACGATGAAAAGCGCGCCGAAGCAGGTATTCCGCCAGACTTTTATTGGCCTTTGATCAGCTAATTCACACAATCAACGTTTGAGCGTCGCAAGGTATGGAATACCATATGTTGCGGCGCAATCTGTTCGGGGCGCAACTTAAACTCGTTTTCATCACAAGTTTACAAAATGCATGGCCAAAACTGGCCTGCGAATTAGGCAAAAAACCGCCAATAAACAGACATTTCGCAACAGACCTTCATCAAAACGGGCAAAAGGATTGCCGATAGAGGAATCCTTTTGTAACACAGTGCCAACCGCTGTGGACTGGCTCGTGACCGTTCGCATAGAAAGCGGATGAAATGGGATGTGAGGACGGTTTTTTGACCAATATGCTGACACACAAGCTCAACTCTATGCTTGAGCGTAGTTTTCCTGAGCAAAGGGTATTCTTACGCTCTGAGAGCGAGACGCGTTACGTACGCTTAACACCGCTCACGCAGGTTTGTGGCTTTGCTGGCACGACAGTCTTGGCGGGATGGCTGATCATCGCCTCTGCGATTGTATTGATGGACAGCATCGGGTCGGGCAACTTGCGAGATCAGGCATCACGCGATTTGGCGCTGTTTGAAAGCCGCGTTAATGAATTGGCCGCAGAGCGCGATATGCGCGCCGCCGAAGCCACCGCAGCCCAAGAGCGCTTTAACACAGCCTTGGCCCAAATTTCTGCCATGCAATCCGAGCTGCTTTCCTCTGAAGAGCGTGTGCGCGAACTTGGCAAAGGCATCACAGTTGTCCAAGCCACGTTGCGCCGCACCATGAAAGACCGCGATGCAGCGCGCGAAGATGCCCTTCAGCTGCAAGCGCGACTTGATGGGACAGATGCTGCCACCCAAAACATCAACCCCGAAGAAATTCGCAACACTGTCGATGTATTGTCTGCCGCATTGAACAACACAGCCATTGAGCGCGACACGATGGTTTTGCTGGCCAATCAAGCCGAACAGATGGCGGACACGCTGCAAGACGATCTGCGGTTGATGGAAGAAAAAAACGACCGGATTTTCTCTCAACTTGAAGATGCCGTTGTTCTGTCAGTTGAGCCTTTGGACAAAATGTTCACCGCAGCAGGCCTATCCACCAAAAGCTTATTGAACACAGTGCGCTCTGGTCTGTCTGGCACCGGTGGCCCGCTGACCCCCATTAAGTTTTCCACCAAAGGCGGCGTCAAAGACCCTGACAGTCTGCGCGCCAATGGTATTATCGAAAAAATGGATCGTTTGAACCTGTATCGCATCGCAGCGCAAAAAGCGCCGTTTGCCTTGCCGATCAAAAATTCTTTCCGCTACACATCGGGCTTTGGCCCGCGCTGGGGCCGCATGCACGAAGGCACAGACTTCGCTGCAGCCTACGGCACACCAATTTACTCTACTGCTGACGGCGTTGTCACATTTGCGGGCTGGTCTAACGGATATGGCCGTCTGGTCAAAATCCAACACGAGTTCGGAATTGAGACACGTTACGCACACCAATCCCAACTTATGGTCAAAGTTGGACAAAGGGTCTCGCGTGGTCAGCAAATCGGTGCTATGGGGAATTCTGGCCGCTCCACTGGTACTCATCTCCACTACGAAGTTCGCGTAGGTGGAAAGGCCGTTAACCCGATGACCTATATTAAGGCTGCCAACGATGTTTTCTAAAAGCAGAATAAATGAGCCGGGCCCGTCTAAAGGAACCGATGACGTGACACCAACAGATACCGCTACGGCGCCAAAATCAGCTGCTCCCAAAAAGTCTGCTGAGTTCACTCCGACTGCGCCAAAAGCCAAGCCGCCAGCCTCTGTGCTGTCCAGCGACTTGACGATTGTCGGCAATCTCAAAACAACCGGCGATATTCAAATCGAAGGCACTGTTGAGGGCGACATTCGTGCGCATTTGCTGACCATCGGCGAAACAGCCACGGTGCGCGGCGAAGTTATGGCGGATGACGTTGTCATCAATGGCCGCATCATCGGCCGCGTACGCGGTTTGAAAGTGCGCCTGACGTCGTCAGCTAAAGTCGAAGGTGATATCATTCACAAAACCATCGCCATTGAAAGCGGTGCGCATTTCGAAGGGTCCGTTCAGCGTGCTGACGATCCTTTGACAACCAATTCCCAAAACAAAGCTCCTGGCGTTGCAAAAACAGCCCCAGCGAAAGACCCTGCCGCCAAATAAGGCTTGGATCTGCTTTGACTTTCAAAACGGCCCTGACACCATGTGTCACGGGCCGTTTTTATTGCATCTGATCCGTGAGTATTTTTGACACGCCTAGCTTGTATCTAAAAGCAATCCAAGACAGTGTCTGCGCAGAAATTTAAGGACGCAATATATGCCCCATTCAGTTGATAAAAGCGGCACTGCCGGCAATGTTGCAGGCGCATTTTTTATGGTGCTGGCCATGGCGTTATTCGCTGTGGAAGACACGCTGCTGAAACAGGTGTCATCGCATCTGCCGGTGTCTGAAATTTTGATCCTGTTCGGCTCTGGCGGCACATTGATTTTTGCGGGGCTGACATGGCAGCGCGGAGAGCGCATTTTCAATGCGGACCTCAAGCACCCTGCCCTGTTGATCCGGTCTTTGTTCGAAGTGTTGGGACGGTTGTTTTTCACGCTGTCACTGGCGCTCACGGCGCTATCAACCACATCGGCCATCTTGCAAGCGACGCCGCTGTTGGTCGCGGCCGCCAGCGCAGTGATCTTTCGCGAAAAGATCAACGGCTTGCGATGGGCTTTGATCACTTTGGGATTTGTCGGCGTGCTTTTGGTGTTGCGCCCCGGTCTGGACGGGTTCACGCCCCTGTCCATTCTGGCCGTGCTTGGCATGATCGGTTTTGCAGGGCGAGACTTGGCGACACGCGCAGCCCCCAAGGGGTTGTCATATGCGCAGCTTGGAGTCTACGGCTTTGCGATGCTGATCATCTCTGGCGTGATATTGCTGGCATGGCGCGGACAAATGGTTGTGCCCTCAGGTTTTGAAGCCTTGATGCTGATCGCCGCTGTGGTGGTAGGCGTCGCGGCCTATACGGCATTGACCTTTGCGATGCGCACGGGCGAAGTGTCGATGGTGACGCCGTTTCGCTATTCACGCCTGTTGTTCGCGATGATCTTGGCGGCCTTGGTGTTTCAAGAGCGCCCCGATGCGATGGAATTGTTCGGTGGGGCTGTAATTGTCTTGGCGGGGCTCGCCTTAATGCTCACAGGACGCAAACGCGCAAAGCCCGTGACGAGCTGATGTAACGTGAGAGTTTACGATCAAAGAAGGAACAGCAGATGACAGACCTAAGCCGCCCATCCGTTTTGGTATTTGACGTCAATGAAACCTTGCTGGATATCACCACTTTGGAACCGCTGTTTGAGCGTCTGTTTGGTGATGGGGCTGTGCTGCGCGAATGGTTTCCTGAGCTGATTTTATATTCCCAAACGCTGACTTTGTCTGATATCTACACGCCTTTTGGCACGCTTGCGGGCAGTATGTTGCGTATGGTTGGCACCAATAAAGGGATCGACGTCACGGATGCTGACATCGCGGAACTGAAGCAATTGTTCGGTCAAATGCCCGCTCACAAAGATGCAGCCCCTGCGCTGACGGCGTTGCGCGATGCGGGATATACCCTTGTGACCCTGACCAACTCCGCCGCGGCGCCATCACCAACGCCGCTGGAAAACGCGGGTATCGCGGGGTTGTTTGATCACCACTTCAATGTTTCAGAGGTCGAAAAGTTTAAACCGCATCGGTCCGTCTATGACATCGTGCCCAAGGCCTTGAATACCCCTGCATCCGACATGTGCATGGTCGCCTGTCACGTCTGGGACACCATCGGCGCGCAGGCGGCGGGCTATCAAGGGGCTTTCATCGCCCGTCCGCACAACAGTGTTTTCGAGGTGCCGAATCTGCGACAGCCCGACTACATCTGTGACGATCTCGCTGTTTTTGCGCGGCGGATGATCCCCTAAGCAAAACACAACCTGTTTTACGGCTCTGCCACCATAGGTAAAATCAAACCCCAACGTGTCTCTTGTGGTGGGCCTAACGGCTGAAACCCCAGCTTCGCGTAGACGGCAATCGCGCGGGAATTGTCGGGATGCGGGTCCGTGGCAATCATAGGCGCGCCGGCGTCAAACAAGTCTCGCATCCGCTCAGTGATAAATCCCGATCCGTGCCCAACCCCCACCATCTCGGGATCGCCGATAAACTGATCAATGCCGCGCGCGCCTGTGGCGAGATTGGCAAAATGATGCGCGTCCCAGCCATGTACAGTGTAATCTTGCATGAAAGCAAAGGGACGCGCCTCAAAAGACACGATCCAGCGTGACACACGCGGGTCGTTGATATCGTCTTGAGTGTAAGGCTCTGCGGCATCCCACCATCTGCGGACATGTGGCTGGGCCTGCCAATGGGTGATCAAATCGACATCATCCATCGTCGCTTGGCGAAACTCATAGGTCTTGGCGCTCATCCGTCACACCCGTTCACCCTGTCACGCACTACACCAAGGCCCGCTTGTACAAATGCCATGTCGCATGCCCCAAAACAGGCATGACCACCAGCAGACCTAGAAACAGTGGCAACATGGCAATAAATGTGAGGCCAGCCACAAGCATGGCCCAGACCATCATCACCCAGAAGTTTTCTTTGACCACCTGCAAAGACAGTAACATAGCGGTGACAAAGTCCACTTCTTTATCCAGCAGATGTGGCAGGCTGGTGACGGTGAGCGAAAACAGGATAAAGGCCAATACAGCGCCCACGCCAAGTTCCACCCCGATCATCGTCAGGCCATTGGGGGTCAAAAACACCTCGTAACTGGTGGATAGATTGCGCATCACCGACAATCCCATGAAGAGCGCGAAAATCATATGGGCCAGAAAGGACCAAAACAGAAAATAGATCAAAATGGTCGCGCCCATCCATGGCACTTGCCGGTCTTTTTCGGATTTCACAACGCTTAAGATTTTATACCAATCCATCGCTCCGCCGTGTTCAATTCGACGCGACACGTCGTACAATCCCACAGCGGCAAAAGGGGCCACCAGCGGAAAGCCCAAGGTCATTGCAAAGGTCCATTCCACGGTGCCAGCCCCCAGCCAGATCAAAACGATCCCGCCCAAGACGTAGACCGCAGAAAAGAACAACCCAAATTGCGGCGCTTTGCGAAAATCAGTCATGCCCGCTTTAAGCGCAAACATCAGATCTCCAAGCGACAGATGCGCAACCTCAGGCACAGGGGCGGCGGCTAAGTCTGTCTCTAAATGGCTCATCGGATCCTCCTTGCGCCTGCGCTTTCAAATGTGAAAACGCACCTCGTGGCACTATGAGTTCACGCGAAATCTTGCCCGACTGTCAAGCATGCAGCTTTGCGCATGCGAAATACACGACGCAAATCACTTTGCCTCAGTGCCACCACCGGTCAAAAGATAAGACACAGGCACCAATTCAACCGTGGCCGCGCGATTGCCCAAAGACCATTCCACCAAGGCTTTCATGGTGTCTTCTTTGGCGCGACCTACCAATACAATATCTTCGTCGATGCCCGCACGAAACGCGGCTTGGTCCAAGAACCGCTTGATGGCAGCCAAGTTTTGATCGCGCCCGTCAAAGTCGCGGAACACCAAAGCGGCCGGTTCTTTGGCTCGCGTGGCTTCTTGCATCAAGGCGTTCAAACCGCGCGAAAAAGACACAACGCCATGGCCCGTTGAGGCCGCAGAGGCGACCACTTGGGCAGCAATGTCACGCGTGGCTTGGAAAGACGCAGAGGGCACATCCAAGAACCCGATAGAGACAGGCACCAAATCGCGGGCTTGATTGATGGTCACGGCCACGTCTTGGGCCGTGGCCCCTTCGGGCAAACCGATCAAAGACAAGACCTCAAGTCCAGCCGTGCGGTACATCTGCGCGCGCTCAGCTGCGCCGGGGGCCAGCGCATCCACCGCAAAGGTCACAGGGAATGGCAGGTTCGCAAGCTGGGGAGACGTCGGGTCCAACTCGCCAATATCGACCAAAATCACCGACATTTCAGGCGCTGTGGTTGATTTGGTGTAATCGGCAGAAAAAGCGATGATCGCAGGCAGGTCTTCAGCCGCAATCACAGGGGCAGCGTCAGCCATCGCGCTGCCCGTGACAGAGGGCAAGCGTGTAGATTTCATAGCATCGTTGCGATCCGTGAAACTGCCGACTTTCTGACCAAGCGCCTGCTGGCCCTGCGGCGCGATTTTGGGCACTGCTTTTGGCGCGACAGGCTGTTGCGCACTCAAGGCGTCAGCGATATTTTGTGCGGCTTGGCTGGCGTCACCGCTGACCTCATCCGCTGCTGTGCGCGCAGTGACGGGCGCGCCCAAAGGTTTGGGTTTTTGTCCCGGCAAAGTCGTATCGACCTGAACGGGGGCTGTGCCCGAATTGGGTTGGATCAACTCAAGCCCCTGCGGGCTGCTCAACACGGGGCTATCGCCTTGAACAGCGGGTGTGGCGTTGGTTTCAATCACTGGCGCCTCCAACCCCTCAGGCGTTTCAAAAGACGGCAGCGGCGCGGTATCGTCTGCGGTTTCAGGCTTCGTATCAGAAGGCGCAAGCGACGCGACCTTATCTGGCTGAGCGATGTTAAGATCTGGTGTGACCGTCTCGGATGTCGCCATCTCATCAAGTGCGGTATCAGATGTCTCTGCTGGGTCCATCGGCGTGGGCGACGCGATCACCACATTCGGGTCTTGGTTGTTATTTGGGCTGCTATCTGGGGTTTGCCCGTCAAGATCTTTTGGCGTCTGTGATGTTTCAGGCATGGTGATGACATCGGCCGCATCAGCCACCTGTTCAGACCCCATATCCTCAGCCACTTCTTCTACGGCTTGGTTTTCTTGCGCCATATTTTGTGGCGAATTGTCTTCATTTGCTGGCGCTTGAGATAAGGATACGGGTGAAACATAGACTTTATCCACCACTTGGTTGGCAACAGTGACGATTCCAAAGCCCACAACAGAGCCCCACACCAAACCTGCCAAAATTCCGCGTCCCATACGTCGAAGCCCTTTACTCAATATCGCTTTTGCCAATTTTTACTGGCATGTTGCTATCTGTCTTGGCCAGTTCAAAGCGCCAAATCCGCCCAAACATCGCAAAAATCAAGAGCACACTCTTGACCCTTTGCCTACCTTCGTGGACATGTATAGCGCGTGCATCAATGGGGTTCATCCCCTTTTGACGCATGCGTGGCCATATGGACGCCGATTGGTCACAGATTTAGCTATTATCCGCCGCCGCACCCACCGCACCCACGGAAAAAACCGTTTTAGAAAGACCTCATATGCTGCTTTTGATCGATAACTACGACAGTTTCACCTATAATCTCGTCCACTATATCGGCGAGCTGGGCGTAACCTCGAAAGTGGTGCGCAATGATGAATTGACAGTGGATGAAGCGCTGGCCTTAAAGCCCAGTGGTATTTTGATCTCCCCTGGCCCTAAGACGCCGAATGAGGCAGGCATCTGTATGGATTTGATCACAGCCGCTGCACAGGCCCAGATTCCGCTCTTTGGTGTTTGCCTAGGGCATCAATCCATTGGTCAGGTGTTTGGCGGTTCTGTTGTGCGCTGCCATGAGATCGTCCACGGCAAGATGGGCAACATTCAGCATGAGGGCAAAGGCGTGTTTGCTGGTCTGCCCTCGCCACTCTTGGCGACGCGCTATCATTCACTGATCGTAGACCGCGCCACCCTGCCCGACTGTTTGGAAATCACCGCCGCATTGGAAGACGGCACCATCATGGGTTTGCGTCACAAAACCCTGCCGATCGAAGGCGTGCAATTCCATCCTGAAAGCATCCGATCTGAATACGGTCACGAGATGTTGCGCACGTTCTTAAATCAATTCGCCAATACCAAAGAGGTCGCATAATGAGCGACATGAAAACCTATATCGCTGCAGCCGCGGATCGTGCCTTGACCCGCGCAGAAGCCGAAACCGCCTTTGAAATCTTATTCAAGGGCGAGGCCACCACAGCGCAGATCGCGGGCTTTTTGATGGCGCTGCGCACGCGCGGCGAAACCGTGGACGAAATCACCGCAGCCGCAGCCACCATGCGCGCGCATTGCGTTAAGGTCACAGCGCCGAGTGGCGCGATGGACATCGTTGGCACGGGCGGCACGGGCAAAGCCACGCTGCAAATTTCAACAGCTTCCGCCTTTTGCACCGCAGGTGCGGGTGTGCCGATTGCCAAACATGGCAATAAGAAACTGACCTCTAATTCTGGTGCCGCCGACAGCCTTGGCGTCAATGGAATCAATGTGATGGTCGGGAAAGATATTGTGGAACACTCGCTTGCCGAGATTGGCATGTCGTTCATGATGGCGCCGATGCATCACCCTGCGATGAAGCATGTGATGCCTGTGCGTCTTGAGCTTGGCACCAGAACAGTTTTCAACATCCTTGGACCTTTGACCAATCCAGCTGGCGTCAAAAGGCAACTTACAGGGGTATTTTCCCGTGACTTGATCCAGCCCATGGCCGAAGTGCTTGGCGCGCTTGGGTCCGAGAAAGCATGGCTTGTGCATGGCTCAGATGGCACGGATGAGATCACCATCACGGGCGAGACTTACGTGGCAAAACTTGATGCTGGTAAAGTGACGCAAGTCACCGTGCATCCCGAAGACGCTGGCCTGCCTGTCTATGCATACAAAGACATCGAAGGCGGCAGTCCTGAGTCTAACGGCGCGCGCCTGCGTGCGGTTTTGGCGGCAGAAGAACACGGCGCCTACCGCGATGCCGTACTGTTGAACTCTGCGGCGGCTTTGGTCATTGCCGACAAGGCGAGTGATCTGTCAGCAGGCGTTGAAATCGCCAAAGAAAGCTTGGACAGTGGTGCGGCTTTGGCAAAGATGGTCGGTTTGGCGCGGATAACGTCAAGCAATTAGGCTCACGTTCGCAGCGCCCCAGTCGAAACGGCGCGCCCCGTTTTTTGGCGCGCCTTATGATGATCACACAATCACAGGGCCAACAGTCAGTAACAGATTGGCAAAGCGGCGCGTTTCCCCTGTGGCGATGACCAGCAATGTGTCAGGGGATTTGACGGCTCCGTAGAAATCCGCGCGCTCCACATAGTCCATCTGCGTCTCGGCAGGCAGGATATCAAGATAGCTTTGGTGGATGGTGTTGTCGAAGGCATCAGGCCAAGCCATCATCGTGGCTTGCTCGATATTGATAAGTTTGCTCACCCCCTCAAGCACGGTGGTGCTGGGGATCATGTTCGGCGCGAAGTTGAGATAGATGATGTCTGCGGCTGGGTTCGCGTTGGTCACGCAAGAATAATTGGCGTCAGCAATTAAAATACGCGCCTTATGCCCTGTCTTGGCGAGCGAGGACAGAAGCTGTGGGTGAATGATGTCGGATTTGATCATGGGCTTTCCTTTGCCTGCGCGGGTCTGTTTTGCTTTACGCCAATTTTCTTTACGCCAAGGCACCATATGAAGCCAGTCCCGCAAATCAGTCCCGCCCACTTTACCGTACAAAAAGACACCCCCACCGTGTAAACGACAGGGGTGTCTTTGGAGTTCAGGTCGCGCTGATCGTATCAGTCACACTGACCGCGTCAGCCGCACTGTCCGCGTCAGTTGGTTATGATCTCTGGCCCCATCAAAGTCGTCGGCAAGAAGGTCGAGATGATGGGAATATATGTGACCAAGATCAAGAACACGAACAAGATCGCAAGGAACGGCAACGCGGCGCGCACAACAGACATCATCGGCATGCCAGCAACACCAGATGTCACGAAGAGGTTCAGACCCACAGGCGGTGTGATCATGCCAATTTCCATGTTCACCACCATGATGATACCAAGGTGGATCGGGTCCACGCCAAGCTCAATCGCAATCGGGAACACCAAGGGGGCGACGATGACGATAAGGCCTGATGGCTCCATAAATTGACCACCGATGAGCAAGATCACATTGACCATGACAAGGAACATGATTTTGCCGAAACCAGCCGAGAGCATCGCTTCTGCGATTTTCTGCGGGATTTGCTCGTCGGTTAAAACATGTTTCAAGATCAAAGCATTGGCGATAATGAACATCAGCATGATGGTCAGCTTGGCCGCATCAAACAAAGTGTCGCGTGTGTCTTTGTGAAAGAAGGCCGTCACGATGGCTTGTGGCTTTTTCAGCAAGGACACAGGCTCGTCTGAACCTTTGAGCGGTCCCATATCGCGGTAGACGAATGAGGCCACCAAGAAGGCATAGACGGATGCCACAGCCGCAGCTTCAGTCGGGGTAAAGATCGCACCAGTGATGCCGGGGATGCCGTAAATTCCGACCATAATGATGACGATCAGCATCAAGCCCCAGAACGCATCTTTGAACGAGGCGATGATTTCCCCCCAGCCATTCCATTCGCCTTTGGGCAGTTTTTTGATCCGTGCAATGACATAGATGGCGATCATCAACATGGAGCCAGCCAAAAGACCGGGGATCACACCCGCAAGGAACATACGGCCGACAGAGACATCCGTGGCAGAGGCGTAGACCACCATTACAATAGAGGGCGGGATCAAGATGCCAAGCGTGCCAGCGTTACAGATCACGCCTGCGGCGAAGTCTTTGGTATATCCGACTTTTTGCATCGCCGCGATCACGATTGTGCCGATGGCCACAACTGTTGCTGGCGATGATCCAGACAGAGCCGCAAAGATCATGCAAGCAAAGACACCCGCAATGGCCAAACCGCCATGCATATGGCCCACACAGGCGATGGAAAAGCGCACGATACGTGTCGCCACCCCGCCGGTGGACATGAAACTAGAGGCCAAGATGAAAAACGGGATCGCCAGCAAGGTATAGTGCCCCGCCATAGCTTGGTACAAAGACTGCGCCACGGACCCCAAAGAGGTGTCTGAGAACATCAGCAAAAAGACCATGGACGACAGGCCAAGCGATACAGCAATCGGCGCACCGATCAGCAGCAAGCCCAAGACCATTGAAAAGAGAAAGACGACTTCCATGTTTATTATTCCTTGTTCAAACCGTCTGAATTCACACCGGCAGCGTTCAAATCCGCCGCCGCGCGTTCAACATCTTCTTCTGCCTCATGAGACACGATCAGACTCAGTTGCTCGCCTTTGATGATGCGAATGGTGGCTTGCACAACGCGCAACAAAATCAGGCCGCAGCCAAAGGGAATGATGAAATAGGGGATGACGCGTGGCAGTTTGTCATATGTATCACCGTAGTTGATTGCGTCTTCCAGCCAACGAAACATTTCCAGCATGGGCACTTGATCGGTGATATAAAACGCGCGGTCACGGGTGTTTTCGGTGAACCCAGTGGGGAACCAACGGCCTTCTGTAGGTTGCAATGCTGCGAAAGGCGCCCAGTAATCCCATGCCCCCTTCATCAACAAAGCCGCATAAATCACACAGGCAAGCGCCGCCAGAATAGCCATGATCCGCTGGCCGCGCTCAGGCAACATATTGGTGACAGCATCGACCCCAAGATGGGTGTTCTTTTTGAACCCATAGGAAATACCGAGCAGCACGAGCCAAGCGAATAAGATCAAAACAACCTCAAGCCCCCAAATCAAAGACTGGTTAAACACATATCGCAACACCACGTTAACAAACGTAATCAATGTCATCACGCCCAAGATGCCCGCGATGACATTTTCTTCAAGCGCGTCGATAAAACGCCCGATGGCGCTTTGCGGCTTATCGCCAGTTTGATGTGACATCTGTGTCCCCCACATCTTTGAAAATTGATGGGCCTTTACCCTGCGCCTGACCCAAATGATCACGCACGGGCATTGTCTATGACACCGGCAAAGGCCGAAACGGTGCCTGAAAATAAGGTAAGTAAAAATGGCCCCAACCGCAAAGTCAGGACCATGCACTCGTTACAACTAGGTCTTAGTGCTTTGCGTTGATTGCTTGTGCAGCTGCGATATTGTCTGCGCCGACATCAGCTTCGAACTGCGCCCAAACGGGTTTCATCACGTCGACCCATTCTTGACGTTGTTCATCTGTCAATTCACGAATGACACCACCGGCATCCAAAACCGCTTGACGGTTTTCGGCATCAACATCGCCAATGGCTGCGTTACGCTCGGCTGTGACTTCTGACATGATCGTGCTCAATTGATCACGAACGTCAGCGTCGAGGCTTTCCCACCAGTCGACAGAGGTCACAACCATGTAGTCCAGCAAACCGTGATTGGTTTCTGTGGTCCCGTCTTGCACTTCAAAGAATTTTTGACCGTAGATGTTGGACCAAGTGTTTTGTTGACCATCCACAACGCCAGTTTGCAGCGCGCCGTACACTTCTGAGAATGCCATCGGTTGTGGAGAGGCATCGAGCGCTTCCATTTGCGCAACCAACACATCAGACGGCTGAACGCGGAACTTGAGACCCGCTGCATCTGCTGGAACGATCAAAGGCTTATTGGCTGAGATTTGTTTCAAACCATTGTGCCAGAATTCAAGACCCAAAAGACCACGACGCACCATGGTTTGTTTCATTGCTTGACCTGTTTCCGAGTTTTGGAACTCGTCCACCGCATCCATGTTTTTGAACATGAACGGCAAGTCAAAGATGCGGTATTCTTTGGTAAATGTCTCGAATTTGGACAAAGACGGCGCCGCCATTTGCACATCGCCTTGCAGCATCGCCTCTAACACTTGATCATCGTTGTACAATGTTGAGTTCGGGTAAACTTCAACACAGGCTTTGCCGTTCATTTCAGCGTTCACACGATCCATGAACAAATTGGCAGCGATGCCCTTTGGGTGTTTGTCAGTGTTGGTGACGTGGCTGAATTTGATAACCATTTCGCCTGCATCACAAGCCGCCATTGCGGATGTGGCTGTGACGCTCAATGCGAGTGCAGTTGCTGCTGTTGCGAGAAATTTCATGGATGTCCTCCCAGACATAAAGTCAAAATCATTGGCCTGCGTAGGATTGCCCCCTTGAATCAGGGCGCTGCCGGCTCGATGAATAGATGACAGGTCTGTGATGAGCGCAGCAAGGGGAAGTCTCACATTTATAAAAAATCCCTATAAACTCATAAAAATCAGAACATTAACGTTCGAACAACACGCATAGCTGCCATGCATCAAGCGTCGCCTGTGCGGATCGCCACACATCTGTTAGCGGCAACTGTGCGGATTTTCACACAGTTGCAATACATCCCTTTTGGCGACACAATTTGGGACCGGAACTGTCAGGCGGCGGTTCTTGCCATATCTGTTGACCGCTTAACGATACACTTCCGCCTTAATTTCATGTCGCGTCAACTTATCGTAGAATGTTTTGCGCGGCAGTTTGAGACCCTTTGCAGCTTCGGACGCATTGCCCTTATGACGTTGAAGGGCTGAAATCAGCAAGGAACGCTCCACTTGCGCCATTTGCTCGGTCAAGCCCAACTCACCCTCTTGAGGATCGCCGTCCGACAGCCCCATAGCAAAACGCATCGCCGCATTCATCAGACTGCGTGCATTGCCGGGCCAGTCTTGGGCCATCAAATTGGCGATGATGTCAGGGGTAATATCTGGCACAGGCAGATTGGTTTGCTCGCAGGCGATATCAACGTAGTGGCGAAACAGTACAGGAATGTCTTCGGGACGTTCACGCAGCGGCGGAATGCGGATGACAGCGGCCTCTAGACGGTAAAATAAATCGGCAGAAAACGCCCCTGCTTTGGCCAGATCAGACAGATCGGCATAAGACCCCGCAATCAAGCGCGGGCGATCATGGGTTTCCAACAGGTCCAACAAGGCAAATTGCGTGTTCGATGGCAAAGCGGCCACTTCGTCGATAAACACAGACCCGCCTTCGGCGTCTTCAAAGGCTGCCGTCACCGCAGTTGGTGTCATGGAAGCGCCAGAGAATTTCAAAAACGGTGCCAGCGATCCCGCAGACAACAGATGCACAACCTCGGCCATTTTGGCCGTGCCCACGCCCGGTTCGCCTGTGATCAACACATCAGCAGCAGAACGCGCCACGGCGCGGGCTTCATCACGCAGGCGCTTGGACAAATCAGACGTGCCGCGCAGCAATCGCGCCGCCGCATCCCCAGATTCCACTTGGCGTTTCAGGCGGCGATTTTCCAACACCAAAGCCCGCGTGCGCAGGGCTTTTTCCACCACGGCCAATAGTTCTTTGGGCGAACAGGGTTTTTCCAAGAAATCAAACGCCCCGCCAGAAATACCTTTCACCGCCATCGGTATGTCCCCCTCGCCCGTCAGCAAAATCACCGGCAGTTCAGGATCGATGCTTTGCGCATATTCCAACAGTGCAAACCCGTCTTTGCCGGGCATGCGAATATCGGTGACCACGACGCCTTCGAAATCGCGGACGATATGATCTTTGGCCTCAATGTAAGTCCCCGCCAAGGTGGGCACGAGATCGGCCAGCTCAAGGGTTTGCCCCAAGGCTTGGCGTACAGACAGATCATCATCGACCAATAACACACGGTCTACAGCATTGGTGCGTTTCATAATAAGGCCTCCTCAGCAGCGTTAGGGGGTTTTGCCGCGGGCAATTCGATCACAAAAGACGCGCCGCCCGTCGCCGCATTGGCACCCCGAATATTGCCGCCAAAACTTTGGATCAAACCATAGGAAATCGATAGGCCAAGCCCCATGCCTTGAGCGGCACCGACATGTTTGGTCGTATAAAACGGCTCGAACATTTTTTCAGGCTCCGAAATCCCCGGCCCCGTGTCACTGATGCACAGGCGCACAGGATCGCCGATCTGGCCTGAGGGAGTAATGGCAATGGTGATGCGCCTGACATCGCTATCTGCCATGGCATCCACAGCGTTTGAAACAAGGTTCATCACCACCTGCTGCAAACGCACATCCCCCCCGCGCACCCATGCACGCGGCTCAGGCACCCAATCGACGGTGACACCCGCGCCAGTAATTTTACCTGTGGTCATTTCCAAAGCGGCGTCAACGACGGCACTGAGATCGACATCGGAAATAGCTTCATTTTCTTGGCGCGCGAACGCCCGCAGGTTTTTGATAATCCGCCCCATGCGCCGCGACAATTCGGCGATACGCCCAAGGTTTTCGCCCGCTTTATCCGCATTGCCACGTTCCAAAAACAGTTGCGCGTTTTCAGAAAAGCTGCGGATGGCCATAAGCGGCTGGTTCAACTCATGCGAAATTCCTGCCGACATTTCGCCCAGCGCCGACAGCTTTCCGGCTTGCACCAAATCGGCTTGGGCCCGTTTCAGGCGCGCCTCGGCTTCTTCACGCTCTGACACTTCGCGCATCAAATCTCGGTTGGCGATTTCCAGATCAGCGGTGCGCGTGGCGACACGGGCCTCAAGGCGGGCATTGGCCTCGGACAGGGTGCGTCTGCGTTCGGTGGCCAGCACCAAAAACGCGCCAAAGGCCAAAGCAATCGCCGCCACCAACCCCGCTTGCAATCCCGCTATCGCGCGCACAGGGGCCAGATCATACAATAGTTCGCCGGTCATATCGATCACGGGCAAAGGCTGGCGGATGTGCAAAACACTGGCGGGGATATACGGCCCAGCCTGCATAGACCAAATATCATGACCAGAAATCACCCGTTTGCGCATCACGGGAAAAGCGCCCGCACTGCCCCCTGCCAAAATCAATTCCGTGCGATTGGACACAAAAATCACATCCGCCCTGTCAGTGAAATAGACCGCAAAAGGATCAGCCGGCCAACCCCATTCAATCGATTCCATGTCGACACTGACCAAAACAGCGCCCAGCGCCGCGCCCCCCGGTTTGAACACAGGGGCAGCATAGACAAAGCGACGCGCGCCATCGGTATCGACAAAATGCGCCACGCCCAGCGCGCCGTTCATCGCGCGCTCAAAGGCGGCACGCGCCCCATGGGGCAGCTTCCCCCCTTGAGAGGCCGCAAGCACGACACCGGATTTGGACACCAACATTAAGGCTTGCGATCCAGTTTTGTCTGCCATGCTTTGCAGCAAAAGCGCAGTAGACGTCTGTTTTTGATATAAAATGTCATCCGCAGCATCGCTTTGCAGCACCAAAGACAAAACGGTGGGATGTTCGGCGATAAACACTGACAGCTCACGGTAACGCCCCAAACCACTGCGCAGCCGGTCGGTGGACAGAGCCAAATCCGCGCGCGCACGCGCGGCGGCCTGATCCAGTGCTGCGCGAAAGGCCAAAGCATAAACGCCTGCGCCAATCATGGCGACCACCAGCACGAGACTACAGACCTCGATCAAACGCCGTCTTAAAGCGCGGGAGGGCAGATCATCTATCTGCGGCGAATGTGGTGCAAAGGTGTTCATAGGGACGCACATTAGAAACTCCTGCTTGCAAAGCAAAGCACCAAGCAGCACCTTCGCAATGTCTTTCAAAGACCAATTTATGATTTGCACATCATAACCGCCCCAAACTGATAGAGACTTTGCGATGAAAACCATTCTTCAAGACCCGCAATGCCAAACATTCGTACAAGACCCTTATAAGTTTTATGACACACTGCGCGACTTAGGCCCTATCGCCTATTGGCAGGATTTAGACCTACCTGTGATTGCCTCTTACGACGGGGTGACCATGGGGTTGCGGGATCGACGGTTTGGGCGTGAGGCCCCAGAGGGGTTTCGCCCAGTGCATCCTGAGCATCTACGCGCTTTCTATGATGTGGATGATCACTCTATGCTGGAACTGGAAGGTGATCGTCACAAGCGTTTGCGGGGGCTGGTGTTACGGGCCTTTACCTCTCGACGGATCAAAGAGCTTGCGCCTGAGATCACCCAGACCTGTCATGACTTGATCGACGCCTTCCCCGATAAGCACAAGGGTGAAGGTTTCGATCTGCTGCAGGCCTATGCCACCCCCCTGCCCATTCGCATTATTTCCAAACTTTTGGGCGTGCCCGAGGATATGGGCGATCAATTGCTGGCATGGTCTAACGCTATGGTCGCGGTTTATACGCCGAACTGTACCATCCTGACACAAATCGCTGCGTCGGATGCGGCCTCGGCGTTTTCAGACTTTATGCGCAGCTATATCGACAAGCGCCGCCTCAGCCCCGCTGATGATCTGATCACGCATCTTATTGCGGCCGAGCAAGATGGCGACAAGCTATCTACAGATGAATTGATCGCCACCTGTATCTTGCTGTTGAATGCAGGACATGAGGCCACGGTTCACTCTATCGGCATCGCTGTGAAAACCTTGCTAGAGCAGCAGACCCCACACGACATGCTGAGTGAGCCTGCGATTGATGGCACTGTAGAAGAGATCCTGCGCTATGATCCCCCCCTCCATCTGTTCCAGCGTTGGGTGAATGAGGACACAACATTTTTGGGACAAGACTTTAAAAAAGGTGACAAAATCGGTCTTTTGCTAGGGGCCGCCAATCGTGACGATGATGCTTGGGATGGTCCCCATGTCTTTGACCCCACCCGTAAAGTGAAACAAAACACCGCTTTTGGTGGCGGCATCCATTTCTGTGTCGGCGCGCCCCTTGCGCGGCTTGAAATGCGCATCGCCCTGCAAGTCTTGTTTGATCGCTGTCCTGATCTGCGACTGACCTCTGCCCCCCGTTATGCCAACACATGGCATTTTCATGGGCTTGAGAGGTTGATGGTTACGCGTGCTTGCTTAATATAAATAGTACAGGGGAAATGAGCCGTTCTGATTTATTGACTACCCATGATCCTAGGGTTGATTTCACACTCAAATCTTGTGTTGTATTCAGCCGAAGAAAATGTTGCGCCAACATTACAGAGCGCTTTGATCATCTGATCTCTTGGTTTTCGAAATCCAACGCTATCAGTATAGTTATCATTCCAACGCACGAGGACATTGTCGAGAAACGTTAGGTTATTTGCATCTCTCTCATTTAAAATTCGGCTGAACTCCCTAAGCTCCGTTAGGCCTGAATCCTCGCCCATGTAGTAATAATGACGAACGAGACTCTTATTGAAATCCATAATCGAGCCTACGTCAGAGCTATCATAGAGCAAGAAGCTCAGAGCAGGAATTTCATAATGGGAAAGATTAGGATTGGGATTATCGATATTATTGGCAATCGACCACAACATATCACTGTGACACGTCATTGTATCCAGTAGTTCAAGTATAGTGCTGCGCCCGTATGGATCCTGATGTTTACAGCGTCCAATCCATTCCCGAACGTCCGAAATTTCTTGGGTATTATCAAAAGCACCGCAGAAATTTACTTTAAAATCATCTTTATTACATCTCACGCCTGCCATGCCCATGTAGCGACCAAACTCATCTTTAGGAATATCAATCGCTGTTGGATAAGGTGTCGTATTGCACGAAACACAATCCTCATCAGCCGCGACACCAGTCGCAAAAACGAAAATCAGTCCAATCAAGCTCATTTTTTTCAACATCACGACTTCCCTAAACCGACATTCCCCAAATGGTGCCATTTGACGTGAGAATTGCTTGAAACTGGCCGCGTGACAAGCCTTTTGCGCGCCAAGCGGCTCTGCGGTCACGCGGGCTGCTGGGACAGGGCGGATTAGGCCTTTCCCTTCGGAAGCCTCTCTTGAAGCGTCCTCTTGAAGCTCACTGCGCTCACCGCTACACACTTATCCAACATATCTCACAACCAAGTAGGCTTTCCCCATGGCAAATGTTCTCGACAAAATCAAAGCTTACAAACTCGAAGAAGTCGCCGCAGCGAAACTCAAGACGCCTCTTGCTGAACTTGAAGCGGCGGCCAAAGGTCAGGCGCCAACGCGTGGCTTTGCCTCTGCATTACAGCGCGCCGCCACAACCGGTTACGGGCTCATTGCGGAAGTCAAAAAGGCTTCCCCCTCCAAAGGTCTGATCCGCGCGGATTTCAACCCGCCCGTTTTGGCCAAAGCCTATGAGGACGGCGGCGCGACCTGCCTGTCTGTGCTCACCGACAGGCCATCTTTCCAAGGCGCGCCTGAATTTTTGATCCAAGCCCGTGCGGCAGTCTCACTCCCAGTGCTGCGCAAAGACTTCATGTATGACACCTACCAAGTGGCTGAGGCGCGCGCTTGGGGCGCTGATGCTATTTTGGTGATCATGGCCTCTGTGTCTGACGCGCAGGCGCTTGAACTGGAAGACGCAGCCATAGCCCTAGGCATGGATGTTCTGGTCGAAGTGCATGATGAGGACGAACTGACACGGGCACTTGCGCTAAAATCCCCGCTTTTGGGCGTCAACAATCGTAATTTGAAAACATTCGAGACCTCTTTGGACACCACTGTACGTCTATCGAAAATGGTGCCGAGTGGTAAATTGCTTGTCTGCGAAAGCGGGCTGAGTAACGCCGATGATCTGGCCGCTATGGCCCCCCATGGCGCTCGCACTTTCTTGATAGGCGAAAGCCTGATGCGCCAAGACGATGTCACGGCTGCCACCCGCGCTTTGCTGGCCAATCCCCTTCCCGCATAACCTTCAGATAAGGATCACACCATGGCAGACCTGACCCACTTCGACGACGCTGGCCACGCCCATATGGTGGATGTCTCGAACAAAGCCGTGACAGATCGCTTGGCCACAGCCGAGGCTGCGATCAAAATGCGCCCTGAAACGCTGGCGCATATCACCCAAGGCACCGCGAAAAAAGGCGACGTTCTAGGGGTTGCGCGGCTTGCGGGCATCATGGGGGCCAAGAAAACCTCTGACCTGATCCCTTTGTGTCACCCCTTACCGATCACAAAAGTCACGCTGGATCTTGTGCCTGACGAGACCCTGCCCGGTGTGCGCATCACCGCAACTGTGAAAACATCCGGTCAAACTGGTGTGGAAATGGAAGCGCTCACCGCTGCCTCCACCGCCGCTTTGACTGTCTACGATATGCTGAAAGCCGCGGAAAAAGGCATGGAAATCGTATCTGTACGTTTGCTGCGTAAAGAAGGCGGCAAATCCGGCGTCTATACTTTGGACGAGACCCCATCATGATTTCTGTCGCGGACGCCCTAGATCACGTCTTTTCGCTTTGCGGTCCTTTAGACACTGAAACCATTCCGCTGCGCCAAGGCCTTGGCCGAGTTCTGGCATCAGATGCCGTGGCCACCCGCAATCAACCGCCGTTTTCTGCCTCGATTATGGATGGATACGCCGTACGCGATGATGAAAGTCACATCGGCGCGCAGTTCACCGTGATTGGCGAAGCCGCCGCAGGCCATGCCTATGCAGGTCAGATTAAAGCGGGTCAGGCGCTGCGTATTTTCACCGGCGCGCCTGTGCCAACGGGTGCCAGCCGCGTGATCATCCAAGAAAACGTCACACGGACGGGCGATGTGATTACGCAGACAGATGTGTCCAGCACCACCAATATCCGCGACATCGGCGCTGACTTCAAAGTGGGCGATACCGTCAAAGCCCCGCGCAGGCTGACGCCGCGCGATTTGGCCCTGCTCGCCTCGATGAACATCGCCGAAATCACCGTGACCCGTAAACCCATTGTGGCCCTGATCGCCACTGGCGACGAATTGGTCATGCCGGGTGAGACACCAAAAGACGCGCAGATCATCACCTCCAACACTTTTGGCTTGGCGGCTATGATAGAGACCGCTGGCGGCATCGCGCGGATGCTGCCGATTGCCCGCGACAATGAGGCTTCCTTGCGCCATGTGCTCGGCCTTGCCAAAGGCGCCGACCTGATCGTCACCATTGGCGGCGCATCTGTGGGCGATCATGACATCGTTGGCAAAGTCGCTATGGATATGGGGCTGGAACGCGCCTTCTACAAAGTCGCTATGCGCCCGGGCAAACCGCTTATGGCGGGCAAAATCGATGGGTCTATGATGCTGGGCCTGCCGGGCAACCCTGTGTCCTCTTTGGTCACTGCCCAGCTGTTCATGCTGCCCGCCTTGTATAAAATGCTTGGCCTTGGTGAAGCGCCGCTTGCAACTGTGCGGCAGCCTTTGGCCGAAGATCTGCCCGCCAACGGCCCTCGCGCCCATTACATGCGTGCCATCACATCTGATCAAGGCGTCATCCCCATGCACAGCCAAGACAGCGCACTGCTGCGCATCTTGTCTGATTCTGACGCTTTGATCGTGCGCGCCCCCTTCGCGCCCGCCATGCGAGCCGGTGATATTGTCGACATCATTTCGTTATAAAATACGGTTAATTCGATTAACGTTAACGTCGATTTAACCAAAAAACACTCTTCTGAAATCACAAATCAAAACGCAGGGCAAACTCAGCCCCGCATTCCGTGATCCGCCCATCAGGAGAGTATCGTTGACACATTTCGGGAACGACGGTAGAACATTATCAGAACACGATACCCAGCCTATCTGGAGACGGATCGACACAGGCGGGCCTGTTGGCTTCAAAACCGATGCACTCAATGCACCGCGCGTTTTGTCGAAAAAGCCATCATCCCCCGCCCCTCTGCCGATCCTTTATGTCTCATCCCTGCCCACGTCTGTGTCATCACAGACCGCAGCAGACCCAGAACCGGAAGGGGTCGACAGGATAGACAGCCACGGCGGGAGCACAAACATGCTGACAAAAAAACAGCTGCAATTGTTAGAATTCATCAATGACCGGATGCACAAAGACGGCGTGCCACCGTCCTTTGATGAGATGAAAGAAGCGCTGGATCTGCGCTCAAAATCGGGCATCCATCGCCTGATCACAGCCTTGGAAGAACGCGGATTTATCCGTCGTCTCGCACATCGTGCCCGCGCCATTGAAATCGTGAAACTGCCCGAAAGCCTTGGTGGTCAACCCACCGCGCCGACTGCGGCAGGGTTTCAACCCCGCGTGATCGAAGGCGACCGCCCCAACAGCCCGCCCCCCGCGCAAGCTATGGAAGTGGCTGTTTCTGCTTTTAACCTGCCGATTATGGGTAAAATCGCCGCGGGTGTACCGATTGAAGCTGTCGAAGACGGTGCATTGAATGTTGCCGTCCCTGGGTCGATGTTGTCAGGGCGCGGCAATCACTACGCGCTTGAGGTCAAAGGCGAATCCATGATCGACGCTGGCATTAATGATGGTGATATCGTTGTGATCCGTGAAACTTCAGAAGCTTCAAACGGTGATATCGTTGTGGCGATGGTCGAAGGGTATGAGACCACATTGAAACGCTACATGCGCAAAGGCGACATGATCGCCTTGGAAGCAGCCAACCCTGCGTTTGAAACGCGCATGTTCACCTCGGATAAAATCGAGGTCCAAGGCAAGCTTGTCGGATTGATCCGCAGCTATTGACGCGCCCTTGATTTGTATTTTCAAAGCCATCTCTGCCCGCAGCTGAGGTGGCTTTTTTGTGACCGCTTTGTCGTCAAACACGGACAAGCTAACGTTCAATTTTATGCCAAATCACTTCATGCCCCATAGGCTTGAACGTCACACCAGCAACGGGTCGTTTTCGCGCCTCCGCTATCTCGCGTGCATTCGCCCAAGGATCGCGACCAAATTCTCGCGCGCTCCACAGTCGAACACCAGCCGCCCCCAAGGCCGTGGAGACCCTCACACCCTCATCTATTGCAACAAAGGCCAATGAACCGCTTTCATTTAGATAGGACAAATCGAACATAAAACAATCCTCTAACCATTCATTTTCCCATATTTGATTCAATATTACGATATCATGAGAGACACAGGCCTCAGCTGCGCGGCGCTGCCATCCGCGCCCTGTTACATGGGCGATGCGGATGCCAGTCAGATCAAGCGGCGGCATTGGGCGCGCGGCGGCAGCCTGTTGATCTGGTAGGTCCCCATCGTTTTCAAGCCATGACAAAGCCGCAAAACTGCCGCCGGAAGATTTATTCAACGCGCGCCCCTCTGCCGTCATGCGCCCCACAAGCCCCCCATCAGAGGACACCAAAACATTGGGTCGCTCGGCATTGGCCCAAAGAACGAATCCCAACAGCACAGGCAACAAGCCAAACAATTGCATACGCCCGCGCCACAGCACCACAAACAGGCCGCCCAAAGCAATCAAAGGTAAGGTTTGCGGCGGCGGTGATATAATCCATGTCACCGCCCCCTCGATCTGCGCAACACGCCCTGCCACATATAGCAGCCAGCGAATCGCAGGCTCCATGATCATCAACGGAATCCACTGCAACCCGACGGGTGTTAAAACGGCGGCCAAGACGGCTGCAGGCATAACAACCGCGCCCATGACCGGCACAGAAATAACATTGGCGATCAGACCTAAATCGGCGATGCGATTAAAATGCGCTGCCGCCACCGGTGCCGTCGCAACGCCCGCCACGGCAGAGGATAACACAACCGTCAAAGCGCCGCTTACCCAATGCGGCCAACGCGCCATCAGATTGAGACGCCGTACAATGGTGAACACAGCCACAAGCGCTGTTGTCGCGGCAAAGGACATCTGAAATCCGGGTTCAGGCAAAACCTCTGGCCGGACCAACAAGATCAACAAGGCTGCCATCGCCACAGCGCGCAAAGAGATCGCTTGGCGGTCAAACAAAACCGCGACGAACATCATAGACACCATGATATAAGCCCGCTCGGTGGCGACGTTCCAGCCAGACAAGGCCAAATACAGCCCCCCCGCGATCAGGGCGCAGACCGCCGCGATTTTTTTGTTTGGCAGATAGAAAAATGCAAACGGGATCAAAGCCAAAAAGCCGCGCAGAGCTGCGAACACGGCCCCTGTGAGCAGCCCCATATGCAGACCAGAAATGGCCAAAAGATGCGACAGGTTGCTAGCGCGCAGATTTTCGGCCGTTTGCGCTGAAATGCCGGATCTATCGCCGGTCAAAATGGCGGCGGCAAAAGCACCAGCTTGCCCCGGAATACGATTTTGCAACACCAAGGATAGCGTTTGTCGCAATCGATGGATGGCCAAAGACATCCCCTTATCTGTCGGCCCAGCACGCAAAACAGGGATGCGCGTATAGCCCACAGCCCACAGCCCCCAGCCTGTCGAACCATGCCATGCGCTGAAAATTAAACCCTGTGGGATCAGCGGCGCTAGGAGGCGGCGACAAATGCCCCGTCAAGGCGACCCGCAGTCCTGGCTCTGGCGTGATGTACTCTTGCGCCCCGTGCAAGGACACCCTCACACGGACAGGCGTGCGGCTGGGATTGGTGTTTTTCAAGATCACTTGATCCAAGGTCAGGCGCACCGCCTCAGAGGCTGATCGATCGATCTTAATCACGCGCCCCTCAATGGGTCCGTAATAACGATAGTTGAGCACGGGGGCCGCAACGTCATGCGCACGAAATCCTGCGCATAGGAAGCCAACGGACACCATCAGGGCACCTGTGAAAGGTGGCGCGTAATAGGCTGGAATCAATATCAAAATCAATCCGCTGAGCAAAGCAGTTACGCCCAAGACCATATAGCACATCTGACTTGGTTCATAGGGCGCGGCAAAGTACAGCGCGACACCCACCCCAAGCAACACAGGCAGCCACAGAAACAGCCGTCCGCGCTGCCCGTCAAAGACATCAAGGATCCATTCCAAAGGGTTCAAAAAAATTGTCACCTTGGGGTCCTTATCCTCATGTCGATCCATGTCTATATGGGCGTCATGCACACTGTCGCTCCGTCACGCTGCGCATGCGCAAAACTCATTTCCACTTGGCGCAGAAATGGTCTAGACCTGCACGCAAGCACCACAGTCTGAACGCTACCGCCACCATGGTTACCAAAGGGTTAATTTCCGCATGTCAAACGCCTCTTCCGCTTCCAACGTTGCAGCCAAACCAGTCGTCACCCGCATCGCGCCTTCGCCAACCGGTGATATGCACATCGGCACCGCGCGCACGGCGCTCTTTAGCTGGCTCTACGCACGCGCCCGTGGCGGCAAATTCTTGCTGCGGATCGAAGACACAGATCGCGCGCGCTCGACCCCTGAGGCGACCCAAGGCATCTTGGACGGTATGGCGTGGCTGGGCTTGGATTACGACGGCGAGGCAGTGAGCCAGTTCGAACAAGCCGCACGTCATGCGGAAGTGGCCAACCAAATGTTAGAGGCTGGAACAGCCTATAAATGTTTTGCGACCCAAGACGAAATCGAGGCCTTTCGCGAAGAGGCCCGCGCCAACAAGACCAGCACCCTGTTTCAATCGCCTTGGCGTGATGCAGACCCAAGCACCTATCCTGATGCGCCTTTCGTGATCCGCATGAAAGCGCCTAGGACGGGGGTCACTGTGATCAAAGACCAAGTGCAAGGCGATGTGACGATCAAAAACGACCAGATCGATGACATGATTGTGCTGCGATCGGATGGCTCGCCGACCTATATGTTGGCGGTTGTGGTGGATGACCATGATATGGGCGTGACCCATGTTATTCGTGGCGATGATCACCTCGCCAACTCTGCACGTCAGATGATGGTGTATGATGCGATGGGATGGGATCTGCCGGTATATGCGCATATTCCGCTGATCTTTGGCGCAGATGGCAAGAAGATGTCGAAACGCCATGGGGCGACCGGCGTGAAAGAATATCAAGCGCTGGGGTATCCCGCCCAAGGCATGCGCAATTACCTAGCGCGGCTAGGGTGGTCCCATGGCGATGATGAATTTTTCTCTGACGCCCAAGCGATGGACTGGTTCGATTTGGATGGAATCAACAAATCGCCTGCGCGCTTTGACACCAAAAAGCTTGATAACATCTGCGGACAGCATTTGGCGGTGATGGAAGATGCTCAAATCGTAAGCGAAATCGAAGGTTACCTTGCTGCATCTGCACAACCTGAACTGACAGATGCACAAAAATCACGTCTTTTGTCCGCAATGTATTGCCTCAAAGGCTCCGCTAAGAATTACCCTCAACTCATTGAAAAAGCACGATTCGCCCTGAACGCGCGCCCTGTCGACGTCGACGAGAAAGCGCAAAAGCACCTCGGGACAGTATCCAACGGTATACTGAACGAATTGACGCCGCATCTGCAAAGTGCTAGCTGGAACCGCGATGCATTGGAAGCGGCTGTTGGCCGCGTCATGGAAACGCAAGAGATCGGCTTTGGTAAAGTTGCAGGCCCGCTTAGAGCGGCGCTTGCAGGACGCGCCCAAACCCCGAGCGTTCTCGATATGATGTTTGTACTTGGACGAGACGAAACACTGGCTCGGCTGTCAGATGCAGTACAAGAGTAACACTTAAGGCCCAGCCGCACATGAACGGCATATTTTGGGTCTACGGCCAGCGTATTTTAGGCCGATTGATAAATTTTCCGCGACTTTCACAGTCCGGTAACATGGCACGCCGTAAATAGCGGCAAAGCCCATTCCAAAAGAGCGGCACCGGCCCTCTTTAGCCACAGAAGGCGCGCGGATATTCCTTTGCGCGCCCTCCCCGACCTCCAGCGGTGCCAGACTTGGCCCGTTGCCAACCGAAGGAACGACCATGGCAGACACACAAAAAACAGCGACTTTGACGCTCGACGGCAAGTCTTATGAGCTTCCGGTTCACACACCGACAGAAGGCCCTGACGTTGTCGACATCCGCAAGCTCTACAGCCAAGCAGGCGTGTTCACTTACGATCCAGGCTTTACGTCCACTGCGGCTTGTGACAGTGCGATCACTTACATTGACGGCGATGCTGGCGTGTTGTTGCACCGCGGCTACCCAATTGGTGAATTGGCTGCGAACTCTCATTACCTTGAAGTTTGCTACCTTTTGCTGAATGGCGAATTGCCAAATGCAACTCAGCTCGAAGATTTTGAAGGTCGCGTGACCAATCACACGATGTTGCACGAGCAAATGCACAACTTTTTCCGTGGCTTCCGTCGTGATGCGCACCCGATGGCCTCTATGGTTGGTGTTGTGGGCGCGATGTCTGCATTCTACCACGATTCCACTGACATTTCTGACCCGTGGCAGCGCGAAGTTGCAACAATTCGCCTGATCGCGAAAATGCCGACAATCGCAGCGATGGCATACAAATACTCTGTCGGTCAGCCATTTGTGTACCCACGCAACGATCTGGACTACGCGTCCAACTTCTTGCGCATGTGTTTCGCGGTTCCTGCCGAAGACTACGAAGTGAACCCGATCCTTGCGCGCGCAATGGACCGTATTTTCACGCTGCACGCAGATCACGAACAAAACGCGTCCACATCGACTGTGCGCCTTGCGTCTTCGTCTGGTGCCAACCCATTCGCTTGTATCGCGGCGGGTATCGCCTGTCTTTGGGGTCCAGCACATGGCGGCGCCAACCAAGCGTGTTTGGAAATGTTGCAAGAAATCGGCACTGTTGACCGCATTCCTGAATTCATTGCCCGCGCCAAAGACAAGAACGATCCGTTCCGCCTCATGGGCTTTGGTCACCGCGTTTACAAAAACTTCGACCCACGCGCGACGGTTATGAAGCAGTCCGCTGACGAAGTGCTTGACCTTTTGGGCGTTGAAAACAACCCGATCCTTCAGGTCGCCAAAGAACTCGAAGCGCAGGCCTTGGCTGATCCATATTTCGCAGAGAAGAAACTCTTCCCGAATGTGGATTTCTACTCAGGCATCATTCTTGAAGCTATGGGCTTCCCAACATCTATGTTCACACCGATCTTTGCCCTATCACGGACAGTGGGTTGGATTTCACAGTGGAAAGAGATGATCGAAGATCCAGCGCTGAAAATTGGCCGTCCACGTCAGCTCTACACAGGTGCGACGCAACGCCCTTACACAAACGTAGAAGACCGCGCTTAAGCTAAGTCTTAGCCACAACGCGATAAAAAAGTGCGATAAAAATTCAAAGACCGCCCCGAAAGGGCGGTCTTTTTCGTTTCATGTCTGCGCAGGTAGGGCCGATAGGTCTTTTAACGCTATGACCGAGGCTATCGCCCTTCGAATTTGGCAGGGCGCTTTTCAAGGAAAGCCACTACGCCTTCGCGGAAATCGCGCGTCATGCCGCAACGCCCTTGCAACTTGGCTTCAAGCGTCAATTGCTCGGTGAATGTATTGCTTGCAGAGGCGTGCAGTGCCTCTTTGATGCCGCTGTAAGCCACGGTCGGGCCTGCAGCCAAATGCTGCGCCCGTGCCTGCCAATGAGCCGCAAACAGGTCGTCTTCGACGCTTTCATAAATCATGCCCCAAAGTGCTGCTTTATCTGCTGAAATAGGGTCACCAAACAAAGACGCTCCCATCGCGCGCGCCAAGCCAATTTGGCGTGGCAAAGCATAGGTTCCGCCTGCATCAGGCATCAAGCCGATGCGGGTAAAAGCTTGAATGAAAATCGCACTCTCGGTGGCGATCACCACATCAGCGGCCAGCGCCAATGAGGCGCCAGCCCCTGCGGCCACGCCATTGACTGCGGCGATCGTCGGGATAGTGCTGTTGTGAATGGCGTGCAACATCGGTTCATATTCATCGCGCAGAGTGCGTTCCAAATCGGCGTTGCCTGCGTTGATGCCATCGCCCAAATCTTGACCTGAACAAAAGGCATCTTGCGCCCCTGTGATCACCAAGACCCGCGCTTGCTTACCAGCGGCGCGCACCGCGTGGGTGATCTCGGCACGCATCTGCGTGTTTAAAGCATTTTTGACCTCAGGACGGTTGAGCGTCAGAACGGCGATATCGTCACGAAGGGTGTAACGGATGGTGTCATAGTGCATGTGCATCTCTCTTTGCAGGGGCTCGCATCTAACTTAGGCATAGCGCCCCCGAAAGAAAGAGAGACGCTCCGTAAAATCCAAATTTCTTGTCGTTTTCGCAGGTTTGCGCCTGCAGAGATACGGTTTGCGCAGATACCGCGCCTTAGTCTTTCAACATCTCCGCAATGCGCGCAGCCTCATCCTGTGAGAGCTCTTCGATGGCTGTTTCCGTTTGACGGCGACGCACAAAGGCAAAGCCGACGCCAAGCGCTAGAAACAACATGACAGGTCCTGCGACCCACAGTAGTTTGTTGGCCCCCGACAAAGTGGGGTTGAGCAAAACATATTCGCCGTAACGTTCAACAATGTAGTTGATCACTTGGACATTACTGTCACCTTCGACCAATCGCTCACGCACCAAAAGTCGTAAATCCTTTGCCAGATCCGCATGGGATTCATCGATATTTTCGTTGCGGCACACCAAACAGCGCAGCTCTTTGGAAATCTCGCGTGCGCGACTTTCCAACACGGGATCGTCCAAGACTTCGCTGGGTTCTACCGCGTAAAGCGGCATCGCAAATAGCAGACACAGGATCAGGAAAAACGATCTCATTCGGCAGGTACTCCCTTGGGCTCGACACGCGTTTTGCGCGCCCCTGCGGCCACGCGATACCGCCGATCCGTCAAGGACATGAAGCCCCCAAGCGCCATAATAATAGTACCGCCCCAAATCCAATTGGCCAGTGGTTTCACATAAGTCCGCACAGCCCAGCCGCCATTAGATTGCACATCGCCAATCACCACATAGACATCGCGCCACAGTCCTGAATCGATCCCTGCTTCGGTTGTGGGCATTTGTGCGACGGGATAATTGCGCTTTTCAGGGTGCAGTGAGGCAATTTTACGGTCTTCTTTGAACAGGGTCAAATCCGCCATGGTGGTGATGTAATTCGGACCTTGCTTACGTTCAACGTCGTTCAAGGTGATCGTAAAGCCTGCAACGTCAAAGGTTTCGCCGATCTGAACCACGCGAATGTCCTCAATCGTCCACGCCGTAAGCCCCGCAACTCCGGCGATGGTGACGCCCAAACCGCCATGAGCCAACAAACGCCCCCAATCGGCACGTGGCAAACGTAACAAGCGCGACAGGTCGCGTTTTTTGCCCAACTTAGAGGCAATGTCTTGAACCGCGCCGGATACAAGCCAGACGCCAAGACCTAGACCAATTGGGCCCAGAAGGGATTTTCCTGTTTGTATCACAGCGACCAGCGTCACCACAGCAAATGCCAAGACCATAGAAGGGACCAATTTGCGCATGGCGGTTCCAAGCTTGGCGCGTTTCCACGGCATCATCGCACCAATGGGCAAGACGATGGCAAGCACGGTGAAAAACGGTGTAAACGCCGCATCAAAAAACGGTGCGCCAACAGACAGTTTACGGTCCCAAAAGGCTTCGGCCACAAGGGGCCAAATGGTGCCGATGAACACAACAAATGCGGCCACAGCCAGCAGGATATTGTTGATGATCAAAGCCGTTTCACGCGAGGCCAAGGCAAACACGCCACGGGCTTCCATCGCGGCGGCACGCAAGGAAAATAGGATCAAAGCACCGCCCATAAAGATGCCAAGAATCAGCAGGATAAAAATACCTCGCTCAGGATCATTGGCAAAAGCATGAACAGAGGTGATCACCCCAGAGCGCACAAGGAAAGTGCCGATGAGGGAAAATCCAAACGCAAGGATGGCCAACAAAATCGTCCATGCCTTCAAACTTTCGCGTTTTTCCACCACGATAGCCGAATGCAGCAAAGCGGCAGCGAACAACCAAGGCATGAAAGACGCGTTTTCAACAGGATCCCAAAACCAAAATCCGCCCCAGCCCAACTCGTAATAAGCCCACCAAGAGCCAAGCCCGATACCGATGGTCAAGAACACCCATGCGGCCAAGGTCCAAGGGCGCACCCAACGGCCCCAAGCGGCGTCAACACGGCCCTCCAAAAGGGCGGCAACGGCGAAAGAAAAGGTCATGGAAAGGCCCACGTAGCCCAAATACAAAAACGGAGGGTGGAACGCGAGGCCGGGATCTTGCAACAGCGGATTGAGGTCTTGGCCGTTCATCGGCGGATTTGCCAGACGCACAAACGGGTTCGATGTGAACAGGATAAAGGCCAAAAAGGCAACGCCAATGGAGCCTTGCACCCCGATCACCCGCGCCTTGAGCGATGTCGGCAGGTTTTCACCGAATAAGGCTGCGGCCGCCCCAAACAAGGCAAGGATTAATACCCACAACAGCATCGATCCTTCGTGATTGCCCCAAACGCCTGAAATTTTATACAGCATCGGTTTGAGCGTGTGGGAATTCTCAACCACAATTTTTAGAGAAAAGTCGGAAGTGACAAAGGCATACATCAGCGCGCCAAATGAAAAGGCGATCAAAACCAGATGTACAAGCGCCGCAGGGGCCGCCAAATCCATAAAGGCACGCCTGCCAAACTGAGCCCCTATAAGAGGCAAAACAGTCTGGGCAATGGCCACAAAGAAGGCCAATACCAAGGCAAAATGTCCAAGTTCAACAAGCATAGTGTCTCTCCCTGAGAGCTGTAACACTCCAATGAGAGCTGTTGTAGCTTGCTTGTCCCCCGCCGCCAATGGGATGCGCTGCGATGTCGCAAATAAGTGAGATCAACAACACGCGAAAAAGGGGGGATCAAAGCCCCCTCTTCCCTCTATCTCACCCACGTATCCTATGGATGATGAGACTTCAAATCACCCATAAAACCCCCAGAGACAAAAGCAAGGCGCCAAGAACTGGTACCAAAAAACTAAAACCATGGTAACCAAATGACCCTTGAATGACCGCAAAATGCAGCACGGCGCCCGTCATCAGCAAAGACAAAAAGGCGAACAGAACCGCAGCTTCCACGCCCCAGACAGAGCTCAAGCGCACTTGTGACGCCCACCACCAGCCCAAGGTCGAACCAAGCCCTGCCCAACTGAACGACATACCCAAGGCCAGTGGCGTAGCACGCACTTGCCAAAGCCAAAAGAACGTGCCCGAAATGACCAGTGCCATCACGCAGATCGCGCCATACCCGATCAGAACCATTTGTGTGGTGCCGATCAAAGACATACCCATAAGCGCCAAGCCCAAGATCACGCCATATAATGTGAGTGCTTGTTTCATTGCTTCAACATCTCCTTCACCGCCGCATCCAAAGCACTTGCGGCGTCGTGATTGCGTTTGACGGCCTTTGCAAGCGGCGTGCCTGCAACCAAGCCCAAGAGCCAAATCGAGATTTCATTTAGATGCGGCCTCATCAATGCGCCCCCCCTCTTGGCAGTCGTTCTCGGATCATCGTCGTCATCTCAATTAAGATTTGCGAGTTTTTATCGAGCACGGCGCGGGTGGCTTGGTCTTTCTGTAAGTCCCGATATAAAAGGAAAAAAACCATAATCGCCCATGGCCCGTGATCGGACAGAGCATTGATCAGCGCATCACTCATCATTGTCCGCCCTCCAAGCCGCCAAGGCCGGATTTTCGGCATCAAACCCTGGCACTTCCGGCAGGTTTTGCTCAGGTAAAGGGCCAGCTGCATAGGCTGTTTGCACCAATGGAACGGTTTCGCCCTTCGCCCCGGCTTCCAGCGCTCTGAGCGCATCTAGCGCGCGAATATTAGCCGTCACAATCGGCGCTTGGGCCACGGTTGCAGCGATGGAGCGTTGAAAGTTTTGCCCCGTTGCCTGATAACGCGCGCCAAAATAAAAGCTGACAATCGCCCCCATGAGCCACCACAACGGCTCAGGGATCAGCGCGACCCCCTGCATCCGCTCGGCGAACCAAATCGGATTGACCATTGCAGCCACACATAACCCGATAGAACCAAAAGCCATCAGGGGACGCGGCACGCGATTGAGCCCATCCATAAACCGGTCAAACCGACCAGTGCGCGCCACGGCGAACTCTTTGGCAAATTGATCCATAGCCGCAGCGCGCAGGTTTGCGTCACGAATCGAACCGTTTTCGGTGTTTTCCATGAACACCTCAGCCGTCTCTTTGATCACATTCTGCCCATTACCAAACAGCAATTGACCTAGAATCTGAACTATTCCCATGACGCCACCCGTGCGGCATGTTCTGCCTCAGTCAGATGATATCTTGGGGAAATGAACTCTTCAGCCCGTGTGATCCAACCACCTTTGCCACCGTCGCGCCGTTTCGCGTATTTACGGCTCTTGGGGCGTCTGTCGGCCAAAGCGTAGTAATAGTTGCGCCGCGCAATTCCAAAGGCATCCGCCAGATGATGCGGGGCCAAGCTTTGCGCGATCAAGCAGGCTTCGATCGTTTGCGGGCCGATTTGACCATCAACGACAATATTTTGCCCCATATCGACCAAAAGCCGTTGCAAAATACGCACCGCGTTCGTGCCTGCGTTGACATACATGTCAAACACAGTGGCGTGCAGCACCGGCGGCAGTTCGTCGATGCGTGGCCCGCTAAAGTAGTGTTCAACGAAAATGTCGCGGGCCTGCGCTCGCGTCAACATGCGCACATCTGACGACGTCACCCGCCCGTCACCGTCATTATCGATCCCAAGTCTGCGCAGCGTGCCGATGGTGACGCCAAAGTTGGTCGCGCCTCCCAAATCATCGGGATCATCCACATAACCGCCCTCACGAGCGATAATGTCATTTGCTATTTGCTGTACTGTTTTCATATGCCCAAACCCACCAATTTGATGGATTAAGGCTGCCGTAAAAAGGTTAACGCAGACGGACTAGTGCGTGCGGGTCACTCAGCGCTGGATTGATAAACGCCCTGTTCTTTCAAAGCGTCGACAACTTCTTTGGGCATATAGGTTTCGTCATGTTTGGCCAAAATCTCCGAGGCGACAAAGACGCCATCTTGCAACGTACCTGTGCCCACCATACCCTGATTTTCGCCGAACAAATCCGGCAGAACGCCTGTGTAGCTGACAGGCACTGTGGCGTTGGTGTCAGTCACCTCAAAGGTCACAGCCGTGCCTTCGCCGCGTATCAAGCTGCCCTCAAGAACCAGCCCGCCAATGCGAAAGACTTCATTTGGGCGCGGTGGTTCTTCGACCACTTGAGTTGGTGATCGAAACAGATTGATGCCGTCTTTCATCGCAAAACCAATCAAAGCCGTGGACACAGTAAGTGCAACGGCGGCCACCGCAATGATTTGAATACGGCGTTGTTTTTTAAGGTTCTTCATTGCACATCCTTCATCGTTTTCGCCGCTCTAAGGATAGACAGGTGCCAAGGTCAGCCCTGTCACCTCATCAAGTCCCAGCATCAAATTGGCATTTTGGATTGCCTGCCCGCTTGAGCCTTTGGTCAGGTTATCCAGTGCGGCGATAACGATCACGCGGCCCGCACGGCGGTCGGCGACGACACCGATATGGCAGTAATTTGACGCCCGCACATGTTTAAGTGCTGGCACTTCGCCCATAGGCAACACTTGGATGAATGGCTCATCTGTGTATTGCTTGACCAAAGCGTCATAGACGGCTTGCGCGTCACCTTTGACATAGGCCGTGGCCAAAATACCGTGGGTGGCAGGGATCAAATGCGGAGTGAATTGAATCTCAACCGGACGCCCTGCGATCAAGGAAAATTCCTGATCGAATTCGCCCAAGTGACGGTGTTTGCCACCGACAGAATAGCCAAAGGCATTGTCGTGCAATTCGCCGAACAAAAACGGTTCTTTGAGCGAACGCCCTGCCCCAGACACACCAACTTTAAGGTCCAGAATGATGTCATCCAAATCGATCACACCAGAGGCCACTAGAGGACGCAAAATGAATTGGCCCGTCGCGGCATTACACCCCGTGCCCGCCACAAGGCGTGCTGCTTTGATCTCGTCTCGGTAAAATTCGGTCAGGCCGTAGACAGCTTCGGATTGCATCTCGATGGCAGAATGAGGTTGGCCGTACCATTTTGCATAGGCTTCGGGATCGCGCAGACGGAAATCAGCGGACAGATCCACCACTTTCAACGTCTTGGGCAATTTCGAAATCACCGCCTGAGAGGTCGCATGGGGCAGCGCACAAAAAGCCAGATCAACGCCAGCGAAATCGATGTCATCAATCTTGCACAACGCAGGCAGGTCCAAATGACGCAGATGCGGATACACATCCGCCATCGCCATCCCCGCTTTGCGATCGCCAGACAGGGCCACGATGTCCATCTTGGGATGTGTCGCAATCAAGCGCACGAGTTCGGCACCAGTGTAACCAGAGGCGCCCAAAATGGCGATTTTATAGGTCATAACTCTCTCTTTGATCTCAGGGCTGATCTGACAGGCAAAGCCCGCAGCGGGAATTAGCGTTAATGTACTGATGCAGGTGGCAAAGCGCAATTGCGGCAAAATGGCAGGAGACCGAAAGGCGCAAGGCTATCATCGAAATTATCCTGTCAGATCGCGTCCACGAACCACTGACAGGAACACGGGACAGACCAAACATCGAATGCGTCAGGCCTTTTGAAACGTCACTTGGCGCTTTAAAAATTGCGTGGCTCCGCGGCTGACTTTGGCGGGGTCGCCGGTTGTCAAAAACTGGCTCTCTGTCCCTGCCCCGATCATTTCAGGACGGCGCTCCAGATAGTTTTCCAAGCTTTCGGCCACTAAGTTGGCTTGCGAAAACACTTTTACATCTGCGCCCAATGCGTCTTGGAATTCCTTTTCCATCATTGGGTAGTGCGTACAGCCCAAGATCGCCGCATCTGGTTTGGGCAGTTTGCGTTTCAACGCATCCACATGAGAGCGCACCAAAGCATCAGCCAAAATCATATCGCCGTCTTCAATCGCATCAACCACACCACCGCAGGCTTGGGCTTCGACATCGACGCCAATGGCGCGAAACGCCAGTTCGCGCTGAAACGCGCGCGACGACACAGTGGCAGGTGTGGCAAACAAGGCCACGGATTTCACCGCGACCTCTTTGGGCGGAGAATTATCCCCCCATTGACGTTCCGTCAGCGCCTCGATCAAGGGCACAAAGACGCCCAAGACGCGTTTATCAGTGGGAATCCAGCTTTCTTGCATCCGGCGCAAAGCCGCAGCTGAGGCGGTATTACATGCCAAGATTACCAGATCACAGCCTGCATCCCAAAGACGCTCAACAGCCGCCGTGGTCAAGTTGTAAATATCATCTGCATCGCGCACGCCGTAAGGCGCATGTGCGCTGTCACCGAAATAAACCAATGGCAGATCAGGCATACGCTTACTAACCGCGTCATAAACCGTCAGCCCGCCAAGCCCGCTGTCAAAAATACCTACTGCCATGCTTAATACCGGTCCTTTTGACCTTTTGTGGACACCCGAAATCGTTTCAGCGGAGCGCCGAACAATGTACGCGGAGTCGCCCCATGCTTTGCCTCAAACTCGAACCCAAGCGTCAGATTGTCAATGGGATTAGGAGATAAAGCGTAGGTCCGCCTACGCAGAAAATCCATCATCTGTTTCGGGTCTTTGCGGTAGGGTTCCAGCTCTTCTGGCGCGATCGGTTCGCCAATGACCACGCGCACGGGTTCATCGATACGGTTTTTAAACTCACGGATCAAAAGGCCTGTGCGCAGACTAGAATGCAGATGGCTGGCCAATTGGAACAGGCGTGAATTGCTGCCCTCAAAGAAAATCGGCACGACCTGCGCGCCAGATTTGGCGACCATCTTGGCTGTAAACGCGCGCCAAGATGGGTCCAGAGGCTTGCCCATCGGCGTGGCAGAGGTCGACACAGTGCCGCCCGGAAAAATCCCGATACAGCCGCCATCTGCGAGATATTTTAACGCCACTTTGCGAGTCTCAAGATTAAGCTGCACCGCTTCTTTGCTTGCATCGAACGATACGGGCAAAATTACGCGATCAATATCCTCGGCCTGTTTGAAGACCGTATTTGCCAAAATTCGAAAATCACCGCGCGTAACCGAAAGGATATGCCCCATCATCAACCCATCCAAAATCCCATAAGGATGGTTCGAGACAACAATCAAAGGCCCCTCGCGCGGGATATTTTCCAGCGCGCCCACAAGCACATCAAGTTCAAGCCCGTAACGGCGCACCATGACCTGCCAAATCGTCTGTCCGTCTTCAAGATCTTTGCTATAGCCCTCGGCCCGCTTGATCAAAGACAAACGCCCCGTGACATTTTCCATCACACGAATAAGTGCACGCCCAGGCCGCGTCTGCGCCGAACTGGCATAGGTGATATCTCGCGCGACTTGGCGATCTTTGCGGGCACTTTCTTTACAAGCACCATTTTTAGGTTTTGGATGCACAATCACTTGGGGCTATTCCATTCATAAATGTTCAGACACTTTAGCGTGCCAAACGATCCGCCTCCATTGTTTTTCTCAAAAAATGAGTCTCGGTTCATGATTTTTTACACAAAACCAGTGAATTGAAACGACATATATGCCTAAAGCCTGCGCAGGCAGGTTTTAAGGCAGCTATATTTTTATCGTAAACGTAAAAAATTCGTGAAAAAGCGAAGCTAAGCCAAACAAGTGGCAATCTCCTCTTGCAGCCTGATCAAAAAACGCAAATGAGAGCCCCCAAACCGCACTTTGTCCGGACAGACAACTATGTTACAGGTAATGAGACTAAAAAGGTTATAGGTATGGACTGGGATAAACTACGGATTTTTCACGCGGTTGCAGATGCAGGATCACTGACTCACGCGGGTGATACATTGCATCTAAGCCAATCGGCTGTGTCGCGCCAAATTCGTGCGCTCGAAGAATCGCTCAGTACAACGCTGTTTCACCGTCACGCCCGAGGCTTGATCTTAACCGAACAAGGCGAATTGTTGTTTGACGCCACCCGTGCCATGGCCAAACGCCTTGATGCGGCCGCCGCGCGCATCAAAGACAGCGAAGAAGAAGTCTACGGCGAGCTGCGCGTCACCACAGCCACGGGCTTTGGCACACTTTGGCTAGCCCCCCGCCTGTCGAAACTCTATAAAAAATACCCAGACCTGACGATCGACCTGATGCTTGAGGAACGGGTACTGGATTTGCCGATGCGCGAGGCTGACGTGGCCATTCGTATGAAAGAGCCATCACAGGCAGATTTGATCCGCAAACGCTTGATGAACATCCGCATGCGATTGTTTGCGACACAAAAGTATCTCGACGAACATGGCACGCCCAAGGATTTGGACGATTTTGACAACCACCGCCTGATTTCTCAAAACCCGAAATCGGCGCAGGTTGCGGCTGGGGCAAGCCTGTCTCATGAGCTAAGCCTGCATGAAGTGAAATCCAAACTCTACGTGAACAACTATTTTGGCGTGCTGCAAGCTGTTCTCAACGATCTCGGAATCGGTCTTTTGCCAGATTACCTATTCGACAGCGCGCCAAATCTTGTGCGCGTTTTGGATACGGTTGAAAGCAATGAAGTGCCCGTATTCTTGGCCTACCCTGAAGAACTGCGTCACTCGAAGCGCATCGAAGTGTTCCGCGATTTCATCACCAGTGAAATCAATGAGTACCGCCGCCGCCTTCGCGACACCCCAAGCTGAGGGCGTGGCCTGTAGGCCTGCTCGAAGTGAGTGCTATCAATTTCATCCTATATTCCATTATTTCAGGCCGTTACAAGCAAGCCCCACCCAAGCTATGCGCTGAGCGCATAGCGGACATGCGCAATTTTACCCCATTCCCCCTTGAACGATTCACAAACCGCACATAAATCAACCATCGAAGCTGCTGATAGAGGAAACTCTTAGCAACTTCACCTCCCTGTTGGACTTGGGCCGAGCTAATGCTCGGCCTTTTTTTTGGTTTTTGGTATGCGGACGCCTTCGAGTGAGTCGCGCACAGCCCTAGATCGTCTCGTCTTTTGGCCGCAGATCACAGCTTCAAGGGTAAAAACCACAGTTAGAGGCCGTTTGACGTCAACTGCCCTCTTTCCCAAAGCGCCGCTATAGCCTAAGAGAACGCCTGACCGAGATACGCGTCCGCGGGTGCCTTCAAGCATAGCGCAGGGCGCTCTGATGACCTTTTGGGGGATTTCCATGACCGATCCGAAAATTACCGATGATCTTATTGCCGCGCACGGCCTGAATGGCGAAGAATACGCGCGCATCCTCGAGATCATGGGGCGCGAGCCGACCTACACTGAGCTCGGCATTTTCTCGGCCATGTGGAATGAGCATTGCTCATATAAATCCTCCAAGAAACATCTGCGCGGCCTGCCCGTTGATGGCCCACAAGTGATTTGCGGCCCCGGTGAAAATGCCGGCATCGTTGATATCGGCGATGGTCAGTGCGTTGTGTTCAAAATGGAAAGCCACAATCACCCGTCCTACATCGAACCCTACCAAGGCGCGGCCACCGGTGTAGGTGGCATTTTGCGTGATGTCTTTACCATGGGCGCGCGACCTATTGCGGCAATGAATTCATTGTCCTTTGGCGTCAAAGAGCATCACAAGACCAAACAACTTGTGCACGGCGTTGTTGAGGGCGTTGGCGGCTATGGCAACTGTTTTGGCGTGCCAACTGTTGGCGGCGAGGTGCGGTTCCACTCGGCCTATAACGGCAACTGCCTTGTGAACGCTTTTGCAGCGGGCCTCGCAGACACAGACAAAATTTTCTATTCCGCCGCCTCTGGTGTTGGGATGCCTGTGGTTTATCTCGGCGCCAAAACCGGCCGTGATGGCGTTGGTGGTGCGACGATGGCTTCGGCTGAGTTTGATGACACAATCGAAGACAAACGCCCCACCGTTCAAGTAGGTGACCCCTTCACTGAAAAGCGCCTGATGGAAGCCACGCTTGAACTTATGGCCACAGGTGCAGTGATTTCGATCCAAGACATGGGGGCCGCTGGCCTCACTTGTTCTGCCGTTGAAATGGGCGACAAAGGTAAATTGGGCGTGCGTCTTGATCTTGAAAACGTGCCACAGCGCGAATTGAACATGACCGCCTATGAAATGATGCTGTCGGAATCCCAAGAGCGCATGTTGATGGTGCTCAAGCCAGAGCTTGAAGCAGAAGCCCGCGCCGTGTTCGAAAAATGGGATCTCGACTTTGCCATCGTTGGTGAAACGCTCGAAGAAGACCGGTTCTTGATCATGCACAACGGCGAAGTCAAAGGCGACTTGCCGCTGTCCACGCTGGCCTCATCTGCGCCAGAATACGACCGTCCTTGGGTACCAACCCCTGCAGCGGAACCTATGGATGACGTGCCAAGCATCGATCCGATTGATGGCCTTAAAGCGCTCCTATCCTCGCCAAACTATGCTGCGAAATCTTGGGTCTATGAACAATACGACAGTCAAGTTATGGCTGACACGGTCCGCGCACCGGGCATGGGTTCTGGCGTGATCCGCGTTCACGGCACACCTAAGATGCTGGCCTTTACCTCAGACGTGACGCCGCGCTATGTCAAAGCTAACCCTGTTGAGGGCGGCAAACAAGCCGTGGCCGAAGCCTATCGCAACTTGACGGCAGTCGGCGCGAAACCCTTGGCGACAACTGACAACCTGAACTTCGGCAACCCAGAAAAGCCCGAAATCATGGGGCAGTTTGTTGGCGCATTGCAGGGCATCGGTGAGGCCGTGAAATTCCTCGACATGCCAATCGTGTCGGGCAACGTATCTTTGTACAATGAAACCGATGGCGAGGGCATTTTGCCGACACCGACCATCGGCGCTGTTGGACTGATCGCAAACGAAGACGAATTGATCGCAGGCCTTGCCCAAGACGGTGATGTCGCGGTTGTGATTGGCGCTGTTGGCTCGCATCTTGGTCAATCTGCACTGCTCGCCGAAGTGTTCAACCGCGAGGATGGCGATGCACCACATGTTGACCTTGCGCTTGAGCAAACCAATGGTGAGTTCCTCAAAGCCAACCGCAAACTGATCAACGCTGCGACCGACTTGTCTGACGGCGGACTTGCTTTGGCGGCGTTCGAATTGGCGGATAAAGCGGGCCTTGGCCTGACATTGGACAGCGGCGATACAGCTGAACTGTTTGGCGAAGACCAAGCGCGCTACCTTGTGTCTTGTACCTTTGATCAAGCCGAAGCGCTGATGGCAGCAGCATCCCAAGCGGGTGTAGAGATTGTCACAGTTGGTAAGTTTGGCGGCGACACCGTGAAACTTGGCGGCTCACAGGCTTCATTGGCCAGCTTGAGCGCCGTGTTCAACGGTGCCTTTGCCGAGACTTTTGCATAAAGCGCAGGCCGCCCCATATAAAATAGATCAAAGGCCCGCCACTTCGCGCGGGTCTTTGATTTTATACCCCCCCGATCTTAACCCAAATCAAGTTTAGCCCAAGCCAAGGATGCCCCACATGGACCTGCCAGATCTCACATCCGATTGCGCCAATTGTGTTGGGTTGTGCTGCCTGGGTATGTCCTTTCAAAAGAGTGATGACTTTGCCATCGATAAGGCGTCAGGCACGCCCTGCCCCAATTTAGATCGTGATCATAGTTGCAAAATCCATAGCTCGCTGAAAGAGGACGGGTTTGAAGGTTGCATCAAATTTGATTGCGCGGGCGCAGGTCAACGTGTGACGCAGATGCGGTTCAACGGCGAAAGCTGGCAAGATCATCCAGAACTCATGTTCGCGATGATGCGCGACTTTGAAAACCTGCGCCCCCTGCATGAGCGAATGGTGCAACTGACCGAGGCGAGCAAAAGCGATTTGCCTGAGGTTCTGGAAACCGAACGCACTGAGATTTTAAAACGCAGCGCCCGCGTTTGGGCTGATACAGACACACTAAAGCGCCGATATGACGCTTTTTTGACGGCACTGGCGCAAAGCACTGCGTCTTAATCTCATCAACGTCTTGCAGCGCTGCCGCGCGGGCCTTACATTTACATCAAAGCAAGAACCACACCCACAAGACGACCCTCACAGACGACACTAAGGAGCGCCTTACATGGCCATCACTGCCGCTGAAATCGAAACTCTGATCCGCACAGCCTTTCCCGAGGCCCGCATCGTCGTTCAAGGTGACGACGGGCAGCACTTTGCCGCCGAAGTGGTCGATGAAAGCTTTCGTGGCAAAAACCGCGTACAGCAGCAACGTGCTGTAAACGCTGCGCTGAAAGCCGAGATCGACAGCGGTAAATTGCACGCATTGGCCCTGTCCACACGCGCGCCTGAATAAAAGATACACATCTGCCGCGCCTAATGCGGCTCAAACATTCGAAAGGTCGATTCCATGTCCGACGCAAAAGCCACGATCCAAAAAACCATTGATGACAACGATGTTGTTTTGTTCATGAAGGGCAACAAATTGATGCCGCAATGTGGGTTCTCATCCCGCGTGGCTGGCGTTTTGAACTTTATGGGCGTGGATTTTCACGACGAAAACGTTCTTGCTGACCCCGAAATTCGCCAAGGCATCAAAGACTTTTCCGATTGGCCAACCATTCCACAGCTCTACGTCAAAGGCGAATTTGTTGGCGGTTGTGACATCATCACAGAGATGACGCTTTCTGGTGAATTGGACACATTGTTCGAAGCAAACGGCGTCGCATTCGACAAAGAAAAAGCCGACCAAGTGCGCGCAGCAAACGCGTAAAACTGTCTGCGTCTAGATAAAAAAGGGCGGCGAAGATCATCTCTTCGCCGCCCTTTTTTATAGTTCATCAACAATTCAATAGGTTAACGAAACACCTAAGCTGACACACCCAAGCGATCTTCAAGTGCAGAGGCCATAGCCTCGGTACGTGCCGCCAATTCGGCGAAGGTGTCACTCACCTCGGCTGGCACCACAGGCACCTCAATGCGTTCAGGCGCTGGTGCAGGTGCGGATCGCAACTCTTCCAACAGGGCTTCTTGTGCGCCAAGTTTGGCCTCAAGCGCCCGCATCTGTTCTTCCATGCCTGCGGTTTTATCTGCCAACATCAAACCAGACATCAACAACATGCGGGCTTCGGGCAAACGACCAATTTGGCTAGACAAAACCGTGGCCTCATTGTCCAAAAGCTGTGCTGCAGATTTCAAGAAATGCTCTTCACCTGACTGGCAAGCCACTTCGAACTCACGTCCACCGATGGAAATTTTAATCTCTGGCATGGATCAAGCCTCTTCTTTTTGAGCAGCATCTGTGAACGGGCGCAATTCATTCAAAATCGCATCAAGTTCGACCAGATCGGCATCACGTCCAACTTTGATCGCTTCGAGTTCAGTCATCAAAGCTGTGTTCACCAAAGTCGGATCCCCAATGGCAGTCGCATTCGCCTCGCGCAATGCGGTGTTGTTGGCGCGCAGCTGCGTGTTGACACGCCGCAGTTTTTGCGTTTCGGCATCATGGTTCATCAATTGATGACGTAGTGTTTCGACTTCTTCTTCCAAAGATGCGACATGACTTTGCTGTTTTTCATGGATCGCGCGTACACGTTCTTCAAGCTGCAAGTTGGTGGCGCGTTCACCATCCAAGGCCTCTTGCAACCGGCCCATTTCGGCCATCATTTCATCAGAGGCGATTCCGCCACCTGAGGCATTTTGTTCTTCGGCGGCAGCCACTGCACGGCCGATACGCTCAAGCGCTGCCGTGATCCGTGTCTCAAAGTCTGAAATTTCGCTCATCGCCATACCTGTTACTGTTCTTGCTTATACCTGTTTTGTGTCAGTCATCTTCTAACGTAAACCGCACAAATATCTCTCACTCTATAACACATCCTTGGCGGATGTCACAAACCCTGCAAAACAGGCCTATACCTGACAGGTATAAAACTACCCCAAAACCAATAAAGCACAAGTTCAAGATATATAAGACCGTTCGATTCGAGAGGTTAGCCCATGGCAAAGGCATTACCAACGGCTTGACCTAAAGTGACTATATAACTTCATATGGGAGCAAATTGGTCCCTCTGGCTTGCACTTTTGCACAACATCGTTATCACCAAACGCGAATGGCTGCGAAGTCTGGCTTAACATGTTGGATTTTGCGGCTGCCTTTGAGACAGCTAGGAGATCCACACGTGGACATCGCAAAACTGCGCGCAGCGCACCCTGATCACTGGATGCGTGCTGCTGCCATCCGCACCTTGACACTCGATGCGGTCGCTGCTGCGAACTCAGGACACTCAGGCATGCCAATGGGCATGGCCGATGTGGCAACTGTTTTGTTCGAAAAGCACCTGAAATTTGACGCCTCTGCCCCGCTTTGGGCCGATCGCGATCGCTTTATCTTGTCTGCGGGCCACGGTTCTATGCTGGTCTATTCATTGCTTTACCTCACTGGCTACGAAGAGATGCCTTTGGAGCAGGTGAAGAATTTCCGCCAAATGAACGCCAAAACAGCTGGTCACCCTGAAAACTTCTTGTTGGAAGCGGTTGAAACCACAACTGGCCCATTGGGTCAGGGCATTTCCAACGCTGTTGGCTTTGCCATGGCAGAAGAACACCTGCGCGCGCGCTTTGGTAAAAAACTGCAAGATCACTACACATACTGTATCGCAGGCGACGGCTGTTTGATGGAAGGTGTGTCCCATGAGGCGATTGCGCTTGCGGGACGTCAAAAGCTCAGCAAGTTGATCGTGTTCTGGGACAACAACAACATCACTATTGATGGTACTGTTGATCTGTCTGATCGCACAGATCAGCCGATGCGTTTCAAAGCGGCCGGTTGGCACGTGCAAGAAATCGATGGTCACGATCCAGAGGCTATTGATGCGGCGATCACAGCCGCGAAAAACGCAGGCAAGCCCTCTATGATTGCCTGCAAAACCCACATCGCTTTGGGCCACGCACAACAAGACACATCCAAAGGCCACGGCGCTTTGACGGATGCAGATCAAATGAAAGCCGCAAAAGAAGCCTACGGTTGGACAGCTGCTCCATTCGAGATTCCGAGCGATATCAAAGCACAATGGGAAGCCATCGGATCACGCGGCCGCGAGGCTCGCGCCGCGTGGGAAGCCCGTCTTGACGAGCAATCAGAGCGCCGCCAAGCCGAATTCGCCCGCACATTTGCAGGGGACGCCCCCAACAAGTTGGGTTCAGTCATCCGCGCGCTTAAAAAGCAGATTTCTGAAGATCAGCCCAAAGTGGCGACACGCAAATCATCTGAAATGGTGCTTGGCGTTGTGAATCCTGTGTTGCCAGAAACCATTGGCGGTTCTGCCGATTTGACAGGGTCCAACAACACCCTGACAGCGGATATGGGCGTCTTTGACGAAGAAAACCGCAAAGGTCGCTATGTCTACTACGGCATTCGCGAGCACGGTATGGCGGCTGCGATGAACGGCATGGCGCTGCACGGTGGTGTGCGCCCTTACGGCGGAACATTCTTCTGCTTCACCGACTACGCCCGCCCTGCGATGCGCTTGTCTGCTTTGATGCAAGTGCCTGTCACATACGTGATGACCCACGATTCCATCGGTCTTGGCGAAGACGGCCCAACACACCAGCCTGTTGAGCACTTAGCCATTTGCCGCGCCACACCGAACACATTGACCATCCGTCCTTGTGATACTGTGGAAACGGCTGAAGCGTGGGAAATCGCCCTGACATCGCAAAAAACGCCAACTGTTTTGGCGTTGACCCGCCAAGGTTTGCCAACTTTGCGTAAAGATCACAAAGTCAAAAACTTGGTCTCACAGGGTGGTTATGTTTTGGCGGATTCCGACGGCAAACGCCAAGCGATCTTGATCGCCTCAGGGTCTGAAGTTGCCATCGCCATGGCAGCGCGCGACATTTTGCAAGAGGCTGGTATCGGCACACGCGTCGTTTCCATGCCGTGTATGGAGCTGTTCGCCGAGCAAGACTTGGCCTACCGCCGCAAAGTTCTGCCTGCTGGCCCTGTCCGTGTGGGTGTTGAAGCCGGCGCACGTGCTGGTGGCTGGGACAAACTGCTGTTGGGTGAACGTGGACGTGAGCAAAAACAAGCCTTTGTGGGCTTGGACCGTTTTGGGGCCTCTGCGCCTATCGACGAGCTTTACGAAAAATTTGGCATCACCGCTGAAAACATCGTTGAGCAGGTCAAAATGCTTTTGGGTTAAGTCCAAAAACGCTTTTGGGCCAAATCCGCCCAGCGTGAAACACTTGAAAAGCCCGTGCAACGATGCGCGGGCTTTTTGGCATAAGCGATTAAGCGCGCCAAGGACTTCGAATCGTCGCTTTACAACATATATTTCCGCATCCCTGCCCTTCTGTTAGCGCAACCACGACATGTTTACGCTAACATGTTGGCGCTAAACGTCTTTTTTCAAAGCCCCATCTCCCCTATACGAACCTCAGACGCGCTTTGGGTGGCCCCCCGCTGCGCCTCACGAGACCGCATAAATCTGAGAGGATGCAAAAGTTGCTTTTGCGTCAAGAGAGCACCAGGAGAGACGCATATGACCATTCGCCTAGGGATCAACGGTTTTGGCCGTATCGGACGCTGCACATTGGCGCATATCGCGGAAGCCGCGCGCAATGATGTGGAGGTCGTTAAGATCAACGCGACTGGTCCGATTGCAACCAACGCGCATTTGCTGAAATACGATTCAGTCCACGGCCGCTTTGGGGGCAACATCAAAGTGGAAGGCGACACATTGGATTTGGGCCGCGGCCCGATCAAAGTGATGTCGACCTACGATCCACAAGAATTGGATTGGGAAGGTGTTGACGTCGTTTTGGAATGCACAGGTAAATTCAACGACGGTTTGAAATCTGCTGTACACTTGGAACGCGGTGCAAAAAAAGTGCTTATCTCTGCGCCCGCTACAAACGTTGACCGCACGGTTGTTTACGGCGTGAACCACCGCGATATGCTGGCGGACGAACGGATGATTTCCAACGGGTCTTGCACCACCAACTGTCTTGCGCCTTTGGCCAAAGTGTTGAATGACGCAGTGGGCATTGAAAGCGGCATCATGACCACGATCCATTCCTACACAGGCGACCAACCCACGCTGGACCGTCGTCACTCTGATCTATACCGCGCACGCGCCGCCGCTATGGCGATGATCCCGACCTCTACAGGCGCAGCCAAGGCCTTGGGTTTGGTTTTACCAGAACTTGCAGGCAAACTTGACGGATCGTCTATACGCGTGCCAACGCCGAATGTATCCGCCGTGGATCTGACCTTCCAAGCTGGCAAAGACGTCACGGTTGACGACATCAATGAAATCGTGCGCGATGCGGCAAACGGCTACATGGGCATGGTGATGAGCTACGATGCGGAAGCCAAGGTATCCATCGACTTCAACCACACCTCTGAAAGCTCAATCTTTGCACCAGACCAAACAAAAGTGGTTGGTCGCACAGTGCGGGTTTTGGCGTGGTACGATAATGAGTGGGGTTTTTCCTCGCGCATGGCGGATGTCGCCGGCGCTATGGGCCGCTTGATGCACTAAGATTGCTCCCAGATTTTATGAAAATTCACCGCTCAAAGATCTATCCGGTCTTTGGGCGGTTTTCTTTTTGTACAATCCCTCTATGATTTTCCCCGACCCTGCGCCAATATCGACGCAGCTCAAGGAATAAATGTCGAGTATGGATCGCTTCTCCATCGCCTTTGCCGTGCTGATCGCTGTGGCGATCGCATTAGACATCACACTCAATCACAGCGCTGCATCGCTGTTCTTGGCCCGTAAATTCATGGACCTCATCGCTCTGGTGGCCTTTTGGCGATAATTTTCGCCTTTGACGGTTGACCTTTTGGCAAAGATGGCGATGTTAGCGTTAACGACGCGAGGGAGAATTGCCTCCTTTGCGCCCATAACGGGCAGACTTTCTGCTCACATTCTAGCGTCAAGGAGTTGCTGAAATGGCGGTAAAAGTCGCAATCAACGGATTTGGTCGGATCGGTCGTAATATTCTGCGTGCTATCATCGAATCTGGTCGCACAGACATCGAAGTGATCGCAATCAACGATCTTGGCCCAGTGGCCACTAACGCGCACCTGTTGCAGTACGATTCTGTACACGGTCGCTTCCCGTTCCCAGTGACCCACACAGAAGACACAATCGATGTGGGTCGTGGCCCGATCAAAGTCACAGCGATCCGCAACCCTGCGGACCTGCCTTGGGCTGACGTCGACATTGTAATGGAATGTACCGGCATCTTTACATCTAAAGAAGCTTGCCAAGCGCACCTCGACAACGGCTCCAGCCGCGTGTTGATTTCCGCGCCGGGCAAAGACGCCGACAAAACCATCGTGTTTGGTGTGAATGACGACCAACTGACAGCCGACGACATCGTCGTGTCCAACGCCTCTTGCACGACCAACTGTCTGTCTCCTGTGGCGAAGGTTCTCAACGATAGCATCGGTATCGTTAAAGGCTTTATGACCACGATCCACTCTTACACAGGTGATCAGCCAACGCTTGATACCATGCACAAAGACCTTTACCGCGCGCGTGCGGCAGCTTTGTCCATGATCCCGACATCTACCGGCGCCGCGAAAGCTGTGGGCCTTGTGTTGCCAGAGCTCAACGGCAAATTGGATGGCGTCTCTATCCGCGTTCCAACACCGAATGTGTCAGTCGTCGACCTTACATTTGAAGCGGCCCGCGACACAACTGTCGAAGAAGTAAACCAGTTGATTCGTGACGCTGCAAACGGCCCGTTCAAAGGCGTTCTAGGCTACACAGACGCACAGCTCGTGTCCTCTGACTTCAACCACGACCCGCATTCTTCGATCTTCCACACAGACCAAACCAAGGTCATGGAAGGCACAATGGTGCGCATCCTGACGTGGTACGACAACGAATGGGGCTTTTCTAACCGTATGTCCGACACAGCCGTTGCAATGGGAAAATTCCTGTAAAGGCAGACGTCGAAGCCTGTGCAAGCCCTGCTTGCGCAGGACTTTAAAAACCGTATGTCCGACACAGCCGTTGCGATGGGAAAATTCCTGTAAAGGCAGACGTTGAAGCCTGTGCAAGCCCTGCTTGCGCAGGACTTTAAAAACCGTATGTCCGACACAGCCGTTGCGATGGGAAAATTCCTGTAAAGGCAGATGTAGATGCCTGTGCAAGCCCTGCTTGCGCGGTCACGATTACAACATTCAAAAGCCTCGCCCTGTGCGGGGCTTTTTTTTTGCAATCCCCCTCAAGCTTTGTCGGCTTGCTCATTGATTTTCCGCCCATGAATGAGCATATGTAGGTCTGAGCCCATATGCCCCCAAAATGACGATTTATCCAATTCATGATTAATTTCCAGACGATCCTAAGCGAATTTATTACCCTTTGGGTCGTGATTGATCCTATCGGCACTCTTCCCGTCTTTATCGCCGCGACAGCCTCGTTGAACCCTCGGCTTTCCAGAAAAGTCGCCATACGTGCGACTGCGACAGCTTTCGCGATTTTGTTGGTGTTTATTGTCTTTGGTCAGGTTGTGCTGGACGCGCTTGGCCTCGGTTTGCCATCGTTCCAAATTGCTGGCGGCCTTGTGCTGTTTCTCTTTGCCATGACGATGATTTTTGGGGATGGGAAACCCCAACAGGAAACGGGGCAGACATCCCCAGAAACGAAATCCCTATCTTTGCACGCACGCCGCGTGGCAGTCTTTCCCTTGGCGATGCCATCTATCGCCTCGCCGGGTGCCATGTTGGCGGTGGTCATGTTAACAGACAATGATCGTTTTTCAGTGGCCCATCAAATGATGACAGCCACGGTCATGACCCTCATCTTGATCATCACACTGGGTATACTGCTGGCTGCGCGCCCCATTTTGCGGATACTGCGCGACACAGGGGCTGCAATTGTCAGCCGTGTGATGGGCATGATTTTAGCAGCAGTTGCGGTCGACACAGTGCTGCAAGGTTTTGTGGCCATTGGCGTCATTCCAGACTTCTAACGCCCCCGAACACCTAATGTCATGAACGCCGTCGCAGAAGTATAATTGCAGCGATTTGTCGTTGATCTGCTGTTAAAGTCCCAATTTAGCGGCTGCCCAGCTTGTCTTTCAAGCGCAGCTCGATCTCTGGCGTGACGAATTTGGACACGTCACCGCCAAGGCGTGCGATTTCTTTGACCAGTTTAGAGGCAATCGCCTGATGCCGCGCTTCGGCCATTAAAAACACGGTTTCGATACTATCGTCCAGCGCTCTATTCATGCCAACCATCTGATATTCATATTCAAAATCGGCGACAGCTCGCAAGCCTCGTACAATGATTGACGCCCCGACATCCGCCGCACATTGGATCAGCAAGTTTTCAAACGGGTGAACAACCACTTCGCATCCCGTATCTTGCGACAATTGTGCGCAAATCGGCTCAAGCATGGCCACACGTTCCTCAAGAGAAAACAATGGTCCCTTGGATCGGTTGATTGCGACACCAATCACCAAACGATCCACCAAGGCACAGCCTCGGCGGATGATATCAAGATGACCGTGAGTGACTGGATCGAAGGTTCCAGGGTATAGCCCAATGCGCATCGCATTCTCCTTTTGCTTGAGCGAACGCAACAATATTGCGCCCCCAATTGCAAGCACAAGTCGACAGTTTTTCACCTCAGCTTGAAACTGTCACCGCCCCACATCAAAGCATTCACTGAACAGGGCCTCTACCCCATTCTGACAGACAAAGCTCTCAGCAATGGCGATAGAGGGTGATGGATCATTCTCGCTCCATCAATGCCCCATAATCATGCCCTCAAGGGCCGAGTTTTCCATCGCAAGCTGCGACAACCGCGCGGACACCACATCGCCGATAGACACAAGGCCCACCAATTTTCCGCCATCGACCACAGGCATGTGGCGAAAACGCCCCGAGCTCATGCGTTCAAGCACGGCCAAAGCGGTGTCATCGGACACGCATGTTTGTAGCTTTGTCGTCATCAAGTCGGACACTTTGCGCTTCAACACGCTTGCGCCTTCTTTGCCCAGCTCACGCACAACATCACGTTCGGACAAAATGCCATCAAACCCGCCGACTTTGCTTTGAACAATAACAGCACCGATTTTTTTCGATGACAAAAGCTCTGCAGCTGCGGCAATCGTCATATCTGGTCCGATTGTAACAATCTCTGCAATGTCTTTTTCTTTTAGAATCTGACCGACTAACATAATTCCTCCTTAATTGTCCTGCTCCCACCTTCAGCGTCCGTCAGACAGCCTCATGTGTCAAGCATCACCTTCAAGCTCTTCGACGACAATTTTCATCTCACTCACCAAAAGATCGGCAAATCGCGTAAGGCGTTCCACCTTGCGATCATCCGCATGACGGATCAAATAGAAAGCCCGCTTGAGCCGAAAATCGTCAGGCAAAATGCGCACCATGCGTTGAACATGTGGTAGGCAAAAATCATGCACGACACCGACCCCCAAACCCGCTTTGATCATGTGCAACTGCACCGACACCGTATTCGATGAAAAATCCGCCGTGGCACCACCGATACTGTCTAAGTAGTCGAGTTCTTTATCAAAAATCAAATCGGGGACATAACCGACAATCTTATGTTTTTTCACATCATCTAGGGTTTCGATCTCGCCTTCTTGCTTCAGATACCAGCGCATCGCCGCCAGTGAGAGGTGATAATCCGTTATCTTTTGCACCAAAAGACGCCCCGTTTGCGGCGCACTGACAGAAATCACCAGATCCGCTTCGCGCTTGGACAGGCTGATCACCCGCGGCAAGGCCACGACTTGCACCTGCAAATCAGGATGCTGAGCCGCGATGCGCGCCAAGACTTTAGGCAAAACAAAATTTGCACAGCCATCTGGTGCACCCAAACGGATCACCCCGTTCAATGTGTCCCCCTTGCCTTCCAAATCAGCCGCGCCCAAGGTCATGGCCTTTTCCGCGTCTTCCGCATGGGTCAACAATCGTGCACCGTCACGTGTCAAATCATACCCCTGTGGAGACTTGGCAAACAATGTCACGCTCATGCCGTGCTCAAGACGTGCCACCCGCCGCCCCACTGTTGCAGGGTCCATTTTCAGTGCGCGTCCAGCCCCAGACAGGCTTTCGGTGCGTGCCACAGCCAAAAACACGCGTATATCATCCCAATTCATCTACTCACCCCGTATTTATCTGCTCAAATGCACATCGCCTCACAGGGTTTTGCATTTTTGCATTTCTTTTTTGAATTATTGCCTCTTTTTCAGACATTTTCGCAAGAGTAGATTGGAAAAAAATGCCTTAGGAGGATTTCATGCAAGAGCTCACTCACTACATCAACGGCGCGCACGTCAAAGGCACATCTGGCCGCTTTGCAGACGTTTACAATCCAGCCACAGGCGAAGTTCAAGCGCGTGTGCCGCTTGCGACCCCTGATGAAGTTGCAGACGCGGTTGAAAAAGCCGCGATTGCGCAAGTGGAATGGGCCAAAGTGAACCCACAACGTCGCGCCCGTGTCATGATGAAATTCGGTGCCTTGATCAATGAGCACATGGAAGAGTTGGCCGAACTCGTTGCACGTGAACACGGCAAAACCATCCCAGACGCCAAAGGCGACGTCCAGCGCGGTTTGGAAGTGGTCGAAGTGTGCATGGGCGCGCCTGCGATGCTCAAAGGCGAATTCATGGACAGCGCAGGCCCAGGCATCGACTTGACCTCTATGCGCCAAGCTTTGGGCGTTGTGGCAGGCATCACGCCGTTCAATTTCCCTGCGATGATCCCGCTGTGGAAAATGGCCCCTGCGATTGTGTGCGGCAACGCGATGATCTTGAAACCCTCCGAACGCGTGCCCTCTACAGCTTTACGTTTGGCGGAATTGTTTTCTGAAGCGGGTCTACCTGATGGCGTGCTGCAAGTGATTAACGGCGATAAAGAAGCTGTTGATACCCTGCTCGACAATGACACGATCCAAGCAGTCGGCTTTGTTGGCTCAACGCCAATCGCGCAATACATCTACGGTCGTGCAGCCACCAATGGCAAACGCGCGCAGTGTTTTGGCGGCGCGAAAAACCATATGATCATCATGCCGGACGCGGATCTCGACAAAGCATCTGACGCATTGATCGGCGCTGGTTTTGGCGCGGCAGGCGAACGCTGTATGGCGATTTCTGTGGCTGTGCCCGTGGGCAAAGACACGGCTGACAAACTCGTTGCGAAATTGCTGCCCAAAATCGAAGCCTTGAAAGTCGGTCCTTATACGGCGGGCGACGACGTGGATTATGGGCCTGTGATCACCTCCGCATCCTTGGAACGCATCACAGGCCTTATCGCCTCTGGTGTTGAGCAAGGCGCGACGCTGGCCATCGACGGGCGTGATTTCGCGTTACAAGGCTATGAGAACGGCTATTTCATCGGCCCAACACTGTTTGATGACGTGACCCCGGACATGGACATCTACAAAGAAGAAATCTTTGGCCCTGTATTGACCACAGTGCGCGCAGACAATTACGAAGACGCGCTCAAACTGGTCATGGACAACCAATACGGCAACGGCACCGCGATCTATACCGCTGACGGTGACACAGCGCGTGATTTTGCGTCTCGTGTCAATGTGGGCATGGTGGGCATCAACTTCCCGATCCCAGTGCCTTTGTCTTACTTTTCGTTCGGCGGCTGGAAAAAATCAGCCTTTGGCGATTTGAACCAATACGGTCCTGACGCGTTCAAGTTCTACACCAAGACGAAAACCGTCACATCCCGTTGGTATTCTGGCATCAAAGATGGCGCTGCGTTGAATTTCAAAGCGCTCGATTAAGCGCTAAACTACACAAATACGATTAATGAGGCGGGTTGTCGTTAGAAAGCCCGCCCTTTTCTATTCAATTTCCAACATTCGTTTCAAAACAGGATTTCAGCTGAACTTGGTGACCTTGTCACAGACAGCCCCGCGCCACTTATGCGATGTTCAATAAAACATCAGGGGAGTTACACCATGTTTTCTAAGAATGTCGGCAAGATTGACCGTATCATCCGCATCGTCGTCGGAGTCGCGCTTTTGGCTGGGTTTGTGATCAACGCAGACGCAGCTTACCGCTGGCTCTACCTCATCGGTATCGTGCCCTTGGTCACGGGTTTGATGAGCAGTTGCGCTTTGTATTCCCTCATCGGGATCAACACCTGTAAAATCAAAAAATAAAGGCTCAACGCGCTTTGCGCTACCCTGCTTCAGACAGGGTTTCCAAAGCGCTGCGATCCGTCAACGTGACTGCGCCTCGGGCGGTGGAAACCCATCCGCGGCGCTGGAACTCTTGCAATTGCCGCGAAATCACTTCGCGTGCTGTGCCCAGCTCTGCGGCCAGTTGCGCATGGGTCGCTGACAACTTGTCATCTGGTCCTGCCAGTTCCACCAGTTTATGCGCCAGACGAATATCGACCTTTTGAAAGGCTATTTCTTCGATCACATGGAACAAATCAGTAATGCGGCGCGAATAAGCTGAGAACACGAAATTCCGGAACGATTTCGAGCCAGCCACAAGATCATCAAACACAATACGCGGAATCGCTACCGCTTTGACGTCGGTCTCTGCAATGCCTTCGGCGGCGTAGTTTTCATAGGCCAACAGACAGGCTGTCGTCAGCACACAGCTTTCGCCCGCATGTACGCGGTACAGGACAATCTCGCGCCCGCCTTCTGTAATCTGTTGCACACGCACGACGCCGTCCAGCAACAGCAATAGGTTTTCAGGCGAATTCCCAGGGCCAAACAGCACGGTTTTTTGGGGCAGATTCACGATCTGAGATTTCGACACCAAGGTGTTGCGCAAGCTGTCCTCAAGCTGAGACAGCCCTGCAAATCTATCAATCCAGTCCATAGTCGCCTTTGCCTTTGTGCATAACCAAAACGGCTATGTTCATTGCCTTGTTGTTTAAAACGACGTGGCCTCTGTCACAATTTCAGTCAACAAGTCTTCAACCATTTGCATCGGGCCTTCGGGATAGTCACGATGACCTATTGTCACCTTACCTGCTTGGTCGGCAACGAAAATAGAAAATGGACAATGTACGATGTTCATCGGGTCCGCTTCCATCACCTTGCGCGACACTACGGCTGAGCAAAATAAAAATATATCTGCGTTGTCGAACAGAACCACATCAGACCCCACGGTCTCACGGGTGCGTTCCAACATTTCGCCTGTGTGCGAGCGGTAGTCGATCACCAAACCTTTTGACACGATGGCGTCTTCAACCGCGAATGCCGCGTCCTCGAACGTGCCATCGTAGTCATATAAAATCGCCTCACCGGCGCTGGCTTGTGAGGCAATTCCGAAACTCAGAACGAGAGCTAACAGATTATTTCTCATGACAAAATCCTTTCTAGCTTGATCATAGCATAGATCAACGCTGCAAACGAATAAAGGCGGCATCACGCCGCCTTTGTCCAAAGATCGCTCAAAAATTACTGCGACACAGATTTCAAATATTCAATCACAGATGCAATTTCACTGTCCTTTTTCAGGCCTGCAAAACTCATCTTTGTTTTCTTGAACACGGATTTCGGTTTGGCCAAGAACTCTGATATCAAAGCCTCATCCCAAACACGGCCTGCGTCTTTTGCCGCCAATAGGTCATTGGAATATTTAAACCCATCCACATGGGCGACGGATGCCCCAACCACGCCGTTCAACATCGGCCCGACCCTGTTTTTTGCGCCCTCGCCCACTTGGTGACAGGCTTTGCATTTTTTAAAGACCTTTTCACCAGCTGCCGCCAGATCGGCGTCAAAGGCTGCGATGACCGCTGGAGATTCTTCAGTCGTGACAGGAGCCACCTCAACAGCGGCTTCTTGCACCGGTTCAACCACGGTGTCAGGCGTGTCTTCTATTGGCGTCACATCCAACACAGCGGCGCGCATGGTGATCTCGACCGTATCTTTACAATTCTCATAACAGGCCGTCTCAGATGTAAAATGCGCGTATTCGGTGACAGTGCGGTCATCGACGATAAAACCGCCAGCATTCGGCATTTCAACGTCAAGAAAGTTCTCATTCGAGAGGACAAAATCGTCATCCACCAGATCGTTGGAATACAGTATATAGGCGACCATGGCATAGACATCGTCATCCGATAGGGTCTGCGCCCCGCCGAAGGGCATAGAACGGCGGATATAATCGTAAGTTGTTGACAGATATGGCCAATATGACCCTATCGTTTTCACGGGGTCTTCGCGATCCAAGGTGTTCATGCCCCCCGAAAGCTTAGGCCAATTGTCCACGCCTTCGGCAAACTCACCGTGGCAACTTGCACAAGTCTCAGAGAAAATCTCTTCGCCATATTCAACAGAGCCAGATCCAACAGGCAGCCCCGTGCCATCGGGCGCGATGTCTTTGTCCCAAGCCGCGATTTCCTCAGGCAGTGCGACACGCCCCACCCCAAGGCCTGCGGCCAGAACGGGCGCGCTAAGGCAGCCAGTGGTGATCGCCGTTACAAGTGCCAGTTTAAGATACTTCGACATTTTCGGCCTCCCCGTTTGCTTTGACCCACCACGTTTGAATGCAGTTGTTATGATAAACCGAATTGAGCCCACGCACCTCGCGCAGCTGCGTTTTAGTCGGTTGCACATAGCCGGTGTCGTCATGGGCGCGGCTTTGCAGATACATTTCTGAGCCATCCCAATCGATATCCAAATAGAACCGTGTCAGCGCCATCGGCTGACCGGGGGCGGCCAAACGGGCCTTTTGCCACGTTTTGCCGCCATCAATCGTCACATCAACCCCAATGATGGCCCCACGGCCAGACCACGCTAGACCTGTGATCACCAAAGGCCCTTTGCCATGCGCGATCGGCGCTTGTGGACTGGGCGAGGTAACGACAGATTTGGCATCCATCACCCATGTCCATTTGCGCGCTGTGCCGTCTTCTAATGTGTCAGTGTATTTCGACGTTTCTTCACGCGATTCAATGGCTTGATCGGTGATCTCAATACGGCGCAACCATTTGATCCACATATTGCCTTCCCAACCGGGCACGACCAAACGCACCGGATAGCCGTGCTCTTTACGCAGGGCTTCGCCATTGGCTTTGAAGGCTATCATCACATCATCAAGCGCCTTTTCCAGCGGAATAGAGCGCCCGTTTGATGAGGCATCTGCCCCCTCGACGTAAACCCATTTGTCTTTGAAATCACCTGCGGCAGTCAGGCCCGCCTCGTTCAGCAAGCTACGCAAAGATACGCCCGAATATTCCATATTATGGATCATGCCATGGGTGAACTGCGCGCCATTCAACTGCGCGCCCGCCCATTCCATGCCAGTGTTGGCAGCACATTCCAAAAAGAACGTCTTGTTGATGCGGGGGAAGCGTTCCAAATCGGCATAGGTGAACACAAGCGGAGTATCGACCAATCCGTGGATCATCAAGCGATAGTCACTTTTGCTCAGCTCAATCGCCCCAGAGTGATGCCGTTCAAACGCGCAGCCTTGGGGCGTGATCGTGCCATCAAGGGCATGAATAGGGGTAAAATTGATCGATGAAATCGTGTCTGCCGTGAGCCAAGCCACATTGCGACGGATCACATCGCTTTCAAATTCGATGGGCAATCCGTAAGGCGTCGCATCAACCCCATCCCCCGTGCCTGAAGCCCAATCTTGAACCTCGGTGATCAGTGGATCGGGGATATCTTGACCACTGGCGGCACTGGCGGCAAGCCCCGCGCCCGTGGCCGCCGCCCCACGCAAAAACGCGCGCCGCGATGGGGCTTGAATTAGTGTCGTTTCAATCCGTTTGTCAGTCATGGGGATGTCTCCCTTATGCATTCTTTCATTCAACTATGTGAATGAAACTGAGGTTTAAAAACCGCCCTGCCAGATCGGCAAGACGGCCAATAGATTTAAGCGCCGACGACTTTCACCGAGGTGTTCTCGGTCGGGTGCACGGTGCCAATTTTGCGAATATGATCTTCGACCACATTCCAGATTTCGGGACCTTCAGTGCCCTCATTGACGGATGCCCAGCCCGCAACGACATATGATTTCGAAGGGTCCAGTTGCTCACCGGTTTTCAGCATAGTGATGTCCGAAATTCGCGACCCCTGCGGTTTGGTCACATCGATACGGTAGCCAAGCCCACCAAGGCGCACCATATCGCCACCCTGCTGATAATAGGGGTCAGGATTAAAGATATTATCGGCCACATCTTCCATGATCGTTTTGATCAATTCACCTGTCATTTCAGTGCGATAAACATTGGGGTAAGTCATTGAGGTGGTGTTAAAGATGTCCTCGCGGGTGATCTGATCGCCGGGCATCAATGACGGCCCCCAACGCACGCCAGGGCTGAGCGCGATGTCAGCCTCGCGTTCAGACAACAGCGCGTCACAAATCAGATCATCCCATGTGCCGTTGAAATTGCCACGACGGTACAAAACGCCATCAGTTTCGCCAATCACTTCGGACATGGCTGCCTCATATGGGGCGCGCTGTGCGTCGATCAATTCGGTGACAGCTTTGTCAGGCTCGATCACGTCAGAGAAAATAGGGATCAACTTATGTCGGAAGCCCATCATCCGGCCATCGCGCACATCCAAATCCACACGAGACACAAATTTTCCGTTGGACCCAGAGGCGACGATGATCGTCTCGCCCACCAAAACAGGTTCCGGCAAGGCGTCATGGGTGTGCCCCGACAAGACAACATCGATGCCTTTGACCAGTCCAGCCATTTTTTTGTCCACGTCAAAGCCGTTGTGCGACAACAGAACCACCAATTCGGCCCCCTGCCCACGCACCTCGTCAACGACCTCTTGCATGCGCTCTGTGCGGATGCCGAATGAATATTCGGGGAACATCCAACCGGGGTTGGCGATGGGCATGTAAGGAAAAGCCTGCCCGATGACAGCGATTTTCACCCCGCCACGTACGAAGAATTTGTAAGGCTCGAAATCCTCGGCAGGCTCGTCCCATTCCGCGTCATAGATATTGGCACCCAAGGCAGCGAACGGCAAGTCCTGCACAATATCGCGCACACGATCAGACCCCAGTGTGAATTCCCAGTGAAAGGTCATCGCATCAGGTTTCAGCGCGTTCATCACATTGACCATGTCTTGGCCTTCGGTGTGATAACAGGTGTAGGACCCATGCCATGTGTCCCCTCCATCCAGCAGCAACGCATCGGGGCGCGCAGCGCGGATCGAATTGATCACGGTCGACACGCGGTCTAAACCGCCCACTTTGCCATAGGTCTGTCCCAAAGCTGCGAAATCATCGGACGTCAGCGCATAATGAGACGCTGATCCGTCATCGATGCCGTAAAGCTTGCGAAAATCCGCACCGGTGATATGCGGCACTTGGCCTTTGTTGTCGCCCACACCGATATTGATGCTGGGTTCGCGAAAATGGATCGGTTTAAGCTGCGCATGGATGTCGGTCACATGAATCAAAGACACATTGCCAAAAGTGTCAAAATCCAACAACTGATCTTGGGTCAAAAGCTGTTGCGCAGCCAAACGCGACCAATCGCCAAATCCTGACGCACCAACCACGGCAGAAGCGGCCATGGACACCTGAAGAAAATCACGACGATTGATCATATTTGGCTCCGAAAATCGCAAGGGTCGCGCGCGACCTCTTATGCGTAAACTTGAATATATAATTAGAAAGAAGACCCCGCTCAGACATATCTCTGGCGGGGTCTTCTATGACTTAGTTGCGCACAGACGGTCCCTCGACCGACAGTCCATTGCCACGTGACGCGACATACAACTCAAGTGCAACGAACTCAGGCGAACCAGCGTTAAAGGTCTCGGCGCGCGTGTCGCGGATACAGCCTTTAAAGCGTGAATGCGACCCGTTGAGCTTGGTGTTTTTCAAACGATATGTTGGAAAACCGTTGATCTGACCTTGCGACAGATGATCGGCGCGGATCATATTGCCATAATTGTCTTCGTGACAATTGGCACAAGACAATTCAAGCTGACCAAAACGCGTGTAATACATCTCTTTGCCCTGCTCCCATGTGGATTGAGCAGGCCCATCGATCGCAACATTGATCGGTGTGCCGCGCGCCGCAACCGCAAGCATAGCTTCAAAATTCAACATTGCAGCGCTGTCGTACTTCTCTGGCTCCGCACCCATTTGCGTCGTCAAACAATCGTTGATCTGCATCTGAATAGTACGAACTTCGCCCGCGCTTTCATTCCATTTCGGATATGTGGCACGCACTGTGGACAGGCTTTCAGGACCGTTATGACAATCAGCGCAGGCTTTGCCCTCTGACCCCATAACCGTCTCAAATTGGTCAAGGCCAACTTCAGCGCCCAACATGCCGGGATTGTCAAAATCATCCATTTGCATCGCTTGCGTCCCATCCGAACGAAAGCGCCATCCAGATAGAATTTCGTCAAGACTGTCTGACAAATGGGCTGGCGCGGCGGTTTTGGTAACGATCTCTAGCTCGCCATTGATGACCAGTTCGGCCTCTTCATCTGCAAGCACAGGTGCTGCAAATACCAAAGCCGAAAGCGCCGCCGTGCCAAGCACTCTGCTAAGCAATTTCGTTTTCATGCGTGTCTCCTCCCTAAGCGCTTGGTTTATGCGATTGCGATAGCTTTAGCGTCTTCATAGATATCGCCGTCATCGTCATACCAAGTGAATTTAAATTCGCCAGCTTCGGGAACCAAAGCGTCGAATTCGAAATATGGATTGGTCGAAATGGCCGCTTCCATTTTAATATCGATCACGGACTGACCGTTGAAATCGCAGGTAAAACGGTTGATGATCGAACGCGGAATGATGTTGCCATCACCGTCTTTGCGTTGACCAGATTCCATGATGTGAGAGATGAGTGTCTTGATGGTGATTGTCTCGCCAGCTGCTGCCGACTTGGGGACTTTCACGCGGGGTTTTACACCTGATGCCATTGATAGGGTCTCCTAGATTAGTCGGTTAAGTTAGCCGCCGCAGCCGCCGATGGTTACTTTGACAGTGCTCGATGCTTTCACAAAAGAACCATCTGCCATTTTGGCAATCGCAACAACGTCTTGCGTCCCCGCCAAACGCATCCGCGTAGACGCAGATTGCGACCCAGCCAATGGACCAAAGTTAAAGGTCGCCACGCCAGGTGTCGGGTTTGCGGTCGCCAAAACCATAATAGAAACGGCCCCAGGCGCATCAACTGACACAGGCACAGTGTTGCCGTTTTCAGCAATCTCAGGTGCGGTCAAAGTGATACCACCAGAACCGATTTCTGCACCACCCGTAAAGGCGGCAATCGCATCGTCAGCGGCAGCAACAGCGCGCAAAGGCAATAATGAAGCAGCCGTCGCCCCAAGCCCAAGCGCAAGAGCGTCACGTCGTGTGAGATTCATAGTGTTCTCCTCAAAAATTCCAGCCAGCTCAAAGCGATTACTCGTCTTTCAGCGTCATAAGGTAGGCGACCACATCTTCGATCTGCTGCGCACTCAAAAGCGGTGGCAAATCTCCTGTTGCGGCTTTGCCTGTGTAGGCATCGCCCGGACGAATGTAGCCATTTGTTTTATAAAAAGCGGGCATGATTGTGCCCTCAAAGGTCATCTTGGCGTTGGCCACGATGCCCCTGACTTCAGCTTCTTCCCAACGCGATCCCACACCATCAAGCATGGGGCCGATTTCGCCGTGGAAAGAGATGTCGTCATAAGCCTCAGCCGCGTGACACGCCACGCAGTTGCCGAGACTTTTAGATGTCAAGATTTCGCGTCCCTTTTCAGCGTTGCCAGCAACACCAGTCAAAGAGTCTGCGATTGCGCCATCAACATAGGCAACGTCATTTGGCGTTACCTCTGCGAGTGCGGCACCAGCCGTTAGGCCAAGTACGACGAGTGTCGTTGCGATGCGTTTCATGTCTCCTCCCTAGAAAGACTTGTGTATTGTCAGATACCGTAGACCAGCATTTCGCATTGGCGCAAGAACAAATTCAAAAAACAGAATTTTAATATTTGTAAAAGCGATCAAATCGCAAAACGGACGAAGGATGTTATCTTATTAGAATCATTGAGCGTCAAGGCGCAGTGTACCTGCCTTTTGCTGCTGTGCCACGCGGTCTGCATGATATTTTTGAAAGGGCACATCGGTGTCATAGCCCTGCTCAAGCACCCAAGCCATCATATTATAGGTGGTCATACGGCCAAAAGCGCCGGGCACAGTGGACACAGCCGCCTCAGGCGCGCTTAACCCCTTAGGGACCTCTTGGGGAAAGAAAAAGGTCGTGGGCGTAAACAAAGCCCGCCATTTTTGCACCATGTCCTTTTCGGACAAGACCTCCCCATCGAAATCAGTCACCTCTACGTCGCCAAACATGTTGATCTGAACGACAAAGAAATTGTCCTCGATCATTTGCGTCACTTCCGGATCGGGAAACACCTCTTCGTGCATTTTGGTGCAATAGATGCAGCCACGCTGCTCGATCATCACCATCAAGCGCTTGCCCTCGGCTGTGGCCTCTTCCAAATCTTCACGCAGGTCTTTGAACGTTTCGCGCAGCCATGGCGCTTTGTGCAAACCGTCATCCCCCAATACGGCGGCAAAAGCTGGGGTTAATGTGCAGGCAAAACCAAGCGCGAGCGCGCCAAAGGTGCGACGTGAGATATGAAACATTTTATAGGCTCCCAGTTGATCCGATTTTGGTGAAGGCCGGAAAGGTTTCCAACATCCAAGCCGCGATCATATTGACAGAATTGGTTAGAATAAGAATGGCGAAGACAATCAAAAATGCCCCCATGAGTTTTTCAACCTTGGGCAAATGACGTCTGAATTTAGCCGCGAATTTCAAAAATGGCTTGATAAACACAGCCGCCACAACAAACGGCAGGGTCATCCCGACGCCGAAAACCAGCATCATGATCAAGCCCTTCACAGCGGTTTCTTCAACCGAAGCGGTAAAGACCACCGCCGTCAAAACACCGCCCACGCAAGGCGTCCAGCCCGCAGCAAAGGCCAGCCCGACAACGTAAGAGCCAAACACGCTCATGTTCGAGGTATCGCCCGCATCCATCTGGAACTGGCGATTTAAAATGCCAATTCGAATAACACCTAAGAAATGCAGCCCCATGACAAACACGATGCCACTGGCGAGGATGCGAAACAGATCTTGTTGGCCGCGAAACACCTGCGAAAAGGAAAACGCGGCAGCACCAAGAGCGACAAAAACCGTGATAATACCAAGCGAAAACATGATAGATGATATGACAGCACGCTTGCGCAGGCCTGGCGCCAATTGACCATCCTCAGAGATTTCTCCCATCGATGTACCCGCCATATAGGACAGGTAAAACGGCACGATGGGCAGAATGCAGGGCGAAAAAAACACAATCAGCCCCCCTAGAAAAGCGGAGACCACCGTCACATCTAACATATTATTCCTCCCTCGGCCTTACCTGCGCGAGGTGTTTTGCGCAGTGAAAACCTTGTGTTATTCACATATTCAAATTATGTTGATTGTTAAGCAGACGTCAACAAACATTCTTTGCAATCAAATCCAGTGGTCTCGACATCCTTATGCAAACACGTCGTTTCATTCTAGCCCGTTTTTTGTGCATCCCCCTTGTGATGTTCTTTGGCGCAGCTGCCGCAGATCAAGCCGAGAAAATGGCCCCCCTTTCAAAAACCAGTACGCAGCTGATCATGGTGGAACAGGACGGATGCATCTATTGCGCGCGCTGGAATGCAGAAATCTCTGACATCTATCCCAAAACGCCAGAGGGCAAATTTGCCCCGCTGCGCCGCATGGATCTGCGCGCCGAGCCTCCAAAAGACATCACATTCAAAGGGCCACTCGCGATCACGCCCACATTTGTTTTGGTCGAAAACGGTGTCGAACAAGCACGGATCGAGGGCTACGGCGGCGATGAAATGTTTTGGGCGATGCTGACTGTGACGTTGCAAAACCACAGCGACTTCGGCGAGGAAGCCACTGAATAAAAATAGAAATAATAAACGGGAGGACACTGATATGAAACGCATTTTCACCGCCTTTGCCCTAATGACTGCGACGGCATACCCAAGCTTTGCCCAAGACGATGACGCCTTTGTCACCTTCAAAGTGCTCAAACCCGAAGTGGCCCGCGTGGCCGCGATGGAAAGCTGCCGCGAACAGGGCTATCAGGTCGGCGTTATGGTTGTTGACCGCTTTGGTATCCCGCAAGTGTATCTGCGCGACCGCTATGCAGGTTTGCACGTGTTCGAGACCGCGCGCCGCAAAGCTTGGACGGCCGTGTCTTTTCGCACCTCGACATTAGACCTTGCCACCATCACGGCCCCAGGCGAGATGATGGCGGGCATCCGCGAACTGTCAGAACCCCTCGCGCTTGGTGGCGGGCTGATGATCGAAGCCGCGGGTTCTATTGTCGCGGGTATTGGTGTATCAGGGGCACCAGGGCCGGATATTGACGAGCGCTGTGCTCAAGACGGGATTGATGCGATATTGGATGATATCGCGTTTTAACAATAAGGGACTGGGGCGATGACCTCTTCTTTGCCAGTGTTTTCGGACGATCTATCTGACGCAGAACTCGACAAAATGATGTCGAGTGCCTGTGACGCTTCAAACTTGCTCAAAGCGCTGTCTCACGAGGGGCGCTTGATGATTTTGTGTCACCTCGTCACGGGGGAAAAATCGGTCACAGAGTTGGAAGACCTGCTATCTGCCCGCCAAGCTGCCGTCAGCCAACAACTGGCAAGGCTACGCCTTGAAGGGCTTGTGACCCCACGGCGCGACGGCAAAGCAATTTATTATTCCTTGACCGATGATCGCCCCAAACGCATCCTTGAAGTTATCTACGACCTGTTTTGTGGCGCAGATAACGGTGCGGAAAAGCGCGGCAACTAGCCCCGCCTCTCCCACCGATAGGGAGGACATATGCTTGATATTTTAAGTCCGGGCGCATTGGCGGCCCTGATCGGCTGTGCTGGAGGCATTGGACTTGGCTTGGCTGCGCGGCTTGGGCGTTTTTGCTCTATGGGTGCAATTGAGGATGCCTTATACCAAGGCTCATATATCCGTGCGCGCCAATGGGGTGTGGCGATTGGCGTGGCAATCATCGGTGTATTCACTCTTATCGGGCTTTCTGGCTTTGACCCAACGGCGTCCCATTTCTTAGCATTGCGATGGTCCCCTGCGGCGTCCATTCTGGGCGGGTTGATGTTCGGATACGGCATGGCCTTGGCCGGCAACTGCGGCTTTGGGGCATTGGCGCGCCTTGGCGGCGGCGACCTGCGCAATTTCGTCATCGTGATCGTCATGGGGCTGTTCAGTTATATGGCGTTGAACGGGCCACTGGCAGAGCTGCGCGTTGTTTTATTTCCGCCTGCGCCCGCGCAAAACCCTGCTGGCATCGCGCATTGGCTCAATGGGTACGGCGTGCCTTTGGTGCCTGCAGGACTAAGCATCGGCCTTGCCGTTCTTATCCTTGCGCTGAGTTCAAAATCGTTCGTGTCTGACCCAAAATCCATTCTGTGGGGCGGCATTGTTGGCTTGGCAATCACCTCTGGCTGGGCAGGCACTGCTTGGCTGTCACATCTTACGTTTGAGGCCGTCCCCCTTGCGTCCCATTCCTTTGCCGCGCCCATTGGCGATACGCTGTTTTTTCTGATGATGTCTTCGGCCACGACGCCAAGCTTTGGTATTGGATCTGTGGCGGGTGTGTTGATCGGTGCGGCCATTGGGTCGCGGATCAAAGGTCATTTCAGATGGGAGGCCTGCGATGATCCACGCGAATTGAAACGCCAAATTGGCGGGGCAGCTTTGATGGGTGTCGGCGCGGTTTTGGCCTTTGGTTGCACCATCGGGCAAGGCATTTCCGCCATGTCAGTGCTGGCCTTTTCGGCCCCCATCACAGTGGTGGCCATTATCGCTGGCGCCGCATTGGGCCTGCGACACCTGATTTACGGCTTTTCACCCGTCACCTGATCAACGCCGCATAAGCACCTGAAGATCAGCGACATTCGTGCCCGTCGCGCCGATTTTCAACAGATCTCCCGCCGCCTCAAGTCCGTGATAGCTGTCGTTGCGCGCCAAGATATCATTGAGGTCCACACCTGCCGATTTGAGGCGCGCAAGCGTTGATCCATCCACAAGACCGCCCGCCGCATCCGTTGGGCCATCGCGTCCATCGGTGCCTCCAGACAAGAACACATAGTCGTCAAGCCCACGTTCACCGGCAAGCTTTGCCACACGCAGCGCCAATTCCTGATTGCGTCCGCCAAGCCCTCGGCCAGCAAGTTTTACAGTAGTCTCGCCACCGAACAGAAATATGCCGGGCTCGCTGGCACAGTCTAAAATCACATGGGCTGCGGCGTCCACGTCACCCTCAAGAGGCGTTGGAAACAGGTGAACCCCCTGCCCCACACCGCCGCAAGCACGCGCCATCGCCGCGACAGACCGCGCGTTCGATCCAATCAAAATGGTTTCACTATCAGGCAACGGTCCAAGGTCTGGCTCGACCTGCAATAAATGTTTGCGCACAGATTCAGGCAATCTGTTCCAAACCTGCAATGACTTCAAAGCTGCGACAGCATCCGCGCGCGTTCCAATAGGCGACACAGATGGGCCAGAGGCAATGGCACGCAAATCGTCATCCACCACATCGGACAGAACCAAAGTGGTGACAAACGACGGGCTGGCCGCACGCAAAAGTCCGCCACCTTTAAGACGCGACAGCTGCTGGCGGATCAAATTCATCGTGACGATATCAGCCCCAGAGGCGAGCAAAAGCGCATTCACTGCGGCCTTGTCTTCTAGGTTGACCCCCATAACGGGCGCGGGCAGCAAAGCAGACCCACCGCCAGAAATCAAAGCGATAACATCGCCTTGGGCCATGCTCAGCACGCTCTCAACCCGCTGGGCGGCACGTGCACCTTCAACATCAGGGACAGGATGCGCGGCTCCACGGACTTCAGCGCCATCAAGGGGTTCCGCGTTCTCGTAATTGGTCACGACCAAAACAGTTTCAGCCTGGACATGTTTCATAGCAGCCTGCGCCATCGTGCGCGCAGCCTTACCAACGGCAACGATGGCAGGGCGTACAAAAGTACGGTTTTTCAAGGCCTCTTCGACAGCACTGGCCGGATCGGCTTCACCAACTCCCGCCATAAACACTTCAAAAGCACGTTCGCGCATTTCGGAAAAATTCAAGGGCGTCGTCGGGGCGTTCATATCAATCTGCATACTCTAATTATCACATGCAAGTGCACCCGCGTCCAGCAGCTTGCAATACGACGTGACACAGGCCAGTTTAAACCCATGACACATGACATGAATGCACCACATCCCGCAGACCTTGCACAATTTTCAACCATTGCATGGTCCGCATTGGTCCCACAGATCGTCGCGGACAAGCGCAAAGCGCAAGTTGCGACACTGTCGACCGTCGGTCAAGGTGGTGCACCCGCAGCCCGCAGTGTCGTTTTGCGTGCCAGTGACAGGTCACGTGCATCTGTTGATATATTCACGGATGCCGCGACCCCAAAATGCGCTGAAATCACCAATGACCCCCGCGCGGCGCTCACCCTTTGGCGTGAGGATTTACAACTACAATTGCGTCTGTCTGGCACGATCGAGATTGTTGAGGGGCTTGAGGCGCAAGCCGCATGGTCGGCCTTACCCGATCTGGCCTTGCCCAACTATGGCGTGACCCCGCCCCCGGGATCAGACATTCCAACAGCCACATCCTATGCGCGCCAGCCTGATCAGGCTCGCTTCGCAATCCTACGTATGACCTTGTTCGACATGGATGTGGTGTCTTTGGCTGCGCCTGTTCATACCCGCGCATACTATGAGCGCCGCGATGGCTGGCGCGGTGTGTGGCGCGCGCCTTAAGCCTGCGCCGCATTCTCACCGCCAGCACACATCAATAAGCGCGCTTAGGCCAGCGTTACAATAACGGTTTGACTGACAAAATCTGCCCTGAATAAAGAACAAACATGTCTATTCGCATGATTGGTCAACTTAGAGGTAAATGAGGGGATAAGGCCATGCCTAAACCTTTGTTATATCTCTTATTCATAAGAGCAAAGGTAATTTACTGGAAAGTAAATGGTGCGGTCGAGAAGACTCGAACTTCCACGGGTGTTACCCCACAGCGACCTCAACGCTGCGCGTCTACCAATTCCGCCACGACCGCACAGTCTTGACTTGGTGAGGCGTATCTAACGAAGGTGCGGATGGATGGAAAGGCCAAAAATGATCTTTGTAGGAAAAAAATGACAAGCCAATGACGCCACCAAATGTCATCGTCTTTTCGACCTGATGTGGATTTAGGCAAACCCTTTTGGGTCGAAGTGTTTGGGCGCAAGAGATTGAGCTCCATTGCCTGCGGACCCGAATGAATGAGCATTGCAGCCGAGAAACGTGCTGGCGCGAAAGCTGCGATCAAAATTTCGGATGGGCGTGACATTCCAATGCCAAGCACCTATGTCCCTGTGCTCAAGGAGGCAGGGTTTTGCCCTGATACACTATGGTTGAATGGAAAATCTCAGACGGCTTGACCGATTACGACACGGCGCTGGCCGCTATGGAAGCGCGTGCGGATGCGATTGCCAAGGGTGAAGAGGATGAGCTGATATGGTTGGTCGAACACCCGCCTTTGTACACAGCCGGCACATCCGCCAAGATCGAAGATCTCGTGCAACCAGATCGCTTCCCTGTTTATAACACGCGGCGCGGCGGGCAATATACCTATCACGGGCCTGGGCAACGGGTCGCATACGCTATGCTTGACCTGAACAAACGCGGGCGCGATGTGCGCAAATTTGTACATGACATGGAAACATGGGTGATCGCGGCCTTGGCGGAATTCAATATCAAAGGTGAAATTCGTGAGGGGCGTGTCGGCGTTTGGGTTGAACGCGACGACAAACCGCTGACCGTGACGGGCAAGAAGGCCGAAGACAAAGTGGCCGCAATCGGGTTGCGCATTCGAAAATGGGTGTCATTTCATGGATTGTCGATCAACGTCGAGCCGGACCTGTCGCATTTCGATGGCATCGTGCCTTGTGGCATCACAGAATATGGCGTGACGTCTTTGGTGGATTTGGGCCTGCCGGTCACCATGGATGATGTGGATATAGCCTTGCGTCGTGCCTTTGACGATGTGTTCGGAGATGCGCCAGACCCGCAGTAAAAACCGAAAAAAGCCGCGCTATCGTATCGCTTATTCACAAATAATGCCCAAGAACGGCGCCAAACGCGCCCTGCGACAATCTCGAACTCGCATCTTAAGATACAAGCGCTATTGTCTATACAACCGTAAACGACTCACGTTGGAGATTCCGATGACTAAGATGTTCGCTCTCACTGCCGCTGCCCTTTTAGCCACGACATCTGCCTATGCAGGTGACGCCGTCAAAGGCGAAAAAGATATGAAAAAATGTAAAGCCTGTCACACGGTCGAAAATGGCGATGACGTGATTTTCAAAGGCGGCAAAACCGGTCCGAACCTTTATGGCGTGATCGGGCGTACAGCTGGAACAGAAGAAAGCTTTACAAAATACGGTGACGACTTGGTTGCGGTCGGTGCGGCAGGTCTGGTTTGGACCGAAGAGCTTTTGGTTGAATATGTGCAAGATCCAAAAAAATTCTTGAGCGCGCAGCTTGATACGGCGGCAAAATCCAAAATGTCGTTCAAACTCAAAGACGCCTCAGACGTTGCCGCTTACTTGGCGTCCGTTGGACCCGCTGTCGAAGAGATGCCAGTGGAAGACATGCCAACAGAAGACGCGGCCCCTGCCGAGTAAGAAGGCCTCACACAGATAGATTTTGAAACGCTGCCCTTCGGGGCGGCGTTTTTTTATGGCGCATCGATTCCCCGAATGCTTGCGCATAGCGCTATGTCCCCCCAAGACACCACGGCACAAACCACCAGATCACAGCCCTCTATCGAAAGCCATGCCCCTCGCAACACGCGTCGAATCCCCGTGAGGCGGCAGCCGGTATCAAAATTCAAGCCACATGAGACACTTTTTCACCCCATGGGGCGCGTTGACACATTGCCCCAGCGATATATTGCCTTTAAGACCATACGCAATTCCGTGTGGTGACTCTGTTTGGTTGCAGCGCGGATTAACGCATAGCTTAAGCATAAATCGGGAGGACCGCATGGCAGACGCAGCCATTCACGGCCACGAACATGAAGACAACCGCGACTTCTTTACGCGCTGGTTCATGTCAACGAACCACAAGGATATCGGCATCCTTTACCTCATCACCGCTGCGGTGGTGGGCTTTATCTCTGTCGCCCTCACAGTTTACATGCGCCTTGAGCTCATGGAACCGGGTGTGCAATTCATGTGTCTTGATGAGGCCGGCAACGCAGCCGCGCGCCTGATCTCTGGCTTTGGCGGCGACGAATGTGCGCCAAACGGGCACCTTTGGAACGTTATGATCACCTACCACGGTGTTTTGATGATGTTCTTTGTGGTTATTCCAGCGCTCTTTGGCGGTTTCGGTAACTACTTTATGCCGCTGCAAATCGGCGCGCCGGACATGGCCTTCCCACGCTTGAACAACCTGTCTTACTGGATGTACGTTTGTGGTGTTGCTTTGGGCATCGCGTCCTTGTTCGCCCCTGGCGGCAATGGTCAAGCGGGCTCCGGCGTTGGTTGGGTTCTCTACCCACCTTTGTCCACCTCTGAAGCGGGCTATTCCATGGATCTCGCGATCTTTGCGGTCCACGTTTCAGGTGCCTCGTCCATCCTTGGCGCGATCAACATGATCACGACATTCATGAACATGCGCACACCAGGCATGACATTGTTCAAGGTTCCATTGTTTGCTTGGTCGATCTTTGTGACCTCTTGGTTGATCCTTTTGTCTTTGCCTGTTTTGGCGGGCGCGATCACCATGTTGCTGACAGACCGCAACTTTGGCACATCCTTCTTCCAACCTGGCGGCGGCGGCGACCCGATTTTGTACCAACACATCCTGTGGTTCTTCGGACACCCAGAAGTGTACATCATCATTTTGCCCGGCTTTGGCTTGATCTCTCACATCATCGCAACCTTTGCCCGCAAACCCGTGTTCGGCTACTTGCCGATGGTTTGGGCGCTGATCGCGATTGGTGGTCTTGGCTTTGTTGTGTGGGCGCACCACATGTACACAGTCGGCATGTCGCTCAGCCAACAGACATACTTCATGATGGCAACCATGGTTATCGCCGTGCCAACAGGGGTTAAAATCTTCTCTTGGATCGCCACCATGTGGGGCGGGTCGATCGAATTCAAAGCGCCTATGGTTTGGGCTTTTGGCTTCCTCTTCCTCTTCACCGTTGGCGGCGTGACAGGCATTATCTTGTCCCAAGCGGGCGTGGACCGTGCTTACCATGATACATACTACGTTGTGGCGCACTTCCACTACGTGATGTCCTTGGGTGCGATCTTCTCGATCTTTGCCGGTATCTACTTTTACTTCGGTAAAATGTCTGGCCGTCACTACCCTGAATGGGCTGCACATCTGCACTTCTGGATGATGTTCATCGGCGCAAACTTGACCTTCTTCCCACAACACTTCTTGGGTCGCCAAGGCATGCCACGTCGCTACATCGATTACCCAGAAGCCTTCTCGCTTTGGAACAAAGTCTCTTCTTACGGTGCATTCTTGTCCTTTGCGTCATTCATCTTCTTTATCGGCATCGTGATCTACTCCCTTAAATGGGGCAAACGCGTCACCGAAAACAATTACTGGAATGAATACGCAGATACACTCGAATGGACCCTACCGTGCCCACCACCTGAGCACACATTCGAGACCCTGCCAAAACAAGAAGACTGGGACAAAGCGCCAGCGCACTAATCCCTCTTTGATCTAAACAAAGGCCCCGCAGATGTTGCGGGGCCTTTTGTCTTTATGGGTCACAGGTGTTGGTTCAGCTTAACAGTTACTCGTGATCCGTCACGCAAGCCCCATGATCCCCTAAACTGCTCAGCACATAACAGTCTCCAGTCGTCCCCTGCCCTGTGCAACCGTCCGATATCCGCGTCAGCTCTTGCTCCAACCTTTGCAATCGCACGATCTTGTCTTTCACCAATTGCCGTTGCGCTCGCGCCAATTCACCTGCCTCTGCACAAGACCTATCGGGGTGCTCTTGCAACGCGATCAAGTTCGCGATGCCATCCAACGAGAACCCAAGCTGACGCGCATGTTTCACGAACGCCAACCGTTCCAAATCACTGTCCCGATAGCGCCGCTGATTACCCGCACTACGTTCGGCCTCATTCAAAATTCCGATCTCTTCGTAATAGCGAATGGTTGGGACTTTGACCCCAGAGCGTTTGGACAGCATTCCGATAGACAACATAAAAACCTCTTGAACCTCTAGTCACTAGAGAGATTAGACATACTGCAGACAAAAGAAAAGGACGACTCACATGTCTGCATGTTGCGATAACAAGGCCAAATTTGATGGGCTATCAAAAGATTACAAACGCCGCCTTTGGGCCGTCGTGGCCATAAACGCTGTGATGTTCGGTGTTGAAATGAGCGCAGGGCAAGCTGCCGGATCACAAGCCTTACAAGCCGATGCTTTGGATTTTCTTGCAGATGCCGCCACATATGGGCTATCTTTGGCGGTGATCGGCGCGGCAATTTCGGTGCGCGCTTGGGCTGCTTTTGCTAAAGGGATCAGCCTGTTATTGATGGGGATTTGGGTGTTCTCTATGACGGCCTATCAATTTCTTTTCTTAGAGCTGCCCATGGCCCCGCTGATGGGAAGTATCGGCTTCTTAGCGCTCGCAGCCAATCTGGTCAGCGTTATGCTTTTGGTGAAATACAAAGACGGCGACGCCAATGTGCGCTCTGTTTGGCTGTGTTCGCGCAACGACGCCATCGGTAATATCGCAGTGATGATTGCAGCTGCGGCGGTCTGGATCACCCAAACTGCATGGCCTGATTTGGTCGTCGCCCTGTTGATGGCAGGGTTATTTCTGTCATCTGCGTGGCAAATTCTGCATCAATCAGTTACCGAATTACGGCAGCACCGGCATAGCTAAAACTTGCACAGGGCCTCACAACGATGTGGGGCTTTTCATTCACGATAAAACCGATACAACCATAAGTAACACGAGGAACGTCGAAAACAGTTATGCTCACACCATTTGGCACCAATATTTGGATCGCAAAAGGGCCAGTTCTGTCAACGGCAGGGTTTAAATACCCGACACGCTGCGCCATTGTCCGGCTTAGTGACGGCAACTTGGTGATTTGGTCGCCAGTCACTTTAACGCCGGACCTTAAAGAAGCCGTAGATGCCCTTGGTCCTGTTAAAGCCTTGATTGCACCGAATTCGTTTCATCACGTGTTCTTCAAAGATTGGGCTCTCGCTTACCCATCAGCCAAATGTTTTGCTGCTCCGCGTCTTGAGAAAAAACGCTCAGACATCAATTTCGATGCAACCCTGACCGATGCCCCTGATGTGATCTGGATGGGTGAGCTGGCGCAGGTGATTATGCGCGGCAATATGGTGACCGACGAAGTGGTATTTTTTCACAAGGCCAGCGGCACAGTGTTGTTCACCGATATTTTGCAACAGTTCGACAAAGGCTGGTTCACCGGATGGCGTGCCATCGTCGCGCGATTGGATTTGATGGAAGGCACAGAACCCCAAGTGCCACGCAAATTTCGCTTGGCGTTTCGGGATCGCGACGCGGCCAGAGCGGCTGTGAAAACCATTCTTGGTTGGCCCGCCACGCAGGTGCTTATGGCACATGGGCGCCCTGTAACCAAAGACGCAAACCGCTTTCTGAAACGCGCTTTCGCTTGGCTTATGGCCTAGTCAGGACCGTGGACAAAATCATATGCCTTATGAATGGACACCAGATCATCAAACGCTCGGGACTTTGCCTGATCAAGCCACGACTGAGCCATTGATACGTTTGGATATTTGGCCACATCGTTCCATGCCAAACGCAGGCTTCAAAGCCGCCATTTGGGTGATGTTCTTGGCGGGTTGTTTGCCTGTACTTGCGTTTATCGGCACAGCGGCGTTTTGGGTCTTATTGGCGGGCCTCCTGATCACACTGGCTGCTCTATGGACGGCTTTGCGCCTTTCAGATCGCGAACGCCTGCGCGAAGAGCTGTTGATCTGGCCTGACAAGGTGATCTTGACCCATTGGACAACAAAGAACTTGCGCAAAGAGTGGCAAGCCAATCCCTATTGGATCAAACTACATCTGCGCGCAGAGGGCGGTCCCGTCAACCAATATTTGACCCTATACAGCAGCACGACAGACAAGGGGCGCGCCGTCGAATTGGCCGCATTTTTATCACCAGAAGAGCGCCAAACCCTGCACCAGAATTTGACCTATGTCTTGAGCCAACTCAAATCCAGGTAGGGCATAATCCGACCTTATGATTGCCTATGCCGCCTCAGACTGTTCCGCGTGAATCATCGCCATTTCAGCCAGTTCATCTGCGGTCAAATGGTCAAACATTTGGCGTGGCAATCCCTCCAATCGTTGCGGGGTCTCAGCATCTATTTTAGCCAAATACGCAACTTCTGCAGCCTGGCGGGTTTCAAGCAAAGATGAAATCAAACGTGTCGTCACAGAATCCTCCCAAATCAAATGCAGGGCCAAAACATAAGCCCCCAATTCGATTGAGGATGTCCGAGACATCTTAATAAACCGCAAATATAAAAAAGACGCTCCTGATGAGGCGGCAAACGCAAAAGACCGCCGAAGCTCGGCGGTCTTTTCAATTTGTCATTTATCTAAGCAAAGCGCACTCAAAAGCGCATTTTTGCGAATTAAGCCAATTTTTCTTTCACGCGCGGCCCAACAGCACCAAAATCAATCTGACCGGTGTACTTGCTTTTCAGCGCGCCCATCACCTTGCCCATGTCGCGGATCGACTCAGCACCAGAGGTCGAAATCGCATCATCGATCGCTTGTGAAACCTCAGCATCGGTCAATTGACGTGGCAAAAAATCACCAATCACGATGATCTCAGCGCGTTCTTTTTCGGCCATTTCAATGCGGCCGCCTTCGTCAAATGCGCGAGCGCTTTCTTTGCGCTGCTTGACCATTTTCTCAAGAATACCAAGGACATCTGCATCAGATACCCCTGCATCATTGCCTTCACTGCGCAGCGCGATATCGCGATCTTTGATCGCAGCGCTGATCAACCGCAATGTCGACAGGCGTGCTGCGTCTTTGTCTTTCATAGCCGCCTTTAAAGCCGTGCTAAGTCGCGTTCTTATATCCATTGGTGTCTCATCCCCTGAGCCATTGCAAGTCCTCACCCTACCCAAAAGAGCGGCAATTAACAACATCTTAACTCAAAGGGTAACCCATTGAAAAATATAGACAACAGAAACTTCACGGAAAATAGCAACACGCGCTTGACGCCCCCCGCTGCTTTCCTTAGTTTCCCGACAATTTTGGGCCTTTTAAGGGGAGTCGTGCCATGACCACCGTACACTCAACTGCGAAACCGACAGCATGCTTGGCGCTTGCAGACGGCACTGTTTTCTACGGCAAAGGGTTCGGGGCCACAGGCACCACCACCGCCGAGTTGTGTTTCAACACCGCCATGACCGGCTATCAAGAAATCATGACAGACCCGTCTTACGCGGGTCAAGTCGTGACTTTTACGTTTCCACATATCGGCAACACCGGTGTAAACGCGGAAGATGACGAAACGTCCGATCCCGTCGCTGCAGGCATGGTGGTCAAATGGGACCCCACAGACCCATCGAATTGGCGCACAGAAAACGAGCTAAGCCCATGGTTGTCTGCACGCGGACGTATCGGCATGGGCGGCATTGACACCCGCCGGCTGACCCGCGCGATCCGCCAACAAGGTGCACCGCACGTCGCCATGGCCCACGATCCTGAAGGCAACTTTGACATCGCAGCACTGGTACAAATGGCGCGTGATTTCAAAGGGTTGGAGGGCACCGATTTGGCCAAAGACGTCACTTGCAAACAATCCTATGTATGGGACGAAATGCGGTGGGCTTGGCCTGATGGTTTCCCAAAACGCACCAGCAAAGGCTTTAAGGTCGTGGCCATCGATTTTGGGGCCAAACGCAATATTCTACGCTGCCTCGCCTCTGCCGGTTGCGATGTCACCGTCCTACCGGCCTCTGCCACGGCAGAAGAGGTGCTTGCACACGCGCCAGACGGCGTTTTCTTGTCCAATGGCCCCGGTGACCCTGCAGCGACCGGCGTCTATGCCGTTCCGATGATCAAAGCTGTCTTGGCCGCTGATATCCCTGTGTTTGGCATCTGTCTTGGTCACCAAATGCTGGCATTGGCGCTTGGGGCCAAAACCGTCAAGATGAATCACGGCCACCACGGTGCAAACCACCCTGTAAAAGATAAAGACACAGGCAAGGTTGAAATCACATCAATGAACCACGGTTTTGCTGTGGATGCGCAAACATTGCCCGCAGGTGTTGTCGAAACACATGTCTCATTGTTTGATGGGTCTAACTGTGGGATCAAGGTTTCTGGAAAACCTGTATTTTCAGTTCAGTACCACCCAGAGGCCTCCCCTGGTCCGATGGACAGCTACTACCTGTTTGAACGCTTTGCAGAGGCTATGACAGCCCGCGCGGCAGCTTAAACCACTGATTATATTTCGATGAAGCCGGCTTTCTAAGTCGGCTTTTTTCGTAAAACATGCGAAACAATCCATATCTATCGCAGTTTAGGAACCATCTCCTCACCAAACATGGTTAATAATTAACGGGCCATTAACCATCTTAGGTCATCCTAGCGTAGGGACAAAATCCCTCGCTCGGACTGGATTTTTGGTGGGACATGACGCAACTGCGGCACGGTATATTTAAAGCTTCTCCCTTTAGGGACGCGGGCCCACAGGCGTTTCGAGCCTCAAACAACGCCAGCCGAACACCAATCGGGCAAATGCTTGTCGATATAGGCGCGCTGACCGCGCAAGATTTGGTTCGCGCCACTGCGATGCGTCAACGCCATGATGCGCGGATCGGCGATATTTTGTTGGCGCATGGCATGGTGAACGAAACGACTCTATACGCCATTTTGGCCAAGCAATATGGCGCGGAAGTCGCGAATTTCGACGCCCATGCCGCAGATGTACGCTTGATTGATGCGCTTGGGGCCGACGAATGCTTGCGCAAAGGGCTCCTGCCGTGGCGTCGCGTTGGCTCAACCGTGCTTATCGCATCCTGCCGCCCCGAACAATTCGAAGACATGCGCCCCCGTCTGACGGCGCTGTTTGGGCCTGTGCGCATGGCGGTGATTTCAGAAACAACGATGCATGAGGCTTTGATGCAATCGCGTCAACGCAAGCTTGCAAAGGCCGCAGAGACCCGCGTTGCAGCTCATGAAAGCTGTCGCGAACTTGATATTGCCCGCCTCACCCGTGTGATGTCGGCCATTGGTTTCGTTGTCATTGCCGCGACAGTTGCCTTTCCACATGCGATGTTTTTGGCTCTGGTGTGCTGGGCCATTTTGGTCCTTGTCATCACATCTATCTTGAAACTTGCGGCCGCGTTTGCACAGGCGCGTGTGTCGCAAAAACGCCAATCTACCTTTAGCACGACACGGCGTACGCAAAAATTACCCACCGTGTCGGTGATGGTACCGCTGTTTCATGAACGCGAGATTGCAGGACGGCTGGTCAAGCGCCTGTCAAAACTGACCTATCCGCGCGAACTTTTGGACATTTGCCTTGTGGTTGAGGAAGATGACACCATCACCCAAGACGCCGTCGCGCGTACAGACCTGCCCCGTTGGATGCGGATGATTGTTGTGCCCCGTGGCGGCGTCAAAACCAAACCGCGGGCGTTGAACTTTGCACTCGATTTTTGCCGTGGCACACTTATTGGCATCTATGATGCAGAAGACGCACCCGAGCCGGACCAAATCCACAAAGTGGCGCATCATTTTGCCCAAGCGCCCCCCGATGTGGCCTGCGTGCAAGGTATTCTGGATTTTTACAACGCCCGCACCAACTGGCTTGCACGGTGTTTTACCGTTGAATATGCCTCTTGGTTTCGCATTATTTTGCCTGGGTATGAACGCCTTGGGCTGGTCGTACCATTGGGGGGGACAACTTTGTTTTTCCGCCGTGAAGCCATTGAAAAGCTTGGCGGTTGGGATGCTCATAATGTGACAGAGGATGCAGATCTGGGCATTCGATTGGCCCGCCATGGCTATCGCACCGAGCTTATTCGTACCGTCACCGACGAAGAGGCAAATTGCCGGTTGTGGCCATGGATCAAACAGCGATCACGCTGGCTCAAAGGCTATGCGATGACTTGGGCGATGCATATGCGCAATCCACGCAAATTATTGGCAGATTTGGGCTGGTGGAAATTCTTTGGCGTACAGGTTTTGTTCTTTGGGGCTTTGTCCAATTTCTTACTTGCGCCGCTGCTGTGGTCGTTTTGGTCTATGCCGCTCGGACTGCATCATCCGTTACAAGACGTCGTGCCAAACGGAACTTTCTTGGCATTGGGCGCTTTGTTTTTAATGTCAGAAGTGATCACCGTCGCAATTGGCATGCTGGCCACCTCAACGCCGAAACACAAAGGGCTTTGGAAATGGGTGCCCACATTGCATTTCTATTATCCACTGGGCACTCTGGCCGCGATCAAAGGGTTGTGGGAAGTGGTCACGCGACCATATTATTGGGATAAAACCGCCCATGGTTTGCATGATCTGATTGCAGATCCAGATCACCAAGACAACGTCTCCCCCCAAGTTGAACAAAAGCCGAAGATATCTGTCCAAGATGCAGGCAGCGCAACCGGCGACCAACTGAATGTTGACGCTTTTGCGGTGACACAGAGCGCACAAACCCATTCGGATGCGACGGTTCTACACTCTACTGCGCCCTTGGTTTTAAAGCCCTGCAACCGTGTTGCCATAGGGGACGTGCCATATAAATTAACGCAGGCCAATCGCGTTGATCCACCGACTTTCAAACACGCGTCAGGGTTTCGTGAAGCCCGCGCAGATTTTGACAATATGCCAGCGGCAACACCTAGGCAGCGACGCCTGACCTTTGGATTGAATTTGGCATATGATGTGAAAGACATCGTGCCAGTGTCAGAGCCAGTGCAAAACGACGCAGGCTTCACTGGTGCGAACAGTGATCTGTCACCTGTACGCCCAGCGCCAAAACGTCATGGCTCCGACACATCGGCACATGAAAACCCAATCGCCACCGGCCAGAATATTATGCCAAAATTGCTGCAAAATCTACCGCGCCCAGTCGCGGACAACGCACAAATGGCGCCCGATATGGCGCATACGGCGGCGTTTTCAGACACACCCGAGTGGTTGCCTGTATCGCCCCGTCAAAAACTCCGTCGTTTAAAACGCGCAATCAACGGCCTGAGCCCAAAGCGGAAATAAATTCTTAACGCTCTGTTTCCGCATCTATTTTAAGGCGCGTCACAAAGGCCTTGGAAATATGATTGCTTAAAGCGGCATGGGCGGCATTGCCATCACCAGCCTCAATCGCGGATACGATTTGATTGTGTTCATCGATGGCTTCTGCCCCACGTCCTTCGACGGCCAAAGAGGTCGTCGCCAAAAGCGCCATGGAGCGATGCACCAAATCCAACTGCTTGACCAAATAGCGATTGTGCGACGCCAAATGAATCTGTTTGTGAAACCGTCTGTTCGCCTTTGAAAGCGCATCAGGATCAGCGACCAAAGCGCGATCTTCATCGACCATATCACGCAGCACGCGGATTTCTTCCGGGGTGGCATGGCGCGCGGCCAATCGTGCGGCCAAACCTTCAAGTTCAGTACGCACCACGTAAAGATCAGCCATTTGATTGTGATCCAAGGAAGCCACAATCAATGAGCGCCCATCGCGGGTGAGCATAGATTGGGTTTCCAACCGTTGCAGCGCCTCGCGAATTGGGGTGCGCGACACACCAAAGCGTTCGGCAAGCTCGCTTTCAACCAAGCGATCACCAGGGCGATAAATACCTGTATCGATGGCTTCCAAGATCAAACTATAGGCGTCTTTTTGTCCGACGGCCTGTCCAGAGATCTGGCCTGAAGCGTGATCTTTATGTGCATCTTTCATCGGCGTCCCCTTTACCGTACGAGGCTGCACCATAAACAGGCCCGTTGCGATGGTTCAAGCTTTAACAGGCTAAAGGGGCTTGTTTGATCCAAACCGCAGGCCTAACAAGGGGCCATGGTGCAAAAACAATTCTCTCATGTGCGCACGTGGATCTTTGATCTCGACAACACGCTTTACCCGCCTGCAACCTCGTTGTTTCCGCAAATCGAGATCAAGATGACGGCGTTTATGATGCAAACTCTTGGCGTTTCCCACGCTGAGGCGAGCGCCCTGCGCACCACATATTGGCGTGATCATGGCACCACATTGGCAGGGCTGATGAAGCTGCACGGCGTAGAGCCCTATCCCTATTTGGAAGATGTGCACGACATTGATTTCACTGTACTTGATCCTGCCCCAGAGCTGCGCAAAGCGATTGAGGCGCTCCCTGGACGCAAAATCATTTTTACAAATGGCACCGCGCCCTATGCAGGCGATGTGCTAGAGGCACGTGGGCTGTCTGGTGTGTTCGATGCCACCTACGGCGTTGAACACGCAAACTTTGAGCCAAAACCAAACGCTGATGCCTATACGCGTGTCATTGAACAAGACGGGCTGGATCCCACCGAAGCCGCGATGTTCGAAGATGATCCTCGCAACCTAGAAGTGCCACATGCCTTAGGCATGAAAACCGTCCACGTCGCCCCCAAAAATGAGATCACGGGGCGTGAGTATATTCATCACCATACGGATGATTTGGCGCGTTTTTTAGTCAGCACCCAATAAAAACGACGATAGATATAATCCACAGGCCTTGCTGCTTTATGAGCATTTGAGTTCTATATCGCCAAGGTCTGAGGTTGTCATGCGACACCCCGCCACCCTGAAGTACTGACAGTCTTTCGTTAAAAGCTGACTTTGAAATACATCATTGACGGAGAGTCAGAATGACGCACGCGCAGACCAGCCCTTTGACAGACACTGAACACCATGATGAGAAATATATCGCAACACCGCGTCAAGTTGCTATGACGCTGACGATCATCAGCCTCCTTGGTGCAGTCATTGCTGGGGCCATCGCGCTGTTTGGCTGGCCTGTTCTGGGTCTTGTGGCCTTGGCCTGTGTGCCAATCGTTTTTGTCTGCTTGATTCTTTTGACCGTCGGCAAATAGAACTTTCCTCTGACACCACCCTGAGACAGGCTGCCGCTTGGACATTGCATGGATTTGCGCCTATCACTTGGGCTCAGACTTGCACTGACGCCAAGACTTGCAACATTTGCGCCACCATGCGCGAAGGAATAACCCATGACCCAGACAGCTCAGAAACCCAACCGCCCCAAAGTCGATGTGCTTGTTGTTGGCGGGGGCATTTCAGGCATGATTGCGGCGGCGGCTTTTGGCGCCTCTGGGTTTAAAACCTTGATGATTGACCCTGTTCCGCCTGTGATCGTAGGCGATGAGGTTGGCACTGATTTACGCTCGACCGCATTTTTACGCCCTGCGCGCGATCTGTTTGAAAAAATTGGCGTTTGGGACCAGCTTGCCCCCCATGCCACACCGCTTGAGGGTCTGCGCATTGTCGACACTACTGACGGCCCAGACGGGCCTGTGTTGCGCAACGAGCGTCAGTTTGAAGGGCGTGAAACAGCCGACGAACCCTTCGGGTGGAATTTTCTCAACTGGCACATGCGGCGCGAATTGATGCGCATTTTGCCGAACATCCCACAAACCGAAATCCGCTATGGCGTTGGGTTCAAATCCATGTTGACCCGCACGGGGTCTGCCATTGTTACATTGACGGACGGCGCGTCGGTTGAGGCGAAATTGGTTGTGGCCGCCGACGGGCGCGACTCGTCTGTGCGCACAGCCGCAGGGGTCGGAGTGTCCACCACGCGCTATGGGCAAAAATCGCTGGCCTTTACAGCCTTTCACGACGTGCCACACGGCAATCTATCGACCGAGATTTACCGCGATGGGGGCCCTTTCACCATGGTGCCGTTGAAAGACATAGACGGCAGGCCAGCCTCCGCCATCGTTTGGATGAACAAAGGCCCTAAGGCGATTGAGCTTTTGAACATGGATATACCTGCCTTTAACGCAGAGATGACGGATCGCTCGGCGGGGCTTTATGGCAATCTTGAACTGGCCTCACAGCGCGGGGTCTTTCCCATCATCACCCAAGTGGCGGATCAATTGTCCGCACAGCGAGTCGCGATTATCGCGGAAGCCGCACATGTGCTGCCCCCGATTGGCGCGCAAGGTTTGAACACATCGCTGAACGATCTGGCCGAACTGTTGACACTGTGCGAGGCCAATGGCGGCGATATAGGTCATACTGCCATGCTTGACGCCTATGCGCGCAGCCGACACCGCGACATCACCGCCCGCGCCCGCGTCGTGGATCTGTTCAACCGTGTGGTGCAATCCGAAGACAGCATTTTGCAATCTGTGCGCCTGCTGGGTCTCAAAGCCGTTCATGATATCAAGCCTGTACGAATGGGTGTCATGCGTGCAGGGCTTGGGCCACTTTAAAACCCACGCCTCACCAAAGCTCATGCTTGAGACGCGACTGGATGCCATCCTATTCAGCCAGAACAGTCGCGTATTTGCGCAAAAGCCACGCTTTTCCCACGACATGCGACAGGATCGGCAAGCCGCTAGACAAATTAACACTTTTAGCCTTAACCTTAACCCTTAGACGCGTGGTGCTGCGCAAAGGGTCTCGGTAGAAGACCTGTAGCCCATAGATAAGCGTCATCTTGAGGCAGCGGGTGTCAAAACCCAAGACATACAGGCAAAGCATATGGCAACCGAAGAGATTCTCGTGATGGGCTCGTCCCTTCTCGACAACGTTTCTGTTAGTACAAACCACGGCGGCCAAAATGGCGGTCGCGTGATGATCAAAAACGGTGACACCGATTTTGATACAGACGATGTCATCGTCATTACAGTGGAAGACGTCTATAATGGTGAGGTGACAGGCCAAAGCAAGGTCGTGGGCATCATCGTCTACGATTCCCCCACCGACTATGTAAATGGTACGGTGAAATACACCTATGAGCCTATGAACCCTGGACAATCGGCCACGATTCAAAGCGATCTTTCAGGGCTGGGCGATACATATCTGCGCTTTAACGCAAACGTGCTGGTCTCTTCTGATGGTGGCCCAAGTTTGAACAATGTATTGATTGCCCCAGGACAAGACCTCACAGACCTGCGCCCGATCATCCAGATCGACCATGAAACCGACATGGATTATGATGGCGATGGCGTGATCGACAAGATTGGCGATGGCAATTTCAACGTCGACAACAACGTCTTTGCCGAAGATATCATCGGGGCTGCCGTATGCTTGACCCGCGGTACGCTGATCGACACTCCAAATGGCCCGAAATACATCGAGACCCTGAAAGCGGGCGACATGGTCAACACGCTCGACAATGGCCCGCAAGCCATTCGTTGGATCGGCGCGCGTACAATGCCCGCGCAAGCCGCGTTGGCGCCTGTGCTGATCAAAGCTGGTGCCATGGGCAATCTGCGTGATCTCAAAGTGTCGCAAAACCACCGCATGTTGGTGCGCGGCCCCCAAGCACAAATCCTGTTCGGTGAACGTGATGTTCTGGTCGCCGCCAAACATCTGGTCAACGACGATAAAATCCGCATCGTGAGCGGTGGAACAGTCGATTATTTCCACATGCTGTTTGACACACACCAGATCATCTTCGCCGAAAGTTGCCCCACTGAAAGCCTGTTTCCGGGTCAAGAGGCCCTCGATGCCGTGTCTGGTGATGCACGCGCAGAGATTCTAACCATCTTCCCCGAACTGAGTGATGACAGCAGCACAGCTCAATTGTCACGTTATGAGTTGAAATCATGGGAAGCAGAAGCCCTCAAACGCGCTGTTTAGCCAATATTACTGACGGCGGCGGGCGGGCATAGGCCTTGCCCCCCGCCCTGCCATATCTTAGAACGCGGATGAACCTGATTTACCGGAGCCCGCGTCATGCTTGACACCATTCAATACACAAGTCCAAAGCCCAAAGTGATTGCGGGTGCAAAACACGACTGGGAACTGGTCATCGGTCTTGAAATTCACGCTCAGGTGCAAAGCAACGCCAAGCTGTTTTCCGGCGCCTCTACGCAATTCGGTGCAGAGCCCAACTCGAACGTGGCTTTCGTTGACAGCGCCATGCCCGGCATGCTGCCAGTGATCAACGAATACTGTGTCGAACAAGCGGTGCGTACAGGTCTTGGCCTGAAAGCCAAAATCAACCTGTTCTCAGCCTTTGATCGCAAAAACTATTTTTATCCTGATTTGCCCCAAGGGTACCAAATTTCGCAGCTCTATCACCCCATCGTGGGCGAAGGCGAAGTTCTGGTTGATATGGAACCCGGTGTGGCACGCAAAGTGCGCATCGAGCGCATCCACTTGGAACAAGACGCGGGTAAATCCATCCACGATATGGACCCGACCATGTCGTTCGTCGACCTCAACCGCACCGGTGTTGCATTGATGGAAATCGTATCGTTTCCAGATATTCGTGGCCCCGAAGAAGCCGCTGCCTATGTGTTGAAGCTGCGCCAAATTCTACGGTATTTGGGGACATGCGATGGCAACATGCAAAACGGCTCTATGCGTGCAGATGTGAACGTCTCTGTCTGCCGTGTTGGCCAATACGAGAAATTTGCAGAAACAGGTGATTTCAGTCACTTGGGCACGCGTTGTGAGTTGAAAAACATGAACTCCACCCGCTTTATCCAAGCTGCAATCGACTATGAGGCGCGCCGCCAAATCGCCATCATCGAAGACGGTGGAGAGATCAAGCAAGAAACACGCCTGTACGATGCGGACAAGAACGAAACCCGTTCTATGCGCTCTAAAGAAGAAGCGCACGATTACCGTTACTTCCCTGATCCCGATCTTTTGCCTTTGGAAATCGAACAGGCTTGGGTGGATGACATCAAAGCCAGCTTGCCTGAATTGCCAGACGAGAAAAAAGCCCGTTTTGTGATCGAATTTGGCCTGTCCGAATATGACGCATCGGTCTTGACCGCAGACACCGCCAATGCCGCTTATTTTGAACGCGTGGCAGAGGGCACAGACGGCAAACTGGCCGCCAACTGGGTGATCAACGAATTGTTTGGTCGTTTGAAAAAAGACGACAAAGACATTGCAGACAGCCCTGTGTCAGCCGAACAGCTTGGCGGCGTGGTCAAATTGATCAAATCCGGCGACATCTCTGGCAAAATCGCCAAAGACCTGTTCGAGATCGTCTACACTGAAGGCGGCGATCCAGCACAGATCGTCGAAGAGCGCGGCATGAAACAGGTCACAGACATGGGCGCCATCGAAGCGGCTGTGGACGCAGCTATCGCAGCCAATCCTGCACAGGTCGAAAAAGCCAAACAAAACCCCAAACTGGTTGGGTTCTTTGTGGGTCAGGTGATGAAAGCGTCAGGCGGCAAAGCCAACCCTGCAGCGGTGAACGAATTGGTTGTGAAAAAGCTTGGGCTTTAACCAAACCCGAACTTTACGATCATGAAAATTGAAAAACGGGGCGCTCATCGGAGGCCTCGTTTTTTTACGCGTTAACAGAAGTTTGCGATCATTAGCAAAAACGCAAACCTTTTCATGCAATACACAGTCCATTAAGGTCTAACTAAGCCAGCCAATAACGGAGCCTTCCATGTCAGCCTACGAGTACCGCGTCATCCCTGCCCCACGCCGAGGCGAAAAAGCCAAGGGCATCAAAACCCCTGAGGCCCGCATGGCACAGGCTATGGAAACCCGCCTGAATGCCCTTGGTGAAGAGGGCTGGGAATATCTGCGCTCTGATGTTGTGCCCATGGAAGAACGTGCAGGGCTGACCTCCAAAACCGTAAGCTACCACACCGTATTGATTTTCCGCCGCGACGCCGATTTCGGTATGTTCACGGAAGAAAACAAAGGCTTCGGCACCTTTGCCCAAGAGGACGCCGACGCGTTGGCCGCCGCCGAAGAAGCCGAAGCTTTGGCGGATGACGCCACAGCACAGGCCGCAACACAGACGGAAACCAACGACAACGACGATCAAACCGATGCAGAGCGCGCCTAGATCACATTAAACGTCCAAATCAAGTGCCAGTGCATGAATGCGCGGCACGATATCGCCAAGCGCCTTATGCACGGCACGATGTCGCGCCACGCGGGACAGCCCGTCAAAGGCGGCGGAGCGGATCAAAACGTTGAAATGCGTTTCGCCGTCGCCACCAGGATTGCCCGAATGCCCCGCATGCGAGGCACTGTCATCGACCACTTCCAAGCGTGTCGGCGAAAAAGCGTCGGTCAATCGTGATTTCATGTCATCTGAGATCGACATTTAGGCTTTCTCCTCTTTCCAAATTCTCCATATCGTCTATGGTCTTTTGCCTGAGTCTAGAAGGTTAAACCACATGCAAAAAGACGATCCCTTTGGTTTCGATATGTCCGCAGCGAAGGACAAACAAAAGCGTCGCGGCGGACGCCGCGGCATGTCAGGTGCGTTCGAGACCTCGAAAAGAGAGTGCGAACACGAAGGATGTACCGAAGCCGGTCAATACCGCGCCCCGCGCTCCCCTGATCATTTGGATGAATTCAAATGGTTCTGCAAAGAACATGTTCGGGCTTATAACCTGAAATGGAATTTTTTCGACAATGCAACGCCAGAAGAAATAGACGAACAGCATAAGGCATCGGAAACGGGTGAACGCCCGACCAAGCCTTTTGGCCGTAAAGTCACCAGCGAAGAACGCGCTTGGGCGCGTCTCGGCGTGGATGATCCGCATCAAGTTTTGGGTGAAAACGCCACACAAAACCCCGGACGAAGCGACCCCGGTGCCTCAACCCGCAAACTGCCACCCCTTGAGCGTCAAGCGATTGAGATTCTGGAAGTCAAAGATCACTGGACCAAGGCCGAGATCAAAAAGCAGTACCGCAGCTTGATCAAAGTCTTGCACCCAGACGTCAACGGCGGCGACCGATCACAAGAAGAACAGCTGCAACAAGTTGTTTGGGCATGGGATCAAGTCAAAGAAAGCCGCTGGTTCAAGTAAGCCACCGATTTTAAGTCAGCTTGGCGCATCAGATACTAAAAAGGCCGCTCCATTTGGGCGGCCTTTTTGCATAGTCATACAACATGCATGAAATCAGTGATGCGTGTTTTCTTTTCCCGTCAGTTTGGCAATCGCCGGATCAATGATCTTCGCCACCAAAGGGATCAGCAGCAGGCCGACGATCAGCCCGAAAATCCCATCAAAGAACGCGGTGACAAACCATGTGACAAATCCCGTGGCACGACCGACCATATGCGCAGCCCCCTCGGCCAGGTCATGAATACTTTGATAAGGTTCATGCAGTCCAAATGCGTGCAGACCATGAATCACAATAGACCCGCCAACCCAAATCATCGCGGCGGTGCCAATGATCAGCAACGCCCTCATCAGATAAGGCATGAATTTCACGATCCCGTGGCCTAAAGCCCGCGTCACCCCCAAGCGCCCAACCCGCGCCAACCACAGACCAACATCATCGGCTTTCACGATCAGCGCCACAGCGCCATAAACAGCGACCGTGATAAATATCCCAGCAAGGCCCAAAGCCCCCGCTTTGAACCAAATCGATCCCTCTGGATCAATGCCCGACAAAATGATTGTCATGATCTCAGCCGATAAAATAAAATCTGTTTTCACGGCACCGGCCACCTTGGACTCTTCCAAATGAACCGGATCGCCCTCGCCCGCTTTTTGTCCATCCGCATAGGGCGCATGAGGCTTGAACAGGTGATAGACTTTTTCAGCCCCCTCAAAACACAAATACCCCCCGCCCAGCATCAGGAGCGGCGTGATCAACCACGGTGCAAAGGTCGACAGCAGCAAAGCCGCAGGCAACAAAATGATCAGCTTGTTCTTGATCGATCCCCAAGCGATTTTGCCAACGATGGGCAACTCACGCGCAGGCTGAAACCCTTGCACATATTTGGGCGTCACGGCAGCGTCATCAATCACAGCGCCTGCAGCCTTGCTTGAGGCTTTCAGCGCCTGAGTTGCGATATCATCTACATTGGCGGCCGCCACTTTGGCGATCCCTGCCACGTCATCCAATAGGGCCAACAAGCCACTCATATATTCGTCCTCACGCTTTGGTTGCCTCATATGTAGTGGCGCGCGCGACCAGAGGCAAATGATCCTCAAGGTTTGTCTCGTTTTTGCCCATAAAAAAGGGCGCCCTGTAAAGGACGCCCCATATCACTCGTTAAAAAACTGTCGTCGTCAGCTTACATCGCTGGCAACATCACCGCGTCGATCACGTGGATCACGCCGTTTGATTGCTTCACGTCAGCAATGGTGACGGAAGCCATATTGCCGTTTTCGTCTTCCAACATCATCACGCCATCAACGTAAGAGGCTTGCAATGTACAGCCGCCCAAAGTTGGCACGGGGTGCTTGCCGCCATCGTCTGCGATCATGCCTTGCAATGCGTCTGCCATCACGGCTTTGCCGACAACGTGGCAGGTCAGGATCGTGGTCAATTGGTCAATGTTTTCAGGCATCAACAATGTTTCAACGGTGCCCTCTGGCAGCGCTGCGAAAGCTGAGTTCACAGGAGCGAACACCGTAAACGGGCCGTCGCCTGCCAATGTGTCAACCAAACCAGCTGCAGTCACAGCCGCGACCAAAGTTGTGTGATCGGCAGAGTTTACGGCGTTCTCAACGATATTTTTATCGGCAAACATTTCAGCGCCGCCAACCATCGGGTTTTCACCATGGTGATCGGCGTAAGCGGCGCCAGCTGTCAAAGCGATTGCAGTTGTAGCCGAAAGAAGTGTTTTTGCGAAAGTCATGATGTTTCTCCGTTGGGTGTCAAAACCCTCGTCCATTTTGGCGAGGTTACAATGGGTACGGAGCCCCTTTGACTTTGGACCATTTAAAATCATCACATGATGGTCACGTTGAATTGAGATCAAAATGTGATCCAAAGGCAGCGCTGCACCGTATGTGCACAATCATGTTTATAGCGATTGATCCCCTGCGCGCCCCTTGCACCCACGCGTTGAAAAGGGCAAGAAGGCACAAAGACACAACAGCTATCAGAACAGGCCACACCATGGATGCGAATGCAAAACCTACCGAAGTGATTTCAGTCCGCGATGTTTTTGGTATCGACACGGATATGACCGTCAAAGGGTTTGCGGATCGCACCGACCGCGTGCCTGAGGTCGACAGCACTTATAAATTTGACCCGGACACCACGATGGCGATTTTGGCGGGATTTTCGCACAATCGTCGCGTGATGATCCAAGGCTACCACGGCACGGGCAAATCCACTCACATCGAACAGGTGGCAGCGCGCCTCAACTGGCCCTCCGTGCGTGTGAACCTTGATAGCCATATTTCGCGTATCGATTTGATCGGCAAAGACGCGATCAAATTGCGCGATGGCAAACAGGTCACGGAATTCCATGAAGGAATCTTGCCTTGGGCCCTGCGCAACCCTGTTGCGATTGTATTCGACGAATATGACGCGGGCCGCGCAGATGTGATGTTCGTGATCCAGCGGATTTTGGAAACAGACGGCAAATTGACCTTGCTTGATCAAAACGAAATCATCACGCCGAACCCCTATTTCCGTTTGTTCGCGACAGCAAACACAGTGGGCCTTGGCGACACAACCGGTCTGTATCACGGCACGCAACAGATCAACCAAGCGCAGATGGACCGTTGGTCTTTGGTGGCAACGCTCAACTACCTAAACCATGATGCGGAAACCAACATCGTTTTGTCCAAGACCCCGCATTACAACACCGAAAAAGGCCGCAAACAGATCAGCCAAATGGTGACAACGGCTGCGCTGACACGCACGGCCTTTATGAACGGCGACCTGTCCACCGTGATGTCACCGCGCACCGTGATCACTTGGGCGCAAAATGCAGAGATTTTCCGCGATGTGGGCTATGCCTTCCGCCTGACATTCCTCAACAAATGTGATGAACTTGAGCGTCAGACAGTGGCCGAGATTTACCAGCGCTGCTTTGACGAAGAATTGCCTGAATCAGCTGTCAGCATGACAATGTAAGCCAGTGCTCGCTGCGGCAACGACTTGAATAAGACAGTTATGAAATGACAAAAGAGGGATGCATTTTGCGTCCCTCTTTAATTTTAACGCAGATGCCACATAATTTCGAAATCCAACTGACGTGATTGTTTGTTGGATCTGCGGCTTGCCCCGTCCAAATTGCAGTCGATTTTGCACCCGTGACGCCCCGCTTTCTCTTGCCCGCCGCCGCGCAGAGTGATTTAACACGAGGCATGATAAAGCCCAGCGACAACCCCGCAGATCCGTTCAAAAAGGCCCTAGCAGAGGCCACCAAAGTCTTGGCCAATGATTCCGATTTGACCATCACCTATTCTATGGATCCATCGGGCCTGACACCTGACACAGTGCGGTTGCCGCAGATTTCGCGTCGGGTGACCCGTGACGAGGTGTTGATCGCACGCGGCACGGCTGACGCCTTGGCTTTACGGCACAAATTTCACAACGACAGCACCTTCAATCGCTATGCGCCTCAAGGGCAAATGGCGTTCGACATCTATGACGCGCTGGAAACCGCACGGGTCGAAGCCGTCGGCGCGCGCCACATGCCGGGCACCAGCAAAAACATCGATGCGAAAATCGGCAACGATGCGATGCGCCGTGGCTATGACGGGGTGAAATCCACCGATGATGCGCCTCTGGCTCAGGCTATGGGCTATTACATGCGCCACCTCACAACAGGGCGCGATCTGCCCGCCGGTGCGCAAAACGTGATGGAGATTTGGCGCAATTTCATCGAACAGCAAACAACCGGCGCATTTGATGATCTTGACAGTTTTTTGGACGACCAGCGCGCTTTTGCCCGCCTTGCGCGCCGCCTGATCGAAGACCTCGGCTACGGCGATCAACTGGGGGACGACCCAGATGAATTGGATTCTGACGAAGACCAAAACGCTGAAAACGACGAAGACCAAGACGACGTCGAATCCGAGGGCGAAGATCAAGAGCAAGAAGACGATCAAGAGGCCGCGCCAGAGAGCGCTCAAGAGGAACAACAAGACGCCTCTGAGGCCACAGTGTCGTCAGACGATATGGCCCAAGAAGAATACGCCGACGAGATGGAAATGCCCAACGAGGAGGCCGAAGCCGAGCCCCCTCAATCGGCCCCTGTGTCTGACGCCGATCCAAATTACCAAGTCTTTTCAACAAAATATGACGAAGAAATCACAGCCGAAGACTTGGCTGAACCCGCTGAGCTGGAACGTCTGCGCGCCTATTTGGACCAACAGCTTGAGCCTTTGAAAGGCGCTGTATCGCGCTTGGCCAACAAATTGCAACGCCGCTTGCAGGCCCAGCAAAACCGGTCATGGGAATTTGATTTAGAGGAAGGCACATTGGACGCTGGCCGCTTGGCCCGCGTGATTGCCAACCCCACCACACCTTTGTCGTTCAAGCACGAAAAAGACACTGAGTTCCGCGACACCGTCGTGACCATTTTGCTCGACAATTCAGGCTCAATGCGCGGACGCCCGATTTCAATCGCGGCGATCTGTGCCGATGTGCTGTCGCGCACGCTGGAACGCTGCTCGGTCAAAGTCGAAGTGCTCGGGTTCACCACCCGCGCGTGGAAAGGCGGGCAAAGCCGCGAAGAATGGCTGGCCCATGGTCGCCCGCAAATGCCCGGTCGTTTGAACGATCTGCGCCACATCATTTACAAAAATGCAGACGCGCCGATGCGCCGCACACGGGCCAATTTGGGTCTGATGATGAAAGAAGGCTTGCTGAAAGAAAACATCGATGGCGAAGCGCTTGAATGGGCGCACCGCAGGATGATGGCACGCCCTGAGGCGCGTAAAATCTTGATGGTGATCTCTGACGGTGCCCCTGTGGATGACAGCACCCTATCAGTGAATCCTGCGAATTATTTGGAAAAGCATCTGCGCGATGTGATTGAATTGGTTGAAAAACGCAAACAGGTCGAACTGATCGCGGTCGGCATCGGCCATGATGTGACCCGTTATTACGAACGCGCTGTAACCATCACAGACGTGGAACAATTGGCCGGAGCGATGACCGAACAGTTGGCGTCTTTGTTCGACACAGATCCACGCGCAAGAGCCCGTTTTGCTGGCATTCGCAAAGCCATGTAAGACACGCGATCCACAGGTGATATTAATAATACGTGAATGATGCCGACGCCTCATGGCGCCCAAGACAAGGATCTATGAGATGTTTCAAAGCTATGATGTCACAAGCAGCCCCGAGCAAGCCGCCCCGCGCGTCACAGCCCTGCGCGTCGCCATGGCAGATGCGGGGTTAGATGCCTTTATCGTGCCGCGCGCCGATGCACACCAAGGCGAATATGTTGCCCCTTGCGATGATCGTCTCGCTTGGTTGACGGGTTTCACAGGCTCGGCAGGGTTTTGCGTTGTTGCGCGCAATGCCGCGGCCATGTTCACCGATGGGCGTTACACCGTACAAGTGCGCGCACAATGTGATGCAGAGATTTTTGACTATGTTGATTGGCCCGCCACGTCACTTGGCACATGGATCGCCTCGCGCGATGCTGAAATCATCGGCTTTGACCCGTGGCTGCACACAGAACAAGACATCATCGCCCTGCGCAAAGCGCTTGAGCCCAGCGGCAAAACCGTTGTGGCCACCAGCAATGTGATCGACAAAATCTGGACAGACCGCCCCGCACGCCCCAACGCTCCCGTGATGTCTTTACCGATCGAGTTGACGGGGCGACGTTCAGAAGACAAGTTTGCGATGATCATTGAAGCCCTGAAGGATGCTGGGGCCGATACCGTTGTCTTCACCCTGCCTGACAGTTTATCTTGGTTGCTCAATATTCGCGGAGCTGATGTGGCACATAATCCTGTGGTGCAGGCTTTTGCCACGCTGAACGTAGAGGGTAAGATGCATCTGTTTGATGAGGCCTCTAAATATGACAGCCTTGGCCCTGATCCGCGCATCACAATCGCGCCCCGCTCAGAATTTCAAACCTATTTGAAAACACTTGAAGGCAGAGTTCTGATCGATCCGGCCTCAGCACCTTACGCCTTGCGCAGCTTGATCGAGGACGCAGGGGCCACGATTGTCACCGGCAAAGACCCCTGCATCATGCCCAAGGCTTGTAAAACCGAAGCCGAAATCGCAGGCGCGCGCGAGGCGCATCTGCGTGATGGTGCTGCCATGGTTGAATTTTTGGCTTGGCTCGACGCGCAAGACCCAAGCACACTGTCTGAGATTTCAGCTGCCACAGCGCTTGAAGGGTTCCGTGCCGCCACCAACCAGCTCAAAGATATTTCCTTTGAGACCATTAGTGGTTCTGGGCCAAATGGCGCCATCGTCCATTACCGCGTCAACACTGATACAGATCGCCCGTTGTCCGAAAGTGAAATTCTATTGATCGACAGCGGCGGGCAATATGTTGATGGCACAACGGATATCACCCGCACGGTATCTCTGGGGCATCCCAAAGCCGAAGAACGCGCCTCCTTTACTGCCGTGCTACAAGGCATGATCGCAATTTCAACCGCGCGCTTTCCACGCGGTGTCGCGGGCGCGCATTTGGATGCGCTGGCTCGCGCGCCTTTGTGGCGCATGGGGCGTGATTATGACCACGGTACAGGCCACGGCGTTGGTGCCTATTTGTCTGTGCATGAAGGCCCGCAGCGTATTTCGCGGGCATCTCTTTTGGCCTTGCAAGAAGGCATGATCCTGTCCAATGAACCAGGGTATTATAAGGCCGGTGCCTATGGCATTCGCATTGAAAACCTGATCGTCGTGCGCAAGGCTGGTGAAATTTCAGGCAGCGATGCCCGCGACATGTTGGATTTCGAAACCCTGACCTTTGTGCCAATTGACCGCGACATGATAAACGCCGATGAATTGGCACCATGGGAACGCGATTGGCTTGACGGGTATCACGCGCAGGTCTGGGATGTTATTTCCCCCCGCGTGAGCGAGGCCGCGCGCGAGTGGTTGCGACAGGCAACCGCTGCATTGTGACATATACCTGTTAAGACTGGTCTGCTAGAATAAACTAAATTTGAACGAGGGGGACAGATAATGACTGACCATATACACATTCGCGTGGCACCTGGGACTTGGGTTGTGCGTGCAGGCGGTGCCGTTTTGGGCGAAACAAATGCGGCATTGGAACTGACCGAAGGTGATTACCCGCCCGTGATTTATTTTCCACGCGACGCACTGGCCATGGCATTTTTGGACGCGTCTGACACGACGTCCACCTGCCCGCACAAAGGCGTCGCCTCGCATTTTTCGATTCAAACCAAGTCTGTTTTGATTAAAGATGCCGCTTGGTCATATGAATCCCCCACAGCGGGTATCGAGCGCATCAAAGATTACATTGCGTTTTATCCGCAAAAAGCCGCAGTAGAGATGCTCTAATCTATTTTGAACATGGCTATAGGTATGAAAAGGCGCTCTCGGTGGCGCCTTTTTCATGCCGGTTTTATTTTTATGTCGTCCAAAACAAACGCCCGATCAGCTATGCTCTTCAGCAGCGGTCTCGGCCAAAGCCTTGCTAAACACTCGCAAAGCATCGACGTGAAATAGCGCACCATGCAATTCAGGCTCGCTGCCCTCAAGCAACGTCACAACGGGAATAAACACCAAATTATGTGCCTCAAAGATCGGCATCGCGGTCTTAAGTGTCGCATTTGGCGAAATATAAAGCCCCTTTTTGATCAGTCTTTTACACTCGTCTTCTTTGGCGGCCCGTGCTGCATCTGGTGCGCGATAGCACTGATGCACCCGTACAGTGGCCAATAAATAAGCCTGCGGACCTGCGGCCAAATGCACGCCCCGGCGTTCTAACAGTGTCAAAAAGAACGACCGATCCACAAGCTTTGACGCAATGGCCGTGGATAAGGACACAGCCACCATCACAGCCAGCCCCGTTTGCCAATCGCCCGTCAGCTCAAACACAATCAATGTTGTCGAAATCGGCGCGCCCAAAACGGCAGCGGCCACTGCGCCCATGCCCGCCAAAGCATAAAGCGTCACAGTGCCAGACACATCAGGGAACACGGCCGTGGCGATCAAACCAAATGCCAAACCAGACATAGCGCCGACCATCAACGCAGGGGAAAATACGCCCCCCCCCATACGCCCCGCCATGGTGATGGCGACGGCTGCCACTTTGATCACGGTGAAGACGATGGCCTGCCAGATCAACAATTGCCCCGTCAATGCAGCCGATGTGGTCTCGTATCCAACCCCAATCACATGGGGAAACACAATCGCCAAAAGCCCCAACATCAGCCCAGCCAACGCGGGGCGAAACACCGGCGGAAGATGTATTTTTTCCACCACCCAAGTTCCAAAATCATCGGCCATAAAAATAGACCGCATCATCAACACAGCGATCAACCCGCAAACGCAGCCCAACAACATAAAGGCGGGCAGCTCGACGTAAAATGACAGCGCCCCTTCAGCCGCCAAGGTGAATTCGGTCACATCGCCAAATTCCAACCTGTTGATCACAGTGCCCGCAACGGCAGCGATAGCAATCGGTGCAAAAGCGTGAACGGCGAAATGGCGCAAGATGACTTCAAGCGCGAAAAGCGCCCCCGCAATAGGCGCATTGAACGAGGCAGACACTGCCCCCGCAACCGCACAGCCCAAAAGATCGCGCCCCGTGAGGCCGCTGGCGTGGATTCGATTGGACACCCAACTTGAAATCACGGCAGCCAAATGCACCACGGGGCCCTCACGCCCTGTCGACCCGCCTGTCGACAAGGTGATCAAAGACGCCGCAGCCGAGGCCAAGCCCGCGCGTTTTTCAACGCGTCCTTGATTCAGCGCAGCCCCCTCGATCACATCCGCGACCGAGCGCACGCGCCCATCAGGCGTGAACCAATTGAGAATAACCCCAACGACCAAACCGCCCATCACAGGTAAAGACAGCACCCAAAACCACGGCAGATCTCTGGCCGCACTGTGCAAGATGTGTAGATCATCCACCCCATAGAAAAACGACTGCAAAGCGTTGATCCACTTGCGAAAAAATAACGCAGCAAAGCCCGAGGCCACGCCGATCAAAAGTGCTATGAACCAAAACTGCACCTGTGACGGGCCGCGCAGGCGCATCAACTGCAACGCCGATTTGAAGCCGCTACACATGTCACGCCACGCTTTATGTGGGTAGGATGAATTGTCATCGGCCATCGGATTCGCCGGTCCTATCTGCTGTCCGCATTGTCACTTGCGCTTTTCACATTGGCACTGCACCCTAAAGACATAACAGCCCCACCAGCAAACGAGCCCCTAATGATCACAGACACTCAATTTACCGAACTTTCTCTCGTTCTAGAGGGTCGCGTGACTCGTTCCAAGTCCGATCTTGATTTACATGGCCAATCCGAGACGTGGTTTGCAAATGCGGCCCCTGATGCTGTGGCCTATCCGCATACGACGGCAGAAGTCAGCGCGCTGATGAAGATATGTCACGCGCAGGCGATTCCTGTCATCGGCTGGGGCACCGGCACCTCGCTTGAGGGGCAAAGTTTAGCAGTGCATGGCGGGTTATGTGTTGATTTTTCAAAGATGAACGCGATCCTAAAGGTTCATGATGCGGATATGGACGTCACGGTGCAACCCGGCGTGACCCGTGAACAGTTGAACACTGATCTTCGCTCCACCGGTTTGATGTTTCCCGTTGATCCCGGCGCCAATGCATCGCTTGGCGGCATGGCGATGACGCGGGCCTCTGGCACCACCGCCGTGCGCTATGGCACGATGCGCGACAATGTCATTGGACTCGAAGTGGTTTTGGCCGATGGCACGATCATTCACACCGGATCGCGGGCACGCAAATCGTCCAGCGGTTACGACCTAACTGCGCTTTTCGTCGGCTCCGAGGGCACCCTTGGCCTTGTTACCGAACTCACACTGCGTTTGCATGGACAGCCTGAGACGATCAATGCGGCGGTCTGCGCCTTTGATGATTTGGACAGTGCTGTGAACGCGGTGATGGCGACGATCCAAATGGGCATTCCCATGGCGCGTATCGAATTTTTGGACAGCAAAAGTGTTGAAGCGGTGAACGCCTACGCTGGGACGACTTATCCTTTGATGCCTCATTTGTTCGTTGAATTTCACGGCTCTGAGGTGGGCGTCGCCGATCAAGTGGCGATGTTTGGCGAAATCGTTCAGGATTTTGGCGCATCCGGTTTTGACTGGGCCGCGAAACTTGAGGACCGCAACGCGCTCTGGACACTGCGCCACAACGCATTCTATGCCTGTTTGGCATTGAAAAAGGGATGTATTTCCGTTGTCACGGACATTTGCGTGCCGATCTCAAAACTGGCCGAAGCCGTCCGCGAGACGGCGGATGACATCGCGAAATCCTTTATTGACGGGCCCATTTTGGGTCACGTAGGGGATGGCAACTTTCATTCGGTCTTGCTGGTTGAGCCCGACAACGAATTGGAGCTGGCCGAGGCCAAACGATTGGCGCACCGCATGGCATTGCGCGCGCTCAAACTCGGCGGGACGGTCACTGGCGAACATGGGATCGGGCTTGGCAAAAAAGATTTCATGACGCGCGAACACGGGGCCGAGGCTTGGGCCGCCATGGGAGCGTTGAAAGCGGCACTTGATCCAAAAAATATCATGAACCCTGGAAAGCTTGTGCCGTAAATCTTGGGGCCAAGCTCTAGCCGTCGAGCAAAGCCTGTGCTGCCGCGCGCGCTGGGTCTGTGACTGTATCACCCGACAACATCCGCGCGATTTCATCGATACGATCTTGGTCGATCAGCGGCACCACTTCGGACAATGTCATGCCATTCTCGACCCGTTTTGCCACACGCCAATGATGTGCGCCCAAAGCGGCCACTTGCGGCGAGTGAGTGACGACAAGCACTTGTCCGTCAGCGGCCAAGGCTTTCAGGCGACGCCCGACAGCATCCGCCGTGGCCCCGCCAACGCCACGATCAATCTCATCAAAGATCATCGTCACGTCAGACTGATCACGCGTCAGACAGACTTTGAGCGCCAGCAAAAATCGTGACAACTCGCCACCTGATGCAATCTTATTGAGCGGCCCCGCAGGGGCACCGGGATTGGTCGCGACAGTGAACGACACGGCATCTTGTCCGTCAGGGCCAGCGTCGCCAGCATCAACCAGCGTGGCAAAAACCGCGCGCTCCATTTTGAGTGGCGCAAGTTCGGCCCCCATCAACGCATCCAATTCTTTGGCGGCTGCGACGCGCGCTTTGGTCAAGGCACTTGCAGCCTGCGTGTAAAGAGCCTCCGCGTCTTTCAATTCTTGTTCGAGACGGATCAAATCATCCGCCCCACCATCAAGCGATTTAAGTTTGCTGCGCAATGTATCGGCGAAAGGCCCCAAGTCATCTGCCAGAACGTTGTGCTTGCGTGCGAGGCCGCGAATGGCAAACAGGCGTTCTTCGATGCTTTCCAACTCATGCGGATTGAACTGCAGGGCCTCCATACAGTCCTCGACACCCGATTGCGCTTCGGCCAATTCATTAAGGGTGCGATTGAGCCCCTCAATCGGGGCATCCAGACGCCCATCGGCTTTGTCAGCGGCGCCCTCTAACCAGCGCAGCGCATCAATCAAAGCGCCCTCTGCAGCATCATAAGACATGGCTTGATGCGCCTTGGAAATATCGACAGCAATCTTTTCAGCCGATTGCATCAAGCGACGCTCGGCATCAAGTTTGGCTTCTTCGCCAGCTTCTGGGTTGATTTTATCCAGTTCGCCCACAGCGTGGCGCAAAAATTCTTCTTCAGCCTTCAGCGCGACCTGTTGATCTTTCGCCACTTTCAAGGACTTGCGGATGACCGCCAGCGTTTTCCATGCTTTGCGGGTTTTCTCGAGCTTGGCATCCAATGAACCGAAAGTGTCGAGCAACACACGGTGACCACGAGGGTTCAACAAGCCACGATCATCGTGTTGGCCGTGCAATTCCACCAACAATTCAGACAAGCGCCGCAGCACATCGCCAGAGACACGACGATCATTGATCCATGCGGTTTTGCGACCATCTGCGGTGTTGATACGGCGCAAAATCAATTCGCCATCGCTGGTGTCGATGCCTGCCTCATCCAAGATCGCTTGTGCGACAGGCCCCTGTGGCACATCAAATTCAGCGATCACTTCGCCTTGTTTGGCCCCAGCACGAACAAGTTCGGCGCGACCACGCCAGCCCAGAACAAAACCAAGACTGTCGAGCAAGATGGATTTACCCGCGCCAGTCTCGCCCGTGAGCACGTTGAGACCAGGCTGAAACGACAGTTCCAACCGATCGATAATCAACATGTCACGGATATCGAGACTTCTTAGCATGGTAACGTCAAGCCACCGATCAGAGCCATTCGCCGCGCACCATTTGGCGGTAAACGGCGCTCAACCAATTGTTGCCCAAAGATTTGACCTCAAGCCCCTGCCCCGTCAACAAGGCATAGCTGTCCGCATACCATTGGGTGGATTTATAGTTGTGACCCAGAATCGCGCCTGCGGTTTGCGCCTCTTCGGTCAGCCCCAAGGCAAGGTAGGATTCGACCAGACGGTGCAAAGCCTCAGCCGTGTGCTGTGTGGTTTGGAATTGCTCAACGACGACACGGAACCGGTTGGTGGCTGCCGTGTAATGTTTGCGTTTCAGATAGTAACGCCCGATTTCCATTTCTTTGGCTGCCAAATGATCAAACGCCAAATCAAACTTCAAAATCGCCGACCGCGCATATTCGCTTTCGGGGAATTGTTCGATCACGACGCGCAGGGCTTGCAGCGCTTGGAATGTCAGACCTTGATCGCGGCCGACGTCATCGATTTGGTCGTAATAGGACAAGGCCAATAGGTAATGCGCATAGGCGGCATCGGCATCTGTTGGATAGAAATCAATGAAACGTTGGGCTGCGAGACGTGCGGGTTCGTAATCGCGATCACGGTGATAGGAAAAGGCTTCCATAATCAACGCGCGCTTGGCCCATGACGAATAGGGGTAAAGCCGTTCAATTTCGCCAAAATGATGCGCCGCCGTATCAAAATCATTGGTGCTGATTTCATATTCTGCGCGCTTGTAGATTTCTTCAGCAGAATAGCCTTCAAGATCACGCGTGGGCGCGACATCTCCACAAGCTGTTAAGACTGCCACTGAGAAAACTGCTGCCACTTTGAGGCCGCTATACAGTGCTGCACGCATGAACGTTCCACCTTCGTCAAATATCGTGCCCGCGAACGCGAGCGATGGATCAACTCCTAGCACAGAATTTTTCGGTGCAAAACGCCTTTGGTGCGGAAAATTAAGAAGTGAAGAGTTGGTGGCGAAAACCAGCGGATCACGCGCAGTAAGCGAGATCCAAAGCTGTGACACCTGCCCCGGGCAAAGTTTGCGCTGTCGCTTCGTCAACAGAGACAAAAGCCCATGCGCCGGGTGTTGCAAAAACCTTGCGCAACAAAGCGTTTGTCATCGCATGCCCTGAGCGTACGCCAACGTAACGCCCAAGAATCGGTGCACCCGCAAGCGCCAAGTCCCCCAAAGCATCCAACATTTTGTGGCGGACAGGTTCATCTTCGTGGCGCAGACCAGCCACCCCACCTTCGACCTTAGCGCCATCAAACACGATGGCGTTTTCACCGGGAACTCCCCCAAGCGCAAGACCGTTGGATTGCATCCAATCCACCTCGGCTTTGCGGCAAAATGTACGGCAGTTCGACAATTCACGAATGAAAGCCCCGTTGGCCATCACAAGATTTTTACTTTGCACGCCAATCGCCGCGTCTTCAAAATCGATATGAAAATCAATTTCCAAGGTCTCTGCGGCTTCCAAACGCGCTGTCGCATCGCCAAGGATGACCTCAACAGGTTTCAAAATCTTCAAGGCACGGCTTGGCCCCTCTTGGCGTGACAGGCCTGCGTCCAGAATAGCGGAGACAAAAGGCGCAGCAGACCCGTCCTCGATTGGCACTTCGGGTCCGTTGACATGCACAAGAGCATTGGTCACGCCACAGCCAGCAAGCGCCGCCATGATGTGTTCAATTGTTGAAATCTCAACGCCATCATCATTGCGGATCAGCGTGCACAGTTTGGAAGGCACGACAGAATCCCAACGCGCAGCAATCGAGGCGTTACGGGTATCCGTGACATCGGCGGCGATATCGGACCGTACAAAGGAAATGCCAGAGTTTGCGCGTGCAGGTTCAATCGTCATCCGCACCGGCGCACCAGAGTGAAGGCCTACGCCATCAAAGGTAATTGTCTTGGCAACTGTCTTTTGCACGCTGTGCCTCAATCCTTAGTTCGTTTACTGTGGCCCCCGTCAAATCGACGCACACCAACGCAGCAAAACTTGTTGAGACTTGGTTAAGCATCTTTGGACAACCACTCAACTCAATCTTTGTAACGGAATGTAACATAGCCCCCGCGCCACGGGCGACAAATCGCGCACACTCGTGCTGCATCGCAGCAAGCAATTGATAAATAAGAAAAAGGCCGGAATAAACCGGCCTTTTAAAACTCTATGTAATACAAATTGTGATCACGCTAATGCAGGAAAACCCCGCATCTCGCGAAAACTATCAGTTTGCCTGACGACGCAGGAACGCTGGGATTTCAATCTTCTCTTGTTCAGGATTCGGATCCTGATCTTCGTCGTAAGACTGATGCACTTGTGGCTGGCGGCTCGGTTGAGCCGCTTGGCGCGCAACAGGCGCAGCGTGACGAGGCTGTTCAGCTTGCGCCTCTTCCGCGCCATTTCCAGTCATACGACCAATCAAAGAATTGATACCAAAACGGCCCTGCTTGGGTTGCTCAGGCGCGCCAAAACTGCGCGATTGCGGACCTGGATGCTGGACTTGAGGTTGCTGCGGTTGACGGTGCATTGGCGCTTCAGGGCGCTTAGACACAGCCGCTTGCAAACGTGACATCGCCTCAGGAGAAGGCACACCCGCAGATGGCGCGCGTGGCGCAACATAGGCGTCCGCTTCCGGTTCATGCATAGAGGGCTGATAGGTTGGCTCCGGACGCGGCTGATAGGCAGGCGCAGGCATTTCATCGGCGGTATCAAACAGCTCTTCGGCTTGCTCTTCTGCCGCAGCAGCATGGGCGTCAAAGACATCCAAAGTGGGTTGTGCAGGCGCTTGCTGCTGGACTGGTGCCTCTTGCGGCTCTGGCTGTGCAACAGGTGCAGGTGCAGCTTCGACTGCAGCAATAGCAGCCGCAGGAGCGAGAGGCTCAGCCAGACGACGACGTGGCGTTGGCATATCAGCTGAGCTTGGTGCCGCATCGATACCTGTGGCCACAACAGACACACGCATTTTGCCCCCCAAGGACGGATCCATAGTAGAGCCGACGATGATGTTGGCTTCTGGATCGACTTCTTCGCGGATGCGGTTGGCGGCTTCGTCGAGTTCGAACAAGGTCAAATCGTCGCCGCCGGTGATGTTGATCAGAACGCCTTTGGCGCCCATCAGTGACATCTCGTCGAGCAATGGGTTTGCGATGGCTTTTTCTGCCGCTTGGATCGCGCGATCTTCGCCCTCTGCCTCGCCTGTGCCCATCATAGCTTTGCCCATCTCGTCCATCACAGCGCGAACATCTGCAAAGTCGAGGTTGATCAGACCGGGGCGAACCATCAAATCAGTCACACCCTTCACGCCTTGGTACAACACGTCATCGGCCATAGAAAAGGCATCGGTGAAGGTCGTCTTCTCATTGGCAAGACGGAACAGGTTTTGGTTCGGAATGATGATCAATGTGTCGACCATCTTTTGCAACGCTTCAACACCTTCATCGGCTTGGCGCATCCGTTTGTTGCCTTCAAACTGGAAAGGCTTGGTTACGACACCAACGGTCAAAACGCCCAACTCACGCGCGGCTTGCGCGATGATTGGGGCTGCACCCGTGCCCGTGCCACCGCCCATACCAGCCGTAATGAAACACATGTGAGCGCCAGCAAGGTGATCAACAATGGCTTCGATGCTCTCTTCAGCTGCGGCGGCACCAACAGTGGGGCGCGCGCCAGCACCGAGACCTTCGGTCACTTTGATGCCGATTTGAATTTTTGCTGCGGCGTTGGAATGCTGCAAAGCCTGTGCGTCGGTGTTCGCAACAACGAATTCAACGCCTTCAAGCTCTTTTTCAATCATGTTGTTGACCGCATTACCACCGGCGCCGCCGACGCCAAACACTGTAATACGAGGTTTCAACTCTTCCCGCTCGGGCATTGTGAGGTTCAAAGCCATGATCTACCGCCTGTTTTATCTGTTTACGAGGCAGCGCGCTGTCCCACACACTTGCCCTTTGACTGTCCCTGCCCAACATTGCGCCGGACAAATCTTACCTATTCACCATCCATCCTATGGGTTTTCGACAGCGGCGTCACCCAAAAAACACAGTCGAGACACAAAATGTGGTAGAATATTACATAAAGTTAGGCGGTATTTTGCGCACCCCCTCTATATTTGGGGTCAAAGACGTCAAAATACCCTAGCCGCAAAACACTCTTGCGGAGAAAACGGGGCTAAACCCCGCAAACGTTAACACTTTTGTCAAAGCACTGCTCGGCACCTGACACGAATCTGACGATCTCGATCCTTAGGATTCTCTGATCAGCCCTCATAGGGTCACTTCGTAACACGATGTTAATATGAAACAGCGCGCGTGCAAACCTATTTCACACACGCACCAATCACAATTCAGCTTTTGCAAACCTTACCAATTTTCTTTGAACCAACGCACTGCGCGCTTCAAAGAACGCGCAGGATAGCGCTCAGCCGGAATTTCAAAGTCCCACCATTCATCTTGCGGGTTCGCAGCAAAAAGGCATAGCCCAACAGCAGAGGCAAAAGCTGCACCCGTTGCTGCCTGCGGCAGACCTTGAACGCGCAAAGGCCGACCAATGCGCACCTGTTGCCCCAGAATTTTCGGCGCCAACCCATCAAGACCAGGGATCTGACTTGCCCCCCCTGTCAAAACGATCTGTTGGCTTGGCAGGTGTTCAAACCCAGCCGCATCCAAACAATCGCGCACGCCTTCGAGAATTTCTTCAACACGCGGACGGATGATGCCGATAAGTTCAGCACGTGACACAGTACGACGATCGCGCTCCCAATCGCCGCTGTCGCCGCCAATCTCGATCATTTCGCGATCATCCATTCCAGTGGCGACAACACCACCATAAAAGGTCTTGATCCGCTCCGCCGTCGCGTTTGGAATTTGCAGACCCATCGCAATGTCTGAAGTCACTTGATCCCCGCCCATGCGCACGGAATCGGCATAGATCATGTGTTTTTTCATAAAGATCGACACATCCGAAGCACCGCCACCAAGATCGACACAGGCCGCGCCCAACTCTTGTTCATCCTCGACCAAAGCCGACACGCCCGCCATATAAGCAGAGGACGCAATGCCCGCCACTTCAAGATCGCAACGCTTAATACAATACAAAAGGTTCTGGATCGTCGCCGTATCGACAGTCAACATGTGCATATCAACCGCCAAAGTGGACCCAATCTGACCACGTGGATCAGCCATGCCCGAGCGGTGGTCCAGCGCAAAATTTACCGGTTGCGCGTGGATGACTTCGCGATGCGCACCGTAATCTGGCACATCGCTAGAGGCCAGAACCCGCGCCACATCTTGTTCCGACACGGACTCACCTTCGAGATCAACCTGGCCTGCCAAGCCATAAGAGCGCGGCGCGCCCCCAGAGAAACAGGCGATCACGTGATCCACACGGGTCTGCGCCATTTTCTGTGCGGCTTGCACGGCAGTCCGAATGGCGCGTTCTGTTTCACCCATGGCGTCAATTTCGCCAAATTTCACACCGCGAGACCGCGTTGTCGCAGCGCCAATCACCCGAAACCCTGACTGACCCGCAAGCGTGCCAACACCGTCAGCCCCGACGAATTTGTCACCATCAAAGCGCAAAACAAGACAGGCAATCTTTGATGTGCCCACGTCCAGAATAGCGATGACACCGCGTTGGATAGCCGCTTTGCGCATATTGCGCATGGCGCGTTGAGCAGAGTAAAGATCGGTCATAGTAAAAACACTCCGGTTATAGCCCCTGAAGACGGCGGAATTCATCACGTGCGGCGTCTGAAATCCGCAATGTGTGCCGGTCCGGGTTACGCATATCGACGGCGCGCACATCGCGCGCCAATAGATCTTGGGCTTGATCCAAGGCAATCACTTGGGCCAGCGCCGCAAAAGGATTGGTCTCGGGCAGCATAATGACTTGGTCGTTGTCCAAAATGATATCCCAACGACGTTCGCCGACTCGCACGATACCACGCATCCTGTCCATCAAAGGCTCGGCTGCTTTAAGCAAACCTAAAGCTTGGGCCACTTCGCGCTCAGCCCCCTCGCCCGCGATCAGCGGCAAATCAGGGCGATCCAAGCGAGAAGCCAAAGCGGAAACCCGATGCCCATCAACATCAAGCAGTTCAAGCCCTTGCGGACCACGCCACACGACGGAGGGCACACGTTCGGTGATATCCACCTGCAAAATCCCGCCAGCGCGCACACGCAAACCGACACTCGCAACGGCATCCAGACCTTCGATCTGATCAAGCATTCCATTCAGGTCGAGATCAAATGAGGAAATCGGAAAATCGACAGGGGCCACTTCGCGAATGTCGGCAGACAAATCGGGAGAAGCGCCATCGATCGCCATCATCTTGACCATAAACTCTGGGCGGTTTTGCAGCTCGGCTTTCATCACATCATACTGATCAGCGATGATTTGGCGGTTGTCCTCATTGGAGACCCAAACCCCAACGACCGCCACAAGAACCGCAAGGGGGGCCAATTTGCGCATCGCAAAGCGAAACGACGGGGTCAACCACAAGCGGCTCATCTTATAGGCGGCACGGGAGGGAGCTGGATCACGTGGGCGCGGCGCAGCACTTTCGCTTACGCCTGTGCGCGCTCGGATCACCCGCGCCACAGCCTCGGATACGCGGACGGACCCTCCGGCAGACGCAGGTTTGGCAAAGGTCAATGGATCTACAGGACGCGTCATTTGACCTCCGACATTAAAGACTGAGGCTGCGATAAGGCAAAAACTGACAAAAACTGGTGCGATAAAACATAAACTGTATCGGCGACACAAATCCGCTGACGCAGCACTGCGCCTGAGTCTGAACCGACATCTTTTCTCACTATGCCCCTAAGCGCGGCAGCGCCAATACGCCACGACGACAACGACGCCTCGCGTTCAAACGAAGCCACGTCAATCGATACCGCCACTTTTCGGGGTGTCCTGCTCGACATACCCACAAGTGCCTCATACTCCGGAACCTTTTTGGTCCCTGTGCTTTTTTTGAACCTTTTGCGGTTCAATTTATACTTATCTCATAAGGGCTAAGCCCAAATCACCTCATTTGCAAAGAGGTCTTGCGAATCGTTTAACCAGTGGAGCACCCGCTGACAACAGGTTTGCCTAAAAATTCTCCGATGCGCTTAATTTCCCATCTTAGCGTAAGGCCTGAGTTTTGAAACACTTTTCTTCGCACCTCTTCGCCAAGGCTTTCCAAATCATGCGCAGTGGCATCACCTGTATTGATCATAAAGTTAGAATGCATCGGGCTCATTTGTGCGCCACCGATGGAAAAACCACGTAGTCCCGCATCATCGATGACCTTCCATGCCTTCAAATCATGCACATCATCCGCCTGCCCTGTTGAGGAAAATCCAGCGGGGTTGCGAAAGGTCGATCCCGCAGAACGATCTTTGGTGGGCTGCGTCTCGTCGCGCTTTTTGAGCTGGGCCTGCATCCGCGCCTCAAGCTCGGTTGCATCGCCATTGCCAGCTTTAAATGTCGCTTCGATCAAAACCCAACCCTCTGGCAAGGTTGAGCCACGATATTCGAAATTCAAATCATCGGCGGTGAGCGTGACGATCTCGCCCCTGCGCGTGACCGCTTTCGCCGAGACAAAATGATCCGCCACATAAGATCCGTAACACCCCGCATTCATGCGTACAGCGCCACCGATAGCCCCTGGAATAGTACGCAAAAACGTCAAATCCAGCCCCTGTGCAGCCGCCTTGCGCGCCACATGGGCATCCAAGGCAGCCACGCCAGCCGTGACCAGATTGCCGTCAAAAGAAATGTCGTTAAACCCTCGTCCCATGCGGATCACCACAGCTCGGATGCCCCCATCGCGCACGATCAAGTTCGACCCGACCCCCATGGGAAAGACATCAATAGTTTGATCCAGATTCTTAAGGAACGTTTGCAGATCATCGACATCCGCAGGCTGAAACAAAGCATCCGCTGGTCCGCCCACACGCAACCATGTCAAATCAGCCAAAGGACGGTTTTCAGTCAAAGTGCCACGCACATCAGGGAGATTCATAAAAACGCCTTATCGTTAAGGCCCGATGAAGTCAGGCCCTTGCCAGTATTAGATTTGGGTAAGCTTTGCCTTGATCCAGCGCGCCAAATACCGCAATGGCCACCGCAAAACAGACGCCCCCGCAGCAAGAACGACCAGCCCAACCCATGGGCCGTTTTCATAGGTGACAAAGCCCAAGATGGGAACCCCAACGGCGATCAAAGCATAAGCTGCACGCCAATGGGATGTGCGAGACGGCAGCATGGCGATGACATTCGCCACGATCGCCCAAAGGCAAGCAAGAATAAGGGATAGCGTCATAAGCACCTCTGTTCAGGTCCGAGTGATCCAACGTTTCAAGCCCAAGACAAGAGCTATCAACGGCTTGCGAAACATAGACACAGCAGCAAAAATACAAACAACAACCGGCAGCGCGCCATAATCGCGCCCCAGCCATATCAAAAGTATGGGCAAGACGAGCAAAAGTCCTGCCCCAGGCAGAATCTGATACCTAATTGGTAACGGTGAAAGCCCCATGGTGGCAAGCGCCCAAATGCACATCGCGGTGATTGAGGTCAATGGATTGCCCCAAAGGCGTCACAATGGCGCTCAACAAACCACATGAACATCACCCTAGTTCTTGGCAAGGCGTTCAGCCAGACCGTAAGCCCAAGTCGAAATCGTACCCGCGCCAAGGCAAACAACCATATCGCCGTCGCGGGCTTGTTCGCGCACCAGACGTTCCAAGTCTTCCTCAGAGGTCACAGCGCGAGCATGACGGTGCCCGTGACGGATCAGCCCTGCGACCAAATCGTCACGGCCAGCGCCCTCAATCGGGTCTTCACCGGCCGAGAAAATATCCGCGATACCAACCACATCAGCCTCGTTGAAACAGGTGCAGAAATCCTCGAACAGCGAATGCAACCGACTAAAGCGGTGCGGTTGATGCACTGCAATCACGCGACCTTCAGTGGCTTGACGCGCGGCTTTGAGAACGGCTGCAATTTCCACAGGATGGTGACCATAGTCATCAATAATGGTCACGCCTCCCACTTCGCCCACACGGGTAAAGCGGCGATTCACGCCGCCAAAGTTTGCCAAGGCTTCGCGGATTTCATCTGGCTTCATCCCCAAATGACGCGCCACAGCCACAGCCGCCAAAGCGTTGGACACGTTGTGATCGCCTGGCATCGGTAGACTACAATCCTTGATCACGATGTCATCTTGTTGCAGCGCTATATCGAAATGCGCCACGCCTTTTTTATAGGTCAGGTGGATCGCACGCACATCGGCTTGGGCGTTAAAGCCAAAGGTCACAACGCGGCGGTCGGTGATTTTGCCCACCAGTGTTTGCACTTCGGGGTGATCGGTACAGCACACGGCCAGACCGTAAAACGGAATGTTGGACACGAAATCCAAAAAGCCTTGGCGCAGCGTATCGAAATCGCCCCAATGTTCCATGTGCTCAGGATCGATATTGGTGACAATCGCGATGGTTGCAGGCAGACGGTTGAACGTGCCGTCACTCTCGTCCGCCTCGACAACCATCCAATCACTGGCCCCAACACGCGCATTAGACCCATAGGCATGAATGATGCCGCCGTTGATCACCGTGGGGTCGATGCCGCCTTGATCCAAAAGCGCTGCTACCATCGTTGTTGTGGTGGTTTTGCCATGGGTGCCAGCGACGGCGATATTGGATTTCAGCCGCATCAATTCGGCCAGCATTTCAGCGCGGCGCACAACAGGCAAGCCCGTCAGACGCGCTGTGTCCAATTCAGGATTGCCCGGTTTGATCGCGGATGAAATCACCACGACAGCCGCGCCCTCTAGGTTCTCGGCCTTTTGACCGACAAAGACTTTCGCCCCCAGCTCTTCCAAGCGTTTGGTAATCTTCGAACCCTTCAGATCAGAACCCTGCACCGTATACCCATGATCCAAAAGAACCTCTGCGATCCCCGACATGCCGATACCGCCGATGCCAACAAAGTGAATGGGCCCCATTTCCGTGGGCAGCTTGGTTGCGGATGCGTTCATGTCGTATCTCTCTTCTATCTCGGTGCGGCCTTGTTGGGTGTGGCCGACAAAATTACTGGGCAAGCCGTGTTACAAGCTCTGCCAATTCATATGCCGCCTCTGGTTTGCCGACTGACAAAGCCGCCTGGCTCATGGTGGCTGCGCCTTCGGCATTGTCGAAAACCAAAGCGATTTGCGCGGCCAAACTTGCAGGCGTCAATTGGCTTTCAGGAATCATAATCGCAGCCCCAGCTTCGACCAGCCCACGCGCATTGGCAGTCTGATGGTCGCCCGTGGCGGCGGCAAACGGGATCAAAATAGAGGGGCGCCCAATCACGGAAATATCCGCAACAGTCGAAGCCCCAGAGCGCGCGATCACAAGCTGCGCTTCGGCCATACGATTGGGCACATCATCAAAAAAGGGTCTGATATCCGCAGACATACCGTGCTGCATATAATGCTGCTCGACCCGTTCCACGTCTTCGGGGCGCGCTTGTTGGCTGACCCGCAGATGTTTGCGAATATGTTCGGGCAGGTTCGTGATTGCTTCTGGCACCACGTCTGACGTGATCCGCGCGCCTTGAGAGCCTCCCAGAACCAAGATTTCCATCGGGTAATCTCCGGGCGGAATATATGACGCGCCAGCACGTTCTAAAACAGCACCACGCACAGGGTTTCCCACATGCACGCCTTGCGACCCTTCGGGCAAATCCGTTGGCCAAACGCCGCAAGCAACCTGTGCAACCTTGGGGGCGAACACAGTGTTCACACGTCCCAAAACGCCGTTTTGTTCGTGGATCATCCGCGGCAATTTCATCAAAGTCGCCGCCGCCACAGACGGAATAGCCGGATAGCCACCAAAGCCAATCACCACATTGGGGCGGTCTTTGCGAAACTTGACCATAGCGCCCAGAACGCCGCCTGCGATTTTGAACGGCACGCCAAGCTTGGCCAAGATCCCGCCGCGCGCGAAGGTGCCTGAGGTCAGAACCTCGATCTCGACAGCCTCGGGAAAGCCGCCAGCATAGCGCGCGCCGCGCGGATCGGTCGTCAGCTTCACACGCCAGCCTTGGGCCAGCAGAACTTCGGCCAAAGATTGCGCCGGAAACATATGCCCGCCTGTGCCGCCAGCAGCGATCACGACAAGTGGAGAATAGCCAGACATAGAGTTCCCTTTCAAAGCGTCACCTTAGCGCCCACGGCGGATCAACAAATCGCCGATCTCACCTTGGGGGCGCGTGCGGGTAAACGCCAAAAGCGCGCCAAGGGCAATACCAGATGCGATCACGGATGACCCTCCATAGGACACAAACGGCAAGGTCATGCCCTTGGCAGGCAAAAGCCGCACCGCCACACCCATATTGATAAAGGCTTGTACCCCAAAGGCGCAGGCCAACCCTGTGCCTGCAAGACGGATAAAAGGATCGCGTTCACGCAGCAAACGCCACAAAGACCGCACGGTGATCGTGGCGTATAGGGCGATAATGACAATCACCAAAATCGTCCCGTATTCTTCAGCGGCCACAGCGATGATGAAATCAGTATGCGCATCAGGCAAAGACCATTTCACAGTCCCCTCGCCCACGCCAACGCCGAAAAAACCACCCTCGCGGATCGCGTTTGTGGCATAACCGATTTGGGTGGTCGGATCGATATCAGGATTTAAAAACCCATCAATACGCCGCGCAAAGTGCTCTGACCCATTGTAAGCAAAAGTGCCGCCGAACACGACCAATGCGGCCAAACCAATCAGTAGAAACAAAGGCGCGCCGCCAACGAAATACATGACACCCCAGCTGAACAGCACCAAACAGGCCTGCCCGAAATCAGGCTGCAAGGCCAGCATCATCACTATGACTACGGTCAGCATAAAGGAATACAAGCGCCCGGGTGGGCCACCAATCTCTAACGCTGCGGCGATCAACCAAGCCGAGGTGATCACAAACGCAGGTTTCAAAAATTCGGACGGCTGCACAGAGGCAAACCCGAACGAATACCAACGCATAGCGCCTTTGCCAAAATCAGTGCCGAAAAACGGCAACAAAGCCAAGGCGATGAACGCCCCGACAAAGCCCACAACCGCGAAACGCCGCACCTTGTGCGGGTCCATCATGGTCACGAATATCATGGTGCTCAGCGCAATAAATCCAAAGAAAACTTGGCGTTGCACAAAATAAAAATAAGGAAGGTTGTTTTTCTCAGCCAAAGGCGGAGAGGCTGCCAAACCCAGTAAAATGCCGATACCAAACAACATAAAGACGCAAGATAGCGTCCATTTGTCGATCGTGCGCCACCAACGTGGAAGAACCGGCTCCCCTTCCCGTACGGGAATGGAACCATACACCATTTCTGTCATGGGATGCCTATGCCTCTACTGCCTTTGCCCGCTTTTGCGGATCTATAGGACCAACCTAGCGGGCTTTGGCGTGTTTTGCTACAATAGATTGCATCTTGCCTTTTTTGCGGGCGATGTTCAGCCGATAGCCCCGTTACAGTCAAGATCAGCGCCCTGCATCCCCTTGATCCGTGTCATTGCTCATAGGGCACGACATAATAAAGATTGGTGCGACACATCACATCCATAGGGACAATCGGTATGAGGCAATCACTATGAAAATAGGCATCATCGGCGCAGGCATGGTCGGCTCGGCCGCAGGCTATGCCATCGCATTGAAAGGCACGGCCAGCGATATTATTTTTGTTGACCAAAACCCTGATCTTGCCCGCGCTCAGGCCCAAGACATCGCCCATGCCGTGCCGTTTTCATCCGCCACGCGGGTCTCGGCTGGCGATCACGCAGCCCTGCATGGTGCCGATGTGATCATCTTGGCCGCAGGCGTCGGGCAGAAACCCGGCGAAAGCCGACTTGATCTGTTGTCGCGCAACGCCGATGTGTTTCGATCTATATTGTCGGACCTCAGCCCTATCGCGCCGCAGACCATTTTGCTGATCGCATCCAATCCCGTCGACATCATGACCCAGATCGCCACGCGCTTGAGCGGCCTTCCCGCCTCGCGAGTGATCGGGTCAGGCACCATTTTAGACAGCGCACGGTTTCGCCACCTGCTTGGCCTGCACCTTGGGATCGCGGCCCGTTCTGTGCATTCATATGTGCTGGGGGAACATGGCGACAGCGAAGTTCTGGCGTGGAGCTCGGCCCGCGTTGGCGCCTTGCCCCTTGCTGATTTTGCCGCCCAGCGTGGCGTGCCTTTGACTGATGATATCAAACGCCAGATCGACGACGGCGTGCGCGGTGCGGCTGAGACCATCATCAAAGGCAAAGGCGCCACATGGTATGGGATCGGCGCAGGACTGGAACGCATCGTGCGCGCGATTGCCACCGACGAACAAGCGGTACTGTCCGTATCTTGCGTCACGCCGCAGATCGAAGGGGTTGATGATATCGCCCTATCGATCCCGCGTATCGTCGGCGCGCGCGGCGCAGACACGGAAGTGTTCCCCGCGTTGAACAGCGCCGAACACAGCGCACTTGCGGCGTCAGCGCGCAAGCTCAAAGACACCTACGCAGCGCTGAAACTCTAAGCCTTTACATCAGCGCATCAACCTGCGCGATGAAATCGTCACCGCGTTTCTCGAAATTTGGATATTGATCAAAAGACGCCGCCGCAGGCGCCAGCAAAACCGTGTCCCCCACTTGTGCCTCAGCTGCTGCGCGGGCCACGGCAACCTCCATCGTGTCGCACAGCTCGTAAGGTGTGTCGCCCAACTGCAGCGCGAACTCTTTGGCGGAAAACCCGATCAAATACGCCTTAGCCACGGCGCCCAAATGCGCGGACAGCTCAGCGATACCACCATCTTTGCCCATTCCGCCTGCAATCCAGCGGATCGATTTGAACGCTTGCAAGGCCTTGGCCGCGGCATCGACATTTGTGGCTTTGGAATCATTCACAAAACGCACACCATCCTTTTCGCCCACCAGTTGCGATCGATGCGGCAGACCTTTGAAACTGTTCAAGGCTTCCGCGATCAATTTCGGCGAAGTGCCAATCGCGCGGCAAGCGGCATAGGCCGCGCAGGCGTTTTGATGGTTGTGCGCGCCGGGGAGCCCCGCGATCTCGCGCAGATCAACTGATCCCGCCTGACGGCCTTTGCGCCACTCGCTCAAGAACCCTTTGTGCGCGTAGATATTCCAGCCCGCACCTTTGAGCTTTTGGCCGCTGGAAATACGGATCAAACGCCCGTCAGCAAAGCTATCGACCAGTTGATTGGCCATATATTGCCCCTCGACCTCATCCACGCCGATGATGGCGCGGTCTGGTCCGCCTTCTGCAAACAAGCGCCGCTTGGCGGCGAAATAGCCGCCCATACCGCCGTGACGATCCAAATGATCGGGGGAAAGGTTTGTAAAGACAGCAATATCAGGCGTCATCGATCGCGCCAAATCTGTCTGGTAGCTTGAGAGCTCAAGCACGATCACTTCGCCGTCTTCCGGCTCGTCCAGATCCAGCACGCCGCGACCGATATTGCCCGCCAATTGCGCGGGCGTGCCAGTGGCAGTGAGAATATGATGGATCAGCGCCGATGTGGTGGATTTGCCGTTCGATCCAGTCACCGCGATGATGCGCGGCGGGGTGTCGTGGTCCATCCAATCGCCAGATCCAAACGAGCGGAAAAACACGCCGATGTCATTGTCCACTGGCACGCCCGCCGCCCATGCTGCTTGGGTGATTTTATTGGGCTCTGGATAGAGATGCGGAATTCCGGGCGACACAATGAGGGCGGCGATGCCATCAAAGGCCTCGTGCTTGCTCAAATCGCGCAGGGTATAGCCCTCGGCCTCAGCAGCCTCGCGCGCCTCGACACTGTCGTCCCAACAAATGGGTTCCGCCCCGCCCGCGACCAAAGCGCGTGCCGTGGCCATGCCAGACCGCCCAAGCCCCAAAACAGCTACATTCTGTCCGTCATATCCATAGACTGGAATCATTGTATCACCCGCAAATTCTTTCACCGCATCATCGACGGTATGGGCGCAAATGGAAAGAGCACATCATTTGATTTCACTGCGCATCGTTAGGGCCAAGCGCGACCTTCAATTTGCTGCGAACAAATCATCGACAAGATCAACCTTGGGAGACGCATCATTGCGTTTTTTAAAAAGCCTTTAAAAGAAAAGCCCTCACCCAATGGGTGAAGGCTCTCATAACTTTGCGACAAAGAAAAGCGACGGCTTATCTAAGTTTCAGCGTCGCCAATCCGATCAAAGCCAGCACCAAAGAGATGATCCAAAAGCGGATCACGATGGTGGATTCGGCCCAGCCTTTTTTCTCGTAGTGGTGGTGGATCGGCGCCATCAGGAACACGCGTTTTCCGGTGCGTTTGAAGTACAGGACTTGGATGATCACAGACAGGGCTTCGACCACGAACAAGCCGCCGACGATGGCCAAAACGATCTCGTGTTTGGTGGCCACAGCGATGGCCCCCAAAGCGCCGCCAAGGGCCAAAGACCCTGTATCCCCCATGAACACAGCGGCGGGCGGGGCGTTGTACCACAAAAACCCAAGGCCGCCGCCGATCAGTGCTGAGGTAAAGATCAAAATCTCACCGGTGCCAGGCACATAATGCAGGCCAAGGTATTCGGTGTAATCCACACGGCCCACGACATAGGCGATCACGCCCAAAGTGCCAGCAGCGATCATCACCGGCATAATGGCCAGACCGTCCAAACCATCGGTAAGGTTCACCGCATTGGCAGAGCCCACGATCACGATCACAGCGAAAGGCACAAAGGCAAAGGACATATTGATCAACACATCTTTAAACACAGGCAAAGCCAACTGGTTGGTCAAGGCTTCGGGGTGCAACCAAGACGCCCAGATGCCAGCAATGACTGCGATCACAAGACCAAGGATCAGGCGAATTTTGGACGACACCCCTTTGGTATTGGCCTTAGAGACCTTGGCGAAATCATCTGCAAAGCCAATCGCGCCATAGGCAAAGGTCACGAACAGCACCAGCCAAACATAGCCGTTATCAAGTCGCGCCCAAAGCAAGGTAGAGGTCAGCAAAGCGGTCAAAATCAACAGCCCGCCCATGGTCGGCGTCCCCGCTTTGGCGAAATGGCTTTCAGGGCCATCATCGCGAATGGGCTGACCTTTGCCTTGGCGGCGACGCAGCATATCGATCAAAGGGCGGCCAAAGATGAAGCCGAAAATCAAAGCGGTGAAAAACGCCCCGCCTGCCCGCATGGTGATATAGCGAAACAAGTTAAAGAAATCACCGCCATCTGACAGTTCGGCCAACCAATATAACATCTACTTTTTATCCCTAAAGTTTGGCCTGCCTAGATCAGCTTGGCCGCGTAGTATTTGATGAGCGGATGCCCCAAGTTTCGGATGCCGTCAACCACTGGCTGACATTTGTTCTTTTTGACTCTTCGATCAAATAATGTCCCCGAAAAAGCCCAAAACGAGGTCACAAAGCGCCATCCAAAGCTGCCACGCTGATCGAGGCTTGCTCAACATCATCAAATGGATAGACAATATCGCCAACGATCTGCCCGCTTTCATGGCCTTTGCCACAAACGATCAAAGCATCACCTGATTGCAGAGCATCAACTCCGCGCAAAATCGCCTCTGAGCGGTCCGCCACCTCAAGCGCCTCAGGCGCGCCCTGCATCACAGCGGCGCGAATAACGGCTGGATCTTCGGAACGCGGATTGTCATCGGTGACGATCACCAAATCAGCGTTTTCAGCCGCCGCCTGCCCCATCAACGGACGCTTGCCAGCATCACGATCCCCGCCAGCACCGATCACAGCAATCACCCGTCCCATCACATGGGGACGCAAGGCTTTGATCGCCGTGGAAACCGCATCAGGCGTATGCGCGTAATCAACAAATACCGTCCCGCCATTATCACGCGTCGCCGCGTGCTGCATGCGTCCGTGCACGCCGCTTAGTTCGGGCAGGCAAGAAAACACTTCCTCAGGATCGCCCCCACAGGCCATCACAAGCCCCGCGGCGGCCATTACATTTTCCGCTTGGAACCCACCGATCAGATCAAGCCGTACTTGGTAAATATTGCCAACAAAATCAACGCGCAAATCTTGACCTGTTGCATCGAAACGCTGGCCTAATATGCGCAAATCCGCCGCATCAGAACGCCCGATCCGCATGACATCGATCCCGCGCTCGGCACAAAGCGCCTCGACCTCCATGCCGCGTGCATCATCGATATTGACCACAGCGACACCGTCTTCGGACAATACGCGCGTGAACAGCCCTGCTTTGGCAGCAAAATAGGCTTCGAATGTCTCATGGTAATCCAAATGGTCTTGGGTGAAATTGGTGAACCCAGCCGCCATAAGGCGCACGCCATCAAGGCGACGCTGTGACAATCCGTGGCTGGAAGCTTCCATCGCGCCATGAGTTATGCCCTCGAAAGCCGCATCATAAAGCATCTTGTGCAGGGTAATCGGTTCTGGCGTGGTGTTCGGGCTTGGGGTTTGCCAATCACCTTCGACACCCGTGGTGCCGATGTTGATTGCAGGGTGCCCCATCAACTGCCAAATCTGTCGGGTGAAATTCGTCACCGATGTTTTGCCATTCGTGCCCGTGACAGCTACCATCGCATTGGGTTGACGCCCATACCAAAGCGCGGCCGTATAGGCCAAAGCCTGCCGCGGATCTTCAACGATCACCATGGCGGGGTCGTGTTCGGCAATGGTATCTGCCGCGATCCGCGCGCCCTCAGGGTCCGTCAAAATCGCGGTCGCCCCCATACGCAAAGCATAGGTGATAAACTCGGCCCCATGCACATTGACGCCAGGCAGCGCCGCAAACAACATATCCGCACGCACCTCACGACTGTCGACGGCAAGGCCACTGATAGGGACATCGCGCGCCCCTTTCGCGGTGAGCCCCAATTCGGAAAGCATTTTTGCCATGCGCGCGCGTGCCTTTGATAAGTGTTATTCGTCTTAAGTGTGACGGTTCCAGCAGTATTACTGTCCCAGCGCGAGGGTTTCAATATCAGGTCTGATGCCCAAAATCGGCGCGACGCGGCGGATCACCTCGGCTGCGACTGGCACAGCGGTCCAACCGGCGGTGCGCCGTGGTTTGGGGCCAGAGGTTTCAACTGCTTCATCCATCGTTACGATCAAGACGTATTTCGGCTCGTCAACTGGGAAAACAGAGGCAAACGTGGTGATGACTTTATCGTCATAATACCCTTTTCCGTTTTCGCGCGGTTTGTCGGCGGTGCCCGTTTTACCCCCCACTTTATACCCGCGCACATCGCCGAATGAAGCCGTGCCTTCGCCTACGACAGCGCGCAGCATTGCGCGCGAGGCGGCAGACACTTCAGGACGCACAACACGCGGGCCAAGTCGAATGGGCCCCTGATGCTTGATCAAAGTCGGAGTGACACGGGTGCCCCCGTTCAAAAGCGACGAATAAGCCGTCGCCAAATGCAATGGCGAGGCAGACAATCCGTGACCAAAACCGATGGTGATTGTGGACAGCTCAGACCAATTGGGCGGTAACAAGGGCTTGGCGCCAGAGGCCTCAGTCAACTCAACAGGCGTTGCGTCGAGAAACCCCAACGAGTCAAGAAATGCCTTTTGACGTGCCACGCCGATTTGTTGGGCGACATGCGCTGTGGCCACGTTCGATGATTTCACGATCATGTCCGTCAAAGACAACATCGGGCCGTAGTTATGCCCTTCAAACTCACGAATACTATGCTTGCCCCACTTGAACGGCGGCGTCGCAGGAATCAGGGTATCTGGCGTCATGAGCCCAAGTTCCATCGCTTGGGCGGCAGCGAAAATCTTAAACGTCGATCCAAGCTCGTACACACCTTGCACCGCACGGTTGAACCGCGGGTTATCGGCTGCATTTTGGCCAGCAAAGGTCGGACGCCCGTTGGGATCGAAATCAGGCAAAGACACCATCGAAACGATTTCGCCAGTGTGTACATCCATCAAAACAGCGGCAGCGCCTTTGGCATTCAGCAAATGCATTCCGCCGAACAAGACTTCACGCATGGTCGATTGCACGGACAGATCAATCGACAATTGCAAGGGTTTGTCACCATTTGCCGGATCGCGCAAATATTCATCGCGGTAGCGTTCGATGCCAGATTGCCCAACGATTTCAGCACTCATCACACCTTCGCGGCCAAATTTGGTCCCGCCCAGAATGTGACTGGCCAGCTTGCCGTTCGGGTAGAGACGCGATTCACGTGGGCCAAATAGCAGCCCCGGATCGCCGATATCATGCACCGCTTGTTGTTGCTCAGGCGCGATTTGCCGCTTGATCCACAAGAATTTACGCGTGCCGGTAAAGTCTTTGATCAATTTATCTTCGTTCAAATCGGGAAAAATCTTGGCAAGTTCTTTGGCCGCATAAAGCGGATCGATCATTTCTTGCGGCTGGGCATATAAGCTGTGCGTGGTGCGATTGGTCGCAAGAATACGACCATTGCGGTCCAAAATATCAGCACGCTGCGCCAAAATTGAGGTGCCTGTGGTGACGGCTTGAGGTTCTTCAGGATTGGACGCGGCCACCTGCCCCATGCGCAGGCCAACGACCACAAAGGCCGAGACAAAGCACAGGCCCAAAACCAGCAGTCGCCCTTCGGCGCGCAAACGGGTGGTGTCGCGCATTTCTTCATGTCGCAGCCGCAGGTTCTCGCGCTCGATTGTGTCAGGATTTTCGCCTGAGGATCGTGCTTTCAAGATACGCGCCAAGGGGCGCAGCGGTGTACGCATGGTCATTGTACGATGGCCTCCAAGCTGCCAACAACTGAAACGGGGTTGTCCAACTCCATTAAGATGTCTTCCTCAACAGGAAAGGCCACGCTGGCGACTTCGCCAAATTGCTCTGGCAACAAGGGCAACAGACCCAATCGATCGAAATTAAGCTCGGCCAAATCGCGCAAACGACTGGGGCGGTTCAGATAAGCCCATTCCGCGCGCAGCACGGCCAGCTCTTCTTGCTGGTGACCGATATCGCGTTGAATTTGACTGACCTCGCGCAGCACCTCTTGGGTGGCGTAGTTTTCTTTATAGGCCCACACAGCAAGCCCCATGACGAACAAAGCGGATAAAACGATGTAAACAGAACGCATTAACGACCTCCTCGCGACAAAACAGGTTTCGGCAACCCAAGCCCCGCACGCTCTACATGCGCGGCAGGTGCAGATGTTCTGGTGGCAACACGCAAACGCGCAGAGCGCGCGCGTGGATTGATCTCAAGCTCGTCCTCGTCAGGACCAATCGCTTTCGACAGTTTTTCAAATGCAGGCGTTTTTTCAGCCATCACAGGGGCATAACGCGACCCCCCCCCGCCAATCGAGGACCGCTCTTGCAAGAACCGCTTGACCACGCGATCTTCCAAGGAATGGAATGTCACAACAGCCAGTTGACCACCGGGGGCAAGCGCACGTTCAGCGGCCTCAAGCCCTTCGATCAATTGCCCAAATTCGTCGTTGATTGCGATGCGGATCGCTTGGAAGGTACGGGTCGCAGGATGACTTTGACCCGGTTTTTTACGCGGCAAAATACGCTCAATCAGCCCTGCCAATTGCAAGGTCGTTGTGAACGGCTCTTTTTCGACACGGTCCATCACAATCGCTTTGGCAATTTTGCGCGATTGTTTTTCTTCACCGTAATGAAACAACACAGCGGCCAATTCGGCCTCATCCGCAGAATTCACAAAATCAGCAGCCGTTTGCCCGTCTTGCGACATACGCATATCAAGCGGGCCATCTTTCATGAACGAAAAGCCGCGTTCTGCCAAATCGAGCTGCATGGACGATACACCCAGATCCAAAACGACGCCGTCCAAATCCTGCGCGTAGTCATCCATTTGGCCGAATGTGCCCAGAACCAATTCGATTTTGCCGCCGTAATCGCCAATCCACTTGGACGCCATGTCATGCGCCAAAGGATCGCGATCCACACCGTAAACCAAATCAGCGCCCTCAGCGATCAAACCTTTGGTGTAACCGCCAGCCCCAAAGGTGCCATCCAACCAACGCCCAGAAATCGGCGCACATTGACGCAGAAGCGGGCGCAGCAAAACGGGGACATGCGGGGCTTTCGGTGTATCGTTCTCGGGAGAGGTCATACCTCAGCCCTCCAAATCATTGAGCAGGCTCAAGGGATCGAAATCATCGCCCTGCTCTTCCAGCCAAGTTTCGGTCACTGACGCCGTATTGGCCTCAAAGACTTCTGGCTTCCAAATTTCAAATGTCTCACCCATGCCGCCAAAATACGCTGTGCCCTCAAGGCCGATTTTGTCACGCAGCGCTTGCGGCAAAACCAAACGACCATCGCTGTCAACTTCGGTTGGGCGGGCTTTGTTCAGGATAAGGCTTTGCATGATTTTGCGTTGTTTTGAGCCGCGCGGCATTTGCGCGATTTCAGCCGCCAAAGCGCGGTAGTCATTATATGTATAAACTTGCAGCTGCTTTTGCGCGTCGTGACCGTAAACGATTACCATACGGGGGCGGCCTGACTGGCTGGCAAGGGGGTCGCCCTCTTCAAGTTCACGACGAAAATCGGCAGGGATCGACACGCGTCCCTTTCCGTCCACCTTAAAGGTGTGTTCGCCAATGAACATGCCGGCCAATGCGGCGCTCCTTCATTCTCTTCGTCCCAACTTGGGACTTGTACATTCACCCTCGAACCCGAGGCCGCTTACGGAAAACGGCGAACCGAGCTGCTGCCACTGCTCAATTCGCCGCTCTCATCCCGTTTCCGGGCACCCGATTTTCGGGCCTGTCCAGCTGCGCGCGCCACCTGGGGGGATGTCTGCTCGCTCGCGCGCCGGATCTCTTTTGTATCGATGAATGCGGGCGCCTGTATGAAGCCTGACTTGTTTTTTTGATTATGTTCGCGGTTCTTGATGTGCCGCTCATTCCCGTTTCATCTGATGCACTTAAGATGCCACGGGAATTCATGGTAATCAATGGTTTTCTTTGGGCCCAGAAATCAAAACAGTGAATCCTCTAGAGATGCGAGATTGAACAAAGAAAGAACATCACAAATCAATCACCATAAATTGATATTAGTGTAAAATCACTACTACATATAGACAGCAGATTCCCAAAAGAGTTTTAGGAAAAATATAGTCAGACCATCATATCCCAACAGGCTATGTTGCCATTTTCACAAAAAACAGATCATTTCCCACCAATTCCCACAAAAGTACCATGCCCCAGCATAAGCACCGGCATGCAGCGCAGACATTATGATTTGCACCCACAAAAATGGCGCGCAAAGCAAATGCCCCACGCGCCATAAAGGTTTCAATTCGTCGAAGTGTTGCTTTAAGCGATGCCGCCTTGCACCAAGCGATCCGCAAGACGCATATAGGGTTCCCCCAAGGCTTCATCAGTCACAACAATAGGAACACCGCTGTCGCCCGCCAAACGGGTCGGCAAAGCCAAAGGCAAAGCCCCCAAGAACGGCGCGCCGATTTTTTCGGCTTCATCAGAGACGCCACCATGGCCAAAGATATGCGCCTCATGCCCGCACTCAGGGCAAACATATGTAGACATATTTTCTACAAGTCCCAGCACAGGCACACCAAGCTTTTCAAACATGGAAATCCCGCGCCGCGCATCAAGCAAAGCCACGTCTTGCGGCGTCGATACCACTATCGCGCCCGTGAGCTCGGTTTTTTGACACAGCGTCAATTGCACATCCCCAGTGCCGGGCGGCATGTCGATCAACAAAACATCCAACTCGCCCCATTGCACTTGACCCAGCATCTGCTGCATCGCGCCCATCAACATCGGACCACGCCAGACAATCGCCTCGCCCTCCTCCACCATCAACCCGATAGACATCATCGTGACGCCATGCGCATAGAGCGGCTCGATTGTTTCGCCATCAGGGCTGGCCGGTTTTTTGGACACGCCCATCATCCGCGGTTGTGATGGTCCATATATATCCGCATCCAGCAACCCGACCTTGCGGCCCAGCTTGGCCAAAGCCACAGCCAAATTGGACGATACCGTTGACTTACCAACACCACCCTTGCCCGACGCAATCGCGATGATGCTTTTCACCCCCGGAACCGCCATCTTGCCTTTTTGCGGTGTTGGATGACGACCGATCTTGAGATTGGGTGCCGCCGCACCACTGGCGGGAGCCGACGGCGCAGAAGGCGTGCCGCTGTGCGCAGTCATGACGACAGAGACTGACTGCACGCCTGCAAGTGCCTTGAGCGCGACTTCTGCATCAGAACGCGCCGAATCCCAAGCCCGCGCGGCGGCGGCATCTGGCGCCTCAATCACAAAGCTCACCGCCCCATCCTTAACGGTGAGCGCCTTGACCACATCGCCTTGAGCTAGCGTCGTGCCGTTTGGCAAAGCAATTCCAGCCAGCACTGTCATAATTGTGTCACGACTTATCGACATATAAATGCCCCCTCTGTCTAATTCCTCTTTGAAATAGGGCCAAATCCCCCCTGACACCACCTGTCAGCTCAGCTTTTTGACAAGAAGTTTTCATAGCGCCTCAAAAGTCCCCTAAAGCGCTTAAAAATAGGTCAGCACTTGCTATGCATTTTCTGCATGGCGGCAATGACCATTGGGTGGATTGTGCATCCGCAGCAATGCTCTAAATTCAGTATCAAGCAAGGCAGACAGCGACACAGCAATGAGCGCCAAACGCCAAGATACACACAAGGGCAAACGCCCACGCACTTAAGGTTTACAAACGATGGCATACGCAAACGCATCACACACAGCTGACTTCGGTCTTGCAGGTCGTTTCAACGCAATCAAAAACTCTCTTGTTGAACGCGCAGCTCGTTACCGCGTTTACCGCGAAACACAGGCAGAACTCGAAAATCTGTCCAATCGCGAACTCAGCGACCTAGGCCTCAGCCGCGCTGGCATCAAAGCCATCGCACTTGAAGCAGCCTACGGCAACTAATTCTTATATCGGGCCCCTCCTCCTCCCTTGGGTCCTGATTACGACGGCAGCGTCTTCCTCCTCCCTGACGCTGTCGACATTTTTGGAATTCACGGCTTCCTCCTCCTCCCTGAAGCCATGAAGACCTCGCGGTGAAGTTTCCTCCTCCCTACTTCATCGCACTTATTCGGGCTTAACGCCCACACGGTCTTGGGTCCTTCCTCCTCCTCCCTGAGGGACTTAAAGCAAGGCGGTGATGTCTTCCTCCTCCCTGACATCACCGCATAAAAATTCGGGCTCAACGCCCACACCTTCTTTGGTCTCTTTTCCTCCTCCCTAAGAGACCTAAGGCAAGGTTGCTTCATCTTCCTCCTCCCTGATGGTGCAGCCTTAAGTCTAGAACCTGATCCTCCCATCATGGTTCGACAAAAAAAGACACCCGCGCCCCTCCTCCCTGGCGCGGGTGTTTTTCGTTTTATGGGACATATTTCATGTTGATGCTGCGAAAGATCGCCAATTGCGATGCTCTACCGAAGCCAGGCTTCATCGCGCATTTATTTACAAAACATCTTGATGCTCGAGATCTTTCAAATCTTTAAGATAAGGGACGCCAAACGCGCCAGTGCAGTTTATTTGCCAACCGCATTTCGGCGCCCCTGAAAAGACGTTCAAAATTACTTCGCGCCGACACAATCAACTTCGACGCTGGCACCAACGGCAAGACCGTTCGCACCAAAAGCCGCCCGCGCAGGGAATCGGCCAGATTCGAAATAGCCAGCATAGATTTCGTTAAACGTGCCCCATTCAGAAATATCCGCCAACATGACGGTACATTTCACCAGATTAGCCATCGTGTAGCCATGCGCCTCAAGTGAGGTCGCGATATTATCCATCACTTGCTTGCTTTGTCCCGCAATACCGCCCTCAGCGAGGGTCAGCGTGCCTGGCAAGTTGCCAATCTGACCTGAAAGATAAAGCGTATCACCAACAATGACCATTTCTGAGAAAGGCAATGTGGTCGGCACAACAGCGCCCGAATTCAAAAAGGTAACATCTTCAGCCTGCGCCAGAGTTGCACAGCAGCCAAGCGCCGCTGCCAAAAACAGAGATTTCATCGTCACTTATCCTTGCGTGATTGTTCATCCATAAGGCAAGTGTCATTCGCTCATATGAATTTTGCAAAGACATTTTGAGACTACACGCAAAACTGCACAGCATTTAGCCACGCACGAATCGAAGGCGCAAACATCCAGCAGACCGTGAACCCAACACCCACAAAGGCTGGTACAGCTCAAAGCTTTGTAACACGCCCCCGACCTAGAGGGTTAAAATGGCGCATCATCCGCTTGGGCGGCAGGTTTCACATATTGCGCCTTTAGGGTCTTGGAACCTGCATGGTCAAATTCAACCGTCAGATTCGCCCCATCCGATTGCATCACTTCGCCGTAGCCAAATTTGACGTGGAACACGCGCTCGCCCACGGTAAACACAGGCGCGGCTTGCATATCAAGCGTGATCGGCTTGGCTGATGGCGCACGATTTTGACGGTTTTGCAACCGCTTCCAGCCCGGTGAATTATACACATCAGCGTCAGAGACTCGGTCATCAAAGGATGCAGCGCCTGCGCGAGAGGTGCCAAAGCCACTGCCCACGGCCTGCGGCGTCATCACATCGACATGTTCATGCGGCATCTCGTCAATAAACCGCGAAGGCAATTGCGATTGCCATTGCCCAAACACAGGACGATTGCTGGCAAAAGAGATCGTGCACAGCTCTTCGGCGCGGGTGATTCCCACATAGGCCAAGCGCCGCTCTTCTTCCAACCCGCTCAACCCGCTTTCATCCATCGACCGCTGTGACGGGAACAAGCCCTCTTCCCAACCGGGTAAGAACACCACGGGAAACTCAAGGCCCTTTGCGCCATGCAGGGTCATGATGGTGACTTTGGGGTCGAATTCGTTGGAATCATTATCAACGCTCAGCGCCACGTTTTCCAAGAATCCGTTCAGGTTGTCATGCTCATCCAAGCCTTTGACCAGCTCTTTGAGGTTTTCCAAACGCCCCGGTGCCTCGGGGGTTTTGTCGTTTTGCCACATCGCGGTGTAGCCGCTTTCGTCCAAAATACGCTCGGCCAGTTCGACATGGCTGATCTCGGCGGGGACATAATCGACAGATTCGACCACCGCTTCGTCATCCTCAATCCCAGGGTAACGAATTTGCTGTTCGGCCAACGACGACCACGTGTCAAGCTGGGTGACCAATTCGGCGACAGCGCCCTTGGCTTTTCCCTTGAGCAGCCCCTCTTGAATGGCCAACCGCGCGCCTTCTTTGAGCGACACACCATTGGCACGCGCCATAGTTTGAATATCAAGCAAGGCTTTCGGGCCAACACCGCGCTTTGGGGTGTTGATGATGCGCTCGAACGCCAAATCGTCTTCAGGTTGGATCACCACGCGGAAATAGGCGATGGCGTCGCGACATTCCAAACGCTCATAGAATTTCGGCCCACCAATCACGCGATAGGCCAAGCCAATCTTGAGAAACCGATCCTCAAAAGCGCGCATTTGATGCGAGGCGCGCACAAGAATCGCCATGTCTTCCAGTGAAAACTGACGCAGTTTGGCGCGCGATCCAGAGGCCATGGCCTCGATCTCTTCACCGATCCAGCGCGCTTCATCCTCGTAATCCCAATGGCCAATGAGGCGCACCAATTCGCCCTCAGGTTCTGCCGTCCACAGATCTTTGCCCAAACGATTTGTATTGCCTGCAATTACGCCAGACGCGGCGGCCAGAATATGCGGCGTTGAGCGGTAGTTTTGCTCCAGACGCACAACCTTGGCACCGGGAAAGTCTTTTTCAAAGCGCAGGATATTGCCCACTTCAGCCCCGCGCCAGCCATAGATCGACTGATCATCATCGCCCACACAGCAGACATTTTTATGCGCCGCCCCAAGCAAACGCAGCCACAGATATTGCGCCACGTTGGTATCTTGGTACTCGTCCACCAGAATGTATTTATACCAGCGCTGATATTGCTCCAGAAGATCGGGATGCTTTTGAAAAATCGTCACCATGTGCAACAACAAATCGCCAAAATCACAGGCGTTGAGCGCGCGCAGGCGGTCTTGGTATTGGCGATAGAGTTCTTTCAGCGTTACGATTCTTCGCCCAATCGCCCCACTTTCGGGATTGCGGCGCTTAAATTCATAGGCTTGATGCTCCGTCCCCATTTCATCCTGAGAATAAAGACGATCGGACCAAAGCTCATCTTCTTCGCGCCCAATTACCTTGGCTGGGCTTAGAGCTTGGTTTTTCCAAGCATCTATCCGCCCCATCAAAACACGCGGAGGATGCCGCTTGTCATCAATGCCTTCAGCTTTCATGATCTGTTTGAACAATCGAAGCACATCGTCAGTGTCGAGAATCGTAAAGTTGGATTTCAACCCCACAAGTTCCGCATGACGGCGCAATTGTTTGACACAGACAGAGTGAAAGGTGCCCAGCCACGGCATGCCCGCCACGGAGGTGCCCATCAAAGATCCCACGCGCTCTTTCATCTCGCGCGCGGCTTTGTTGGTAAAGGTCACTGCCAAAATCTCATTGGGGCGCGCCCGTCCGGTGTTGAGCAAATGCGCAATCCGACAGGTCAGGGCCTTGGTTTTTCCTGTGCCAGCGCCCGCCAACATCAAAACGGGACCATCCAAGGTCTCAACCGCTTCGCGTTGCGCGGGGTTCAACCCATCCAAATAGGGCATTGGCCGCGCGGCCATGGCCCGTTGCGTCAAAGAGCCCCCAGCAGGGGCAACGGCGGCCTCGAAGGCGTCTTCTTCATCAAATCTGCTCATGAGCCAGACGTTAATGCAGACGCGCGCCAAGGAAAAGAGTGTTCTGCAATTGTTCGCAGATCAATTCAACAAAAGGAGTCTTCGGCACAGCCATTATGGCGCGTTTTATCCCATCAAGCGCACTAAGGCGCTTGCACCACGCGCTCGATGGACCTGACATAGCGTTGAAACAGGCTAGAAAAGGTCTCGATCTCAGCCTCGGTCCAGCCCTCAAAAGCCTGCACCATCAAAGACCATTTCGACCGCATGAATTCATTCAAAAAACCGTAGCCTTTGGTCGTCACGATCAAAACGGCCTTACGCGCATCATCTTGCGCGACGCCGCGCTCGACATAACCGCGAGATACAATATCTGCAACAATGCGCGAGGCCCGCGACGGATCCACTTGCATCATCTCGGCCACCAAGCCCACTGTCGGCAACATCGGTTCAGGCCGCCCGATACCACCTTGGATGCGCGCCACAGAAATCAGCCCTTGCAACAAAGCGGGCTCTAACGTGTCACTCAAATCCTTTAGAACCTTGCCGCGAAATTCTTCGCGTTCCCACATCCTGCGCCATTGAAAGTTTGCGACATCAAACTGCAATAGTGCTTCTGTCACCTCTTCTGAGAACCCTTTCTCTTTGAGAAATTCGGGAATTCCATTTTGAATGCGGGGATCACTTTTGAACCCAGAGGCTTTGGACTGCGTCGATGCGTAAGGGGGCGTTTTTTGAGACATGTTTTGTGGGTGCCATAATTATATACGACCGTCAAGTGTGTGCGATTGTCATATATGTGACATTGACACACATATTTTCACCCCCTAAACCAACACCAAGGACAAAAGTCCAAGATACCGTCGAGGAACGCACATGCCACACGCCCAATCTCCCGCGCCGCACGCCCCAAGCACAGAATCTCAATCTGTCGGATTGGTGATCGCCTCTGTCGCTGTTTTATTGCTATTGGCTGCACTCGATCAAACCATCGTGTCCACCGCCCTGCCCACGATTGTCGCAGACCTTGGCGGGCTTGAGCATCTGTCTTGGGTGGTCACCTCTTATATCTTGGCCTCGACTGTGGTCGCACCACTCTACGGCAAATTCGGCGATCTATTCGGACGCCGCAATATGGTGTTCATTTCCGTCACCCTGTTCTTGATCGGGTCTATTCTGTGCGGTTTGGCCGGATCAATGATATTTCTGATCTTGGCGCGTGCCGTCCAAGGGCTTGGCGGTGGCGGCTTGTTCGTCTTGGCGTTGTCTATCATCGGTGACGTGCTGCCACCCAAAGATCGCGGCAAAATCCAAGGCGTATTCGCGGGCGTGTTTGGTATATCCTCAGTGGTCGGCCCGCTGTTGGGCGGTTGGTTTGTGGATGCGCTGAGCTGGCACTGGATTTTCTTTATTAACCTTCCCATTGGCGCGCTGGCTTTGGTCGGATTCATGATCGGTTTCAAACCGACAGGAAAACGCAAGTCAGCCTCCATCGACTTTTCTGGCGTCGTGACATTGACTATTGCCTTGTCCGCTTTGGTGCTGGTGACCGCTTTGGGCGGCAGAGATATCGCATGGGACAGCGCCGCCGCACTGGGTTTAATTGCCCTGTGCATCGCGTCGACGGCAGCATTCATCATGGCAGAAAAGCGCGCTGCCGAACCGATTTTGCCAATGGGCCTGTTTCGGATGAATGTTTTTGTGGTGTGTTCACTTTTGGCCCTGTTCACGGGCGCTATGATGCTTGGATCCATCACCTTTTTACCACTATTTTTGCAAATGGCCAAAGGCGTGAGCCCCACGACATCTGGTTTACAACTTATCCCGCTGACGATCGGGGTCTTATCTGGCTCCACAATCGCGGGTCGTTATATGGGCAGAACCGGACGCTACCGTAGATTGCCTATCATCGGCACGTTTTTGGCAACATTTGGTGCGCTGGGACTGACGCAAATTTCGAGCGACATGAGCGGCCTGTTCTTTTCGGCCATGCTGATCCTTATGGGTGCGGGCCTTGGGATGAATTTTCCCGTGATCAGCACGGCTGTGCAAAACACTGTGCCACGCACCCATCTTGGTACGGCCACAGCAGCGGGTGTTTTGTTTCGGCAAATCGGTGGATCAGTGGCCGTGGCATTGTTTGGCGCGATCTTTGCCTCAGGCGTTGCGAGATCATTAGGTGGTGTCGAAATCGAGGGCATGACATCGGTCGCGGAACTGGGCCCACAAATGCTGGCAGTCTTGCCAGCGGCCGTTCAAGATCAGATCGCGCAGTCCGTGACCAGCGCCATTCAGCCCGTATATTGGATCGTGGCAGGATTTTCTTTCACGGCATTCATTATTTCACTGTTCCTCAAAGAGGAGCAACTCCACGGGGCAGGAAATCGTTAAAACAAGGGTTTACTCACGTAATATCGATGTTTTAGGCTATTTTCCCAGGTCTCGAACTTCCTGACCTTTCGTTTTGTTTGCGCAACCATTACAAGACTGCGACCAAAAAACGCAATTTGTGTTTGCTGCATCGCAGAAAAAAACATAGCGTACCGACGTCATCACTATCTTAGGGGAAAATAGACTATGACCGACTTCAAAAAAATTCTCATCGCGAACCGCGGCGAAATCGCGATCCGCGTGATGCGCGCTGCAAACGAGATGGGGAAACGAACGGTCGCTATTTATGCCGAAGAAGACAAACTGTCCCTACACCGTTTCAAAGCGGACGAAGCCTATAAAATTGGCGAAGGCATGGGACCAGTTGCGGCCTATCTGTCTATTGAGGAAATTATCCGTGTCGCCAAATTGTCTGGCGCCGATGCGATCCACCCTGGCTATGGGCTTTTGTCCGAAAATCCTGAATTTGTAGATGCCTGCACCGAGGCTGGCATCACCTTTATCGGCCCCAAAGCCAAAACAATGCGCCAATTGGGCGACAAAGCCTCTGCGCGCCGCGTCGCGGTTGAAGCAGGCGTGCCCGTTATTCCTGCCACCGAAGTCTTGGGCGACGATTTCGACGCGATCCGCGCCGAGGCCAAAGAGGTCGGTTTTCCATTGATGCTCAAAGCGTCATGGGGCGGCGGCGGACGCGGCATGCGCCCTGTGTTCAACGAAGAAGAGCTTGAAGAAAAAGTCAAAGAGGGCCGCCGCGAGGCCGAAGCGGCCTTTGGCAACGGCGAGGGCTACCTCGAGAAAATGATCGTGCGCGCGCGTCACGTTGAGGTGCAAATCCTGGGCGACAGCCACGGCAATATCTATCACCTCTATGAACGCGATTGTTCGGTACAACGCCGCAACCAAAAAGTGGTTGAACGCGCCCCTGCCCCGTATCTGTCTGAAACCCAGCGCGAAGAAATCTGTGCTTTGGGTAAGAAAATCTGTGAACACGTCAATTATGAATGCGCGGGCACCGTCGAATTCTTAATGGATATGGACAGCGGCAAGTTTTACTTCATCGAAGTGAATCCACGCGTGCAAGTTGAGCACACCATCACCGAAGAAGTCACCGGCATCGACATCGTGCGCGCACAAATCTTGATCGCTGAAGGCAAATCCTTGACTGATGCGACAGGGGTTGCCAGCCAGTATGACGTCAAACTCGATGGTCACGCGATCCAATGCCGCGTCACCACCGAAGACCCGTCCAACAACTTTATCCCTGATTATGGCCGCATCACGTCCTACCGCACAGCCACAGGCATGGGCATCCGCCTTGATGGCGGCACGGCCTATTCTGGCGCAGTGATCACGCGCTATTACGACAGTTTGCTGACCAAAGTGACCGCATGGGCGCGCACCCCCGAGGCTGCGATTGCCCGTATGGACCGTGCTTTGCGTGAATTCCGTATTCGCGGCGTGTCCACCAACATCGCCTTTGTGGAAAACTTGCTCAAACACCCAACCTTTGTGTCAAACGAATATTCCACCAAATTCATCGACAACACGCCCGAGCTGTTTGATTTCAAGCCACGTCGCGACCGTGCGACGAAGATCTTGACATACCTCGCGGATATTTCTGTCAACGGACACCCCGAAACATTGGGTCGCCCCAAACCTGCTGCGGATGCGCGCACGCCGGTCGCGCCCAAGCCGCGCACGCAAGAGATCCAAGCTGGCACCCGTCAACTGCTGGAAGACAAAGGCCCGCAAGCTGTGGCCGATTGGATGCTCGCGCAAAAGCAACTGCTGATCACCGATACCACCATGCGCGACGGCCACCAGTCTTTGTTGGCCACACGGATGCGTTCGATCGATATGATCAATGCGGCCCCAGCTTATGCAGCCAACCTGCCGCAGCTGTTTTCGGTTGAATGTTGGGGCGGCGCGACCTTCGATGTGGCCTACCGTTTCTTGCAAGAATGCCCATGGCAACGCCTGCGTGACATTCGGGAACGCATGCCAAACATCATGACCCAAATGTTGCTGCGCGCCTCTAACGGCGTGGGTTACACCAACTACCCTGACAACGTTGTGCAATCTTTCGTCAAACAGGCGGCAGACACAGGCGTTGATGTGTTCCGCGTATTTGACTCGCTGAACTGGGTTGAAAACATGCGCGTGGCCATGGACGCGGTGATTGACAGCGGCAAGGTCTGTGAAGGTACGATTTGCTACACAGGCGATCTGTTGGACCCGACACGCCCCAAATATGATCTCAAATACTACGTCCAAATGGGCAAGGATTTGAAAGCAGCAGGCGCGCATGTTCTGGGTCTCAAAGACATGGCGGGTCTGCTGAAACCAGCGCAAGCCACAATGTTGGTCAAAGCCTTGAAGGAAGAGGTCGGCCTGCCGATCCACTTCCACACCCATGACACATCCGGCATTGCGGCGGCGACCATCTTGGCCGCAGCGGATGCCGGCGTTGATGCGGTTGACGTGGCGATGGATGCCTTCTCCGGCGGCACATCGCAGCCATGTTTGGGTTCAATCGTTGAGGCCACGCGTTTCTCTGATCGCAACACTGGATTGGACATCAGTGCGATCCGCGAGATGTCGATCTACTGGGAATCGGTGCGCCACCAATACGCAGCATTTGAAAGCGGCCTAGAAGCACCAGCCTCCGAAGTCTACTTGCACGAAATGCCCGGCGGCCAATTCACCAACCTCAAAGCCCAAGCCCGCTCGCTTGGACTTGAGGAACGCTGGCATGAGGTGGCGCAAGCCTATGCTGACGTGAACATGATGTTCGGCGATATCGTCAAAGTGACGCCCTCGTCCAAAGTGGTCGGCGATATGGCCTTGATGATGGTGTCTCAAGGCATCACCCGCACCCAAGTCGAAGACCCATCTGTCGAGGTTTCTTTCCCAGATTCTGTCATCGATATGATGCGCGGCAATTTGGGCCAGCCGCCGGCTGGTTTCCCCAAAACCATCCTCGCCAAAGTTCTGGGCGACGAGCAACCCAATTTGGAACGCCCCGGCAAGCACCTGAAACCTGTCGATATCGAAGCGACACGTGTAGAGGCCTCTGAAGCCCTGGGGGTTGAACTGGATGACGAGGATCTCAACGGCTACCTGATGTACCCGAAAGTGTTCTCAGACTACCGCGGACGTCACGAAACCTACGGCCCTGTGCGCACCTTACCGACGAAAAACTTCTTCTACGGTATGGTTCCAGGGGAACAGATTTCTGTATCCATCGACCCCGGTGTGACACTTGAAGTGCGCTGTTCTGCCTTGTCCGAAGCAGATGATTCTGGCGAAGTAAAAGTGTTCTTTGAACTCAACGGTCAACCGCGCACTGTACGGGTCAAAGACCGTTCAGCGGCAGCCACAGTCATCGCACGTCCAAAAGCCGAACAGGGCAACCCCGCCCATGTCGGCGCACCGATGCCGGGCGTTGTGGCGACTGTCGCTGTGGTGGCAGAGCAAGCCGTGCTTAAAGGCGATGTTCTGTTGACCATTGAGGCGATGAAAATGGAAACATCGATCACCGCAGACCAAGACGGCACAATCAAAGCGGTGCACATCACACCGGGCGCGCAGATTGACGCCAAAGACTTGCTGGTTGAATTCGCGTAAGCCAATCGATCAACTTTAATAAAAGGGCCATCGGTGCATCAGCGCTGGTGGCCTTTTTCATATGAGCTTACGATCACATCGTGTCACCAAAGCCCCCCAGAAAGGCAAACCACATGGCCCTCACCCATCTTTCTTTGCTCGCAATATTAGTACCTGATTACGATGTAGGCATCGATTTCTTCACGCAAAAACTGGGGTTCAATTTGCTGGAAGACACCGACATGGGCGGCGACAAGCGATGGGTTCGGGTTGCACCTAAAGGCGCGCAGACAGAATTTTTGTTGGCCCGCGCTGTTGGCGATCAAACGCAGGCCATTGGTGCGCAGGGCGGCGGGCGTGTGTGGCTGTTTTTGCGCTCGGATGATTTTGAAGCGGACTATGCAGTGATGAAAGCCAAAGGTGTTCATTTTGAAGAATCCCCCCGCAACGAGCCCTACGGCATGGTGGCTGTTTTCCGCGATCCCTTTGGCAATCGATGGGATTTGTTGGGGCCTGCAAAAACTTAAACTGAGCCAATGCACGGCCTGCGTCGTATCCGATAGAATCAGACAAACAGAAAGGCCCACACATGCTGCCAATCACATCCATTTTCGCCTGCCTCGCCACAATGATGTATATCGTTTTGGCTTTTCGTATCATTGCGATCCGTAGAGCAAAGCGCATTTCACTTGGCGATGGGGCAGATCCCCGCCTTGAGACCCGCATACGCCAACACGGGAATTTTAACGAATATGTGCCTCTGACGTTGATCTTGATGGGGTTGGCCGAGCTGCAAGGCGCGCCGACCTTGTTGATGATTGCGCTCGGCTTGGCCTTACTCGCCAGCCGTATCGCCCATGTGGTGGGTCTTGAGCGGATGGCCGTGCCCATCGGATTGAAACTGCGCACTTTCGGCGTTCTGACATGTTTCGCCGTGCTGAGTGTCTTGGTGATCACCTTGCTCGCAATCGCCTTATTTTAAAGGCTCAGGACCGCGACGACTGAGGCTGCGCAAAAAAAATTAAACCCTAGCGCAATTTTACCCTTGCAGCCCCAATGCCCACGTCCTATATCCGCCCTCACCAACGAAGCGGGTGTAGCTCAGGGGTAGAGCATAACCTTGCCAAGGTTAGGGTCGAGCGTTCGAATCGCTTCACCCGCTCCAATGGTTCTCTCACACCCATGAGAGATTTGGGTTACCCACCCAAACGCTGAGAGCAGCGAAAAGCACAAACGATAGGGCCATTGTTCCGGTCCAAGGAAGCGGGTGTAGCTCAGGGGTAGAGCATAACCTTGCCAAGGTTAGGGTCGAGCGTTCGAATCGCTTCACCCGCTCCAAACAAACGAACAAAAATAGGGTCGCCTTTGGGCGGCCTTTTTTGTTTTTGAGATCAACATCATATCTGAATACAGACCGACAAACAGTGTTAAACGTGAAGCCCACGGCCATTTTTAGGGGCATCAGGGTCGGAACGGGTGCGCCCGCGATAGAGTGCTTCCAAAGCGGCCAAACGAGACTCGCCTTCCGATCTGTCCTGTTCAATGGCTTCAACCTGCTGTGGAGACACGCCTTTGGTGAGTTCTTCACAGATCGCGACCAAATCACTGACAGGGGTTTCTGTTCCCAAAACACAGCGTAGGCTGGCGAGACGCGCGAACATGTCCCCCTGTATCGTCGGCGCGCGCGCTGAAACCAAGACTGACACAATATGAGGCTGATGAAATTGCGCCAAAAGCGCCGTCGAAAGACAACTGTGCCCATCCACTAGGAAATCAAACAACAGCAGATCGAAACGATCTTCACGCAATTGTTGTTCTGCACTGTCGATACTGCGCGCACGACGGACATGATGCCCCCGCGCCCCGAAAGCGACTTGCCAACGGGTCGTGGTTTCAATCTCACCATGCATAATGAGCAGTCTCAAGGGCGCTCTCCAGTTACAATCCTTCAATTATAGTTAACCAAAAGTTGCTTAACTTAGTCTTAATATCAGAGCGGTCCTACGAACTTAGGGCAAACGCCTCGCGCGATGTCAGATGCAGCGGCTTCCCCACGGCCAATGGGGTCGAATGCCCCAGCCCCTCTCTTCGAGGCGCTTTTGCTACCTTTGACGCAACGCGTGCAGCATAAGCCCAGCAACAGCGCTTGGCCTATCGCCATTTGCGGCCTATAAACGCCTCAAATCACAAAGTGAGACCCCCAATGCGCACAGCGACCATTACCCGCGATACAGCCGAGACAAAAATCAGCGTCGAGATCAATCTCGATGGCACTGGCACCTATGACAATCAAACCGGCGTTGGTTTTTTCGACCACATGCTGGATCAATTGTCGCGCCACTCTTTGATCGACATGACCATTCGCGCGGATGGCGACACCCATATCGATGATCACCACACCGTCGAAGACGTGGGCATCGCGATTGGGCAGGCTTTGACAAAAGCTGTCGGCGATAAAAAGGGCATGAACCGTTACGGGCATTTTGCTTTGGCGATGGATGACACCCAAGTGGCCACAGCGCTGGATCTGTCTGCGCGGCCCTTTTTGGTGTGGAATGTTGACTTTCCGACCGCCAAAATCGGTACGTTTGACACGGAACTCGTGCGTGAGTTTTTCCAAGCCTTGTCCACCCACGGCGGCATTTCCCTGCACATCGACAAAGTGCACGGCATCAACAGCCACCACATTGCAGAAGCCGCGTTCAAATCTGTAGCAAAAGCTTTGCGCATGGCTGTGGAATTTGACCCGCGGATGGCGAATTCTTTGCCGTCAACAAAAGGCATGCTGTAACCCAGCGCCCTGAGTTCGCAAGAGCAGCCCCGCCTGCCCTTGCCCCTTTTCCCTATATTGACTTGAGACTTACATGCTCACAGCACTTGTAGACTACGACAGCGGCAATCTTCATTCTGCGCAAAAAGCGTTCGAGCGCATGGCGCGCGAAACGGATGCAGGCGAGGTTGTCGTCACCTCTGATCCTGATGTGGTGGCACGTGCTGATCGCATCGTTTTGCCAGGCGATGGGGCATTTCCAGCCTGCAAAGCGCATTTGTTTGATCACACAGGTCTATTCGAGGCAATAGAGCTGCAGGTCAACCAAAACGCGGTGCCGTTCATGGGCATTTGCATCGGCATGCAGATGATGGCCACCACAGGCCATGAATACAGCCAGACTTCAGGCTTTGATTGGGTCGGCGGCGATGTGGTGCATATCGACCCTGCGGATAAGGCGCTCAAAGTGCCGCACATGGGCTGGAATGATCTGATCATCGACAACCCTCACCCTGTTTTGGATGGTATCACCACAGGCGAACACGCCTATTTCGTCCATTCCTACCATGTGCGCGTGGCCAATCCTGCGCACCGCTTGGCGCATGTGGATTACGCAGGCGATATCACGGCCATCATCGGGCGCGACAATATGATCGGCTGTCAGTTTCACCCCGAGAAAAGCCAAGCCGCCGGCCTGCGCATCATCGCCAATTTTTTGGCATGGAAGCCGTAAACCCTATGCAAGAGGTGCTGGATCACATCACCGCAACGATTGGGCAAAACCCAGATCGCGGCACAACAGCCCAATACATTCCCGATTTGGCCAATGTAGACCCGAATCAATTTGGCATCGCCGTGTGTTTGGCAGATGGGCGTGAATTTCACGCGGGCGATGCCTTGACGCCCTTTTCAAGCCAATCGGTTTCCAAAGTCTTTGCCGTGGCTTTAGCCTTGGGTAAGGTGGGCGACAGTCTTTGGTCTCGCGTGGGCCGCGAACCCTCTGGTTTGGCCTTTGATAGCATCATGTTGCTTGAACGCGAAAATGGCCGTCCACGCAATCCGTTCATCAATGCGGGCGCGATTGTCACCACCGACACCTATCTTCAAGGGTCCACCCCGAAAGAAGCCTTAGGCGGGTTGTTGCGCTTCGTGCGCGATGCAGCCGAAGACGGCGACATTCACATCAATGATGCGGTGGCACGCGGAGAAATGGAAACGGCAGATCGCAATTTCGCGCTGGCCCATTACATGAAATCTCATGGCAATCTCAGTCATGACCCGCAACTGACCATGGGCACCTATTGCCATCAATGCGCTATCGATATGTCTTGCCTACAACTGGCCCGTGCAGGGCGTTTTTTGTTGGGGGGCGTTAACGGGCTTGGCCCGCGCCTTGTGTCCAAAACCCGTGCGCGGCGCATTCTCGCGCTGATGATGACCTGCGGACACTATGACGGCTCTGGCGATTTTGCCTTTCGTGTGGGCCTGCCGGGTAAATCCGGCGTGGGCGGCGGTATTTTGGTCATAGCACCCGGCAAGGCCTCTATCGCGGTCTGGTCACCGGGTCTGAACAGCTATGGCAATTCAAAACTGGGCACAGAAGCGATGGAAGCCTTGGCCAAAGCGCAAGATTGGTCTGTATTCAACTAGCGCTAAACACAGCCCGCGCCGATCATTTCACCCGCGCCCATGTTTGTTTTTTACAAATCGGCCCGACACAGCCCGACACGTTGAGTCTATCCCCACTCAAAGCCATTTTGGATTTGAAGGTCTTGCCTGTCGAAGGCTGATAGATCTGCCCACCTTTATAGGCACCGCCACTCGCCGCACTCATATCCCAGACCAATTTCAAGCCGATATTGGGCGATTTATATTCACCGGTATCGTTGAAGGTGCGTGCGATATGGCCGCAAATTTTATCCCCACAAGGCGCCATTTTGACATAGGCAAAAGCCCCGTCATCCACCTGCGTTTGCCACAGCCCCTCCACAGGGTCAGCTGCCATCGCAGGGGCCGTCCACGACCCAAGCCCCAACACCAAGGCCGCAATAAAACCAAAACTACGCATTTTCTCAATCCTCCCTTTGATCCCTACGATCCTGTGGCCCGTGCCCTTTTGAGGCAAGTCTGACGTTGGGGAAAATCGCAACACAGCACATCTTTGCAATTCTTGTGCATTCATGCCAAAGGACATCAACAGATTTATGAAAGGGCCTCTGCCATGATCCTCTACCCCGCAATTGACCTCAAAGACGGCAATGCCGTGCGCCTGTACAAAGGTGAAATGGATCAAGCGACAGTGTTCAACGACAACCCAGCCGCCCAAGCGCTTGAGTTCGTCAATGCAGGCTGTGAATGGCTGCATTTGGTCGATCTCAATGGTGCCTTTGCGGGCGAGCCTGTGAACGCAGCCCCTGTCGAGGAAATTCTCAAACAGTGCAAAGTGCCCGCACAGCTTGGTGGCGGCATTCGCGATATGGCGACGATTGAACGGTGGTTGTCCAAAGGCTTGCAACGTGTGATTTTGGGAACTGTCGCTGTGGAAAACCCCGATCTTGTGCGCGAAGCCGCCCGCGCGTTTCCCGGACATGTGGCCGTGGGCATCGATGCACGCAATGGCATGGTCGCGACCAAAGGCTGGGCCAACGAGACAAATGTCAACGTCACCGATCTGGCAAAATCATTCGAAGACGCAGGCGTCGCGGCGATCATTTACACCGACATCAATCGCGATGGCGCGATGCAAGGCCCGAATGTTGAGGCCACTGCAGCACTTGGCAATGCGGTGTCCATTCCTGTGATTGCCTCTGGCGGCGTGTCGTCTTTGGACGATCTGCGCGCGCTGAAATCCTGTGGCGCGCCGCTCAACGGTGCCATTTCAGGTCGTGCACTTTATGACGGCGCAATTGATCTGGGCGAGGCCCTAAACGTGCTGCGCGGATAACCTCCGCAAAGCACCTGTTTTATAGGGTTTTGTCGCGCCCCATGCGGCGGCTGTATTATTTAACGGCCGCTGCAGTCAATTTACCCAAAGCGCCCTGCATCATCGCCACGTAAGGCGCATCCGCTGGAATGTTCAAATCAGCAAGCGTGTCTTTTGGGTCTTCATAGGTCAAGAAAACGTCACCTGCAGCGTTTTCATAGGCCAAGACTTTGAGCGGTAAGTACAAGCCCGCAAGCTGATCAGCCTGCATCGCCGGCGTGCCAAGGTTTGGATTGCCGAAAATCAACACTTGCGTGTCGCGCAGCTCTGCGTCGATGCTCGCAGCCCCCGCCGCGTGATCGATGCGCGCAAAGACAGTGGCACCTGCATTGCCCAAAACCACTTCCAAAGCGTCCAAAGTCTCGGATACTGTCTTGTGGCTTGGCACTGAAATCAAATCAGCAGCAGCGGCAGGCAGTGCAGCAGCAAGTGACAAGGCTGTAGCCACTGTGGCGGTCAAAATTCGCGTTTTCATTTCGGTTCTCCTGAATACAATTAATATGGCCACTTCAATGGGATAGCTGATATCTTGACCAATCACTTTTTAGTCATGGTGCGGATCTTTGCTGTCGCAAATGCTCTTGATCTCTTGCGTGGCAACACGCCTCATTGAACGCAGCGCACCTGTATGATTGTCTGCGCAACATCAGGACCGAAAGCATATCAGATGACAAAGATCACCACACCGTCGCACCCCAAGCACGCTAAAATTTGGGACTCCTTTATGAACGGGGACTTCATCGACAATTATTCTGTTGCCTCGCCTATGCCCCCTAAAGATGCCGCCGAGATCGGGCTATCAATGCCGAGATGGGCCATGGCTTTGATGGCGTTGCGCAATGCCATCGTAAGACCTTTGGGATTGAAATCCGATGATATTGATGAGGGACAAGACACGCTGTTTCCCATAACCTATGAAGACGCAGATCAACTGATCCTTGGCGTTGACGACAGCCATCTTAACTTTCGCATCTCATTTGTCCGCCATGATGATCGCATCCACATGGCCACATGGGTGCATCGTAACAACACACTGGGGCGCGCCTATTTGGCGGTGATCATGCCCTTTCACGTGCTGATTGTGCGCGATTGTATGAAACGCATTGCGCGCCACAAAGGCACCGCGCCAATTGCATCATAGGCGCGAGCCAAGTAAAGACAGGGCAACACCGCTTACATTCGGATTTGCCCCATGCTTAAAACCCGCATCATCCCCTGCCTTGACGTCGCCGAAGGCCGTACGGTCAAAGGCGTCAATTTCGTTGATTTGATCGATGCGGGCGATCCTGTGGAACAGGCCATCGCCTATAACGCTGCGGGCGCGGATGAGCTGTGTTTCCTCGATATCAAAGCCACCCATGAAAATCGCGGGACAATGTTTGATCTGGCGACCCGCACGGCGGAACAATGCTTTATGCCGCTCACAATAGGCGGCGGTGTGCGCAAGCCTGACGATGTACGCGATTTACTGCTGGCTGGGGCCGACAAAGTCTCTTTCAACTCTGCCGCTGTGGCCGACCCTGATGTGATTGCGCGCTCTGCTGATCGCTTTGGATCGCAGTGTATTGTCTGTGCGATTGATGCGAAAACCATTGGTACGGACGCGCATGGCGTGCCGAACAAATGGGGCATTTTCACCCATGGCGGGCGCAAAGCCGCCCTTGATACAGACGGCAATCCCATTGATGCGGTTGAGTTCGCCAAATTGATCGCTGCCAAGGGTGCGGGCGAAATCCTGCTGACCTCTATGGATCGTGACGGCACGCGTGCGGGATTCAACCTGAAAATGACCCGCGCCATCGCCGATGCGGTGAATGTGCCGGTGATTGCCTCTGGCGGTGTTGGCAATTTAGATCACTTGGTCGAAGGGGTCGTTGAGGGCCATGCGTCGGCGGTTTTGGCGGCGAGCATTTTCCACTTTGGCGATCACACCATTCAGGAGGCCAAGGAATACATGGCCTCTAAAGGCATTCCGATGCGGCTTAACTAGGGAATAATCTGATGACACATGCCATTGAACGCCTTGCGGCCACCATCGAAGACCGAAAATCTGCGGCTGCCGACAGCTCTTGGACGGCAAAATTGCTGGCCAAAGGCGCTGACAAATGCGCCGAGAAGTTTGGCGAGGAAAGTATTGAGGCGATCATCGCCTGCGCCAAGAATGACCGCGAGAATTTGACATATGAGGCCGCAGACGTGATTTATCACCTCGGTGTCATGCTGGCCGCGCGCGACATCACCTTGGGCGAGGTCATGGACGAACTGGATCGCCGCGCTGGCGTGTCTGGCATCGCGGAAAAAGCCGCCCGCAACCTCTAATCCCACGGAATGAGATCAGCCACATGCCCTTAAACTTTGTCGCCAAACCTAACGATTTCGACATGTACAAAGGCGGCAAAGAGATCATGCGAGCGCGCAGCTCTTGGCTCTATCGTTTGCGATACATATGGTTTCCGCTCTTCGCCCTTGGCCCGCCCGCTGTGTTATATATTTGGCCAAACAGCTTGCCGATGTGGATGATCAGAATCTCACCTATTTTGGCGATGATGAGCCTGATGTTGTTCATGTGGGTGCTGTTGCAAAAGCGGATTCAACTCAATCAGTCCATTCAAAACGCCAAGACCTTTGTGACGCCCACGGCCTATACGCTTGATGAAAAAGGCTTTACCCAAGAAAGCGCTGTTGAGCTGCACCGTGTGCGCTGGGACGCCTTTATGGATGCGCAGAACACATCACAGGGCATTGCGCTTTTGATTGCGGAGGCACATTTTGTGACCATCCCGAAGACCGCTTTCACGTCCAAAGAGGCGCAATTGGATACGTTGCAGACCATTCAAGGCTGGATCAAAGCGGCCAAAGCATCAGCTTGAGAGCGGCAAAAGGCCAAGACGAGGGATTTCAATCTTAGGACAGCGATCCATCACCACCTCAGCCCCTTGGGCACGTCCAAGCGCGGCGGCTTTGTCATTGACGATATCAAGCTGCATCCAGATCGTTTTTAAGCCCCGCAAATGTTCCAAAGCCTCTTCGACCACAGGCAAGACATGTTCAGAGCGCCTAAAGATATCAACCATATCAACAGGCTCGGAAATATCGCGCAGCGAGGCCACGCATGTCTGGCCAAAGAGTTCCTTGCCCGCCTGCCCCGGATTGACAGGAATCACCTTATACCCATGCGCCGCGAGAAAATTACCCACACGATTGGACGCGCGCTCAGGGCGCGGCGAGGCGCCGACCATCGCGATCACACGTGTTGACGTTAAAATACGTGCGATGTCGGGGTCACTCAGACGGTCTACATGGCTCATGATATAAAGATAGTGTGGGCTTTGAGAAAAAACACCCGCGATCCATATAAAAAAGCCCGAGCCAGGGGAAACGGCTCGGGCAGAGTGTGGAACGAGGGACATAGAAGCGACACGCGGGTTCCAGTGCGTGTCTGTGGATATACTTAGGTCTTATCGGGTCTTGTTAAAGAGCATGTAATACATTCGTGAACACAGTGTTAACGCCCGTGATCAACAGACTGTTTCTAAACATGTCCCTTATTGCTTGCTCAATTCAGGCCAATTGGTTTCGGCCAATGCGATGTTGGCATCCGTGTCTTCCAGCCAAATGGAACGCACTGTTTTGTTAAAGTTCAGATATAGCTTGCCGTTGTGAATGGTCCAAGCCTCAGGGTCGCCGTCAGCCAGACCACCTTTGGCCGCAGCATAAGCACAATAGCCGCCAAATTCAGGCGCATAGGCTGTTGGGTCGGCAACGAATTTGTCTTTGTTTTCAGCAGATGAGAAATGCCAGACCTCGCCAGCCCATTCAGCGGCATGGGCTGCATCACCTTGCACATAAGCGTTTTCAGTAAAATAGGCCACGGGATCAGCCCCTCGAATGGCCACGCCGTTTTTGGTGTAGATTTTCATCGAGGCAGTATCAGCAGCAAAACTGGCAAGGGGCACCAAGACGGCACCCGCAACGGGGACAATGGCAAGAGCGAGCAACGAGCGACGTGTGATCATAGCGATTTCCTTTTGTGTACGTGACAAAAGGATGAGGCTTGAGGGGACCAATGAGAAGCCCCCCCAACGCAAGCGTGACTGCGCGTTATCCGTTGTTATAACGCGCGGCTCTTTTAACGTTTGGACGCAGAATACAGCGCAACAGCGGCCGCATTTGATACATTGAGCGAGCCAAAGTCGCGTTTGTAGGGAATTTTCACCAATAGATCACAGGTCTCTTTGGTTTTTTGACGAAGCCCCGGCCCTTCGGCCCCCATCACAAGCGCGACAGGGCGACCAGACAAGTCCGCCAAAGCATCATCCAACTCGACCTCAGCCGTGCCATCCAAGCCCAAACAAACGAAACCCATATTTTGCAATTCGGTCATCGTGTCGGCCAGATTGCGCACCCGCAAATACGGCTGGCGTTCTAGCGCACCGGATGCGGTTTTCGCCAAAGCACCTGTTTCTGGCGTGGCGTGACGCGCGGTGGCAATCACGGCTTCGGCGCCGAACACTTCGGCAGAGCGCAAAATCGCGCCCACATTGTGTGGATCGGTCACTTGATCAAGCAAAACAACCGTCGGCACGCCCTCGCCTGCCCCCAGACAAATTTCGGAGACAGAGCCCCAAGCCAAAGGCTTGACTTCCAAAGCCGCCCCTTGGTGCACGGATTGCGCATCGATGGGCACGTCAAATTTGCGCGGCTCAACGATTTCTGGATCCATGCCCGATTTGTCGATGTCTTCGGCCAATCTGTCATAAGCATTTTTGGTCACGACCAGCTTAAGCTTTTCGCGATCAGGGTTGCGCAACGCATCGCGCACCGCGTGCAATCCAAAGAGCCAAACCGTGGCTGCGGCAGCTTTGCGTTTGTGTTGCTCTTTTTCGACGACCCATTGGGGTTTTTTCATGACCAGATATCCCGTTTTTGCCTGCGTCCCTTCCTTGCCTTGCGGTTTGTTGAGATACAAGCAATTTTCCTGTTGACGCCCCCCCACTGCACTTGTATCCACCCCGCACACAACGATGCTAACGCATCCGAGTGGGCGACGGGCTGCAAGGTGCGGCAGCGGATTGTAACTCCGCCGGGGAGACCCACGCCTGGTTCGATTCCAGGGTCGCCCACCATTTATCCCCCTCTAAACATATAAGATCGTTTCGGGATACTGGTGGCCTGTTTGTTAGGCATAGCAAATTGTGCAGCGCCGCAAATTCAATGGCCGAAATCAGTCGATCTGAACAGCCGCACGCGTATATGTTGCCTCTTCGACGGTTTCATCCGCAAAGGTTACCCGCACATCGATGGCCTCAATCGTCTGCGGCGGGAATGACACCAAGATCGCGTCCAACCCTTCGACCTTCAACGCATTGGGTTGCGCCTGATCTAAATAGCAAGGCTCGGCTACAAATTTGACCATATCGCCGCCGTTAACCGCATATTCAATCTTGGCGACGCCACAGCGCCACGCCAAAAGGTTGGTGAAATACAAAAGATCACGCCCTTCATACAATCGGACCGCAATCCAATTGGCTTTGGTCGCTTGCAATATAGGTTTCACTTCAGCTGCAGTGGTGAAATTCGCCCCAAAAGCGGGCGAAATTATCCCAAGCGCCAATACGATAGGCATAAAACGTCTCATGGAAAAATCCTTTTACATAAGGTGGCATTTGTCGCCTTTCGAATGGGGACAAATCAGCCTATACTAAAAGCAAATGTGGCCCTGATCCGAGAGATGATACACACGTTATGACAGGTACCTCCCAAAAGCCAAATTCATTCAACATTGTTGTGATCGGTCAAAATGGGCGCCTCATGTATGAAGCTCTTTTGTTTGCCGCCTCATTGCGCCAAAACGATCCTGATTTCAAAGGACGACTGTTTATCGCAGAACCGCAGCCTGGGCCCAATTGGAACGGCGATCCGCGGATTCGCCAGACAGATCTACTCTCTGCTCTCGCGCGTCTTGGTGCTGAAATTTTACCATTTGAGACTGTGCATTTTGGCCAGTCATACCCTTACGGCAATAAAATTGAAGCGCTCAAAGCCCTGCCCGAAGGTGAACCCTTTGTGTTTTTTGACACAGACACGTTGATCACAGGCCCTGTGTCCAGCGTACCGTTTGATTTTGATCGCCCCTGTGCCTCACTCAAAGCCGAAGGCACATGGCCAGAGATCGAACTTTACGGTCCAGGATATGGCGAAATTTGGAAATCTCTCTACGACAAATTCGGATTGGAATTTGAATCGACTCTCGATCTGACCCAGCCAGACGAGTATTGGAAACGCTACATGTATTTCAACGCGGGCTTTTTCTTTTACAAATGCCCGAAACTCTTTGGCGAACGCTTTACCCAATATGCAACGGAAATCTTAGCCGATCCGCCCGCTGAGGCCATGCTGCAAAGCTTTGACCCTTGGCTTGACCAAGTCGCCTTGCCGCTGGTGATCCATTCTTTTGGCGGCGCACGCAGCACCTTGCCCGAGAACACACTTGATGGTGCGATATCTTGTCATTACCGCACCTTCCCGCTGCTCTTCGCGCGCGAAAGTGACGACGTGGTCACCAAACTGCGTCATGCCTGTGAGCCCAATTGGATCAAGAAAGTGCTCAAAGAATACGAGCCCATCAAGCGCATCGTTTTTCAAAACAAAGGGGACAGAATCCGCGATATGTTTGACCGCGATAATCTTCCCCGCCGTGAAAAGATGATCCGCAATCGTATCAAAAAAGCAAATATGTGGATGCGTTAGGTTAAATTGGCCTGCGGCGTTTGTGGTGCCGCATATCCGCGACAAACCGCCAAGTGAAAAAGATCGGTTTTTCTTTGCATGCGCGCGGCCTTAGGGTAGCGTTGTCAAGCACAGTCACGGGCCGCAATCTACGCGGCATAATCAGGTTACGCCAAGAGTATGAAGCCAAATTTTGCTTTAAATTTTACCCATACAGGCATTTCTCTGCTGCACCGCGCCTCTAGCGGCTGGCATGTTATGGGCGATGTATCGTTGGAAGATCCAGACATGGACGCCGCTTTGTCGCGCCTGCGCAGCACAGCAACCGCCATGGCGTCATCAGGTCTGTCGACCAAATTGGTGATCCCCAACAGCCAGATTTTGTATCGCACCATTCCTGATCCTGGCCGCAATGAATCCAAGCGCAAGAAATCCATCGAAGACGCGCTAACAGGTGCCACACCCTATGCGTTGCACGAACTGGTTTATGATTGGAACGTCACCAAGGACGGTTTGCAAATCGCCGTGGTCGCACGCGAAACACTTGAGGAAGCCGAAAGTTTTGCCCGCCAACATCGCTTTAACCCTTTGTGCTTTGTCGCTATCCCCGAAGACGGCACGTTTGACGCAGAACCTTTCTTTGGTCGCGCTGCGGCGGCTGACGCGCTGATCGGAACAAACACCAAGATAGATCGTGACCCATCGGCCATACATATTTTAGCGCTCTACGGAGCGACGCAAACGGCAGTCCTTCCTGAACCGGACCCCACGCCAGTTGAGACCGTGTCTGCAACTGTAGATACTGACATCGGATCAGAACCCGAGGCACCGAATGCCCCACAAGCCGAGACCGAGACGGCTTCGAACGGGCACGCCAATACATCACAGGGTAAAAATAACGCCGAAGGCACCGCGCCAGCCAAAGACGATCCTGTCTCAGATGTTCAACACATCCCCCCTCAAGAGACAGTTCCCATTGATACGGTCGATCAAACGCCTGATGAGAACGAGACGGATCAGACCACGCCTGAAAAGATCGCTTCGGCAAATGACGTGACGGCTCCGCCTGTTCAAGACGCAAACGCTCACAACGTCTTGCCTAATGACATGGCAGATCAAGCGCCAGCCTCCGCCGATGACATCATTGAGGCTACGGATGTAGATAAGACTGATGCCCAACAAACAAACGACAGTGACGTCAACGCGCCCGTTGAGACAGTCATACCCCCCATCACAGCAAACGCCGATGATGCAGATGAAACAAACAGTACCGCAGAATCTGCGACTGACAGTATTTCCTCTGAAAACGATGCGCCAAGCCCTGACACAGCCCCCACAACAGGGTTTCAATCCATGCGCGCGTCTTTCGCCGCAACGCGCTCAAGCACGGCACCAGAGCCTGCGCTCATGCGTTTATCAGCAGCCCCGTCACGCGTTTTATCGGCTGTAATCCCACCGCAAGAGGTCAGTTCTCCACCCCTACGCGTGACGGACAAAAGCATCCCAAATGACGACGGCGCACCGATGGCTGAGGTGGTCGATGAGTCTCTGCCTCAACCGCGCGACAGCCGCACGAGTGGTATTTTGCGGGCGCAAAAAAGCGACGATATCAAATCGAATAAATCTGCACCGCTCCCCGAACCGCCCGCGATGCCAGCGCCCCCCTCCGCGCAGCGCCGCGTCGACACCTTGCCGCCTGCATCCACCGAACAAAAGTTGCAAATTGGAGCGATCAAAACACCAAAGCCAGGTCCCAAAACCGCACTTTCGGCCAAGGCCCAAGCACCCGAGGCAACAACCTCAACCATTGCAACATTGACGCCAAAAGCCACTGCTGTACGGGCCAAACTGGCCCAAGGCGGCGCACTTGCTCTTGCGACACTAAAGGCTCGCAACGCGAAAAAAGCGGCTCAAGCACAGGCTGCGACCGAGGCCAAAATGGCGTTGGACAGCACACCTGCCCCGATTGAGGATCTCAGCGATGAAATCGACACAGGCCCCAAGCCGATGTCGGACAAAGCTGCGGGTCTTATGGCTCCCAAAGATGCAAGTGAGACCAAATTCAACGTTTTTGGTGCACGCAAAACCACGCCAAAGCCAAAACGCATTTCCCTTGGGATTGCACTAACGCTTGGGCTTTTGTTGTTTATGGCGCTCGTGGCAATGTGGGCATCATGGAGCACGCCAGACACGGCTGCCCCGATCACCGAAACGACTCAGAGCGAGAACACCTCTCAGATTGCACCGGATGTTATCCCAAACATGGATGAGACCGATCTCGCATTGGAGTCTGAGGCTGCGATAGAAATCGACACAACCGATGACGACACAGTGGATTTGGCCTTTGAACCGCCGTTGCCTTCCGCAGATGACCCGGTCGATATCGCAGAAGTCACACGACAATATGTGGCCACTGGCATCTGGCCTTTGCCCCCCGAAGCTGGTGCAAGCGTCTTTGAGGACACCACTTCGGATCTATACGTAGCCTCTATTGACCCGAATATTCTCTCGCAAGATGCGGTGGCCTTACCCAATGCACAGCCCCACCAAATCGACGCGCAACCCCTTGCAGCTGCGGGGCCAGCCCCAGCGGGCACCACCTATGACTTTGATCCACGCGGGTTGGTGCGCGCCACGCCTGAGGGCGCGATCACCCCGTCGGGCGTTATGGTCTACGCGGGCACGCCACCAATCGCGCCAGCCGCCCGTCCAGGGGACAGCGACGTCGCAGCTCTTGAGGCCGCCAACACCGAAGGCAACACTGCGCGGGCGGCTTTGGCAGGGTTTTCACCGCGTCTACGCCCTGAAGGCTTGGTCGAGCGCAGCGAACAGGCCAATTTAGGCGGGTTGACCCGCACCCAACTGGGGGCTTTTCGTCCCAAAGCGCGCCCACAATCGGCGCAACAAACAGCGCAATCAGACGCCGAGGCCGAAGGGGACCCCGCCCCTGCACCCACTGCTCCTGTAGTCACAGCATCGCTCTTGCCCGAACCGCGTCCACAAAATATCGCCAAACTTGCCGCCGCTGCGCGTGCGGCAGAGGCCGCTGCCCAGGCCGCAACTGCGGCTGCGTCTGGGTCTGCATCCACCACGGACAATGTATCAGCCACACGCGTGACCGCCGCGGTTCCAGCGCCTAAAATTCCGTCAGGCCCCACAGCAACCACAGTGGCGCGTGCGGCCACGGTCAAAAACGCGATCAACCTGCGCAAAGTCAATCTGATGGGCGTCTACGGGTCCAGCTCTGATCGTCGCGCCTTGGTCCGTTTGCCATCGGGGCGTCTGGCCAAAGTCAAAATAGGTGATCGCGTTGATGGGGGCCGCGTTCAATCCATTTCAGACAGCGCATTGGTTTACGTCAAAGGCAACAGATCGATCACCCTCAAAATCGGCGCGTAAATCCCGCTGAGACTTACACGCCGTCTATTAAGGCTTTGTGATTTTTGCCTTCCTTACTTTGGCCCTTAATGCAGAACGGCCTTGCTGCATATCCATGAATCATTAGGATAAATGAAATCCGTGCCGCGTTAAGCTGAGCCTGATCTGGCCCCAATCAACCAGCCTATATTCATAAAGGATCTTTTCTAAGATGCTCAGCATCCTGACACCATTTTTCATCTACCTCAGCGCCATTGTGATTGCAGTGCCTTTGGCACGCCGTTTGGGATTGGGATCCGTCCTAGGATACTTGTTGGCAGGGATTGTGATTGGACCGATTTTGGGCTTGATCCAGCACAAAGAGAGCGAAGATCTGATGCATTTCGCCGAATTTGGCGTGGTAATGATGCTGTTTCTCATTGGATTGGAACTGGACCCCCGCGCGCTTTGGGATATGCGCCATAAATTGCTTGGGCTTGGTGGTTTGCAAATCACGCTAACTCTTGGGGCTGTGGCAGGTGCTGCGATACTTATGGGATTGACGTGGCAAACAGCCGTGGCCGTAGGCATGATCCTGTCTTTGTCATCTACAGCTGTGGTGTTGCAGACTTTATCGGAAAAGAAATTGATGCAAACCGGCGGCGGGCGTGCGTCGTTTTCTGTGCTGCTGACCCAAGATATAGCGGTCATCCCGATGATCGCTATTTTGCCGCTTTTGGCTGTCGGCAATCTATTATCTATCAATCCTGACGGGTCTATTTCGCGCGGCGCGCAAACTGTCGCACATGAGGATTTGACTTGGGTTCAAACTTTGCCCGCTTGGGGCGTGACCTTGGCCACTTTGGGGGCTGTCGCCTTGATCATTTTTGCCGGCGTCTATCTGACACGGCCCTTTTTCAGATTTATACACGCGGCGAATCTGCGTGAACTTTATACAGCTGTATCATTGTTTATCGTGGTGGGCATCGCCCTGCTGATGAGCTCCGTCGGTCTATCGCCTGCACTTGGCACGTTTTTGGCGGGTGTGGTTTTGGCCAATACCGAGTTTCGTCACGAGTTGGAAAGCTCGATCGAACCCTTCAAAGGTCTGTTGCTGGGGTTGTTTTTCATTGCAGTGGGGGCAGGCATTAATTTTAGCATCCTGTTTCGAGATCCCTTTGAAATCATTGCGCTAACACTGGGGCTTATGCTGCTTAAAGGCGTGATTTTGCTGATGATCGGGCGCCTGTTTTCGCTGCGCACACGCGGGCAATGGCTGCTAGCACTGTCCTTGGCGCAAGCGGGTGAATTTGGTATGGTTTTGACCACCTTTTCGTTGCAACAAGGTGTTTTGGAACTGTGGCTGGGCGAGCGTTTGTTGTTAATCATTGCCCTGTCATTGCTGTTTACGCCGTTGTTTTTCATGTTCCAAGATTATCTGCGCGCGCGTTTGTCAGACAAAATGGAAGACAGACAGCCAGATGACGAAATTGACGGCAAACAAAAAATCATCATCGCAGGCATTGGTCGATTTGGCCAAACGGTCAACCGTTTGGTGCGGGCCTCTGGGTTTGAAACCACGGTGATCGACCATGATCTCAAGGTCATCCAAGTGATGCGTAAATTTGGCATCAAAGGCTTTTTTGGCGATCCAACGCGCCCAGATTTGCTACATGCAGCGGGACTTGAGAGTGCGAAAATTTTGGTGATTGCACTGGACGACAAGGCTGCTGCGCTCAAGCTGGTGGCATTCGCCCGCAAGGCCAATCCCGATATTATGATCATCGCCCGCGCCCGTGATCGTATCCACGTGTATGAGTTGTATAAGGCCGGAGCCGACAAAATCGTGCGTGAAATGTTTGACTCATCGCTGCGCGCAGGCCGCTATGTTTTGGAAGAAATGGGTCTGTCAGACTATGACGCCTCACAGAGTGAACAGGCCTATTACCAACATGATCGCCGCGCTTTGCGCGAATTGGCGGAACTATGGCAACCGGGGAAACCTGTGTCAGAAAATGCCGCTTATGTGGAACGCTCAAAGGCCTTGGATATCGATTTGGAAGCCGCCCTTGTGGCACAACTGCAGCAAGGGCGCGACACAGATACCAAAGTGTCCTAGCCCGTCCCACGCAATGCGCGCGCACTCCGACACTGACATGCTATTCTTCGGACACGCCGGCTTCCGCAAAAGTCGCCATGCCAGAATGACAGGCCACTGCCGCCTTGACCAAAGGCAATGCCAGTGCTGCCCCCGAGCCTTCACCAAGGCGCAGGCCAAAGTCGATAAGAGCGTCTTTGCCCAAAGCAGCCAATAATTGTTCATGTCCAGCTTCTGCTGATGTATGCCCCGCAATGCAGTGATCCAGCGCGCCGACCTGCGCTTGTTCCAAGGTCGCAGCGGCAGCACAACAGATGAACCCATCCAAGATCACCGGAATACGCAAAGCCCGTGCGCGCGCAATGGCGCCAGCCATCGCAGCCAGTTCACGCCCGCCCAAAGCGGCCAAGACCTGTAGTGCATCCAAATTACCAAACTTGGCCACACCCTTGGCGACCACATCTTGTTTGATCTTAAAGCCCGCATCATCCACGCCCGTGCCGCGCCCCGTCCAATCGGACGCTTCGCCACCAAACAACGCGTTGCAAATCGCAGCGGCAGGGGTGGTGTTGCCAATGCCCATTTCCCCCACAACCAACAGGTCGGCGGTCTCGGACACGGCATCCCAACCGACCGTCAAAGCCGCGACACAATCGGCCTCGGACATCGCGGGCTGCTCAGTGAAATCATGGGTCGGACGATCCAGATCGATTGCGTGAACAGACATCGACGCACCTGCGTTTTTCGACAATTGATTGATCGCAGCGCCGCCATGTTCAAAGTTTATCACCATCTGTGCGGTGACTTCTGCGGGAAAGGCAGAGACACCCTGTGCTGTGACACCGTGGTTGCCCGCGAATACAATCACCTGAGGCGCTTCGATTGTCGGCCGCGCAGTCCCGCGCCAAGACGCATACCAAATCGCGATGTCTTCCAAGCGCCCCAAAGAGCCAGCGGGTTTGGTCAAACTGCCATTGCGCGCCTCGGCCCCTGCTTTGCTTTGTGCATCAGCATGCGGGGCGGCAGCCAAGATGGCCTGGAAAGCATCAAGTGTGGTGAATGGCATGGGACGGCTCCGTCATTGTCTTTAAGCTGGGGTTTGTCTATCTGCTTGGACGATGCGATTATAGAACAAACTTGCCGCAGGGAGCATATTTGCCCATGACGTCCACCGTTTTTCGACCCCAAATCAGCGACATTAAAACCGCTTTTGCCTTGTTGACCCGCCTGCCTGTTCAAGCCAGTTTCACGCGCACGGCTGAAGCCACTTGGGCCTTCCCGCTCATTGGGGCTTGTGTCGGGGTCTTCATGGTGATGATAGCTTTGCTGTCGGATTGGCTTGGTTTAAGCCTTGGAGTCTCTGCGGGTCTCGCCATTGCAAGCGCTGTGTTCCTCACCGGCGCCATGCATGAAGACGGCATCGCCGACAGTGCAGACGGACTGTGGGGCGGTTGGACCCCTGCCCGCCGTTTGGAAATTATGCGAGACAGCCATATCGGTACTTACGGCGTATTGGCCTTGATTTTGGTAATGCTGCTGCGGTTCTCGACCATCACAATGTTGGTGAACAACTTGCAGCTTGGTGCTTTCGTTGCCGCCGCTGTGCTGTCGCGCGCGGCGATGCCTTTTGTCATGGCCCTATTGCCCCATGCGCGTGATGATGGACTGTCAGTACAAACTGGACGTCCCAGTGGCACCACCGCTGCTATCGGCGCTGTGATCGCGCTTGCTTTGGCTTGGGTGAGTATCGGCTTTGTTCCAATGGTTTTGGCCGCCAGTGCCTGTGGTTTGGTGATTTTGGGGGTGATGAAAATTGCCAAAGCAAAAATCGGTGGTCAAACGGGTGATATTTTGGGGGCGACGCAGGTTTTGTGCGAACTTTGCGTTCTGGCCATTGGCACGACACTTTACTGATCGCCGCGTTTTAATGATCTTCTGTGCTCGCGCAAAAGAAAACCGCCGCAAGATCATGTCCGCGGCGGTTCTGAATTGTAAGCTTGGGACTGTTAAGCCGCAGCAGGTGCGCGCGACGTCAAAACATCCGTAATTGTTTTGCCCGCTTCAACTTCATCCGAGCCAGCCACAGCCGCCACTTCGCGTGTCAAACGCTCTAAGGCTGCTTCGTACAACTGACGCTCAGAGTAAGACTGTTCGCGCTGATCGTCTGTGCGGTGCAAATCGCGCACCACTTCGGCGATGGCAATCAGATCACCTGAGTTGATCTTTTGCTCATATTCTTGCGCGCGGCGCGACCACATAGCCCGTTTGACTTTGGCTTTGCCTTTGAGCGTTTTCATCGCATGTGCAATGACATCAGGCGACGACAAGGACCGCATGCCCACTTCGTCAGCTTTATGCGTAGGAACGCGCAATGTCATTTTGTCTTTTTCAAACGCGATGACGAAAAGTTCGAGAGAAATCCCAGCGATTTCTTGCTCTTCGATAGAGACGACTTTGCCCACGCCATGCGACGGGTAAACGACGAAATCATTGGGGCTGTAATCTGGTCTATTGGTCTTGCTCATAGTCAATCTGGTTCCTCAAAGAACAGGTATTAAAGACCTTCGACTTCACGCTGTTTTGCCGCAACTGCGGGCAAGACGGTGCGACCCAAGGGTCAATTTTGGCGCGAAAAACTCAAGCCCCAGTCAAACTATGCTGTTGGGGTTTGAGGTCGATATGTCCTGATGTTGTTGGGGTACCATACCAAAAAAACGCACCATTTAAAAGGTGGGCAAGAGCATGGCAGCAAGTTTTGGCCTGTTTTCAAGGCGATAAAGCGAAAAAATACGGCTGATTATGAAGATTTAGTAAAATCAAAGCCCTCGCATGTCACACATGACGAGGGCTCTCGATGGAATATGATTCGGGTATTTGGCAAAAAATCCTACCGAAACACGCCACGCATAAATGGCGTGATCAGCCGCCTTCGCCGGGGGCTTCCGAGAAATCGGTTTCAAGCTTGTTCTCTTGGCCGTCTTTTTCTTCATAGCCGGGCATTGGGTCTTTTTTGGACAGGATCACCGGCCAAGCTTCGGAATACTTGCGGTTGAATTCAACCCATTTTTCCATTGCTGGCTCTGTGTCTGGGCGGATCGCGTCAGCGGGGCATTCAGGTTCGCAAACACCACAGTCGATGCATTCATCGGGGTGAATGACCAACATGTTTTCACCTTCGTAGAAACAGTCCACAGGACAGACTTCTACACAGTCAGTGTACTTACAAGAAATGCAGTTTTCGATCACGACATAGGTCATTGCGGCTCATCCAGAAATTCAAGGTCGGCCTTAGCTAACGCTCATTGCCAAATCATTCAAGCATCTCGAAACATATCTTTGGGGGAAAGAAGACCAGTGCGACGATCTTTCTTAGTTGGGCGACCTTTTCCCTCAAATTTAGGCGATTGTGGAACGAATTCCTTTGCCTCTGAAACAGGTGTCAGATCCTCATAGAGCATTTGCGCCTCAGGCGCGGGGCCACGTCGCGTGCCACAAGCAATCACGCGCACGGTTTTGACCTCTTTGGCTTGGGTAAAGACCAACAGGTCCCCTGCCCCGACCGCCACAGACGGCTTTGCCACTTTGTTAGAATTCAATCGCACGTTCCCGCCGCTGACGACCTTGGTCGCAAGCGAGCGGGTTTTGAAAAAGCGGGCATACCATAGCCACTTATCGAGGCGTATCGTGTCCCGCTTTTCCAACTTATTTAGAGTCTTTCAATCCCATCAACGCTGCTGCGAAGGGGTTGTCTGGATCGATGGCTTTTTCTTTACGTGTAGGACGCGCAGAGAATGACTGTGGTTTATTGCCACCTTTGCCGCCATCGCGTTTGCCACCGTCACGCCGAGGTTTGCCTTTGCCTTGTGGGCGAGTTTTGCCTTTAGCTTCACCATCTTGACGGTTGCCTTGACGCCCTTCTTGACGGCGCGGCCCACGGTTTGCACCGCGATTGCCACCCCATTTGAAGGTGTAGAACACTTCCATGTCCACAGGAGCCGCATCCGCAACAGGCGCAGGTTCTGCCTCAGCAACTGGCGCTTCGGCTTCAACCGCAGGTGCCTCAGCCGCTACAGCCTCCGTCGTAGGCGCATCCTCTGTTGCCGCTTCCTCTGTTGGCGCAACTTCAGCAGAGGCTTCGACAGCCGCATCGCTCGGCTTTTCAGGGGCTGCTTTGACTTTGACCCGCTCGCCTTTTTCAGCCGCGTAACCAAGCCCCACCATCAGATCAGCGAACTGCTCTAGCGTCATGCCTGTGATCGACAACATGTCAGGGTTGGCTTCAAACCCAGCGCGGCTGTCTTTAGTGCGCAGCAAATCTGCCAAGCGTTCCAACATGTCGATGCGAATCGCGCGCGCGCCAGCCAAACGGTAGCCAGACATCGCGTAATAGCCCTCAGGAGCGTGTGCCGCTGCTGGGATTGTCACCAAGCCAGGGGGGGGGCTATCGGGAGCCACATCGTGTTTCGCCGACAAAGACCACAAAAGCAAACGCAAACGCGTTGGCGCTGGCTTCAAAATCGCAGGCATAAAGATGGTGAACTGACCAAACCGAATACCGTGTTTGCGCAAAGCTCCACGAGCGTCTTGATCCAGCTCTTTCACCTCAGCGGCCACAGCGCCGCGTTCGATCACGCCGAGGTTTTCTTCCAAACGGAAAGCAAACCCGCGGGCCAAACCTGTCAACGCTTCGTCTTTGGACATCGCAAGCAATGGCTCAAACAGTGTCGCAACTTTGCGGTCGATGAAATGCTGCAAACGGCGCGTAACCTTGTCGATCACGTCTTGGCCAGCAACCTCGTCAACGAAAGCAACCACCCGTGGGCGCAAGGCGCTATCGCCAGCTATGAGTTTCCCCACAGCGTGCTCACCCCACATGAGGCCACCCTGTTCGGTGAAATCCATTTCAGTGTCCGGTGCATTGTAGAACCGGTCAGCACGCAAATGGAATTCAGGCGCCAGCACAGCCACAGCCGCTTGGGCCAATGTCTTTGCTTCGTCCGGTGTCGCAGTCGTATCTTGACTGAAACGGAATCCCTCTAGACGGCCGATGAGTTCACCCTCAACCATCACTTCACCTTTATCGTTCACGTCGGCCACTAGGCCCTCCTTCTGCTTCAACCGCCGGAGGAGTACACTCGTCCGCCGGTCAACAAATCTTTGCGTCAGCGCATTGTGTAGCGCATCTGACAATCGGTCTTCTACTGCGCGGGTCTCGGCACGCCAATGCTTTTCATCGTCGACCCAACCCGTGCGCTGCGCAACATACGTCCAAGTGCGCACATAGGCGAGTCTTTTAGACAATGTATCGATATTGCCCTCAATCCGGTCAATGCGTTTGATCTGTGCGGCCAGCCAATCGTCGGGAATCCGCCCAACCCCATGAAGAAAATCAAAGATTCGCTCCAAAAGGCTGGTGTGTTCGCCGTGCGAAATGCCGCGAAAATCAGGAATGCGGCACACATCCCACAAAAGTTTCACGTCTTTACTGCCCCGAATACGCGGCCGCACCGTCTGCAAAGATCCCAACGTTTTGAGTGACGCTAAGTCATCTGCTTCGCGCGCTTTGATCAGGCTTGGATCGTTTGGCGGCTGCTCAAGCGAGCCGATTAATGTGTCCACTGTGCCAAATTCAAGCCGTGGATTGCGCCAAACAAGTTTCTTGATTGGCTCGAACCGATGGCTTTCAATCGCCTCGATCACCGCCTCGTCCAAGGGCGAAGCCTCACCCGTCACCCCAAATGTGCCATCCGTTTGATAGCGCCCAGCGCGGCCTGCGATCTGCGCCATTTCATTGGGCAGCAATGGCCGCATCCGCCGTCCGTCAAATTTTGTCGTAGCCGAAAACGCCACATGGGTCACATCAAGATTTAGCCCCATGCCGATGGCATCTGTTGCCACGAGATAATTGACCTCACCATTTTGGTACATCTCGACTTGCGCATTACGCGTGCGCGGACTCAACGCCCCCATCACCACAGCCGCGCCGCCTTTTTGACGGCGCAGAAGTTCTGCGATGGCATAGACATTTTCAACAGAAAACCCAACAATCGCCGCTCGTTCAGGCATCCGACTTAGCTTTTTCGAACCTGCGTAGGTCAGTTTGGAAAAGCGTTCGCGTTTCATGAATTGCGCTTTGGGCACAAGGTCCGCGATGACGGATTTCATCGTCTCAGAGCCCAAAAACAGCGTCTCATGCGTGCCGCGCGCATGCAGCAAACGATCTGTGAACACATGTCCACGATCAGGATCGGCACAAAGCTGCACTTCGTCAATGGCTAGAAAATCAGGGCCGATGTCTGTGGGCATGGCCTCAACCGTGCAGACCCAATATTGCGTGCGTGGCGGCACGATGCGTTCTTCGCCAGTGACCAGCGCCACCACAGAGGGCCCGCGAATGGCGACGATACGGTCATAGACTTCACGCGCCAAAAGCCGCAGCGGCAAGCCGATCACGCCAGAGCGATAACTCAACATCCGCTCAATCGCGTAATGTGTTTTGCCCGTGTTGGTTGCCCCCAACATGGCGGTGATACGGGCGGCCTGCCCCATTGCGCTGCTCATGGCATCTGCCTTTTTAGTCTTTGGATGTCATTTAAAGCGCGGCACCGCTAAGTGCCAGTTCAAGAAACTCGATTCGTTGATCAAGCCCGCCCATATGCGGATGGATATCCCGTATGGCATATAGAACCTTCAACGCGTTATCGGTCTGTTCCAACTCGTCCAGAATCTGCGCCATGCCAGACATCGCCCCAAAATGACGTGGTTCTAATGTCAATGTGGTGCCAATATCGGCCATCGCCGCGCCGTAAAGCCCCGCGTGATAATAGGCGGTTGCGCGCGCATTATACCCTTCGGCAAAGTCAGGCGCATGATCGATCAAGGCAGTAAGATGATCGATCGCCAAAAGCGAATCGCCCATTTCCATTGCCTCCATCCCCCGTTCGAGCAAATAATCCATCGCATCAGAGCCGGAGCGCGCCAATTCGGCATAAAGATCATGTTCAATCGCTCCAGCCTGTGTTTCATCTGCCATGGCCAGCTGGTCAAACAGCCCATTCAATTTATCCGCATCCACGGCCAGCGCACTTTGGGTCCAACACAGACACAAAGACGTAACGATACATTTGAGAAACAGTTGCATTCGGTCCATAATGTTTATGAGTGTAGCTTCTTGGCTCTTGTGGGCAATGCCCCATATGTAAAAGAAGCCAAAAACAACCGAACCAAAGGAAAACTTATGAGCGATATCCTAACAGCAGCCGTCGCAGCCTTGAATGAAAAGATCGATGGCGGCTTTGCTGCGGGCACCGCGAAATTCGTCATCGCGGACGAAGGCTCTATTATTGTCGATGCGGATGGCGCACGTGCCTCTGATGACGACGCAGACGTCACGCTGACAGCAGATGTCGAGACCTTCCAAGGCATGATCGAAGGCGAAGTGAACCCCACCGCCGCCTTCATGCAAGGTAAGCTGACCGTTGATGGCGACATGGGTATGGCCATGCAGCTTGGGTCTGCTTTGGCCTAAATTACAGAGTTTTTAAGCCTTGCCGCGTCACAGTGGCAGGGTCTTTTGCTTTGCGGAATGTCTCCGCTTTCATATTTTTCTAGCATCTTCGCGAGGCCCCACATGCAACCAGCCCCCTTTTTCGAACAGGTTTGTGATGGCCCCAAAGGCGGCCACGCTTATTGGTTGACCACCAGTGATGGGCTACGCATTCGCGCGGGCGTTTGGCCGCATGCTGGCGATACCCAAGGTGCAGATAAAACCAAAGGCACTGTGTTCATCTTGCCGGGGCGGACCGAATGTGTGGAAAAGTATGGGCGCGCGGCGACAGATTTGGCCGCAAGAGGCTATGCCTCTTTGGCGATTGATTGGCGCGGGCAAGGCATAGCGGATCGCATGTTGCCTGATCGCAGCATCGGTCATGTGAACCATTTTGATGATTACCAATTGGATATGGCCGCCGTGCTCAATATGGCGCGCGACCTCGATTTGCCCAAACCTTGGTTCATGATCGGACATTCCATGGGCGGGGCCATTGGTCTGCATGCGCTGTTTGAAGGCGCGCCCTTTGAAGCTGCCAGTTTTTCGGCCCCAATGTGGGGCATTGGGCTGACGACCGTGCAAAAGGCAATGTTGCGGTTCTTGGCCCCCATTTTGACCTTGCTCAACATGGATTGCAAACGCGCGCCGGGCACCAAAAGCGACACCTATATGATGGTACAAGATTTCAAAGGGAACGTGCTCACCCGTGACGCTGATATGTATGCCTATATGCGCGCACAAGTCGCAGCAGAACCTGATTTGGGACTTGGCGGCCCCTCCACACGCTGGGTCTGCGAATCCATTGCTGAGAACAGGCATATCGACATGCTTACATCCCCCGATGTGCCAGCTCTATGCTTTCTGGGTCTAGACGAATCCATCGTCAACACAGATGCGGTGCGGTCCCGCATGGCACGCTGGCCGCGCGGCGAACTGGTTGAAGTGCCAAAAGGCCAGCACGAGATCCCTATGGAAGTGCCTGAAACCCGCAAAATATTCTTTGATCGGTCTTGCGCGCTGTTCGACGCCAATCTGTAATCCCCCGCCCCTGAGACAGTAGCCCTGCCCTATGCGGCGCATCAAGGCGGCAAGCCTGACAAAATTTGTGATGGTCTTCAATCTCTTGACCTCAACGGGTTGCAAACCGGTGCGCTGCATCCCTAAGTGTTGAGCATAGGAACAGGAGAATTTTCATGCGTTTCAGCAATACATCCGCCCTTCGTGCTCACGGCCCCCAAGCCCTCGACGCCCGCGCCTATGACAGCCGCGTGTTTGACGCGAACACAGGGGCGGCAACAGGCGATTTTGGCGATCTGCCCGATTGGGACCTCAGCGACCTTTACCCTGCCGTAGATGCGCCGGAAGTGAAACGCGATCTGGATTGGCTGGAAGAGGCCTGCGTGTCTTTCGCTAAAGACTATGAGGGCAAACTGGCCGAACTTGACGGCGCTGGCATGTATGACTGCATATTACGTAATGAGCGCATCAGCCAAGTGGCGGGGCGTCTTGGGTCTTATGCGGGGCTTTTGTATTACCAAAACACTGTTGACGGCGAGCGCGCGAAATTCTTTTCCGATATCCAAGACAAGATCACCAATTTCACAGCGCCATTGGTGTTTTTCTCACTCGAAGTAAATCGCATCCCAGATGAAACCGTCGAGGCGATGTTGCAGCACGCTGATCTAGCGCGCTACCGTCCTATTTTTGAGCGCATGCGCAAAATGCGGCCCTATCAGCTGTCTGACGAACTTGAACGCTATGAACACGACATGTCCATTGTCGGTGCCTCTGCGTGGAACAAACTGTTTGATGAAACGGTTGCCGATCTGAAATTCACCGTGAATGGTCAAGAGCTTGGTCTTGAGGCCGCAGCCACCTTGATGTCAGACCAAAACCGCGACACCCGCGAAGCCTCTGCCCGTGAAGTGGCCAATGTCTTGGGGCAAAACCTTAAGACATTTACCCGTGTGCACAACACGCTGGCGAAAATGGGCGATATTGAAGACAAATGGCGCGGCATGCCGACCCCGCAAACGGGCCGTCACCTGTCCAACGATGTCGAAGCCGAGGTGGTCGAGGCCCTGCGCGATGCCGTGGTCGCCGCCTACCCCAAGCTGTCGCACCGTTACTATGAATTAAAACGCAAATGGCTCGGCCTTGATAAGCTGCAAGTCTGGGACCGCAACGCGCCACTGCCCCTTGAAGACGACAAAGCCATCCAATGGGATGATGCCCGCGATATGGTGATGCAGGCCTATGCTGGGTTTCACCCGAAAATGGCCGAACTCGCCGAGCCTTTCTTTACCAAAGGCTGGATCGATGCCGGCGTGAAAGAGGGCAAAGCCCCAGGCGCTTTCGCCCACCCGACCGTTACCGACGCGCATCCTTATGTGATGCTCAACTACTTGGGCAAACAGCGCGATGTGATGACGCTGGCGCATGAGCTTGGCCACGGTGTGCACCAAGTGCTGGCGGCCGATCAGGGCGAATTGCTGTCATCTACACCATTGACCTTGGCCGAAACCGCCTCTGTCTTTGGTGAAATGCTGACCTTTCAACAACTTCTGAAAGGCGCGAAAACCCAAAACGAGCGCAAAGTCTTGCTGGCGGGCAAAGTCGAAGATTCGATCAACACTCTTGTGCGCCAAATCGCGTTTTACGATTTTGAATGCAAACTGCACGAGGCACGCAAAGGCGGCGAGCTCACATCTGACGCCATCAACGCATTGTGGATGTCTGTGCAAGGCGAAAGCCTTGGGCCTGCGTTTGAATTCATGGACGGTTATGAGACCTTCTGGTCCTATATTCCCCACTTTGTCCATTCGCCGTTTTACGTTTACGCCTATGCCTTCGGCGATGGCCTCGTGAACGCACTTTACGCAGCTTACGTGGAAAACCCAGACGGGTTTGAGGACAAATACTTCGACATGCTCAAAGCCGGCGGATCAAAACACCATACCGACCTTTTGGCCCCCTTCGGTCTTGACGCCTCTGACCCCAAATTCTGGGACAAAGGTCTGTCGATGATTTCAGCGATGATCGATGAATTGGAAGCGATGGACTAAACCCACGCGGAAAGTGTTAACATCAGAAAAAAAGCCCCGCCAAATTTGGTGGGGCTTTTTCAGTTTGAGATGTCGTCGATCTGGAAGGCCTCAAAACGCAACACACCTGCAAGGCGCGGTCCCGCTTTGGTATCGCTGGTATGATGTTTCACCCCATCGAGTACTTCGATTTCTTTGAAATCAAAGGGGCTCACCCCGTCCAGGCAGGCGACATTGACCCCAAATTCATTGGGGTTCGAGCGCCTTTGGTGGTGGGTGTAAATCCCACATTTTGAACAAAAGTAATGCTTCGCGGCTTTCGTGTTGAATTGGTACAGCGTCAGGGCGTCTTGGCCTTGCAAGAAATTGATCCCGTCCAAATTGGCTGACACGGCCACCGCACCGCGCATGGCACAAATCGAACAGGTGCACCGTCGCGCCGACGCAAACCCTTCGGGCAAAGTCACGTCGAACTGAACCGTTCCGCAATGGCAAGATGCGTGAAAGGTCTCGGGCTTACCCGCCATTTAATCCAGCTCCGTCCAAGGCCAAGGTTTGACCTCGCTGGCTGCCGTTTGATAGCGGATGGCTTTGGCCATCCAAATGCCCAAATCGGTGCCCAGTTCTGCGATTCGGGGGTTGGGGCTGCCTTTTCCAAGCACCACAAACACCAGTTGCAACAATGTCAGCAGGACCAAAAGTGTCTTGGACAGACTGATCATGATCGCGATGAGGATCATGAAAAAAATCCGATGAAAGATGTTTTCTTCAAGATGTTCAGGCATTTTGGGCGTCATGTTTTCAAGGTCGGGCATCACGTCGTCAAATTCATGTGGGTCGGCCATGTTTAATCCTTTAAGCTTCGCGCGGCTTTATCCGCTTTGAAAACAGCGTCTATCATCGCTTGTGTGCCACGCGCGTCTTCCAAGGTCCAAGGATAATCGGCATGGGCGGATGTCCCTGCACGCACAGTTGCACAGAAATTTTCAACTTGGGTTATATAGTGGTTCTGCCCAGTGAAATGTTCAACCATTTCATTGTTCGATGTATCCGTCAGATGCAGTCGCGTTGGGCCGAATAGATTGGCGTTGAATGGCGTCTCCATCGTCAACACGCCTGTGTCGCCATGAAAGCGCACCTCTTGTGCGGGACACATCCGCATCGAGGTCAGCGCATGATAGGAAAACGTGTCAAATTGCGCGTTTACTTCGGCGACAACATCCACATCATTTTCATAGCGAATATTGGTATGCGTGATCGTGCGCGGCTCTTGCTCTGTCGCCCAACGCGCAGCTCCGTAAGTGTAGACGCCAATATCGCGTATAGACCCGCCACCCGTTTCAGGGCGATTGCGAATGTTATCCATGTCACTGTTGTTATACGAAAAAACAGCTTCGACATGCATCACGGTGCCAATAGCGCCCTCGGCCAAAAGCTGTTTGGCTCGACTCCATTGCGGATGATGCACGATCATATAGGCCTCGGCACACATGAGCCCTGTCTTGTCGCGCAGGGCAATCAGATCATCGATCTGTTCCGCCGTCATCGCGATGGGTTTTTCCGTCAATACATGTTTGCCAGAACGCATCGCTTTGAGCGTCCAATCCACATGAATGTGATTGGGCAACGGCACATAGACCGCATCGATATCATCGCGCGCAAGTAAGGCATCATAGTCGGTCTCGACCTCAAGCTGAGGGCAAAAGCTTTGAAACCCCTCAGCTTTGGCAGGGTCTGAGGTGGCCAATGCCACAAGCTGCGCACCCTCTGCACTATGTATCGCCCGTGCCATATGTTTTTTGGCAAAATTCGCGGCACCCAAGATGCCCCACCGGATCGGTTTGCTCATGATCGTTCTCCTATAGGCTTTGAACAGACCATTGCAGAGCGCGTCTCAAAGGAAAAGGGGCGGCATTCACCACCCCTTTGCAAAATATGACCACAGGTCAAAAATACCACGCGGTTACGCGTCTTCGAACACGCCACTTTCAACAGCGAGCTCTTTCATACGCGCCTGAAGTTTCTCGAACGCGCGCACTTCGATCTGGCGGATGCGTTCGCGTGACACTGAGTATTGTTCTGACAAGGCCTCAAGCGTCACGGGTTTGTCTTCCAAACGGCGCTGGGTGAGAATGTCTTTTTCACGATCATTCAGCGCATCCATCGCCTGCATCAGCAAGACATGACGGCTTTCCATTTCATCCTTGGCCTCGTAATCGCCAGCTTGATCCATGCTCTCGTCTTCAAGCCAGTCTTGCCATTGTGCAGTGCTGCCGTCTTCTGAACCCACTGTGGCATTCAAAGACGCATCCCCACCCGACAGGCGACGGTTCATCGAAATCACTTCGTCCTCTGTCACACTTAAATCTGTCGCGATACGTTTGACGTGATCAGGATGCAGATCGCCATCTTCCAAAGCCCCAATACGGTTTTTGGCTTTGCGCAGATTGAAGAACAATTTCTTTTGCGCAGATGTGGTGCCCAATTTCACAAGGCTCCATGAGCGCAGCACATATTCTTGGATAGAAGCGCGAATCCACCACATCGCGTAGGTGGAGAGGCGAAAGCCTTTTTCAGGGTCAAAGCGTTTCACCGCCTGCATCAAGCCCACATTGGCCTCAGACACAACTTCGGCCTGTGGCAAACCGTATCCACGGTAGCCCATAGCGATTTTAGCCGCCAAGCGCAGGTGAGAGGTCACAAGACGGTGCGCGGCACCGCTGTCTTCGTGATCGACCCAGCGCTTGGCCAGCATGTATTCTTCTTCCGGTTCCAGCATGGGGAACTTGCGGATTTCTTGCATGTAGCGGTTGAGGCCCTGTTCGGGACTCGGGGCAGGCAGATTGGTATAGTTACTCATTGTTCGGGTCACTCCCATGTCGAATGCCTAATGTTACAGGCGTTAACATGCAAATAGGTCTACGGTTATAGCGGTTCAAGGGTTCGCGAGGCAAAAAGTTGTTTTTTGTTCGCTACCATCAATCTTTATACGAAAGATGAACCCATTTCTGTCGGTGGTCTAGCGATAGAATGCCAGATCACACCAATGTGCACAATTGCTACAACCCTGCCCCAAACGCGCAGACAGCGTGCATATTAGCGCAAGCCCTCAATCAGATCATGCATATCGCTGGGCAAAGGGGCCTCGAAACGAATGTTTTCTTCGGTCACAGGATGTACAAACCCCAAAACAGCCGCGTGCAAAGCCTGACGCGGAAAGGCCGCGATGGCCTCTAGTGACGCCTCAGAAATCCCAGCCTTATGCGACAGTTTGCGCTTGCCGCCATAGGTTTGATCCCCGATCAAGCCGTGCCCTGCGTGGGTCATATGCACACGAATTTGGTGCGTGCGCCCTGTTTCCAGCCAACATTCCACCAAGGTCAGCTGATGCGGCAGGCCGTATTGTTCCAACACGCGCGCACGGGTGATGGCGTGACGGCCTTCAGAAAAGGACACAGCTTGTTTTTGCCGATCCGTCTTGTGACGCCCCAGCATGGTGGTGATGCGCATGATGTTCGAGCCTTCGAAGCTCACGCCTTTGACACCGCGCAGGCGCGGATCCATCACATCGGGCATACCGTAAACCAGCGCTGTGTATTTGCGCTCTACTGTGTGTTTCTCAAATTGTTTCGCCAAGCCTTGGTGGGCCATATCGCTTTTGGCCACCACAAGCAAACCCGAGGTGTCTTTATCGATACGGTGCACAATACCGGGGCGTTTTTCGCCACCAATACCTGATAGGCTGTCACCGCAATGATGCATCAGCGCATTGACCAAAGTGCCAGAGGGTGAACCGGGGGCAGGATGCACCACCATGCCCACAGGTTTGTTGATCACCACCAAATGCTCATCTTCAAAAATGATATCCAGCGGAATATCTTCGGCCACCAAGTGACTGTCCACGGGTTGCTCGACAGTGATCACCACCGATGCCCCCTCGGCAATCTTGGCCTTTTGATCCAGCGCAGGCTTGCCATTGACCACAACAGACCCGTCCGCGATCAATTTCGCCAAACGCGACCGCGATAGGTTCGCATCCGCTGGCACATCACGCGCAATCGCCTTATCAAGACGGTTAGGCGGGTTTTCCGCGATGGTAAATTCAACGGTGATAAGTGGAGCGCTAAGAGACATGATTGATCCGGTACAGGGCGACCTAAAGAGCGTGGACGCGAGAATTGACCCAAAAGCGATGGCAGGGCTCACGCTGATGCGCAGGCTTGTCACATCGCTCTTGGTGGTGATGATTTTGGGGTTCCTACTCCTGATCGGCCTGCTTGTCACCCGTTTCCCCACGATGGACGCCTCTGTCAGCTTTGATTTGCCTGAAAACATCGCCCTGCCCGCCGGTGCCACCGCACAGAACTTTACCCGCGGTGCCGATTGGGTGGCGATTGTCACAACAGACAATCAGATTTTGATCTTTGATGCGACCTCAGGTGCGTTGCGCCAGACTGTTGAGATTGAGTAGCACGCGAGCGGCATGACGCCTCTGGCCATAAGAATGCACTGGGCCGCGTTGCGGTTCGCAATTTGCGATGACTTGGCAATTCCAGCTCAAAACGGACCTGAATGCGGCGCAGAGCCAACTGAAGGTTTGATTTTTCCGCGAAGATAGGGTTTATGTGATCCCAATAGCGTAAGGACCCGGTGAGAGCCCGGGTGGCTCTTCCGGCCGCTGATCCGCCGGACAACCCTGATAACTCCCAATATATACCGCAGACCGTCTCGTGAAAGACGTTCGTGCGCAGGGTAATGGACTGACTATATGATCTCAATTTCTGACTACCGACAGCAATGGTTCGGCAATATTCGTGGCGATGTGCTTGCGGGTACCGTCGTGGCGCTGGCGCTTATCCCCGAAGCCATCGCATTCTCTATTATCGCAGGCGTGGACCCCAAGGTGGGTTTATATGCCTCCTTTTCCATTGCCGTGTTGATCGCCTTTACGGGCGGACGGCCAGGCATGATTTCGGCGGCGACGGCGGCCACTGCCGTCTTGATGGTCACGCTTGTAAAGGATTACGGGCTTGAATATCTCTTGGCGGCAACCGTTCTTGCGGGCCTCTTGCAAATCGGGGCGGGGCTTTTGAAGCTCGGGCGCTTTATGCGTTACGTGTCGAAATCGGTGATGACCGGCTTTGTGAATGCCTTGGCGATTCTCATTTTCATGGCGCAGCTGCCAGAATTGAATCCAAGCACCCCCGGCGTGACTTGGCTGACATATGTCCTTGTGGCGGCAGGCCTTGCCATCATCTATCTCTTTCCTCGGATCACCACGACCATTCCCTCGCCTCTGGTTACCATCATCGTGCTGACCGTGGTGGTTCTGACGATGGGCTGGGATGTCAGAACGGTGGGCGATATGGGCGCACTTCCCGATACCCTGCCCTTTTTCCTGATCCCCGATATCCCATTGACCATAGAGACGCTGTTGATCATCTTTCCCTATTCCGCTGCCGTTGCTGTGGTGGGGCTGCTGGAGAGCCTGATGACCCAGAATATTGTTGACGATCTGACGGACACCAAATCCAACCGAAACCAAGAATGTATAGGTCAGGGCATCGCCAATACCTGTACGGGGTTTATTGGCGGCATGGCGGGATGTGCCATGATCGGCCAGTCGATCATCAACGTAAAGTCTGGCGGTCGCGGACGTCTATCGGCCTTTATCGCTGGCGTTGTTTTATTGATTCTGGTCGTCGGCCTCGGTGGCCTTGTGGCGCGTATCCCGATGCCCGCATTGGTCGCGATCATGATCATGGTGTCTATCGGCACCTTCTCGTGGTCATCTATCAAGGCGCTCAAAGTACACCCGCGCTCCTCCTCTATCGTGATGATCGCAACTGTCGTCACAGTGGTCTACACACATAACCTCGCCATTGGTGTTTTGGTGGGTGTATTGTTGTCCGGCATCTTCTTTGCTGGCAAGATCGCGCAACTTTTCCGCATCACATCGACCTTGTCGGACGATGGCCGCCACCGCAGCTATGTGCTCGAAGGTCAGCTATTCTATGGCTCAGCCGAGGATTTTGCCGATGCCTTTGATCTCCGCGAGGCACTGGACCGTGTCACCATCGACGTAAGTCGCGCCCATATTTGGGATATCAGCTCGGTTCAGGCGCTGGACATGGCCATTTTGAAGTTCCGCCGAGAAGGCGCAGAGGTCGAGGTTGTGGGCATGAACGCTGCAACGGAAACGCTCGTCGATAAGCTTGCCATACATGACAAGCCCGGCGCGATGGACAAGTTGATGGGACACTGAGGGAGGATCATTATGGATAAGATACTGACACTACTGGACGGCTCGGCCTATTCCAAAAGCGTCTGCCATCATACCGCGTGGATCGCGCAGAAACTCAACGCCAGCGTTGAGGCCATGCATGTATTAGGTCGCAATGAGGGTGCCGCTTCGACGGATCTGTCGGGGGCGCTGAGCCTCGGTGCGAGAACCGCGCTTTTGGAACAGCTTTCCGCGCTGGATGCGCAACGCGCCAAGCTCGCGCAGGCGAAGGGCCACGCCATTTTAGAGGATGCACAAGCGATCCTTGCCCAAGACGGCATTCCAAATGTGAACCTGCGACTGCGGAAAGGGGATCTTTTGGAAGAGATGCGCGCACTTGAAGGCGAGATTCGCGCAATCACCATCGGCAAACGCGGCGAAGGAGCTGATTTTGCCTCTGGTCATTTGGGGTCGAATTTGGAGCGAATCGTGCGCAGCGCGAAGGTGCCAGTCTTTGTGGCCTCACGGGAGTTTCGCCCCATTTCAAAGGTTCTTGTGGCCTATGATGGCAGTGCGAGTGCCAAGGTCGCCATTGACCGCATGTCGAGCAGCCCCGTTTTCGCGGATCTCGATGTCTGCATCCTAAGCGTGGCGCAGAACCAGACACAGGCCCAAACAGTTGCCGATGAAGCTGTGTCCAAGCTCCAAATCGCCAAGATAGCAGCGACCTCGCGCGTCGCGACAGGAGAGCCCGAAGACGCCTTGCACAATTTGGTGTCCCAAGAGGGATTCGATCTATTGGTGATGGGGGCCTATGGGCATAGTCGGATCAGGACCCTGATTATCGGGTCCACGACCACTACAATGATCCAATCGGTGAAAATTCCGGTTCTGCTGTACAGATAAGGTTCAGGCGCGGTCTTTATTCAGACCGCGCCGCAGACACCACTAGGTCACAGCAACTCTTGGATCAGGAGGCAACGCGTGTCCGCCGATCGTATTCTTCTTAACTATCCCGCGAAAACACCAGTGTCGCCCCGTCAGATTTTTCCGCATCATAGGCATAGCCGCCAGTGTCAAAATCGCGCAGATGTTTGACCTCTCGGATACGGTTCTCAAGAACAAAGCGCGCCATGGCGCCTCGTGCTTTTTTGGCGAAAAAGCTGATGGTTTTCTCGGTGCCGTCACGGCGTTCTAAGAACACGGGCGTGATCACTTTTGGGCTCAGCACTTCTGTTTTCACCACAGAGAAATATTCAGTTGAAGCGCAGTTGACCAAAAACTCGGACTGGCTCGCTTTGGCGGCGTCATTCAGGCTCAGTGCGATTTTATCGCCCCAGAATGCGTACAGATTTTTGCCCTTGGGCGAGGCCAATCGGCTGCCCATTTCCAAACGGTACGCTTGGATCGCATCAAGGGGGCGCAAGAGGCCATAAAGCCCTGATAAGATACGCAGATGATCCTGCGCATATGGGATGGTGTCCGCCTCAAGACTGACCGCATCCAGCCCCGTATAAGTATCGCCATCAAACATATACATCGCCTGTTTGACCGCATCCACGTCAGGGGTGTCAGAGAAATTCGCAAAGCGCTCCACGTTCAATTCCGCCAGTTTTTCGCTGATACCCATCAGTTTGCGCAGGGCCGCCGCGTCTAACCTCCGCGCGATCTCGATCAGCTCTTTGGTCTCGGCTTTAAAACTTGGATGCGTGCGCTCCAGCCCCACAACAGGATCCATGTTCAATTTCTTGGCGGGGGAAATAACTGCTAACATTCTGAATCCTCTCATCGCCCCAAACGAAAAACCTCTCAAACGGGAATCGTTCCAGACGCGGCGTGGTTGTGTTTGGCACTGGTTTTGTCACGAATTGAGGAGAGAAACCACGGGACAAATGGTGCTGATCGCACTTTTGCGGCTCACATTCGTGTGCACGCAAACACCTTAAACCCAACCGCCCCCAATTCGCCATTGATCCAAGGACAATGGTCGCGCGCGATGCGACGAGACATCAACTCAAGAAATGGTGACGTCCTTTGGGTATACGTCGCGCAAGTGGGTATACGTCGCGCAAGCTCATATAAGCGCCACTTATGAAGTGCTCTTTATGTGCGACTTCGGCGTCATATTCTTAAAGCACGCTCGTGCTGGCATTTAAGTCAGGTTAGCGGCCTTGGTTGAGAGGCCGACTGTCAGGGTCAGTGACCCTTCGTTTATCATCCACCGCCGCAACGTGAAAACACGCGCGCCGCTTTGGTGCATTGGATCTGCCTCGGCCAGTTGGCGGGCGGCATCCAAGCTCTCAGCGCGGTAGATAATCAGACCCATGCCCTGCATGTTGTCCCCGCTCTCATCAGACATAGGCCCTGCGAAGGCAAGTTGGCCCGCAGTTTCCAATTGTGCCTGATAGGCAAGGTGATCATGAAGCGACGCTTTTACCGCATCTGGCCCCAATGCCGGTGTGCTTTGCGCAACGTAAAGTTCGAGTGCCAAAGCGCCTCGTGACTTTGCTTCTGCTTTGTAATCCGTCCACTTCACCATTTTTTGCAATCCTTAAAATATCGATATTAATTGACAGCCACAAATATAGTAGGCAGAAATGGTGTGAACTTACAAGGATTGAGATGATGAAATATTTGGTTGGGCAAACACCTTCGGGCGCTGCAGTTTTTGCTGTACAGGGCGAAAATGCTGTTGATCTTACGGCTTTGAACCCTGCGATCGGGGCAGATTTGATGGCGTTGATCCAGTCTCCTGAATTGATCGAATCGGTGGCAGATCAAATCGCGGGCGCACCGCAAGTGGCGGTCTCCTCCATCACGCCGGCACTGCCTGTTGCCAAGCCCGGCACGATCATTTGTCTTGGTTTGAACTATACAGATCACATCAAAGAGGGCGGCTACGAGATCCCCGACTACCCCGCGCTTTTCATGCGCTCCAAGAATTCCATCATGGCCGCCGGCGCGCCGCTCGTGCGTCCGACCTGTTCAGACAAGCTTGATTACGAAGCAGAATTGATGATCATCGTCGGCAAAGGCGGGCGTCATATTTCTGAAGCCGACGCGCTGGATCACGTCTTTGGCTACACTGTGTTTAACGACGGGTCTGTGCGTGATTATCAGCGCAAAACACATCAATGGACGCCGGGGAAAAACTTTGACAACACCGGCGCGATTGGTCCTATTGTCGTGACCCCTGACGAAGTGCCAGCAGGGGCTAGCGGTCTGAAAATCGAAAGCCGTGTTGGCAGTGAGATTTTACAATCGTCCAACACAGGCAACATGATTTGGTCGGTTGCGCAAACGATTGCGACGATTTCCGAATACACGACGCTTGAGGCCGGCGATCTGATTGCCATGGGCACGCCCCCCGGCGTGGGCCACGCCAAAAAGCCAAACCCGCGTTGGCTGAAGCCCGGTGAAATTGTGGACATCGAAATCGAAGGCATCGGCATTTGTTCGAACCCAATCGTAGATGAGGTGAACGCGTGATGGCTGCTCCAACTGGTAAAGAACTTGAAGCCCTGCGCGCGAAAGCCCAAGCCGATCATCGTGCTTTGCGTGGGCGGATCGATAAACTGTCCCCTGATGCAATTGATTTGATCTTGCGCGATGCGCGGTCGCATTATGCGTGGACGGACAAACCGATTGATGACGCATTATTGCACGAACTCTACGACATCACGATCAATGGGCCGACCAGCATGAACACGCTGCCTGCGCGCTTTGTTTTTGTGAAAACACCTGAAGGCAAAGAACGGCTGGCAAAGTCACTCAAGCCGCAAAACGTTGGCAAGATGATGGGCGCGCCGGTCACAGCCATCATCGCGCATGATATGGATTTCTGGAAGGAATTGCCGTTCTTGTTCCCACATGAGGACCGCCGCCACCTTTTTGAGGACAATCCCGAGTATTGCGCAGACACAGCCTACCGCAACGGCACCATGCAGGGGGCTTACTTTATGATTGCCGCCCGCGCGCTTGGTCTTGATGTTGGGGCCATGTCTGGATTTTCGAACGCGGTCGTTGATGAAGAATTTTTCGCAGGCACAACTTTGAAATCAAATTTTCTGTGCAATATCGGCTATGCTGATGAGACAGCTTTGTTCCAAAAGCTGCCCCGCTTTGCCTTCGATCAAGTGTGCAGCTTTGCGTAAAGGATAGACAAGATGGCAATTAAAATGAAATCTGTCGTCACCTACCGCGCAACGGCGTCATGCCCCACACATGCACGCACAGAAATTCCTGTGCGTGATCTCGAGGTCGTCATCGATGAGCCATTAGAGCGGGGAGGCACCAATCTTGGCCCGACTCCGACAGAGGCAGCGATGACGGCCCTGATCGCCTGTACAAATGTGATCGGACATAAGAATGCGCACCGCCTTGGTGTTGATCTGGGAGAGATCACCATCGATGCGGCGTGCCAATTTGATCGGCGCGGCGTCCTCATGCAAGAGGAAATAGACGTACCGTTCCCCGCAATCACATTAACTGTGAATTGCACCACATCCGCCAGTCAGGAGGAGCTGACATTGGTGGGTGTTGAAACGGCGAAATACTGTGCCATTGCCAAACTTTTTGAGGCAGCCGGCACAGATCTAACCGTGAATTGGAAGAAAAAGACATAATCAATCTTGCGGGCAACGCCTGCTTTTCTGGGAGGAGAAAAAGATGAAGAATTGGACAGTTTGCGGCCTTATGGGCGCAGCCCTTGTGACGATGACAGCATTACCGGTCGTCGCGCAGGAAAAAATTTCTGCAGTTGTAATCGATGGTTATCCAGACCGTGCCTTATGGGTTCGCGAGTTTACGGATTTCTTTATTCCTGAGGTGAACCGCCGCCTTGCCGAGACTGGCAACTACGTCATGGACTGGCAAGAAAACTACGGCGGCTCTATCGTGAAGCCACGTGGCGTTTTGGAAGGCGTTCAGCTTGGTCTAGGCGATATCGGTATCGTCACCACGATTTTCCACTCGTCGAAACTGCCCAGTCAGGGCATCGCAGCGGTAACACCATTTGTGTCATCTGACGCACGTGCTGTCGCGAAAGCGGTAGATGAAATCGCCCGCGAATTCCCCGCCATGCAAAACGAATTTGCAGCACAGAACCAAGTGTATTTGGCCACAGGCGTGGTGCTTGATACCTACCAAGTGTTTACCTCAAAAGAGATTGCGACACCCAGCGATCTAGAAGGTTTTAAAGTCGCAGGCGCGGGTATGAACCTGCGGTATCTTGAAGGCATCAAAGACGCTGCTGGCGTGCGTGGCGGTCTGACCGACTTCTACAACATGTTGCAAACGGGTTTGGTGGATGCAGCGATGCTTTGGCCCGAAGCGGCTGCAACCTTTAAAATCTCAGAAGTCGGCCCATACATGCTGCGCGCTGATCTTGGTGCTGTGAACTCTAAAACGGTCACCGTGAACGCAGATTACTGGGCGAAATTGCCTGATGAAGTCAAAGGCGTCCTGCAAGCAGTATCCATCGATTACCGTGATCATCTTGCAGATATCGCAATGGAAATCGCCGCTGAATCAGAAGCGACCTATGTCGCCTCTGGTGGTACGATCATCGAGGTCTCTGACGAGGATCGTGCCGCATGGGCCGCTGCCATTCCGAACATTGCACAGGAATGGGCGTCATCCTTGAATGATGCAGGTGAACCCGGTTCTGAGATGTTGGCAGCCTATTTGGCAAAGCTTGAGGCCGAAGGCTTCACAGGTGTCCGCGACTGGTCACAACCTTAATCAGCGCCCCCAGAAAGAGGACATATCCATGTTTAAAACTGCACTTAGCGGCCTTTCTGGGGTTGCTCACAAGCTCGCGATTGCCGCCAACGTGGCCGGAACCTTAACGGTTCTGGCCCTGGTGGTGATCCTAAATGTCGACGTGATTGCACGCGGCATTTTTAACGCCCCCATCAAAGGCACCTATGAAATCGTCCAGCTTTCGGTGGTTTTTATCGTGTTTTTGCAATTGGCCGATGTGGCCCGTGTTGACAGGCTGACCCGCTCCGACGGGTTTCTAAACTTGCTTCACGATCGCCGCCCAAGGCTGACCGCAAATCTGCGACGGATCATCAATGCCGTGTCCGCGATTTTCATGTTTTTGATTTCATACATCATGTTTCCTGAATTTGTGCACATGTGGAACACGCAAGACTTTTTCGGCATCCCCGGCCTGTTCACAGTGCCTTGGTGGCCGATCAAATTGGTCATCGCGTCGGGCTGTGCCTTGTCCAGTCTGATCTTTGTTCTCAAGGTAATAACCGCGCAGGATCGCCCCGCCCTGATCCGCGCCCCAGAGCATAACGAGACCTCTAAATGAGCCCTATTGAAATTGGCCTAATCTCGGTCGTCGCAATCGTTTTTCTGATCTACGCAGGGCTTTATATCCCAATCGCGCTTGGCACTGTGTCGCTGGTCTCTATCTGGTTGATGCGTGATAACTTTACCTTGTCGTTGAATCTGCTCAAAGTGGCCGTTGGCGACAGCGCTATGGAGTATTCATTTGCCACCATTCCCCTGTTCACCTTTATGGGGCTTATCGTCTCGAAGGCAGGTTTGGGCAGTGATATTTACGAAGTACTGACCCAGCGCTTTCGCAAGGTGAAAGGCGGGATTGGCATGGCCACCGTCGGCGCCAACGCTATCTTTGCGGCCGTCACAGGGTCGTCCATCGCCTCGGCGTCTGTGTTCACAAAGGTCTCTGTGCCCGAGATGATCGCGCAAGACTACAATCCGCGCTTTGCTGTGGGTGTGGTTGCTGGCTCATCCGTACTTGGCATGATCATTCCACCCTCTGCGATGCTGATCATTTACTCTTTTGTCTCTGAGCAATCTGTCGGCGACATGTTCCTTGCTGGCGTTATTCCCGGCGTCATGCTTGCCGTATTTTACGTGGGTGCGATTTGGTTCATGGCGCGTTTCACCCCCAATTTTGTTGGCGGTCGTGTCGTTCAAGAAACCGAATGGATGTCCACACGTGAGATTGCATCCAAAACTCTACCGACCTTGTTTTTGATCACTGTCGTGCTTGGCGGTATCTATTCAGGATGGCTTACAGCTGTGGAAGCCGGGGCAGCAGGCGGGCTTGTGGCGCTTGTCATCGCCATTGTTCGCAGATCAATATCGCTCAAAGGTTTTTGGGACGCGTTGTTGGAAACAGGGCACATCACAGCGGCTATTTTGTTCTTGATCACCGCTGCGTCTATTTACAGCCGAATGCTTGGGATGGCAGGTCTGCCAAACCAATTGCAAGACATACTTGCAGGCAGTGAGGCGTCGTTCTGGATGATCATGATCCTATATGTTTTGCTGATGCTTTTCCTTGGGACGCTTCTTGACACAGCCTCTATCATTTTGATCGTCGTGCCGCTGTTTCTGCCACTTGTCGAAGCGATGGATTTGTCGCTCGTTTGGTTCGGGATCATCACGGTTGTGGGTGCAGAAATCGGCCTGTTGACCCCACCGCTTGGCATATCGTGTTTCGTGATCAAATCGACACTGAACGATGACCGCATCTCGCTGATGGACGTCTTTATGGGCGCCCTGCCCTTTGCCTTTGTCATGCTGATCGCGCTGGTCATTTTGATCGAGTTCCCAATTCTAAGCCTTATCCTTTTGAACTAGGAGACCTGCACGATGCGCAACGTCACAAAAGACAACATCACCGATGTTTTTAAAAGCTACATGTCCGCTGATATGGACCCACGGACCCGCGAAATCATGGGGTCACTGGTACAGCACCTGCATGACTTCGCACGCGAGACCAAACTGACGCACGATGAATGGCGTCAAGGCATCGCGTTTCTTGAGGGCTGCGCGGCGATTGAAACCGAAGACCGTCACGAGTTCGTGTTGGCCTCAGACGTGCTGGGGCTGTCCTCTCTTGTAGACATGCTACACTCGCGCGACGATGCAACCTCATCTTCGGTGCTTGGGCCATTTCACGTTTCAGGTGCGCCACCCTTGGCTGTTGGTGGCGATATGAAGCGGCACTTTGGCGGGCCTGTTTTGTTGGCGGAAGGTGTCATCCGCGACACCGAGGGAAACCCGATCCCGAATGCAGTGATCGATATTTGGCAAACCGCACCGAACGGGCTTTATGCCAGCCAAGACGAAGACCAAGACACTTTTTCATTCCATGGCTTGATGACCGTGGGCGCGGATGGTCGTTATGCCTTCACCACTGTAAAGCCCGTTGAATACACGGTTCCATCTGATGGACCTGTGGGGGCTATTCTGAATGCCTGTGGCAGGCACCCTTGGCGTCCATCGCATTTGCATTACATCGTGACGGCGCCTGGCTACCGCTCGCTTGTGACCGAAGTCTTCCCAGATGATGATCAATACCTTGACCAAGATACCGTCTTTGGCGTGCGCGAAGATTTGGTAATGTCCTACGAGACAAAACCCGCCAGCGCGTTTCCTGCTGGCTTGGAACTGTCTGGAAAGGTTGTAGACCCATTCCTTTACGTGAGTTTCGATGTGACGTTGGCACCAGACGACACGTGACCCTAGAATGATCTATCGAAAACAATTTGTTAAGCCAGATTCCGACCACGAATTTGCGCAGCCGATACAACTCCGGTCAATTGATTTTATAAAGCAATGACTATGTAGGGGGCTATTTTTAACATCGACGTGAGCTCTAACCCCAAGTGGGTTAGAGTCCAACTGCAACAAACAGTTATCTCTTAGAGTAGAGGCACTCGCGCTTCGTCTAAATCGCTACTTTTTTAGCGTGATTTGGAAGCGTCAAAGATGTGGATATTCTCGTTCAAGGTAGAAATTCCGAGACTGCATCAGCTCTAAATTATAGTTGACAAAAAAACTATGATATAGCATCAGCCTTCTTGTCGCAGACAGCGACACCATATCATTTAAGGAGAGACCCATGCAGTTTTCAAAACTGGTCCCGGGCCTCTGCCTCGCCTCCGCAGCCATCGCGATAAATTTCGCGTCCGCCACGCCTGCCACAGCAGAGATCATCACCGTTACAGACATTGCCGGCCGTACCGTTAAGGTGGACAAAGACCCCGATCACATCGTTTTGGGCGAAGGGCGTATGATCTATTCAATCGCTCTGTTGGATAATAAAAACCCCTTCGAGCGGGTTGTCGGCTGGAAAGACGACATGATCAATTATGATCCTGACGCCTGGAACAAATATAAGACGGCTTTTCCCCAAGCGACAGAAATCGCAACTCTGGGCAGCCCATATTCCGACGAATGGAACCTTGAATCCGTCATTACGTTGGAAACGGATGTGGTCTTTATGAATCTCGGCAATTTGCTTGCAGCACAAGAAAGTGGGATCATTGAAAAACTTGATGAGGCTGGTATCGCAACTGTCTTCATTGATTTCCGGCAAGACCCGACAGCAAATACCGTGCCAAGCCTACAATTGATGGGCCGCATTCTGGATCGACGCGACGAAGCCGACGAATTCACCGATTTCTATACAGCACAGATGGCTCGCGTTAATGAGGTCGTTAATCAGATCCCGCTTGAGGATCGCCCAGCTGTCTTTATCGAGCAAGCCGCGGGAAACAACCCGAACAAATGTTGCAACACGTTTGGCTCGGCAAATCTTGGGCGCCTTGTTGACCTTGCAGGCGGTCGCAATTGGGGATCACAGCTATTTCCCGGTTTTGGCGGCACGGTCAGCCTTGAGGCCCTTTTCGCAGAAGACCCTGAGGTGATCATTGGTACAGGTGCGAACTGGACAGACTCCATTCCCGGAACGCAGGCGGTCCTCTTTGGGTATGAGGCCACACCCGAAGCGGTTCAAGAACGTCTCGCGGGCCTTGCTGCACGCCCTGGCTGGCCAGAACTGTCGGCGGTGAAAAATGGCCAGTTCCATTCTGTTTATCACCAGTTTTACAACAGTCCTTACCATTTCATAGCCATGCAAGCCTTTGCAAAGTGGATGCATCCCGATCAGTTCGCAGATCTTGACCCAGAAGCAAACATGATCGAATTGCACGACCGGTTCTTGCCGATCGACTATTCGGGTGTGTTCTGGGGAACGCTGGACGCCTCCGCCAACTAAGGCCTGACTCAAGACCTTTATTCTCCGCGCTCAAATCGCGCGGAGAGCACCATTCTTAAAGGAATCCCCGATGGCGATGATGTCCGATACTTCCGAAATGCGCACAAGCTATACCGCCCAAACCACGCGGCGTTACTTTGTGCTTGCTGTTACTGCGGGGTTGTTACTGTTCAGCTTTATTGTGGATGTTTCGACCGGGCCTGGAAAATACCCGCTAAGCACCGTGGTTGAAACCTTGCTGAATCCGATGGCGCATGGTGTGCAGATCAAAGTTATTATCTGGGATTACCGCCTGCCTATTGCCGTGACTGCGGTCATCGTCGGCGCGATTCTAGCCGTGGCCGGAGCCCAGATGCAGACGATCCTGAACAACCCACTGGCGGAACCCTTCACATTGGGCGTGTCTTCTGCCGCGAGCTTTGGCGCTTCGTTGGCGATTGTATTGGGCTGGAGCGTGCTGCCTATGGTCGGCTCGCTTGTTGTGACATTAAACGCATTTATGTTTGCGCTGCTCACTTGCGGTTTTATTCTGTTTGCCACCCGCCTCAAGGGAGTCGGATCGGAAACGATGATCCTGTTTGGAATCGCCATTTTCTTTACCTTTTCGGCGCTTCTGGCGCTGATGCAATATATGGCCTCTGAAGACCAGATTGCGCGGATCGTCTTTTGGATGATGGGATCACTTGGGCGGGCAAGCTGGGAAAAGATTGCGATTGGGGCCGCTCTGTTGACCTTAGCCATTCCGTTTGGCCTGATGCGCAGCTGGCAGATGACGGCGTTGCGTATGGGCGAGGCGACGGCTCAAAGTATGGGTGTTGATGTGGCCCGTCTGCGGATTGAGATGCTGATCGTGGTGTCTATTCTTGCGGCAACTGCGGTGGCTTTTGTTGGCACTGTTGGGTTTATCGGGCTGGTGGGGCCGCATATTGCGCGCATGATTGTTGGTGAAGATCAGCGGTTCTTTTTGCCCTTATCAGCAATGATTGGCGCGCTCGTGCTTTCATTGACCTCGATCATTTCAAAGTCAATCTCGCCGGGGGTGATCTATCCTATCGGGATCATCACAGCGCTTATCGGCGTGCCAGTCTTTGTCTCGATCATTCTTTCCACCCGACATAGGAGCCTGTCATGAGCTTAAAAATCACCGACCTCTCTGCCGGATACGGGCGCACACAGGTGCTTCATAACGTGACTGCAGATGCGATTAAGCCGGGGCAATTCGTGGGACTGATTGGACCGAATGCATCGGGAAAATCCACTTTATTCAAAACCTTGTCTGGACTTTTGCGCCCCATGACTGGAACGATCCATCTTGGTGACACCGATCTGGGCACACTTAACCGGCGTGATCGCGCGCGCCGGATCGCCTATATGCCTCAGGCCTTTGGCTGCAATGCCATCCTGACAGTGTATGAAAGCGTGCTATTGGCCTTGAAGCAAACGACAGGCTGGCGCGTAGATGAGAACAACCTTGATCGTGTCTCGCAAACATTGACGGCGCTGAATTTGGCGCATTTGGCGAACCGAAGCTTAGGAAACCTTAGTGGTGGTCAGGCCCAGATGGTTGCAGTGGCGCAAACGCTCGTGCGCAACCCCGACATTGTTTTGCTCGATGAACCGACCAGCGCGTTGGATTTGCACCACCAGCTGTCAATCCTTTCATCCGTACGCCACGAGACGAAACGGCGTGGCACCATCGTGATCGCGGCCCTGCATGACCTGAACCTTGCCGCTCAGTTTTGTGATCGTCTGATCCTAATCCGCGAAGGGCGTATCGTGGCCGATGGCACGGCGGACAAAATTCTGACGTTGCCCGAGATCGGGCAGACCTATCGCGTTGAAACCGCATTGGAGCAGACGCGGCGCGGATCGCTTTATGTTGATGCAACGTTGGAGTGTGTCCATTGACCAAATCCATGAATAATTTCACCCTGAAAGACGAAATTCGTAGCTTTTGGTCAGATCGTGCGGCGGATTTTGATTTGTCAGTGTCGCATCAAATTGAACCCCAGTTTGGTGTGCCCGAATGGCATCGGTTTATCGAAACGGCCTTTGGCTTAGAGGGCGCGCAATTCAACGGGCAAAAGGTGTTGGATATCGCCTGTGGCACTGGCGAAATCAGCCGCGTCTTGGTCGGACTTGGTGCTGATGTGACGGCCGTAGATTTTTCAGAAACCATGCTGGCACGGGCACAAGAAAAACTGAATGACCAGACTTGGCGCGCCGTGCAAGCCGATGCCGAAGCCTTGCACCCGATTGTGGATTCCACGTTCGATTTTGCGGTGACACGACATTTGGCTTGGACGCTAACGAATCCGGTGACCGCTTATCAGGAATGGCGCCGGGTTTTGAAACCCGGTGGGCAGCTATTGATCGTCGATGGCAATTGGGTCGCGGGTAAAAGCAACCTGCAACGGGTCAAAAACTGGATAGCTGACCGGATCAGTGAAAGAAGGCCCCGTTCCGTTAAAGAAATATCCGCACATCGTGCGATTGTCAGCCGATTACCCTATGGGGCCGGATTAACGGCTGAAAGGTTGCAAGCCGACTTGAGACTCGGTGGGTTCCAGAGCTTTCGTCTACTAGAGGTTGATAGGCTTTATAGAGCGGGAATGCGTGGCCACCCCATCGCCGCCCGATTGCGGCAATCTGCCGAGAACAGATTTGCAATGGTCGTACAGTGAGCCAGATAAGAATGACTTTTGCAGATCTGCTGAGATGAAAAGTAAAAAGTGCCCCAAATGTTCGCCGACATTCGCTGCGTTGTGAAACTGGACCTGACGTGCTTTCGTGCCGCCCCAAGTGTGTCGATATGCTGTTACTCGCGAGACATTTCCGTTAACCTTCCCGACATGGGCAGATGGAGATGTTCCTGAGCAAGCGCAGCACGCACGCGCAGTGGCGCGCGACGCTACATATCAACAGGCAGCGCGCCTGAGCTTTTGATCCGACGCAGAACGAATGTGGTCGTCGTGTTGCGCACCACGCCCAAGCGCAGCATGTGTTTCATGATGAACTCTTCAAGTGCCTCAGGATCTGTGGCCACGATTTTCAGGAGAAAATCGAAATCTCCCGTGATTGAAGCACACTCAAGCACCTGCTCGCTCTTATGAACGAAGTGCTTAAAAATAGTGATGGAGTTCTCGCTATGATCCACTAGTGAGACCTGCACATAGCCAAAAGCCCCAAGCCCAAGCTTCTTACTGTCGACGATTGCAGCGTATCGCTGAATATAGCCATCATCCTCTAAGCGCTTTACGCGCCGCCAAACTGGCGACGGGGACAAGTCAACAGCATCGGACAGCTCTTGCGTGCTTGCGCGGCCATCTTTTTGAAGAACCTTCAGAATGAGACGCTCATATTTATCAAGCATAATTATACCTAAAATTGGCGAGTTTAAGAAAAACTGTACCTCGAAATTGGCAAAATTCACTGCAATAGGCAAAAACTTTCGGCGTTTATAGGCAAGACTTGATCTCATGGAGGACCCCAAATGCCGAAAAGTACAAAGTACCAAGCAAAACATCCCGATGGGACGGGCTATATTCATTACACGCCTGAGGAGGATGCTGTCTGGCGCGACCTTGCAGCCCAGCAGACCCCCAACGTGCAAAAATATGCTGCACAGCCGTTTTTAGACGGGCAAGCTGCCCTTAACCTATCAGCGACGCGCGTGCCGCAATGCAACGAAGTCTCCGAGGTGCTGCGCGATCTCACAGGCTGGTCCGTTGCGCCTGTGCCTGCGCTGATCGGCTTTTCAAAGTTCTTCGGCATGCTGGCCGAACGCAGCTTCCCTGCTGCCTCTTTCATCCGCAGCCGCGAAGACTTTGACTACATTGAAGAGCCAGATATTTTTCACGAGATCTACGGCCATACCCCGTTGTTGACGGATCAGAGATTTGCGGATTTCTCACAAAAGATCGGTCAAGTGGGCCTCGCGTGTGACACCTCCGAATACGCTTGGCTGATCAGGCTTTACTGGTTCACGATTGAGTTTGGCTTGATCAGTGAAAATGACGGGATCAAAGCACTCGGCTCAGGTCTCGCTTCTTCGCCGGGCGAGCTGTGGCATTCGGTCAATGAGCAAACCGTCGTGCGCCGCCCCTTTGATGTGATCGACATATTGCGCACGCCGTATCGGATCGATATCAACCAGCCGATTTATTTTGTGCTTGAGACCGTTGATCAACTGCTTGAAGCTTCACAGCGCGATCTTATTGCCGATATCAAAAAAGCTAAATCACTCGGCCTCTTTGCGCCAACCTACCCGGAGAAACAACATGCATGACCTCAACGAACAATCATGCGCTGCATGCGAAGGATGGGTTCCGCCGCTGAGCGAGGCAGAGGTGAGCAAGCTCAAAGCCCAGCTGCATGACGCTTGGGAGATTGTCGATGACGGAAAAAGCCTGACACGCCGGTTTGAATTCAAAGCCTTCGCCAAGGCCGTCTACACCGCAAATCTCGCTGCATACCTCAGTGACAAAGAAGGTCACCACGCGGATGTGTCCTTTGGGTGGGGCTACTGCGTGATCACCTATACATCCCACGAACTTGGCCGCTTGACCGAAAACGATTTCATCTGCGCCGCCAAACTCGACGCGCTAACAGACTAAAAAACAAGACGGATGCTTGAGTGACGGCCTGCGCTTTGATGAGCTCGCAGATCAAAACTGCGCTAAGAAGGCGGGCTCTAGGGCCCGTCGTTAGAAATGCGTGAAAAAGCCCTGCAACAATCCTTGATTGGGCTGCCCTTGGTGGCGCTGATCGGCTGCGGTGGTTTCGCGAAACCTATCTCGGTTTTGAGGACATCTTTAATCACGCGCTTATCGCGTCGTTTTTGGGTGTCACGCCAGTGACGCTCAGCCGGTTGCGCCATAGCTAGCGCTTTAACTCTTCAATCAGAAAATCATAGACCCGCCTGATCCGCCGGCTTGTCGTCAATTCGCGGTGGGCAACCAGCCAAATCGGAAAGGACAACGGTTCCAGATCGGGTAAGACCCGCACCACATCAGGTTCGGCGTCCCCGATGTACGCATCCAAAATACCGATGGCAGCACCTTGCTTTACCAGTTCCCACATCACCAGATAGCTTTCAGTCAATAGAGGAAAATTCGCCTCCGTCAGCCCCAGCCCAAGGCTATTGAGGCCCTTCAGCATCAAGCCGTTGCGATCCATGTTCACAAAATCGGCGTGGCGCAAATCGTATGGCTTAGAAGGGTTGCCCAGCTTTTCGATATAGCTGGGTGCGGCATATAAAATTGCATCCGCCGTTCCGATTTTCTTGGCGATCAGGTCGGGCTCTGTTGGATGGAAATGGCGGATCGCGATGTCAGCCTCACGCCGCAGCAAATCACTCGCGTGGTTTGAAACGACGATCTCGACTTGAATACCCGGTTCTTCAACGCGCAGCTTGGCGATGATCGGCGCCAATAGGGCTGTGGCGTAGATCTCGCTCGCGGAAATGCTGATCGATCCCTCCAGCGCTTGGCTCTGACCGACGGCGGTCAGCGATACGCGGCCTGCTGCCTCACCCATGCCGCGAACATGGTCCAATAGCTCCATGCCACTTGGCGTTAATGTCAAACCGCGCCCCACACGTTCAAACAAAACCACACCAAGTTCTTGTTCCAAGCCATCGACCTGACGCCCAAGCGTTGGCTGCGCCATGCCCAAAGCACGGGCCGCGGCAGACAGTGACCCTTCCTCTGCCGTCACCAAAAAAGCGCGGGCTTTGTTCCAGTCGAATTTTACGGCACGCCAATCCATGCAGATATGCATATCAAAAATGAAAATTTGGTCAATTCGCATGAGCAAGATTGAGGCCTAGACCCTTGCGTAACGCCACATTGGAGTCGGGAAAGGACAGAAGATGACCACACCAACACAAACCAACTGGGATCCGGTTGCCGCTCGCACAGCTGGCGCACTCTATCTCGCAATCGCCGTCTGCGGCGGGTTCAGCATCGGTTATGTGCCCATGCAGATCGTATCGAGCGATGCAGCTACTTCAGTGGCAAACCTTATGGCCAATCAAGGCCTGTACAAGCTCGGCCTTTTTGCCGACAGCCTAGTGATCCTATTTGAACTGGCGATTACTGCGATCCTTTATCAGATGTTCCGTCACGTTGGGCCCAAAATGGCTATGGTCGCGCTGATCTCTCGTGCCGGCATGATTACCGTTATCAGCATCAACATGCTGCTCTGGGTGATGCCATACATCTTGCTGACCCACGACACAGGCTGGGATACGGCGCAACAGCACGACCTTGTTCAAATGTTTTTTGACGCGCATGCGTCGGGAGTCTTTGTCTGGCAGCTGTTCTTCGGGGCCCATTTGCTGGCGCTTGGCTGGCTGATCTTGAAATCCGATGTCGTTCCGCAATGGTTGGGCTGGGGGCTGTTCATCGGCGCATTTGGCTATCTGCTGCAAGGCGTTGTCGAGTTGACGTTCACGGATATCGCGGCACTCGACTACACCTACATCGCATTGCTGGTGATTGTGACAATTTCCGAGATCAGCTTTGGTCTTTGGCTGCTGATCCGCGGTGGCCGCACATCGCTCCGGTTCACATCTGCAACCGCATAAAGGAGAATAACTATGTTTGCTTATTCATACACACAATACGGTTCATCTGACGTGATTACTCAGGTCACACTGCCCCAACCAATACCCAAGCCAAATGAGGTTTTGATCCGCATCTTCGCCACCACTGTCAGTGCGGGCGATTGGCGGGCCCGCAGCCTGATAATGCCGAAGGGTCTTGGCCTGATGGGGCGGCTGGTGTTTGGTTTGCACGGTCCGCGTAAGCCAATCCTTGGCACTGAATTTTCGGGTGTGATCGAAGAGATTGGCATAAATGTCACTAATTACCAAATCGGCGACGCCGTGATTGGATTTCCCGGTGCTGCATTTGGCGCACATGCAGAGTTTATCACGATGCCAGCGGACGGAAAGCTGACCCTCAAGCCAGACAATATAGGCTTTGAACACGCAGCGGCGATCCCTTTTGGCGCTACAACAGCTTACGACTTTTTGGTCAACAAGGCCAAACTACAACAGGGTGAAACGGTTCTGATCAACGGGGCCTCTGGGTCTGTCGGTTCGGCCTGTGTCCAAATCGCCAAACATCTCGGCGCGCATGTCACTGCAGTCTGTAGCGGTGGGAACGCAGAGATCGTTCGAGGTTTGGGGGCAGATCACGTGATTGATTATCGCACGCAAGACGTCATTGAGCCAGGTATCCAATATGACGTGGTTGCCGATACCGTTGGGACCTTGCCTTGGACGCGAGCCAAACACGCGATCCGAGACGGAGGCAAAATGGTCCTGATCGCGGGCATAACATCGGACATGGTCCTAGGAGGCTTTAAGGCGCGTCTTGCGGGTAAGAAAATGGTGGGTGGCGTCGCGTCTGAGCACCGGGATATCTTGGAGGCCGTCGTTAAACTGGCCGCACAAGGTGTTCTTCAGCCGGTCATCGACAGAAGTTATGCGTTTGACGATATGAAGGCCGCCCATGCCCATGTCGATACGGGGCATAAGAAGGGGAACGTTGTCGTCACTGTAACACCTCACGGCAGGGCGCGTTCACCTGTTGAAAAGGAATGTCAGGCAATGGTGTGATCTATGCCTGATCCAAGCATGAACTTTGAACTTCTGTTCTCAATGGCTGGCGTTCTGGCGATGGCAGCTTGGTTAGTCTTGCTTGCATCGCCCAGAGCACCCCCCGAAATTGGGACACTGACGTAAGCTGCAATTTGTAGTCTGCTGATCTTCAACACGAAGGAGATCAGAAACATCGAAACGGAAGCAACACCATCCAGAGTTTAAGGCGAAGGTCGCATTAGAGGCGCTGAAGGGCGAAGAGACTGTCAGTAAACTTGGATACAACTTGAATTTTCCCTCGCGCGCGTCGTTGCGAAGCGCAATTTTGGGCGATGGCATTGCAACTCGGCAAACCGGATGTCCCCCATTATCATTCCTATTGTCACCGCAGCGGGCCTCACGATACCGAAAACATCCTCACATACGATCACCTTTGCCACGGGCACGGCTGACTCAATGAAAGTCATGGCACGCGTGGATTTATCATCCAATGAACTGCGCCGCGTGGTTGAGATGTCACGCGGCGAACCGAGTGCATCTGAAATTTATACGAAAGGAGCAGAACGCGGAGCTTTGGCCGCGGCAGACATCAACTCAATGAAAGAATTCGAGTGGTAAACGCCATTGTGGACCACGGGGCAGACCAATAAGGTCTGCAACCCCAGTATAAGTGATATAGTAGAATGTATTGGGGTATGAGTGGTACCACCTCCTGGTCTCGAACCAGGGACCTCCTGATCCACAATCAAGAGTGAACTCAATGTTTTCAATGATATAGACAAGTCACGCCACAATTTTACAGATAATGAAAACAATGACTTAAGATAATGGCACTGAAATGCACCAAGGTTGGTTGGTGAGCACTCCACTGAACCCAAAGGAGATAAATACTTATGGAGATTGTCATCTGCACAAACTGCGAGGTCCATGGATACACATTGGGTTAGAGTGAGGTGGAGATGAAAACTCAAGCACTTTTGACACTCTAAACGAACATATTTCAGGCCCGACCTAAATCTTTGAGTCGACATATCGAGCTCAATGTTTAAGAAACAAAAAACGGCCGTTTTATTTGGAGAGCTTAAAGTGACGAATGATATCCAGAAAAAAAATGGAACATCGCAACGCTTTGCACTTATTGAAGCCGTGAGAGGCTTAGCTGCGTTTTTGGTCGTATTCTCTCACACGATGCCCAAGGATGGATGGTTTTACGACGCGGTATTCGACCCAGGCAAAATTGGTGTCGTTGTATTTTTCTTCTTGTCAGGGTTTCTGGTCATTCCAAGTGCTGCAAGTGACGGCTCAGCAAAGCGCTTTTTGATCAAACGATTGTTCCGGCTGTATCCGCTGTATTGGGTCTCTTTGCTGTTTGCCTTCGTCGTTTGGCGCTCTGAATTGGAATTGGCTGATTGGATTGCAAACATTACAATGGCTCAACAATTTTTAGGATTTGAGAATGCCATCGATGTCTATTGGACACTGACAATCGAAGTTGCGCTGTATTCGATCATCACGGCATGCCTTCTTTTCCGCCCCGCCCTGCTTACAGATCATTTTAGGACTGTTTTGTGGGCGCTGGGTGCAGTGTGTATTTTGATGGCCATTGCCCGTTGGGGCCTCCAAGCCAAGCTTCCTGTTGCGCTACCTCTGGGGCTTCTTTGTATGTTCAGCGGCGCTCAAATGCGCTTTTTGAGCAATCAAGGGAAATCCATTTTGCCTCCCATAAAAACATACCTAATTGTCGCCATCCCAACCTGCTGGATTGCTTACTCGTTTTCGATAAGTTTTGGCGAGACCTCAAGCCGTTACATCGTGACTTACATTGTGGGCATGTTGATCTTTGTCGTTATTTTAAAACGCCCACAGCTTGATTTGGGAAAACATGTGCGAGCGCTGGGGGATTGGAGCTACGGCATCTATCTGTTCCATATGATCATCATTTATCTCATCTCGCCTTGGTTTGAAAAAGGCGTGATCCTGTTCATTCTAGTGATGCTGCTGTCCATTTTGATTTCAGCACCCCTGTTTCATTTGGTTGAGCGTCCCGCTGTTAAAATTGGACATCGACTGCTTGGAGCCAGATCCAGATGACTTTTGATCCTGCTACACAAACAATTCGTTCGCGTCCCAATTTTGACGTTTACGTCGCAGCCTTAATTTTCATTGGCAATATTGCGATGTGTATCAGTTTTTTTAATCCAGAAGTGCAAGGCTATGGCGATGCTGTTCGTGGCTGGCGTCAGTTCAACGCTTTGTTAGCTGAAGGACAGCCGTTCTATGATGAAAACAATCAGGTGAGCTTGCGTATCGTGATGGCGTTGGTGTCATTTCTGATTGTCATGACGCTTAGAGCAATGGGCCTCATCAAGCGTGAAGTATTGATCACCTATTTGGCGTTGCCCTTTTCTGCATACCTAGCCACGAAATTAAAGGTGGAATTCGTGTTTTTTCCCTTTGCACTGATCGCTCTTGGATTGGGCTGGAAACGGGAAGTCATGGTTATATTGATGCTGCTTGGTATGACGGTGTTCTTTGATGAAAACAACGGCCTAATCATCGTGCTTTTCAGGCTGTCTTTCATCGTTTTATCTGTGCTTAAACCTAAGCTATATTGGATTTTCATCTTGATTGCCGGTATTATTTTTATCGACAAAAACATATCACTTTTGTTTCCATTCGTCCCCGGCCTCGCCGCATACAACTATACGAGAGACATCGTGAACCCCGAATTTTCGTATATTGAATCTGTGATTGTCTTTTTGTCTTCGATGACAATTGGGATACAGCCTCAAATAGATTATTACTTTGGGTTCACATATACTGTTTTCTTTTTCATAGCGGCGTTAGGGAAAAAACTGCTATCGAAAAGCTTCTATATAGACATCATAAAATCGCCCGCTGCTCGTTCTGGATTTTTGACAATCATGTTATTTGGGTCATTGACGCATGCGTTTCAGAATGCACGGTATTACTTTTTTTACGTCCCTGGCATTTATGCTATCGGAGGCGCGCGCGCGAATAGAACCCTGATCATTATATCTTGGCCGATGACCTTTTTCCTCGCAATCTACTATCGCCTGTATTTGGGGCATTAGACAGGATTATCTCCACACTCATCATCGAAATCTTTGTTGTTGGTGATGTCACGGCGAAGGTTCCACGGAGCGTTATCAGATCGCCAATCAATTTCTTGCTGTGAGAACTTACGGGGTTCGTATAGGTTGCAAAACTTGGGGTCTTGAGTGACCTCAATCTCCGGCGTTGCGCATCCATTCATCACGAATAAGGACGCCAAGATCAGCATCAGGTGTGGCGTTGACTTCATTTTCACGTTCCTCATGTTGGATTTGGTTGAGTACATCGGCCTTGCATACCGCCAAGGCAATCTGTGCATCCTTTAAATCGTCGCGCAGGACGTCATTGCCAGACCGCAGAAACATGACCCAAGCGAAAAGTCCTAGGCACCCACACAGCGCGGCTATGGTGATTGCTGATAATATCTTCATCACAGCGCCTCGATGCACATATCAAATTCAGCCGCGCGCCGGTTCGTGAGGCCGCGCACTACGCGCCCACCCGCACGGTTCCATCGTGGTAGCTGCTCACATGTCCCGACAAGATCACCGGCATTGAGCTTGCGCACCAGCGTAGATCCGCAAGCGGCAGTAATCCCCACATTGTAGGTCCACGAGATCAGGGCCACGGCCATATCTCGCGGGATCGTCTTTTCCACATCATCCGAGATGCAAGCAGACAAGCCCGCCGCATGTGCCCGCAGCTCTCGCGCTAAGAGCTGATCGCATTCAGCATGTGTGGCAGTGTCCCCCATCGTCACACCAAGCGTCACGCCATCACAGATCGTCGCCACACCAACAATGTCTCGGTAAGCATTTAAACTTCGCCCCTCAAACTGAGACACCACAGGCACCGCCGCGGCAAGTGATGCCGCAGCCAGGATACCAAACGCACCACGACGCCCCATAAACCCATCATCCGCCGTTCGGTAAGCCCGCCAATGCTTTCGCGCAAATGTAAATATCTGCAAGCTCAACCAAAGGGCCGACAAGATAGGAACCAACAAAACAGCTACATTGCTTGCCCCCTCCAATGTCGGCCACCAAGCTGGCATCGTCACCCCAACCGCTGATACCCCTGTTGTTGTTTTTGTCATAATTGCCTCAAGTTTCGTCATAGTTAAATTACCTCAACTGTCTCGTCATTGCTTGTCGTTATTAGTTCGGCGTGTATGCGGAATAGGGCGATCATGATGATAGGTACTCGACGGAGAGAAGGGAGGAGGACCCGTTAGTATCCGAGGCCCTGATAGTGTCCGCGACGCTAGAATAACCTTGAAATGTAAGGGTCTCACCTTTTTCCAGCCATATAGGATGACTGCCGACAACGATCACATCGCTAAGGGCTGTGTCCGCGTCCTGCAACTCAGTATCAACCCCGTCCGTATAGGAGTAGTATTTAGGTGATACTTGGCTCCCAAGGACGTATGTACGACTCGGACCCACAACGCGAACCGCCATTTTTACGCCTGTGGATCGTGGCGTGAAGGCTAAACTTTGTTTAGCGTCGTAGAGTCCCCGCATAGGAGCTGTGAAAATGCCGGAGCTAAAGTTATTTGCACCACTAGGGCGCTCTTTGTCCTCAGTCCAACCCGTAATGGTAGTCCACGTATCTGCGTCGAGGTCAAAGCTCGAACCGAGCCGTGCGCTCACAGCGATCCGATTGTCAAAAGTCAGGCGGACGTGAGGGTTTAGTGAAGATATGACTGAGCGGTTATTGACAACGGTTGCTGACGCATGAATGTCAATCTCGCCGTTTCCACTGAACAGGTCGAGGCCCATATTGTCACGAAATTCTGAGGTGCTATCTACACGGAAAAACGTATGCTCTGGTGTCTCGTCACCCGCAGCCTCGCCACGAATGAAACCCGATCCTTTGTTCAGCTTTCCGCCGTTGATGACATTGACCCCGATAAAGTTTTCGTCACCCTCTTGGTAAATTACCATGTCCCACGAAACACCGTAGGGATCGACGCCATCAATCTCAATTCCCGTGCCGCCTTCCGGTTTGGTCGAACCAACACCCTCTAGTTTACCGTAAGCAAAGCTCGCTGTTCCAGGCACTGCGTTGTTGTTGCGAAAAGCGATGTCGTGTTTACAATTGACCCACAAGACGTTAATCCGCCAGCGCTCCGCCCAACGGCCATCATAGTTTTCGAGTAATGTGCCGTACTCACCCGCTGCATCGTAGTCCCAAATCTCCGCGTCGATTACAGCGTGTGCGTAGTTCTGGATCATAGTACCAGCACCATGTACTCGCGTGCGCTCAGAAAACAGTTCAACACCGTCATGCAGCCCCGTGTGTTTTGTTTGGCCCGCAAAGGTAGCTCTGAAAATCTTAAAGCAGCAGAATGAAGGGTCCACAGTCACAGTGCCAGAAGTGGTTAGCTCAGGGCCGCCCACAACAAAGCTGTCGTCTGTTACAGATTGCACTGTGTATAGACCTGTTGTTACATCTCCAAGCGTGACGGTCATGTAAACAGACTGGCCCGCTTTGACGCCGTGCCCTACGTAATACACTGTTATTTCGTCAGTTCCCGCTTGCGCATAGGTGCATGACAAGATGCTTCCGTTTATATGGATAAACTTGCCGCCTACAATCCTCACCGCGTCGAGTAGGTGCCCACCACTGGTTTTGTAACGACCGCCGCTTCCTGTAATTTTTTCGTAACCCATCGAAATGGCTAGGTCGATAATCTCCGCGTTGTCGTCAAAGTCAGCGCTCGCCCAAAACTGTTCTAGGTCTACCTTCCCGTCCCGATCAATAACAGGCCGCAAACCAACACCGTTTTTAGTCAGTGGCGAGGTGCTATCTTCGACCCAAGAAAGGTTTCTCTCCGTCTCGTTGTGGATAGTTCCGTCACCCCCAGACGTGAGGTTAGCCGCCATGTTCGCGCTGTCCGTGTATGAGAAAATTAGTTTGGCCGCAGCGAGTTCGACAGCAATGCGATCAGCCGCCACTTCTTCCGCATTACCTTGTGCATTTGCAATATCCTCCGCCGTTATTACGGCGACAGGCTTTGTTCCTGTTTCATCGAAGGAAATTACCTTTCCTGCGCGCTCTGTTGCGTCAGAAGTAATAAAATCAATTGGATCGAAACTAAAGGGAAAGCGAATTGAGCGATCAATATTAGCTGTATTTTCTTGAACGCTACGCGACAGTTGATCTAACTGTTTCGCCAACGAAACTTCTCTGGCAGATAGGCCGGTCCAACCTTGCTCTACAGGCGTTCTACGAATGATAAACATTTTTTCGCCGTCGTAAGTATCGGCTGTCAGCTCTGTCAAATAGACATTGCCAGACACTTCAGAGGCTTCAGGCGAAACTGAATATTTATCGCTGGATAGCTCTATCAAGTTACCGCCTGCCAAGACCCAGCATGTTAACGCGCCAAGATCATACTCATGCGAAACTGCGTATGGGCCAATTCCGTTTATTGTTTTGGGCACGACTGGCGTAAATGCTTCGGTTGTCATTATTTGGCTCCAGTTACATTTGAAAGATCAGGGGCGCGGCTTGGCAAAACATCACCTTTTCCCCACCATGCAGTCGCGCCATAATCGCGCTCGCGTTGACGTTCTTGCCGACGCCAAATCGCCTCTGCATCAGGGTCAAGCCACCGTTGCAGGGTGTCAGCCACCATGCGGTCATAGGCGGCGCGAGAGGCCCAATGGCTTGAGAAAAATGGAGTATCGCGACGCACAAAATTAGCGACATCTCGGCCAATCAATAGGTCATCACCATTTGCAAACCGCGCCGCATTTGAAAGAATTGGGCCCGCAATATCGCTACCAAAGCCAATAACGGGTCCAGCCAAAGTCTGGGCGAACCCGCCACCCATACGGTTTGTTTCTGACGCAAAAAAATCACCAAAGATGCCAAGACCACCACCTTGCATCAACGCTGCGCCCCAGAACTTTAATTCATTCATCGGACGTGGGTCATTGCCTTTGATTATCTCTTTAAGCTGCAAAGAAATCGCCCCCATAAGCAGCAATGATGCGCTCATTTCAACGGCATACTGAAACTTTGACATTGGACCATCGAGAGATTTCCAACGGCGAACTTGGCCAAGGGTCAATGAATACGCAAAGCTCTTGTACATCGATCCACTTCTTAACAATTCTCCACCCAGCGTACCTGGCACCGAAGCCCCTTGAATAAAGGCTCGCCCCTCTATCGATGCCGATGGGATTGCATATTCCATGTGCTCGGACATGATCGCATCAAGACGCATAGACAGGCCTTCGGCCTCTGCGCGGCTCAAACCTGTTTGGGCCTCAAGCCAATATGAGGGTGTGATAAAATCGGCACCCGATGCCTGATCCACAAAGCGGGCAGCAGGGTCGCGCAGGGCATCCCAATCGCTGGACGAAATGCCGCGCTGCTGTAAAATCTGCCGCAGGCTGTCATCAATCCGGTCGAATGCGCGATCGGCATTGTCAGCCATGAAACCAGAAAATTCCATCTTGAATGCGATACGACGCATGTCGGTGATGAACGAAAGACCGGATGCCCGCAGAGTGAAGCCAGCCAAACGTTCTGGGATACCTGCGCCAAACAGCTCACCAAAATAACGCGAACTCCCCCCACCAGCGTCGGCCAGCGTATTGGCGACATAGCCCATGCGCGCAGCGGTCTGGCGCGTCGCATGACTGGCCATCAGCTGTACACTTTTTGAAATCGCATTGTTTGGATTTAGGCCAATAATTTTTGAGGCCATTCTCATTGTGGCCAAATCGGAAAACGACGACACCACCGCACTGCCCAACTGGATCGATGTCAGCACAGACCGCGTGCCCGACATGAAAGACGCAAAGGCCGCATGCTCAGGAACATTGGCGTCACCCGTCACGTGTGACAGCATTGCCTTTGCGCGCGCCGCTTCGTGGTTCACACGCGTCTCAAGTTTTGCGGCCGCTTTCAGCGCATCTGGTGTTTTCGCAGTGCCAGCAACTGTTGCAACGCGTTTTTTAGCGACCTGAGTGGCATACTCCAATCCTGCACGCGGGTTAGGACCAAGAACGCGCATCAAAGCCACATCACTTGCCAGCCCTGACAGGCCATTGATCATTGCGGAAAACGGATCTGTCGCGCCAAAACTTTTGTTGTAAGCCAACCAATCGCTGCCGCTTTTGAAATGCAACACGCGCTTTTCAGCACGCTGGTTGTACAATGCCCGCCCGCCAACACTCATTGATGGATCTTTATCATCCCAATCGCGTGTGGTGATGCCCTCATAAACATCTTTCAAAAATTTCTCAGACTTCGCACGGGATGGCACTTGACCCGCTGCAGCAAACGGTTTGCCAGTGGCCGCGTCGTCGATTTTATCCCACGCCAGCTTGCCCTCGATGTCATCGCGCCAGGCGTTAAAGGTCGATTTGCGCAATTGTGCAATGTCATGCGTGTGCATCACGCCATAACCGTCAATTTTGCCGATGTCGCCACCATGAGCGTTGAAGGCTCTGCGCATATCATCTTGTGCTTTTTGGACAGCATTCGACAGTTCTACCGCACGCACATCCCCCGTGGCCTCACCATGCAGCTCACGAATTAGGTTTTCCAAACGGGCTTTATTGCGTGAAGCACCAGCCACGTTCAAACCGGTTTCATTGAGTGTCTCAGAAATGGTTGCCCGAATTTGATTTTCGTAGGCTTCCTTTATCGATCGAACACTTTCGCCTTTGTAGCCAGAGCCTTCGGAATATTCGATCAGGTTGCGCAATACAGCCGCAGGATTATCAGCGGTTTCAACGGCATCGCGTAAACGACGCATCGCTTGCAATTGGTTGGTCACAGCATGGAACCGCCGCCGCGCCGCAGCTTCAGTTGCCTCCTTCAGGTCTGCGGCAGCGGCGGCGTGAGCTTGCGCGCGAGGCATGATATTCTCATACCGTGCGGCAAGCTGTTGGAAATTCAAGCGCGCTTGGCTCGCACGCGCCGGATCAAGCTGTCCAGCTTTAACCGCGCTTGAAATACAGTCAGCCATATTGGTCATATAGCACCCCCCAAATAGCAATGGCTCACGGCATCGATGAGGCCGCGATCTTGCTCAAGATCATCAAGTAGGTCCGACACGCTTGCAGTCGTGCCATCAGGCAAAGTGATCTCATCGGACAAAAAGGCTGGCGACAAATCATCCAACGAAAACTCAGCACGCAAAGCCGCCACATCAAGCCCTTCGATTTCAGGCACAACAACAGGCTCTTTTATCGGGGCAATTTGATCTGGTGAGATGCGCCCACGCGGACGCCCCAAGTCTTCGGGCAAGTCTGCAAAGGATTTGTCGATCGATGCCAACACATCACGGGGCGATCCGCCCAGCATGTCGCCAGACTTTCCTATCTGGCGCGCCTCACGCGCGAATGACGTTAGAAACCTTGTGATGCTGTCAGCCGATGCGACACGACCATCTGGATAAAAATGCTTGACCAGGCGCACTGTGAGAGGCGGCACGGGGCCTTCAAGCAAATCAACCTCACCTACCATCTCAACCACCATGTCAGCAACAGCACGCCCCTGCCCTGCTTCTTCACGCGCCCGCGCAATCAAGCGCATTGCATCAGTGACGCTGTCGGTAATGTCGAAAGCCTCTTTGACCTGACCTGCTTCGATTTCAGCGCGCAACGTTGCCCAATCTGGGGCAGATTTTTGCATGGCCGCCATAAGCCCTTTTAATTCGCCCGCATCATCACTTTCGACAACGCGAGAAACCAAATCAGGCGCAGACCATGCCCGTGCGTAGAATGCGCCCTCAAGGCGGCGCAGCCCTTCTGCATTCAAGGCACCATTTGCATCAAACATTGCATTGCGCTCAGAACGCGGCAAAGCCGAAAGCACAGATCGCACAAACTCACCATTTTCAGCATCAACAATTTTTGCGCCTGGCTGAAACGTTGCAAGGCGATCTGCCGTCATAGCGCGCGCACTGGTCTGGGCAATTTCCGTTGGCGTCATGCGCGCAACACCACTGTCTTGGGCTGCGACAACAAAGTCTTTTCGCGCGGTGTCAGACAGCTCAGACGCGCGTCTTGCGATCAAAATAGGACGGTCTACACCATCAGGAATTTCCACGCCCATATTTAGGATAGAGTTTCGGTAAGCGTCCGCACGATCGGGGTGTTGATCATAAGCCCGCTCGATGGCAGCAACGCGACCATTGCCGCTTTCGATGATCCCATCAGGTCCAACAACTGGCGCGCCACGATCCGCCGTGCTGGCGGGCATCAAAAGCGCAGGATCAAGCCGCGCGGCCGTGTCTGCGATCCAAGCATCTGACGTGCCACGCGATCTATCACGCGGCTGCAAATCACCACTGGCACGCTGCAGCAAACTCGCATCAACCGCTTCATATTTGACATCGATGGTAATATCATCGCCAGCGCGCAATTGGCCTGTGCCAGTAAATCCACGAGACGTTGGCGAAAACCCAGCACCAGAATTGCTTGGCTGAAAACCTGCATCGGGGCCGCGATACCCTTCCCAGGCACCGGTGCCTTGGCGCTTATAAATCCAAATCCCAAGCTGCTCTTGCAATTCAGGCGTCATCAACTCATTGCCAGTCAAGCGCAAACCTTTTTTTGCAGCTCTTAGCGTTCTTCCTACAATTTGATAGGCTCCCATCGGCGTGGCCACACGACCAATCTTGGACTTTACCCATTGGCCGTATGCGCCATCTGGATGTGAAAACTTGATGGCCTGATCTACCGTCATGTCTGGCAGGCTGATATTTTCGAAAGTCCCGCCTGCACGGTTTGAATAGCCAAACAGCGCGCCATAATCGCCACCGCTTTCCCCAGCAAAAATTCCGCCACGAATAGCTTGCCAATTGGGGGGCGCATCCTGATTTATTTCAGGCAGCTGATAGACACTGTTGCCAGTCGCATCATTGGAATTTAGCTGCCCGCGCTCAAGTGCCTCCTGAGCATCGTCTACCGCACTATTTGCATCCAATGGATCCGTGCCAGCTGGGGCAGCTTCAGCTGCACTCGACTTTGCGCCACGATACTGAAAATAGCGCGCACCACCTTCAAGCGCACCGCCAAGCACACCTGACAAAGCACCGCCTGCAACGGCAGATTTCAAAGTTGACGGCGGCTCGATCCCCAAATCTTCAGCAATTGGCTTTTCACGAAATTCTACATTTGCCGCTTCAGTCGCCGCCCCAATCACAGCCTCAGTTGCTGCGACACGCAAAACGCTACCCGCACCTGCACCAATAACTGCCGTGCCCACCGTCAAAGGATCTGCAATATCAGACCCCATTGCTCCCAAAAATTCAGCCGCCCAACTGCCTGCAGGTGCGGCATCTGTAATGGCCACTTGTTCGGCGTAATCTTGGCGACGTCGATCTTGCCAAATTTGCTCGAACTCATCATCACTGGCAGGCAGTCCTGCAAAGGCTTCTGGATTTTCTTCGCGCGCAGAGGTGATGATTGAAAAAATTTCATTGCGGGGCCCCGCAGCCAAGCGCCCCACTTTGGATCCAAACGACGGATCCAGCGGCATTCCGGCTGAGCGCAATTCATCAAGAATTTCGCTCTCTAAAGCGCCTTGATAAACAACAGATCGATTTGTTGAATCTGTTTCAAAACGCCTCTGACTGAACGATGCAGTTGTCCGCTGATACGTCGTTGGAATTTGAGCTTCCATAGCGTCTGCGTCTGGCGCAACGGACTTATCGCCTAAGAAAAACGTCACTTCGCCGCCCCCTTCATGAGGGCGGACATTGAAAACCGATAAGGCTCGCCGCTTTGTGTTTCAGGCACCAAAACGCGCCCGCGTTGGTCGGTGTAGAAAAATTCAAAAACGCCATTCGCGACGGCTCGGATTTTCAACCGATCAAAACTTTGCAGAAATACGTCTTGGCCATTGATCAATGGAACATCATCAGAAGAAACAAACGCGCCAGTTTCATCCGCACGCACAGCAATTCGAGACAGGCCAGAAGACAGAATATCATGACCCGTCTTGGTGATTTTATTTGGCCCACCAAGACCATCATCGACCAATTGCTTTGTCAGGCCATCAAGTGCATTTTCAACTTGCTTGGCGTTAATGCCCATCGGCAGCATCGTCTTGGTATCAAAAACATCTTGCACACCACCGCGGGCATTCCGACCGTCAAATGCGCCAGTGCCGCCCAAAACCTCATGCAACGCCTGCCCATACACATCTTCATCGATGTCATCCGCAGGATCTACACGTCCCATGCGCGCACCATAAAGTGCATCAGCGGACGCCATGACATTGGCTTGCAACTTTGGCCCGCCAGGAATGTCCAAGAATAACGTTTCAACACTTTCAAAAGTCGGCTCCAACCGATCTTTGAGTGGGGGCAATATAACAGTTTTCTGGGCAACGGCCTGTTGACCCGTAAGAATTTCTGCAGCGAGTTTTGGCGAACCATTGCTCAATTGCAATGACCCAACATATTGGAAAACAGGATCGTTTGAAACAAGCCCGATAACATCAGGACGACTGCCAAGTGACCCAACGATTGCTTTGGCCATGACAGCCAGCTGCGCAGGATCATCTTGACCCGCAATCTGTTCTTTTAAATTGGTAATATCGTCTTGTGAAAAGACAGCATCATGATCGGTCCAGCCATTTTCTACCAATGACGACGAATAATTGCGGATCTGATTTAGCCCTTGCGCAAACGCATCTGGATTTTCTGGATCAAACTGCGGAACCTCTGGTGCCCCAAATCCTTTTTGACGCGCTTGCGCGATCGGGTCTTTGGCCCAGGCTTCTTTTTCAGATGCGAGCTTGCCTTCCAACACCTCAAGCCGCTCGGCTTGAAACTTGAACGCCTTGGGGCGATTTTTCTCTGCATCTACCAACTGATCCAATTGGCCGACAGTCATCATATCAAGTGCAGGCTGTTCATCGAGCAACTGTTTTTGCGCCATTGCTTTTGGAAAATCGGGATGGGCTTGAACATCGGGACGGCTCAGATAAGCATCCTCATCAACAGCGCGTTGGCCAGCACTCCAAATTCCCGACATCTCACCAAGACGATCAGAAACGGCTTTTTCTTCGGCCTTGACTGCAATCTCTAAATCTTTTTCGGCTTTTGCCTGTGCGGACAAAATTTTGTTGTTGGCGGATGCAATGAACCGCGACCGGCTATCGCCTGACAGACCAGAAAAGTCGCCGTCAGCGTCCGCGTCTAAAAACTGTTGAGGATCTTCATTCAACAATGAAAGCGCTGCCGCTTCATCCATCGATGCACGCAAGCTCAAACGGCGTTGCGCGGCGGTTGCAGGATCAATAATCCCATTCGCTTCTAGTTGGTCAATTTGTGCTGAACCTTGATCAAACATCACATCACGCGTGTCTTGATCCGCTGTTGCAGCCGTCGATGCCGCCGTGTGAGCATACTCAATGTAGGTCGCTTCACGCTGTGCAAATCGCCCTGCAAGCGCCTGCGAACCAACAGCAAACTGTTGACGCACAGCGAGATCATCAAAGGCCAGCCCAAACTTTTCTTTATTTCGTGGATCCACACGGGGGCGACCCAAGTCGTTTTGACCATCGATGTAGGATGATTTCAGATCCTTGACACGCGATTTGAATACGGCCTCCAATTGATCTGGATCGCCAATTTGGGCAAGATCCAAACGAAGATCATTCATGTCCTTGGTAAGATCAATAGACAGGCGGTTCATTTCCCGCTCAAGTCGATCCCCCTCAAGCTGCATTCCAACATTGGCCATTGTCTGGCCAAATTGCGCGACGTCGGCCGCTGCGGAATTTGCCTCGACACGAACGGTTGCCGAACGCCCCGCATCAAGCCCTGCGCGTGGTACTGTTAACTCAGACATACGCATCTTCCCCGCCAAGATTTGGCCAAAGATCAGGGGCGGCAGTCAACAATGTGCCTGCCGCCTTTGTGGTTCCTGAAAGGAATGATGAGAACGCTTGGGATCTATAAGCCGACGCACTGGCAGATAGCTCACGATCCGTTGCTTGGCCGGTTGCACGGATAGATTGGCTTTGGAACGACATTTCCTGAGCGGCTTCTTGACCAAGCAACACAGCAGTCGGACTATCAAGCGTCACTCCGCGCTCCGCCAATTCTGCGACCTGCTTGCTCATTTGAACTTGGAATTGACGACGGGCGCGACTGTCTTTTTGCGCAGTTAGTGTCTTTTCTTCGATACGTTGATTTTCAATGAGTTTAGCATTGGCTTTGGCCGCGCGAGATTGGTTGATGCCATTGAGCAGACTGCCGGCTGCCGCCAAATATGTCCCATATGTCGCAAGCGTTGCACCTGTGGTTGCAGCTGCAGTCGCACCGGCAGCAGTCGCTGCCCCCCCTCCCGCAAGCATCGATGCAAACGCAGTTCCTACCGCAGGAATACACATCAGTTGGCCCCCGCTTCTGCAGGTGAGACAAGGGCCAAGACTGTCATTGGTGCGCCACCGCTTGGTTCAAACCGAAAATTGACCTCATCCGCAGACCCGGTCCAAGCATCAACTTTTGAAATACCCGAATATGCGCGTGTCAAAGACGCCGCTACACGTTCAGGCACAAGGGGTACGGCCTGCCTTACAATTTCATCTTGGCCAAAATGACGCTCAATGCCTCGGATGGTTCCCGCAGATGTGCGATGAACAACAACAGCTGCGCCGCGAGATATGCGCTTATTTTTACCACGGGTGTCACCATCTTTGGCTTGAACATCGACATCGTGCGTATCAACGTGATGTGTGTCGTCAAACAGTCCAACAACGGCATATTCCACGGCCACAGGCAGATTAATCTGACCTGCCACATCCACCTCAAAAGGACCAAACTGCCCCTCATCGGTCCACGCATAAACACTTTCGCCAATCAAATGAGGGACGTCGAAAGTATCCGTTGCGACCTCAAGATCAAAAACCTTGCTGGCAAACAGGTGATTTGCAAACTTTATGTCCGGTTCACCAGGCAACGCCCCATAAACAACATCTTGCTCCTCGACCATTCGCACAGTCGCGCCGTTAATTTCACGGCGTACAACCATCGTAAGGATATTTCGTTTGCCGTCCTCTGAACTGGAAACGGCCATGCTTTCAACAAAACCGCCCGCAATCGGAACCTCGGCCCAGCCGAGAACTTCTTCTTTTGCGTCATAAATCATCACGACCAATTCGCCGTCCGCTCTACGGATCCACGCAAGGCCCAAAGGTGCGGATTGCCAAACAATTTGCTCAAATCCTGCCGCACCCAAATGTTCAGACGGCAAACTCAGATCGATCGGTGCACCACCATCAACTTCGAATGAATAACGCAGCTCTTCGATACGCGTTTGATCCTTGGTCACATAAATTGGAAAACCGTTGGGCGCGATTGGGTAAGCGGGGCTGGCGCCATTTGTTGCCTCGACATCTGTGTCGAATGTTGTTGGTCCGATTGCCTGCCCTGTCGTCGCAGAAAATCCACGCAGGACTTCGCCAAGAGTGCCAATGTAAATGCCCTTACGACTGCGGCGCAGCCAAGAAATGCCATTCTGGCCCTCTGACCCATCAATATTATACGGGAAGGCCCCATCCGCTTCGGTCGACGGGGTGTGGTCGTCATAGTCACCAATCAATGAAAACCAAATAGTACGTGGCTCACTTGGTGTGGCAGCCGCAACAAAACGTTGCTTCATAATTTCAATGGACGATGGGTAGCCATATTTGTCAGACCATGCGCCCTCTGACCAGCGATAAGTTGGCGTATTAATACAAGGATTTGGAATTGCTTTGATAACTACAGCCGTCGCTGTGTTCGCATCAGTGACAGCCGTGATCCGGACAACACCGATCAAATCAGAAACGAATTTCCACGTTGTGCCCTCTGATTTGTTGTAAAGCTGCTCGCCTTCCAAATGCACAGGCGGCTCATACCCAGTATGATTACCTGCAGTTAGCTCATAGATCCTGCTATCAGATAAGAATAGATCGCCTGAGCCTTCAAGGCCTTCATGCGGCCAAACCTGGGTTCCGCCGTTTGTAGCTGGTGCCGCTTCGGTGTTAGCTGTCCATAACGGAATTTCAGTAATATCGGTGGGCTGTATTTGTAGCAAACTGCCGACCTGTGCTGCATCAAAAGGATCACCAACACCCGTCAAAGTGATGGTTCCTGAACTTGCAGAACAAGAAACCGTAATATCCTCATCTAGATTTTGAACGCGGAACGGACCTGTGGTCAGATCCCAATCCGCGATGGTCCAATTATCCAAATCATAGCGGCTAAGTTTCTGAATGGTGCGGTTGCCATCAGCAATGTAGATCACGTCTGCAGATTGCACGATCGAAAAGTTTTTCACATCGTCCAATGAGAACGGCGTCGGCAATTCATAAACGCCGACGTTTTCGATCAGCGCGCCATAACGCCAAACACGCATCGCACTGTCGGAAAATTCCAAAAGCAGACTATCGTTTTTTGCAAACTCAAACGGAACTAACTTTGCCTCGGCATTGTCTTTGACATAACCGCGAAAGATCGTGCCTGGCGCGCGCGTAAATCCACCTTGACGCAAAGGGATAAAACCCCGAATTTCACGAACGCCAGTGCGATAGCGCTGATAATCAGTCCGGCCATATAGAAGCGGCGACGTTGCCCCGCCATTAAAGCTGACTTGGGGGATGTTTTGGACGCCACTCATCGCGTTGCCTCCGTCACCCAATCAACAGCTTCGGGAAGATCATCTGACCGGCTAGAGGAAGCGGACAATGTATCGTTGTCGATCGCCTTTTGCTCACTCGTCACAATTTTATTGTTGATACGGTCAACTTCAGATCCCTCACGCACATAGACGTCTGCGAGCAATCCGGCGAGTTGAGCAGCAACGAAATATTGAAACTTGGATGGCAGCAACTTTTCATTTTCAATCAAGCGCGTGTAGCGGATAGAAAAACCGCCCTCAACGCTCGCCCGCAGATAGGTGCCGTCGATGCGCCAATTCGCCCCTGTTTCGATGACGTGACGCAATGCAACACAATCACCTGGCAACTCATACAGATAGGGCAGCTCCAAATCAGACACCCAGTTTTCAGGCAGGTCCGACATTGGCAATTTGACAACATGACGGGCAAATGACCAATCATAGGCCTCTAGGCACATCGTCAGCGCATGAGGATATTGTTCCCCCGCCGCTGCGGCTTGCTCACTGTCATCGGCAAATGAAGAAATGGGGGCGAGCTTCATGATCCGAAAGGCTTGTTTCGCTATCGTGGATACCGCAATTGAATTGGTCATGCTCGCCCCTCAAAGAAATAGCATTCGGGCCGAAACCCGATGCCGTTTTTAATTTGCGATATACGCCAACCGGAATGGCATCGAACCGGCACCCGCCGCATCTGCCGCTGCATGTTTGTAAATGCCGATCATTCCGCCTGGATCTTCTGAAAGCCCCAAAACTTCCCACAAGCGCTTGCCGTGATCTGCCCCACCTTGGGCGACAGGCGTGATCAGGTTTTCCGTTGCTTGGGTCTGGTCAACAAAAGCCGTGCTGTCCGTCAACGTGCCAATCGCGATGGCTGCGAAACCATCACTGGTGACATCAAAGAATGTGCTTGGATCTAAAAGCGCATAGCTGGGAATGTCACACAGATGATAGGTCGATGTGTCGCTATCATCTGCCTCATTGCTGATTGTGCCAGTTGCGATCACAAGGCGACCACGCGCCTCACACGGATCTGGACCGACGCCATCCACGTCTGAAAAATCTTTGATGAGATTGCTAAGTAAAGCTACGATGCCCATGGCATGATCTCCTTAATTGAATTGAAAAGGGGGCGGCCAACGCTAAGTCAGCCGCATCAAGACTGTGGTTTAGCCTTCAACACAGTCGATAAAACGCACACCAGCATCTTCCGCACGGGTCGCATCAACGTAAGCGTCGGTGTAGATGTAGGGCATGTTTTTGGCGGATGTATCGTTCCACATATCGCCCTGCAATTCTTGCCAGAAGTTCGCGACAACATTGTCTTTGGTCCACAAAGCAATGCGGCGATTGCCAGCAACATGCGGCACACGGTTGGAAAACAGCCAAGTGATGCCAAGAAGCGTTGTCGGCTTGCCCGTTTTGATTTGCTCAAGGTCAAACTGGTTCAACGCGGTGCCTGTCGCCTTTGCAATTTCCAGCAAATCAGTTTTTTGCTTTGGCGAGATTATCGAAAACATTTGCTGCTCTTCTTCAAGACCAAAGTCTTCGATTTCCATGCCTTCCTGCGCCTTGCGCAGTTTGGTAATCGTCAAACCGGTAGACCCAGCAGCGATGATAGATGTGCCTGGGATTTGGACCTTGGTTTGGCCCCGCTTGCCTTCGAGCGCAGCACCATAAATGCCACCAGAACGAATACCAAAAGTACCATCCGATTTCTTTTTGACGCCAAGAATGCGGTCAAAAACGCCACGCTGAACTGTGGCGACAGAGTTTTTCACCAAGTTCGACGTTGGATCCATCGCTTGGTTAAATTTCAAATCTTTGTCGATATATTCGCCATCTTCGATCACGCCAGGCTTTAACAAAAAACGGCGCGAGTTTGGCGTTGGATTGTCTGGGTTACGACGCGAACCGTCTTCGCCCTCAATGTAATCTTTTTTGCCAAGAAGATCCGCTACAGAAACGGCTTCGCCTGTTTCATGGGTCACGGTGACAGCATCAACCAAAGGGTTTTTGAGTTGCTGGGCCACCATTTTGATATTGTCAGAATAGGTTGTGCGGTTGTGTGACTCAACCAAGCGTTGATAGGACATTTGCCCCTCCTGCGAAAATTCATCTAAGTGTGTGATTTTTCGGAGAGGCCACCCGGTTAACCGGACCTGCGCCTGACGGGTATCATCCGCCTAGTCGTCAGTTCTATTCCTGATGTCAGCGGACCCCGTGGGGCCACCCGCGCACAGAAACCTGAACACCAACAAGAAACCAAAGTCAATAAAAAACTAAATGTGCCCCGCACTTTCACCATGCAGGGCACATTTGGTGTTACAGTCTATCCTGCAATTTTACGCAGCTGATCCATGCGCGGTTTTAGCCGGTCGATCTCGGCTTTATTTCGGGCCTGAGTTGCCTTGAACCATTCCCCATCAGGCGATTGTTGCTGGGCCAGCTCAGCGCGGGCTTGCTCTGGCGTTGTCGTCAAAGACCCGCCAAGGGTGCGGATCTGCCCCATGCTGTCTTCGCCCATCATTTCGCCAATGGCAGCGAACAGTTTCAGGGTATTGGCATCACCGCCCGCTTTGGTGGACAAAACATCGCTAAGACCAGCCAAAGCCTCGCTATCCATGCCAATCTTGGCGGCCAGCATTTCAGCCGCGCTTTTTGCTTGCTGAATTTTTGCATTGGTTTGATCCCCCCAGTCTTTTGTGAGATCGGTCATCATTTGCGTGTTGGCGCGCTCAAGTTGCTGTGTGGCATCCCCTTCCATTGCTTTGATTTTATCTGCGTAAATCTCGGTGAGGCCCTGAACATCCTCATTGGATAGGCCACGCTCATGCGCAAGCTCACGGACACGCCCCTCAAAATCAGTGTCCCATTTCAAACCGCCTTCGCCAAAGCCTTCAGGAATTTCAATTTTGTAATCTTCGGCCTTTTCAGGAACGCCAAACAGATCACGATTTTCGGCTTTCCATTCAGACAATGACTGCCCCTCTTTGGGCTTGCCAATAAGCTGATCAGGCTTTGCGCCAAGTTTGCGTTGCGCTGCAATTTCAGCATCCGTGAGTTTGGCAATGGCGTCCAATGGATCTTCGGTGGTATACCCTGACGCGGTCAAAGAGCGCCGTTGATCGTCTGTAAATTTGTCTTTTTCCCACCATTTTTCAACAGCTGGTGCAGCACCCGCATCACCGGCACCTGCCGCACCAGCATCGGCAGCACCCGCCGCGCCAGCATCACCAGCACCCGCGTCTGCGGCACCGGCTGCCGCAGCATCACCAGCTACCGCACCAGCACCAGCATCATCAGCAGGCGCAAAAACGGGTTTCTTCAAATACAGATCAAAAAAGTTCATTCCGATGTCTCCATAAGTTCGTTGATTTCTGTCAGTGTCATCCCACCGGCGGCGAGCAGTTTAAGCGCAAGGTCACGAGCGCCCTTTTGCTCAAATTCACGGTAAGGATCGCGCGGGGCCAAAAGCCCCGTCACGTTGTCGTAAAGCGGTGGATCAATGGCCAAAATTCCACTCAAGCGAATGATGTCACAGGCCAATTCTGGATTGACGACAAATGCGTGCGACCATCGTTTGGCAAGATCGGCAGCCGCCTGACCTGCGGCCACATGCTCCTCAACGGAAGCCCCACGCAAAAACGTTGCAATGCCAATAGAAATGCGATCCCAAATCTTCATTGGACACCCCCTGCAGCCTGTGCCTGAGCCAAGTCTTTGGCCAAACCGCCGCCTGCCTTGGCCGCTTCCATCATTTGTTGCTGTTGCATCATTTGTTGCTGTTGCTCTGCGCGACTTTGACCGCGCGCATCAGCTTCTTCGCGTGACCGCAGCATTGATTGCGGCAATGTCGGGCTGGCATCATGCAACGCCTCAATCGCGGCATCTTCATCAAAGCGATCCCCTGCGCGCGTGCCTGAGCTTGAAAGCTGTGCCAAACCACCCAAGTCATTGATGAATTGACGCACAGCAATGCCTTCACGCGCTTTAAGCGCCCGTGTCGCGGCCGATTGATAGCGCACAGACAGCGGCAAGCCCTGCGCCTCCTTGGGGGGCGGTGGAATTTGGCCCGCACGCCAAAGCTGACGGAACCGGCGCTCGACTTTGCGGGCCGCATATTCCTCCATGATGCGATCCGCGTGCGGTGCCCAACTGCGCAACTTGGCTTCCTCGATGATTTGCACTTCTTCAGACGTGATCCCTGTCCGATTGTGCAGGGTCATCAGCGAATAATAAAAAGCGTTCTTCATCGCCTGAACTTTTTCGCGTTTCTCGTCGATCGTCAGATTAAGATTACCAACATTGTTCAACGCACCAACCAGCGGCTGCCCACGCACGCTCATGCCCCCATAAAGCACTTCGCCAGGGCGCACCCGCCCTTCAAGCGGCATTGCGCGGCGATCCGGTGCAAGCATCGTCGGATCCGCAGCCTTTTGTGCCGCACGTATGGTTGCCGCGTCCATTTGTTGATTTACACGCGCACTTGGCAGGGCAACATGACCAGGGCCAGTTGCATAAATTTGCCCACCATCCACATCCCAACGCGGATAATAAAACGGCATTTCATCGAACCCAGCCACGCGAATTGTGCTTTGTTCAAGCTCGGTGGCGTAAACAGACAAATACCGTTTGCCACGCGGGCCAAGCGCCCCTGCAGAGTATCCATCATTTAGACAAACATGATGGAAAAAAGCGATGTCGTCGTTTGCACCTTTTTCAGCCATATCAATCAATTTGGCAGAAACAACATCACCCGATTTTTTAAACATCCGAACAGCGGCACGCGGCTTTAAGAAAAATTTGCGCACCGCTTCGCAGACACGGTTGTGCCCATCGATGTCCACGACAACCTCTGACAACGACAGCGTTTGATCAATAAAGCGCCGCTCAACAAGATCGATTTCGTCATAGCCCGCGAACTGACCAAATGCCGCAATGTCAGAATAGCCTTGAAAGGTTGCGCTGTAGAACGTCGAATTGGATGGCGACAGTGACGCCATGACGCGCTTTGTGGACACCTCGATCCAGTCTGCCATGGGCTTCCACTTGTTGAACTCACTGTCTGAACTTTGCAACCCCACCCAATTGCTGGCAGGGTTGGTGATCGCCGCATAAAGCCCTGCCGACATATCAACAGCGGCCATAATCGGCTCACTCGACAATGCTTTTTCAAACTTGCGCTGCCCGCCTATATCTGACCGCCCCATGCCACTGCGCTGTGGCCGGATCAACGCCGCGATGTCTTGCCAATCACGTTCTGAATTGGCGCGAAATGCTTTCAGCTCATCCCACCGACGCATTGCCTCTTTGGCAAAGGTCGGGTTATGGCCGATTGTTTTTTGCTCAGCCATCAAACCGCACTCCCCAATTTGGGCGTGGCAGGGATGCCATTGGCGCTTGTTAATACATTTGCAGCCGCCCCACCGCGACGACGACGCAGACGCGCCTCGATGTCAGCTTGGCGCACACTTTCGGAATTGTTTGACGATGCGAAAACTTGAGACGCCGCAGAGATATTTGGTTGTTTCATCAGGCACATGTTGAAGCCTCCTTTTGGATTTCAGGGGAAAGCCAGACAAACTGGCGAAAGGTCACAGCGCCATCAGCGCCGAAACCCGACATTTCAGCTTCGAGAACAAAGCCGACCGCGGTTAAAAACGCTGACGCACGCGGATGATCCGCCCATGCGCGCGCTTCCACACGATTGATCCCACGTTCGAGGCAAAAACGGGGCATTTCGTTGCGGATCGTCAGCGCAAATTCGGCCAACGATCTGCGATATTTTTTGTGATCCCGCGCGACAAGTGCAGCCTGTGCAACGCCAGATTGTCCCGTATTGCCAAGGGCCAAAATGGCAAAGGCTGGACTGCCAAACGCTGCGGTTTTATGCGCGACAACAGACAGAAGATGCGCAGGAACCATAGCGCGCCAATCGGCCCAAAGCCCGTAACGAGAACAATCACGCCCCCGCACCAACTCAGCTTCACGCAGATCATCCGCATCCAAAAACTGAAAGACAGACAAGGCAGCTGCTTCATCGAAGTCGCGCAGATCAATCATTTTTTTCAATCTCCGTATGGGTTAAGAATATCATGGCCAGTGATCAGGCCAGATGGCCGTGCAGCCCCACGATGGCTCATAGATGGGCCGCCGTTGTGGCCGATTTGACCGTTGCTGTTTGGCAGGGAATTGGGGCTCATACCGTTGGCCAAGAATTGCGACAGGAACAGGTATTGCGTCGCATCGATGACGTTGGCCTCGGTGTGGCTTTTGTCTGGCACCTTGCGTTTGTCACCGTTTGTATCAACCGCATCGACCCAGACGTAACGCGCAGACAGACCCGCGATGAAAAATTTCATGGACGGATCACACAACAGACCAGGGTGGCCCTGAACAAGGGGCGCGTCCAATGCCGATCGCATTGCCTCAAGGCGTGGATTGATCCTGTTTGCACCAACCGTTTGCGGGCGAATTGTGATACCAGCCGCACCACCTGCTAGCAGGTTCCAGTTTTCATTTTCATCATCGGCCAGTGAAGATCCGGCCTCACCCGCCATATCACCCCAGCCAGCATCGACACGAAACCGCGAAAAGCGATCACTGCTCAACAACACAGCCAAACGGTCACCAAAGACCTTGGCCAACAAGCGTTCTTTGGGAAAGTGCAGCTCAGCATAGAGCCGCCAATAGCCATGCGTGCCAGACGGGATGAATTGCCCGATCACAGCTGCTGGTTTGAAACCTTGATCAAGACCGATGGACAACGGGATCCCCGCAATCGGCACAAGCGTGTCTTCGGCAACGTGAATGCGACGATTGAAGTGCTTGAGAAAGATCGGATCGCCCACACGCATGTAGGTGATTTTGTTGTAAACAAGCCGTTCATTCATATCGCCACGGCCGGCAAGTTCATTGATGGCTATTTGACGTGGATAGTAACCAGGAGAGAGGTTTTGTAGGTTTTCACATCCTTCTTCACCATACCCAGGCTGCAAGAAAAATAGCATTTCGATTGCCTTCGCACCCTCAGGCAAACTAGATGTCAGTTTTTCAGACATTTTTGTGCGCTCTTCCTCGTCGTGGAAAACACCAAAGGTCCAATTTTCCTCATCAGGAGCGTTAAAATCACAACAAATCTGGCCGTAAGATCTCAAAATATCAGCCAAGCCTGCAAAATGCTGGCGACCAGGGTATCGGTCGATGCGCCCAATCGCGACAGTCAAAATCAGCACGGGCATTGTGTCAGCTTCGTTGAGTACAATATCCGTTGCTTCTAAACCGCGCATTGAAGCGACGATGTCGTCCCCAAATGCTTTGAACTCCGCTGTAAACTCTATCGGCCCATATTCGTCTTCAAAGTGCATTTTGTGAGTTACTGGATCGCCGCGACCACCAGACCATTGCCCCATACTTTTTGGGTAAGCTTCAAGATATGATGGGATCGTGGTTGACCACAGTTGGCGATAAGTCTCACGAATGAAAACGACCTTGTATCGACGCACACCATCGATAGTGGAGCGCGGCATCATAATCGCGCGCCGCAAACGTGATTTCATCAATGTTGTAGTCTTACCAGAACCAACTGGCCCCTGAATACCGACCACATCTCCATCAGACCAGTAAAAGGCTTCTGATATAGGACCAGGGAAACTGACATTGCCGTTTGGTTCTGACAGATCATCTATCAAATCTTCGATCTTGCCAGCGAACTGTTCACCCGATACGCTGTCAATTGCCTCTTTCGCAGAAAACCTTTCCAAAACGGATTTCAGCGCATCCTCGTCCTCTGCGGTCTTTGCGACCTCATTCAAAGGGCGTGTTCCCCCCGACCCCGTGTCGGCAGGCCCAAGGCATTCCCCCCGACCCCATCCCCACATCCAAAGGTTCGCGCTCTGGGCCATTATGAAAGACCTTTCGAATTTGCTGTACAGGGTCGGAGAGACCCGCATACAGACTTCGCGGATGGCACCCCCCAGGGGGGCAAAACGCGCGAATACGTCCAGCGAACCGTGATGTCTGGACCTGCCGCGCGATCGATACCAATGAAGGTAAACGCCTGATTTTCAATCAGTGTGTCGGTGCCTTTTTTGTCCATATTAATCAAAGCCTTAGTCATTCCGTCCGACTTTCTGCGTCCGACACGCCATTGGGTGACTTGTTAACCTGTTGATTTTGCTCAATTTCTTGCGCGACGTCCGCAGGCATCATCCGACCCTTGCGCACGGGCGTCACATCAAGCGCGTGATCTCCTGCCCGTGTGGGCTGCACTGGCTGCGCTGGCACGATCACGGTGGTGTTCTGGTTGACCTGCACGTCTGGCGTTGCTTTGGGCGCGCCATACGGCAAAAGCGCATCAGCTGCCCGCAACTGCACGGCGTAAAGGTGCAAGAACGTGGCCAGCCTTTGGGCACCGCTTGGCGTGTCCGGCTGTGTCCCGCCGCCCTTTTTGGCTTTGGTCGCGCCATCGTAGGCCCATGACAGAACCCGCTCAGTGTTCTCCATCGCTGTGACCATCGCGTCTTGGGACTTGGCCAAACCAGCCATCTGCGCCAGCATATCTTCGGGCATCGCGTAGCCTTTGGACGCCAGCCAATCGCGCATCTGCGTTGAACCTTTGTTCTTGGCACCCTTCGGACGTCCTTTGGCCGCGTTGCCAGCCTGCGCGGGCGTGTTCCCAGCTTCGTCTGGCAAAAGCGCCAACTGTTCGCCCGCTGCCCGCACCTTTTCAAGCCGTGTCGCGGCATCGGACGCCATTTTCTCGAATGTGTTCTTCGCCTTGGCCATTAAAAAACCCCTTTTTTATTGTTTTTCAAAGGGTTAGTCAGGGCACACAACGCCCCTACAACACTCTTGGCAAAAGCGTTGTAGGGCGTGTTGTAGTTATTATTCTTTATATTCAATAAGATAAGAATATAATACAACGCTACAACGCTACAACGCGTAAAAATACGCGTGTGCATGTGTGTGTGCGCATGTGTGTGAGAGGGGCGGCTTGTGCGTTGTAGCGTTGTAGCTACATGATAAGGCATTGTTTTAAAATGCTTATCGTTGGAACAAAAACTACAACGGTCCAATTTTAGAGCGTTGTAGCGTTGTAGCCCCAGACCCAAACCGCAAGGCCAGAACGCCTGAGAAATATAGGCGCGAAATGGGGTTGGGGGAAAGCACAAAAATGCCCGCGCACCATTGATTGAGGCCAAGACGCTCAAAATCATGCGAAGCCCTCCACATCACCGCTGGCACCTTCTGGGTGGCTAAACGGCTCGCCGCGATCTGCGGGCATGTCCATCATGCCTGCGATTGATGGCAGCGGTATCCACGTCGCCCGCGATCGCACCCGTGCAAACGATAGATTGCCAGCCTTGGCGCCATGCACGCGCCGTGCGGCCTGTTGCCAGACGCCGCCCGCCCATCTGCTGTCAAAAAATAGCGATCCCAGCTGGTTCACCGGCTGATTTGCAATCGCCAACTCCGCACTGGCACCGGATCCACGCACGCGCAGGCCATACTGTGCCAAGTGGCCATTTCCATTTTCTGGCGTCGCCTCGCCAAGTTGTTGGGGCGCGCCTGGCAACTTGGCCACCATCGCCACCCATGACCCCACGTTGTACCGCGTCCCACCGCGCCAAACGTCAAGCTGTTGCCCCATCAAATGGGTCATCATGTCTTGCGCATTTGATCCGATGTCTGCCGTGTCGTCCTTCAAATGCAACGCGATTTTTGCAACCCATCCGGCCAACAGTTCTTCGCTTGGCAAATCTTCACTCAGCGCCATGTCTGCCATCGCCAAAACGGTGCCATAGTTGTCGGCATGACGCCCGCCATAGCCACCATTTGCCAGCGCCGCGCGCCACAAATCCAAACGCTCGTGCCAGGTCTCCCAACCATCGATCAAACGGCGGCGCAACTGACCGCCCAAATTGCGGATCGCACGCCAATCGGGATCAAGTTTGCGGGCTTCTTTTGGTATTTCGTTCAGATCGAACAAGATCAAGCGGCTGCGGTCCTGTGGGGGGAGCGGGGGAACCAAGATCGAGCTGAAAACAAAACAGCTGTAGGCGTTGCCCTGATAGCCCTTTTGATCCGTTGAGCCGCGCAAAATCTGATCGCCACTGGCCGCGATACGCGCCAGCTTTATGATGTTCTTTGCCTTGTTCGATCTTGCGTCCTCGTCAGGCTCCAATTCGTCCAGCGCCACTGGCAGCGACGAATAGCCAATAACAGACCGAATGCCCGCTTCTGTCGCGTCAGACGCCTGCAGCAAGCCATCGGATCCGCCATGCACGTTTTTCAACAATTTTTGCAGCGTTGATTTGCCCGTTGCCTGATCGCCTGACAACCACGTCACCGGCCGCCAATCCAACGCCCCGCCGAGCATCTGTGCGCAGACCACGCCAAGCATCAAATGCGGGTCAACGTCTGGCCTGCGCCAATACCAAGACCCAAGATGTTCAAGCAACTTTTGTCCCGCCTCATAGCGGCCCTTAGTTTCTGCAGGGCGCGGGATCTTGTCAGCTGCGGAATAGACCTTACCGTCATAGACGCCAGGCGCTTCCCATTCACCATCGATCAAGATCTTGTCGCCCGCGTGAAAAATCAGCTTTCCATCATCGTCAACCCATGCGCCAGCACCGCGCACGCGGCCCGTGGGTGACCAAACGCCTCGTTCTTCGCAGGCCTGAACCATCGTAAAGGCCGCGTCGTTCTGGTCGAATTTACCACTCTTAGCAAAGCCCTTTGCATCGATCTGCGGCCACTTTTCACTGAGCAACCCAATGCGGCCGCCAAACAGGTGCCGAATGGTGTCCAGCTCATGTTTTTTCACGGCCCGCAACTGGCCGCGCACGTCCAAGTAAAACGATAGATCGCCATAAATACCCAACGGCTTCACGGGACAACCACTGTAAATTTCACCAAAGGGCCGATCGTCAGAACCACTGCCCCCAGACACGGCCGCGTCATAGCCCGCGCCTGTGTCTTGTGGATCGCGCCCGAAATCCGGCCCTTGGCCGCCCATGTCGCCGTAAGCCTCAAGCGGCACAGCCTCCGGCGCATTTTCCAACTCGTTGCGCAAGTCATCGTGACTTGGCCGCGCTGGATCCTTGCGTGATGGCACCAAAGACTTTTCAGGATTTGTGACCCAATCGTCCACAGTCTCGCTCATGCGCTTGTTCCAATGAGCAAGACCACAACCGCGCCATAGAACAAAGCCACAAGCCCAACAAGCAACCACGACCGGATCCAGCCCTTGCGCGCGGTCTCCGTCTTGATCGGCGGGGCGGCGCGCAATTCTATTTTGACCATATCCCGCGCTTCTTTCTCGCGCGCGGCCGCAATCAAAAAATTCATGTCGGATTTTTCCAACGAAACCCCCATAGCAGGCAATTTCAGTTGAAGCTCCAAGCGTTCCGATACTAACAATTCAGCCATGTGCCTGCCCCTCATCTTGCGGCTGGATCACGTCGCGCAATGCGTCGTTTAGATCCTTGCCGCCCCATTTGTTTTGAAAAATCTTAACGCTGCGCCCCGCACGTTGATGCGCGCGCACAGCCATATCCAACTGCTTGCGCGCGGTGGCGTTCTCGTCCAGATCCGCGATCAACGTCACCGAACGAACGCAGGGCGGCAAATCAAGCGTGCCCATATTCGACAGTGAAATCGCTGATAAAAATCGCGCATCTGGCAACAGGCACACGCCGCTCAAAGCGTCCTCGATGCCCTCGGCAATATAGACGTGCTTCGGCTTATCGTCGGCGGTCAATGATCCTGCCTTGCCGCCGCGTGGCCCCGTCCCTGTCCAGATATTGATCCACGCGCCACCATAGCTGCCAAGCACCTTTTTGGGCGTCCCACAGGGCAAATTTGCTTTGCCCCATGTCCCATCGGCAGCACGGCCAAGATAGGTACGATGCAGCGCCACAGGTTCGCCGTGTTTGTTGTTCACAAGCGCCAGCATCGCGGGCAACTTGCGCTCGATGATTTCGCCTGTCTCTGTGTCGTCAAACCGGTAATAGCAGGCCGGATGATACCGGATCACACGCGGCTGACGCCCCAGCACTGACAAATCAATGCCCCGTGCATCACGCAAATAGAACTCAACTGGCGTGCCTTTGATTTTCTCTTGGCCCGACGCCCAAACGGCAAAGGCTTGCTTGCCACGTTGGACCGCTTTGGCCTTGTCCTGCGCGGCCTGTTCTGCCCGTTGGCGTTTGAAATACTCAGCCGACTTTTGGCGCTGCTGCGCTTCAGCTGGTGATAAGGTCTCTAGCCCCAAATAGGCCCGCGCCTCTTTCACCGCGCCGCTCAAATCGCAATGACACGACAGCGCGATCAAATCCAAAACATCGCCAAAACCATTAGCCACAGCATGATCACACCATTTGCCAGCGTTGGGGCCGTCCAAATGAACGTAGAAACTGCCCACGCTGCGATCCGCGCGCCCAGGGTTTAACGTGAAATATTTGCCAAAATTTGTATACGATCCCTTGGCCGGTGGCGCATAGAAATACACCACATCAAGCACCCGCGCGAGCAACATGTCTTTGATCTGATCGATCGAATATGTTTGGCGGGCGCTCACGTTACAGCCCCAAACTTTCAGCCAGATCGATGGCCTCAGAGCCACGCGCATGCGCCCAATCTGCAATCACATCGGCAAAAACCCGATCGCGTGCAGACCATCCATCGTCGTCACTTTGAAACTTCATATCTAAGGTCATGACGCAAGACCCCGTATCAACCCGCGTCACGATTGATGGGCGATCCTCGCCCTCAACCTCAAGCGTCTCTTTGGTGATCAACACCTGCCCGATGTCGTCAAATTCAAACAATTTCGCGAATGGATCAGGCATGATAGACCTCTTGTTTTTTTGGGAGTTGCGTTAAGTTCTGGCGCATGGGATGGGGCCGCGCTGTGTCGGCCCGCACCGATGGGTCAAGTTTGCTTTGGTTTGAACAGCCAGCGCATGGCGCAGACGATTGCGAACATTGCGAGTTCATCGAAAAACAGGGTGATGTTTGAGGGGAGTGCCCAATCAAGGCCAACAACCGTTGCAGCTAAGCCGATCAGGCCGCGTGCAATCCAAACTCGCAAAGCTAGGGTCATTCCAGAGCGCCCAGCAACGCGTCGAACACATCTGGGCTGTCGCGCTCAATCGCTTCGGTGGTGCCGATGAATGACGGAACGACATAGCCATCGCCGCGATTTTTCCCGATCTTGATCTTGGTCGCCTTGTAGAGTGGCTTTGCTCCAAATTTCAGATCGTTGATGTCCTTGTCGTACAGTTCGCCAAGATCCCAGCCTTGATCAAGCAGTCGCGTGATGTCCGGTGAATTGGGCTTGCGAACCAAAAGTGCGGCGTGAACAAGTCCACGGCCGGCCAAGGCGGTAGCGCGGCGCAAATCGGAGGTTTCCAAGCTCGCTTCAATCCAAGCGTTGCTTTTGCCGTGTTCTTTCTCAATCGCAACCATCGTGCGCCATGTAAGCTCGGAGCCAGACCCAATTTTGTCGACAAAGACCGTATGGCTCGCGTTAAGGTCCGAAAGCTCATTGGCCTTTTCCCCTGGTGCAAACATCAGCACTGCAACTTCGTCGCCATATTCGGCGATCACGGGCAGGAAGCATCCATCCTTGAATTCGCGGGTGTAGAGGGCGTCAATCTGAGCGATCCAAACCGAATTGGGGTTGCGGCAGGCTTGCAGGGTGATGTCGTCAGAGCCGCCACGGTTTTCAACAACAGCATCAATCCCGCGCTGATTGAGGCGCGCTGCTATAGACACAGCTGCTGTGTCATAGCCACCACCTTTACCGCCAGCATAAATAGTAAGGGGTTCGGCTGTCGCGATCGATGCTGAAAGCAACAATCCTACAAGCCCCGAGCAGAGTAAGTTTAGATATTTCATGGTGTTTTTCCCGTGTTTGAGTGGATTGAACTGACGGCTCTACTTGGCAACAACGGCCCGAACGGCGGCATCTTTGGCCTCAAGCAATTTGCGCAAAACGACTGTACGCTCTGGATTGCGTGGCATCGTATTTGCGACGGAATAGGCCAAATCACCAAAGGGCTTACTCACGTCCTGCAAAAACTTGGGAAGGTGCTCATAGTCAAAAAACTGCAAGATGTGCTCGCGCAGCTGTGCTTCATTTTGCTTAGGATCTGTCATCGTATCTTTCCTTCGTGTTGTTGTGAAAATTGGCGTCAAATCATCCATCGTCGCGCTCGCGAATAAGGCGCTCTAGCGCCGCTTTAAGGTGGCTTTGATTTGCGATCGTCACTTGGGGGCACAGGGTCTGCCAGCGCACGACAACAGCGCCGCGCGTCGGCGCATTATCGCGATCACTCAACTCAGCCACCGCGCCTTGCGCACCATCGCCACGGATCAACGCATTGACCAAAATCAAATCGGCTTCTAAATCCCAAAAAGGATCGGCCTCTGCGTGAACAAACCGCACATGCGCCTCGATCTCAGCAGATGAAAAATCACGGGGCAAACCGCCAGACCGAGACCCAAGTTTAGTCGCAGGCACAGTGGATCTATCAGAGCGGGAGGAAGGAACCCCGACAGACCCGCTGCGCCCATCCTTCGGCGCACTTGGCGCTGTCGGAACTGGTGTCACATCTTGGATGGATGTTGCGGGCTTGGGTGATGCGGGCTTGGGCGTTGGCGCGTTTTTCTTCAGCCAATGGCGCTTAACGCCAACAGACTGAGCGCTGCGCCCCAACCGCACCGCGATGTCAGACGTCTCTAAACCTTGCTTGTCCAAGTCATGCAATCGCTGCATTTCCGCATCGGTCCAGTCGCCTGTTTTCAATTGTGGCTTTGGCTCTGGAACAGTTTGATCCGGCGCGTCACCGACTGTATTTTTCAAAGACGCGCGCAATGCATCAGGATTGGCCTTGATACAAACATCACCAGAAACAACAGTTTGCGTGTGCGTTTCTTCGCCAAACCCACCAAGATCTATATTGATCAACACGACCCCAGCAGCAGGAAAGTCGCAATCAACATCAAATGCACCACCAAGATCTCTCAGTCCTTGAACAAAAGCGCCGATGCGCTCCAGGGCGCGAACCTGCAATTGGATAAGATCAATTTCATCCTTGCGCATCTCAACCATTTCTTTGATCTGATCCATCATGCTGCCCGCCCTCCGTAATTCAAAAGCTCCATTGCTTCACCCAAACGCCAATGCGCGAAATGCCGTGTGGCGCGACGGGCGGCCTGATAGGCGCGATTGCAATACTCATGATCTTTGTCCGCGTAAGCGTCGCGGATCTCTTCACCCGCTTGGGCAAGCACTTCGACGTAAGGGTGATTGCGGTTCACTTGGAACAACAGGTCCGTGACAATTGCGACAAACATGTCGGTGTTTTCATCCTGCGCGGGATCAACCAACGGCATACCGGCAATGCAATAAATCGCATTGGCCAGCGCCTGATCCGCAAGCGTCAATTTTGGAAGCTCAGCCATAAATATCTCTCCTCGTTTCCCAAGCATTGGGCAGCACTGCGGTGGCGTGTTGTTCTGTTTTTGGTTTTGGAAAATCCATCATCAGCGCATCGCGAAAGCTCTCGCCAATCTCGGCCAAGCGCGGTGAAAACCGCGATACCTCAAACGCTTTGACAAACGCGTGGATCGCGACAAACAAACCGCTGTCATGATCAATATCAGCAGCACAGGCACGCAGCCAAAGGCGCTCGACCTTGTCCTTTTCAACGCCGCCCAACATGGCCTGCATTGCAATTCCGATTGCATATTGTCTTAGCGCTATAATTTCACGAGACATGCCAACACCCCCTGAATTGAAAGTGTTGCGACTGCCCGCATCCCAACAACAGCCGCAACACGCGGGGCGCTGGATGCTCCTACCATCCGCGCCGCCCAATTCGTGAAAGTGCAACACGTCACCTCACGAATAAGAATAAAAGCCGGACGCACGATGGCCGCGCGTCCGTAGGTGACACCTGCATGGAACCCCGAGCAGAGGGCAGGTGTTGCAGTAACTAAAAAACTCATTGCGCAGCCACCTGCGCGGCACGTTGCTTGTGCCACTTTGCCATCAAAGCGTTGATTTCAACTTCTGTCGCGCCCCAGACCAAATGATCTGCAGTCAGCGGCGCACCAATCTTGGCGGCATGGCCTAATAAAAAGCGCAAATGGCGCGCTGACGGAAAATCTCCGGCACTGCGGGTCTGGGATGCGTGACGCCAATGATAACCAGCTTTGCGATCCGTTCCGCATATCCGCGCAACATCTTCAACAGAGCCTATCATGCGTTCGCATACTTGAAGTGGTGTAAGGTGACTACTCATAACGCAAGATGTAGATCACATTTTTTTAGTAATCAACTAAATTTTTAGATTTTCTAACGTTATTTTTTAGTTACGAGCGATTACCTGTCTCACATGGATGTAATGTGGTTCAAGAACACGCTAAAGCAAAAAAACGTAAGCTCCGAAGATGTTGCAAGCATCCTTGGGCTTGCACAGTCAAACATTTCGCACATCTATGCTGGCCGCCAGCAAATGAGCCTAAAATGGGCGCAAGCGTTTTCACAAGCCCTCGACATACCCGTTGACGAGATACTAAGACGCGCAGGACAGACTGGCGAAACGGGTCGCGACGAAATAACTGAACGCACCCTAAAAGACTTACGGCGCGGCTTTTCAGACAGCGACGCCACCCCCTATGCAGCTGGCCCATCTGAGACAAAAAAGACCGAAACCATCGCCATCCAATTTGGCCAACGCGCAGGTGTTGATGTCTGGACTGTAGGCACGGACTGCATGCGCCTGGGCGGATACCTCAAAGGCGATCAAATACTTGTAGACACACATAAATCAGAACAATGCCGCGCTGGTGACGTGGTCATTGCTCAAGTCTACGACAACCAAGGCGGCGGCGCAAAAACCGTCCTAAGACGCTTTGAACCCCCTGCTTTGATTGCAGACAGCGCCCTAGATGAAAACCAGCGCATCATCATAGTGGACGGAACAAACACAGTCATCAAAGGCAAGGTGGTTGCCCAATGGCGAAGCTAACAAAGACAGACCAAAGGGATGCAGATCACGCAAGCGACCGCTTTGACGAATGGATCCGCACCCCACCATCACTAAGACAAGAACGCGACCTGGACAGCATCCAATCCACAATAAACACCGCAATAAGATCAAGCGTCGCCGCGATGGGGTTCAAAGTCGGCATACCCACATTCATCGCATCAACAACAGCACTACACATCGCAGCCGAACTTTCATTTGGCCACACCGACAAAACAGTCTCTATCCTTGCTATAGTGATCTCTGCTTGCATTGCGGTAGCAGTCGCACGCCCTATAGAGCGCGCCATCAAAGCGTCACTCACAAAACAATATTCGCAAATTCTAACAGCAGAAAAGAACGAATACCTGAAAACAGAACCCTCGATACTTTACTAAATAATTTAGCAAACTAAAATTTTTAGTTGACAGTAGGTGGTGCGCACTCCTAACTTGGGCTCAATAACCCACTTTAGGAGAGACCCCGTGCCTCAAGCCCAACCTCAAATCCCATTTGCCCATTCTGGCCCCCTGAGTGACCGTGTTCTTCATGGACTTAAAGACGTGGTCCATCGCGCCACCAATGGCCAAGACATGTCATCCGCCGAAGCTGAATTTCTACTCGTGTCAGTTGGTCCGATCATCGAAGAACTGTTAGAGCGCCGCAAAATCCAAGTTGCGATTGTGCAGCACCTCGAAGAAAACGTGGTCTACCTTGAAGACCACATTGGGGGCGCGTGATGCCCGCGACCGAACTAAAAGAAACCACCACAATCACCGTCAAACACAAATCCGAAACGCCCTTAATGATCCATGAAACAGTGGGTGATGGCGAATATGGGCCAGACAAAATACCCTTTCAGGTCTGCAGATCCGCTACCAATTTACGCATGGAAGTGCGCATGGGCGATCTCGTTGCCCAAGTCCCGATCACGGACATGATCGAATGTTGCGCCGCCGCCTTGCACCACGCACTGCAAAGCATGGGCGAACAAACCCACTAACGTCACGGGCGCGTCAGCTGCTATTACCCCACCATTTCTTTTTGGTGCAGGCCCTTCCCTTACACATCGCGGTCCTGACGCGTCGCGATCACCAAAACAGGCAAAAATCAATGACACATCAACCACCGCACGCGCGCGGGGGATCTCTTGACGCGCGCAAATCAGATCCATCCTTTCTGAAATTCACCCCAATGGCGACCTTTATCCCAGCCGACACAGTGGCCGAAATGATCGGGTTCAGCTGCGGCAAAGAATTTCTGCGCAATCGCGCCCGCTTGGAACGCGACCACGATTTTCCACTGCCAATCCCCACATGCCAATCGCCGATGAAATGGCGCACATCTTTGGTCAACGCATGGGCAGCAACCCAAGGCCTGCCCGCATCACAAACGCCGCCAACAGCGCCAAACTGTAACAAGGCCTTGCTGGAAATGGCCCAAAGCGCATGAAAAATCCCATCACGGATAAAATCCCACGGCTACGCCAACGCGCCCGCGCAAATGGCTCTTGGCGCATTTGGTGGGAACCAGAAACCGCGATCCGCCCCTTGGGCTTTGCTGTCACCGAACTGGATGAAAAACGCCTCACATGGTCGATCCGTGAAGCCAAGCGGCTAAACAAAGACGTGGACACCGCCCGCGTGACCGGCGCCGCCCCGTCGCGCGCCTCTGGCGATAGATCGATGTCAGCTTTGATCACAACCTACACCCACGGCCGCAGGTTCAAAAAGCTCGCCATCAAAACCCAAGCCAGCTATCGCAGCAATCTTAAATTGATCGATGAAAAATGGGGCGAAACATCCGTCTTAGAATTTTCCAAACCGATCATCGTCGCCTGGTACGAAACCAATTACGAATGCCGCGGCAAAACCCAAGCTGTCGCACTCAACCGGATGCTGTCTATTTTGTTCGAGTTTGCAGAAACGCACGGCTGGCGGCCGGAAAACACCAATCCCGCGCGCCGCATTGGCGCAGAGATCCCCAAAGGGCGCAGACGCCAAGGCACTTGGGAAGAAACCGACGCACTGATTGAAGCCGCCGAAACACTTGGCTGGCACAACATGGCCATCGGCATTGGCCTATCGCTTTATCAAGGTCAAAGACAAACAGACGTGTTCCTGGCAAAGCCCACAGATTTTGAATGGGGCAACATCCTAAAAGACAACACGCTGACCTCCGCACTGATTTGGACGCTGCGACGCTCCAAGCGCCAAAACATGGGCACAACGCCCATCCATGCAGAAATCAGCCTCAAACTGGCACAGCTGCTCTTAGAGCGCGACGATGACGCCCCCGCGCTGTTGATCGATGAAAGCACGCGCAAGCCCTATGACGCCAACCTATTCGGCAAACGCTTTCGCGCGATCCGCGATGAAGCGGCCAAAAAAGTGCCATCGCTGCGCGACGTTCAATTTCGCGATCTGCGCCGCACCTTTGCCAAACGCGCCCGCGAAGGCGGATCAACCATAGAAGACACCGCCGACGTGCTTGGCAACTCAGCCGCCAAAAGCCCGCAGCTGGCCGAAATCTACATGGCATCCCAACTCGCCACCACCACACGCGCGGTCAACGCCGTGACCAGACCCAAAGGTGACACATGACGGACGCTAAGAAAAACACATGTAATACATGTCGATATTTTCAAGCCCATAGATGCCTGAGATTTCCGCCCCAGCGCGCTCCGCTTATCATTGCCGGATGGTCGTTTTTTACATCAGACAAAAACCCAGAAGCTAAGCGAACTGGATGGTGCGGTGAATATAAATCCAACGAACCCAAATAACCCAGCAATTTTGGAAAAAACAAATGTCAGACCTACACACAAAATCATTTAACCTCGGCATCATCATGGGGGCGATTGTCGCCAATCAAGCCTACGACGAACCAAGAGTTTGCGCCCATGCGATCTCAGACACAGGTGCGGATCTCGAAAGCCTAATCGGCATCGAACTATCACCAGGCGAACTCAAATCCCTCTATGACCTTCTAGATGAAATGGCACCACCTATTCGACGCATCTTTGTCACGTCCCTCGATGAAGACGGAAACGTGCGCGTTGACGCCATCGATGCAAAAGAACAAGCGGCATGAACAAAAACGATTTCGATACAATGGCCAAAAAATTCGGGGAAACCGCGTCCGGACTATCAAATCTCGGCGCGCTCCTGGTCTTTTACTACGAGGCAGGAATGATCGAATTTGTGGGAAATCCGACAGCGTCCGACTCGGACGGACTCGGACAGTCGGACGGACGAAATCAGCCGTTTTCTTATCTATTTGAAAATAAAAGGGGGAAATGGTACCACCTCCTGGTCTCGAACCAGGGACCTCCTGATCCACAATCAGGCGCTCTAACCAACTGAGCTAAGGCGGCACTTGTGGGGTGATTTACGGAAGGTGCTGGGTGAATGCAAGAGCAAGATTGCGCATTTTGACGATTTTTTCGCGGAAGCCCTCCGCCCGCCTTTCTACACGTCCTTTTGTGGTGGTTGTCGCGCAGCAGGGTCCACAGTCACAACACAGCCACAGCGCGCCCTTGCACACAGCTGTCTTTGGGCTTATTTCAACAGGCAATCCAAAGGAGCAAGGTTATGAGCATCAATAAAGAAAGCGACGTCGAGGCGAACATCCAAATCGGCCCCACCACGCTTGGCATGGTGCGCATCTATATCGAAGGTGAAGGCCTTGAGATTCCGATGGATTTCGATCCTGAAGAAGCCGAGGAAATCGCCGAAGAAATTCGCGCGGCGGCCGCCCAAGCGCGGGCCCTAGCGAAATAGCCGCCAGCGGTTGACCTTAAGGGCAAAGGCCCTCGAATGTCCTGTATGAGCGCCAAAGGGACGGCGCGTGAATCCCTTGCTCCTTGACCCCGCGCACAGATCGCATCATGAGCTATGCAATGGATTTGACGGGGCCCACGCCCTGCAAGATCAATCACGCGCACCCAAAGGGGCCATCTCATGACCGACAACACCATCCGCAAAGCCATTTATGTCAAAGCCTCACGCGTTCGAATCTGGGATCACCTGACCAAACCTGAACGGCTCAAAGCCTGGTTTCATGTGCCATCTGTTGAACTGACTATGGGTGAGCCCTATGAGATGTTCGAACGCGACAGCGGTGAAAAGCTGTGCTGGGGTCGCGTGCGCGATGCGACGCCTTACGACCGCTTGGAATACACCTTTTCGATGGCGCAGACCAACGGCGTGAAATCCAAGGTGATCTGGTCCCTCAAAGAGGTCGAAAACATCACCCGTTTGTCGCTGGTGCATTCTGGCCTGCCCCGCAAAGCCGAAGAACTTGGATTGACGCTGGCGCTGGACAAAGGCTGGGACGACCACATCGCCGCGCTGCGCGTGGCTTTGAGCGCTTAACAGCCGCCCCAGAGACACAGATCGGCGCACAGGCACTGATCTTATGACAAACTGCATGTGGCCCCTTGCCGAGGGGCCGCACAGGCACTAGGTGTTGAGACGGCGGGATCTGCTCGGTTCGTTCACATGGGCGCAAGACTCCGGTGGCCTTACGCAACCGTACGGGAGCTGGCTCTGTCCGGACCCTGGTCCTTTTACCTGGCGCCCACCTGATATAATCAGGCTTCGGGAGCATACGCGTCGCAACGACTGCTGCGGTCCCCCGCCACCTTTTCCCTTTGGACCCTGCGAATAACCCCGTGTGCTTTAAAAACGCTTGGGCGCCTTGGGCGAAACTTGCGTGGCGATAACACGCACAGGTTCATGAAAAACGACATCACCTTTGCCACCTTGATCATCGTCATCGCGATCCGCCATACGCATAACAGAAATGGCGAATTGCACACCGGAAAACACGATACCATTAGACACCCAAAGCACTGCAACGGCCAAAATTCCCATGTCGGAATGGCTTATCAAATGCCATAGATTGGCGACATTCAATGCCAAGAGCACCCCCACGAAGGCGGCGGCGATGGCAAAGCCGATCAGAACTTGGGTGATATAAAGACGAATAAGTTTTGGCACGGGACATTCCTGTTCGAATTTCAGTGAAACCCTTTAAGGTTGCGCATAAAAAAAGGGTAGGCTTTTGGCCCACCCTGTTCAATTTTGCAAAATGTCGCGGCGGGTCTTACGCCGTAAATGCGCACACACGCACTTCAACACCATAGATTTGCTCGCGCGGCCTTACGCCTTTAAGGCTTCGGGCCGGACTTCAGCATGTTTGATTTGCTCGTCCGACCTTACGCTTTAAATGCTTCAGGCCGGACTTCGCGGGCCATATGATCTAAAACAGCATTCACGAATTTAGATTCCTTGCCGTCAGGATAAAACCCTTTGGCCACATCGACAAATTCAGTGATCACAACTTTCGGCGGTGTGCGTCCCGAAATCAACTCGCCGCCAGCGGCACGAAACAAGGCCCGCATGGTGCTGTCGATACGGCCAATAGGCCATTTCGCCACCAAAGCGCGGTCTGTCATTTGGTCGATTTTCACCTGATCGTTTACGGCCAGCTCGGTGATCTCGTGAAACAGATCGGAGTCGCCATCGATGAACAGGCCCTCTTCTTCGGTCTCTAAGCCAAAAAAGTGGTCGTAAAATTGGCGACGGACTTTGTCCACGGTCATATCCGAGGCTTCCATCTGAAACAGGGCCTGCACCGCGTATAAGCGGGCGGCGGATCTCATGTCGCGTTTTGAGGGCGGCTTCAGGTGTGAGTGATCTTCGGTCATGCGATATTTGGTCCCGTGTTTTCGCCCGCAAGGCGGATCGCGCCGGTGTTAAAGCCAACGCCCTTGCTCGGACGAGCCCATTTGCGGGAAAGTGCGACAAGATGCAAGGCCGCAGCCGCCGCTTGGCCACCTTTATTACGACCTTTTGCCTCTGCACGCGCCTCAGCCTGTGATTTTGCCTCTACAGCCAATATCCCGTTGCCGATGCACAGGCCTGATATGCCCATCATTTGCAAAGCCTGCGACGAATCGTTGTTGGCAGTTTCAAACAGCGCAGTTTCCCCGCGGACAAGGCAACCAAGCGCCACATAGCCGTCGAAATTCGACATGCGTTCCGCGATGGCGATGGCTGTAGGCAGTTCGCCCACACTGGGCACTTCGATCGTATCATAGGACACACCAGCGTCCTCAAGCGTGGTTTTGGCACCCAGCACCAGCTCGTCAGAAATATCTTTAAAATACGGAGCAACCACGATCAAAAGTTTCACAGGATCGTCAAACTTAGGCAGGTCCAAAATATGCGGCTCAGGCTTGGACATCATTTATCCCAATCTTGCAAACGCGCCACGTAGCGCGCGACCGTGTCGATCTCTAGGTTGATCCGGTCGCCGACCTTCGCCTTGCCCCAGATTGTCACCTCTTGAGTATGCGGGATCACGTTGATGCCAAAATCGCAGCCATCAACTTCGTTCACTGTCAAAGACGTGCCGTTCAAGGCGACAGATCCTTTAGGCGCTATGAATTTAGCCAAGGCTTTTGGCGCGCGGAATGTCAGACGCGTGCTGTCGCCTTCATCGCGCATCTCGACCAGATCAGCCACGCCATCGACATGGCCCGATACGATATGCCCGCCCAGTTCGTCGCCCAGCTTCAAAGCGCGCTCTAAGTTCAACGGCGCACCGACGGTCCAATCGCCAATGTTGGTCAGGTCCACACTTTCGGCTGAGATTTGCACATCAAACCAGTTTTGCGGCGCATCTTGCCAAGTGGTCCCCAGCGCAATCACCGTCAAACAGACACCATTGCAGGCAATCGAGGCCCCGATATCGATACCATCGATGTCATAGGCACAACCGATGCGCGCACGCAGATCACCCTCTTGTTTCATATCAAGCACGCGCCCGATGTCTGTGATGATCCCAGTAAACATAGCTGTCTCCGCCTTTATCCAGATCGGGCTTTTCCGTCCCGATGTCGTTGCCCCTAGACCTATCCGCCTGTTTGCTTGCTTTCAAGTGCGCAACGTTGTTTCCAGATGGTCACAAATCCGCCAGATTCACCATGCATTGACTATTTTGCAGCAGACTTATCCCTGTAAAACCGTATCACAGGCCCATGATAGAACACAGTACAGCCCCCTCCTCAGATCAGCGCGTCTTTCTTATGCTCCAAGGCCCCCATGGGCCGTTCTTTTGGAAGCTGGGCAAAATGCTGCGCGCGGCTGGCGCTGAAACGTGGCGTGTGGGCTTTAACGCGGGCGACCGGGCGTTCTGGTTTTCCACCAAAAGTTTCATCCCTTTTGTCGGCAAAACCGAAGATTGGCCAGCTGAATTCGAAACCTTGGTGCGTGAAAAATCCGTCACAGATATTGTATTGTATGGCGACACACGCCCCATGCACGCCATGGCGGTGACCCGTGCCAAAGCGCTTGGCCTGACCATTCATGTCTTTGAAGAAGGTTATCTGCGCCCCTATTGGTGCACTTATGAACGCGGCGGGTCCAACGGCAATTCCGAACTGATGTCGCTCTCTGTGGACGACATGCGCACAGCCTTGGCCAATGCCGAGCGCGACAATATCGAAGCCCCCGCCCATTGGGGCGACATGCGGCATCACATCTTTTACGGCGCTTTGTACCATTGGTTTGTGATGTTCCGAAACGGGGCGTTCAAACACTTCAAACGCCACCGTGAAATGTCTGTGTTTCAAGAGTTTTATTTGTACTTCAAACGCTTGATCATGATGCCCAGTCATTACTTGCGCCGATCTTGGTCTACACGCAGAATCAAAAACGGCGGTTATCCCTATCATATCTGCTTGTTGCAATTGGAACATGACACCAGTTTTAAGGTTCATTCGCCTTACGAAACCATGCCGGAATTCATCGCGGATGTGATCGAAGGCTTTGCACAGGGTGCAGCACGCCATCATCATCTGGTGTTCAAAGCACACCCGCTGGAAACAGATCGGCGCAACTTGAAATCCGAAGTCAAACGCATCGCCAAAGAACACGGCGTACTGGCGCGCGTTCATTATGTGCGTGGCGGGAAACTGGCGCAGTTGTTGAATTTCGCGCGCTCTGCCGTGACCGTGAACTCAACCGCGGGCCAACAGGTCTTATGGCGCGGCCTGCCCGTCAAAGTCTTTGGTGCTGCCGTTTACGACAAACCAGAATTCGTCTCGCGCCAGCCATTGCCTGAGTTTTTCAAACAGGCGGCGCGCCCAGACAAACGCGCCTATAGCATCTATCGCCAATTCCTTTTGGAAACCAGCCAAGTGCCCGGCGGATACTACTCGGCCGCAGGGCGCCGCCAATTGTTGCGACTCGTCGTGGACATGATGTTGGCACCAGAAGCCCCCTACGAGGCGCTGATGATCGGGAAAGCCCCGCCACGGCTGCCCCTACAGGCAGGAAAATAGGCACTATATCTGGCGGGTATGTCTGCGTCCGTCCACATTCCCTGCGTACAAGCTGCGCCCCTGCAACACATTTTCAACTCCAACTGCATCGGGTGACCTCTGACTAGATTATTGCGGCCAACTTCAGTAGGATCACGACATAATGCGAGCACAATAATGGCTCAGAGGAGACCGAGCAGTGAGTTTTATTAAATCACGCACCCTGCGTGCCACAGCGGTATTTTGTATCGTGGCAAGCCTATCCGCCTGTGGACTGCCCAGATCCGGCCCCACCAAACAACAAGTCTATTCGGGCTCGGTTCTGCAAGAAGGTGATTCTTTCGTAGTGACTGTGACGGACCGCGTAAACGCTGCCACTGGTGTCACCCCCTCACTCGGCTTTTCAAGCCGCTTCACAAACGCTGGCACATTGGGCTCTGACACGATCCAAGCGGGCGATGTTTTATCTCTCACCATTTGGGAAAACGTTGACGACGGTCTTTTGGCTGGTCAAGGCGCGAATGCAACTGTGCTCAGCGAAGTCCAAGTGGACGGGTCAGGGTTTATCTTTGTGCCATACGCTGGCCGCGTGAAAGCTGCGGGCAACAGCCCCGAAGCCATCCGCCGCATCATCACCGAAAAGCTCGACACGCAAACACCTGATCCACAAGTCATGGTGACTCGTGCAGCAGGCGACGGTGCAACTGTGTCGATCACCGGTAAAATCAACGGCCAAGGCGTCTACCCGATTGAGCGCCCCACCCGCACCCTAACGGCGATGCTGGCCCATGCTGGCGGCGTTTCGGTGGAACCCTCTTTGGCGCAAATCAAAGTGATCCGTGGTGGTGAAACCGGTTCGGTTTGGTTCGATGATCTGTTTGACGACGCACGTTACGATATCGCGCTGCGCAACGGCGACCGGATTTTGGTCGAAGCCGATCAACGATCCTTCATGGCACTTGGCGCAACTGGCGCGCAAAGCCGTGTAGCCTTTGAGACGCGCACCCTGTCCGCTTTGGAAGCCATCGCCCAAGTCGGCGGCTTGCAAACCAACAGCGCCGATCCAACTGGTGTCTTTGTCTTGCGCAATGAAACAGACGAAATCGCAAAACAGGTATTGGGACGTGATGACCTCGTTGGGACACAGCGCCTTGTTTATGTGCTCAATCTGACAGAACCCAACGGCTTGTTCCTTGCCCGTGATTTCTTGATCCGCGATGGCGATACCGTTTACGTCACTGAAGCGCCCTATGTCCAATGGACCAAATCGCTTTCAGTGCTCACAGGCTCAGTCTCTGCTGCGGCCAGCCTCGCAACCGCTGTCGAGTAAACAAAACATGCACCACGATGTGCCTGATCAATCCGTCCGAGCCCATGCGCCCGGACGGATTTTATTATCCGACCCTGCAATTGCACGGATTCCAAAAATAAAACAAATTCTATCGGCCGCAGGTTGGACCCCGCATCGCAAGACACCTCAACGCGATGATGCGCTGGCTCTCACGGCCGCTGCTCCTGCGCGCAAGACCCGCGCGGCATGGATTGGTGCGGCATTCATTCCAGATCAACCCTGCCCGCAAGAGGCGCGCCCAGCCCCGTTGGGCATCACCATAGACACGCGCGGCCCTATTCACGACGCGCGTCACCCATCTGACCTTGAGATGATGTTGGCCAAGCTGCCTTTGGACGATGCCACCATATTGGCTCGCGCTCGACATGTCGCAGATCACCTGCCAATGTTGAAATTGTGTAAGAATCCAACTCTCTGCGGTCAAACTGAACTGCCAAATGTTCCATATGTTCTCGTGTTGGATCAACCCAAAGACGACGAGACCCTTCCCAGCGAACCCGTGGCCACCAATGAGCTACGCGAAATGTTGGTGCTGGCGCATGAAGCGCACCCACATGCGAACATCCTGATCTATTCCCCAAATCGTGACGACGCAGGACCAGTTGAGGGCCATTTTGACGGGGCTGATGCCTCGCCAAATATCACTCTTTTTACGGAGCCCGCGAATCCTTGGGATCTGTTCGAACTGGCCACCGCCGTCTATACTCTGTCATCGCCGCTCGGATTTGATGCGATCCTTGCAGGGCACAAACCCTTTGTGTTTGGTCAGCCTTGGTATGCGGGCTGGGGTCTGACACAAGATCATACACCGATCCATCGCCGCACCCGTCAACTCACCCGCACGCAACTCGTTGCGGGGGCTTTGTTTCATTACTGCCAATGGTACGACCCCAAGTCCAAAGCGCTCTGCGAGATCGAGCACGCGCTGGCCATTCTTGAGGCCCGCAATCGCGCCGCCTTAGAGGATCAGCACGGCTATGTCGCCTCAAACATCTTGCGCTGGAAACGACCGCATATGCGACGATATTTCGGCCAGACCGCGATGACCTTTAGTGATGATGCCGCAGCCATCACTCAGCAGATCAACCTTGGCCGCACCCATATGGCTTGGGGCGCAACGGCAAGCGACGCCCCTGTGCGCATTGAGGACGGGTTTCTCAGGTCTCGCGGATTGGGGGCTGCTTTGGTGCGCCCGCTGTCTTTGATCATGGATGACACAGGCATTTACTTCGACCCGACGCACCCGTCCAAACTTGAGGCGCTGATCACCAAACGCGCGCAATTACCTGACCACGCACGCCTGCGCATCGAACAATTTCTCACCCGTCTCAATGCGGCCAAACTCAGCAAATACAACGTCGGCCATGGCTGCCCGCCCCTGCCCGAAGGATACAAAATCTTGGTCGCAGGTCAGGTCGAAGATGACGCCTCGATCAAACTTGGCGCAGGTGACATCAACACCAATCACGCGCTGCTGATGGCCGCGCGTGCAGCCCATCCAGAGGCCATAATCGTGTTCAAACCACACCCCGATGTCGAAGCTGGCCTGCGACGCGGCAAGGTGGAAAATGCGCATGACATCGCCGATGTGATTGCCCATGAAGCAGACCCCATCGCGCTGATCGATGCCTGTGACGCGGTTTGGACCATGACCTCGTTGATCGGGTTCGAAGCCCTCATCCGTGACAAACCAGTCACCTGCACCGGCGCGCCGTTTTATGCGGGCTGGGGCCTGACCACAGACCTTGGCAACACGCCCGCACGCCGTGGCGCCAAGCCCAGCATTTTGGGTTTGGCCCATGCAACATTGATCGATTATCCGCGCTATTTCGACCCTACCACAGGGGCAGCTCTCGCACCGGAACAAGCGATAGATGTCTTGCTGACAGCCCCAAACGGGCGCAGCAAAATGGCGCAATCTGCCTTGGCAAAACTGCGCCAATTACGGGCTCAATATCTGGGATTAGATCGTTAAGTTTACGACCTCCGCCAATGCGTTAAAGCATCAGCCCCCAGAATTTCTGAATGTGTCACTTGATAGCGCGACGCTTGCGCCAAACGGGTGAGCCCCAAGCCGCCAAGGCTTGGCGTGCCGTCTGCACCAATACCAAGCCCTGCCGTAAACAGCGCCACATGGTCCGCCAAATCTGCGTGCAACAGTGACGCGGCCAATGCCCCGCCCCCTTCGCAAAACACACGCGTCAGACCGGCTTCGCCAAGCGCGGCGAGTGCTGCAGATGGATCAAGTTGCCCCGCAATCAAAGGCACTTCAAACAAACGTGCCCCCAAAGTTTCCCATGTGCGCCTCAAGTCAACATCTGCACGTGGCCCATGGATCAACCACACAGGCACCTCGCCCGCAGTGCGCGCCAAATGCCCCGTCAAAGGCAAATCCAAGGCGCGCGACAGCACCACCCGCACAGGTTGGCGATCAATACCTAAATCGCGCACTGTCAAACTGGGATCATCGGCACGCGCCGTACCTGCGCCCACCATCACGGCGTCATGGCTGGCACGCATCGCGTGTACACGTCTGCGGGCCTGCGGCCCTGTGATCCACTGACTTTCGCCCGTTGATGTTGCAATCCGGCCGTCCCATGAGGTGGCCAGTTTCAGCGTCACCATAGGGCGTCCTTGGGTCACACGCGTTAAAAATCCGATCTGCGCGGCTTTGGCCTCAGCTTCAAGCACACCGAAATCAACCGTGATGCCCGCAGCCCGCAGCATATTCAAACCACGCCCGTCAACACGCGGATCAGGATCGCCAAGCGCCACCACAACGCGGGTCACCCCTGCGTCGATCAAGCTTTGGGCACAGGGTGGCGTTTTTCCAATATGCGAACAGGGCTCAAGCGTCACATAAGCCGTGGCCCCTTTTGCCGCTCCCCCCGCTTGCGCCAAGGCCATGGTTTCTGCGTGGGGGCGTCCGCCATCTTGGGTCCAGCCGCGCCCGATGACGCGACCAGATTTGACAATCACGCAACCCACGGCAGGGTTCGGCCAAGTGCGACCCAGCCCCCGCGCCCCCAAAGACAGCGCGTGGCGCATGTGGTGCATGTCGATCAATGACTCAGGCACCTGAACTTACTCGTCACCTTCGGTAGGTGGGCGTAACTCGCTGACGAATTTATCGAAATCATCCGCAGCTTGAAAGTTTTTGTACACAGACGCAAAGCGCACATAGGCGACAGTGTCGATCCGCGCCAAGCTTTCCATAACAATCGCACCGATGTTTTTCGATGGGATATCCGTCTCGCCCATGCTTTCCAAACGACGCACGATGCCTGAAATCATTTGATCCAAACGCTCGGGTTCTATGGGCCGTTTTTGCGTGGCGATGCGAATAGAGCGCTCAAGCTTATCACGATCGAATTCTTCACGACGGCCATTGGTTTTCACCACCACCAAATCACGCAATTGCACGCGCTCGTATGTGGTAAAACGGCCCCCACAGGCGGAACAAAAACGTCTACGACGGATCGCGACGTGGTCCTCGGCTGGACGGCTATCTTTAACTTGTGTATCTAAATTTCCGCAAAACGGACAGCGCATGGGCGTCCCCTTTTCTATGTTTACTGCCTCGACCTGTAGGATCTACGCCCCACTTATCCACAGGCACTATAGGGCAGCCGCCACAAATTGGGTAGATGCAAAATCTGCCGCTAGATGTAGCGCAGCAATGCGTTGCCAAAGAGACTCAGCGGGGATGACACAAAAGGCGCTCTGCTATAGATACCTGTCAGACGGTGGACCTCACCACAGAATAGACCCTCCGCCTGTTGTTAATCCAAAGTGAAAGCGGTTTTATGTTGCGTGTTTTCGTTTATCTCATGCTGTCGATGACCTTTCTGGCCGGTTGCGTCCCCACGGGGGATCAAACATCACCGCCGATGACAACGCCCCAGACGCTCGCTAACGATTTGCAAACGCTAGGCGTAGACCCGCAGTTCATCGCGTTTCTAGCCCAAGAAGGTCGACACGCAGGCGTACGCCATTTCAGCGCATTGCCAAAGATATACAACGTAGGTCGCGCGGCGGGCAAAGCGCGCCTGTATGGGCTGACCAAGCGCAATCGTGTGGTCTATGTGGATTCGGAATCAGAGGCAGGCCTCAGCCCGTTTATCATCTTGCATGAAATCAGCCACGCAGCCCATTTTGGTGGCGCTTGTAACGGACATAACAGTACTTGGGCCAATGATTTCGCCGCCCGTGCAGCACGGTTTCAGGCGCAATTCCCGAACGCGCGTTGGCTTGGACAGCGCCCTGAGCAAATGGCCCGCGATTTGGCCCGCCAATATGGCATTGGACGTAAATGTCCCTAAGGTCGCGTAGCGCTTAAACGCTTTAGTCGCAGGCTTCAGCTGATAGCACGTCTGCGGTATCTTTGCGACAAAAGCCCCCCTGCTCCATTGTCAATCGCAGCGTGTCCAAGTCGAAAAACATATCCGCCGCGCAATTTAGAGATGCCAATTCCTGTTCGCCGCGCAAGACCTCAAGCCCACCACTTTGCTGCTGATCCATTTTGTCATAGGCGGCATATAGCGCGTAGGAAAACTGACCGTTGGGCAGGACAACTCGATCCCAAATGTTGCGCCCAATTCCGTTCCACGGCTGCATGGTGATCGCGTCAAAACCGCGGGTCAGCTCAATCTCCGGGGCCGCACTGGGGCCAAACCGATAGGTCACGCTTTGGTCATCTGCAGTCATGCACAGTTCGACCTGTTTGCTGCCAAAGGAACAGGAAAACAGCTCGATCTGATTGCCCGCACAGACAGCCAACGCTGGCGTGGCATAGACCGTTGTTGCTATGAGAGCGGCGATAGCTTGCAACACAGGTTTCACTTTTAGCATCCCAAACAACGATACAGGCCCGTGTCAGTCAAAGACTCGATCTCCCATTTGGTCGATGAAGACTTTGGATTTGTTGATGCTGGCTTGAGCCGCCTCTTCCTCGGATGCCAAGGTGTCAACGCGCAACAAATTATGCACTTTGACCTCGCCGTCGATGTCCTTTTCGATCCTCGCCGCGATGCGAAACCCGCCGCTGGCTTTTACTGGATCGGGAAAAATCAGGAAGTCTTTGTACAGCTCTGGTTCAATGTCTTTGACCTTAGCGCTGGCTTTGCCGCCGAAGAGTTTTGAGAGAAGGGACATGTGCGGTGCCTCGTATTGATTTGGTTGAGGGGAGTTTGGCGTGTGTGAGGGATGAGGGCAAGACTGACTGTACCAGATGAATTATTTTGGCATGTCTGTCCAATTGCCTTTCATGGACGGCTCTCATTGTTCCAGCCGTCAAGCGCATCCAAACAAACTGAAAATAATTCTGCATTGTGTGCGACAATCCCTTTCCGCGAATCTCCCGTTATTTGACTGGGATCAACGTGATCGTGATGCTCTTGTTCTCGTTGGAGACGTGCATACAATTCTTGGTAAAGAAGTTCAGCAGTAACCTTAGCTGCCTTCAAAGAAGGATAGCATTTCGGTCTTTTGCTCTCATTGAAGTCCAAGTGGGCTGCAGCCTTGTCCCTATACCCTTTCATTGTATCCCAAACATCGTTCAAAGTGCCCAGATCGTCTTCAACAAGTCGGCGATTAAGTTTCTCGCGAAAAGGCTCCACATCGACAACTAGTTTTTTCCAATGAGAACACTCAGCATTTTTTCCAAAGAATTTGCACCAATCCACACTGATCGAGTCCATCAAGCTGCCCTGATAGATACGAAAAAAGTTCAAGTCTGTTTTACGTGGGGATAAAACATCGTACATCACGCATCGATGCAGCAACTCTCTAAGCCCAAACAGGGCTTCACGTGATTTCCGTATTTCGTCTGTTGTCATAAAAAAACGCCCCCGTTTCCGAGGGCGCTCCTATTTATTGATCCAAGAAACTGCGCAGCTTGCGGGAGCGGCTTGGGTGCTTCAGCTTTCGCAAAGCCTTCGCCTCAATCTGACGAATACGTTCGCGGGTCACGCTGAACTGTTGGCCGACTTCTTCCAACGTGTGGTCGGTGTTCATGCCGATGCCGAACCGCATCCGCAGGACACGTTCTTCTCGCGGTGTGAGCGAGGCCAAAACCCGTGTGGTGGTTTCTTTGAGGTTTTCCTGAATGGCGGAATCCAAAGGCAGGATCGCATTCTTGTCCTCGATGAAATCGCCGAGCTGTGAATCTTCCTCGTCGCCAATCGGGGTTTCCAAAGAGATAGGCTCTTTGGCGATTTTCATCACTTTGCGCACTTTTTCCAAAGGCATTTGCAGCTTGGCTGCCAATTCTTCTGGTGTAGGTTCGCGGCCAATTTCGTGCAGCATCTGACGGCCCGTGCGCACAAGTTTGTTGATCGTCTCAATCATATGCACAGGAATACGGATGGTGCGCGCTTGGTCGGCGATAGAGCGCGTAATAGCTTGGCGGATCCACCAAGTGGCGTAGGTCGAGAATTTGTACCCACGACGATATTCAAACTTATCGACCGCTTTCATCAGGCCAATGTTGCCCTCTTGAATGAGATCGAGAAATTGAAGACCACGGTTGGTGTATTTCTTGGCGATGGAAATCACGAGACGCAGGTTGGCCTCGACCATTTCTTTTTTCGCCTGACGCGCTTCTTTTTCGCCTTTTTGCACCTGTTGAACAATGCGGCGGAATTCAGAGATATCAACACCAACATATTGACCCACGATGGCCATTTCGCCGCGCAGCTCTTCGATTTTTGGCGTAAAGCGTTCCAGCAGCATCTGCCAACCGCGCCCAGATTTTTCGCCCATACGGTCCAGCCAGTTTGGATCAAGCTCAGCACCACGGTAGGCGTCAACGAATTCACGACGGTTGATCCGCGCTTGGTCGGCGAGTTTCACCATGTTGGAATCGATGGACATGATGCGACGGTTGATGCCGTAAAGCTGGTCGATCAGGGCTTCGATACGGTTGTTGTGCAGGTGAAGCGAGTTCACCAAGATCACAATTTCCGAGCGCAGTGCTTGGTATTCGGCCTCGTTGTCTTTCGAAAAAGACCCGTCTTCGTTCAAGGTCGCAGACATGCGCAAATCTTGCATTTCAGACAGGCGCGCAAAGTCGTTAGAGATGTTCAAGAGTACTTCCAAAACCTGTGGTTTCAGCGCAGCTTCCATCGCGGCCAAAGACATGTTGGCTTGTTCATCTTCGTCATCATCATCGTCGTCATCATTGGCAATCGGGTTGCCATCTGCATCGAGTTCTTGGGCTTTTACAGCCGCAGGAGCAGCCGCCGCGCCCGCAACACCAGGCGTCACAACGCCGCCCACGACATTTTCTTCGTCGTCGCCATCGATACCTGTGCCGAATGTGGCCTCAAGATCGATCACATCGCGCAGCAAAATGTCTTCGGTTAAAAGCTCGTCATGCCAGATCGTGATCGCTTGGAAGGTCAAAGGGCTTTCGCACAGACCCGCAATCATCGTGTTGCGACCTGCTTCGATCCGTTTGGCAATCGCGATCTCGCCTTCGCGGGACAACAATTCGACAGAGCCCATCTCGCGCAGGTACATCCGCACAGGGTCATCGGTACGATCAAGCTTTTCGGTTTCAGAATTGGCCAGCGTCAGATCGCGCGGGCCGTCAGCTTTGACAAGCTCGCCACTGCTGGCGACCTCTTCTTCTTCCTCGTCTTCGATAATATTGATGCCCATTTCTGACAGCATCGACATCACGTCTTCGATTTGCTCGGAACTGACCTGTTCAGGGGGCAGAACTTTATTGAGCTGATCGTAGGTGATGTAGCCTTTTTCACGGGCTTCCGCGATCATTTTCTTGACCGCCGCTTGGCTCATATCGAGACCAACATCTGCTTCCGCGACGTCGGTTTTTTGATCATCGTTGTCCTTAGCGGCCATCCGGCTCTCCTCAGTCGAAATCGTTTCCTGCGATTCGCCCGTCAAAGACGCGCGAATCAATGGCTTTACGAATCATGTCACGCGAATCAACGATTCGCCACCCGTTTACCCATATTTCCTTAACCGTCCCTACACCAGAGGGTGCCGCGCGGTGAATTATATATAGCTTAGCACAGGTAAAAGGCTATTCTGCCCCGCCCTGCGCCCCTTTGCCCTTTGAAATCCGCGCGATCAGATCATCCAATGCGCGGCGTTCATCGCGTTTCATTTCGGCCCCATTGGCCCCGATATCGTATTCTGCGCGATCCTCGGCCTCGGCTTTGGTCGCACGATTGCGTGCCTCGGCTGCTTGGGCCAAGCGCCATGTGACGTTTTCATCATCCGCAGAGACCATATCCAAGATACCGTCACTCAATTCCGTCGAATAGCCACGACGCGCTTTGAGCTTGGCCAATTCCTCGGTCAGGCACATCTGCGCCATTTCCACATCTGGCCGTTGCACTTGGGACGCGATTTGCACATGGGGATGCGCCATCAAACGATCAAGGGCTGGCTTGCCACAATCAGATAGAACTTTATCCCACAGAGTTTGCGGATCGGTCTCATCGGCATGGGTCAGCAGCGCGTGCAGTAGGCTAGCGTGTTCGGCGTTGGCGGGGTGAAGCGCCTCAAGGCGCGCATCGAATTCAAGGATCACGGACGGGTTGCGCAGGGCCGTGGCCAAGATCACAGCCTCGCGCAGAAAGTCCATATAGCTGTCATCCGACGAGGCAATGACCGAGGATTTGGTCGAGGGCACGGGCACAGCCGGCAATTTGAAAGACTTGGTTTTGGGGTCCCATTCGCGTTTGGGGCGGGCCTCGAAATCGGTGTTGCGTTTGCCGCCTGCCCCGTCACGCCCAGCGCGGCCATTGCCCTGACCCGACCCCGAGGGCGCATCAGCGTAGCGATCATCATAGCCCATATCAGAGCCGCCCTGATCCATGCCCGTATATCCAGCGTCATAACTTGGAGGGGGCGGAGCTGCAAAATCTGGTGCCATCTCAAAAGGATCACCGCCCTGATCCAGCTCACTTTGGGTGCGCTTGGATTGAAACAGCTCAAACCGCATGTCTTTAAGGATTTCACCGTAATGGCGCTTGATCGAGCGATCCTTGATCGGGGTGATGGCATCACGCAGCGCTTTGTCGAGAGACGCGCGGCGTTCAGGGCTGTCAAAGACTTTCCCTTCGGTTTCGCGCTGCCACAGCAAAGTGACCATGGGCACAGCGGCCATCAAAACAGCGCGCATACCTGCGCGGCCTTCCGCTTTTATCAAATCATCAGGGTCTTTGCCCTCAGGCATAATTGCAAAGCGCAGGGATTTTCCGGCTTCAAGCAAAGGCATGGCCAAATCGATCACCCGCATGGCGGCGCGCAAACCCGCTTTATCGCCATCAAGTGCGATCACCGGCTCAGGGTGCATCCGCCACATCAATTGCAATTGGCGTTCGGTGACAGCCGTGCCAAGAGGGGCGACAGTGGCCTCGAACCCTGCTTCAGACAGAGCAATGACATCCATATAGCCCTCTGCCACAACCAAGGTCTGGCCTTTGCCACATGCCGTGCGCGCGCCGCCGTGATTGTACAGCGCAGCGCCTTTGTCGAACAACAGCCGCTCTGGCCCATTCAGGTATTTCGCCCGCGCGTTCGGGTCCATCGAGCGCCCGCCGAATGAAATCGCCCGTCCACGTGCGTCGCGAATGGGGAAAATAATCCGATCGCGGTAAAAATCATACGCCCCGCGTCCATCGTCAGGCTTGGCCGCGACGCCGGCCTCAATGGCCATTTCTTCTGAGACACCATTGGCTTTTAGATGCGCCAGCAAGGCATTTCCGTTGGGAGCATAACCAATCTCGAAACGGTCACGCGTGGCCTCTGACATGCCGCGCTGGTCCAGATACGCACGTGCGGCCCCGCCGCTGGCTTGCGCCAAAGACATACGAAAAAAGCGCACGGCGGCCTCTGTCACCTTAGCCAGCTCTGTGCGTTTGTCAGATTTTTGTTGCGCCACAGGATCGCGTGCAGGCATGGGCATGCCCACCTCACCCGCCAAAATTTCGACCGCCTCCATAAAACTGGTGTTTTCGGTTTCGCGGATAAAGGTTATCGCGTCGCCTTTCGCATGGCAGCCAAAGCAATAGTAAAAGCCTTGTTTGTCATCGACGTGAAAGGAGGCCGATTTTTCTTGGTGGAACGGGCATGGCGCCCACATGTCACCTTTGCCTTGGTTGGACTTGCGTGGGTCCCATATGACTTTGCGTCCGACCACTTGGGTCAGGGAACTTCTGGCGCGCAACTCATCAAGGAATCCGGGTGGTAATGACATGAGCATATTATCTGCGCCCGCGTCGCCAGAGTCCAGCGCGGCTGTGCGACTTTGCCGGCGTATCGCCAAGTCATGAAATGACGTACTCAACGATGCGCATCACAAACGCTTTTCACGTATATCTAATTGGTTAACGCGCCCCCTCAATTGGCATGAAAACAGGCAAAAATCCACCTCATTGCCCCCCAAGTGATTCGCATTTTTGCGCCGTAGGTTCCCAAAGCGCGCCCCTCAGGTGTCGGCATTATGGCATCAATACGGCAGCCAATTTGCTTTGTGTCAGCACTGTGTTCAATCAAAAGCAAAAAAGAACCATAAAGAATATTAAGCTATACTTATGATCAAAAACGCACACCAAAGACGCGTTTCGTTTTACATTGTTAACGCTTTGAGGGATATTGACGTGTCGATGTGGGCCTTAAGCAAGCCCGTGACGCATCGGCATTTGGGAAATGGGGGCACCACTGGACAACGTGAGTTGGTGCTACAATGTTTGGGACGACACAAAACACTCGGGACACAGCGCACAAATTGCGCCCAGCCAAGACACTTAGCGCGTGTCGGGCATGGTTGAACCGAACCAAAATCATGGCGCGTCAGTATGGCCGTGATGAAGAGGGCTCTTTGCTCATCTTCGGGCTTTTCACCTTTGTGATCGTTCTTGTTCTTGCAGGCATTGGCGTCGATATCGTGCGCCACGAAACCCTGCGTACCGAATTGCAAAACACCGCCGACCGCGCCGTTTTGGCTGCGGCAAGCAGTGAAACAACCGATGCAGCCAAAGCTGTTGTGCGCGATTACTTCGCAAAAGCCGGTTTGACAGAATTCCTTGAGGACGTGGAAGTCGAAGGCGTGGGCTACGGCAAACGCGTTAAAGCCACCGTGACGGCAGATATTCCGACCTATTTCTTGCGCCTCTCTGGCGTGGATAATTTAGAACTAAACAGTTACAGCGTCGCCGAACAAGGTATGACAGAACTGGAAGTGGCGCTGGTTTTGGACGTGTCCGGATCCATGAACAGCAGCAGCCGTTTGGCAAACCTGAGCCTTGCAGGCAAAGCCTTTGCGACAACCGTATTTTCAAACTCTATTGCCGGTCATGTGGCCGTCTCAGTTGTGCCCTACGCAACGCAGGTCAACGTTGGCCCTGACATCGCCGCGCAATTCTTGCGCGAAGACAGCCACGAAACCTCCCATTGTTTAAACTTTACCGCAGATGACTTTACGACCAATTCAGTCGAGTTGATCACCGATGACGATCCAAAATCCTACGAACAAACGCTGAATTTTGACCCTTGGTACTACAACGAGCCAAATGAAGGGCTCGTGACACAGGTTTGTAACCCAGCCGAAAACAATCGCGTTTTGCCCTTTTCGACATCCAACACTGCCGTCGAGAATAAAATTACGGGCCTAACGGCAGACGGCAACACATCCATTGATGTCGGTGTGAAATGGGGCATGTCCATGCTGGACCCCTCGTTCCAAGATGTGACGACAGCACTGGTCGCTGATGGATTGGACGCGTCAAATGCAGGCCGCCCACATGAATATTCATCATCAACGCTAAAAGTGATGGTGGTGATGACTGATGGTGTGAACACATCGCAGTACTATGTGCCTGATCCTTACCGTTCAGGCAATTCAGACATCTATCTGGACCCCGACACAGATCGCGTGTCTTTTGCAGAAGAGAATGAAGTCTGCACATCGACGCCGTATACGAACTGGAAGGGTAAGACAAAATACAAAACAACCTGCGAAGACGTGATCCAATACTACGCACCACATAATGAATCGTTTTACGAAGATCCTTATGGTGGCTGGGATGATGTGCGTTTGTTGACCTGGCCCGAAGTATGGGACCGTTTCACCATCGATAGCCACGCCTATACCCGTTACGAGGCCTCAGGCGATTCAGATGATTACTACGACTGGCGCGACATTGACAAAAGCTATGGCAGCAGCACCAAGAATTCGCGTTTGCTACAAGCCTGCCAAGCCGCCAAAGACAAAGGCATTATCGTCTTCACGATCGGTTTCGAGGCGCCAAGCTCAGCCGCATCTATTTTGAAGAGCTGTGCCTCGTCGGAAGCGCATTACAAAGATGCCGACGGATTAGAGATTGCAGATGCTTTTGCCGCTGTGGCGACCAAAATCACTGAATTGAGGTTGGTGGAATGAGTATTCTTTCACGCTTGAAACACACAACGCGATTTTTTGCGAAAGACGACTGCGGCTCTGCCACCATGGAATTTTCCGTGCTGTTCCCGATCTTCGTCTTCATCCTGATGGGCGGATACGAGATAGGTTATTACACGGTATCGTCAACCATGCTGGATCGCGGTCTGGACATGGCTGTGCGCGATGTACGTTTGGGTCTTATGGAAGACGTTGATCTGCCAACGCTGAAAAACAGCGTGTGCCGCTATGCGACTTATATCAGAAATTGTGAAGAAAACATTCACATCGCACTTGAACCTGTGGTCGCCAGCGGATTTGTCATCCCTTCAAGCTACGCCGAATGCATTGATCGCGCGGAGGATGTTACCCCCGCCACGACCTTTTCTGATGGCGATGAAAACGAACTGATGTTGGTGCGCGCCTGTGTGAACATCGATCCTATTTTTCCAACGACATGGCTTGGGGCACAGCTTGAAAGCTATGAAGGCTCAGGCATCGCCATGGTCTCGACCGCTGCTTTCGTTAACGAACCAAACACATAGGAGCCATGTAGCATGAAACATTTTCGCATTCCCAAGCAGCGCATCGTTTCTATCGCGCGCCGCTATAGATGTAGCGACCTTGGCTCGATGAGCATCGAGACCGTGTTGGTTCTGCCCGTGATATTGACCGGCCTTCTATTGGCTTACACCTATTTTTCTGCCTTTCAAATAAAAGGCATGGCCAACAAAGCCGCCTATACGGTATCCGATTATGTGTCCCGCCAAACTGACCCTATCGACGCAGATTTTGTCGAAGGTCTGTCCAGTATTTACGGCTATCTGACCAATACAGGAACCAAATCCCTGCGGTTGTCGTCTTTCACATGGTCAGACATTGATGGATCACCCGATTACAAACTCGAATGGTCTTATGCCGCAAATGGTGGCGAGGCGCTCAACGGAGAGTCCTATTCATCCGTCGTGTCCCGCCTGCCGGCCATGACCAGTGGCGAAACAGTATTGGTTATGGAAACGACAACCGATTGGGCCCCTGTGTTCAACGTGGGCCTCGACGACCTGACCTTTACTGACTTTGTTGTGACCAAACCTCGTTTTGCGACACAAGTTCTGTTTGATGATGGATCCGAAGACGACGATGGCGGCGGTGATTCATCAGATGATATAAGCGGCACAGACACCTATAGCTATTACAACAGTGGCTCCTAGGTTTGGCCCAACATGCCTCAATCTAAACTGCGATACGAAACGCGATATAAAACCAAAAATAAAAATGGCCGTCTCACTTGAGGCGGCCATTTTTCCTGTGGTCATTTACGATATTTCAAATGCAATCAACTATCTGCCTGCGCGTTCAAACGGCGGTTCACCACACGCGCGGCCAAAACATCCGCCATTGCCTTGCCAGCCCCTGGCGATGTCACGCCGCCGACACCAATGCGACGCCCAAGGCGCCACCATAGACCCGGCGCCCAACCGCGCGCGGCTGGCATATTATCATTCAAGACAATCACAAATCCGTTGGACGGTTTGAACGCAAACGCGCCGCGCTGTACGTGATGAATATCGTCAATCCGGCACAAGACCCGACCGCCCTCTTCACGGATATCCTCAGCAGTCATCACCAGATCGCGTGAGGTCGAGACCCAAAGACGGTAGGTGGCAAACAAAAGCACCACCCCCATTGCAAGCAAAAACACCTTACCGATCAAAACCGCAGGGGGCGTGGTCGCCAAAATCCAAAGATGGATCACCCCCAAGCCGCCCAAAGTCCCAACGGCAAACACCCGTCGCGGCATCGTCGCGGGCAAAGCGAATTCTTTCTCTTCAGGCTGATGCTCTGCTGACATCGCGTTGTAGCCGTCTTCATTTTGGTCGCTCATGAGACCCTCCTCAAAAGATGTACCGCGTTAAAATCTTTCAACTGCCTACCTTGCAGCGCCACAAACGAAAAGCGAAAACCAGCCATGCCTTGTTTTGTCAGCCCCCACAGCCCAATTTCTATCAGCCATCGCAGCTTTGGCGCATTGCTCCCCTGTCCTACGCAAGTTAAGGTCGCGTTGATTTGATCCCCTCAAGAGTGTCCCCGATGCGCAGCCCAGAGTCCAAGTTCAGCCTCACATACGCCCCTGCCTTGGCGCGCGTCGCCGGTGTGGCTTCGATCTGTTTGATACTCATCGGCTGCACGCCGCCCCCTGATCTACAGGGACGCGTCCAGCCGATAGACAATACGCTCCCATGGCCGACGCTGTTCACCACAGCACAATTGGAACAGACCGTCACCCCAACCCTGAGCGAAGACAAGACCAGCACGGAGGCCACCGACAGTCTGACCGCGCGCGCCGCTGCATTGCGCACCCGTGCCCGCGGCCTGTCGGCGCCAGTATTGGACAGTGCCACACGCAAGCACCTTTTGGCGGCAGTCGCGCGTCACCCCTAACGCGCCCGAACCTCCCCCCACACATAACGCGGCACCCCTCATTCAGTTGCACAGGCTCGCAGAAGTCGGTAACAGACGTGCAAGTTCACTTTCATCGTTTGGAGCGCATCATGCCCGCAGAAAACCTCGCCAAAGCCCCCCTTCGTCTCGGAATCGCAGGATTGGGCACGGTCGGCATGGGCGTGATCAAAATCGTGCAGGAAAAAGCAGACCTTTTGGCCCTTCGCACCGGCCGCGATGTGGTCATTTCCGCCGTTTCCGCGCGCTCGAAATCCAAAGATCGTGGCTTTGACCTGTCTGGCTACGCCTGGGAAGACGATCCCGTCGCCTTGGCCAAACGCGGCGATGTGGATGTGTTTGTTGAGCTGATGGGCGGCGATTCAGGCCCTGCCAAAACAGCAACTGAGGCCGCTTTGGCCCTTGGCAAAGATGTGGTCACCGCCAACAAAGCGCTTTTGGCGCATCATGGTCAGGCTTTGGCAGAAACGGCTGAAGCCAATGGCGCTGTCTTGCGCTTTGAAGCCGCCGTCGCTGGTGGCATCCCCGTGATCAAAGCCCTCACCGAAGGGCTGGCTGGCAATGGTATCACCCGTATCATGGGAGTGATGAACGGCACTTGCAATTACATCCTCACCCGTATGCAAGCCACGGGCCAAGGTTATAACGCTCTATTCGATGAATGCGCGCGTTTGGGATACCTTGAAGCCGATCCGCAACTGGATGTGGGCGGCATTGATGCTGGCCACAAACTGTCGCTTTTGGCCTCTGTCGCCTTTGGCACGAAAGTCAATTTCGCCGCAGTGGAATTGGAAGGCATCGAGCGCATTTCAAACGACGATATCGCGCATGCTGCCGATATGGGATATAAAATCAAACTCTTAGGCGTCACTCAGATGTCTGGGCGCGGCCTTGAGCAGCGCATGACACCCTGTCTTGTGCCTGACACCTCCCCCTTGGGTCAACTTGATGGCGGCACCAATATGGTGGTGCTGGAAGGCGACGAAGTGGGTCAGATCGTCTTGCGCGGCGCGGGCGCGGGCATGGGACCGACCGCCTCTGCTGTGATGTCCGATATCTTGGACATCGCGCGCGGCACGCGGATCAGCACCTTTGGCCAACCCGCTGCCACCTTGGTCGATGCAATCCCTGCGGTTGCCGCGACTCCTGCGCCCTATTACTTGCGTCTGGCGCTTATCGACAAACCCGGCGCCATGGCGAAAATCACCAGCGCTTTGGGCGATGCAGGCGTCTCTATCGACCAAATGCGTCAATACGGCCAAACCGACGACGCCGATGTCGCCCCTGTTTTGATCGTCACAGACCCTACCCCGCGCAGCGGCTTGGATGCGGCGATCGAGACAATGCAAGCCACGGGCGTTCTGGTCAGTGACCCCGTCGCAATCCGTATTGAGACGGTCTAGACGTTGGTATCGGGGCGCGTTTTGATCACGCGCCCCTAAATCTGATCCCATACCAATGAGCGCCTGAAGCTTATCATCGGGTGATGAACAACCATCAAGCCGATGGGGATTGGCATCCTCTCTGTCCAAACGTCACAAATTCCACAAATCAGTCACGCGCCCAGTGCATTCAGGGTTTGCATGTGTGCTAAGATGCGACGATACAATTGGGCATGAATGATTTTCTTGACGTCTCCGCCTCATTAACAGGCCGCCGCTGGGTTGGCCCCACCCCTGAAAACAATCGCTTGGCCGAAGCCATGGCGCAGCAAACGGACCTGCCTTTGCCGCTTTGTCAAACGCTGACGCGGCGCGGGGTTGCTGTGGAAGAGGCCGAGGCATTTTTAGCCCCTGCCCTCAAAGACTTGCTGCCTGATCCTATGGTTCTGAAAGACATGGAACCTGCGGCCACCCGCTTTATCAAAGCGTTACAGGCGCGTGAAAAAATCGCCATTTTTGCAGATTACGATGTGGACGGCGCGACTTCGGCGTCTTTGTTGATCACATGGCTGCGCGACATGGGGCATAGCGCGACGCTCTATATTCCGGATCGCATTGATGAAGGCTACGGGCCGAATGATCCGGCAATGGCCGCCCTCGCCCGCGATCACGATCTTATTGTCTGCGTTGATTGTGGCACGCTCTCACACGACCCTATTGCGGCAGCAAAAGGCGCCGACGTCATTGTGCTGGACCACCACCTTGGCGGCGAGACCCTGCCCGATTGTGTGGCCGTGGTGAACCCGAACCGCCAAGACGAAACTGGCGATCTGGCGCATCTTTGCGCGGCGGGCGTGGTGTTTTTGCTGCTGGTGGATGTGAACAGGCGCTTGCGGGCGCAAGATGTGCGCGGGCCGAACCTGATGCGCTATCTTGATCTTGTGGCCCTTGGCACCGTGGCTGATGTGGCACCGCTGATTGGAGTGAACCGCGCGCTGGTGCGGCAAGGCCTGCGGGTGATGGCCGACCGCGAACGCATTGGCATTCGCAAACTGGCCGATGTGTCGCGCATGGACACCGCGCCGACGGCGTATAGCCTTGGGTTTATGCTGGGCCCGCGCATCAATGCGGGCGGGCGTATCGGCGCTGCGGATTTGGGGGCGCGATTGCTGTCAACCACGGACGAGGCCGAAGCGCAAATGCTGGCCGAACGATTGGATTACCTGAACACAGAGCGCCGCGAGATCGAAGCCACAGTGCGCGCAGGCGCGTTGGATCAAGCGGCCGAGCGGGGCTTGGACGGACCGCTTGTCTGGGCTGCGGCCGATGGCTGGCATCCAGGTGTGGTGGGCATCGTTGCCTCACGTTTGAAAGAATCCACCAATCGTCCGGCCGTGGTGATCGGCTTTGATGGGGATGAGGGCAAGGGCTCTGGCCGGTCTATTTCTGGCGTTGATTTGGGCGCAAGCATCCAACGTCTGGCGGCAGAGGGCCTTCTGGTCAAAGGTGGTGGGCACAAGATGGCCGCTGGCTTGACAGTGATGCGCGATCAGTTGGAACCCGCCATGGCGCGCCTGTCCGAACTTTTGGCAAAACAGGGGGCTGGCGAAGCGGGGCCTGCAGATTTGAAACTTGATTCGTTGTTGATGCCTGGCGCCGCTAGCATCGAGTTGATCCATAAAATCGAGGCAGCAGGCCCCTATGGGGCATCTGCCGCCGCACCGCGCTTTGCATTTCCCAGTTGCATGATTCACTTTGCCAAACGCGTCGGAGAAAGCCATCTGAAAATCAGTTTTTCTGACGGCCAAGGCCCACGCTTGGATGCCATTAGCTTTGGAGCTTTTGATACCAAACTTGGCCCAGCCTTAGAAGGTCACGGCGGAAAACGGTTTCATTTGGCAGGGCGTTTGGAAATTAACACATGGGGCGGACGTCAATCGGTGCAACTCCGTTTGGAAGATGGTGCCGAGGCCACTTAGTTAGGTGTTTTGAACCTCTTTTGAAAAAAATGGGTTCAGAGGCATTTTATCTCTTGCGCCGCGCGGACGGCTCGCCTAAATACCGCCTCACGCCAATCGCGGTCCCTTCGTCTATCGGTTAGGACGCCAGGTTTTCAACCTGGAAAGAGGGGTTCAATTCCCCTAGGGACTGCCATTAGC
>NZ_JAHKPK010000016.1 GCF_018860665.1 Pacificibacter marinus
CGGCCGCGACAAAGCCATTCTCAGAGAAAGGGAAAAAATCAAGAAAAACACAATCAAACAACGCCGCTTGCAACATCAGAAACAAGCCGCATAATCAATCACACAAACGAGCCAGAGCCTCCAATACTCAAGCCGCTCTGATGCCCCATTTTATATGACGACGGACAAACGCCATCAGCGCGGCATTTCCAGTCGTGCCCTGCAACAGATGTTTGCGATCAGAATCTCTTATCGATGTATTCGTCTTTTCCGCAAGCTGGTCAGGCCCATAATACACAAAGGAAGCAGCAGAATAGCCAAGGACAGGCAAACCAAAACAAGAGAGATTGGACGCTCGAAAAACACGCTGACGTCACGGTGAATAATGAGCGTCCGACGCAAGTTCTCTTCTAAGAGCGGGCCTAGAACTGCACCAAAGGCGAGCGGTAACACAGGAATACTCAAACGAATAAAGGCAAAGCCGACAGCGCCAAAAAATATTGCGACCCAAACGTCAACAACCGCATTGCGCACCGCATATGCACCGAGCAAACACAGAACCAAGACGGCCGCCGTCAACAGCCGTTGCGGAATAGCCAAAATTTTTCGATAAACGGGAATGCCGATCAACCCTGCAACAAAGGCAGTGAGCAGAATTGCAACAAAAAGCGCGCCGTAAATGGTGACGACTAAATCCGGTTGATTTTCAAACAGGCCCGGCCCAGGCCGCAAACCGTGCAACAACAGAACTCCAATCAAAACGGCTGTGATACTGTCACCTGGAATGCCAAGTGTCAGCATTGGGATCAAAGCGCCCCCCACACAAGCATTGTTGGCCGCTTCGGGGGCTACCACACCGCGCGGGATACCTGTGCCAAATTTTTCAGGCGTCTTAGACAAGCGTTTTTCACACGCATAGGCAAGCGCCACGGCCACGGCCGAACCTGCGGCGGGGATTGCGCCAACGAATGTGCCAATGGTTGAGCTGCGCAATACGGTTGGCAATTCCCCCAAAAGTTCAGAAAACTTTGGCCAAGTGCGCGCGCGAGAGACGGCAACTTCGGGAGTGTCGGTTTTAGATCTGATCAACAGAGACAGGACTTCGGCAATGCCGAATAGCCCGATAGCAAGCGGGATAATGTCAATTCCACCCTGCAGGTCCGCCGTTCCAAAAGTAAAGCGTGGCACATCTGTAACCTGATCGCGCCCCACCAAGCCGATAATCAGCCCCATTGCACCAGCGGCCAAGCCACGCAACATATCGCCAGAAGAGGCGTAGGCAACAAGAGCCAAACCAAACAACACCACGGCCGCATATTCAGGCGACCCAAATTGCAACGCATAAGTTGCGATTGTTGGCGCCAAAATGACCAGAAAAATCCAACCTATGATGCCACCCAAGATGGAGGCTATCAGGGCATAAGCCATCGCTTCAGCAGCTTTGCCTTCGCGGGCCATCGCGTTGCCATCAAGCAGCGTGATCATAGCGCCGGGTGTTCCGGGAATGTTAAGCAAGATTGCTGAAACTGACCCTGCATAAACGCTGGAAAAGAACACGGCGAGCATCAAAACCATAGCTGGCGCGGTTTCCATCCCATAGGTGAACGGCAACATAACTGCCAACGCCATGGTCGAACTGACACCAGGCAATGCGCCAAACACAAGCCCTAGAACAACACCTATAAGCGCCAGCCCTAACATGTAGGGCGAAAACAAATTGTAAATGATCGTTGTAAGCAAGTCATAGGTCATAGCGGCACCGACAGTCCAAAATGAAAGAGCGCGTAGAGAATAAGCCCTATGGCGCCCCCGAAAACGGCCGTGAAAAACCAAGGCACATGGTCAGAACGCCCAGCAAGAACGGCCAAAGTCGCACCGATGAGACACAAGGCCAGAGCCGCCCCCAAGATATGGCGCAAAGGCAGAAAAGCGCACATGAGCGCAACAGCAAGCGCAGCAGGCCAGAGCGACATAAGAGAACTTTGGTTTGAGGTCGCAGTTGATTTTTTGAGCCCAAACCATCCGCGTAGCGTGAGACCGCCCCCCGCCAAGCCCAAAGCCGCCAATAAGATAAGCGGCAACAAAGCGGGCCCCGGATCACGCGCGAAGTCATCGTGCAAACGCCCCGCTTGACTGAAGTGAACTCCAGCCAAGCCTAAAGCCAAAGCGAGGCACAAGCAGCCCGACACGAGATCATTAATGACCTCGCCTCGATCTGTTTGTATGTCGTGACCTTTATTTAGGGTTTGTGACAAGCCCTGCCTCCTCAAGAACAGGGTAAACCTGCTCGTCAAACGCCGCGATGCGGGCACTGGCTTCTTCTGCTCCCAAAGGTTCGATCATATAGCCTGCGGTGTTGGCGAGCGTGATAAACTCCTCTGCCGATAACACTTCGATCAATGCTTTTGATAAAATTGCCGCCACATCTGCTGGTAGTCCTGCGGGGGCGACAATGGCACGAAAATCACCAGCAAGCACATCATAGCCCTGCTCTTCAAAGGTTGGAATATCAGGCGCTAGAAAATGTCGCGCACCTGACATCACACCAAGGATACGGACATCGCCAGATACTGCGTGCTCCAAAACTTGCGGCAGTGGAACTGTTGCACTTTCAACCTCGCCCCCCAAAAGAGCCGTCACAGTCGGCGCATAGCCAGCATATGGGACCTTGTTCAGCTCTAAACCCAAAGCGGATTCCATGATCGCAGCTGAAATATAAGATGCGCCACCGGGAGGATCATTGCCATTAGGCACATCGCCGGGCGCCTCTTTTACAGCAGACACATAATCGTCAAGGGTTTGATAAGCTGTGCCAGCCCCGACTGTCAGCGCACCGGGGTCAGGCCCAAAGAATGACAGGACATCAAGCTGGTCCATCATAACAGGCTCATCAGTGGTATACTGTTGGATCACACTGGATGCCCCCAGCATACCGATTGTGTAGCCATCAGCATCAGCCTTTGCCAACTCGCGCATACCGGTCAATCCACCTGCACCATCGTAGTTTTCAATCACCACTGGCACCCCCAGCGCGCCACTTAAATGATCTGCGACCATACGGCTGGTTGTGTCCTGCCCACCACCGGCAGGCCAGTTGACAACCCATGTGATTGGCCCTTCCGGGAAGGTTTGCGCAAAGGCGCTCACGGCGAGTGTGCTTAGAAGGGAGGCAGCCCCCAATGTCGCTATTAATTTCACGGTACGTTCCTTTCGATACCTTATTCTAGTGCAGATCATTCCTGCTTGCATATTTAATTGACCGATTATTTTTGTTCTTGTATACAAGAAATACGAAAGATAACGACACATATGTAAAAATAGATCAATTAGTGATCGGATGATTAAAATATGAGCATAATTGACCCAACAAAAGACAATACGCGCCCAACCGGTACACTTGGAGCCTTAGTTGAGGCACAGATTGAGCAAGATATTGTAGAAGGTCGCTTTCTACCCGGAGATCGACTCGATGAGGAAGAGCTGGCCACACGATTAAGCACATCGCGCACGCCTATACGCGAAGCCTTGCGCAAGCTGGCGGCAAGCGGTTTGGTGACAATTCGACCACGATCTGGCGCGACGGTGAGCCGCCCAAGTCTAGCTTTGGTCATCGACTTATTCGAGGTCGTCTCTGAACTTGAGGCCTTTGCCGCACGCCTCGCTGCCCAGCGGGCGACGGATACCCAACTGACCGCAATTCAAATAGCGCATGAAGACTGTGAGCGATTATCTCAATCATCTGATGCAGGGGCTTATTTCAATGCTAACCTTGTGTTTCATGGTGCGATTTGGTCTGCATCGAACAACGTCATGCTGGCCGAACAAATCGGGACTGTAAACAAACGGCTATCACCTTACAGACGGCAAATCACGTTTCACCCAACCCGCAAACAAGACAGCCAGTCCGAGCATAGCCAGATTGCAAACGCGCTAGCCAATAGAAAGCCTGATGTCGCTGAAAAAGCGATGCGTGATCATGTGATGATTTTATCGGATGATGCCTTGCAGCTTGCGCGAACCCTAAGACTCTGAACTTAAAAGGCCAAAACACGATGGATTTACACCTAAACGGTAAGACAGCTCTGATCACGGGGGCTTCTATGGGAATCGGCGCCCATATTGCCGAAACTTTAGCGGCAGAAGGTGTAAACTTGCACTTAACAGCCCGCAGTGCCGATAAATTGGAAACGCTTAAGGCGCGGATTTTGGAATCATATGATGTGGCTGTGACCCTGCACCCATTGGATTTGGCGACGGAAACGGCCCCTGCGGCACTTTCCGAAGCCATTGAACAGGTTGATATTTTGGTGAACAACGCCGGAGCGATCCCAAGTGGTGATCTTTGGGATGTGTGTGACGCAGCATGGCGTAAAGGGTTTGACTTAAAGGTCTTTGGCTACATCAATATGTGCCGCATGTTTTACACTAAAATGAAATCGGCAGGCGGTGGTGTTATTATCAACATCATTGGCAATGGCGGCGAAGTGCTAGACCGTGACTACATCGCAGGCGCAACGGGCAATATCAGCTTGATGGGCTTCACCCGTGCGCTTGGTGGCTATGCATTAGACGACAATATGCGCGTGGTAGGGATCAACCCAGGCCCGGTTAACACCGATCGCATTTACACGATGTTAAAAAAATGGGCCGAAAAAGACCTTGGCGATTCAAACCGTTATCAAGAGCTAGCCAATGGCTATCCACTGGGCCGCCCAGCTCACTGCCGCGAAATTTCAGATTTGGTGGCATTTTTGGCCTCTGAGCGCTCAGGCTATACCAGCGGAACGGTCTTCACTGTCGATGGCGGCATCTCTGCACGCACGTCCATCGTATGAAACGTCTCGGCCTTTTGATCCCCTCTTCCAATGTTGTACTAGAGCCATTGGCAGCCAAACGGACAGATATTCAAGTTCATGTGACGCGACTGGGGGTTTTGACTGTTAAACTCGACCCCGTCTCGCAGGCGCAATTTGCCATGGACACGCATGTCGCTGCGGCCAAACTTTTGCACGATGCAAAGGTTGACGGCATTGTATGGGGTGGAACATCAGCCAGCTGGCTCGGTGTCGCGCATGACGAAGCATTCGTCGCGCGGGTAGAAGCTGAAACCGGCATTCCAACGACAACAACAGTGTTGGAAATCAATCGTCAGCTCCGGACGATGGGCGCAAAGCGAATTGGCCTCGTCACGCCCTACACGTCAGATGTCGCGCAACGGATCAATCAAAATTACGAAACATTGGGATTTGAAATTGGGGCTTGGCGCGCAGACGGAGGAGACTTGAGCAATGATTTTGCCAAAATCTCAGAGGATATAATCGAAGGGATGATCCGCGATGTGGCACAAGAAAAAGTCGATGCCATCGTCATTATGTGTACCAATGTCGCCGGCGCAAGAATCGCTTCTAACATGACCGAAATCCTTCGTGTGCCAGTGCTTGACAGCGCCATTGCAACATTGAACCTTCCGGCAAGTTTTTGGAAGTAATTTACACGAACATGTCTATGGCAGGTAATCCCGTCCATCATCATATAAAGTAGGACTGGACCTATTTTATAGCGTTTGAGGATGAGTTATTTTGGCAGCCCCTTCTCTGGATCGCCACAACTTAACCTGCATCAACAATGCTATGAAAAACAACCTACCAGCATAAATAGCACACGCTTATATCATACAATCTCAGAATCATATCTGCGAGGCCGATAGCCAAATAGGCTTAACCGTATAGCCTGTACTGCCCTAAAATAACGCGTCCTGCCACGGTTGAACCGTCACGGATTTGTGCCGTTTCAAAGTAAAGTATTTATTGCTTGCGAGAGCCCGATTTGGACACTGCTTTCGAGAACTGCACCAGAATCGCGCTTGTCGATAGATGTGGGTGGGAACAGCAATGCGCTGCGATAGGCCTGAAGAGCTGTTTAAAAAGGAGCCACACATCATCAGCCCATTCTGTAGGTGAAGTGGCGCCCATATTAATTTCGGCGACAGCAATACCAATTCTACGCAGTCATCGCCCAACCAAATCAACACATCCGCGCTGCGGCCCCCTCTTTTAAGGCTCCATCAAAACCGATGCTGACGGATAATCAGACGCCCAAGTGGCAGGCAGCGGCGCTACAAATACATTTTCGGTGCGGTTGTGCGTAAAGCGCCAAGTCCCATCTTCGCATTTTTTGAATTTATTGAACAAACGCGAAGACCGCATGAGCGCCTTGCCATCAGAGAACAGCCACGGCTGCATGTGCACCCAATTCCCTTCTGCGGTCATCGCATCATCGGCGACACGGATTTGTTCAGATGTCAGATAATGGCAATTCAAAATCAGGGCTGAGTCCTGCTTGCCCCCCCAAAAGTTTTGGAAGTGTTTCTTCACCGCGTCCCAACCTTCAAGACGTCCAAACTGACCATCGTAATAGTCGCCAACACCCTCCCACACAGCTTCTGGTGCATAAAGCTCCATGATGCGATCCACACGATCGACATCATCCTTCACTCCGAACTCTGGGTTGGGCGTGTCGCACAGAAACATATAGCGCGCCTGTAAACGACGCACTGAAGCTTCGGCTTCGAGAATCGCCAATCGCGCTTCTAGGGCTTGAATTTTCTCGTTCATCATAAGGTTTGTCCTAATTGTGCGCGTTTTTTGCGCATTCGAAGTCCTTTCCAATCGATATCAGAAATTAAGTTAATATTCACGTAAAAATTATTGACGCCATGTAAACTTGCAGTAATTTTACTGTAACACCACATTTTAAATCCACAGGGTCAACATGACTGTAGTCAACGACACATACTGCGCTTTAGCGCATACTCTAGACATGGGCGAAGGCGCCTTGAGAGTTGCGATAAAAGACTGCATCGACATCCAAGGCACCGTCAGCGCCTGTGGCAGTGCGGCGCTGCGCAGCAGCCCCCCTGCGCAGAAAAACGCCGCAGTGGTCGACGCGCTGTTGGCGCGAGATTGCACGATCATCGGCAAAGCCAATATGCACGAACTTGCCTATGGCATGACCGGCGTGAACGCAGCCTTTGGCACCCCCATCAATCCAAAGTGGCCAGACCGCATTCCTGGCGGCTCCTCGTCAGGATCTGCCGTCGCAGTTGCCGCAGGCCTTTGTGATTTTTCCGTGGGCAGCGACACTGGCGGGTCCGTGCGCCAACCTGCCATCTGCTGCGGCGTCTATGGCATCAAACCCAGTTTTGGGCGCGTCAGCCGCGACGGTTGCCACCCTACCCATAGCTCGCTCGATTGCATTGGTGTCTTCGCCCGTTCCATTGCAATGATTGAGACCGGCATGGAAGCCATTGATCCCAGCTTCACCCGAGTATCACTGACAAAACCACTGCGCATGGCGCGCATTGACTGTAGCGCAGCCCCTGAAATTCAAACGGTTATTGACCGTCACTTTGGGGCTGAGCCAGTCATCCCCCTCCCCCAAATGAGTGCGGCCTTCGAGGCTGGCATGACCCTTATCGGCATCGAAGCAATCAGCGCTTATGGGACGTTTTTGGAACAGGGCGATGATTTGGGATCGGACGTGCGTGCACGGCTGGAGAACGCGGCACAAATCCACCCAAGGGCCTTTGTCGACGCCGAGAACATGCGCACCCAATTCACAAACGAGGTGGATGCGGCTTTGGAGCAGTTTGACGTGCTGCTCACCCCGGCACTCCCGATCATTCCGCCAACACTGCTCGAGGCGGCGGATCCCGCGACAGTCCTGCCGCTGACGAAGTTTTTGCGCCCCTTCAATCTCAGCGGGCACCCCGCAATCGTTTTGCCATTCACGGCTGGCCCTCAGGCTTTGCCCGCAGGCCTTCAACTCATTGGGCGCAAAGGAGAAGACGCCTTTCTCTGCGCAGCCGCCCACAAAATTGCATCGATCCTTACCGAAGCTCAACGGGAGACCACTCCATGACCATCGTAACTAGCCCGGCCGTATCCAGCGCGGCGCCGCAGCCGCAAACCAAACACGAGGTGCTTGAGAGCATCCGCAGCCGAGCACCCGAATTTCAAGAGCTGCGCCACATCCCGCAAGATGTCGTGGATCAATTCAAAGGGCTTGGCGTGTATCGCGCCTTTGTGCCCAAACGTTTTGGCGGCGATGAAAAAAGCCCCGCGGACTTTTGCCGTTTGATCGAAGATATCGCAGCGGCGGATGCCTCTGCAGGATGGGTCGCGAGTTTTGGTGTCTCCGCCACATATCTGAGCACCCTACCCCCAGAGACTTACACTGAAATCTTCGGCAAAAACCCAGATACGGTCTTTGCCGGTACAATGTTCCCCCCGCAGGCCGCAAAAACCGTGGAGGGCGGTTACGAGGTCACGGGACAGTGGCCTTGGGGCTCTGGCATCATGGGCGCAGATCTGGCGGGCGCTGGGATAAAGGTGGAGGATCAGCAGAGCAAACTGCCGCTCATTGCCATCATGCCCAAAAGCGAGATTGAAGTGGTTGACACGTGGAAGACCATGGGTCTGCGCGCCACGGGCTCTCATGACATCAAAGCCGAGGGTGTGTTTGTGCCCCGCGAATGGACATTTGTGCGCGGCGCCAAGCCAACCATGGATGACCGTATCTTCCGCTACCCGTCCATGGCGCTCGCGTCTCAAGTTCTTGCTGTTGTGGCCCTTGGGGCTGCGCGCTCTGCGCTTGATTTCATCTATGAGGGCAGCGCGCGCCAATCCGTGACAGGCGCGCCAAAACCCGGTGCGCGCCCCTATCTGCAGGCGGAATATGCCAAGGCACGCGGCCTCTATCTTGGTGCTCAGGCGCTGTTCTACGACACGCTCGAAGAGGCGTTTGAAGAGCTCGCCCATCAAGAGACCGTGAGCCGCGAGATGCATATCCGTTTGCGCCTTGTCGCCTCAAAGGCGGCCAAAGACGGCGCCGAAGCGGCCCGTATGGCCTTTGCTCTTGGCGGCTCGGCGGCCATCAACGAAGGCCACCCGCTTGGCCGATACATGCTCGACGCGGCCGGCGTCGCCCAACACGCCTTCCTCAGCGAAGGCACATGGACCGGTGCTGGCGCCGCCATGTTCGATGAACCCACCATGCCTGGTTACCCATAAGGATTTCTTTCATGACTGATAAAGCTCCCCTCCGCACGCTGCTTTGCTTCAACAACCACCCCACATTCTTCTCCTTGCCCTTCGATCAAATCGGCCCAGTCTGGACGGCAACGCAGGCGCTGATGATGGGCATCGACCAGATGGAAGGCGTTGAAATTGTGGGCACATTTGACGACGACCAAACCATGGTCGGGGCCACACAAGGCTTCCCTTACACATGGTACATCCTTGCAGATTTCCCAGACCGCGATGCGGTGCAAGCCGCTTGTAACCTGCTGCGCACCATCGTTGTCGGCGAAGGCAATGACCGCCTTTGGAAATACATGACAATTGAGGCGCGCATGGGCCGTGCGCTTGAAATTCCTAAAGCGCACCGGAGCTAAACGATGTCCCTAGACACACCTAAATTCAGCGAACTCGACGCGATGTACGACGTTGAAAACGCCAAAGTCGCGACAGAAATGTATGAAGATCCGGCGCTCTTCAAAGAAGAGATGGACAAGATCTTCAAGAAGACTTGGGTCTTTGTGGCGCATGAAAGTGAATTCCCCGACAAGGGGTCGTTCAAACTGTCTCATGTTGGTTTGGACCCCGTGATTGTGGTGCGTGACCGCAAGGGCACAATCCACTGTATGGTCAACCGTTGTCGTCACCGCGCCGCCACGGTTTGCGAAGTGAAAAAGGGCAAAACCTCCTCTTTCCAATGCCCATACCACGGCTGGGGATACGGCCTTGACGGGTCACTCCGCGCAGTGCCTTACCCAGAGCAATACGGCGATGATTTCGACAAATCTCAGCACGGCATGCTGAAGCTGCGCACGGAATCTTTCGAGGGCATGGTGTTTGCCACGTTCAACTATGATGCAGAGCCGCTAGTAGACTTCCTTGGCCCAGAAGTGTGCCGCTACATGACCTTGTTCATGAAGCAAGGGGGTGGCTTCCCTGTCAAAGTGATCGGTGAGCACCAATTCTCCGTACCAATGAACTGGAAGGTTCAGCTCGAGAACACCACGGACGCGTACCACTTCCCCATCGTGCACAAGTCCTTCATGCAAACGCTGGACGAGAAAACCGAAGACCTCTTTGCCTTTATGGACAAGAACGAGGGCTGGGTTGAAGATCTGGGCAATGGCCACTCGATCATGATGATGATGCCCTCCCGCGAAGACCTTGACGAGCGCATGGATGATCCGATTGAGCCGCGTTTTGAATGGCTGGCCGAAGAAATCCGCAAGGAAGGTTACAGCGAAGAGCAAGTCAAACGCATCGTGCTCGCGGTTGGCGGCCCTGGCTTCAACATGAACCTCTTCCCCAATGTGTCCTTTTCCCTGTCCTTCTTCCGCGTTCTGACACCCGTGTCTGTCGATCAAACCGATATTCGCCACATGGCGCTCGGCATGGACGGCGGACCCCAGATTGCCAACCAAACCCGTCTGCGCCTTCACGAGCATTTCCAAGGCCCGATGGGCTTTGGCTCTCCTGATGATGCAGAAGTTTGGGAACGTGTGCAGCGTGGCACCCAAGGCGGTGAAGAGCTTAAAATCCTCGTCAATCGCGGCATGGTTGACGAAGAGCCTGGCGTGATGGGCCCTCGCGGTCATGTGAGCGCGGAAACCGGCATGCGCGCCGCCTATGGAATGTGGAAACGCATGATGGACGAAGGAGCTAACGATGTTTGACACCAGCACTTCCAGCACCGATTTGCTTACAGAGGTGACAGCATTTCTGTGGAAAGAAGCCGATATATTGGACCGAAAGGCCTATGACGCTTGGCTAGAACTGTGGCTCACCGAGGGGCTCTACATCCTGCCCATGGGCGACGGTGAAGATTACGAAAACCAGCTAAACCTTTGCTATGACGACGATAAAATGCGCCGCATGCGCATCGATCGTTTCAATCGCGGCTTCTCTATCTCCTCAGCCCCCGCCGCTGATACCGTGCGCACAGTCAGCCGCATTGTCATCGACAGCGTTGACGGAGAGGCCATTAAAGTGCGCGCCGCGCAGCACGTGATCGAAGATAAATTCGGCCGTCAACGCATCTGGGCCGCCGATGTCTTCTTCACTTTGAAGAAAACCGAAGACGGATTTCTGATCGAACGCAAAATCGCAAAACTTCTCAACTCAGGGGGGATGCTGAACTCGTTCAGCTACTTGTTCTAATGGCGACACCTCTTCCAGATACCATCCAAACAGCCGTTGTGACCGGCGGCGCGCGGGGCTTTGGCGCACAGGTGTGCCGCGCCCTTCACAAAGACGGATTTCGGGTCATCATCACCGATGTTGATCCGGGCTATGAGGCGGCAGCGCTTGCCTCCGAGCTTGATCTCGCGGGCGAGACCGGCATGACCGCAACGCTTGATGTATCCAAACCCGAAGACTGGCAGCGTGTATTGGACGAATGTGTCGAGCGCTACGGCTCTGTCGAGGTGTTGGTCAACAACGCCGCACGCACCGCCGTGCAGCCGCTCTTGGACATCGATCCGGCGGATTTTAACGCGATTATGGCCACCAATGCAGGCGGCACGTTCACGGGCAGCCAAGTCTTTGGCCGCCACTTCAAAGAACGCGAATATGGCCGCATCATCAACCTCGCCTCTCTGGCGGGACAAAACGGCGGCACGGCAACGGGGGCGCATTACGCAGCCTCCAAGGGCGCAATTCTCACGCTGACGAAAATCTTCGCACGTGACTTGGCCCCTTTCAACGTCACCTGCAACGCCATCGCGCCCGGTCCGATGGACACACCAATGGTGCGCGACGTGCTGGGCGAGAATATCGACAAAGCCATCGCCAACATACCCGTGGGCCAGCTTGGCGATCCGATTGTTGTGGCCGACTTGGTGGCAATGCTCGCGGCACCACGCTCTGCTTTCGTCAATGGCGCCTGCTGGGACGTCAATGGCGGCCTTTACATGCGATAGGAGCAGATTGATGACGGAAAATACAACCACACTCACCGTTTCAAAGCGCATTGAGGATCGCGGCGACATCGCGCGCATCCAGTTGACGACGAAAGATGGCAGTGACGTCAAAGCTTTCACCGCCGGCGCACATCTGGATATCTACCTGCCCAAGGAAGATATGTGGCGTCAGTACTCCTTATGCTCAGATCCAGCAGAAACCGGTTTTTATGAGATCGGTGTGCTTAAAGATCCTAACTCGCGCGGCGGCTCTGCGGCAGTACATCGCGACGCGATCGAAGGTGCCGAGTTCACCATCGAAGGCCCGCGCAACCACTTCCCGCTGGCAGAAAATGCAACCTTCACCGTTCTTTTGGGCGGCGGCATTGGCGTCACGCCGATGATTGCAATGGCGAAACGTTTGCATGCCTTGGGCAAGGATTTCGTTCTGCACTACTGCACACGCTCCGAAAACCTGACGGCGTTCAAGGACGCGCTCGATGGATCGGGGTTTGCCGATAAAATCGCCTATCATTTCGATGACAAAGATGATGCGCAACGCCTTGATTTAACGCGCGATATTCCAGAGCCATCTGCGGACACGCATCTCTATGTCTGCGGCCCGCAAGGGTTCATGGATTGGGTCATTTCCACCACCGAAGCGGCGGGCCATGCCCCCGAGAACGTTCACCGCGAATACTTCTCGGCTGATGTGGACCTCTCGGGTGACAGCTTCGAGGTCGAATGTTCCCAGAGCGGCATCACCGTCACGGTCGGGCCCGACGATACCATCGCCCGCGCGCTTGCCAAAGAAGGCATCAAGATCGAAGTGAAATGCGAAGAAGGCGTCTGCGGCACCTGTATCACCGAGGTCTTGCAGGGCGACATTGAGCACCGCGATCAATTTCTCACCGAGGAAGAACGCGAAGATATGGATCAGATTTGCGCCTGCTGCTCGCGCGGCAAAGGCAAGCTGGTCTTGGAAATCTAGGAGATATGCAGATGGATTTAACCCAAAGCCAACTCGATTTTCGCGAAGGCATGAGCCGTATGGGCGCTGGCGTGAACCTGATCACGACAGATGGGACCGCTGGCAAACATGGCCTCGTGGCCTCTGCCGTTTGCTCCGTGACCGACGCCCCGCCCACCCTCTTGGTCTGTGTGAATCGCAACGCATTCGTGCATGACAAGTTGCTCGACAACCGCGCGCTCTGTGTCAACGTTTTAGCGGCGCATCACCAAGACCTGTCAAATGTTTTCGCGCGGTTTGTGCCGGGCGTTGATCGATTTTCACATGGCACATGGACCACCGCAGCAACCGACGCGCCCGTGCTGCAAGATGCCAATGTGGCCTTCGATTGCCGCATCGGATCCGTCGTTGAGCAAGGCTCGCATTCGGTGATGTTTTGCAACATTCAAGCTGTGCATCTACCGGAAAAATCTGATCGCGGTCTCGTCTACTTTAGCCGCGACTACCATCACTTAGAGGCGCACCAAGACGCTTAAACCATGGGCTTGTCCCCACGGGGGCACTCCAGCGCTCCTCCTTCGATGCTTCATATCGAGCAGTCAGTCCCTTGCACTGCGTAACTTTTGATCGTCGCAAGTAATAGAGCGCAAATTCGCAGGTAAACGGCTGAAAATCTAGGAACGAACCGCCGGCCAATTTACAGTAGTTTTACTGCAAGTCAGCACAGGAATGAACCGTAACACCGAACCAACAGATCAGGCATGAAACGCATCAAAAGAAACTGCGCGCGTGCCGAACAGGGAAAAAAATGAAACATCTATTTTCGACCATTGCTACAACGCTCATTTTCGCAAGTCCCACGTTTGCGGACACAACCCTCACCGTGGCCAATTGGTTGCCGCCATCCCACCCGCTGGTCTCAGAAGTGATCGTGCCCATGACAGAGCAGATCAATGAGGCGACAGGCGGCAGCGTGACCGCCAATATTTTGCCTGCCCCCCTTGGACCGCCCCCCGCGCATTTTGACTTTGCCATCAACGGTGTGGCCGATATCACCTTTGGCGTGCAGGGCTATAACCCGGGCCGCTTCAAAACCACCAACATCGCAGAGGTGCCCTTCTTGGGCGACAGCGCCGAAGCCGTTTCTGTGGCCTACTGGCGCACCTTTGATGCGATGCTGAAAGATGCGGGAGAATATGACGACGTGAAAGTGCTCGGCGTCTTCACCCACGGGCCAGGACAGATCTTCGTCAAAGAAGCGGATACCAGTGCCACTGATCTTTTGGACGGGCAAAAACTGCGCGTCGGCGGCGGCATTGCCCATGAAGTTGCCACCGCTCTTGGGGCTGTGCCTGTGGAAGGCCCCTCGTCTAAAGCCTATGAACTTTTGAGCCAAGGCGTCGCCGATGGTATTCTTTTCCCATATGAATCTGTGAATTTTTTCAAACTGATACCCCAGCTTGGCGAGGCGGTTTCCGTGCCAGGTGGCCTGTACAACACCTCCTTTTATGTGGTGATGAACAAAGGCAAATGGGAGAGCCTTACAGCTGAGGAACAGAGCGCCATTGACAGTGTGACCGGCGAGGCGCTTGCCCGTATGGCAGGCCAGATGTGGGACCGCGCGGATGCGTCAGGCCTCGGCGCCATGGCAGGTCAAACCACCGTCACCCCAGCCTCTGAGGATCAGCTCGCAGCTTGGACAACCGCGCTGCAGCCAGTGGTGGATGCGAAACTTGCAGAGGTGAGTTCCACAGGCGTGGATGGCGCGGCCGCTCTGGCCATGCTGAAGGCTGAAATCGCAGCCGTTGAAGCTGAGTGATGCGCAGCGCGATCCCCACAGAAGTTCAGGAGGGGCGTGATGACGCCTCTTCTGAGCCTCACCTCTCACGGACGGGCATCGTTCTTGGGGGCTTAGGCGGTATTCTTTTGCTGAGCATGATGGGTCTTACCGTTTGCGACGTGATTGGGCGCTATCTGTTCAATGCGCCGATCGTTGGCGCCACGGAGCTCACCGAAATATTGCTCTGCGCAGTGATATTTCTGGGTTTGGGCGCTGTTTCACTGGCGCAAGATCATGTCACGGTGGATTTGCTCACGGAGAAAATGCCCAAGCGCTCAGAACCGCTGCGCGAAGCTCTCACAGGTCTGCTCAGCGCGGTGATCTTGATGGTCGTCTCTTGGCGCATCTGGGTCTATGCCGATCAAATTGGCGGCTATGGCGGGCAAACCACCAACCTTCATATACCGCTCGCACCGCTGGGCTATTTTTGCGCTATTTGCGCCCTGTGTGGCGCCCTCATCACCGCCCTTATCCCCCTCAGACGCCTTTTGAGCTCCTCCACACACTAGCCGCGACACAATAAAGGATTTTCCATGGAACACTGGCCTGTCGGAATGGCACTTCTTGCCACTCTTCTCTTTTTAGGTGTGCCGATCGCATTCGCGTTAACAGGCGTTGGCCTCATTGGCGTGGTGTCGATCATTGGCTGGGCCCCCTCTTTGGCCCTGCTGGGATCGGTGTTTTTCGACAATGGGCGTGACTACTCGCTTTCGGTGCTGCCGCTGTTTCTCATGATGGGCAACTTTGTGGTGCAATCAGGGATCGCGGCCGAACTCTACACCTCTGCCTATGCTTGGCTCAGACACCTTAAGGGGGGCTTGGCGACAGCCACTGTTGTGGCCTGCGGCGCGTTTTCGTCCGTATGTGGATCGTCTTTGGCCACGGCGGCGACCATGACCAAGATCGCCCTGCCCTCGATGCGTAAATATGGCTATCCCGATCAGCTATCCACCGCTTCCATTGCTGCGGGCGGCACCTTGGGCATTTTGATCCCGCCATCGGTGATCCTCGTGTTTTATGGTATTTTGACCCAGCAAGACATTGGCCGCCTGTTTTTGGCAGGGCTAATTCCGGGCATCATTGGCATTATCGGCTATTCCCTTGCGGTGCGCCTATCGCTGCGTATGCAAAAGATTGACCTACCCACCGAGGCCAAACTACCCCTGAGCGAGCGCCTCATTGCGCTCAAAGGAACGGCTGGGGCTTTGGTGCTTTTTGCCTTTGTCATGGGCGGCATTTATCTGGGGGTTTTTACCCCGACAGAAAGCGCAGGCATGGGGGCTGGCGGCGCTTTGCTCTTGGTGATTTTGAAGGGTAAGTTCACGATCCACTCCACGCTCAACGTATTGTTCGATACGATGAAAACCACCGCAATGATGTTTTTCATTCTGTTTGGCGCGCTCACCTTCACGAATTACGTGAACATGTCTGGCATGACGACGGACATTCAAAGCTTCATCACGCAAGTGACCACCGGCCCCTTAGGTTTCATCCTCGTCGTTCTGTGCATCTACCTCGTGCTGGGCTGCTTTTTGGAAAGCCTGTCGATGATCATGCTGACCGTGCCGGTTTTCTACCCCATTGCAGCCAATCTGGGCATTGACCTGATCTGGTTCGGCATCTTCGTCGTGATGGTCACAGAAATCTCCTACATCACCCCGCCCGTGGGCATGAACGCCTTCGTCTTACGCTCCGTCGTGCCTGACGTGCGCCTCGGCACCATTTTCAAAGGTTTAGTGCCTTTCGTCTTCGTCGATGTGCTGCGCATCTGCCTGCTCACGGCCTTTCCTGCCATCGTTCTTTTCCTCACCTAAATTTGAGACTTTTCATGACCACTCCCTACAAAATTGGCGTCATCGGCGCTGGGAACATCGGCACGGCCATGGCGGCCTTGCTGTCGCAATCTTCAGCGGAGGTCTGGCTGACAGCGCGCGGCGCACGGCTCAGCCAAATCAGCGCGCAGGGCGTCGTGCTTGATGAGCGCGGCAGTGAAATCCACGCCACGCCAAAGACAGCGCCGCAGCTGCGAGAGCCAATGGACGCCTTGTTTGTCTGCGTGAAATCGCAAAGCCTTGCGCAGGCCATCGCCCTCAACAAAGCCGCCATCACCCCTGAAACTTTGGTGGTTCCCATGGTCAATGGCCTGCCGTTTTGGTTCCATGCGCAGGCGGACCAGATGAACGCCATGCCGCTGCTCGATCCTGACGCGGAGCTATCACGCCTGCTGCGCCCGGCTCAAGTGCTCGGCGCGGTGCTTTTGATGACCGTGCAAATGGATGTGCAAGGGCGCGCCACCTCCAGCAACACACCGACCCTCAGTTTGGGCTGCGTCAGTTCTGGCGCTGATGATGCAAATATCGAGAAACTGGTGTCTTATTTGGACGCAAGCGGTGTGCGCACGGACATCACCCCAGCTATTCGCGAAAAAGTCTTGGTGAAGCTGCTGGCCAATTTCACCACCAACCCCTTGTCGGCCCTCACAGGCGCGATGTTGGACGAGATTGGCACGGATGCGGCTTTGCGCGATATCGCTCTGGCGCTTGCCGATGAATTCAGAACCTGGGCCCTCGGTGAAGGGTTTGAGCTGCCGACGAACGCGTGGCTGATCGATCTGCTGCAAGATGCCGGCGCCTTCCCCACATCGATGCTGCAAGACGCCCTTGCCGGCAAGCCTCTCGAACTGGACGCCATCTGCCGCGCCCCCCACGCCCTCGCCGCCGCCAAGTCGCAGGCCATGCCGATGGTGGCGCGCCTCCTTGAGGCGCTCAAAACCGATCAAACCCTCCCTCTTCCAAAACCGCAGGTAGAGGCGTTGATCCAATCCCTGCACAGACCGCTTCCTGCCTGAAAGGACCCTTTATGACACAGACACCATTAAACAGCACCGCCCTGAGCGAAGCCGAGCTGCGCGTACAGCTCGCCGATTTCTATCATCTCGTCAGTTACTTGGGATGGACTGAGCTGATCTTCAATCACATCTCCATGCGCCTTCCCGGTGAAGAGCATGCCTATCTCGTAAATCCTATGGGCCTGCACTATGACGAGGTCACGCCTGAGAACCTGCTGGTCGTGGGTGTGGACGGAAAGCTTCTGCGCGAGAGCCCCTACAAGCCAAACCCTGCGGGCTTTGCTTTGCACGGGGTGATCCACGAGCACCGTCCCGATGTGGGATGTATTGCCCACACGCACACGACGCCGATCTCTGCGATGACCATGAAGGGGTTTGGTATCAATCACGACAGTTTCTACGGCGCACAGCTCTATGGCCGCGTTGGCTATCACACCTTCGAGGGCATCACGATCTATGACGACGAGCGCGCGCGTATGCTGGACTCGCTCAAAGACAAACATGTTCTGGTGCTGCGCAATCATGGCATCGCGGTCTGTGAAGCGGACATTCCGCTGACGTTTTTCCTTTTGTGGACCGTGCAGCGCGCGGCGGAAATTCAATGTGCGGCGGGCGGCATTCCTGGCCCTGACAACGCCTTGCCCGAAGAGGTCAAACAAAAATGCGCAGATGATGCGCAGCGCCTCAAGGACAATGCGGGCTTTGCCACGTTGATGTTCGACGCGATGGTACGCAAAATGAAGCGTGATCGTCCTGAGTTTGCGTAAAGCTGCCCCTGACTAAAGTGAAAACGACGCCAGAAAAAACCAAAGGGCGAAAGCGTCGGCGTGCCCTTTGGTCTCGTATCGCCAAAATTCAGTTAAAGCCAACAACCGTTCGTCCCTTGGCCAACTGCGTCACATTTCACGTTCTCATGGGGGTAAAATCTCTATATAGACGCTCTAGACTTCCACTTGGAGATACCTGTTGTGAGCTCAAACCACGATAGCCCGAACAAATTTAAGCAAAATTGGCCGTTTTTCTGGTTCAGCCAAATCAATGCGGCATACACGAATGTGTTAGAGCGTCGCATAAAGGCTTACGGCATTGATATCCCTCGCTGGCGTGCCATGATGAGCCTGTATGAAGACCAATACTTATCGGTGTCTGAAATTGCTGATTTTTCCGCTCAAAAGCTCAATACAACGACAAAGGTCGTTCAACGCATGATGAAAGACGGCTTGGTCTCGACGCGTGTCCGCCCTCAAGACGGACGCGTCACCGAAGTTTGCCTCACAGACAAAGGCGAGAAACTACGTAAGGAGGCCTTCACAGAAGCGCAGGCGGTTTTCGACGCGACTTTCAGTGAACTATCTGAGGCCGAGATACAGGACCTAAATACGACCCTATCTCGTTTGCACACACGGCTTAAAGACCAGTAACTGACGCATCGCATCCTAGAAGCTCAGAGCCTTTTTTAGCCTGCCAACACCGCCGGCAAAGCATCGCTTGCGCTCCACTGGCTTTATCGAAGATGAAAATTAGGGATTTTTCACGCGCAGTACAGCAACCGATGATGAACCGAACATGTCTAGCGCCCGATTTCGAAATCCGTAATTTTGAAATTCCCCAATAAAGTGACTGATACTGGCGGCCACACTCCGAGGCAAGGATGGGACTAATAGGCAATGTCAGACACATCTTGCTTGGAAATGAGGACGCGTACGTGAATTCGAAACGGTTAAACTGCCGTCCTAAAGCTCTGCATAGAGACGGCCGGTCGCTGGACGCCAGCAAAACACGTAGCCGTAGCTGAACAATCGAAGTGAGAATAAACATCAGCTATTTCGCAGATGAACATGTGTGATGCCGCGCTACGCTTAAAGGTTGGCTGTCAGCTGTGAGCTTGGCATCAAGGTCATAAGGCCTACTTATGTTATATGTGGAATTAGCTGCAATCTTGAAGTTCTCTTGCCATAAAACGACAACACCCGCCGTTTTACGAGCGGGTGTTGTCGGTTCATTTGTTTGCGTTCGTGAGGATTTGACCTAAAACCCCGAATGCGTGGTTTTCGTGCACGGGGCATTGCCTTGGCAATGTTCAGTAATCAAGATGTTTATATGGTGATATTGGTTGCGGGAGTAGGATTTGGCTTGAGCGATATAAAAATGGAGCGATAATACGCATATGCATTCAAACGCAGGATTCGCCCCTCGTGTCGATCAACGCAAACTGAGCTGCTCCCCATTTGTCTGACAGGATCTGGCGTAAATTAAGCTACTCTTTGCACCTGCTGATCGGGTTTGGTCGTTTCAATTCTCTGCCAATAGACCACGGCAGGTGGTTTGCCGCCAAGGGAAGAATGTGGTCGCTTGTGATTGTAGAACTCGACCCATTTTCTAACACCAGCCT
>NZ_JAHKPK010000032.1 GCF_018860665.1 Pacificibacter marinus
GTCCAATGCTTGGCTCCGAGAATACAATCATAACCGGCCTCATCACGCCCTAGATATGCGCCCCAGTTCCAGAAACCTTAGTAGAGAAATACAAAATTAGTGGTACTGAAATTGGGCGCTAGACAAGGTTAATAAAGCAGCGAACGGCGTTCGAACCCAGAGTGGCTATTGGAGGAAACGCTAAAAATGCAACCAAGCCACATTAAAATCGTTGATTTCCTCAAGGCTCAAGGCAAATATTATCGTCAGACACATGTATTTTGGGACAGAAGATGACGCCCGCCAAGACTTGGCGCGCTCTCATCAAAATAATTCGCGGATCACTTAGAATGAATATAAACCGTTTTTTGAATTTAACATCGATGACAAAGAAAACTTTTGTTGTTTTGAGTGCAACAATTTGTGCGACAGCTCTAGCGGGATGCGTAACGAGCAGCCCCACACCAACAGTGGTGAGTAGAAGCAATACAAGCAATGAAATCACGTTTAACTTTCCAGATCCTACATCGCTGCAACATCAGGCAGTGACTGATTTCACGACAACCCAGAGAAATAATTCCATTAGCAACCAACTTTTTGATCTTTGTGGTGATGGATTTCCTGAAGGTGCTTTTAGGGGGAGCTATTCGAGCAGAATTCGCAAAATGAAAGCGCATAAAAAGAAATTACCCCAAATAACAGAGTGCTGGGTAAACAATGCCGAAGACGTCACGGCGCACCGAGCCGCTGAAATTGCTTATTTTTCCGAACTGGGCAGCAGAATGAGCGATGACATGACCAAGTCCGAGGTAGAGCGCACGCGTTGGTGGGGCCTAAAGCAAATGAACTTGGCCAGCGAAGTAAGTATGTTTCAAAGGCAGTTTAGAAACGTTGCAACGGCTGGCCCGCAACTGGATGCGCAAATCAGAAAAGTTGGTGGTGAGCGCAGCGCCGAAATTAACAGCTGGGTTAATGCCGCCAATGGCGCACTAACCACATGGAATGCAAACAACAAAAACTGGGGCGGGAGCACATCAGACAGCTTTGTGCGCACAGCATCCATGATGCCGAATGTTACGCCAAGCATGCGTGTGGCTCTGGATAATATGGACCGAACTATGGTTGGAAACGAGGCATTCTTTAATGCTCTAAGTCGTGAGATTCAGGCACGCAATCAACCCATTCCGAATGCCACCGTTCGCAACACGAACACAGGTGCGTCAATCACACTCACCCAAACCATACACAAAGAACGTGAGCCCCAGACCCGGGAAAAATACGATTGGGAAATCAAACAAGATAAGATTAAAGAAGAGGTCGCTGCCGCCAGGGCACTTGCTGCCAAACGTGCCGCAGAAAAACCAAAATTAAATTGCTGGGGTAGACCGGCTGGCAATAGTGCGGACATGTATACTCCTGGTGACCATAGAGTATGCCCAGCTTGATCTCAAAAAGCGAAAAGGCCTTCGGTTTAATGCGACGGCCTTAGCTCTCAAAAGAGGCTTTACTGGGCCGCTACGGTTTTGAGCGGCTCCGTCACGATCAGCGGATCATAGTTGGGAAGGACTGTCTGCAGGCTGCCTATCTCGTGGAACAGATTGGCCACACCGTCGAGATAGGCGCCAAGCCCGCCACCCAACCACGTTTTGGACAGCTGTTCCTCTGCGGTCAGGAAATGGAAGTTGTCGATCACCGAGGCCGTGTCCTCAAGGTTCATGCCGGCATCCGCTGCGATGACTTCCAGCATCTCATCACGGTGGTTTCCGTCATTCCACATCTTGTTCATCTCCTCCGTCACCTCAAGGAACCCAGTCAGGAGGGCCTGCTGACCCCAAGCGAACTGGGCCGTGCTGGTGATCAGATCAGAAGACAAAACGCCGATTTCTTCCTTCTCCGCGCCAGTGAGCAGGACATTGCCGTGCTCCTTCATCCTCGTCAGAGCGCCGCCCCAGCCACAGACCACATCAAGGCTGCCCTGTTCAAACGCGGCGGCGGCTTCGGCGGGGGCCATATCAACGATGCTCATCGTGGTCGTATCCACGTCGAGATAAGCCATCTGTTGCAAGAACCCGTAATGCGCGCCCGACCCAACCGGCAGCGCCACGCTCAGCCCTTCAAGTTCAGACGCGCTTTCTTTGTCGATCTCCAGTTTGGATGCAACAACGCAGTTTTCATTCTCGGGATAAGAGGAGGAAATCCCCACGATTCGCAGCTCTTGTCCTGCCGATGCCGCGGCGATGAACGGCGGGACGCCTTGGCTATATGCGATTTGCACATCGCCCGACGCCATCGCGGCAGACATCGCGGTGCCGGTATCGAATGCCACCCATTTGACATCGACGCCCAATTTCTCGTCGTAAAGCCCTTTCACCTTCCCGTATTCAAACGGCAGCGGCCATTCGAGAAAATAACCAACCGTCAGGCCTTGCTGTTGTGCAAAACTGGCCGAGGCAAATGGTGCCATGCAGATGGCGAGAGCCGTTCGTGTAAGCGCGCGTTTCATTGCTGTCTCCTTGTTGGGTCTGATTTTATATGATTTTGAGTAGTGGTAGAAACTTTCAAAAAGGGGTGCTCAAAGTTGGATCGACACTTTGCCGAGGGGCTTTGAACAACAGGCGAGAATATATCCCGCCGCGATGTCTTGTTCGGAGATGCCGCCATTATGGGCCATATGCACATCGCCCGCGGTCTTTTTCACCTTGCAGGTTCCGCACAGACCGAAGGTGCATCCAGTCGGGATGCTGATCCCAGCCTCCTTCGCAGCCGCCAAAACCGTATCGCTTGGCGCGCACGGATGGCGACGATCGGCCACTTCAAAATGGACCTCTGTGGTGGTGTCGGTTTGGGTGGACGCGGTCGTTTCCGCCGCATTCCTCGCTGGCGCACCGAAGCTTTCTTCATGATAGCGGCTCATGTCATGCCCTAATGTTATCAGGGCATCTTCGACCGACCGCATGAACGACTCCGGACCGCAGCAATACACATCGCGGTCCAGATAATCGGGCGCGATTTGTTCCAGCATCGCGGGCGTCAGCCGACCTTGATGCCCGTTCCATGCCTCGTTGAGGGCCGCATCGGGGGCGGTGACGACGAAACTCACATCCAGCCCCGACCCTTTGTTTGCTAGCTTTTCGAGCGACTGGCGGAACACCAGCTCTGACGGTTTGCGCGCGCAATGCACGAAAGCAATATCCGGCGCGCACCCCTTATCCAGCAAAAATGTGGTCATCGACATCATCGGGGTGACGCCCGAACCGGCAGAGATAAAGAGAAACTTCGTGCTCTCGCTGCTGGCGTTGGTGAATGAGCCCAAAGGCCCGACCGCTTTCAGCCGCATTCCCAGTTTCAGATGATCGAGCATCCAGCGTGTGCCGATGCTCCCCTCCTGCGCCTTCGCCGTGATGTCGATGGAATATGGACGCGAAGGCGAGGACGAAATCGTATAGGTCCGATGGACCGTGCCGCTGGGTGCCGGAATCTCTAGCGTGATGAATTGACCCGGATCGAATTCAAACAGCGCACCGGACGGGGCACGGAATGAGAACGTGGCAGTGTTCGCAATCTCCGGCCGGACGGCCACGCATTCCAAAACCTCGGTATCGGTCCATGTGTTGCGAATGGCGGTTTCCGTGCGGTCGTTGACGTTTGCCATATGATCTCCCCCTGAAAAGCTGCGGATTTGACCCATTATTCTGCGGCGTGTTTGACGGGCGCCAAGCGCGGGGTGATCGTTTCGCAATACCAATCCACAAAGCCCCGGACGCTGGCCTCATGCAGGGGCGAATAGGGACCAGGCACATAGGCGGGCGAGTTCACGCCAATCTGGTTATCCTCAACCACGCGGCGATCCTCGGAATTCGTGTCCATCCACACTTTCGTCAGATGTTCGATGTCATAATCTACGCCCTCAACGGCATCCTTATCCACCAACCAGCATGTCACAAGCTCGGTCTCGGTCGGGCTGATCGGGGTGACGCGGAAGGTCATGCAATGATCGGGTAGGAAATAGGCCCAAGTGCTCGGATAGTGGAATTTGTTCAAAACGCCGGCGTCTTCTTTTTGGATGCCGCCCAACCGTTTACCATGCACACCGAAAGTGCCATCCATGGTGAAGCTTTTTGCGCCCTCAACTAAAGGCATCCGCGACAGCCGGAACTGTCCGTTTTCCGGGACGATGTAATTGGCAGGCAGTCCCACGGCCTCGCAGGCCGCGAAATGTTCCGCGATGAAGTCGGGTATCGAATTCATACCGAGGAAGGAGACGCGCGGGTCTTCGGGGAAGGTGCGGATCAGACTGGGGTGGTTTGCGCTGCAGTGGTAGCACTCGCGGTTGTTTTCCCAGACCAGTTTCCAGTTACCATTTTCAACAATCCGCGATTCGTATGCGACCTTGGCATTGCTTAGATCATGCGGCGCGAGATAGGGCGCGGCAATGTCGGAAAAGGTGTCGAAATCAGGCGTCTTATCCGCCAGACAGATGTAGATCAGGCCCGACAAATCGCGGCAATGCACGGTTTTGAGCCCGTGATCTTGCGGCACAAACTCCGGCCCCATATCGCGAGCCCAAAGCAGCGATCCATCAAGATCATAAGTCCATTGGTGATACGGGCATACCAGTTTTGGCACATTGCCTTTCTCGGCCTTGCAGATGATCGATCCGCGATGACGACAGGTATTGTGGAACGCGCGGATAACATTATCTGCGCCGCGCACCACGACGATCTGATATTCTCCTACCTTATAGGTCAGATAGCTTCCGGTGTTTGGCAGTTCGCACGTGGGGGCCACGAATAGCCATTCCTTGTAATAGATCTGCTCCATATCCTGCGCATAGATTTCGGCATTGGTGTAAAACGCCCGTTCCAAAGCATGGCCTGGCTTGCGGCGGGATAGTTGATCAACGGTGGAACGTGACATGGCTGGCTCCTTAGAGGTGGTAAGTTGGGGGTGGCCTTGTTTTTTGGGCGGAGGAACGAGGCGCTATCAAAAAGTTTAGTTGACAATTTTTGCTCAAACAATCGATTGTATTGCAATTAACAATCGACTATATCGATTGAATTGGGAGCGATTGCAAATGGACTTAAAGCTGGTCACGACATTTCTGGATATTTTCGAGAGCCGGAACTTCAACCGCACCGCCGATCGCCTCGATCTCACCCAGTCCAGCGTAAGCGGTCGTATCCGCGCGCTGGAGGCGGAAGTCGGAGCGCAACTGTTTGAGCGCGGCCGAGCGGGCGCGACGCCGACGCCCGCAGGGATCCGGTTTGAACCCCACGCGCGGCTCTTGCTCGCGACATGGGATCACGCCTGCCGCGATACAGGAGCCAGTTTGGATCGTGACCGGCTCCTGCGGTTGGCGGGGCAATTCAGTTTGATGCGGCATGTCTTGGTGGATTGGGTCGTCAAGATCCGCGCGCAAGATCCGCGCACGGCGGTTGACCTGCGGGCCGATTATTCGTTGCAGATCATGCGTGATCTCTCGATTGGGGCGATGGATATCGGGGTGCTGTATTCGCCGCAATACCTCCCCGATCTCGACATTCAACAGGTCGGCGAGGAACAATTCGTCATGGTCTCCACCGACAGCGATCGCATGAGCGGGGTCGCCAAAGAAACCTATGTGAATACCGATTACACATCGTTCTTTAGTCAACGACATCAGGCGCTCTTGCCCGATTTCTCGAATGCCCCGATTTCGGTTAGCTTTGAGGGGCTGGTGGTGGAGTTCTTTCGCCGCACAGGAGGTAGTGCCTATGTGCCCTTGCGCGCAGTTGAGGATACGAAACTTGTTATCGACGGGCTGCGGCTAGTGAAGGATGCGCCCCCGATCTTGCACCCGATTTTTACGGCGGTGCATAATCGAAGACGGCATCATCCCGATGTGATCAAAGCCCTCGCGGCGCTGCGTGAAACGTTACTCGCGTCAGGTTAGGTCTGATCTTTACCCTAGGGTGAAGATCAGGGAGATCACGCAAAGATGGTCATTCTGAGCAACCATCTGCGATGTTCGCAAGATCGGGACGACGCCCGCACGATCACGGGGCAACACGTCCGACGCGGCGCCCATGCGGGTCTTTTTTACGCTTTTTTATTCGGTGTGCAAGGTTATGGTTCGAGTGTGCATGGTTACGCCACACCTCTATTTCCGTATTTAAATTTTGTAATTAATTTCAACTACTTACAGATATATCGAGATAGCTCGAATTGTCAAGGTGTGCATGTTTATGCCCCACAGTAGTAGATGGGGCATAAGCATGCACACCGTTTCAAGAATTATTATGCTTATATCCCACGGAAATTACTAAACCTTTGATATATTATCAATATCATGAGGAATCTTAGAAGAATCCCGTTTTTGATGATTTCGTGTATTCACGAACACATATCGGCCTTAACCAATGCATCGGCTTGATAATCGAAGCAGTATTTGTCGTCGACGACAAATCGTTTCAGTTTCAGCAATCGCGGTTTATGATCCAAAGCCGCCAATTGGCGGTCAGGACCTTTTCATCGGGGAACGTAAAACTGGGCTTGGGGCGTATTTCAATTTTTATCGGCCTTTGGAAACGACACGGCCATCATTGGCAACAAACGCTCATACGTGCCACGCGGCGTGACAATTTGTTTGGTAAAACTCCTGTCAGCGTCAGTAGGTCCAAATCAACGCTTCGAGAGGTAATCGGCGGAGACATAACCCGTGATCTGCGGCGCAGCCGTGAGCGAAACGCGGCACCACAGCTGACCTATTTCGGTTACACAATCACGGCGATTGAGCAAGGTTCCGTCAGGCAGACCCAAGATGACGCTAAAGCCCAGCCCCGGACCTGCCCGCAACTTCAGCAATTCGTCCGGACCAGTGCCAACGACCGAAGCGCGGTCAGCGGAAAAATTGCTACAACCTGAGACGAGCATGAGAATTAGTATTACCGGAATAGTGCTGCGATGCATGATGTGACCTCATATTGTTCTCGTATAATAGGCTTGCATCAGACCAATGCCCAGTGTCTGACGTCAGCACCCGTGGGACAGATTTGAGGATTTGAATAACGGAGGATTTCTGGTTCATCTTATCGATTAGGAGATCGAGATGACGAAGAAGCCCCAGACATCAAAAGACGCCGCCGACAAGGTGGTTAAGAACATCCGCCGCAAGACGCGGCAAACCTATTCAGCTGAAGAGAAAATCCGCATCGTCTTGGCGGGCCTGCGTGGCGAGGAAAGCATCCCGG
>NZ_JAHKPK010000008.1:0-7233 GCF_018860665.1 Pacificibacter marinus
CTATAATCGCACCGTTCGCGGCGAATGGCTGGGACAATACATCTTCGAAACGATTGAGGAGGCACAAGACCAGGCGACTGAATGGCTCTGGACTTACAACAACGAGCGGCCCAACATGGGCATCGGCGGCATAACTCCCGCAATGAAATTGAAAACAGCCGCATGAATTCTATGGCTGGACCCCATTAAAAATGGGGGGATTACCCTGGCAGTAATGTTAGCACCATGCCCTATGTCACGCCCAACTACGGAACCAATTCAAACCAAGTGCGATTGAGTTTTCCGCAGGCGACAAAAGGGGCTGTTCAAATCAATGTGCGGATGGATCGGCTCATTTGATTGAGATCGACAAATTATAAAATGCACCGAGGCGCAAAAGTGTCTCGGTGTTTTTATGCGCGCATTGCGAGATCGTCAGAACTTAACTGATAGGCCTTGCCAAACCCGCCATTCAAATCAGCACGCAAGGGTGTGAAACGCACGAAATTGAAATCAGAAAAATCAACATAAAGGCCTGATTTCGGGTGGGTCGCTAACCATTCTGCGCGGCGCTTTGCGTGCTCAAGGTCATCACGCGACAAAAACTGTGCCTCAGCCGTGATGGACAAACGTGCAAAGGCAAGCGGATCGCCCTTGGAAGGGAGATCGCCGATCAACAAACTGCACCGCGGGTCGGCTTTTAGGCGCTTTGAGTGCGCTGATAAATCTGAGACAAGCGACAACAATTGCCCGTTTCCTGACTGCCCAAATGCAATCCGTGTCACCGATGGCGCGCCGGTTTCATCCAACACGGCCAGCGCTGCGTGGCGCGTATTCTCGATCAAATCGCGGGCTGTTGCGCGCGCGGTGTCGTCGGTTTCACGGATCGGGGAAGGGCGTTTGTCTGTCATGTTTAGATCATACTCTGCGCGGCTATCCCTGTCACGATCAGGATTTCCCGCGAGCGCAGGTAAGTTGCCGCTACATATGGACCACAACCGAGGCATAGTGCTTTTCATTCAAATGTGTCGCATACTCATGTCAGTCGCTCGCAACGATTTGCGCGACAATAGGGAGGAACTTTCTATGACACGACTTTCAAAGGGCATGACCTGCTTGATCGCCGTTGGATTTGCGGGATTTTTGGCCACATCTATGAGCGTGACCCAAGCCCAAGCTCAAGGCGCTATCGAAGGCACAGTCGGTATCACGCCAGAAGCCATGCAGTTTGATGTGCCAACGGACACAGGCCCCCAAAGCATTTCGCGCATTCAAGACGAGGCCAATATGGTTTCGGGCGAATGGGCCCGCACCTCGCGCCCCTGTCCGAATTTCTGCATCCAACCGATGAGCCCTGCCGAGGGTGTCACCACCATCGGCGAGCTTGAATTGATCACGATGCTGCAAGACCCGAGCCAAATGGTGATCGACAGCCGTGTTGAGGCCAACTTTGAAGGAGGCGCAATCCCCGGCGCTGTGAACATCCCTTATACCCAAGCGGCGGATCGTTTGGACGAGCTGGGCTGCGAGCTTGATTTTGATGGATTCATATGTGACGGCGATGCGGTCAAATCCGTGGCGCTTTACTGCAACGGGCCGTGGTGCGGCCAATCCCCCACAGCCGCCCGCCGCATGATCAAAGCAGGCTTTCCGGCAGAGAAGATTTCCTACTACCGCGGCGGCATGCAAGTCTGGCGGATGCTGGGGTTGTCGGTGACCGAGTAGGGAGAAGGGAGGGGCAAATTGTCCAAAAGTTAACAATTGACAGTTGCACCTGCCTCTAGCTTAAGGGCATATGTTACTTTATCACTTTAATATAGCTTGGGAGCCGTTTTCCTTTTACCCATTGTGTTGGGGGCTCAGATAGGAAGTGTTGCTTCGCTAGATCTAAAATTTTCGATAGCTTTTTGATATAATCATCCGATAATTCGTCCACACTTTTCCCGCGAATTGGCTTAAAAATTTCATTTTCTAGGTCTGAAAAGTGTTGGGTTACATTCCCGATATCTTCGGGCAAGTCCACATAGTATTTTAGTTCAGTCCCGTCTGGTAGCTTACTTGTCCAACCAGATCCTCCCATCTGATCCCCGATGAAGAAACCGTCAGCGCTTGGAGGGCGAGGCCCCATTCGAGATAAGTCTTTTGATGAAAAATTGTGGATTTGAGCTGATGTTGAAATGCTAACTTTGCCTTGCTTCTCGAGGTTGTTTCTAGCTTGCAGAAAATACTTGAAGACGGGATCGTTTTTCATTCCGGCTTGAATTTCATAATACCAATTGTCAAAATCAGGCTCTTTGTTTCTTAAGTTTTGTAAAACAAACGTAACAGATCGCCCGAAGACTATAATATTGCGTAATCCGACATTTCGCCGCTGTTTGTCTTTGGCGTTGAGATCAGTTAGGCCTAATTCGGCGGTCATTAAAACTTCTTCAGCGCGTTTGAGAATTGCTTTCGTTTCATGATGAGCCATCACCGTTTCCCCCGACGACCAGCATTCCCACCACGCATACCGCCTCGACCACCCGTTGATCTTCCCGACGCGGTCTTGGCATCCACAACAGCCTTCTCAACATCGGCTTGTTTTGCCAGCGGATCATCGGCCACGGCCAGCTCGACCGCTTCCAGACGTTTGACTTCGTCGCGCAGTCTCGCGGCTTCCTCAAATTCTAGGTTCTCGGCGGCTTTGCGCATGTCGGCACGCAGGCCTTCCAGAACGGTGGTAAGGTTGCCCCCTGCGAGCGGCGCGTCGATGGTGGCTGTGACGCGGTTCATGTCGACGTCGCCTTTGTATAGGCCTGCCAAAATATCTTCGACGTTCTTTTTCACCGTCATCGGCGTGATGCCGTGCTCTTCATTATAGGCCATCTGTTTGGCGCGGCGTCGCTCGGTCTCGCTCATGGCGCGTTCCATCGATCCGGTGATTTTATCGGCGTACAAAATCACGCGGCCTTCGGCATTACGCGCCGCACGACCGATGGTTTGGATCAGCGAGGTTTCAGAGCGCAGGAAGCCTTCTTTATCGGCATCCAAAATCGCCACCAATCCACATTCGGGAATGTCCAAACCTTCGCGCAACAGGTTGATCCCGATCAGCACATCGAAAGCGCCCAAGCGAAGGTCACGCAAAATCTCGATCCGCTCGATGGTGTCGATTTCCGAATGCATATAGCGCACCCGCACGCCCTGTTCGTGCAGATATTCCGTGAGGTCTTCGGACATGCGTTTGGTCAATGTGGTCACCAAAACACGACTGTCATTGGCGGCTTGCTTGCGCACTTCGTCCAGAAGATCATCAACCTGCGTGTCCACAGGACGGATTTCCACCACAGGGTCCAAAAGCCCCGTCGGGCGAATGATTTGTTCGGTGAACACGCCGCCCGTCAGTTCCAGTTCCCAATCTTTGGGCGTGGCAGAGACAAACACCGATTGCGGACGCATCGCGTCCCATTCCTCAAATTTCAAAGGCCGGTTGTCCATGCAAGAGGGCAGGCGGAAACCATGCTCGGCCAGCGTGGTTTTGCGTCTAAAGTCACCTTTATACATGCCACCGATTTGCGGCACAGAGACATGGGATTCATCGGCAAAAACAATCGCACGATCAGGGATGAATTCGAACAATGTGGGGGGCGGCTCGCCGGGGGCGCGCCCTGTGAGATAGCGCGAATAGTTTTCAATACCGTTGCAGACGCCCGTGGCCTCAAGCATCTCAAGGTCAAAGTTGGTGCGCTGCTCAAGGCGTTGGGCCTCTAGCAATTTGCCTTCGTTGTTGAACTGGTCGAGCCGCATCTTGAGTTCTTTCTTGATGCTCACGATGGCTTGTTTGATGGTCTTTTGCGGTGTCACATAATGCGAATTGGCATAGACGCGCACCTGTTTGAACGTGTCTGTTTTTTCGCCCGTGAGCGGATCAAATTCGGTGATGCTTTCCAGCTCTTCGCCAAAGAACGACAGTTTCCAAGCGCGATCATCCAAGTGGGCGGGCCAAATCTCAAGACTGTCGCCACGCACACGGAATGTACCACGCTGAAACCCGTGATCGTTGCGTTTGTATTGCTGCGCGATCAAATCCGCGATGACTTGACGCTGATCGTATTCGCCCCCCACGCTTAAATCTTGCGTCATCGCACCGTAGGTTTCCGCAGACCCGATGCCATAAATACAAGATACAGAAGCGACGATAATCACATCATCGCGTTCTAGCAAAGCCCGCGTGGCCGAGTGGCGCATGCGGTCGATTTGCTCGTTAATCTGACTTTCTTTCTCAATAAACGTGTCAGAGCGCGCAACATAGGCTTCGGGCTGATAGTAGTCGTAGTAGGACACAAAGTATTCGACAGCGTTTTCTGGGAAAAAGCCTTTGAATTCGCCGTAGAGCTGCGCCGCCAGCGTTTTGTTGGGGGCCAAGATGATGGCGGGGCGCTGAGTTTCCTCGATGACTTTCGCCATGGTGAAGGTCTTACCCGTGCCTGTCGCGCCCAAAAGCACCTGATCATGTTCGCCCGCGTTGATCGCCGCAGAGATTTCCTTGATCGCCGCAGGTTGGTCGCCTGCGGGTTCGAAATTGGAATGCATGATGAATCGTTTGCCGCCCTCAAGCTTGGGGCGCGCGGCGATATCTGGGGCAGGGTTGGACAAAACCGCACTGTCATCGAGGGTGCGCTTGTCATTGTGGGCGTAGGCCATGCGGGAAAGTCCTTTAGAGGTTGCCTTATACTTGCGCTCCGGCGGCAAAGGTTCAAGGCTATGACTGACAAGAACTGTCAGTAAGGCGTGTTGAGGCGCAAAGAAACAGGGCGGTATAGGTTCTCGCTGTCAAATTTTATCACAGTGATGCAGGTTGTCGGGGCAATATAAGCTGAATCTGACGGCAGGGCGGATATTGGCTGAAATTGCAATGCTACCTTGAGGGGATTTTTTAGTTTTAATGCAACTTATGCGTTATTTTGTCTTGCAGGAAAATGAGTCGCATCTTAGCTTACTCTTGCAAGCAGCGAAAAAGACTGCCTGACCTTGAATGTACACCCCATCCCTCGCTCCGTATTCAAGGTTGGGCGGTCACCCCCACGCCATTGGGTTTTGTTATGTCCAATTTGATCCGCATATCGTGTGAATTAAGGGTTTATCCCCTTGGCATATGCGCGGTTTGACTTGAAATGCATCGCGGAAACAGAGATAACCCGAATAACAAACAAGGAGTCCCCCATGCGCGCCCGTATTTATCAGCCAGCCCGCAATGCAATGCAGTCCGGTCAAGCCAAGACCAAAGACTGGGTTTTGGATTTTGCGCCTGCCAGTGCGCGCAATATTGATCCGCTGATGGGGTGGACCTCTAGCACAGATACCCAAAACCAAGTGCGTATGAAGTTTGACAGCAAAGAGGCCGCGATTGCCTATGCCGAAGACAAAGGTATGGCCTTCACTGTGACTGAACCTCAAAAGCGCGCCCATAAAATCCGCAAAGGTGGCTACGGCGAAAATTTCGCAACTGCACGCCGCACGGTTTGGACGCATTAAAACTTTGTAAATCGGTGCAAATTTGTCTCTAAATCGGGCCAAAGATCCCGCGAAAGTTATCGTTAATCTACATGAAGTGCGCCCCATGGGGCTATGACTATATGTTGGTTTTTTATCTTTTTAATCATTTGCAGTATACTTGTGGCGACGAAAAATCGGCACTCAATCCGGTGTCTCGACCACGTTTGAACACGAACACTGTCCGTCGTCATATAAAGTTGGACGTCAGAGCGGCTTGAGCATTGGAGGCTCTGGTTCGTTTGTGTGATAGATTATGCGGCCTGTTTTTGATGTTGCAAGCGGCGTTGTTTGATTGTCTGCTTTTTGATCTTTTCCCTTTCCTTCAGAATGGCTTTGTCGCGGCCGAAGTAGACGTCGGCTGGTGTGACGTTGTTCAGGCTCTCGTGGTAGCGCTGGTTGTTGTAGTATTCGACAAAGGCCCCGATCTGGCGTTCGAGGTCACCGGGCAGATAGTAGTTCTCCAGCAGAACCCGGTTCTTCATGGTCTGGTGCCAGCGTTCGATTTTGCCTTGGGTTTGTGGGTGGAACGGTGCGCCCCGAACATGCGTCATTTTTTGATCCTCCAACCACTTGGCCAGATCGCCGGAGATGTAGCATGAACCGTTGTCGCTGAGCAGGCGTGGCTTGTGACGCACAACCGCCTGGTCGCAACCAGACGCCGTCAGCGCCAGTTCGATCGTGTCTGTCACGTCCTCAGTACGCATGTTCCCTCTCGGGACATTGCTGCGCAATACCCTGCCGGCAATGGTGCAAAGCTTCCACGCAATGATGTAGCGGCTGTAATCATCGAGGATCGTGCTCAGATAATACCAGCCCCAGCCAATGATCTTGAAGTAGGTGAAGTCCGTTTGCCACATCTCGTTGATGGTCGTGGTTTTGTCTTTGAACTCCTCGGCCGCTTTAATGACCACATAGTCAGGTGCTGTAATCAGGTCCGCTGCTTTGAGAATGCGGTAAGCTGATGATTCAGAAACAAAATACCGCTTCTCATCAGTGTATTTGACCGCCAGTTCCCGTGTGGTCAGCGCCTCATGTTCCAGCGCAAACTCGATCAGATCGTCGCGCCGCACATCTGGGATCCGGTTCCAGACAGACTTGGGTCGCGGCGAACGATCGGCCAAGGCATCCAAGCCGCCGTCGACATACAAGTCATACCAACCGTAAAAGGTGCTGCGCGGTATGCCTAACATATCGAGGGTCTGCTTGACCGGCAGATGCGATCCCTCGACCGTGCGGATGATCTCCAGTTTCTCAGAAGCGGGATACCTCATTCATTCGACCATTGTCCTCGGACCAATGGCGGAAAAGGTCTCATTACCCCCCACTTCCTGTCATACTTTTTTTGAGCAAGCGGTTTTCAAGCGTTAGATCCGCCACGCATTCCTTCAAAGCCATAGACTCTGAACGCAGCTCCTTCACTTCAGGTGATGTGGCCTGACGCGCAGTATCTCCAGACAAACGCCGTTTGCCTGCCTCCAGAATTTCTTTGGACCAACTGTAGAACAAACTCTCCGCAATCCCCTCACGACGGCAAAGAACAACGATGCTCTCTTCACCGCGCAGGCCAGCTAGTACAATGCGGATCTTCTCTTCAGCTGAGTAGGTTTGGCGCGTCTTGCGACGGATATTCTTGACCACCTTGTCGGCAGCGTCTTTCGATGTGGTAGGCTTCTTCGTCATCTCGATCTCCTAATCGATAAGATGAACCAGAAATCCTCC
>NZ_JAHKPK010000008.1:7365-11388 GCF_018860665.1 Pacificibacter marinus
TTATTCAAATCCTCAAATCTGTCCAACGAGTGCTGACGTCAGACACCCGAGCGGTTTCCCATATCTATGCCATATAGGGACATCGCGTTTTGTGGGCTTAGATAGTTGGTATCGTAATGAAAGGATGCGGTCGCAGCTTCCAACGTGATCTGCTCGGAGCAGACAGGTGACGTTTGTTCCGGTAGCCACGCCATGACATCAATATTTCCTGTGAAATGTGACAAAGCGGTTCGATCCTGCAGGTCTGTAGCTGTTGGGGTATCCCGCTTGCATTCTAGCCCGCCGATGTTCGACGACGATAATCGCGCATGAAGTGATTGCGCAACGCTCATTTTTTTAGGAAGGAAACGGCACTGGAGTTTTCCGCGCGAATGCCGTTAAAGCAGTATCACTGGCCGGAAGTGGAAGAACGCCAGCGCTGGTTTTAGGGAGCCAAGGCAGATCGCAGAATTGAGGATGCAGAGTGGACCCCGCCGACATCAATAAGTTTGATGGGTTGTTTTGGCGGGCGCTTGCTCTGAGCTTGCCTGACGAAGGGGTTGCCTATTGCTTCCCAGACGAACCTTCGAGGTTGGAGCGGCTTATTGACGTGCGTTGGCCACAAGGACCTACCTGTAACAAGTGCGGGAGTGAAGGCGTCAGTCGGATCAAGTCTCGTCAGCTTTTCCAGTGCGAACAATGACACCATCAGTTTTTCCGACATCGGGCACGGCGCTACATCGATCGCGGCTGCCACTTGGAATTTGGTTTGGGGCGGCAGAAGCAATCATTCAGTATCGGACCAGATCCTTCATTGGGGAAGACATGCCTGCGCATGCTTTGGCGCAAAAGCGGGACAGGTCCAGATCAAGAATAAATTTAAGACGTCCAGCGAACCAAGCTCGTGTGACGATAAAGATAGGTCCCGCTATCTGGTCTGCATCAATGATACGTGACGACAACACCTGTAGGACTTCAACAACTCCGCCGGTGGGGGCTGACATTTGTTACCCCCTCCCGATCAATCAACTATATTTTTGTCAATTTTCACTTGCAACAAATGGGTAGTCTCTGTCGACTTCTTCGAACAATTGATTTGCCTTGTTAGGGAAAAGGCTAGGATCCATCATTGTCGCGTTGTTTAAATAATCATGGAAATGGACAGCGCAATTGACTGTGTCCGACACAATCACCGCAAATTGTGCCGGTGACGAATAGCACGCTTGCTGTTCAGTGCGCCCGCGGAAATAGGGTTCAACACTATGTTGGTTCCCCTTAATTGTCGCGCAAGGGTAACCCCCCCAGCTTCCGGCCGTTGTGATATGGCAGTGACCGGCTAGAATTTGGATGATCTGCGCGCCACTTTCCTTAAGAACCTTCATCAGGCGATCAGGCTCGCTCAAACGATAGGTGTCCACGGGCATTTGGAAGGCACATGGATTGTGGTGAAGCAAAAGAATGACTTTTAACCCGAGAGCTTTCGCCTCGGCCAATCGTTCGCCAACCCACTTCAGCCTTTTTTCGCACAGCACGCTGTAGCGGATGTGCATATCGGGCTCGGATGTATCGAGCATCAAAATGCGATGGCCTTTAATATCTTCAAAACCCTGCACAAAGCCATTCTCATCCGTCATTGGCGATTCGGCAGATGCCAAATAGACATTACGGTCGTCATGGTTGCCCATCATCACGCGCTGTGGCACCGGCAAGCCTACGCGAAGCTGATCGAATTGCTCATATGCTTCGGGCTCTGCGCTGTCCGCTATGTCTCCGGCAAAGACACATAGGTCCGCATCAGAATACAACCGATTTGCATCGCCAATCGCCTCGGCAAACCGGCCGGCGGTGTCCAGACCTTTCCGGATCTCACCCTTTGGGAATAAGTGGATATCGCTCATCATGATCAGTTTCAGCACACGGTCTTCATAGTTGCTCATATTTTCATTCCTTATCAACGAGGTCACGGGCCCAATCGCCCAAAAGTGAAATCGAAATTGTAGCGATTAAGATGACGAGCCCCGGCAGCAAAGCCACCCAAGGCGCATTATAAAGCTGATCTCGCCCTTGCCCGATCAAAACACCAAGCGAGGTATCGGGCGGCTGAATGCCAATCCCCAAAAAGCTCAGCGTCGATTCGACCATGATCGTTCTGGGGAAGTTGATCGACATGTTCACCAAAAGCACAGCGGCTGCGTTTGGCAAAATTGAACGGATGATGATCCGTGCAGGACTAGCGCCAAAAATGATCTGGGCTTGGACATATGGCTGGTTTTTCGCGGATAGCGCGATGGCGCGGGCCAAACGAGCATATTGCTCCCATCCATAAATCACCATGATCAGAACAAAGACCATAAAATTGACCTCGGGAAACGCCGCTAATAAGGCCAACGCCAGAATTAGGTTCGGGATCGTAGCCTGAAAGTCGATGAGAACACCAATCAGATCATCGACCCAGCCGCCGATCCATGCGCCTGCAAAACCTAATGTAACGCCCAGAACGGCGCCGCCGATTGTCCCGAGTGCTGCGATCGTCATCGACACTTGAATCCCGCGCAGCAGCAAACTCAGCATATCGCGACCAAGGCTATCTGTGCCCAGCGGGTTGCCCCAATCTCCACCAAGAAAGGCGGGCGATTGAAACCGATTGCGCAAATCGACTTGCGTGATGTCATGTGGTGTTAAAATCTGGGCGAAAATCGCACAGATAAGCAGCACGGCAACAGCACCAAATGAAAGTTGTATGAGTAACGGAAGATGACGAAAGATATTCATACGACATCCAATCCGGCGCTTCGTGCGCGCCCTTTTAAACGGGCATCCGCGATACGCGGATCGACATAGCCGTAAGCAATATCCGCAAGAAGATTGGCAAGGATAACAGTTGTGCCCGTCAGAAGAATAATAACCTGCACTACCGCATAATCACGGTTGGTGATCCCGGTGATCAACAGCCGCCCCACACCAGGCCAACTGAAAACGCTTTCAACCACGATTGCAAAAATGATGATATTGCCGAACTCAAGGGCCGTGACGGTGATGAGCGGCAAAAGCACGTTAGGCAGCGCATGCATGCGCAGGATGACGCGCCGTGTCAAACCGCTGGCTTGCGCCGTCTCGATCATCGGGTGTGACAAAACCTCGATCATGGCCGAGCGGGTAAACCGAGCATATATCGCTGCAGTCGAAATGGCGAGCGTTGAAGAAGGCATGATGTAGGACTGCCAGCCGACGATTCCGGACGGTGGCAGCCACGTCAACCAGACTGAAAAAACGAACATCAACAGCAATCCCAGAAGGAACGACGGAATGGCCAACGCAACAACGGCCAACACAATCGTAACTCGGTCGGACAATTTCCCACGATTCATGGCTGCAATAACCCCAAGCGGCACACCGAGAAATACGGAGACCGCTATCGTCGGCGACATAAGCGAAAGCGTTGCAGGCAGGCGGGACACCACAAGATCCCATGCGGGTTCGCCCGTGCGAAATGAGATGCCAAAATCCAAGTGACCGACGCCATTTAGATAAATTAGGAATTGCTTCCATAGCGGATAATTAAGGCCCCACTTTGCGCGAAAGGCTTCCAATGTTGCCAAATCGATGTCTTCGCCAAACTTTGCGACGGCAGGATCGCCGCTGACGGCTAAGGTGAAAAAAGTGAAGGCGATGAGCAACAACATTGTCATCAAAGCCCGACTGATACGCGTGAGAAGCCAGGTCATGCGTAAATCACCTGTCGCACAGCGGGCATTCCCGATGGCGCGGGCAAACGTGGAACGGCTGAAAGTAGATTTTGCGTATAAGGATGTGAGGGGTTCGCAAACAGCGGTTCCGTTTGGTCCTGCTCAACCAGCTGTCCTTGTCGCATCACTGCAACACGATCGCAAATTTGATGGATCACCGACAGATCATGGCTGATGAACAAGATCGCTACGCCAAATTTCTCCCTCAAGTCCATGAGCAAGTTCAGGACACGGGCCTGAATGGTCGCGTCCAAAGCGGAAACAGATTCATCGCAAATTGTCCGTCGTCATATAAAAT
>NZ_JAHKPK010000063.1 GCF_018860665.1 Pacificibacter marinus
CTTCGCCCGCCATTTATAAAAACTTGCGCTGCTCATTCCATGCTCTCGGCAAAGCTCAGAAACCGGAACACCGCCCTCCGCCTGCTTCAACACCGCCATGATCTGCGCGTCGCTGTATCGTCCATTCTTCATCGTAAATCTCCTCAGATATCTTGCCGAGAAAATTCTATTTTTGAACACCACTAATTTTAGGGGGGATTACCTTAGGACTTGCGCGGGCATCAAAGGATTTGCGTCAGCTTGTAACGGGGCTCGATTCAATTCGAGTTCTCTGTCGTGTTGAGGCGGGGCGACTTGGTGCAGATTCTGTTTCACTGACGCCTGTCATTGATCAGCTCGACAAATTCCATAAAGAAATTGATTTGTGCTTGAAGCGCATTTTGGAACACGCCGAAAGAATTTCAGAGCTAATTGATTTGGCGAATGTCCATTCAGTGTTGTCAATCGATCGATTTGGCCGCATTTCCTGACAGTTCGAGAAGAGCATTAAAAAGAGAAATTGCTTCTTGGGATGCCCATGCAGCATCCCCCTTTAGGCGTGCAATTTCTTGGCCTTCGGGCGAGATAATAACGGTGATCGGCAAGAACAGAACATCCATGTCACGAGAAAATGCCCCTTTTGGATCAAGTAAAATAGGCAGATTGTCCAATGCCGCGTCGCTATAAAACTTATTTATGGCTGGTAATGGGTTATGGCCGGACGCGACCGTGACTACTTTGAGACCCTTGTCGGAAAATACCTTCGACAGGTTGTCTAAATCGGGCATTTCTTTGCGACAAGGCACACACCAAGTCGCCCAGAAATTTAACAATACATATTCACCTTCAAAATCGGACAGCGTGAAAGCGGTGCCGTCTGGCGTGGTAAATGGGGTCTGAGACACCTCTTTAGGGGTTGAGTGAAAAACAAGTTTTCGCATTGATCCTTCGCGCATTTGCGAAATATCGGACATATCTAGGCCGTGTGCGGCAATTGCAGTAAGGCTCAGGGCCGTGTAGAGGAGGGCAACGATTAGCTTATTTAACATTTGGGTGTGTCCATGACCGACAAAAAATCCAACGCGATGTGGGGCGGGCGGTTCGCCGCAGGTCCAGACGCAATCATGGAAGCCATCAACGCTTCGATAGGTTACGACAAACGCTTGGCGTTCCAAGATATTACAGGCTCGCGCGCCCATGCCGCAATGCTTGCTGCACAAGGTATTATCACTGATACCGATGCCAAGACCATTCGTGAAGGGCTTCTCACGGTATTGTCAGAAATAGAGAGCGGCACTTTCGAGTTTTCAACGGCGCTTGAAGACATTCACATGAATGTCGAATCTCGGCTGAAAGAAATTGTTGGAGAACCCGCAGGACGCCTTCACACTGCGCGGTCCCGCAATGACCAAGTCGCCACAGACTTTAAACTGTGGACGCGTGATCAAATGGACGCCTGCATTGATGGGTTAGAGGCTTTGATCAAAGCATTGCTTGGTCAGGCTGAAGCTGGTGCTGATTGGGTTATGCCTGGGTTTACGCATCTGCAAACCGCGCAACCTGTGACATGGGGTCATCACATGATGGCCTATGTGGAAATGTTGGGTCGTGATGTGTCGCGTTTCAAAGATGCGCGTGTACGCATGAACGAAAACCCACTTGGTTCTGCCGCTTTGGCTGGCACTGGTTTCCCCATTGATCGCCATATGACATCTGAAGCATTGGGGTTTGATCGCCCGACTGCCAACTCGCTTGATGCTGTCGCCGACCGCGATTTTGCGCTGGAATTCTTGTCCTGTGCTTCTATTACGGCCATGCATTTGTCGCGTTTTTCCGAAGAATTGGTGATTTGGTCGTCTGCGCAATTCCGCTTTGTGACCTTGTCTGACCGTTTCTCGACCGGATCGTCGATCATGCCGCAAAAGAAAAACCCAGATGCAGCAGAGTTGATTCGCGCCAAAGTCGGTCGCATCATGGGCGCTATGGTGGCTTTGTTCACTGTGATGAAGGGTCTTCCGCTGGCTTATTCGAAAGACATGCAAGAAGACAAAGAGCAGGTGTTCGATGCAGCCGACAACTTGATGCTCGCATTGGCTGCAATGACAGGCATGGTGTCGGATATGACGGCAAATGTGGACAGTCTGCGCGCAGCCGCAGCGTCTGGGTTTTCCACTGCCACGGACTTGGCCGATTGGTTGGTGCGCGAGGCCGGATTGCCGTTCCGTGATGCTCACCATGTGACCGGCGCTTTGGTTGCTTTGGCTGAATCTAAGGGCTGCGATCTGCCGGATCTTAGCCTTGATGAGATGAAATCCGCCCATGCAGCTATTACTGAAGGTGTGTATACAGTGTTAACTGTTGAAAACTCAGTGGCGTCTCGGACAAGCTATGGGGGCACGGCACCGTCGCAGGTGCGTGCTCAAATTGCGCGTTGGAAAGAGGTTCTTGGATGATACGACTTTTTTTTATAGCTCTAGCGTTTTGCGGTCTCATGGCGTCCTGCGGTGCAGACGGCACGCCGACGCCACCAAAAGTGACCGGCGGCACAACGGTGTCCATGAACTCAAATAGCGGTGTTAGCACATCAACGTCCATTGGATTGGTCTTCGGTTCGAACTAAGGCGTATAATCACGGATTGACAGGGCGTCCCAAAGGGGCGCCTTTTTGCATGTTCACAGCCCTTTCATTGCGCATGGAATTCCAGTATCTCCAGCGCGACTTTACTTTGAAAGGCGCGGCCCATGGATCACTTTCTATATCGCAACGGTGTGTTGCACGCTGAAGATGTCGCTTTGAGTGATATTGCTGCTTCCGTTGGAACGCCGTTTTATTGTTATTCGACAGCGACGCTGACGCGTCATTTCACGCTGTTTGATGAAGCATTGCACGGGATGGATCATCTTGTTTGTTTTGCGATGAAATCGAATTCCAACCTTGCTGTGTTGAAATTGATTGGTGATCTTGGCGCTGGAATCGACGTTGTGTCGATGGGGGAATACCTAAAAGCGCGCGCCGCCGGTGTTCCGGGCGAACGCATTGTCTTTTCTGGGGTTGGCAAAACCCGCGAGGAAATGCGCACAGCATTGTCCGGTGGTATCCGTCAATTCAACGTTGAATCCGAACCCGAGCTTGAAGCATTGAACGAGGTCGCGATGTCGATGGGCGTAAAGGCCCCGATAGCCATCCGTGTGAACCCTGATGTTGACGCCAAAACCCATGCCAAAATCGCCACAGGTAAAAGTGAAAACAAATTTGGCATCCCGATCAAATCTGCACGCGAGGTCTATGCCCGCGCTGCGAAAATGGAAGGTATTGATGTTGCAGGCATCGATGTGCACATCGGATCACAGTTGACGCAGCTTGAACCATTTGAGTTGGCGTTTACCAAGGTGGCCGAGCTGACCGAGGTTTTGCGCAGTGATGGCATCAATATTCGTCGTCTGGATTTGGGCGGCGGACTTGGTATTCCCTATGAGCGGTCCAACGATGCTCCGCCTTTGCCGATGGAATACGGCGATGTGATACGCAAAACCGTTGGTCATTTAGGGTGCGAGATCGAGATTGAGCCTGGGCGTTTGATTTCTGGCAATGCTGGCGTGATGGTCTCGTCTGTGATTTATCTCAAACATGGCGAAGGGCGCGATTTTTTGATTATCGATGCTGCGATGAATGATTTGATCCGTCCCTCCATGTACGATGCACATCATGATATTGTACCTGTTGTTGAGGCAGGCGCTGGGGCTGAGAAAATCACTTATGATATTGTGGGCCCTGTTTGTGAGACCGGCGACACCTTTGCCAAAGCGCGCGAGATGACGGCGCTCGGGCCAGATGATCTGGTCGCGTTCCGGTCTGCAGGGGCTTATGGCGCAGTTATGGCGTCCGAATACAATTCGCGTCCTCTTATTCCCGAAGTTTTGGTGAATGGTGATCAATTCGCTGTCATCCGTGCGCGTCCGACCTATGAGGAAATGATAAATCGCGATACGATCCCAGAATGGCTCTAACGCGCGGATCATTTTGATCCGCGTCAGGAGAATGCGGGCAAAAGGTCATGGACACACAAACGCCAACTGAGCGCGCCTTGACGCGCCACATCAAACACACACTGCGTCTCACGTTTGTGGGGCTTGTCGTTGAACGCTTTGTTCAAGCGTTTCTTTGGTTTGGTGTACTGGTTGCATGCACCCTTGCGGCGGCAATGTTTGGGGCATTCGCGGTTCTTAGCGCCTTAGTTTTTTCCATTTTAATGGTCTGCCTTGCTCTGGCACTTATCGTGTCATTCGGTATCTGTGTGAAGCGGTTTCAAATGCCAACGATGCGGGACGCGCGTGCGCGTGTTGACGGGGCTTTGCCACATCGACCACTTCAGGCGCTGCAAGATCTTGCGGCCACGGGCCATGACAATGCGCAAACGCAAGGCATTTGGCAAGCGCATCAAGCCCGTATGGCAGAGCAGGCATGGGCTGCACGCGCAATCGGTCCTCATTTACGCCTGTCCGCGCGCGACCCTTATGCGCTGCGTTTGATGGCAATCACGGTTTTGATTATGGGGCTATTGTTTGGATCGGGCTCTCTGCGCTTTGGGGGGGGAAGCCTTGCGAATGACATAGCTCTTGGCCCCTCTTGGGAAGGCTGGATCGAACCGCCGGCCCACACTGGAAAACCGACACTGTACCTTGCCGATATGCCAGAACGCTTTACCGCGCCGCAAAATTCGAAAGTGACAATTCGCCTGTACGGTGACGCCGATGCCTTGCAGATGCGCCAAACGGTTTCTGACGAAAGTGATCAGGTTACGCCGTTAGCCCAAGACTTTACGCTTGAGCACACAGGTGAAATTGAGATCAAGGGCGATACGGGGCGGTTGTGGAATGTGGCGCTTTTGCCTGATCAGCCACCTGTCGCTGAACTGATTGGTGATATGACGCGTGCGCCGTCTGGTGAATTGCGCCAATCGTTTCGGATGTCAGACGATTTCGGCATCGCCCGCGCGCAGCTAGAAATCGAGTTGGATAAAAATTCCATCGTGGCACAATATGGCTATCGTGTGGACCCTGAGCCACGGCAAGCTGTGGTGCTGTCCATACCGGTGCCACGTGCTTTGCAACGTCAAGACTTTGAAGGGGTTGTCACTGAGAACCTATCGCGCCACGCGTTTTCTGGCTTGCCGGTGCAAGCGCGCCTGAAAGCGTGGGACGTGTCTGGGTACGAAACTGTATCGACACAAATGCAAACCATTTTGCCAGGGCGTAAATTTTTTGATCCCCTTGCTGCCGCTTTGATCGACGTGCGTCGAGAATTACTGTGGAGCCGGATGAATGCTGCGAGATCGGCGCAAGTCATTCGTGCTGTCAGTTATGCACAGGACGATTCCTTTGGCGGTGATCATGCTCTGTTTTTAAATCTACGCTCCGTCGCAGGGATGATCGAGGCACAGGGGGCGACCATGTCTGATGAGGTTTGGGACTCTATCACAGAACGCCTTTGGACGATTGCAGTCGAGCTTGAGGATGGGGAACTGTCTGAAGCGCTTGAACGTTTGCGACGCGCACAAGAACGCCTAGCCCAAGCGATGCGTGACGGTGCGACACCTGATGAAATTGCAAAGCTGATGCAAGATTTACGTGATGCCACGCAAGATTACATTCGCCAACGCGCAGAGCAGCAAAGCAAAGCGCAGGATCAAGATGAAGCACAAGATGGCGAGTCCTTTGATGTGACAGCCGACCAACTGCAAGACTTGATGGACCGTATCCAAGAGCTGATGGAGCAGGGGCGCATGGCCGAAGCACAGCAGTTGATGGAAATGCTCAACGAGATGCTTGAAAATATGCAGGTGTCGCGAGGCCAAGGGGCAGGGGCGCAAGCGATAGAAGATTTGGAAGATATGCTGCGCGAACAGCAAGATTTAAATGATGAGACGTTTTCTGATCTACAAGAACAATTCGGAACAGATGGCGACTCGTCCGAACAAAGCCCTTCTGATGACAATGCGGGCGCGTTGGCGGATCGCCAGCAAACCCTGCGCGGTCAGGCGCAGCAGCAGGGACGGAAGTTACCGCCAGAGGCGTCAGCGCAAGGTGACGGGGCGGCCTCTGAGTTGGAGCGTGCTGAGAGGTCGATGGAAGACGCGGAAGAGGCTTTGCGCAATGAAGACTATGCGGGTGCATTGGACAATCAGGCGCGCGCAATGGAAGCGCTGCGCAATGGGCTGAAACGTTTGAATGAACAGATGCGCCACTCTGGCGATCCCCAAGATGGGCAGAGTGCTCAGGCCCAGTCTGGGCAGCAAAATGGGCGTGATCCGCTTGGGCGCAGTGATGGCGGCAATCAGGGGGCAGGTGTTGGCAGTGACGGGGCGGGTGCGCCTGATCAAGATGACGTATACGCACAAGCAGAAGAGTTGTTGGATGAAATTCGGCGACGCTCAGCCCAAAGGGAACGGGCAGATGAAGAATTAGAGTACTTAAAACGTCTACTTGATCGGTTCTAACAGACGGTGCTTGACTAAGCTGTGCCGTTCAATTGACCCAATAGAGCATTCAAACGCTCGCTTGTTGAGGAAAGAATTGAATCTAGCCAAGTGCGAAAAGCGTTCGCTCCAGTCACATAGGTGTTCAGAATGCCCTCAAGAGTTGGTACTTTTTGCGCCAAGATCGGTGCTAAAGTGTAGAGCAGCACCAAGAGAATAACGACGAAAACCAAGATCAAAAACGTCGTGCGAAAACTTGTGCGACGTGCGCGCTCTTTGCGTGTTTCGTCGTTCAAAACGGTGCCATCCACATCGCGTTCAGAAGACGCGCTCAGTGTGGAGTTTATTTCTTCAATGTCTGGAAGAAGATCGCGGCGTTTGCCTGATCCTGACGCGGCCCTTGTGATATCCGCTGGGTTTAACCCGCGCAGACGGGCCATGCGTTCGCGTAACCCCTGTTTTTGTTCTGGTGACGGAGCCTCATCAAGACCAAGTTCCGTCTGGGTTTCCAATGCATCTGGTTGTGGCTGTCTTACGTTTTGATCGTAGGCAACTTCGGCACGCAGAATGTCGCGTACACTTTCGGACACGGCAGACCGTTGAACCGGTGCAGCTTGAGCAACGTCTGGCTTTGGCGTGTCTGTTTGGTCTTTGTCAGCAGAGTCTTGAATGTCGAGATTGGCAGCGGCGCTGACTGCGGAAGCGATGTCATCACTAAACTCTACATCGTCGTCATCGCCGAAATCTGGTTCGACAGGGGCAGGTTGGTCGTCTGGCATTGTTTCAACGGGATTGTCTGTCGCCGCATCATCCGACGTGAGCTCGAACCCCATCTCTTGGGCGAGATCCGAATCGACTTCTGCGGAGCGCTGAAACCATGTGTGACCACAATTGGAGCACTGAACATCGCGTCCAGAGCTTGGGATAACTTTTGCGTCAACTTCGTATTGAGCGCCGCAATTGGGACAAATAAGCCGCATATTTTCCTCTGCCACCGGTTTTGTGTGGTGTAACTGCTTTGTTTTCCTAAATTATTAACGTTGGATTGCCGATTGTCCATGTTTTTGCAACAGTTGGATTGAAACGCACCCATCTGTGAGGCAAAACTGTCGCGACCGATGGATAGGGGCGAAGTGTGATTGAGTTTAACAATGTTGCCTACGGATATGGTGGTCAGGATCTATTAACCGAAATTTCCTTGTCTCTAGCGCCGGGATCATTTCATTTTCTGACTGGACCGTCTGGGGCGGGTAAAACCACTTTTCTAAAATTATGCTATTGCGAGTTGCAGGCCACAGCTGGCAGGGTCCAGCTTTTGGGCAAAGATACGCGTAATATTGCGCGTGACGACGTTGCAGGGCTGCGTCGCAATATTGGCGTGGTGCATCAAGATTGCAAATTTTTGGATCATCTGAGCGTTTCTGAAAATGTCGCGCTGCCATTGCTTGTCGCAGGCAAGTCGCGTGATGAGACGAACTTGAATGAGTTGCTGGCATGGGTTGGTCTGTCCGAGCGCGCAGATGCATTGCCTGCCGAATTGTCTGGCGGCGAACGTCAACGTGCGGCCTTGGCGCGCGCTGTGATTATGTCGCCAGAGGTGATTATCGCGGATGAGCCAACAGGAAACGTCGATTGGGAGATGTCCCTAAGATTGCTGCAGCTGTTGGTTGAGTTGAACAAAATGGGCAAAACGGTCATCATCGCCACCCATGATATGCATCTGATCAGACAAGCTAAATCGCAAGTCCAAGCGCGTGTATTGCGCATCGCCAATCGACGCATTCAGCAAGCGGGGGTGGATTTGTAATGTCTTTTCTTTTGCCCTTTTTGAAAATTGATAAAACCGTACAAGACCGCATTGTGCCGCCGTCTGGGTTCACCGCGCAGCTGACGATTTTGACATCGGCGGCTATGGCATTTTTGGCCGTATTTGCTTTGACGTTGTCCTTGGCGACAGGGCGATTGGCGGATCGTTGGGCCGGTGAATTGGCGCAATCATCGACTGTGCGTATTTCGGCCCCGATTGCACAGGTTGAGGCACAAACGAAAGCGGCTTTGGCCGTGTTAGAGACAACACCAGGCGTGCGTGAAGCGCGGGCCTTGGATGCCGACGAACAACGCGCCTTGTTAGAGCCTTGGTTCGGTCCGAGTTTGCCTTTGGACAGTCTGCCTTTACCGGTTCTGATCGATGTGAAAGAGACAGCCGAAGGTTACGATTCGGAAAGCTTGCGATTGCGCCTTGCAGGTGAGGCACCGGGGGCTGTGCTTGATGATCACACCCGCTGGCGCAAACCGCTGATCACGGCGGCCAATCGTTTACGTTTGCTTGGTGTCGTGAGTTTGATTTTGATTGGCGGTGTTACAGCTGCGATGATCACTTTGGCAGCGAACGCGGCACTGGCGGCGAACGGGCAGGTGATCCGCGTGCTGCGTTTGGTCGGTGCCAAAGATGCCTATATTGCTTCAGCATTCGTGCGCCAATTTACGTTTCGCGGTTTTAGCGGCGCGCTGTTCGGCGCGTTTCTGGGCACTGTCGCCATCGCCTTGTTGCCTGATGCGCAAACCACGGGTGGGTTCTTAACAGGGTTGGGATTCCGAGGGTATGAATGGTTTTGGCCTTTTGTTATCCCGCCTTTTGCAGCATGTGTGGCCTATGGCGCGACACAATTTGCGGCAAAACAAACATTAAAAAGGCTGATGTAATGTTTTATGCGATCCAATGGGTCTTGTCCCTGATCTTTATCTTTCAGATGTATCTGGCGATGGCCATCATTGGTCTGATCTTTACGCCTCTGGCTATTTTTGATCGCAAGTTCGCTTTTATTGCGATTCATCTGTGGTGCCATTGGGTGCGGTTGAGCGCCCATACCATTTGCGGGTTGAAATCCGAAGTGCGCGGCGAGGTGCCGACAGACGAAGTTATCGTCGCGTCCAAACATCAAAGTTTCTTTGACATCATTTTGATCGTGTCCGCTTTGCCGCGTCCAAAATTCATCATGAAAAAGTCTTTGGAAAAAATGCCAATTGTGAACTTTTACGCCGAGCGTTGTGGCTGTATTGGTGTGGATCGAGGCAAACGCGGGCAGGCAATCAAAAAAATGGTGGCAGATGTCAAAGCGGGCAATATTCGCCCCGGTCAGTTGATTATTTTTCCACAAGGCACGCGCATTGCGCCTGGTGTTAAGGCCGAGTTTAAAGTCGGAACAGGTGTGTTGTACAAAGAGTTGGGCCAAGATGTCGTGCCTGCTGCCACCAATGTCGGCGTGTTTTGGAAACGCCAAGGGATCTACCGTGGTCGCGGAACTGCTGTTGTCGAATTTTTGCCACGCATTGAGGCTGGGCGTGGATTGAAGGTCTTTATGAACTGT
>NZ_JAHKPK010000048.1 GCF_018860665.1 Pacificibacter marinus
TCACACAAACGAGCCAGAGCCTCCAATACTCAAGCCGCTCTGATGCCCCATTTTATATGACGACGGACACCATGATTCGAAGAAACTATCGGGGCGGCGCAAATAGATTACGACGGTAACATCATACCGTTTAAGAACTTTTGCCAGACCCGCAGTATCGCTACGCTTACTGTCCGAGAAGTGCCAAAGCCCCTCATCAGAAATGATCACATTTTGGCAATTTTTGTCGGTTAATTCCGCCAACGCGCCAGATAACGCTTCAGAACGGCGCATAGGCGGACCGAAATAGGAGTACCCCATACGTGCAAGAACCTGTGGATTCTTCACAAGTGTAGCCTGAATAGAAGTTGTGCCGGTTTTCAACGTGCCGATGTGAAAAATGCTTTTGGCATCAAGAACCCCATAGATAAAAAGGTTTCCACGTCAAAGTAGGCAACCCAATATTAAAATTGCGTTGAATGTCACTTCACTAAATTTGAAATGCGTCACGCCCCAGCGCAAAAGAATCGTTCCGGCAGCCTTTAAGCGTCCAAGTTTTCAACGTTTAGCGCGTTGTCTTGAATGAACTCGCGGCGTGGCTCGACAACATCGCCCATCAATTTGGTAAAGATGTCATCCGCTTCGGCAAAGTCTTCGATTTTCACCTGCAACAAGGTGCGCGCTTCTGGGTCCAGTGTGGTTTCCCACAACTGATCCGCGTTCATCTCGCCCAAGCCTTTGTAGCGTTGCAGTGACAAACCTTTTTCGCCCTCTTCCAAGATCGCTTTGAGCAAATCAATAGGGCCGTGAATCAGGCTGAACCGCTCCTTGCGCATCAATTGCGACGGATCATCATAGATACCGTTTGTCGCTTGCACTTCTTGGTTGATCCGACGCGCCTCACCGCCACGCAAAATCGCCCCATCGAGGGTGCGGACCTCTTCAACGCCGCGCAAAACGCGGGTCAAACGGATGCCAACATCTTGGGTCGGACGACCTTTCCAGCCCTGCTCAAACTCGGGCGCGATCATATCAAGGCGTTTGGCGATCAGATCGGCTGTACCTTGCAAATCACCATCCACGCGGCCTGGTTCAAACGCACCCGCCAAAGCGGCTTGCTCAATGATGTGGCGCGGGTAATGCGTTGGAAAAGCATCCAAAATTCGTTTAAACGTCCGCGCACCTTCGACAACACGTGCCAAATCGGCACCGGCGATGTCTTCACCCGTTTGCAAACGCAACACGGCACCATCGGTGCCCTGCTGAATCAAATATTCATCCATCGCCGCTTGGTCTTTGAGGTAAACCTCAGACTTACCACGCGCGACTTTGTACAATGGTGGTTGCGCGATATAAAGATGGCCAGCCTCGATCAAAGATGGCATTTGACGGAAGAAGAACGTCAAAAGCAGCGTCCGAATATGCGCCCCGTCAACGTCCGCATCGGTCATGATGACGATTTTATGATAACGCAATTTGTCCAAATTGTACTCGTCGCGGCCAATGCCTGTACCAAGCGCCATCACTAGGTTGCCGATTTCTTGCGATCCCAACATGCGATCGAAACGTGCGCGTTCGACGTTTAAAATCTTACCGCGCAGAGGCAAAATCGCTTGCGTGCGGCGGTCGCGCCCCATTTGCGCCGACCCGCCCGCTGAGTCACCCTCCACGAGGAAGACTTCGGTTTGGGCAGGATCTTTTTCAGAGCAATCTTTGAGCTTACCAGCAAGGAAATTCACGTCCAAAGCCGACTTGCGGCGCGTCAATTCACGCGCTTTGCGGGCCGCTTCGCGCGCCATCGCCGCTTCGCAAATTTTGCCAATGATCATCTTGGCCATTTGCGGGTTTTCATCAAACCATTCAGTCAGCTTTTCGCCCACCAAATTTTCAACAGCGGGTCGCACTTCGGACGACACCAATTTGTCTTTGGTCTGGGACGAGAATTTGGGATCCGGCACTTTAACGGACAAGACACAGGTCAGCCCCTCACGGGCGTCGTCACCGGTAAAGGTGATTTTCTCTTTCTTTGCGATGCCACTGTCAGCCGCATAACGCGTCATAGTGCGGGTTAGCGCCCCACGGAAACCGGCCAAGTGCGCCCCGCCATCACGTTGCGGAATGTTGTTGGTGAAGGGCAAAACATTCTCGTGATAGCTGTCATTCCACCACATCGCCACTTCGACCCCGATACCATCTTTTTCGCCTTGCACGAAAATAGGCTCAGGCATCATAGATGTTTTAGAGCGGTCCAAATATTTGACGAATTCTTTGACGCCGCCTTCATAGAAAAGTTCGGTTTTGAGATGCTCTGCGGGGCGTTCGTCTTCCAAAATAATGCGCACGCCAGAGTTCAAAAATGCCAGTTCGCGCAGACGTTTTTCCAAGGTTGAAAAGATGTAATCAAGGTTCGAAAAGGTCGTTGTAGACGCCAAGAACCGCACTTCGGTGCCGGTTTCACCATGGGACTCGCCGATCTCTTCGAGGTGCTCAACGGTTTCGCCACGTTCAAAGCGGGCTTTGTGAATTTTACCCTGACGCCAGACTTTCAGTTCCAGCCAATCCGACAGCGCATTCACCACAGAGACACCCACGCCGTGCAGACCTCCGGACACCTTGTAAGAGTTGCTGTCGAACTTACCACCAGCGTGCAGCTGGGTCATGATAACCTCGGCGGCTGACACGCCTTCTTCTTCGTGCATATCGGTTGGAATACCACGACCATTGTCACGCACAGAAATAGATGAATCCGCGTGAATTTTAACGTTCACGTAATCCGCATGACCTGCCAAAGCTTCGTCGATGCCGTTGTCCACAACTTCATAGACCATGTGATGTAGGCCAGAGCCGTCATCGGTGTCACCGATGTACATACCAGGGCGCTTGCGAACAGCGTCTAACCCTTTGAGAACTTTGATGGAATTAGCACCATATTCTTCGGACTGCTCAGGTGTATCGGACATGCGGACTTCCTTGTTTTTACTTAGCCTTTTTATACGCCAAACCGCTGGGGTTGTCACGCAAATGGCACAAATATCACCGCATCGCCGCGCGAGTTTTTTCTTAGGTAAATGGGATCACGAAAGCCACGACAATGAGCAACAATTCAACTAGGGATATGCTCATGGAACTTCGTGAACTGATGATACGCCAGCGCTTTCAGACACTTCAAAAGTGGCCGCGCGCGATCCCAGTTCTGCGAACAGCTCTGGTCCCGTTCCGGTCATAAAGGCCTGCGCCCCAAGGGCACAGATCTCGTCATAAAGGGCGGCACGCCGTCCTGCATCCAGATGGGCCGCAACTTCATCGAGCAAAAATATTGGCGCTGCCCCGAAATCTTGCGCCAAAGCACGCCCATTGGCGAGGATAAGCGAAATCAGCAGGGCTTTTTGCTCGCCTGTTGAGCATTGATCCGCAGAGACGTCCTTAGCGGCATAAACCGCTCCCAAATCGGCGCGATGCGGGCCGATCAATGTACGCCCAGCCGACAGATCGCGCGAGCGATTGTCTTTGAAGGCGGCAAGCAGATCGGTTTCGGTCTTAGGCAAGCCAAATTGGTCCGAAGCCTTTAGCGTCAGGTTGGCCACAGGAAAGGTCGTTTGCGCACCATCTTGAGCGTCTTTCAATCGCTCCAGAACCATCAAACGATTTTGCATAATCGCAGCGCCTGACGTGGCCATCTGCGCTTCCAATGCGGCGTACCAATGAGCATCGCGCACCATATCTTTGAGCAACCGATTGCGTTCGCGCATGGCTTTCTCATAGCTCAACACAGCATCAGCATGACGGGGCTCAAACGACATCACCATCCGATCCAAAAACCGACGACGCCCCTCAGGGGCCTCAATCCACAGTCTGTCCATTGCAGGGATCAGCCAGACCACGCGGGCGATACGCCCAAGCGCAATCTGGGCCGCAGATTTTCCGTCGATTTTGACAGTGCGCGAGGCGCCATTTTCGGACCACGTTTCAATGTCGTGAGTTTGATGCAAAGACTGTAATTCAGCACGGACTTTCCAGCCCAAGCTTTCGGGTTTGCGCGCGATATCATCCATCGCGGCACGGCGCAGACCGCGACCGGGGGATAGCAAAGACACCGCCTCAAGAATGTTGGTTTTGCCTGCGCCATTTGCGCCCCAGATCGCAACAGGCCGCCCGTCCAGTTCAAGACGCGCGGCCCGATGAGAGCGGAAATGAGACAGAGTTAGGTCTTCGATGAACAAAGACATGCCGCCTCTTTTCCTAAGCTAAGGGTGCTGTAAATCAACGCTTCTAGGTCAAACGCGCATCGGCATCACAACGTAAACGGCAGAGGTGTCATTGCCTTCGCGCATCAAGGTTGGATCACCTGATGAGTTGAACATGAACACTGCATTTTCGCGGTCCACTTGGCTGGCGATTTCCAAAAGATATTTCGCATTAAAGCCGATCTCAAGGCGTTCATCATTGTAGGCCACGGCCAATTCGTCTTCTGCGGCACCGCTGTCAGGCGCATTGACAGACAGAGTCAGCTTGTCTTCCTCCAAGGTCAATTTCACCGCACGCGAACGCTCTGACGACACTGTGGCCACACGGTCCACGGCCTTGGCAAATTCTGCTGCGTCAACTTCAAGTTTGCGGGTGTTGCCAACGGGAATAACGCGTGTGTAATCGGGGAAGGTGCCATCGATGACTTTGGACGTCAGTGTGATGTCTGGGGTCGCGAAACGCACTTTGGCTTCGGACACGGACACAGCGATGGTCATGTCGTCATCATCAAGCAGCTTGCGCAATTCGCCAACGGTTTTACGCGGCACGATCACGCCGGGCATTTCCAAAGCGTTCTCAGGCAGCGGCGCGTCGATACGTGCCAAGCGGTGACCATCTGTGGCCACGCAGCGCAGCACTTTGCCGTCTTCACCATCAGAAACATGCATGTAAACACCGTTGAGATAGTAGCGGGTTTCTTCTGTCGAGATCGCGAATTTGGATTTATCGAACAAACGGCGCAGTACAGGGGCTGCGATTGCAAAGTTGCTGTCGTATTCAGAGGTGGTCATGACTGGGAAGTCTTCTTTGGGCAAAGTCGCCAAAGAAAAGTTGGACCTGCCCGCTTCGACAGTCAATCGTCCAGATGCGCCATCATCGGCCAACATCACCATTGCGCCGTCAGGCAACTTACGCACGATCTCGTGCAGGGTCACAGCAGACACAGTGGTGGCACCAGCGCGCTCTACGATGCCCGCACATTTGTCGATGACTTCGATGTCTAGATCCGTCGCGCGAAAGGACACCGTGTTGCCTTCGGCTTCGATCAGAACGTTGGCAAGAATTGGAATGGTGTTCCGACGCTCTACTACAGATTGTGCTTGGCCCACGGCCTTTAACAGCGCGCCGCGTTCAATGCTAATTTTCATGCCACCCTCGTCTGATTCATTGGCCGGATGTTGACGATATATCATTCACCATCACGTGCAAGATGTTGTTGCACGGACTTTGCCGTTGTCTTTGCCTGAGCGTCAAGGGCTCAGGGCACTGCTATGAATGAATTCGCGGCAGTGCAGCAGGTGAGACTCAGAATTTGGACCAATTGCCTAGGCTTCAAGCGCACGGCGCAGCATTTCTACGTCTTCAAACATCTGGCTGTCGGTTGTTTGAAGCTCTTCGATGCGACGTACACCATGCATGACCGTGGTGTGATCACGTCCGCCAAAGCGGCGGCCGATTTCAGGCAAAGACCGCGATGTCAGCTGTTTAGACAAATACATCGCCACCTGACGGGGGCGGGCGATAGAGCGCACACGACGCGGGCCGATCATGTCAGACAGGCGGATAGAGTAATGTTCAGACACGCGGCGCTGGATTTCCTCAACTGTGACTTTACGGTCAGAAGCTTTCAAAATATCCGCAAGGCATTCTTGCGCCAGCTCCATTGTGATTTCACGCCCCACAAGCGATGCGAAAGCAAACAGGCGCATCAAAGCCCCTTCAAGCACGCGCACATTTGTCGTGATCCGATGCGCCAAAAATTCCAATACGCCATCCGCAAACACAAGACCCTTGTATTGCGCGCGATAGTTTTCGGCTTTGGTCTGCAAAATACCCAAGCGCAATTCGTAATCGGTTGGGTGAAGGTCGACAACAAGACCACATTGCAAGCGTGATTTGATGCGGTCTTCAAGATCTTTGATTTCGCCTGGTGCACGGTCCGCAGAAATGATGATCTGTTTGCCTTGATCCACCAACGCGTTGAAGGTGTGGAAAAACTCTTCTTGTGTGCTGTCTTTGCCGGCGATGAATTGTACGTCATCGACCATCAACACGTCGACAGAGCGGAACAACTGTTTGAAATCCATCATCTGGCGATCGCGCAGTGCTTGCACAAAGCGGTACATGAACTGTTCAGCCGATAGATACAGCACACGCGTTTTCGGGTCACGCACTTGAATCTCATGCGCAATAGCATGCATCAAGTGGGTCTTACCAAGACCAACGCCGCCGTATAAAAACAGCGGATTAAAGGTCACGGGACCGCCTTCTGCAACGCGGCGCGCCGCAGCATGGGCCAATTCATTTGGCTTACCCACAACAAAATTGTCAAAGGTAAAGCGCGCATCAAGAGGCGCCCCTGGAAGCTCGGCTTCTTCAGTCACGGGAGCGGCTTGAGCAGATAGGCTTGCAGGTGTTTTAGCGGGTGCTTGATCAGAACCAGTGCTCAACGTGTCAGCAGAACGTACAGCTTCAACTTTAAACTCAACGCGTGATGCAGGCACACCGGAAGCCTTGAGGTGAGACAAAATTTGATCAGAAAAATTGCGCGTGACCCAATTCGCCATAAAGCTGGTTGGAACAGAAAATTGCGCGATACCATTATCGACTTTTTGCAGTTGTAGAGGTTCGATCCAGTTGGCGTAATTGTTGCGGCCTACAGTTTCGAGCAACTGCTGTTTAACACGTCCCCACGTATCGTTTTTCATATTCGTATTCGACCTAATTTATAGTTCTTTTTCATTATGGTTCGGCGGCAAAACCGACCCTTGAACGATGCAAAACACCGCCCAAGACACTACGCCTCAGGTCTTCAACATTTACACGCGGAGGGCGGACCTATGTCCAACCCACCACAACAAACCCCTCACAGTTTGTCGTGGCATACCCTTTTAAAGCAAGGGTGCCTGTATAAACCGCGCATCCCAATACAGCAAAACAAACCAGTCCAGACAAATGATTGTCTGGTTGAATCGTGCCAATACTGTTCAACGCAAGTGGACATACCAAAAAACCAATACCACGCGCGAGGCGTGTAAATTTTCTGGACAGCTTAACCAAGGATACCCCTATCCTTTCGGCCAAACAACACCTCTACACAGATCGGGGCAGCCCCAAGAAAACAACTTTCGGTCGTTGCCAAAGCGGTTTTCCAAATCGGTGTGGTAGGTGAATGTCCCCCCAAGACGACATGAATCGCTTGGGTAAGTTAGCAACCGCCACCTAAGTCGCGCAACTGATCTTCGTCCTTGACTCTGTCTTTACCCAAACCGAATCTAAAAAGTCCTTTTGGGCCCGTTGAGACGTGTCTCAATTGCCGCAAACATCAGGAAATCGAACCAGCGTAAAACTGAGGATTGCGAATCTATCCACAGATTTGTAAGCGCCGCGCGTGCAGCAGATTCGCTGCAATGCCGCACCAATAAACCTGTTTTCTTGGGGAAATCGGCATAAAAAAACGCGCCCTAAGGCGCGTTTTCAATACATACATAAGGGCTAGCGTTTAGCCGAGTGCTTTAACGCGTGAAGCAAGACGCGACACTTTACGTGATGCTGTGTTTTTGTGCACGATACCCTTTGTGACGCCACGCATCAGCTCTGGCTGAGCGGCGCGAAGAGCTGCTTTTGCAGCTGCGGAATCACCGGATTCAATGGCTTCTTCAACAGCGCGCAAGAATGTGCGGATACGCGAACGGCGCGCTTTGTTGATTTCTGTGCGACGCTCGATTTGACGGGCGCGTTTTTTAGCTTGGGGCGAATTTGCCATGGTGTCTTTCCCTCTCTAGGGCTTCATTAAATTACGATTGCGCAAAAAAGCCCACGTCAAAGACGGACGGGAAAGTCATAGCCTGAGCGGGCTCCACGCGCATGTAAGGCTGTCCTCTAAGGTAGAATCGCGCAAAAGGAAAGCCCAAAACGCCTATTTGTCGCGGAACTGGGGTGCGCGCTTTTCTAGGAAGGCGGCCATACCCTCAGATTGATCATCTGTCGCAAACAAAGCATGAAACGCACGGCGCTCAAATAACAAGCCTTCAGACAGGGGCGTCTCATAGGACCGGTTGACCGATTCCTTGGCCGCCATAACGGAAATCGTGCTTTTTTCAGCAATTTTGGCGGCTGTGGTCAGTGCATCATCAACCAGCTTTTTCGCTGGCACAACACGCGATACCAGCCCGCAACGTTCCGCTTCATCAGCATCCATGAACCGGCCCGTTAAATTCATTTCCATCGCTTTGGATTTGCCAACAAACCGCGTCAAACGTTGTGTACCACCCAGGCCGGCCATGATGCCCAGATTGATTTCGGGTTGCCCAAACTTAGCTGTATCTGCGGCAATGATGAAATCACACATCATGGCCAGTTCACAACCGCCGCCCAGCGCGTAGCCAGATACGGCCGCGATAATCGGTTTACGGATCGCGGAAATGGCATTGGCCTCGGTCCCAAAAAAGTCAGCCGTCGCCATATCGGCAAAGGATTTTTCAGACATTTCCTTGACGTCAGCCCCAGCAGCAAAGGCTTTGTCCGATCCCGTGATCACGATGGCCCGCACTTTTGGATCTGCATCCGCTTTGCCCAGTGCGTTGGCCAATTCGCCCAACAGTTCTATGTTCAAAGCATTCAACGCATCGGGTCGGTTCAATCGAATCAGCTTTACGCTATGGTGCATCTCAATGATGAGAGTTTTATAGGCCATGGTGGTGCTCCAAAGATCAGTCCGTTGGCCAAGACCTATCAGGCTCGGCCACGTATTCAAATCAACTTTGACACGTTGGGCAGAAGAATGTCGATCTGCCGGATTGGGTGATCCTTTGGACAGCAGATGTGCAATCAGGTGTTGCACAATTTTCACCCTCGCGGTCATACACACGAAAGCTATGCTGGAAATATCCCAGATCTCCGCCCGCTTGGCGAAAGTCCTTGAGCGATGATCCCCCTGCCTCGATTGCTTCTAGCAAAATCTCGCGAATGATCGGCACCAAAGCGGTGATTTTTTTGCTCGTAATGTCTTTCGCTTTCACCGTCGGGTTAAGCCCAGCGCGAAACAACGCTTCGCAGACATATATATTGCCCAAACCTGCGATGAGGCTTTGATCCAGCAGCGCCGTTTTGATCGGCGTGTTTTTGGTCTTTAGCACCTTGGCCAAATGCGTCTCGTTGAAATCATTGCCCAAGGGCTCAGGGCCAATTTTAGCCAACAAAGGATGCATCTCAGCCGTGGCTGTGTCGAGCAAATCCATCGCCCCAAACCTGCGCGGATCGTTAAAGGTCACGCGCGCACCGTTATCCATGTGAAACACCACATGGTCATGTTTGATCAGGTTTGGATGTTCATGCACGAACTGCCCCAAAGGATCGCCCGACACAGTCATACGTCCTGACATGCCAAGATGGATCAACAGCGTCTCAGTCGTATCCAGATCGGCCAGAATATACTTGGACCGCCTGCGCAGCTGCAAAACACGCGCGCCGGTCAGCCGCTCGGCCATCTTATCAGGGAAAGGCCAACGCAAATCGGGGCGATTCACATCAGCGCGCGTGATCACGGCACCGGACATACTCGGCTCAAGCCCGCGTCGTACTGTCTCGACCTCAGGTAATTCTGGCATTTTGACCCCTCTTTGCTAGCGCTTGCGATTGTCACGCCCAACTTGTGGCCTATAAGAAGGATAAGTTTTGCAAAAGGTGCAAGAGATCATGACACGGACAAGCGGACCAACCAGCGACAAGACCACCCATTTTGGCTTTAAAGATGTGGCCGAAGATCAAAAGGCCGGAATGGTCCATGAGGTCTTTACCAATGTCGCGTCAAAATACGATGTGATGAACGATGTGATGTCGATGGGAATCCATCGTATCTGGAAAGATGCGATGATGGATTGGCTTGCCCCGCGCCCGTATCAGCATTTGCTGGATGTAGCTGGCGGCACTGGCGATGTCTCGTTTCGCTTTCTCAAACGCGCACCGGGGGCGACCTCTGTTGTACTTGATATGACAGAATCGATGCTGATTGAGGGCCGCAAACGCGCCGAAGCCGAACAGATGGCCGAAAACCTGTCTTGGGTCACCGGTGATGCGATGGCCTTGCCGTTTGAAGACAATCAGTTCGATGTCTACACAATCTCCTTTGGCATTCGAAATGTCACCCGCGTGAACGAGGCCCTGTCCGAGGCCTACCGCGTGCTAAAACCCGGTGGACGGTTGATGGTGTTGGAGTTCTCGCAGCTGCCAAACCCTGCAATGCAAAAGGCTTATGATTTGTATTCCTTCAATGTCATTCCCAAGATGGGGAAACTCATCGCCAATGACGCCGACAGCTATCAGTATCTTGTTGAAAGCATCCGCCAATTCCCTGACCAAGAAACGTTTTTGCAGATGATCCGTGACGCGGGCTTTGCCAATGCGAGCTATCGCAATCTCAGCCTTGGCATCGCGGCGCTTCACACAGGTTGGAAAATTTAATGCGCGGGCCGCATAATATTTGGCGCCTCATTCGCACTGGCGCCACGCTGGAACGCACCGGTGCGCTGACAGCACTTTTTGAGGCCACAAACGCGCCGCGCCCAATGCGAATTGCTTTGCGTACGCTTGTCTGGCCGTTTCAATGGCTTGGCATCAAAGGCGACACAGCGCGTCCGCCGATCACCCGCGCCATCACCGCGCTGGGCCCTGCCTATATCAAATTCGGTCAAATTCTATCGACCCGCCCTGATGTGGTCGGTGAAGAATTGTCGCAGCAATTGCAGGTCTTGCAAGACAAGCTGCCGCCATTTCCGCGAGATGAAGCCATTGCGATGATCGAGGCCGATCTGGGCCACAAGCTTGACGATATTTTTTCAAAGTTTTCCGAACCTGTTGCCGCCGCCAGTATTGCCCAAGTTCACAAGGCCATCAAACGCGACACGGGCGAAGCGGTCGCGGTTAAGGTTTTACGCCCAGGCATCGCAGCTGCATTTCGCAAGGACGTTGACGCCTTTTATCTCGCAGCTTGGTTTGTCCAAAAGTTTTTGCCGTCATCGCGACGCCTCAAACCGCTTGAAGTCATTGCTCATTTCGACGGCGTTGTGCGGGGCGAACTGGATCTGCGGCTGGAAAGTTCTTCTGCTGCAGAATTTCATGCCAATACGATTGATGACACGGGCTTTTATGTCCCCCAAGTTGATTGGGCTTTGTCCTCGCGCAGCGTGATGACGTTGGAATGGATCGAGGGCATCACCGCCTCAGACCTGACAGCCATCACCGAGGCCGGTCACAACCGTGCCGAGCTTGGCCGGATCGTTTTGCAAATGTTTCTAAGCCATGCGTTGCGTGATGGATTTTTCCATGCAGACATGCATCAAGGCAATCTGAAAATAACTCCCAACGGTGACGTGGCAGCGCTCGACTTTGGTATCATGGGCGTGTTGGACGCCTACACGCGCCGCGTTTATGCAGAGATCATTTTCGGGTTTATCCGCAAAGATTATCAACGTATCGCCGAAGTGCATTTCGAGGCGGGCTATGTGCCCGCCGACCAAGATGTTGATGAATTTGCCCGTGCGTTGCGCGCCGTGGGCGAGCCGATTTTTGGCATGGATGCCACGCAAATTTCGATGGGTCGTGTGATGTCATATTTGCTGGAAGTGACCGAACGCTTTGGCATGGCCACCCGTACAGAATTGATTTTGTTGCAACGCACGATGGTTGTGGTCGAAGGTGTGGCACGCTCATTAGATCCAAAAATAAACATTTGGGAAGTGTCGCAGCCAGTTGTTGAAAGCTATATCAAAGAAAACATCGGTCCCAAAGCCTTGGCTCGCGATCTGGGACGCACCGCTATTGTGCTGTCGCGATTTGGCCCCAAACTGCCGCAAATTGCAGAATCTATCCTGATGGCACAAAGCAATCAACAGGAGCCGACAAAGCCTCAAAGCGCAATGCGCCAAACTGCGCTGCTGATGTTCGGCGGGGCTGTGGCCGCCAGTATCGGTGCTTTTGTCGCGATTTTGTTCAGCTAAATTCGGCAACTCCGGCGGCGGCAAAGGCAGCCTCACCCAAGCGTGTCTTCCATTGGCAATAGCACGCCATGCGCCAATGGTAGAGCGGGGCGAGTGCGCGATAACGATCCGTCACGGCCTCATCTGCATAGGCAACCAATAGGCTGTCGATTTGCGTGCCACTCAGCGGATCAGCCCCATCAACCACATGCATCGCAGGCGAGAGTGCAATCGCCAGATCATGAATAGGATCGCCAAAAGCAGGACACTGCCAATCCAAAAAGGTAAGCCCGTCACTCGTGATGACAGAGTTTGCGGGCGTAGGGTCGCCGTGCAAAAAACAAGACGCAGCGGCGGGTACGTTTGGTACCTCGGGCACATTTGATCGCAACCGTGCAGCGCGTGGAGACGCATCATGATCTAAAAACGATATGCCCTGCGCCTGAATGTCGCTTGGATCACTCAATACACGTCGAAAATTTTGGGCTGCTTCATGCGCATGCAACCGTGACAGCGCCGCCATGGTCTGCATCGATGTTTGCTTAGGTACTGTTCCATCAACAAAATCATACACAATACAGGTCCCAAAATCAGTTTCCGCCCCACCACGAAACGTCGGGGCAAGCCCAGTATCTGTCAGCGCCACAAGGGCACTTTGTTCATCGTGCCCCGTGTTTGGAAAAAAGGAGTTGGACCGCGCATCATCAAAGAACTTAAACACAAGTTTGCCGTCAGGAAATGCGCCCCAAAACAGACGATTGGAACGCCCGCCGGGCAGCGCGCGCCATTCAAGCGGCAATCCCAGACCCAAAGCATCTGCGGCCTGTCTTGGTCCGTTAAACTCTGTGTCTGTACGCTGCACGCTCTGCCCCTGTGTCGGTCATTGATCGGGCGAGTTTACAGATGAGGCGCAAGGCGATGCAACTGATTGTGCCTTAGGTGGGTTCGCGCAGGGCGGAAATATCTTCTGCATTTACCTCTGCCCCACTTTCCATGACAAGAACAGTGTTTGCGCCATCCGCACGTGCCTCAAAAATATGTCCATAGGCTTCGACCGTCGATGTAGATAAATATTCATCATAGGCAAAATTTTCTAATTCAAAGGAATAGTTGCCCGATGCGAATGGGTCGCCGTTGTCATCAACACCCGCCCATTCCAGATAGTCTGATGTCGTTGACACTTCGGTCGTTTGAACCACAGCACCAGATGCATCACGAACGATCAAAAAGGCTTGGTCTGCAGACCTGTCAGGTGAGGGAGCCAAGGTAATGGGCGTACCATCAAAATATACAGGCGCTTCGGTTCGGGCCTCCATGCCAACCCATCCTGCGATCTGCGACATACTCATAACGCCCATTTGACTGGCTAAGGATCTCAAGAGGTCGTTGGTTTGCACTTGTTGCTCAACGCCAGAAAACGTTGCGATCTGAACCGCGTAATCTGATGATTCGATTGGATTCATCGGATCTTGATTTTGCAACTGAACGGTGAGCATTGTCAGAAACGTTTCAAAATCGGAACTGATGACAGACGTTGATTCTTCTTCAACAACAGTCGTGGTTGCTGCAGTCGACGCCGTTGTTGTTGCACTTGTTACGGTGGTCATTCACTCTTCCTTACAATCTTAAGTCCATACCAGCCGCGCCATCCAAATGAAGCCGCACAGGTGATAAAAGGTCTGTGTCTGATTTGGACGCCTGAATATTGTCGGCAGAACCGGAGGTCTCATTTTGTCCGTCGTCATATAAAATGGGGCATCAGAGCGGCTTGAGTATTGGAGGCTCTGGCTCGTTTGTGTGATTGATTATGCGGCTTGTTTCTGATGTTGCAAGCGGCGTTGTTTGATTGTGTTTTTCTTGATTTTTTCCCTTTCTCTGAGAATGGCTTTGTCGCGGCCGAAGTAGACGTCGGCTGGTGTGACGTTGTTCAGG
>NZ_JAHKPK010000058.1 GCF_018860665.1 Pacificibacter marinus
ACGTCTACTTCGGCCGCGACAAAGCCATTCTCAGAGAAAGGGAAAAAATCAAGAAAAACACAATCAAACAACGCCGCTTGCAACATCAGAAACAAGCCGCATAATCAATCACACAAACGAGCCAGAGCCTCCAATACTCAAGCCGCTCTGATGCCCCATTTTATATGACGACGGACACGATGTTCTCTTCGTTGAGGCGAGGAGAGGCCATTTTAATAGGTGACTCCATGATGATGCCAACACGTATTCAGGTTGACCCACCGAACCCAACACCAAACAGTAACGATGCATCATTCACTTCTTTGTGGAGTGAAGAACCTGATGATTTAGATGTAGCCGCAGTTTTGAATGCATGGCGGAACCAGAAGATAGAAAAATGAACCTGAACTCAAAGCAACTCGAAGCCATATTCTTCAAATCACTCAACAATTTCACCAAGGCAGAGGCCGCAAATATTTTGAATGGGACGAGCGAGCGCAATCTTTGCTCGCGCCTTGGCTTCGTGTTGGAAACTGAAGTTAAGGGGGCGGGCGTCTACGGATACTATGCAGACGTAGAGTATAACCGCAAGCAACAGGGTGCGGTTAAAACAATCTTGGATGATCAAATGCAGGTTGTCAGAATTACCTGTGATCTTATTCTACATAGCCGTGGCGAATCTATATTAAACGATAATCTCATTGCAGTAGAAATGAAACGACTTGAACACCCTAACGCAGAAAAACGGAAAGACCGAATTCGTCTGCGGGCGATGACCAAGTCGTCATACGATGATCTGTGGTCCGCTGATGGGATTGCGCATCCTAAGCATGTCTGCGGGTATGTACTGGGTTACTTTGTTGAACTTGACTCCATTAATCGCAATTTTCTTGTCGAGGGATATAGTGGCGGAGAATTGCTGAGCACAAAAAGACATAATTTCTAGTTAATTGACCGCAATTGGCCTTGAATGTCCGTTTCTCCAAAGCGGCAAGACGTCAACACTTGTGATTATCAATGTCGGGTTTGGGCCGAAAATCTGAAACCCATTTAAGATTTTCGCCAGACCGGACACTGGAGCGCGCCGCAGCATCGGTGACTCTGGGCTGATTGTGTTGAAAAAGTCCTTGAGGCTCTCGGCGCTCTTCGAAATGCAGAACAATGTTCTAAATTCACGAGCCAAGCGCCGTATCTTCGGCTGCTTTGCAACGCCTTCAGAACATTTTCCTACAAAAATTGCCTATCAGGTGCCGTGACAGAGTTTTTCAACACAATCGGCTCAAAGCCGACTTACGGCAATGCAGCGCGTGGTTTTTGCGCAAAATGCCCAACCAACGGCCTGAACGATCACACCGGATGACTGCTGTCAGCCCCAAACGGACTCGTCGCGGCGTGGTCTTCGCTTCTGCAGCATCCGGAAGGCGGGCGGCAATCTAACCTTCGCTACGTTTGCGAAACGTATGTATTGGCTTGCCGAAGCAGACATATAGTGAGCAAGTTTGCTTCACAACAAGTTGGTCAAGCCACGCAACACAAGAGCCGTCACTTCGTCGCAGATGACCTGTTCGTCCAAAATGTCGCCGTCCTGCAGGTCGAGCATAAATCGGACTTCGGGGCCGAGAACGGCGTAGGCTTCTGTCATTGCCCAGATGTTGAACTGCAATAACATCGGGTTCACGGGGCGGATCAATCCCTTTGCAACCCATGCGTCGATCTGTTTCGCAGCCGCTCTGCTGACCTCTCGTGACCCTGCCCAATGATCGCGTAGGAACGGGGCGCCGCGCATCACTTCGCCAGTAAACATCTTAACGGCCGCCGGATGGGCCAGTGAGAAATTGATTTTTCTGGCAATATAATCTGAAAGGAACACTTCTGGCCCTTGGTCAAGGTCGACACCGCTGAACAGTTCGCTCCAAATGTTGATAACATGGTTCAGGGCCTTTTGGTACAGGTCCTCTTTGCTCTCGATATGGTAGTGGAGTTTGTTCTTGGTCATGCCCGCGCGATCCGCGATCCCTTGGGTTGACGTGCCTGCAAGGCCGTGTTCAGCGAATTCGAGAATAGCGGCGTCGCGGATCTGTGCCTTTACGTCCGCGCGTTTGAGGGCAAGGTCTGGTCGGGTCACTTTTGCTCCGGTAGGTAGGCTGTCACTTCAACTTCGATAACAATCGCATCGGATGGCATCATAGCAGAGACTTCGACAACGGTCGACACCGGCGGCGTGTCTGGGAAGAACATCTTGCGCACCGTGTTGTAGCGCGGGAAATCATTGAGGTTGCGAAAATACTGCACGAGCTTGAACACATCATCCATTGATCCACCAGCGTCTTCCATGGTGGCGCGGATACGGTCGAACACAAACCATGTCTGCGCAAGGATTGGGCCGTCTTTGGCGTCCACGGAAAATTCACCCGTTTGGCCGATGGTCGGGCCAATGTCGGGCGGCAGATCGGCGAAGCCGGTGATGATCTTGCCCGCGTCAGGATCCACTGCAATCACGCCGGACAGAAAGATAAAATCGCCCCGCCGTGTCCATGCGGAATACCGTGCGAGGGGCTTGGCTGAATCTGACATATCGGGTACCTACAATGCCGCCAAACGACGTTCAACTTTTTTAAGAAACGCAGCACGATCCGCGTCAGTGGTGTGGTTCATATTATAAAGCTGTTGCCAGACCACTTTGCAGCGGCGGGCGAACAACACGCGCAATCCACGGGTCCATAGGCTGCGACCGGGGTCGCGGATCAACTTGATCCACCACCACGGGCTGCCCGATGTTGTGATCCCTACGAACAGTTTGACGTGGGACATTTTGGGCTTTGGGCGCTTTTGTTTGGCGTCAGCGATTTCAAACGTAATGCCCGGCAACCAAACGCGTTCCAACCACCCCTTTAGCATGGCGGGCGGGCCATAGTACCACGTGGGATAGATGACCACGATGCCTTCGGCCCATTGCACATCCGCCACGTGATCGGGGTGTTTGGCGATGATATCGTCGGTTTTTTCCAGATACCCCGTCCATTCTTCAGTGGACAGAACCGGATTGAACCCTTCGCGGTACAGGTCGTGACACCGCAATTCGTGGCCCGCCGCACACAAGGTGCTACAGGCGGTTTTATACAGGGCAGCGCCATAGCTATCGAGGCTAGGATGCGAAAAGATAACGAGAAGCCGCATATCCTGTTTCCTTACTCAACCAGATCCATACCAACCTGACGGTTGACGAATTGATCAGTCGCAACTTTTGACACATCAACGCTGCCTTCTTCGAGAATGCCAGCGGCGACAACTGTGTCGTAGAACATCTGGATGCGGTCCATATCAATCGCGCCGATGCCGACTTCTTCTTGATAACCCGCCCCGATGATACCCAGCGCCTTGAGTTGATCAACCTCTGCAGTCAGGCCCTCCAGCGTCATTTCCGGGTTGGCTTCCATGATCGCTTCGTTGCCCAAGGTCGGGTCGTTATAAAGGTAATTGTACCAACCGATTGTGGAAGCATCGACGAAACGTTGCACCAGATCGGGGTTTTCTTCGACCATTTCGACACGCGCCTCAACGGTGGTGGAATAGGTATCCCATCCATAGTCCGCCAACAGGAACGTATCTACGGGCGCGCCTTGCTGTGCTGCATACAGCGGCTCGGATGTGGCGTAGCCCTGTTGGACCATTTTGTCGTCGTTCAAGAATTGCGCAAGGTTATAGCCATAGGGGCGCAGCTGTTCGTCCGCGAAGCCTTGTGATGCGGTCATCCACTGCCAAAAGCTGAACTGCCCGTCTTTGCCGATCAGCACTTCGGGGGCATTGGCCAGATCGGCCCAATCGGCATAGGCGCCTTCATGTGCGATCAGAACCTGAGGGTCTTTGTCATAATAGGCCGCGACAACCACCGTCGGGATTTCGTTGCGGACGTTGTCGAACGACAACAGCAGATTGCCCGCCATCAGAAAATCAATACGCCCAGCCGCCAGCATGGGGCGGTTGTTCACCTGTGGGCCACCTTGCTGGATTTCTACATCCAGCCCGAATTCTTCGTAGGTGCCATCGGCCATCGCCTGATAAAATCCGCCGTGCCCGCCTTGGGCCAGCCAGTTTGTCGCAAATGTGACTTGGTCTTGTGCCGTAGCACTCGTCGCAAATCCCGTGGCCGCAACGGCCAGCATCCAGTTTTTCATCATGTGTCGTCTCCTAGGTTGGGTTTAAGATTTCGCCATTTCGGCAGTCCATCCCCGTGTTTTTCCGGGGTTCATTAATCCGTGGGGGTCAGCCAGTTTTTTGAATTCGATCTGCGTTGTATCGATCTCTTTCATGCCGCCGTCCTCGATTGTGATGACGTGTGGATCAAAGACGGTGCAGCCATCAAGGCGCTCCATCTCATCAATGATTTCATAGGTGCGTGCGCGGCTGGTCCATCGCAGAATGGGCAGTGCGAAGATTTGAATGTCGCCATCCATTCGCGCCATTTCGTGATGGAAATAAAGCTCCTCGCCGTAGCGTTCCTGTTGGCGCAATGCCAAGGCAGGATCAAACGGGCGCGGATAGGCAATCTGTAGATATGTCCATGTATCGCGCTCGTGTTTTAGGGCCTGCAACGTTGTGTGGTTCCATCCGCATTCCCATGTCGCGGGCAGTTTTGCGGCCTCAAGATCGTGCAAAGATCGTGAAACGGTCACGGAGCCACCATGCGCCGCGACTTTGGCTGCAAAGGCATCAACATCTTCGGGGGCGATCATGGCAAAGATGGCGTCACGGTCACTGGGGAAATGTGCGGCAAGCCGCTTGTAAAAGCGGGCAAAACGGCGTTCAACAACGGTCATCAAAAACGCATCAATCCCGTCTTCCTGCGCCTCTTTGGCACAGGCTAGTGCAGCATCATAACCGTCAAACAGCACAATCGTGTGTTGCCAATCGACCGTCGGCATCAGGGCATAATCCATCGCCGTGATGATCCCGTTGGTCCCATAAGCATGCTGTACTTTCAGGATGTCAGCGCCATGCAATTCAATCACTTGCGGCGTTTCCTCCAAGGTCACAACGCGCACGTAGTTTACATTGCCTCCATCGCGCAGCATGCCGTTACGCAAAGATCCGATCCCGCCAGAGCCGCCGGACATAAACCCGCCAATCGTTGCAAGGCGCTTGGTCGAAGGGAACATCGTCAGCATCTGACCCGTTTCGGAAACAGCGGTTTCGACCCGTTCGATCCGCGCACCCGCCTCACACACCACGCGACCGTCAGAAATTTCCAGAACGCGGTTCAGTTTGGTCATATCAAGGATAATGCCGCCCTCCATCGGGACGCATTGGCCGTAGTTTCCGGTGCCCCCACCGCGCACGGTCACTGGGATGCGGTGTTTGGCGGCGGCGGCGGCTATTGTGATAACCTCTTCCTCAGACGTGGGGATCACCACAACCTGACCGATCTTGCCGTCCAACTGTTCCTTCAGGATCGGCGAATACCAGTAGTAATCTTTGGATTTCAGATCGAGCACACGATCCTGATCTTGAATGGCGATGTCGCCTATATCCGCACAAAAGGCGGAGATCGTTTCAGCAGACACACTCATGCGGCGTCCTTTCCAATGGTTGTATTTTGACCAGACCGAATGATGCGTCGTTGCGCGGTCGGACTACGCAGGGCGTCGTCCCAATCTCTTCCTTGGATCAGCATGAAATCGGCAGGGGCACCGATGGCGATGTCTGGAGCGTCCAGCCCCATCACTCGTGCTGCGTTTGTTGATATTGCGCCGATCCAATCGGCAGGGTTCAAATGCCCCGCAAGACAGGCAAGCCGCAGGGTTTCAATCGCGTCGTAACAACCGCGTGGATAAAACGGATCGGCAACATTGTCGGCCCCCAGCAGAACGGTCACACCTGCCGCACGTAGGTCTTGCATCGGGGCCAAACCGCGCAAACGCGGGCTTCGGCCCTCGGCCATGTCTTGCAAATGCAGGTTTGTTGTTGGCAACACGGTCAAGGCGACACCGGCATCTGCAGCCGCGTCCATGACTCGGGCCACGTCATCTTGGGGGCGTACGGACAACGAACAGGCATGGCCACATAACACACGGCCCGCCATGCCGTATTTCACAGTCAGCGCCACGACAGCATCAAAGCCGCAGGCGTCTTGGTCCAGCCCTTCGTCCACGTGGAAATCCAGTAAAAAGTCGTGCTGTTCAGCCAGCCTGAACACCCGTTCAAGTTTCGTATCCAAGTCTTCGTTTTGGTAAATAAACGCGCCCAAAACGCCACCTGTCGCCGCCACATGTTCGGCAATTTTCGGGCCTATGTCGGGGTCCCCCAACAGGTCCAGCGGGGCCAATGCGACACGTTGCACCGTCAGCTTGTCGGTCCATTCGCGATCAAGTTCCGCGACAACGGACCAAGCCAACGGCACGCCCGTCTGTGACCAATCCACATGGGTGCGCAGGGCAGATAACCCGTTCGAATGAGCCTCGGAAAGCCCCTGTTGCGCCCGTGTGCGCAGATCAGCTTCGGTCCAGTGTTTCTTATCGGCGTTCGTGGCTTCAATCGCCCCAAAAAGACCCGGCTTGATGTTGGCGCATCGATTGATCGTGAACGTTTTATCCAGATGGACATGCGGCTCAACAGGAAGCGGCATAATAACCGATTTAGCTGTACCATCTGAGGGCGTGATCGCCGCGATGCGGCCATCCCTGACGGTCAGGTCGACTGTTTCACCGTTCAAATTAACAGAATGAAGATCAATGCTCACGGCGCAGCTCACTTTCATGCCAGTGACCAAGAACGCGTCGTGATGCCCATGACGTCGCAAGGAAAATCGCGATGCCAAGCAAGGACACCAAAACAAGGGCCGCGAACATACGTGGGATTTCGCTACGGAATGAGGATTCGATGATCCGGCTTGCCAGCCCCGTATTTTGCCCTGCCGCACCCGCGACGAATTCCGCGACGACAGCACCGATCAGCGCCAAACCGCCCGCAACCTTAAGGGCAGACATGAATTGAGGCAAAGCAGACGGCGCAAGCAAGAACCGCAGCCGCTGCAACGGCGTGGCACGATATAACGTAAACAGATCGCGCAGGTTATGATCCGCTGAGCGCAGCCCAACGACTGTGCCCGACAGGATCGGGAAAAACGCCACGATCCAAGCGCAGATCAATAACGCGGCAAAGGTCGAATGAACGTAGATCAGGATGAGCGGTGCGATTGCGACGACGGGTGTAACTTGGAGAATGACGGCAAAGGGAAAAAGACTCATTTCCACGGTGCGCGACAGTGCGAACAATGCGCCCAAGATCACGCCACCGATGATAGCTAATAACAGGGACAAGAGCGTTAACTTCACGGTGAACCATGCCGACACCATCAACGATGGACCGTCCGTGATAAGGGTTTTGCCGATGACGCTGGGCGCAGGGATCAGATATGGTGGCACTTCAAAATACCAGATCGCCCATTCCCAATATCCCACGGCCGCACTCAACATAATGATCGGCATCAGCCATGACAGCCGACGTTCGCGACGCTCGCGCGCCCCTTGTTCCGTGTTTTCGGGGGCCTCATCGTATTGAGTTGCGTCGTTTTCAGTGGTCAAGGTCGTCGACATGCAATGTCTCCTGCAAGGTTTCCGAAACGCTTTGGGCCTGCACGGCAAATTCAGCGGTGGTGCGCCAGTCATCATTGCGTGGCCACGCGGCATCCAATGAAATGTCCGCCGCGACGCGGCCCGGTCGGGCGGCCATGACGATGATGCGGGTTGACAAATAGACTGCCTCGAATACGGAATGGGTGACAAAGATGACGGTCAATCCGTTGTCTTTGGCCAGCCTGACGACATCGTTATTCAGCTTGGATCGTGTCATTTCATCAAGGGCCGCGAATGGTTCATCCATCAACAAAATGCGAGGCTTCGTCACCAAAGCACGGGCGATGGATACCCGCATTTTCATGCCGCCAGACAGGGCACGAGGATAACTCTTTGCGAATTTAGTAAGGCCCACTTCGGCCAATATCGCCATCACCCGCGGCTCGGCCTCAGCACGTTTTACACCCGCCAACCGAAGCGGCAGATAAACGTTCGCGAATACCGTCGCCCAAGGCATCAAGGTCGGTTCTTGAAACACAAAGGCAAGATCCTGTTCGGATGCGTCGGTCTCGTCCGCAATTTCAATCGTGCCCGCGCTGACAGGAAGCAAACCTGCAATCATCTTAAGGGCCGTCGATTTCCCGCAGCCCGAAGGCCCGAGGAAGCTGATAAATTCACCCTCCTTGATGTCCATCGTCATGTTATCAACAGCAAGAATTTGCTCTCCGAACCGACGCGTAACACGGTCCATTGTGATAATAGGAGCGGTCATTCGTACGCCTCCGGATTGGCCTGCGTATCAAGGAAAGACAACGGCGTTTCATGCACCTCTTTTAAAAGCGTTACGATTTGATTGGCTGCGTACTGGATAAATGCCGCGCCCTTCTCAGGCGTCGCCAAAGTCGCATCGCCACAGGCACCGGCACCGTTCATATCCTGCGCCTGCCAGCCTAGCTTACCAGCGGGAGACAAGCCTAAGTGTCGAGTTTTCCCAGCCTGTTTTTCAACTGAGGCCTCAAAATTTCTGGCGTATTTCATTTGTACGTGATCGGGATGCAGCGCCCGCATCACGGACGTTTCCATGTCACCGGCGTGAATACCAAACCGCTCTTCGTTCGGCGTGAGCAGCCCGTCTGGCATGCCCATCGCAAACCAGTTCGCCCCCACTGTCAGCATATTGTGTTTGATCCGCAGATCACGCGCCACAATATCCATCACGGCAATTTGGCCACCGTGCGAGTTTAAAAAAACCATCTTCCGCACGCCTGCAGCGGCCACGCTGTCACCAATTTCCGTGTACATCGCAATTAGGGTCTGCGTTGAAAAGGTCAGCGTGCCAGGCCAAGCAGAATGCTCGGTGGATTTACCGACAGGCATCGTTGGCAAGAACAACGCTGGGACATCATCAGGAACAAGCGGTTCGGTGGCGGCCACAATCCCGTCGACGATGGCTTGATCCACTGACAATGGTAGGTGTGGCCCATGTTGTTCAATCGCCCCGATCGGCAAAACCGCGATAATGTTTTCGCGATCCAGTTTCGCAAAGTCCCGCGCTGTGTAATGCGCCCAAAAACGGTGCTTCATTGCTTACCCCCCAATCGCGACGCGATTGGAAACAGGGTCCATCCCTGAATGTGCTGCGGAAACATGACATCGAAGGGTCGGGGAAATTTGATGCTATTCGTATGAATCATTCTAAGCGCCTCTTTGGTCAATTCACCTGAAACGATAAAAACCAAATAAACAAACCAATTGGTTTGTTTAAGCGCCACACTTTGGATTTGATTATAGTTTGTGCGCTTAGTGGCTCTAGTGCAAAAGAACTGTGCAGACTCCGTAGCCATATCTCGACTTAGGGAGCTATGTACGAACTGATGTAAACCGAGCGGCGACCGAAACCGCATCGCAACTTTCCATCGGTTCAAATGCTGAGTACATTTGGCAATGTTCGCTTCGGGGCAGCTGCACTGCAGCGCCGAGAGTTTCTGGGAACGGCAGATGTGGGCCGCCCAAGTTGGAGGTCTGAGCCTTGGCCTCCGACGTTGCAAAGCTCAGCCCGCGTTGATGCCCGCTGCCTTTCTGGATCGCAGCAAGATCATCCGTCTGGAATCCCCGAGCATCGATCATCTGGCTGCCGCTGGAACCCGCCTGCTGCGCGATCGCCTACCTGATCACCAACACGATCTCGGCAACGAGCTGCTGAACGAGGGAGTGCGCAGACTTGAGAAAAACCATGCCCGCGTATCACTGCGGCAGATCGAGCGGATGGTGGAGTCTTTGGTAGAAGGTCTGAGCAGCCCCATGCTGATGTAACACGGACAAAGGGGGGGGCGTTTCCATTCAAAATGATAAGGCCTGTTGAAATATAAGTATTTGGGACCGTTCTACGAGAACGGCACACTGCGGCCATTGATGTGTTAAAGAGCGAACGTCCGAGATGTGTCTATTCTTTTGGTGGCCCTGTATTGGCGGCGCTCCTGCTTGCCTTACGGCCTTAAACCACTTTGAGGTCTTGTCTTAGCCCCCTAAAACTGTGCCACTATTTGTTGACGACAGGAGTTTAGAGACATGGCCCGCAAACGTTATTCTGATGAAGACGCACTGAGGTTGTTGCGCGAAATTGACGTACATTTGCATGATGGAATGGATGTTGCAGGCGCAATTCGTAAGG
>NZ_JAHKPK010000027.1 GCF_018860665.1 Pacificibacter marinus
CGACGTCTACTTCGGCCGCGACAAAGCCATTCTCAGAGAAAGGGAAAAAATCAAGAAAAACACAATCAAACAACGCCGCTTGCAACATCAGAAACAAGCCGCATAATCAATCACACAAACGAGCCAGAGCCTCCAATACTCAAGCCGCTCTGATGCCCCATTTTATATGACGACGGACAGTCTACTTACACGCATGGGAAACCGGGACTGAGGCCAAGGCTGGTGTTAGAAAATGGGTCGAGTTCTACAATCACAAGCGACCACATTCTTCCCTTGGCGGCAAACCACCTGCCGTGGTCTATTGGCAGAGAATTGAAACGACCAAACCCGATCAGCAGGTGCAAAGAGTAGCTTAATTTACGCCAGAACCTGTCCGACAAATGGGGAGTGGTTCAGTTGTGGCCCTCTAGGGAGGGGGTGCAATTTAACCCATCTGTAGATATGCCGTTACTCGCGAGACATTTCCGTTAACCACCCAGACTTGGGAAGAAGGAGATGTTCATGAACAAGGATCAACGCATCCTGCGGCGTCATGGGATGAACCGCCTTCCACGCGGGACCAGCGTGCGCGAGTTCCACACCAAACGCTATCAAAAACAGGTCCTGTCCACCACAGTCAAATGGATGTTAAGGCCCTGATCTTCAAAGGAGAAAAGGGGGAAATCTGCGTCGCTTTCAATATACCGCTATCGATGATGCAACGCGGGTGCGGGCCCTGAAAATCTACGAAAAACATACCCAAGCCAATGCCATCGACTTCGCGGATCACATCATCGAAAAGTCACCGTTTCGCATTCGCGAAGTGCGCACGGATAATGGCCACGAGTTTCAGGCCAAGTTCCATTGGCATGTCGAAGATCTCGGGATCAGGCACGCCTACATCAAACGCGGCACACCGCAATTGAACGGCAAAGTCGAGCGATCCCACCGTTCCGATCAACAAGAGTTCTATCAACTTTTCAGCTACAAAGGTGACGTCGATCTGGAGGCTAAACTCGACGAATGGGAACGGTTCTACAACTTCGCCAGGCCGCACGGTGCCCACAACGGACAAACCCCTTACGAGGCGCTCAGAGACAGGCTACAGTAACCCCACAAGTGTCCCGCGGGTCCGTCTAGGTTACATGCAGAACAGTTTCCTAGGTTTTGAAAGTTTGCAGTTGCAGCAACGAGTTTTTCAACAAAATTCGCCCATGTTCCCATATGCTGCACGATACACCAACGTCTGGTTTTGGTGGATTTGACATTGCACTTGTCGATATGACATGTATAATGTCACTATGAAAGCAGAACACCTTCACCGACTGATTTGGATGTCACGCCCCTTAATGCAGGCCGCTGAAGCTTGCGTTGAAGCTGGTCTGGTCGGAACCAACCTTACAGTCCGGATGCGCGCAGTTCTGGAAATAGTGGACAAATACGGAGAGCAGACCGTCCCAGATATTGCGGCAAGGCTCGAAATCAAACGGCAATACGTCCAGATCATGTGCAACGAAACGCTAGTTTCCGGTCTTATTGAGCAACGTCCCAATCCTCGCCACAAGCGTTCACCTATCCTGGCGTTGACCGATCACGGTCGCGCGGTCATCGAAGAGATCATTACTAAGGAAATGAAGCTTGTGGAGGAGGTTGGTGGAAACCTAAGCAATGAAGACATTGCTACCGCGCTTGAGGTTGTAATCGCAGTGACGGACAGTTTGAAAAAACGAGCAGGAGAGAACGAATGATGTTCGGCTATATCTTTGGTATTGTGTTCCTTTTCCTTATACTCTGGCTTGGAAACGGTGTTAGGCGCATCGGTTCGGTCAGTATCGGAGAAACGATACGGGAACGCGATGGATCAGCCCTTCTGTTGATTGATCTACAGTCAGTTTTCTGGGATCGCGGTCCATACTCGGACGCTTTAAAAGAGTCTGCCGCATCCGCCATTCTTGATGAAGTTGAAGCTGCGCGGGCCCAAAACCACCCTGTCATTGCCGTCCGTCAGGAATGGTCGATCCCTTCAACAAAGACTGTGGCGAGGCTCACGATGAAAGGACAGGCGATAGTCGGAAGTGAAGGAACCGAAATTGCAGAGCAATTCTCGTCACTTCCTGATCATGTTATGGTAAAGCGTGTGCAGGACGCATTCGAAACCGGCGAACTGGATGCCCTTTTGGAGCGTCTCGGTGTCGGTAAGTTACGTCTCGCTGGTTTGGATCTTAACTATTGTGTGCATAAGACGGCGCTGGCTGCTAAAAACAGAGGCTATGATGTCATCGTCGTGAAGGACGGAACTCTCTCAGCGGCACCAACGGAAGCTGCTGAAAAGCGGATGTTGTCAGCGGGTGTGGTCTTTTCTTGAGTGGACATTAATACTTCAAGCGGGAACGGCAACTTTGTCCTGTGTGGATGGCTCCCTTTTTGCAAGTACCTTTTTCGTGCGTGGCGTTTTGTCAGAAGCAGTCTTGTGTTAGGCCTGTTAGCGCGACACACATGGCCGCTGGCCCTGATGGTTTTCACCAACCAAGTCCCATTCCGCATATCGAACAGCAAGCGTTCTGGACAAAGCTCGGGGTGTCTTGGTTTTTGGGCAGATTGTCCGTCGTCATATAAAATGGGGCATCAGAGCGGCTTGAGTATTGGAGGCTCTGGCTCGTTTGTGTGATTGATTATGCGGCTTGTTTCTGATGTTGCAAGCGGCGTTGTTTGATTGTGTTTTTCTTGATTTTTTCCCTTT
>NZ_JAHKPK010000010.1 GCF_018860665.1 Pacificibacter marinus
TCTGTGGCACGGTGAACAATGTTGTCGACCAAATTCTCGCGATGCACGAAGAAACCGGCGACTTCGGCGAACTGGTCTATGCCGGCTTGGACTGGACCGATAAGGCGTTGTCGAGAAAATCAATGGAGCTCATGGCGCATGAGGTCATGCCAAGGGTCAGAAAAGCAATCGGAACCAAAGAAAGCTGTGTGAAATGAGGGAGGCGGCAGTGTCCTCGGCTGCCCGTTTTGCATCTTACTTTGTAGGATCCATCCGCGTGGTGATCCTCGCGGATGGGGCGCGAACTTTCCCGCTTACCGATGACTTTGTCATCAACGCGACGAAAGACGAAATCAACGCTGCACTTTCGGACGCAGGCTTGCCGGTCAATCAGATCACAACGACTTACACCCCGATCCTTTTGGACTGCGGAAATAGAAAGGTTTTGATCGACACAGGGAACGGAGCGGCGGGGCTGGCTGTTGATCCTGCCGGTCCGGGCTGTCTTTCCGAAAGCCTGAGACAAGCAGGTATCAAAGCTGCTGAAATCGACACAGTTGTTATTTCCCACTGCCATCCAGATCATGTGAATGGCCTGATAGATGAAAACGGCAATTCTGCATATCCTAATGCTGCGATCTTAGTGCCAAGCGTTGAATGGGATTTCTGGATGCAAATGGCCCCTCGCATCCCGGCACCCTCGCCTCGTATGATGAAATTGACGCAAACGAATTTGAAAGTCTTCCACAGTTTGAAAAACCAGGTTCAGGTCTATTCCGATGGTGATAAAATTCTGGATGGCGTCACGGCCGTTATGACACCCGGCCATTCGATTGGTCATATGTCTTTCATCGTGAAATCAGGCTCGGAAGAAGTGTTCCTGCAATCAGATCTCACCAACAATCCCGCGATTTTCCTCAGAAATCCCGGTTGGCATGGACGTTTTGACCAATATCCAATGCTGGCCGAAAGCACGCGTCGCGAAAAGCTACATTGGTTGGCTCAGACGAGAATACGCGTGCAGGGATATCATTTCCCGTTCCCTGGTTGTGGCTATGTGGAACAAACTGCGGACGGCTACCATTTCAAGCCTTTGACACTGGGTGTGAAGACCGCTCACGGCGGTTAAGATACACATTTTTTCAATTTGACACAGCCGCGTGCCTAAATTTACAGATCAGTAATAACCGCAAGAGACAGTGTTTTCTTGCCCAAAAAGGCAGGCTGTACTTATAATATCAATAGAATAGGGTCGATGAATGAACAAGTTCCAAGCCATCAAAACCTTCTTACGTGTAGCGGAGTGCCAAGGCTTCTCTGCTGCGGCCGATGTGCTGGGCATCTCAGCTTCGGCAGTCACCAAAAACGTGAACAGGTTGGAGCAGGATCTTCGTGTTCAGCTTTTCAATCGCTCAACACGCCACATCATGTTGACGGACCTCGGAAAAGTTTACTACGACCAATGCAACGAAGTGATGACCCTGCTTGATGATGCCGATGCTGCGTTACGCCGTAGCAATGCATCGATAATGGGATCCGTTAAAATCGTCATGCCCGTGTCGTTTGGCCGTGTAACGTTCATCCCTGCGCTGCCAGCCTTTTACGAAGCATTTCCAGATATTCATCTCGATATTCACTTTAACGATGGGTTTGTCGACCTCATTCAGGGGCGGTTTGATATTGCGGTTATGGCGCGCGAACAGCCGGATTCCAGTTTAATCCGCAAGCAGCTGATTACGGGACCAATGTTAACGGTTGCGGCTCCATCTTATCTGGAAAAATGGGGAACACCGCAGACACCAGAAGACCTACTGGAACACAATTGTATTGTCGGGCGCTTTGGTCCCAACTGGTCTTTCCGAATGGGCGACGCTCAATTCAAAAATATCTCGGTACCCGGCAATATCACCCTACAAAGTGGCGATGCAGTACGTGAAGCAGCGGTGGCAGGAATTGGAATTGCGCAATCGACACACTGGCTATTTCGCCGAGACCTGTCGCAAGGGAATGTCGTTTCTGTTCTTGAAAAATTTGCCCGTGAATCCGTCCCTGTTGCAGCGCTATATCATTCAAAGGAAAACACATCGCGCCGCGTCAAAGAGGTCATACAGTTCCTCGTTGAAATCACGAAAACAGATCCTGACGCATTGTAATGCTTTCCATGAGGAACACGGCAAGATACCCGACAATGATAAAAACGATCCTGTAACGGGCTCAAAAATGAGAAAAAAGCAAAGACGCCACTTTGCGAAAACAACAAAGTGACGCCCTCACATTATGCCTTTGCGTCGATGTGCTTCACGACGATTTCGGACAGGACGTCAGGTTCATCCAGCATTGGAAAATGGCCGCTGTTTTCCATCAGTTCAAAAGACATTCCGTCTATCAACTTTCGATAAATTGGCTCTGCTGCCTTAACCCCGCTCTTACCGCCGACAACGACAACGGGCTTGCATGTGATCTTTGCCATCGCACCTTCCATATCGTATTGTCGCAAGGCCCACATGACTTGTGTCATGGTCCAAGATCCGGCCTTGTTGCGATCCACATTCCAGCGCGTCAGAAATTCTTCATCGACATGATTCAGCCGGTTTTCAATCTGGGCCATTGTCTGCGAGGCCATCCCGTAATTCTTCTCTGTGTTTGACCAATTTCCCTTCCACACCTCTTGTGTGCGTACAGGTGCTTCGCAAATGAATAGCGTGTCAATCTTGTCGCCATACCGCGCACCGAAGTCCGTCGCGATTGCTCCTCCGATTGATGACCCCAGAACGCTTGCGGTTTTGAGACCCAAAGCTTCCATGAAGCATGCCAATGCATCAGAAAAATCTTCAACTGAATAATGGCGCGTCACACAATCAGAGTCGCCATGACCAGGCTGATCCCATGCAATAACGCGGAACCGCTGTCCAAGAATGTTCAACATGTCTTCGTATTCGTAGGCCGAATTCCCATTCGTATGCAGAAGGATAATTGCAGGTCCGCTCCCCGCTTCCAGAAAGTGAATACGCCCGTGATCTGTCGATACGAAACCGTCTGTAATTTGCATTATAGTGCTCCCAGCCTAATTTTGCGGACAATTGCGCCACGCTCACTTAAGGCAAAGATAATCAAGGTTATCACTGAGAGATAATGATTAAGTCGAAACTGTAATGTTCCCAAAAGTCCGAAGCGGCACAAGTACTTGCCACCCTCCGCGAGTTGGGAATTTACGACACCGAGGCAGGCGTCAATGCATACGAAGGAGACATCCCACAAGGGCATCCTTTGGGAATGTCAGGCCTGCGCATCGCGGGTTTGGCATGTTTGGTACTGACATCCGGAAAAAAGTCACCCTCGACTAAATGTATTGTCGTCAGGCAAGGAATCGCAATCGCGCTCCAAGCGATTTTACCGACTTCATCGCCCAACATTACTGACCTATCGGGACCACGGATCGTGAACATCGCCATTTTGGCCCTTAACTCAAAAGGTTCTTTCTGAAATTGCGGAAACTCGCGACGGATACAGATGCTAGATTAAATTTGCGCAGCCAACGACAAAGGAATTCTTGCATGAAAGCCGTCAGATCATGGACTGATTTTCCGAACTCTTTACGCAATGCCTGCATCGCGATCGGAAATTTTGATGGGGTTCATTTGGGCCATCGTCATGTTCTTGATCAAACTCGGGCCAAGGCGAAGGAATTAGGTGTGCCCCACGGCATTCTGACATTTGAGCCACATCCACGCGAGTTTTTTGCGCCAAGCGCCGTACCATTTCGTCTGGAGCATGCTAGCACCAAACGCCAAAGGTTGGCGGGCTGTGGCCTAGAGAGCTTGTTCGAATTGCCTTTTAATGCCGAACTGGCCAAGACATCGGCCAAGGATTTCGCACGAAATGTGCTTTGCGATGGGTTTGCGTTCAGCCACATCTTCGTCGGTGCAAATTATCGATTTGGCAAAAACCGCGAAGGTAGCGTTTCAGATCTGATTGATTTTGGGGAAAAGTTCGGCTTCGGCGTTACAATCTCGGAACTGTTGACTCGCTCGGATAGAACGATTTCCTCGACGCGGATTCGCGAGTGCTTGAGCGAGGGCCGTCTTCGTGACGTTGCTGACCTGCTCGGACGCCGCTACAGCATCCAAGGCGAGGCGCACCACAATGACAGAGAATCTCAACAGTTCGGAATGACGGTCGCGTCAGTTTCCCAAACAGGCATTCATCGCCCAAAGAGTGGCGTATACGCGGCCTATGCTGATGTTCTTGAGGGCCCCTATAAAGGTAGGTATCAAACGATCGCTACCATCAGCTCAGAGGCGCTAGCTGACGTTAATACAGTCCAATGTAAGGCTCACATTCACGACCTGCTTGGCGATCTTTGCGGCACATCTATTTCCGTGGAATTAATTGAATACTTGCACAAGGTTCCAAGTTCAGGCCTTACCCAAACAGCATCCAATGAGATTTTTCATTCCAAAGTGCCTCGCAGTTTGAAACGATTCAGCCACCCTTGCATGGCAGATTGACTTGATGAATGAAAAGCCCCCCGATTGCTCGGAGGGCTTTTCAATTTCTAGCTAGTTCCAGTTCAGATCGAACTTAGAGACCAGTGGACACGTCGATGGAGTTACCTTCTTCGAGTGTCACGTAGGCTTTTTTAACGTCTTTGCGTTTGCCGAGCATCCCGCGGAAGCGTTTTGCTTTACCTTTTGTGATCGATGTGTTCACGGCTTTAACTTTCACACCAAAGAGCGTTTCGACGGCTTCTTTGATTTGTGGTTTGTTAGAGTCGATCGCAACTTCAAAAACAACCGCACCATTCTCAGATGCCATAGTGGCTTTCTCAGTGATGATAGGCTTACGAATGACGTCGTACATATCTGCTTTAGTGGTCATTTGAGGCGAGCCTCCAGAGCTTCGACAGCTGATTTCGTGAGCACGAGTGTGTCACGTTTCAGGATATCGTATACGTTGGCGCCCATTGTTGGCAAGATATCAACACCAGTCAAGTTCGCAGCTGCGGCTTTGAGGTTTGTGTCGATTTCTGCACCATCAATGATGAGGACGCGTTTCCAGCCCTGCTCTTTAACAGCTTTTGCAAGCATTGCAGTCTTCGCACCAGCCAATTTGGCGTCGTCGAGGATTACAAGATTGCCTGCGCCTGCTTTTGAAGAGAGCGCGTGTTTCAGGCCAAGTTTACGGAATTTCTTCGTAAGCTCGTGAGCGTGAGACCGCGGCGTAGGACCCTTGTAGATACCACCTTTGCGGAAGATCGGTGCCTTGCGGGACCCGTGACGAGCGCCACCGGTGCCTTTTTGGCGGTAGATCTTCTTCGTGGAGTAGCTAACTTCTGAGCGTGTCTTTACCTTGTGTGTACCAGCTTGCGCTTTGTTGCGCTGCCAGCGAACCACACGGTGAAGAATGTCTGCACGTGGCTCAAGACCGAAGAGTGCTTCGTCCAGATCCAATGTGCCAGCTTTTTCGCCGTCAAGTTTGATTACGTCAAGTTTCATGCTTCACCTCCTTCAACAGGTGCTTCAGCCGGAGCTGCTGCAGCCGCAGATTTCAAGGCAGCTGGAAGTGGCGCATTCTCAGGGAACGGCTTTTTCACAGCGTCTTTGACAGTAACCCAGCCACCTTTGGAGCCAGGAACAGCGCCTTTGACCATGATCAAGCCACGGTCGGCATCTGTGCGGACAACCTGAAGGTTTTGTGTCGTGACACGAGCAGCGCCCATGTGACCAGCCATTTTCTTACCTTTGAAAACTTTACCTGGGTCTTGACACTGACCAGTCGAACCATGCGAACGGTGAGAGATAGACACACCGTGTGTCGCACGCAAACCGCCAAAGTTGTGACGCTTCATCGCACCAGCGAAACCTTTACCGATAGATGTACCAGCAACGTCAACGTATTGGCCTTCGAAGTAATGCTCAGCTGAGATTTCTTCACCAACAGCGATGAGATTCGCTTCGTCTACGCGGAATTCTGCGATTTTGCGCTTTGGCGCAACATTCGCAGCGGCGAAAACGCCACGCATAGCTTGGGATGTGCGTTTTGCTTTTGCATTGCCGCAACCGAGCTGAACAGCCGTGTAGCCGTGCTTCTCAGATGTGCGCTGCGCAACAACTTGCAAGTTTTCGAGTTGAAGGACGGTTACAGGAACCTGTTTGCCGTCTTCCATGAACAAGCGGGTCATGCCCACTTTTTTCGCGATAATACCAGAGCGCAACATATTCAATTGCCCCCTTATACTTTGATTTCGACGTCAACGCCGGCAGCGAGGTCGAGCTTCATCAGCGCGTCCACAGTCTGTGGTGTTGGGTCTACGATGTCGAGAAGACGCTTGTGCGTACGGATCTCAAACTGATCGCGGGATTTCTTGTCAACGTGTGGACCACGAAGAACAGTGAATTTTTCGATTTTGTTTGGCAGTGGGATCGGGCCACGAACTTGAGCGCCAGTGCGCTTAGCAGTGTTCACGATTTCCTGTGTAGATGCGTCGAGAACGCGGAAATCAAATGCCTTCAGCCGAATGCGAATATTTTGCGATTGCATAATATAGCCTTTCGCGGCTTCACGAATTGAGAGGTCGAAACCGCACCATTGCAGCTCCCACATCGAACTCGAAAAAGGGCAAGACGAATCTCACCCGTAGACTTCGTTAGATACGAATTCACGCCCAATACAGCGCGAAATGCTGTGAGGCAATACCTTTGGTGTAAAAATGTGAAATGAGTCAGCTGGAGTAGTCGATCCCAGGCCTGAAGCTTTCAAAAAATATGTTATTTCATGCGCTAGATTGTAGTAGCTCAGCTGATGTCCAAACCAAAAAGGCCTCCCGATTGGGAGGCCTTTTCGAAGTGTTATAAGCGATAAGGCTTACTCGATGATTTTAGAAACAACACCGGAACCAACTGTGCGGCCGCCTTCGCGGATCGCAAAGCGCAGACCGTCTTCCATCGCGATT
>NZ_JAHKPK010000024.1 GCF_018860665.1 Pacificibacter marinus
GCAGGAGCCATCCACACAGGACGTTCGCCGCAGCTGTCGTATAAAACTAAGGACCGCAAATCGACCAGTGGAATAAACAGTCGATTGGGGCCGCTATTCGGATGGCGCGAACTCGATCCCCTTATCTGGAAATGCCTTGCGCAGATTGACCATGGCTTGCTTCCAGTCCGACCCGCCCCATTGGTTCAGGAAAGCGTATGTCCGGCCACCGAAGTTGAGGAGTTCTTCGTCAGCGCAGAAGTATCGGGTCGGGTCAAAGCTGCGCCCCTCCTTCGCCCGCGCTTCTTTCGCGAGACGATAGAAGTCCTCCGCGTTTACTTCCCCATCGACAAAAACGAGCGCTCGATTGGCGCGCGGGCCGCAATGTTCGGCGACTTTCTCGGGAGCGATGCCTTGCTCCACGAGATAGCGGAACGACTGATAAATGGCGTGCCGCTTCCGCAACCCAGGCAGCTTACGTCCACCGAGACTGACATCGTAGCTGGTCCAGTCTCGGGTGTCCGAGCGCGCCTCGCGCTCCTTGCGCTTCTTCTCGGTGACCCGAACCTGGTATTCCGCCATCTCCGGGAGCGGGATGATCTGCTGGACATCGACGAAAACTCGGCCGTCGTGGTCGTAAGGCTGGAGGCGCACACAGCGGATGTCGATGCCGCGCTCGATGAGCCAGAGAACCGATGTCGTTAGCTCGAGAGCGAACTCGGCCGAGGCCAAGACAATCCGGACGTCTTGCGCGAATGCATCTTCATCGGGCTCCTCCCACCCGAGGAACTCGAGCAGCGCGGTCCGTGCATCCGTTTCAGCCTTGCCGATCTGTGCCAAATAGCGACTGAAAACGTCGGCGGCCTGATCGAAGGTCATGGTCGAGACCATCGCGGCATAGCGGATGGCCTGAAGTTCCATATGGCCGCCGTCCTCCGTTCGCTTGAGCTCGACCACGACGAGGTTCGCATCGCGGTCGATTCCAAGAAGGTCGATGCGCCGCCGCGACTCGTCCCAGTCCCCGAACTCCTCTGCGATAACCAGCGTGTCGGGTGCGATCACTGAGATGTTCGCCCTAAGAAGGCGCTGAAGATCACGCCGCTCCTGCAGCTGCATCTGGCTGAACGTGGTCCTGAGCAGGGGGCGGATTTCTTCGCTGGCAAACTCGTAGATTGGCATGAGCACTTCTGACCTTGTGAAAATTACCGCTATTCAATCGCAGTGCTTACCCATAGGCAAGCGACATCGGCTCTCCGCCCTTGGTGTCGGCCGCAGTGTCCGGCCCACACCGGACATTGGCTGGCCGAGTTAAAGCTGCAATGCAACTTCCCCGAATGCAGACATTGTTGGTTTTCCCAGAAATTTCTAGCAATGAGGTTTAGCGTAGTCGCGGTTCGGCGTTACAAATTTTTGAAAACAACGCCTTATTCCCATTTCAGGGAATGTTACATGTCATAAGAGCTTTTTGATAGGTGATTGACTGACTACGCGGGCGTGCGAACCTATCAGAAATCATAGGTTGCGGACCCGCACCCGCCTCATCAGGATATAGAGGCAAAATTTTCAGGAGATGCACCGCAATGCGATTTTTAATTATGATTTCTCTTTCGGCATGCTTGATGGCAACTGAGGCCTCGGCTTTCACTTTGGACCACAGCAAGGGCGTGGTTGTGCTTTATAAGGCGCGCAGCGGCAACTGGCTGGGCTGCGGCCCAGTTCAATGCCTGCAGGTCGCGGAGGACACCGATGAACGAGTGGCAGATCTTGTGACGCCCGACGCACTCGGAGATCCTTATTACGTCGGGCGCATAGGACGCTGCGAATTTTTCCAGACGCCTAACTCTCTGCGGTCTTATGACCACAGCGTCAAATGGGTCATCGATCGCGTCTCGAGCAAATGTTAAGTCCCGCTACGCCACGTAGAGACGAAAACTTCAGACAAGCCCTGTAGGCGGTCGAAATCACTTCTAACATCGTGTTTGCGCCGTTCTTGCGGCGCAGATTACCGCTTTGTAAATAAACGGTCGGCACCGTGATGCCAAGAATATAGGCCAGTTGATCACATCTGCGGACATGTCTCAGCCCATGCAGAATATTCCGCTCACGAGGCATCAGATGAATGCTGTCGCGCGGCTTGTCGAAGGCGGCTGAAATGCCTTCGATTATTATCTTTACAGCAGTGCCGAATTTCGAATCGGATATGAGCGAGCTTTGCTTGAAGGGCTCTGCATGGATCTCTCTCAGCTCTGGAGAACGATGCAACGATACCGATACCCCGACGATCGTTGGTGAATGCCATCATGAACGTTCTGCGAGCTTTGGCTTGAGTATGGCGTTGCGAAAGATGAAAGTATTGGGGCAATCGCCAATAATCAGTTGCACCGTGCGACGCACCCGCTCGAATATCGCGCTTTATACAACCAATTCCGTCGATTGCACTCTGTCACTAAAGCTTGATTTTTGAGAAGAATCGGGCATTTTGGCATCAACTTAACAAGTTTCATTTGTCCAGTTTCACCGCATCCCCTACGATCCACTGTCGGACGTATTAATCGACCGGCTAGAAGATTTGGCTTTGGTTTCGAAACGGTCTTCCTATCGGAATAAGGCGATTTCCCGCGCCCGCGCTCAGCCAGAAACCGTGCAACAGAGTAGATTCATCTAGTGCCTGAAGGCCTCTCGCATCACGACATTTACGAAGCAGCTCTGGATGACGAGTTGTTCAACACTCTGCCCAATCGACTGGCGCGCGAAATCGACGTGCCTTCGACGATATTCATATGGCTCCATCCGGGGGATTACCGCGAAATTGCAGCCGGAACTCAGGCAGAAGCCAATCTCGATTACAATTCATTTGAAGGGCATGATCCCTGGTTAGCACATGGCACGGATGACAAGATCGGAATGGGCGCGTTTCGACTGTCGAATTATGTATCCCCGCAAGAACTCGAAAAAAGCGAAATGTATAGCGAGTTCATTAAGAAAAACCGGCTTGATCGGTATTGGTGCCTCGGCCTAATGCAAAGCACGCGCGACGGTCGGGTCGCGACGGCCTTTCACAAAGGCAAGACGTCCGGTGATTTCACGGATACCGAAATCGGCTTGATAAATCGCCATGTCGAAGATCTGGGACGGCTCCATGAAATCCGGCGCGAATTGCACCGCGCCAGCATCCGTAAAATCGCAGCAGTGGATCGCAGCTTGCTTGATGATGCACCGATCTTCGAACTTGATCACCAGGGTCGCCTTCTTCAGATGAATGGGAAAGCTGAACGACTCTTCAAATTGCATCCGCTTCTTGCCATCGATTCCAAGCGCACGCTCAGGGTTCGTGGCACCGGAAAAAACGCCTTTCACTTTGCCGCAGCAAAAGCCACGGGGGTCCGCAAAAGCGAGGGCAGCGCGATGGACCTGGCTCAGACGCGCGCAACTGACGGGCGCATCATTCCGAAACTGCGGCTCAATTTCCTGCCAAGAACCGAGGGCGGGCGTAAGGTGCTGGTTATTGCAACGACCGAATGCGCCGATGGAATGCAGAATTTTTTTGACTCTCCGCAAGAAAAAATACTGCTTACGCCTCGTGAGCGCGATGTCCTACATGGCTTTATCCGGGGGCTCAGGCGCGACCAGTTGAGCCACGACCTCAATCTGGCGATGCCGACGATTGATTTGCACAGTGCGAACCTAAGAAGAAAGCTGGGAGCGCGAACCATCGCGGAGGCAGTTGCCATCGCCTTAAAGCACGGCCTCGTCTGATACCAAAAGGGCCGTGGATCGCTCGGCAAAGGCGATAACTGTGCTTTTCCATTATGCCTGACACTGCGGATGGTAATGCAACGCGCAACAAACGACGTTTTGGTTCACAATGCATAACTCTATGAACTCGCAGCTAAGGTCCGAAATCCGCGGATTCTGTTGAAAAACACCGTGTTGCTAATGCAGAAAGTGGTGCGCCGAACTGAGCGCAAGCGCCTTTTTTATCAGGCTTTGCTTATTTGCTGCGGCGCAGGAAAGATCCCTCTCGTGCATTGGTTTCACCAATACCCTGCCGGGCAATGCTTGGCTAATTTGCGGAGGTTTTGTGCGGTGGCAGCGAGTAGAAATTCGTCATTTGCGCCGTTTGAGCCTCTTAATCGGAGCCGCCCCAATCCCAAGATCTGTTTGAGGTGGGCGAAGAGCATTACAACCTTCTTTCGCAGCCGCATTGAGACGGCGTATTGCTTAGTCTTGGCAATATCACGGGCAACCTGACGGGCGTCTTCATGCTCTTCGCGGGTAATTTTGCGTGTATCGGCTTTTGGGCAACATGTAACCTAGACGGACCCGCGGGACACTTGTGGGGTTAATTTCCAGGAAGTGTCCCGAGAGTCCGTACATATCTACAAATTGTCCTTCACCTGCCAGCAGCCAGATGGAAAGAATTTTTCGGTCAATGTCGGGACCTTACCGCCGCAAAACTCAACACGATTGGTCGCCATCCAAATTAACCAAGACAACAATGACTGCATGTTTTGGGATCAAGGGGGCCTAATGCGTCGACATGTGCCGGGCATACTTCTGTGGCACTAACGGTCCTTAGCCGACCTGACCTAAAGAGCGGAAGCCGCATCGCAGCTTCACCGAAGCTGACATTCATGGATGGCGCAGCATTTTGAGAGATCAGGCGTCCGAAGTGCGGGAGATAGCGCTATTTCGCTGCGGCTGCGCCAAAGTCAACTTCCGTCTCGATTAGAAGAACAACATATTCCCAAAGGTTGTCATTCCTTTGTCATGTCGGACCATCATTATGGGCCAGAAATGGACGGCTACCGATATGCGAATCCCCCAATTGGAAACTGAAAGACTTTTGTTCCGGCGTCCCCGTCGATCCGACTTGCCTTGGTACACGGAGTACTGCCTTAGCGAACGATCCCAGTACGTCGGAGGCCCTTTCAACGAGGTTCAGGCGTTTGAAAAATTAGCTTCAATGATTGGACACTGGGAGCTGCGCGGTTTCGGACGTTTCGTATTTCTGGAGCGTGAAACTGAACGACCGCTGGGGCATGTCGGTGCCCTGCAGCTCAGTTCGTCTGAGCCCCCTGAAATCACTTGGACAATTTGGAATGAATTGGACGAGGGCAAAGGTTTTGCCACTGAGGCCAGTGTTGCATTCAAGAGCTATGCCATGCGAGAGCTTGGGCTCTCCAACCTAATTGCACATGTAGATTGCGACAATTCTGCCTCGCGGCGTCTAGCAGAACGCTTGGGCGGTGAATTGGATGCCGAAGCGGCTCCGCCATCTTGGCTGCCAAGTTCGGTGTTGTATCGGTTTCGACTATTGGATTGACCGAGCGGCCATTCGTGCGAGTTGCAGCATCCGGTACAACGGGCTCATTCCTGCCATTCTCCGCTTCGCAGCATCATGTTGAGGCAACACAAATTAATTGGTCGCTCACGGTCCAAACCGGACCTTGGACATGCATGTCGGTGTCGCAGCGCAGCAGTCGCATTGCGGACATTCAAGTGCTAGCTTACGACGTGGATAAATTAGATTGGACACCTACAAATGAAAGCTGTTTCGATTGATGTTCCTGACGATTTGGTTCGGGACCTGACGATGGTCATAGACCGAGAGATCGTCCCTGAACGACAGATTGACGGGAGTTTTCCTCTCAAGGTCGAAAAAGCCGTCGTTGATATGGTGCGAGGACTAAAGTTCGAAATATTTGCGAATGAACACCCACCGCCCCATTTCCACGTCACAACAGCAGTGTGTCGAGCGTCATTCGCTTTGGACGATGGTCGAGTGATCAAGTCCAGCGGCAACACACGCAAACTGGAGAAACAGGTTGCCTACTATTTCAGCGAAAATAGAGCCAAACTGATCGATTTTTGGAACAACAGCCGTCCGGACGACTGCACCGTCGGCCCCCTTGTCCAACCATTTTAGCAACCGGCCCAGAGCTGCCGTTCATCTCAGGCAGATGCGCCGCCGTAGCATTCCAATTTGGCATAGCTAAGCTAACATGCATCAACAATCACCCTTTTGGGTTCTCTTCGATCTCTTACTTCCTAAACGTGTTGATCCTGATTTCATCTCGTGCACTGAGCTACCCCCCTAAAATTGGACACTGATGCAAGCTGCAATTTGTAGTCTGCTGATCTTCAACACGAAGGAGATCAGATATGTCGAAACGAAAGCAACATCATCCAGAGTTTAAGGCAAAGGTCGCGTTGGAAGCGCTGAAGGGCGAAGAGACTGTCAGCGAACTGACAAGCCAGTTTGGGGGGCATCGCACGATGATCCACCAATGGAAACGTGCGTTGCTTGAAGGCGCATCAGGCGTATTTGAACGCGGCAACCGCAAAGCGCCGGAGATTGACGAGGAACAGGTCAAAGATTTGCACGCCAAGGTTATGGGGTAAGCCCGCGAACGCCATGCGTTCGAGAGAGCGGGCGCACGCCGTCGCCAACGGTACGCGGGCTTATGCGGCCCCACTGGGGCCATGGTCCCCCTAGCTTTGGCCAAAAAGCTCAAACCTTGGACCGGCAAGTGAGGCGTAAGATGATTGAGCCGAACTTAAAAGGTCTATCAGTCAGCAAGCAGTGTGCCTTGCTATCGATCTCGCGATCGTCATTTTACTATGAACCCAAAGGCGAGAGTGAGATGAACCTTGGTCTGATGCGCGTCATTGATAAGCCGTTCCTTGAGACCCCGTTTTACGGCGTGCATCAGATGACATGGCATCTGCGCAATGAGAACCATCTTGTGAATGAAAAACGTATCCGTCGCCTGATGCGACTGATGGGTCTTATGCCGATCTATCAGAAGCCCAACACGAGCAAGGCCGCGAAGGGTCACAAGATTTACCCCTATCTACTGCGTGGATTGCGGGTAAATCGACCCAATCAGGTCCTCCTCTCGCACATGTAAACATGTGCTGCCGGGCAGTGGGTGCGCCTACATCACATATCTGCCGATGCGGCGCGGCTTCCTTTATCTGGTGGCCATCATGGACTGGCACACGCGCAAGGTTCTGGCTTGGCGCATCTCGAAC
>NZ_JAHKPK010000041.1 GCF_018860665.1 Pacificibacter marinus
GCCGCCGAACTTCGCCCGCCATTTATAAAAACTTGCGCTGCTCATTCCATGCTCTCGGCAAAGCTCAGAAACCGGAACACCGCCCTCCGCCTGCTTCAACACCGCCATGATCTGCGCGTCGCTGTATCGTCCATTCTTCATCGTAAATCTCCTCAGATATCTTGCCGAGAAAATTCTATTTTTGAACACCACTAATTTTAGGGGGGATTACCATTCTATCTAGCCGCAAATCTATATCCCTCACAATCACCCCCCTTAAATACAACAGATCAATCTTGAACAAAGTGAGAACATTCTAGCCAAGTGTCAATACTGTCCACACCTTCAATGTATTACGCGACTATCAAATGGGTCGCTCGACAAATTGTACAGGTACGGAATTCAGTAAAGGAGACTTCAAATAAAAGGATTAACCTCAAAATGCTAAACGACACCACACTTCTGATATTAGTTATTGCCTATCTCGCTCCCCTTGTGTTCATCATCTGGGCTATCATTTCTATTGTAAATGCGTTGAACAGGATTGCAGCGACTCTTGAAGAACGTGGCACTGAACACTCAAGCGATACAGACAAGATTTCCCCAAAAAACCGAAAATCAAACGACCCAGCTTACAAGTATATTTCGAAGTAGCCCCAGATAAGCGAACAACCGATGCGCATCCAATTGTGAGGCTATTTCATCCTTAGCGGCCCAGAAGGTTAAGGAAAAAAAAGCCGATGACACTTTAGAAACAAGTCTACAATGTGCAGTGCTTCCTTCATTTGAATTAGAAAATTATTTATCTGACATGCACCGATAATCCACATAATGTGAATTCATACTTGAATAATCCACAATACGTGGATAATGGTATTTTCATCACCCGCCGAAGACGCCCTGCGCAGATCGCGGAATTTCATGATGGAGAGACCGATGTCAAAACTTCAACACACAGACTTTTCGCTCAAAGGTGCCAAAGCGCCTGATTGCCCGTATTTCGTCGAAGACCTGATTTTCGGCCTCGATCCGCTGCGCATCGATCACGCGCAGATCATCGTGGCCACGCCGCAAAACCATCCTGCCCTGCGCCGCGCATTGGCATTCCGCACCCTCAAAGAGGCACGCGGCGAAACGGTGAATTCACAGCGCTTGATCCTGTCCGCACTCACGCAAGTCGAGGGCACAGCATGAGCGGCGATCCAATCCAGAACCTGCTCAAGCGCATCGATCCGCAAAGCGATTTCGCCGCAAAACACGATGCCTTTGTCGCAGAAGCGCTGGAAACCGGCGGCAGCTATCAAGCCCAAGCTGGCAGCGCGTTCCTGATCGATCTGCACGGCGTCCGCGTTCTCGCCAACTCGGAATCCAGCGCCCACGCCCTATGGCTGCGCGCGGCCAACACTCAAGTCGCGAAATTGGGCGGTGCAGCATGAATGCCCCAACCGCGATCCCGCGCCCGCGCCGCATCTTTGCCCGCTCAGAACGCGACATGCCCAAAGGCGCAGTATTCCTTGGCCCCACATCCAAATGGTGGCCGAAGCAGCATAATCCCAGCAGCACACCGGCCTATGCCCGGGAAACCTATCGCCAATCCTTAGCGGTGCCGTGCAAATGGCTCAGCCGCATCGAGATTCGCAACGAGCTGCGCGGCAAAGACATCGCCAGCGCCTGCCCGCCTGAACAGGAAAGCTTTGTCGACGTGCTGATTGATATCGCCAACAGCGATGAAACAGCATGACACGTTACAATCAAATGCCCCCTGCAAAACAGGCTGGCATCCTGTGCAACGATCCGCAGTTTCAAACCTTCGCAGCCATCCGCAGCGGGCTTTCTGATACCAAATTCTGCGCCAGCGCCGCTGCCCAATACCTGCGCGACATATGCAAAATAGACAGCCGCCGCGAGCTCAACACAGATGCGGCAGCCCAATCAAACTTCGCAGCCCTGCGCACAACATTCGACGCATGGGCCGGACGCATCGCAACACCGAACCACTGAAAGGATCATCAATTGCTTAAAATCTTCAAACGCAATGACAGCACTCAAAATGACGCATTCGGGAACGTATCGCTCGGCGACAAAGTCAAAGACACCCTGACTGGATTCACCGGCATCGTCACCGCACGCGCAGAATATTTGACAGGCTGCAATCAAATCTTCGTCCTCCCAAGCGCAGAAAAAAGCAACGAATACAAAAACGGGCACTGGTTCGACATTGAGCGCATTGAAAAGCTAGAGGGGGCGGTCGTCGATATATCGGCGCGCCGCACAGGATCAGACATCCCCACGCCACGCGCAGATGGCCCACGTATCGAACCAAATCACTGAAAGTGATTGCAGCATGAAAACTGTCGCAAAACTCAACAAAAAAGAAATAGGCGAAGCGATCAAAGCATTTGTCGCGCAAAAAACGAAGGGGAAAGTCCCCCCAAACGGCGTGATTTTACATCTAGACGGACCAGAGAACATCGAAGCAAGCGTCACCTACGAACTGGATTAAAACCGCCACCAAATCGGTGAAAGGATCTGCAAATGTCAGCACTTGAAACCGCTCGCGCCTGTACAGCGGCACCCACTACACAGCAGCCGCCAAATAGCACCAAGAATAGCGCGAGATCCGAACCTTTCGGGCTTAGATCTGCGTGGCTTCATTTTGCAAACGAGATCGAAATTCGGCACCTTGCCAAACTTCACGGACGCATAAATCGCCGCAAACAAAGCCTGGACGATCTGATCTCAGAACGGCAGCTGATCATGAACCGCTGCATCCGCCGCATGCGTCGTAAAAGCGGCAAGAACTAACAAACCGAAGCGTGACGCATTGGTGTGGGCCGACACAGCGCGGCCCCATCCCATGCGACATACTCACTACAAAAGGAGATTAACCATGCTGTTTGATGAAGCCAAAGACAAATTCAAGGCTGGAAAAATTGGCAGGAAAGACCTGGCACAAGCGTGGCTAGAAGAAACGAAATTCTGCTATGCCAAGCACGGCGGACAAGTAACGCACATGATAGATTTTGCGGAACCATACCACTGGACCTTTTTCGTGGCCTCTAACAACAACGATATGTTTGGAAAGAATTTGGGAGGCATCACGATACCATGCGTTAACGTGCCACCAGAAACGGCTGCCCTCGCACTGATAGCCTATGAAAAGGTTATCTCCAGTCGCCTATGGCAATTCAACGCAGCAGCAACAAATGGTCACAACATGAGCGATCCAACAGAGGACGCTCAAGACCTTAAAACGTCAAGCGCGCAAGGCGACGTCGCGAATAATGTCGATGCAGATGTGAAAACAGATGCCATGCGCTACCGGCACCTGCGCCACAAAGACGTTGATACCATTTACAGTGGCGGTGTTTTTGCAGGCCAAACGCCGCAAAACTACGTTTTGAATAAAGATGATTTAGATCAGGCGATCGATGCCGAAATCGCAATCAAAAAGATCGATGCAATGAAAGGTGAATCGTAATGGGACAACTTAGACCAATTTTGAAACCCGCAGAAATGCGCCGCGCCGTGACCGAATGGGTCTCGAATGGATTTTCTGTCAGCATCCTACCAGATGGGCAGGTAAAAATCATGCCACCGAGCGCATCAATAAAACAGGACGCATTCGACTTGGTGGATATGAAGCAGTGAAACGTGATCTTCCCGCACATGTTTACCAAAAAAAGGGCGGCATATATTTTCAGCGCCGCGGCTATGCAACCCAACGCATTAAAAGCGTACCAGGCACAAAAGAATTCGCTTTGGAATATGCCGCGCTTTTGAACGGAGCGACCCCAGCACCCGTATCAGGCAAAACATTTAACGACCTTTGCACAAGCTACTTTCGCAGTCAGCGCTATCGCAAACTAGCGCCGCGCACAGCCCGTGACTATGAAAAGATCATTGCGTGGGTGCGCAAAAAATTAGGGCCACTCCCCGTATCTGGCATACGCCGTAAAGACGTGATCCGAGCCAGAGACGCGAATGCCGAAACAGTCAGATTTGCCAATTACATCGTTCAAGTTTTGCGCATCCTTTTGGAGCATTCAATTGATCTTGGCTGGCGTGATGACAATCCCGCCAAAGGCGTGCCGTTGATCAAGTCAGAAGGCAAGCAGCGCGAACCGTGGCCGTTAGATAAGATCGAATTGTTTAGGGCAATTGCAAGCGCTCGTGCGCGACTTGTGTTTGAACTTTGCCTTGGAACAGGACAGCGCATTGGTGACGTCTTGAAAATGCGTTGGGATGAAATTGAGGACGGCGGAATCCATATTAAGCAGGGAAAGACAGGCAAGGCTCTTTGGGTGCCATTTACCGCGTCCTTGGCCGTGGTTCTATCCAACACCCCTAAAACTGGACTGACAATTTGCGCCTGGGGATCACGTGGCAAGGCACTGACCTACCGGTCAGCCCATGAGGCAGTGATGGATGTGCGTAAGCAAATTGGAGCTGAAGAGTATGACATGCACTCGCTACGCTATTCAGCAGCATCAGAACTTGCAGCGCTTGGTTGTGATGATGATCTAATCATGGCCGTCACAGGCCATACAACAAAGGGTATGGTCGCAAAATATGCGGGGGCAGCTCGTCAGAAAGTCAGGGCAATACAGGCGCAAGGAAAGCGCAAATAATGTTCGCAACATTCATGAAAAGTTCTCATTATGTTCCGACATTTTCTCAGCGCGAATTGTATATTTTTCAAAGGCATGCGCTCGGATTGCAAATCCGTGTACACCAGTTCGATTCTGGTACTCGCCTCCATTTACTTTCAATGACTTAGCGCTAGTGACGTTATTATAATCTTGAAAGTCTACCCACACCTCTACTCATTCCTGTTCTGTACGCGTTCTGTTCCAAGGTATTTTAGCTATCAGATCGCAAAACCAAAAAATCGGCTACGCACATCGCGCTTGTACCTTATTTTGATTTTTTTTGTGATGAATAACGTGTCTATCGCAAAAGTGTAGATACTGCGCACAGGAGCTCTGCTTGCACCTATCGTGCCAATCCGGCAACGAATTATGCCACCATCACATCGTTTCACCAATTATTCTTCGACAGCGGCACACTCATCATCAACGTCTTTGTGGTCTTGACACGCTTAAGTTCCGATCTCTCAACTCATTTAAGCTGATGGGGTGGATGGCTCCTGCTCCAATCGGCGACGCAATGCGCCATACTGCAGATGTCCATATCTGCTTTTAGGAGGAGCCACCCAATGCGTGTTACTACAATCGGCCTCGATCTGGCCAAGAACGTTTTTCAAGTTCACGGGATCACTAAAGATGACGAGGTCTCCTTCAATCGACCTTTGAGAC
>NZ_JAHKPK010000005.1 GCF_018860665.1 Pacificibacter marinus
ATCGGGCGCCATCGTGGACAACGCAATGCTAGCCCAACCCCATCCCCCTCGGCACCGCAGTAAGTGGAAATACTCCCTTTCCCAATAATCGGAAATCAACTCCAGATCGCAGAGATGAGGGATAATTCGATCGCGCCAGACACATTAACTTGCGCCAACGGAGCTGCGGTGTCTGACATTTCGGAAAAAGGGTTGTTCTAAACTCACTATAGATAAAATTAGCTTTGCATGCTCAGGTGTTGTTAACTTGCAAGTCTGCATCACGCGTCAACGATCAGTGTTGATGGGTCCATTTGTAAGCGGGGGCAATAGGTCTGGGAGGGCATAATGCGACATTTATATAAGGGCTTGGCCTGTGTGCTATCGGCGTCTCTCTATGGTTTGGGGAGGGCGAGACACTATGTCTGAGGAGTTCGAAGTCGCATCCGACGCACAAGTCGCAGAAACGTATTCCGTTAATTTCAATGTGGTCTGCGGGATAGGGGTTATCATTGCAGGTATCCTCATCTGGGTTATTGCGCCATATCAAGTCGAAAAAGCACTGGTCCTTTTTGGCGATCCCTCGACGGGTTTAGATCCGCATTTATTTCCACGCATTGTCGGCATGGCCTTCTTCTGCCTTGGACTTTGGTATTTGGTCAAAGCAGGTTTCATGACCGAGAAGAACCTGTTCAGGGAACTTGACCGCGAAGCTTACATAAACACCTCTGTCTCGCTGGCCGCTTTTGCCGCATTTGCTGCCCTCATGACGGTTCTTGGATTTGTCGTCTCATCGGCCCTGCTGGTTTTTGGTTTAAGCACATTTTACGGCAACCGAACCTACTGGCTTGGCCTGCTCGTTGCCTTAGCGGTGCCGCTTGCGATCTTTAATCTATTCACACGGGTCATGCAGGTCTTTTTGCCGGCATTCCCGCTTGCGGACATGGGCTGGTTTTAATGCATATCGCAATGACATCTCCAAGGAGTACTTAGAATGGGGCTATGGGACAGTTATCTGGCAAGTTTTCCATTATTATTGCAGCTCGAAACATTTGCATGGATCGCCACTGGATTGTTTCTAGGGGTTTTTGTAGGGGCTATGCCGGGTCTTACGACAACCATGGCAATGGCTATCTTGTTGCCGATTGCCTTTTTCAGCGAACCGTTGATCGGGGTTCCGTTCCTTATGGGCGTGTATAAGGGGGGCATTTTCGGCGGAAGTATTCCTGCCATTCTGGTGTCCATTCCGGGAACGGGCGCTGCGGCTGCAACTGTGTTTGATGGTCCCGCGCTCACGCGCAAAGGTCAATCGCGCAAAGCGCTGGATATTGCGTTGGTTGCCTCCGTCATCGGGGACACATCCAGCGACATCATTACGATCATTGCTATCGGTGTCTTTGCGATGATCGCGGCACAGATTGGGCCACCGGAATTGGCTGCTGTTATATTGCTGAGCTTGATCGTCATCGCCGCGACCAGTAACGGTCTTTTTGTCAAAGCCATGGTCATGCTGGTTCTCGGACTATTCCTCGGGATGATTGGTCAAGACCCTATCGGTGCGCTATCGCGATTCACGTTTGATGTGTTCGAGTTGCGTTCGGGTATCCCGCTGTTGCCAATGTTGATCGGCTTGTTTGCACTTCCAGAAGTCATGATTGCAGCTGAAAAACGTGCGAGTGACTATGTTAAGAGCTCCTTGAATCTGGGCAAAGAGGCGCGTCTGACTTGGGTTGAATTCCGGTCGTGTCTCCGCACGATCATCCGATCCACAGGTATTGGAACAATGATAGGGGCCATTCCGGGGACGGGGCAGGTCGCGGCGGCGTTTATCGGCTATGCTGCTGCCAAGAATGCATCAAAAGAACCTGAAAAATTTGGTACAGGCCATTTGGAAGGCGTCGCTGCACCTGAGGCCGCGAACAACGCAGTGAACGGACCGACACTGGTGCCGCTTTTGACTTTGGGTATTCCAGGGGACAACATCACGGCAATTCTTCTTGGTGCATTCATTGCGCAGGGCATTCGCCCAGGGCCGGACTTGATGATAGAACAAGGGCCGATGGTTTATGCCATTCTTAATGCGATGATTATCGCTAACTTGATGTTGCTGGTGATTGGGTATTTCACAATCCCGCTGTTTGCACGGGTCGTCACGATCCGCAAATCCCTACTTTTACCGCTGACTGTGACGCTCGCGTTCGCGGGAGCCTACGTGTTCCGCTACGAGCCGACTGATCTTTATTTTCTAGTTGGGTTCGGGCTGTTTGGCTACGCATGTCGCAAACTACATTTTCCGGTCACCCCGATGATTATGGCCTTCATCATCGGGCAAGATCTGGAACGCGCTGTTGGTCAATCCATTAGCATCGCTCACGGGGATATTTGGGGGTTCATATTGTTTGAACGTCCAGTTGCGCTGTGTCTTTTACTCGCCACTCCGCTTCTCGCGTGGTGGATGTGGCGTCGCACCGTCAGCATGCAACGACTGGCGAGCAAAATGCTTACGGAGGAGAAAACACGTTCATCCCCGAATGCATGATCCCAAATTCGAAATGACCGCAACCTAACTGGAGAGGAGAAAAGACATGATACGCACTATTTTCAAACACGTGGCTGTAGGTTTTCTTGCTGCAACGATGGGCGTTTCAACGGCTCAGGCGCAGGACTTCCCTGAAAAGGCGATCACACTTATCATTCCGTTTGGAGCTGGTGGATCCCATGATGTAAATTCACGGGTGGTTACCAGCCTGATTTCAGAATATCTCGGGCAGCCCATGATTGTAAAACTAATGCCCGGAGCTAGTGGCCAGACCGCGACGGCGGAAGCGGCGAATGCGCGACCTGATGGCTATACGTTGTTGTTTACGCACAATATTTATGACCAGTTGCAAAAATATACAACAAAGTTGCCCTATGATCCGCTGGAGGATTTCGTCACGGTCGCGCAGTTGAACACCGTCGCGACATGTATCGTTGCGAACTCAGATGGGGATTTCAAAACCTTTGATGATTTGGTCGAATTTGCGCAGGACAATCCAGGTGAGATTGAATGGGCGCACAGTGGCCAGTGGGGCTCGGGAATGATCCATGCTGCCGAAATCATGTCGCGCTATGATGTTCGATTTAACCTGACTCCCTATCCCGGTGGCGGGCCTGCGTTGCAGGCTGTTCTGGCCGGCGATGCGGATTTTACCACGGTCTCGCCCAGCGTGATTCAGGGGCTGGGTAACCGTATCGTAACGCTGGCCTGTGGTGAAGAAAGTGATGCGATCGCGGATGACATTCCTATCTATGGGACTGATCTACCTTTGCTTGAAGGGGTAGGCGTCATGCACCGTATCGTCATGGCTCCAAGCGATATAGCCGAGGATCGTCTCGCTCTTTTGCGTCAGGCATTTGTGGACCTGCAAGAAAACGACACTTTCAAATCCTTGATGTCAAGAATTGGTGAGACAGAAAGCTTTGTGGATGGAGCTACTTACGAGTCTCGCCGAGCCGAACAATCGCAAACTTTTAAAGAGTTAGTCATTAAGCTCACCCAAAACTAAACGGGTAACCTTTAGTAATCGAGTTAGGGGCACTTTGGTGCCCCTATAACGCCAAAGACCCACGTTAAACAGTAGGGGCTTTGCCCATTATGAATTCAGATCGCACGTCCAAGAACCGTTGGGTTGTTTTGGCAGCAGCAATGTTTGTGCAGGCTTGCTTTTCCGTCCTGCAGCAGGGGTTTCCAGCGTTGGGACCCGTGCTTCTCATAACTTTCGACCTCTCCCTCGCTGAATTGGGTTTTCTACTTGCTTCAGTGTCATGGGGCGTTGTCCTGACGATCTATATATGGGGAACACTGGCGGACAGCTTTGGTGAGAAAGCGGTAGTCGTGGTCGGTCTTGGCGGGGCTTCTATGGCGTTGCTTCTTGCATCCTTCCAAGCGAGTCCACTTGGCCTAGGCCTAGCTTTGATCGCCTCAGGGGCATTGGGCTGCGCGGCGGTTGTATCATCGGGGCGGGCTGTTTCTGTCAGGTTTGCAGGTGCGGAACTGGGTTTTGCAATGGGGCTGCGTCAGGTCGCGATTCCGGCAGGAGCGGTGATTGCTGCATTGATGGTGCCGCTCATCGTTTGGCAATTCGATTTGAGGGGTGTTTTCATCAGCCTTTCCATATTCGCGGGCGTCGGTGCAATCGTAGGCTTCACCAATTTCTCGCCCCGTTTGCCTCTCAACTATGAAAATAAAAGGGCTCGAACAGATCGTCCTCCCTATACAGACTCAAGCGTCTTGAAGTTGGCGTTCGCGTCAGGCCTGCTTCAGTGGGCTCAGGTTTCTTTAAACGCGTTTATAACTGTCATGCTGGTTGAAACCCAGAATGTGGGAGTCGGTGCTGCTGCTGCCATTTTTGCCATTATCCATATTCTATGTGGCGTTATGCGAATTCTGCTGGGTTGGTGGAGTGACCGATCCGAGTCCAGTCTACCGGACTTAGTTCGGTGTGCGGTTGCAGTAACGGTTTCGATTCTTGCTGCATCGGTGTTTGTAGGCATACAAGGCCCAATATCTATTGGAGTTTTGGTTTTAACCACGGTGTTATCACTCAGCTGGAATGGATTGGCTGTAACGGCTCTAGTCGGTCTTGTTGGGCAATCCCGTGTCGGGTCCGCTATGGGACTACACGCTACGATGATGCGTTTATGCTCACTGCCAACAGCGGTTCTATTCGGGTGGGCCGTATTAAATTTGGATTGGTCACAATCGTTGCTAATCCTGTCGATCTTTCCTGCTGGAGGCGCTGCGATATTGTGGTCATTACATCGACAATCTCGAGACACTGGCAGGGCGTAGAAAATGACCTGATTGAGCTGGTTGAGGTCTCCGCCAACTAATCGCCTGAACCTGTTCAGAACATAGATGAATTTTTGATACCGATGCTTCGTTCGTCTTGTGGAATGAATGTCTGCACCATTTTTTACCTTCAACGCGGTGTTTAACACCGGATGGTGCGCGCGTGATCGTGTTGAAAAAAGCTCTCGATCGGCTAAGGGCTTCTAAGCCCAATCCTGACTATCACTCTCGTTCGTCATACAAAATTTTCATATGTTGTGATTTTTTGGCACCATTTGCGTGCAATTGGAAATTGCAAGTCACAGGGTATTTCGCATGGGCGCCCCTTTAATCTTACTGTTTTTATTGGTTTTTAAGGAGATGGTTTGCCCTCATGGCACTGAAGGCGAATGAATATGAAAAATGTTATATATTTCAATCTAATATATACCCGACAAAAATACTTGAGAATCTGTAACCTACTGCCTAATTCGTGAACATCATTCGAAGAAACGGCAATTAAAAGGAAAGTTTCATGAAAGTATCGCGTTTTATGGCGTTGTGCGGCGTGTCTTATGCCGCATTTGCGGCTGCGGGCTTTGCGCAAGAAATATATGAATTGGACCCGATCAACATCTCATTGATTGAGGCGGGTCAAGAAAACATCGAAGCCACTGGCGGCGCTGTAATTTCCGAAGAAGATATCCAAGCGATCCAACCCCAAAACCTGTCTGAACTGTTCTCTCGTGAATCAGGCGTGACAGTATCGGGAGGCGCAGGCCCATCAAAACGAGTCTATGTGTTTGGCATGGAGCAATCCAATCTTGCTGTGACTGTAGATGGCGTCCCACAGGGGGTCACCAGCTGGCACCACACAGGGTCGAACGTTGTCGACACAGCATTTTTGAAATCCGTTGAGGTCGAGGCGGGCATTTCCACCGCCGATGCCGGTTTCGGGGCCGCTGCGGGTTCGTTGCGTTACGAAACTGTATCAGCGGGCGATCTGCTTGAATATGGCGACAATTTCGGCGGTCGTGCCTCGTTGGGCTATAGCGACAATGGCAATACATTGACCAGCTCATTGGCCGCCTTTGGCGACACGGGGAACTTTGACTATCTGGTCGTGCTGAGCAATCAAACCGGTGATGATTACACCGATGGATCAGGCACTGAGGTCACAGGGTCCGAAGCGGCAGCGCAAGGTCTCATGACCAAGTTGGGGTATGAATGGGCAGAGCATCGGGTCGAGCTGTCTTACGAGCACAGCGAAGATTCAGCTGATCGTGTTATCAAAATGAACATGGACTTGAACCATGATGACACAGTGTACCCACTCGATATCACGAACGACATCGTGAGCCTGAGATACACAACAACTGCGCCAACTGATGTCTGGAACCCAGAAATTCTGCTTTATTATTCCGAAAATAACTACTGGCGTCCGAACTATGTTGTGGATGGGCGCAACGGCGATATGGAGTTGGACAACGGCGCGATCGGCGGCAAGATCGAAAACACTTTTACCGTACAGAGCGGATCGATCGTCACAGGTGTGGATTTTGCCTACCAAGACTACAGCGTCGATAACTACGGCGATGTCACTGGCACACCAGAGATTCAGAACCTCGACACGATGCAGGTTGGCGCTTATGTGCAAGGGCGTTTCGAGTTCGACAACGGGATTGACCTGTCAACAGGCCTGCGCGCAGACCACATGATTTTCAACGACATGGATGGCCAGCGTTTCGAAGACAGCGGTATAAGTGCAAATCTCACAGCATCTTATGAATTCGCACCCGGCTTTGAAGTGTTCGCAGGCGCCTCTCAGACATGGGTTGGTTATGATATTGGTGAATATGGCTTGATGCACGCGCGGGATTACGATTTTGCGTCCGATTATGCAGGCGCCAGCTCGACCAATTACAAAATCGGTGTGAACGGTTCTCGCGGTGCTTTCACTGGGGGTCTTACCTATTTCGACATCAAGGTCGAAGACTACGCCAATTATGATTGGACTGTGGATGAGATCAACAACGGTGGAGAGGTGCGTTCCAAGGGTATGACGCTGAATCTTGCCTATAACTATGCAAACGGGCGCATTGGCGGATCTTACACCAAAGCAGATGTGTCAGAGAACGGTGATGCTGTGCTGCCAGCCGGCGGAAGCATCGTGCCCGTAAGTGATCTTGCAACGCTTTACGTTGATCACAACATCTCTGATCAACTGAAGGTCGGAGGAACCGTTGCATGGGCGGGTACACTCGACAGCGACTTGATGTCTGCAAGCAATTTCTATGCACATGACAGCTATACGGTCGTTAATGCATATGCCGAGTATAAGCCGCAGCAAGTGGATGGCTTAACGTTACGCCTTGGTGTCGATAACCTGTTCGATGAATATTACTATGAGCGTTCGTCATATGTGTACACTGAGATCAGTGATACGCGCATCGTATACCCCCAATACGCTGAGGGCCGCGCAATCAGTCTGACAGCCACTGTTGACTTTTAAGGTCGCCTTATATGGTTCAAAAATCGCTTTGGGGGCCTTTGTCCCTAAAGCATATCTCGTGGAACACCTTGGGAGGCCTTATGGCCTCCCCTTTTTTTGGGTGACACAAATAATGCTGCGTTTGCAGTGCACCCAATCGGGACGCGCGTCTTAGCGCGAGAACCTCATGGGCAGGCTGAAACTGTATTGTGAATCCGTGAGACCTTTTGGTGCCGCTTTAAACTTTCGCGCTACATTCACCGCGTTGATGGCCGCCTGATCCAATGCAGCATTGCCTGAAGATTTCGCCAGAGATACACCCAACAGTTGACCGGATCTGCTGACCGTCAAGCGTACTGTGACGGTGCCGGATGCCCCGCGTGCGGCGTTCGGATAGGTTTTTCGACGTTCGATGCGGGTACGGATGCCTGCACCCCAACTGGCGCGCAGATCGTTCAAAGTGGCTTTTGATAATGTCGCAGCCTCTGATGTGCCGTTTGATCCTGCCTGTGCTCCACCACCTGCACCACTTGCACGTTGGGCGGCACGGGCCGCTGATGCCGGCGCGGCTTTTTTGGCAGGGGTTGCCACTTTGGCTGGCGGTTTCGGCTTTGTTACGGCTTTTTCAGGGGGTGCGGGCCGTGGGATCGGCTTGATTCCCGCGAGGGCTTGTTCAATTTCCGGATCGGGTTCTTCCTCTGCCACCACGGGAGGCGGCGGGAGACTGATATCTGCCTCTGGCAGCGCATCTGCAACGGATGGCAGCGCCATGGGCGCGGCAACTTGCGGCAAACGGGGGGGAGCATCTCGTGCCGCGTGCAATTCTGGCGCTTGGATGTTTTGAACGGGCTGAGGAGGAGTGACATCTGGTGTCATTTCGATTTCGGGCGGTTTGTCCCATGCCTCAACCATCTCGGCAATGGAGGCATTTGCTGCCTGCAATGACACCAACCCTTCTCCGCCCGCGCCAGAGGATACCGCGCCCACGGTTGCCGGGCGTAAGGCAAAGGCACCAAGATGTAGGCCTGCGGCCATTGCAATGGCCGCGGCAGCCTGTAAGCGAGCGCTCATGGCGTACCTCCTGATTGTGCGACCAATTCAATTTGGGCGAAACCCAATTTGGAAATCTCCGGCAAAAGCGCTGCGAGTTGTTCCGCAGCCAGGGCGGTATCGGCGCGTAGCGTCAGATGAGGCTTGGCTTCCTCGCAGTCGTTTAGCTCACAATATGCGGTTTGCTCCGCAGCCAGCCTCTGGAACGCGTCCTCCCCGATCGCATCCCTAAACCCAACGCGGGCATCGGCGGCGATATACAATGTAAACTCACCCTCCGCTTCGGCCTCGACCTGTGCTGAAGGAGGGGTCACTTCGAACGGCTCAGGGGGCGTCATCTTGGCAGAAATCAGAAAGAAAATAAGCAACAAGAACACGACGTTAATCATGGGTAGCAGATTTTCTTCTTTCCGCTTCGGTGTTTTGGTGCTGAAATCCATCTCTATTCCACCAATACAAGACGAGAAAAACCCGCCGCCGTTAGGCCATCCATGACATGGACGAGCGCTTGCAAATCTGCCTCATCGCGGGCGCGTAAAATGATCGCATCCTCGCCGCTCTCTGTGAGAGTTTGCAGGGTTTCGATCAGTTCATCTTGGTTCATCACGACCCCGTTGAGCCGTACCTCGTCGGCCACCAACTCCACCAATCGCGGCGGGCCGTTATAGTTTCCGCCCGATCCTGTCACCGTCAGGGGCAGCGCTCGATCTGCGCCAAAGCGTGAGGCCAGCATGAAAAAGACCAAAAGCAAAAAAACAACGTCGATCATCGGCGTCAAATTTGGCTTTCGCCGGGGTTTATCTGCGCCGAAACTGATCATTCAGCGGCCTGTTGCTGTGGCGTGACCTGCTGTGTGCCGTGCAAGATTTGTGTGGCGCTGTCTTCCATGTCGTGACGCAAACCATCCAGCACACTCTCAAACCATGTCAGCGCAATGGATGCCGGAATCGCCACGGCCATACCCGCGGCTGTGGTCAAGAGCGCCTCCCAGATCCCTCCAGCAAGAGCCGCCGGATCCGCGCGTGATCCCGCCTCTTGTAGCGCCTGAAATGCGGCAATCATCCCTGTCACCGTTCCGAGTAGACCCAACAATGGCCCAATCGTAGATGCCAATTCCAAGCCACGAAGTCCTGCCCGCGCCCGCACCAAAAGCGCGCGGGCGACACGGGTTGTTTCCGCCTCGGCTGCGGTTTGATCCAACTCAGGTTTGAGCGTCGCCTGCATCGCCGCAAGGGCCAGCATCGCGCGCAAAGAACGGCGTGATTTCAAAGAGGCAATGGCCTCCTCTTTATGGCCATTCGCCCATAGCCCAAGGGCGAGATCCGTGCGCTTACCGCCGGACCATGCCCCAAGCGAAAGCAATCGCATGGCTTTCCACAAAATCAAAGCAACCGTGATGACAGAGAGAATGGCGATGGCCCACATTGCGGCGCCGCCCATGCTGACGAAAGCCAAAAGCCGATCAAAAGCCATCTGCATAGATCCGTTGGTCATAGTTTCCATTGTGTTTCACTTTTCTATTTGGCTTAGGTTTCGAGATCATAAGTGGTGCAGAACCAGCGGCTTTCCCTCAATCTGGGTGACGCGCAGCTCCATATCGAAAATGTCGCCCAACACTTGACTGGTGCAGACCGTTTCGGGGGGGCCTTCTGCGGCGATGCGCCCCTCTTTAAGCGCGATGACGTGATCGGCCCAAGCCGCCGCATGATTGATGTCATGCACCACGACAACAATGCTGCGCCCCGCTTCTCGCAATGCGACAAGCTGGGCCATGATGCGGCGGGCAAAAGCCATATCGAGAGCCGCAAGGGGTTCGTCCAAGAGCAGCCAATCCGCGCCCTGCGCCAAGGCCATTGCGATAAAGGCACGTTGGCGTTGACCGCCGGAAAGCTCTTCTAAAAAACGATTGCCAAGCGCGGTCAGATCGAGGGCATCCAGCGCCTGCATGACCAACTGCTCATCTTCATGTGTTGGTCGGCCTTGGTGATGAGGCCAGCGCCCAAAACCCACCAATTCGCGCACACGCAAACGGCTCCCAAGCGAATTGGTTTGCGACAAAATCGCCATTCTGCGTGCCAGTTCGCGTGTTGGCGTTTGCGCGATGTCGGATCCATCGATAGAAATACGCCCCGTTTGCAATGGCATCAATCGGCCAATCAAAGACAAAAGCGTTGATTTCCCCGCGCCATTCGGCCCGACCAAAGCGGTCACCTTACCTTTTGGAATTTCCAGCGAGATATCCTGCAAAACCGAGGTTTTGCCGATGCTGTGGCTGAGATTTTTAACACAAATCATCGCGTACGCCCTTTCAACAAAAGCCATAGGAAAAACAGGCCACCGGCAAATTCGATCACCACAGAAAGCGTCGATTGCAGGCCCAAAACGCGCTCGAATAGCGTTTGCCCAGCGACCAACATTAGAGTTGCGACCAAGATTGCCATGGGCAGCAAACGGGCGTGGCGGGAAGACCCCGTCAATTCATGCGCCAGACCCGAGACGAGCAGGCCAAAGAATGCAATTGGCCCGACCAGTGCCGTTGAAACCGCGACCAAAACGGCCACAATCACCAAGGCCAATAGCACCAATCGATCATGAGATAATCCCAGCGATATTGCGATCGGGCGACCAAGCGCCAACACATCCAGACGTGGGGACAACCAAAGGGACAGCGCGATTGCACCAAGGCAGACCACGCCTGTCACGGGCAACAAATTGGGTTCAATATTTGTAAAGCTCGCAAAGCTTGCCGCTTGCACCACCGCGAATGCATTTGGGTCGATAATCCGCGCCAAAAAGGTTGAGAAAGATCGAAACAGCACGCCTAAAATCACACCCGTCAGCACCAAACGCGCCACGTCCTGTGTCCCTCGGCCCAAGAGAGTTCCAAACAACAACAAAGCGGCCACGGTCATGACCACAACTTCGGCCCCGAATTTTACAGAGATGGACAAGCCTGCATAGCCGCTGATGCCCAGCACCGCGACCATTGCGGTTTGCATCAGGATGTAGAGCGCATCAAATCCCATGATTTGTGGGGTAAGGATTCGATTGCGGCAAACGGTTTGAAAGACCATGGTCGCCACCGCAATCGCGGCACCGACCAGCAACATTCCGATCAATTTAGGTGCGCGCAAACCCAGTATGAATTGCCAACGCGGACCAAGACCCCAAAACAAATAAAAGCCGCAGGATGCGACCAGAGCGATGCTCAACAGTGCAAAACGCCTATCCATGTGCGGGCTCCCGATAGAGCAACCACAAGAATAGGCCAGAGCCAATCACCCCCAAAATCGTTCCAACCGGGACTTCATAAGGAAAACGCACCAGACGTCCTACAATGTCACAAGCCAAGACAAGAGTGGCGCCTCCTGCGGCCGTAACCGGCAAAGTCGCGCGCAGATTGTCACCCAAGCGCCGCGCCACAATATTGGGCACCACAAGTCCGACAAACGGGATCATTCCTACCGTAACAATCACCAGCGCGGTGACCACGGAAACAACCACCAAGCCAAGTCGCATGACCGCATCGGGATTCAGGCCAAGACTTGTTGTGGTCTCACGCCCAAGGCCAAGAATGGAAAACCGATCTGCGGCGAACCATGCCAATGCGGCGGCACCCGCAGCAAACCAAAGCAACTCATAACGTCCTGCAATGACACCCGAAAATTCTCCGGTCATGAGCCAGATGCTGATGAGCTGTAAAAGATCGGTTTGCCAGCCGACGAATGTGACAATGGCGCCCAAGACGCCGGACAAGATCAACCCAACTACAGGCACCAATAGGACTTCACGTGCAGGCAAACGGCGGATCAGGCGTAAGAACAGCGCTGTTCCAGCCATGGCTGCGAGGCTTGCCACCACCATTTTCACCCAGATCGGCGATGCAGGCGCAACAATCGTCACGGCGAGCAAACCAAGCGCGGCGCTTTCCGCCGTGCCTGTCGTGCCCGGTTCGACAAAGCGATTGCGCACCATTTGTTGCATCACCACTCCGGCAATGGCCAAAGCCGCTCCGGTCAGAATCACCGCCAAGGTGCGCGGCAGGCGCGACACGCTCATGATCAGCGCCATATGCGGGTCACTGCCAAAACTGGCAAAGCCAATTCCGGCAGCACCGATCAACAGGCTGGCCACTGACAATGGCACCAATAGGCCGAGAAGGGTGAGGGTGGGGCGCATGATATTATTGGCCGAGGCACAGGCCCCGGCCCTTTGCTTATTTGGTAAAAGCGGTTGTCATCTCAGCCAAGGTGGTGCTGAGCGAGGTGTAGCCACCACCCGCGATATAAAGTGGGGCCGCAGAGAGATAGACGATCTGGTCGTTTTGTGCTGCGGTTGTTCCAGCCACCAATGGGTTGTCCAAGGTTGTGTGTGCCGATGACGCCTCGCCAATGGCAACGCTGCGATCAACCACGATCAACCAGTCGGGGTTCACTTCGGCTATGAATTCAAAGGACACAGCATCGCCATGCACTTCGGGGTTCAGGTTTTCAAATGCCTCGGGGACATCAAGGGCTGTGTGAACCCAGCCGAACCGCGACCCGCGACCATAAGCCGAAACTTTTGGGCCGTTGGTCATAAGGATCAACGCATTACCTTTACCGGCAGTGGCCGCTTTTGCCTCTGCAAGTTGCGCATCCATCGCGGCTAACAGCTCCGCAGCCTTATCTTGTTTCTCAAACAGCACACCGTAGGTGGTGATGTTTGCTTTTGCATCCGCGACGGTATCTTCGCCGATGGTCATATCAATCGTGGGAGCGATTTTTGACAAAGCCTGAACCTTTGCCGCAGACCGACCGCCCGCAATGATCAAATCCGGGCCGAGGTTTGCCAGAGCTTCCATGTTCGGCTCAAATAATGTGCCAACCGGTTCGGCAGTCAAATCACCGAGGTAATCAACATAAAGTTTATCAGGAATGCCAACCAAAGGAACATCGAGCGCGGTCAGCGTATCAATTGCCGCAATATCAAGGGCCACGACATGAGCAGGGCTAGGGGCCGTTGTCACCTCACCCTGAGCGGTGTGAATTTGGATATCTTGCGCCATAACGGCAGGTGTAGCGAACAGCGACATGCCAATAAACGCGGCACAGAAAGTGCGTATCATATCTCTCTCCATTAATGAACGCGTGGCTGAAAGTCTGGCTTCGCTTTATTTTCGAGGAAATAACGGCTTGCGTTCCGAAGGTAAAGATATAAACGTACTAAAAAAGTCAGGAATTTGAAATGCTCAAATCAACAGCCTATTACCCGACACAACACGGGTCAAAATACCTACAACAATTGTGCAAGCATTTTGCTCATAAGGTTACTGTTACCAATGATGACAAACATGGGGCTGTGGCGCTTGAAGCTGGCCCTGCCGAGCTAAGTGCAGATGAAAATGGTCTGACAATCACTGTCACTGCTGAAGATGCAAAAGGGATTATTGGCGCGCGCTTCGTGTTTGATATTCATCTTGTGACCTTTGCGCATCGCGAAGATTTCATTGGGCTAAGCTGGGCGATGTTACCCTAACCTGCACAACGATTTGGATGGTTATGCACCTAGATATTATGCGCTGGTTGGCATCATTGGCAGGCAAGCCCCCGCGCGCTAGGGAAAAATCTATCTGCAATCTGTGCAGGTCACAGGCTTGGTAAGTTGTGCGCGATTAACGCGTCCAAGTTTAGAGGTTTGTAATCGGTCTGTTCAACGCTCACGCAAATATGCCGCTCTGTTGGTGCCAGTTTCGTGTGTAAGTGACCATGAATGTTCATGGCAAATCGTTCGCCAAGACCACTGCGCGCGCACAGGCTGATTGGCAAATGCGTCAACACTGTCTTTGCGGCCCCCAGAACTTTCCATATAGAAATAGACTGGAACACTTGCGTCAATTCGCGGTCAAGAGGGTTGTCGTGATTGCCAAGGATCAAATGTTTTTGCCCTTTCAACCGCCCCAACATTTTCCAGCCGTCCCCTCCATAGACATCTCCCAAGTGAAAAACCGTGTCATCTAAGGCAATGAGATCATTCCAGTTGTCTGCAAGACATTCATTCATTTCGCGCACAGTCCCAAATCCGCGTGACGTTTTTCCTTGCGCCAAGCCCGTGTCAATAAAGCTGCTGTCCCCGAAATGCGTGTCGGAGATAATCCATGTCGTCATATTCTAGTCCTTATGCGCAGATGTAGTGCTTGGAGAGAAAAGAGAGGCGCGGCATGCAAAGCCATCCTGCGCTATCGGCATCTAGGCAGTCCCTGCGCCGCTGTCGCGCCTCGCCCCTATGCATCGCCGATTTGTTTCGCGCCGCTGCGTATTTTCTTGGCCAAATACTTGGCAAGTTTCGCTGCAGCAGGGGACAATGTGCGCCCGTGCAGTTTTACCAGTCGAATATTTGCCGGTTTCATTTTTGTGATTTTAAGCAAAACCGCTTTTGCGGCGTCATCTTCGCTTTGCTCGTATAGTGAAAGGCCAAAAGTGATGAGCCCGCCGCTGCGGCAAGCGCTGGCGATAGAGGCATAAGTGTTGCTTTCGACAGCAGGGGACAGGAAAGCATTTTCGCGATTGGCCTGTTGATCCAGCATAAGTCGCAAGCCTGATCCCTGCGGGGGCAATACGATTTGATGTTTGGCTATTTCTGAAATGGACACCTCGCCTGCCGCCGCCAGCGGATGGTGGGCGGAAACCACAGCAAAGATCTCTTGCTCTGCCATACTCAGCACTGACAAATCCGAATGATCGGGCAGATTCAAGCACAGGCCAATATCGGAATGAAATTCTTGCAAATCCGCCAGTGCGCGTATTGAGGATGAATGGTTCAGCGCGACAGTCACCTTTGGGTTTTTCTGCTGGAACTTCGCCAAATGCACCGGCAGAAAACTTTCTAAAACGGATTGGCTGGCACAAATTCGCACATGACCGCTGGTGGCTTTTTTGATTGCCTGCAATTCGCCGCGCACCTTTTCCAGCTCTGCCAATTGCGCGCGGGCGTGGATCGCAAGGTATTGCCCCGACGGATTGAGGCGGAGCCCCTTGGAGGTGCGTTCAAACAAATCCACGCCGAAATGCGCCTCAAGCGCCAGAATTTTACGACTGAGCGCAGAGGGGGTCATAGACATGTGTTCCGCAGCTTTGCGGATCGAACGGAACTGCACGATAGCGTCGAGAATTTTCAGATCATTGAAGTTTTGCATAGGAAAATCGCCGTCGTTATGCCCGCAACGGAAAGACGTGTTCCGGCAGAATATTTAAACGCACATCCCCCATCTCCTGAGGTCTGGTTTCAGAAAAGAAAGTCAGGCTTTGCCCCTTAATTTCCACTTTGATTTCGAAGCGCCCGTCGATGAACACCATGTCTTGAACTTTCGCGGCGTGCTCAGCTTGCCCCTGTACGATTTGAACCGCGTTGCGCGGGACCAAAAGCCAGTCCGATCTGTCATCGGTGTTGGCATGATAGGAATCTGAAGTGAAGAAATCGCGCGGCACGATATTGCCCGCATTGACAAACTTTGCCGTCTCTACTGTGGTGGGGCGCGTGAAGATGTCCAAGGGTGTGCCCACTTGTTGGATTTGCCCCCCCGACATCACGGCAATTCGGTCTGACAGGATTTGTGCTTCACGCCGATCGTGAGTCACATTGATACAAGTCAGCCCGAACTGCTTGGCGAGCTTACGAATTTCGTGCCCCAGATCGTCACGCAAATTGGAATCAAGGCTGGCCAGAGGCTCATCAAGCAAGATCACCTTGGGAGAGAGCGCGAGTGCACGCGCTATTCCCACCCTTTGGCGTTGTCCGCCAGAAAGTTGGCGCGGATATTTACCCGCATGAGCAGACATCTGCACCTGTCCCAAAACCTCTTTAACGCGTTTTGCCATATCGTTCTTGTTCCACCCGTAGCTGCGCAACGGAAAGGCAATATTTTCGTCAATCGTAAGGTGGGGCCAAAGCGCATGATCTTGAAAGACGAAACCGAATTGACGCGCTTGCGTAGGGACAAAAGTGCCGTGCGCGGGGTTGTCCAACACGTTGCCATTATAAGACAGCTGCCCGCTTCCCGCGCGGTCCAACCCTGAAATGATCCGCAGTAAGGTTGATTTTCCGCAGCCCGATTGCCCCAAAAGCGTAACGAATTCTCCCTCTTCAATGTCGAGGTTGATCCCCTTCAAAATCTCGGTATTCTCAAAGCTTTTATGCAGGTTATGTATATTAATCATGGATCAGTGGCCTTTCTCGGGGCGCAGGCTGTTGAGATAATTTGCCAACGCGATGAAGCCACCAGAGATCAAAACAGACACAAGGCTCATGGCCATTGCGGTGTTGACCGAACCTTGGTCGAATTGGTGGAACACAAAGGTTGAAACGGTTTCAAAACCGGGAGGCGTGAGCAATAGCGATGTCACCAATTCGCGTGAAGCAATGGAAAATACGATAAATCCAGAGGCCACGGACACACCAAGCAAAGCTGGACCGTTGACGCGTAAAATTACCCCCAGATCGCTGGCCCCGTAGACCACAGCCGCGTCCTGCATCGACATGGGCAATTGTCGCAATGTGCTTGTGATCATACGCACCGGATATGGCAACATGATGCAGGTATAGGCCAATAACATCACCCACCATGTATTATATGGTGTCCATGGCCAAAACGATTGGTTCCAGACAAGAATGAGCCCCACGGCGAGCGTCATAGCCGGAAGCGCATTGGGCAGGGTCAACAGAAAATCTAAGGGATCAGAGAGGACCGAACGCCAACGCACGATAAAAAACGCGGCCAGTATGCCGATCGTCACAGTGATCAGCGCCGTGACTGTGGCCAAATGCAGACTTGTTGCGATGGCACTGAGAGCATCTTCATGCGTGGTGAACAGGGCTATAAAGGCATTAAAATTCAGATTGGACCAGACCAATCCGCCCGACATCCGTTGCATCATCGCACTTAACAGGATGGACAAAAGCGGCAATGCCACAGCGACAAAAGCAAGGCCGCCAAGCGCGATATGGCTTATCGTGGTGCCGACAGTGCCCAGTTGCGATTTGCGCCCTTGGCTTTGCACCTCATCCACACTTGTGGTGACTTGTTTCGTCAAGCGCAAATGTAAATTGTAAGCGCCAAGTGCTATCACGATCAGTATCAAAGACAGGACAGAAGCCCCCGGCAAATCTATCGGCCAATCGCTTAGTTTTTCATGGATGTAGGTCACGACAAAATCGATATCGGCCCGCCGCCCCAGAATTTCAGCTGTGCCAAATTCCTCGACAGTCATGATGAACACAAGCAAATTGCTGGACACGATCGCTGTGCCTACCAGCGGCAAAACAATGCGAAACAGGCGTCGAACGGATGTCGCGCCAAACACGCGTGCGACTTCGTCATATCGCTGTCCGACGATCTGCAAGGCGCTAGAGGTGGTAAAATAAACGACTGGAAACAAGTTCAACGCCATCACGATAACGATTCCGAAAAAGCTATAAAGTATCGAGCTCAAGTTGAAGCCCAACAGCTGTTCGATAAAACCGTTGCGTTGTCCCAATTGAATCCATGCGAAAGCGCCAGTGAAGGGCGGGACCAAAAAAGGCACGAGAAACAGCACATCCCAGATCGCGCCACGTCGCCCAAGTTTGATCCGCACAAGCGCGGCCGAGACGGCCATGACAGTTGAGAGCGCACAAACAGACAGGGCCAGCGTTACCGAGTTGAACACAGCCTGTAATAATCTGGGATCATTAAGATGCGGCCCTAGATTACTGAAGGGGGCGATGAATGACAGTTCGTTGAGTTTGGGGAAAATTGCAAAAAGAATGACGGCCAAGATGGGCAGCGCAACCACAACAAAAGCAAAGCCCATGGTTGCGAGGAAAAGGGAGGCGCGTAGCGCGCCTCCCGAAGGTTTATGTGCCGAAATGGGCATCATCAACTTACTCAGTCGCCGCTGCGAACGCATCGATGGTGGCTTCGGCTTCTGCTGCGGCCTTAACATAGTCGAAATCGATCAATGCCAGCTCGTCCCAACCTGGACGTTTTGCTTTGACGTCTGTGCGGGCTGGAAGGATCATGCGATCAGCAACCAGTGCCTGACCTTCTTCGGAGAGAACGAAATCCATAAATTGTTTCGCCTCATTGGCTTGGTCGGTGGAGGCTGGGATCATGATTGGACGTGGGGCCAAAACCGTGCCGCTTTCAGGGTAGACAACCTCGATCGCTTCGCCTGCGGCTTTTTGGCCAATCGCGATGTAGTCAACCGCGCCAAATACAACGCCGCGCGCACCAGACAGAACAGGATTCAAAGCGGCAGCATTCGCACCTGGCACAATCATGCCATTGGCTTTTAGGTCAGAGATCAGTTGCCACGCCGCATCGCCATCTTGGCTGGCCAGGCCTTGTACCAAAGAAAGCGCCGCGCCTGAGGCTGCTGGATCTGGCATGGTCACCATATCTTTATAAGCTTCATTGGTCAGGTCGGACCACTCAGCGGGCGCTGGCATGTCCAAAGTGGTGTTGTACACCATCGCAATGGCGGCCGCACCTTGGGCCACATAGTCTTCGGTTTTGAGCGAATCTGGCACAGTCTTGGCATTTTCCGAGGCGTAGGGCAGCAATTCACCAGCCGCGCTCAGCGTGATGGCATGGCCCCACGAAGCAGAGATAAGAACGTCCGCTTGTGGGTTGGATTTTTCCGCCTCATAGCGAGCCATGACTTTGCCAGAAGTCGATTGAAACAGGTTTACCGTGATGCCGGTCTTGGCGGTAAAGGCCTCTGCGAGGGCGGCAGACAGAGGTTTCGGGCCTGCACTGTAAACGGTCAAGTCGTCTGCTGTGACGGCGGTTGCAGCCATTATAGCGATGAAGGATGTCGCGAGCGTACGGATCATGGGATGTTCCTTTAAGGGGTCGAAGAGACAATAGAGGTTGTTCGTTGCGCTTTTTTTATGCGAGACGCCATCTTAGCCAGCAATACTCGGCGTTCGGAAATTCCGCCAAAACCGTCCCATTTAACGGGACAACACAATTCTCCCTATCAGTAAATTGTAACAAAACCTTAAAGGCTATGCGTGAAAAATAGGGATAATATGGTGATTTAGGTAAATTCCACCTTGGTAGATGGGCGTTGATCTATATGGTTGACCAAAGTAATCGTGCCGATTTTCGTAACACTTTTGTAACAAGGGCGAGCCTTAAGGTTGCGAAACAAGGCTTACTCATAGCTCAGCTGTTAGAGTGTTTGGAGGTTTGCGGTCATTGTCTTGGTGACGCTGTGGCGTTCGCCCCTGACGCGCTTACGTTATAGAACAGGAAAGAAGCTTTCCAAGGTCGTGCCATCTAGACAGTTTCCATAGCGGATTTTCTGCTGAGCATCCTATGCCAGAATGATTTGACAGGCATTCTGCGCGCAGTGTTGCAGGGTTTCTTCTGCAAGCTTTGCCGTCGTCACCACGATGTCATAACTCCACAAGTGACCGTGTTGACAGGCTAGGTCCAAGTCGGCTTTTCCTGCGTCGGCCACCAAAATTGTTGTCTTGGCGCAACTGGAAATTGCCTTGCGTGCCGAGATTTCATCAGAATTGTAATCCATAACGGCACCAGATGGCGATAGGCCGCCGCAACTGAAAACAGCATAATCCATGCGGTATTTTGCATAGAATTCCAGCGCAGCAACGCCTATCAGGTCCAAATCCCGCATTCGGACAGCACCACCGGCCATTTCAACTGTCACCCCTGATGCGTTTTGCAGCGCACAAACAGCATGGATGTTATTGGACGCGACAAATAAATTTTGGTGGGAGGCTAAGAATCTTGCACAAAATTCAACTGTGGTGCCAGTGCCCAATGCCACGCGGGCGCCGTTAGGGATCAGGTTTTTGACGGCCAATGCGATCCGTTGTTTTTCCTGCCGCGAGAGCCGAGCGCGAGGTAGGTAACCAATATTTTCGCTTTGCTGGCGTAACCGCACCGTGCCATTGCGCCGCTGCACCAATGCAGCATCATCCAAGCTGCGCAAATCCGCACGTATGGTTTGAACCGATACTGCAAGGCGTTTGGACAAATCCATGGCGGAAAGCGGTCCATCTTTGGATAAAAGCGCAAGAATGCGATCACTTCGCTCACTTAGGTCCATCCGCATGGTGATTTCTTTCGAAAGTAATAAGGGTCAAAGTCGACGTTAAGCCCTGTTCAGAATTTTCGCAATAGGCTGAAAAAACACTGTCTTTGTCATAAAATGGTTGCAGAAAATGGGAATAAGCTCAAGTCAGGCAGCTTTCGAACGAAAGCATCAATTTCAGGAGAGCCCAATGAAAACCTTCCTCACCTCGACCGCATTCGCGCTCATCGCAAGCACGTCTTTTGCAGACACAATCACACTTTACACCTCGCAGCCCAACGCTGATGCGCAGCAAACCGTGGATGCCTTTATGGCAGCCAATCCAGGTACAGACGTTGAATGGGTCCGCGATGGCACGACCCAACTGATGGCTCGTTTGCGTGCAGAAATCGAGGCAGGCAATCCCCAGCCCGATGTTCTGTTGATTGCCGACACGGTGACATTGGAAGGCATGGCGCAAGAAAATCTTTTGACGGCTTATAAATCGCCTGAGGCAACCAACTATGACAGCGCGCTTTATTCTGGCGAGGGGTTCTATCACTCAACGAAACTGATCACGACAGGTATCGTTTACAATACGGGTGTTGAGGGCATTCCAACCTCTTGGACAGATTTGAGTGATGCGGCTCTTAAGGGTCAAATCGCCATGCCATCCCCACTTTACTCTGGCGCAGCTTTGATCCATTTGGCCACGCTGACGGGGGACGAGACCCTCGGCTGGGATTACTACGAAGCATTGGCCGCGAATGAAACCCGCGCGCAAGGCGGCAATGGCGGTACATTCAAAGCTGTTGCGTCCGGTGAAAAGCCTTACGGCATGGTTGTCGATTTCCTCGCCATTCGTAACAAAGCGGATGGATCACCGATTGAATTCGTCTTCCCGACCGAGGGCGTGTCTTATGTGACCGAACCTGTGGCGATCATGTCATCTGCAAAAAACATCGATGGTGCACAGAAATTCGTGGATTTCTTGCTCAGTGAAGAAGGACAGGAATTGGTGCTGGATATGGGATATATCCCTGCACGTGATGGCATGGGTGTGCCTGCAGGTTTCCCCGCACGTGCAGACATCAAGCTGATGGATTTTGACCCTGCTGTTGCGCTTGAAAACGCTGAGGCAAACAAAGCTAAATTTGCTGAGCTTTTCGGCGCTGAATGATGAATCCTACCATGCAAAAAGAAGGCAGCCGGTCTGAGGGTCGGCTGCTCTGTGCGATTTTAATCGTCTCGATCTGTCTGACGCTTGCCCCCGTTGCACGTTTGTTTGTCGAAGGGGTGACCGACCAAGGCACCTTCGGGTTTACATTGGCGGGCAAAGTGCTGGCGCAACCGTCAACGATGAGCGCGCTCAAACATTCACTGATCACCGCAAGTCTGGGTACGATCGTGTCTTTGGTATTGGGGGCCGCTTTTGCATTCCTTGTCGCACTGACCAACTTGCGGGCAAAGGCCGCCTTGGTGTTTTGCCTGATGATCCCGATGATGATCCCTCCGCAGATTACAGCGCTGTCATGGACACAGATTATGGGACCATCGTCGGTATTGCTCAAAACTCTTGGACTCGCCCCACCCCTTGGATCACCGCAACCGCTTTACTCTGTTGAAGGAATTATCCTGCTGTTGGGTATTCAGCATATGTCGATCATTTTCCTCACTTTGCGCGCAGGACTACGCGCCATCCCGCAAGAAACTGTTGAAGCGGCACGGATCAGTGGGGCGCGCGGTTTGCGGACTTGGTGGCAGGTGATTTTGCCTCTGACTCTGCCAAGCCTTGCGGCAGGCACAGCGATCACTTTTGTCACGGCTCTTGGCAACTTTGGCATCCCCGCGATGCTTGGTATTCCCGCAGGATATGTGACACTGCCGACGCTGGTTTATCAAAAGCTGGCAGGACTTGGCACCAGCGTTCTGGCTGAGGTATCTGTTCTGGCGATGCTGATCGGTGCTGTCGCCGTTATTGGTATTCTCGCGCAGCGTTTTTTTCAAACACGGCAAAGGATCTATCTTGTCGGTTCCACGTCGCGCCCGCTGGCCATCCCGTTGGGGGCTGCACGCTTGCCTGTGGAAATCTTGCTATGGGCTATCGTGGGAATCATACTTGTACTGCCAATGTTTGGGTTGCTGGCGACATCTTTGGTGCCCGCTTATGGTGTGCCTTTGCGGTTTGACACGGTCACATTGGCCTCTTGGGTCGAGGTTCTGTTGCGCCAGCCCGTCACAGCGCGGGCTTTTGTAAACTCATTCGGTTTGGCCTTTGGTGCGGCACTTGTGCTGATGATTTTATGTCTGCCGCTGGCATGGCTGATGGAACGTTCGCCCACGCGGCTGTCTCGCATCTTCGATAGCCTGCTTGACCTACCCTATGCGCTGCCCGGTGTTGTTTTGTCGATTGCGATGATCCTTTTACTGATCAATTTACCCTTCACCGAAGCCACGCTTTATGGAACGATCTGGATCATTTTCTTCGCTTATCTTGCCCGCTTCTTTGCCGTCATGTTCCGCCCCCTACAAGCCAGCTTGAAACAGCTTGATCCCGCGATGGGGGAAGCCGCGCAATCGGTTGGGGCCACGCTGTTTCAACGCCTACGCGATGTGATCATACCGCTTTCGGCCCCAGCGGCAGCCGCAGGGGCGATCCTTGTTTTTCTGACAGCGTTCAATGAATTAACCGTATCTGCGTTGCTCTGGTCGTCAGGCACCGAAACATTAGGCGTGGTGATTTTCAATCTCGATGACAGCGGCGAAACCGCAATGGCCAGCGCTTTGGCTATGACCATTGTGATGGTCGTCATGCTTTTGATGGTTTTGGTTCAACTTTTATCGCGCCGTTTTCCAAAAGGAGTCGTTCCATGGCAGACATAACCCTGACCTCAGTCGGTAAAACATTTTCGGGAACACCCGCCGTGCAAGACATTAGCACCCGTTTTGAGGACGGTGAATTTATTGCGCTTCTAGGTCCATCGGGCTGCGGTAAGACCACACTTTTGCGGCTGCTGGCGGGGTTTGAGGTGCCCAGCCAAGGCACAATTCGCATCGGTGATCGTGACATTGCAAACGGCGATACCGGTAAGATGATACCGCCTGAAAACCGCAATATGGGCTTTGTATTTCAGTCTTATGCGCTTTGGCCTCATATGACCGTGCGCCGCAATGTGTCCTATCCTTTGGAAATCCGCGGATTTTCCAAAGCCGAAATCGCAAGCCAAACAGATGCCGCCCTCACCGCAACCGGTCTTGGCACATATGCCGAGCGGATGCCATCGGAGCTGTCAGGCGGGCAAAGACAACGGGTCGCACTGGCGCGTTGTCTCGTGTCCGATCCTGATGCTGTGCTACTAGATGAGCCTTTGGCAAACCTAGACGTTGCCCTGCGCGCCTCTATGCAGACTGTGTTTACTGATTTTCATAAACGTACGTGCGCGACGATGGTCTATGTCACTCATGATCAAGCCGAAGCCATGGCCATGGCCGACCGCATCGCCGTCATGGACAATGGTCGTATTCAACAATTTGACACGCCGCAAAATCTGTATGAACGCCCTAAGAACCGTTTTGTTGCCGAATTTGTCGGGTTGGGCACCGTTGTGCCTATGCGTGGGGTCGAGAAAAACGAGACAAGCGCCCACGGTCATGTTTTGGGGCGACGCATTGCAATAAACAGCACGCATGAGTGCCCCAGTCATGTCTGCCTACGCCCCGAGAACCTGACAATTTCGGAAACGGGTGATCTGCGGGCCAAGGTGGCGCGTGTGACCTATCTGGGCGGGAAATATCTGCTGGAAACCGTGTCTGAGTGTGGCACGCGGCTATTGGCCGAAACGCGGGCCAAATTTGAGGTGGGCGTACAACTGGGCCTGACCATCACCACCCCTTGGGCATTTTACGAGGATTAAATGCAAAGTGTAAGAATTCTCTCAGGTATCGGCGACAAAGGCCCTGCTTGTATGCAACTCAATACAGGCAATCAGCGTTGGTTGCTTGATTGCGGGTTTGGTCCCGAGGCCCATGCCCAATTTAACCCTGCGTGGCTTGATGGAGTGGATGCAGTATTCATTACACATGATCACATCGACCACATCGGTGGGGCGTCTCACGTGGTTGAGGCAGGCCTGCCAATCTATGCCACAGCTCAAACGGCCAAGGCTTTGCCGCCTGCCGCTGTTGTGCGTTTATTGCCAGAGCAAGGCAAAACCGTGATTGATGGCATATCTTTAACCACAGGGCGCAACGGCCATGCGATGGGCGGTGTATGGATGCATTTTGCGATGGGCGACGGGCTGTTTTATTCAGGCGATTGGTCAGAGGAATCTGATTGGTTTCCTTTTGATCTGCCCCCGCTGGCCGCAACCGCTATTTTGGATTGTTCCTATCACCTTGATGATGTGCCCCAAGCCGACCGCTTTGCAGCACTTGATACATTGCTGGATGGGCTAGACGGACAAGTGCTTCTGCCGGTGCCCCCTTCGGGTCGAGCAGGTGAAATGGCGCTTCATCTGATCCGCCGTTACGGAGTGCAAAGCGTGATGTTAGACCCTGAATGTATGACAACCCTGCGCGCAGCTTTATCGAGTGGAACACTTAACCAGCATGTTCAAGAAATCGCCCCCTTGTTGGACCGCAGTCCAATGGAGCAAGCGCGTTTTTTGATCTGTGATACCCCCAATGCCGACGGTGGTGCCGCTTGGGGTTATGTACGGGCTTGGCATGAAAGCGGGCGCTTGGGGCAAGATGCGCATGTTGTATTTACCGGTCATATGACAGCCCATGCCCGTGGCATTTGCAGCGTCCCTGGCGGGTATTTTCAACGCTGGAACGTGCATCCCCCCTTGCGTGATCAAATCAAAATGCTGGAACGATTACGCGCAAAACGCTTTGCCCCCGCCTTTTGCACGCAACCAGAAGATTACCTCATTGAAGATTTAGGAGTAGAGGTTTTCATGCATGATCTCATCCGCTTATGACCTTGTGGCCTCTCCCCACGAAAAGCTTTTGCCTGATCCGGCATGGCGAAACGACAGCCAATGCGGATAATATCATCGCAGGCATTACCGATGTGCATTTAAGCCCCCTTGGCCGCAATCAAGCACGGGCCTTGGCCTGCCGAAGATGGCCCGATCCAATCGCATTGTTTTCTAGTCCGCTGTCGCGCGCACAAGACACTTGCAAACTGGCATTTCAGGGGCAGGATTTCGTTCTGCACGACGACCTGCGGGAACGCGATTGGGGTAAATTTGAAGGCCGCCCCTTAGCTGAGCTTCCCAATCGTGATGACACCCCTGATGGGGGCGAAAGCTGGCCTGCAATGTTGGCGCGTGTGCATCAGGCCATATCCGAGATATGCGCAACATCTGGTACAGCCCTGCCGGTGGTTGTTTGTCATTCTGGCATCATCCGCGCCGCACGTGTGCTTTGGACCACTGGCAACGTAGGTCAGCGCCCACCAAATGCCGTGCCACTTTTGTTTGATAAATTGCCCCATACAATTCAGGAGAAGACAATATGATTCAAACGGACTTAAAACCCTGCGTTGTCTTTGATGTCGATGGAACCCTCGCAGAATTTGATGCCAAAACACTGGGTCATCTTGTGCATGGGGTGGAAAAGCACTGGGATGAGTTTCACACCGCCATGGCCGATGCGCCCTTGATTGCCCCAGTCGCCAAATTGATGCAGCGCCTCAAAGACAGTGGCGAAACCATCGTCATTTGCTCTGGGCGTCCACAAGGCTGGGCCGATCATACGATTGCATGGTTGCGTAAACACAACCTTCCTTTTGACGGGATTTACCTCAGAGACGCGGACCAGGACGATGCCAGCGACCCCGAAGTGAAACGCCATGCCTTGGCTCAGATGAAGGCAGATGGACTGAGACCTTGGATCGTCATTGATGATCGCAGCTCAGTCGTTGCGGCTTGGCGCGCCGAAGGGATCATCTGTCTGCAATGTGCTCCAGGCGACTTTTGAGTGGAATTGTAGAACCTCACTGAACACCTTCTGTGATCGTCAAGCCGCGTTTCGAACGCGACCCGGTAAGCCTCTTTCACATCTCACCCTGTTTTGTTGCGTGCCGCATACTGATCTTTGTGCGATTTGATATTCGATCCCGCCATAATCCTTCAGCATTCGTCTAAGTAGCGGGCGAGCGTTCCTTCAACGTCGCGAAGAGTTCGGGCGCAGAGTGGCGCGATCGTTTCTGGGAGAAGGTGTATGACCTGACCTAGGTAGAAGCGCCAGACTAATAGGCTTCGTTTCGGAGTTCTTGCATGGAATTCTTTGCTGGTACCATGTGCCAGAGCGTCGTTCTGGGCCTTCAATCAAGGCCCAAACTGGAGCCTCTGAATTTGCCATATTCGCCTTAAGCGGGAGTAAGCCCGCGATGCGCCATACAAAAGCGATCTGTTGGCGCCATTGAGATGGTCCATGAGCCTGCGCATGAACGGGCAAGAAATGTGATGCATACCACTGTCGCGGGTACCTAGATTGCAAACATAAAAGCGATAAGGCATCTCAGAAAGGCAGAGCTGTTCAAAACCGATCTATCGGATTTATTGTCAGTTCGAATTGGTCCTGGGGATGGTGCCATAGCCGCGTTTTAAGCGAGGTGTAGCTAAGTCACAATTGGAATCGCGTAGGATTCGAGCGCCGGTAAAGTTCATAAAATGACTTAATTTCAATCACTTTAGCCTGATTCTTTTCCTTTTATAGATGTGTGCACGTACTTAGGTGTGGATTTTCAACTTTTGGATTAGCGAAAAATCACCTGTAGATGTCGGAAAAGGGAAGCGCCTATCTCTGGTCGGCAAGTATCAACGCGATAGCGCTTTTCGGGGCGGATTTCTGCACGACAAACGGAATCGTTTCAGTCAACTTTATATCAATAGAAAATTAAAATTGCCTTTAGGAACCCAAAATAGGGGCCGCTTCGAAGGTTGTGTTTTTACTGAGTTGAGACTGGAAAGGACAAATACGTGGTAGATCATATTTTTCCATCAAACTTTTCCACAACCACAGGCTGTGCCTCTGTGAGTGATGTCAGTGTGCTAAAAAGCGGGCTGCCATCGGCCCTCAACCATACAAAAGGATCGCAGTTATGAGTGTTACACTAACCGCAAACGACAGCCTGTATGCATACAATGGCGAACTCGCTGACCTTTATACTGGCCTGCTGAATGCGACTGTTTTACCTGCTATTGAGACTCCGGTTTCCGGTGTCTTTACGGATGACGATGGCACGCTTGACACAAGCGGCACCAGCACAGTGTCGATCGACGGCGGCACTGACCAAACCATGACATATCTTGGGTCAGGAACTGCTGGATTGCTCGGCGGAGGACTGGGCGGCGTCATCGGTGGTATTCTTGTTGGTACAACCCCCGTTATGGCTTTCTCAGTAGAAACCGGCACGGGCACTCAAATCTATCTGTATGCCCCCGAAGGCTTTCCCGCTTTAACCGCGATTAGCATGTCTTTGGATATCGATGCATCCGAAACGTTTGATCTCGCGCCAAGCACCCCTGGTGTTGTGGACGGGACATCTGGCGATGACGTTATGAATGTCGGGTATGAAGATGCCGATGGCGATGAGATTACTGACTATGACCCCGGTTGGTTAGGGATCGGTTATCAGTCTGGCGATGACGTCGTCTATGGCTACTCAGGCAATGACACAATCAATGCTGGCAGCGGTGATGATGAAATCCACGGCGGTACTGGGGACGATATCCTCAATGGTGGCGATGGAGACGATACGATCTATGGGGATGAGGGGAACGACACCATTTCCGGCGGGGCTGGTGCCGACACCATCTATGGTGGCGAAGGCAATGACACGATCGAAGGTGGTGAAGGCAACGATACGGTCTACGGCGGTGACGGCAACGACACTTGGCTCGCAGGGACTACAGACAGCGGCAATGACAAGGTCTACCTTGAAGGAGGCGACGACACTGCGGAGGTTGGCTTTCTTTACGAAGCCTCGCCCGTAACTGAAGTCTTAGATGGCGGCGACGGCGAAGATACTGTCGCGTTTGATTCTGCATTGGTTGATGAATACGATATCGGAATTACCCTGAATGACACGGGCGTGGCCACAAATATTGGTTTTAATACTGAAGTTTCCAACTTCGAAAACGTGCGCGGCAACTCTGGTGAAAATGCCATCACGGGTAACAATGTTGACAACAAGCTCTGGGGCTTGGGTGGTGAAGATACTCTCAGTGGCGGCGGCGGCAACGATCTAATCGATGGTGGTGATGACGACGATACGCTGACAGGTGGCTCTGGTGACGATACATTTGTTTGGTCAGGCGCGGATCGCGGCAATGACATTATCACCGATTTCGGTACCGATAGCGGTGGCCCTTATGACGATGATGACACAACAAATAATGACTTTGTTGATCTAAGCGCCATTTTTAATGATAGCACCCTAGCAGATTACAACGCCGCAAACGGCACCGATTTTGCGCATGCGATTACCGCACTCAACCATGATCTGGCTGATGGGGTTGTCAACTTTGACGGCACCGATATGTCTGGTCCGACGTTGACGATGACAGGGATCACCGGGGGGGTAACCGAAGATCAAACGGCTGTGGTCTGTTTCGCTTCGGGGACTTTGATCAAGACATGCGAAGGCGAAATTGCCGTCGAAGACCTAAAAGTGGGTGATAAGGTTTTGACGCTTGATGATGGGTATCAGCCAATCCGTTGGATCGGCATACGCAAATTGTCTGCTCAAGATCTTACCAAGAACCCAAAACTTCGCCCAATCCGTATCCGCGCTGGGGCTTTGGGCAATGATATGCCGACGCAAGATTTAACTGTTTCCCCACAACACCGCATTCTTGCCAATTCCAAGATTGCTGAGCGTATGTTCGGTGTGAACGAGGTGTTGGTCGGTGCTAAACATTTGACGGAACTTGAGGGCGTCGAGGTCGCGGAAGACATGACTGAGGTGACTTATGTGCACTTCTTGTTTGAAGAACACCAAATCGTGTTTTCAAACGGGGCGCGGACCGAAAGCTTGTACACGGGTGCCGAAGCTCTCAAATCGATTTCCCCGAAAGCGCGTGAAGAAATTTATGCGATTTTCCCTGGCCTTCAGGCTGACCCAGACGCTGGCACCGACGCCGTGCGCCTTTTGGTGCCCGGACGACAGGCCCGTAAATTGGCAGAGCGTTCGGCACGCAACGATAAGCGTATTTTCTCTTAACGCTCCTGTTTAAAGAAATCTAATCCTGCTGAGCAATGCCCCACTTGCTCAGCAGGCAGCACCGGACATGCAGCCGAAGCAAGACGTGTGTCTTGAACAAGTGAAACGTCGACGGAGATCGGCGATAACCTAAACAAAAATCAAGAATTGGGCCGAGTTGGATATGATGAACAATAGCAAAACGATAACTGTATCTTATGGAGCGTTTTCCTGTACTTTACAGGGCTTTGAAGATCCTCAATCGACAATGCGCGCTATAGCTGATTATTTTAAGGGCGTCGTTGCGGATGATCGATATTTTGGTGCGCCCCCTTTGACCCCAGACGCTTCTTCTGGTGATGTTGAGGACGGCGTGCTTCGATCGCGGGGGCCTCAAGACGCAGCATCTAATCTTGTTCGTGATGCGTCTGTCACAAAAAAAACGTCGCCCAAAGCTGTTAGTAGCGCGATATCTGAAAAGGGCGATAAGGAGCAAAAGTCGGCATCTGCTACAGGGGTGTTCAAAGGAAAAAATAAGTCTGAGCAAGATGATAAGTCGGACGTAAGGGCACGCGCCAGGCAAAAAAAACGTGCCGCAGTCAGAGCGGCTCGGCAAAAACGTTTACAAGTTGAACAAGAGGCCAAGAGAAACGGCAATCCGTCTGAAGATATCGTCAAACAGCATTTTAGAAATCCAGCCGAGGAGAAGAAGTCTCCCGTTGAGCTTACTGAGACCTCTCCTTCGGATGATGGACCAGCCGAAGTTTCCCAGTTGAACAAGGTTAGATTGGTTCGTGAGTTGAGCGAAGGTCTTGGCAGTTCCTCGTTGGGAATTGAGGCGGAAAAAGAGTTGATTCATGAATTGGCTGAGGTCGCGACAGCAGATCGCGACGCCCCAGCCGTAAATTCGACACGCTACGATTGCAGTAAAAGCAATATGCGCAGTATTTATACCGCCTTGAATTCTGCGATACAAAAGCACAGGAATGACGAAAGCATTGTTTTGGCGCAGTTGTTGCGCTCAGATGTAAAGCCAAGTCCAAGCGATGCGTCCGTGCTTATGTTGCCACCGAGCCTGCGTATTGATTCAAATTATTAAGGCTTGTCACAAACGCAATGCTTTGCTGAGAACCGGTCCGAGTCTTTGAGCGGCCTAACCATGTCGAGGCTTGCGGCCGTTCAAAATATACAGGCATCGCGTCGCGTTTTCCGGTCTTTGTGATTCATGTCACCGATCATTACTTTTTATATAATTACGCGCTAGAAATTTGGATCAGATCGACTGCCGTCGATCCGTTATATGTTTGTCGTATGCGGTGTGTTTTAGAGTGTCTGATGGGAGCTCCCCAAAGCGTTCTCGGTAGGTTTTCGCGAACTCGCCCATGTGAGTGTAACTCAACCTATGCGCGATCTGTTGGACCGTTTGACCATGGTCTGCTGCAAGCAAAAGCTTGCGCGCAGTCTGCAGGCGTTGCTCTCGTAAAAACTGCCCCGGAGTAGAGCCGCGAAATTTTTTGAAATTTAAGGAAAGACTTCTGACGCTGACATTCGCTGCTTGCGCGATTTGTGCCAATGTCGGAGCTTCGCCAGCGTGCTCGACGATATACTCTTCTGCCACGCGCACAACTTGTGGAACAATGCTATATCCACCGGCGTATAAATTCACTCCAGATCGTGCCGCCCAGTGTTCAAGTAGGTTCACGCATAGAGTTTCTTCTATATGCTTTATTTGACGCGCGTTGATTTGATTTTTCGGTTCCGAAAGCAGTTGAGCAACATAGCGCAAGGCTGCATACCAGCTTGTTTCAACCCCTCCAAAATCAGTCTTAATCTGCCAGTCTGATTGGCCTTGGATATCTCCGAACCAACTGAGACTGACTTCGTTAAGTAGTTTTGGTGGAAGTATAAATTGGAATTGAATGTTATCTTTATCCAATCGCGAGGCATGTTCGCGCTTGGAGAGGTCGAATACAAAACTTTTACCAATACCATTTGCAACGGTTTCGCCGCTTTCTGTCATTGGGTTAGAATTGCCTCGAATGTTGGTCGAGACAATTATTGGCGCTCCCTTAGTTTCATTGATGGCAATGTCTACTGCTGCGCCGTAATTGGTTTGCGAAACTCCGATGCGACCTATTTGGGTCGAATGAATCGTGCTGAACGAAGAATCTTCAAGCGGTATGAGTTTCAAAGGGCAACTCAATGCGCTCAGCTTTTCAGATAACTCTTCCCAATCACCCGAATTAGACAACTCATCCCAGTTGTCTAAATTGAATGTGCATAAATGCGAAAAATTCTTATGTTTGGAGATGGACAAAATCATATCCTAGCTATTAAGGATTTCAAGCGATGCTTAATAGTTAACGTAAGCCTATACCCTATCCCTACTCTGCTTATGGTTGATAGACCAGCGCAATTTTTGAATGAGAGCTGTGTTTGTGGTGGCTCGCCAAGGCGGCCCGTTTTTTGAGCATTTTTATGCGACCCATGCCGCTTTTATAACCGTCACAGGCGCGAGAAAATAGAGCGGCAGGCCACCTTGCGGCTGTGCAAAGTGAAGTGCCAATCCGGCCGCCTTTCCTTTTAGTCATGCATCGCGTTCATGGTTAAAAAATGGACGATTTCGTGCGATGCAATCGTGTCACTGTGGGCGGGAGAGGGCCGAAGGCTTTCTTGAATGTCGGAAAAAGGCAATCCTATCGCAAAACGGCAATCTTATGCGCGCCCAGCCTCGTTCAGCCCAAAGAAGGTGTCGATGGACGTGGATGCAACCTTAAGGATGTGCTACTTATATAAAGACAGTGCTGTGCTCTAATTGGGTTCTGATAAGAAGCCGCAGATCGCACCGTCGTCTTAGATGACATGCTGCAGCATGTACCGAACATTCTGGTGATGCCAGATATGACATAAGTAATGTGCCAAGCATGGTACCTAACGGCGTTAAAGGTTTGATAAATAAAATTATTTTGTCGCGAGCCCATGAAATACGAATTTCTACGTTGATCCACAAACGAAACAGCCCGCTGGGCGTGGGAGAGTAGTTATGAATATGAATAATGATTTGCGCTTAACGGCCCCCAATTCCCCGTTGCGTGCTTTTGCCAAGCCACTTTCCGATGAACAGTCCTTCACGGCCTCTGACTGGGACGAATTATCAGCATGGGGCAGTGAGCGTGTTGGCTCCGTGACGTTTTCGCCGGGTGAAAAACCGATAAAGCTACAAAGTAAAATTCAAGTCGCACAGATCGGGCGTATCGGAATATCGCGCACACGGTACGACATGGGCATTCGCATCAACGCTGAACAGGTGAGCGGTTCACCAATTGTTGTGACGACAAACCTACAAGGACACGCCATCACCTCGGCGAATGGAGGGGATGCAGCTGCAGAAGGCGCCGGTGAAAGCGCAGTTGTGGATCTATCTCAAGCATCGACCGAAACGCACATGAGTGCAGATAATGTTCAGCTTGGGTTGATATTTCCCAACCAGATGCTTGACGAAATTGGCTTGAGTTGGTTTGGAAACATTCCTGACCGCAAGACATGGCAGCCCCGCGTCGGATTGGGGGGTGTTGACACGTGCTGGCATGCTAGCTTGCTCTATGCTTTTCACCATTTAAATGACGAAAACAGAACATTAACACCCCGCAATATTCGGCATATTGAGGAAACGCTTGCGAGTAACCTGCTTAAGCATTGGGCAGCAGGGGTCGGTGTGGATCTTAACGCAACACAACATACCATCACTCCGCACAGCATTAGAAATGCAGAAAGCTTTATGGTCGAACATGCCGCTGACGCACCAACTTTGTCAGAAATTGCAAAGGTTGCAGGGGTGAGCGTAAGAACGCTGAATATGAACTTTCGAAAATTCCATGGTTGCACGCCGGGCCAGTTTCTTCGCGAGCAACGATTGTTACGCGCCCATCAGGAGTTGCTCGACGCGGACCGGGAAGAAAAAGTAAGCGATATCGCCGCGCGCCTTGGTTATGTTCACATGGGTGAATTTGCTAAAGCATATCGTTTGCGTTTTGGTGAAAAGCCATCGGATACGTTAGTGTCGAAGTGAGCTGCGCTCCTATTAATTGACGTGGCTTGGCATTATTTTAAGTTACTTTTCCCCGATATACGGATCGCGGGTCGCAAAACTGCTTGCACAATGGTCGATGCATCTTGCGCCAGAGGGAGCTCTTCCACCACAACTCAGCGCTGGGTTGGAAAACCTTTGCCGTTTTGATGGATGATAGGTGACTTAAGCGCCCCTGTGAGCCGCATTATATCGCAACACACCCAGCTTTCGATTCGAAGGCTTAAGACGCGGTTTATCGAGCCATGCAATCTGCGCATGTCGGGGTTGGGATTCTAGCGCTACTCAAAAGTTTTCATTTCGCCTAAATATCGGTCAACACCTCAGTAGAGGTTACTGAAAAATAGACACGATGAAAACTCATCTCGCTTAAAAAGGTTTTGCTCCATGGCACATGTTTCCAACTACGCACAGGCGTCTAACGGCTCCGTATTTTCTTTCATCTTCACTTCTGTTTCAAATACTTACGCATCATTCATGCGTGCGCGCGCTGCAGAAAAAACATACAATATGTTGAGCGCCTTGTCAGACCGCGAATTGTCAGACATCGGCTTGGATCGCAGCGGCATTGCTGAAGCTTCAATGGTGAGCCCGCGCACATTCTAATCGTCCAGAACAATGTGAGACGATTATCGCCTTTAAAAAGTGGCTCGCACCCTGTGCGGGCCCTTTTTGCTTTTGCGGGCGGATGAGTGAGCGCAATACTCCTGCCTATCAGGGCGCGATTCTCGTGCATTGGGATACTTGCCAAAGCGCGGCTCTGCGTCTATACGCGGCCAGTGGTCTAACGTGACCACAAAGAATCAACATTTAAGCCGTGTTTGGTCTTCCGTCGCTGGGGGCCAGTTCCGGCAAGGAGAAGCGACATGAAACTGCACGAACTTCACGATAACGAAGGCGCAACAAAAGCCAAAAAACGCCGTGGCCGTGGCCCGGGTTCTGGTCTTGGTAAAATGGGTGGCCGTGGTATTAAAGGTCAAAAATCCCGTTCAGGTGTTGCGATCGGTGGATACGAAGGTGGCCAAATGCCACTCTACATGCGTCTGCCAAAGCGTGGATTTAGCAAACCAAACCGTAAAAAATTCGCAGTTGTGAACCTTGGCCTGATCGAAAAATTCGTCGCCGAAGGTAAAATCGATGCGACGGCAGCGATCACCGAAGATACACTTGTTGCATCTGGTTTGATCCGCCGCAAATTGGACGGTATCCGCGTTCTCGCTAAAGGCGAAGCGACATCTAAATTGAACATCACTGTGACTGGCGCATCTAAAGCGGCCGTTGAAGCTGTTGCAAAAGCTGGCGGCACTCTCACAGTTACGGCACAAGCCGCAGAATAAGGGTTGTGATAGGGGGCTTAGCCCCTTACATCAATCCCATGTTTTCCAAGCGCCGCCGATCGGGAGACCCGTTCGGCGGCGTTATCGTGAAAGAGAGACCAAATGGCATCTGCAGCAGAACAAATGGCGGCGAACTTAAGCTGGGGCACCTTCGGGAAAGCCACAGAACTTCGTCAGCGTATTATTTTCACCCTCGGTCTGTTGATCGTCTATCGTTTGGGCACATTTATTCCCGTCCCCGGTATCGACGCCAACGCACTCCGTGACTTTATGGAACAAGCCTCATCTGGAATCGGCGGTATTCTGTCGATGTTTACAGGTGGTGCTTTGGGCCGGATGGGCATTTTTGCTCTCGGCATCATGCCCTATATTTCGGCATCGATTATCGTTCAGTTACTGACGGCTATGGTGCCCAAACTTGAGCAACTCAAGAAAGAGGGCGAACAGGGGCGTAAAAAGATCAACCAATATACCCGTTTCGGTACGGTCGCCTTGGCGCTGTTCCAAGCTTACGGATTGGCAGCCTCGCTGGAAGCAGGCGATTTGGCCCATGAGGCTGGTTGGTATTTCCGTGCAGGTGTGGTTATCACACTCGTCGGTGGCACAATGTTCTTGATGTGGTTGGGTGAGCAAATCACCAACCGCGGCATCGGCAATGGTATCTCTTTGATCATCTTTGTTGGCATCGTTGCCGAGATCCCAAGTGCATTGGCGCAGTTCCTTGCCTCTGGACGCTCTGGTGCGATTTCGCCTTTCGTGATCATCGTCGTTTTGGCAATGATCGTTGGGGTGATTGCCTTCGTGGTCTTTATGGAACGTGCCCTGCGCAAAGTGCACATTCAATATCCGCGTCGTCAGCAAGGCATGAAAGTCTTTGACGCGCAAAGCAGCCACTTGCCGATCAAAGTGAACCCTGCCGGCGTTATCCCTGCGATTTTCGCTTCGTCCTTGTTGCTCTTGCCAACGACAATCGCGACCTTCTCTGGCCAGTCTGATCTTGGCCCTGTGATGTCGACAATCTTGGCTTACTTCGGTCCAGGCCAGCCGCTTTACTTGCTGTTCTTTACGGCGATGATCGTGTTCTTTGCCTACTTCTACACAGCTAACGTTGCCTTTAAGACCGAAGATGTAGCGGATAACCTTAAAAACCAAAACGGTTTCATTCCAGGTATTCGTCCAGGCAAGAAAACTGAAGAGCATTTGGATTACATTGTGGCCCGTCTCTTGGTGATTGGTTCGGCCTACCTTGCGGCAGTTTGTCTCTTGCCAGAGATTTTGCGTAGCCAATTTACCATTCCATTCTATTTTGGCGGCACTTCTGTTTTGATTGTTGTTTCAGTGACAATGGATACAATTCAGCAAATTCAGTCACATCTGCTGGCACACCAGTACGAAGGCTTGATTGAAAAATCTCAACTGCGTGGCAAGAAGCGTGGCAAAAGAGGGACCGCTAGACGATGAACATTATTCTGCTTGGACCACCCGGAGCGGGCAAAGGAACGCAAGCGCAGCGCCTTGTAAAAGAACGCGGCATGATGCAACTTTCAACGGGTGATATGCTACGTGAAGCGCGGACATCTGGAACTGAAATGGGCCAGAAAGTCGCTGCGGTGATGGATGCTGGTCAGTTGGTGACTGATGAAATCGTGATTGGCCTGATTGAAGAAAAGATTCGCGAAGGTAATGCGGCTGGATACATCTTTGATGGCTTTCCACGCACCCTTGGCCAAGCGGATGCATTGAACGAGCTGTTGTCACGTAACGGTGCGCAACTCGAAGCGGTGATCCAGCTTGAGGTTGACGACGAGACTTTGGTTGCACGAATTGTCAATCGCGCGAAAGAGGCAGAGGCTGCCGGTCAGCCTGTGCGTGCGGATGACAATGAAGACAGTGTCAAAATCCGTTTAATGGAATACTACAAAAAGACATCTCCGCTGCTCGGTTATTACTATGCCCGAGGTGATCTGCAGTCCGTAAATGGTCTGCAAGATGTTGAAAAAGTTGCCTCTGACATTGCGCAGATACTGGACTAAGATGATTGGTGCTTTGGCCAGTCGCAAATAGCGTTTTTGCCTAAGCAACTGAACAGCCTTACAAAGGGCGCGTTGAATCCAAGAGATTGACGCGCCCTTTGCTTTGGTCGTGCAATGTGCCTGACGGGGGTGACTTGCCGATTCCTAATGCTTCCAATGCGTCCATGCGCAAGGTTTTAGGCCTTTTAAAGGGCTACGCATGTGTCCAGAGTGACCGTTTTGGATATAATTGATGAGATCAGGTTGTTGGCGGTTGACCTTGGCCCGATTCGCATCTATGGCAACCCATCCTTAACAGGAAAATTTTGCGTGTAGCGAGTCTGCGCGCAAAGATCATCGCATTCAGCTGACGCCCGTAGGTCTAAACTTGCGGGCTTCCGTTGTGAAAAAAGGTTCCGGCACTACGGAATCGCAACGAAAAAGGAATATACATTGGCTCGTATCGCCGGCGTAAACATCCCTACAGGCAAGCGTCTTCCTATCGCTTTGACCTATGTAACGGGTATTGGATCTAAATCCGCAAAAGACATCTGTGCAGCAGTTGGCATCGAGGAAACTCGTCGTGTTAATGAACTGTCTGACACCGAAGTTCTGACACTTCGTGAGTACATCGACGCGAACTACACTGTTGAGGGTGACCTTCGCCGTGAAACGCAGATGAACATCAAACGCGCTATGGACCTTGGTTCATACGTAGGCTTGCGTCACCGTCGCAACCTCCCAGTACGCGGTCAGCGTACACACACCAACGCACGCACTCGCAAGGGTCCTGCGAAAGCCATCGCTGGCAAGAAGAAGTAAGGGAGGCTATTCGATATGGCACGTGATACCCGTCGTACTAAGAAAAAAGTTTCCAAGAACATCGCCACAGGCGTTGCTCACGTAAACTCGACTTTCAACAACACCAAGATTTTGATCTCTGACGTTCAGGGCAACGCAATTGCTTGGTCTTCTGCTGGCACAATGGGCTTTAAAGGATCGCGTAAATCGACTCCTTACGCTGCTCAGATGGCTGCTGAAGATGCTGGTAAAAAAGCACAAGAGCATGGCGTTAAAACTCTGGAAGTTGAAGTTCAAGGCCCAGGTTCTGGTCGTGAGTCCGCATTGCGCGCACTTGCTGCACTTGGTCTGAACGTCACATCTATCCGTGACGTGACGCCTATGGCGCACAACGGCTGCCGCCCACCAAAGCGTCGCCGCGTATAATTTCGTTACTATTTATGGGTCGCGGGCGATTTTGCTCGCGATCCGTTTTTGCGTTTTTAAGACCCCTCGGGCGTCCCCTACTTCAGGACATGGGTTCGGGACAAGAATGGAGGCTACAGCATGATCCACAAGAATTGGGCCGAGCTCATCAAACCACAGCAACTTGAGGTGAAACCTGGCAACGAGCCAGCACGTCAAGCGACTATTATTGCTGAACCACTTGAGCGTGGCTTCGGTCTGACGCTGGGCAACGCCCTGCGCCGCATTTTGATGTCATCCCTTCAAGGTGCTGCCATCACATCTGTACAGATCGACAACGTTCTGCACGAATTTTCTTCGGTCGCTGGTGTTCGCGAAGATGTCACAGACATTATCTTGAACCTCAAAGGTGTGGCTTTGCGCATGGAAGTCGAAGGCCCAAAGCGCCTTTCCATCTCTGCAAAAGGTCCGATGGTTGTTACAGCTGGTGACATTTCAGAATCTGCTGGCATTGAAGTTTTGAACAAAGACCACGTGATCTGTCACCTCGACGACGGCGCTGATTTGTTCATGGAACTCACAGTAAACACGGGCAAAGGCTACGTGTCTGCTGAGAAAAACAAACCAGAAGATGCGCCAATCGGTCTCATCCCGATCGATGCGATCTACTCCCCTGTGAAAAAAGTGTCCTACGACGTGCAGCCGACCCGCGAAGGTCAGGTTCTCGACTATGACAAACTCACATTGAAAATCGACACTGATGGTTCTGTCACCCCAGAAGACGCCGTGGCTTACGCCGCGCGCATTCTGCAAGATCAGCTCGGTATCTTCGTCAACTTCGACGAGCCTGAGTCTGCCAACCGTCAAGAAGAAGACGATGGTCTCGAGTTCAACCCACTTCTGCTTAAGAAAGTGGACGAGCTTGAATTGTCAGTACGTTCCGCGAACTGCCTCAAGAACGACAACATCGTCTACATCGGTGACCTCATTCAGAAAACCGAAGCTGAGATGCTCCGCACACCAAACTTTGGCCGCAAATCTTTGAACGAGATCAAAGAAGTGTTGTCAGGTATGGGGCTGCACCTCGGAATGGACGTTGAAGAATGGCCACCAGAGAACATCGAAGATCTGGCTAAGAAATTCGAAGACCAGTTCTAAGAGATTTGGGAGGACGCGAAAGTGTCCTCCCGCAAATGCCCGTTTGGTACGGGGACTATCGGGGTTCGATTGTAAAGAGAATCCTCAAGGAGAGTAGCTGACACGCATCGGCTGCCAGACAAAGTATAAAAGCACGTTATAGGAGATATACAATGCGCCACGCTAGAGGTTACCGCCGCCTGAACCGTACACATGAGCACCGCAAAGCGATGTTCGCGAACATGGCCGGCTCGCTCATCGAACATGAGCAAATCAAAACAACTTTGCCAAAAGCAAAAGAATTGCGCCCGATCATTGAGAAATTGATCACTTTGGGCAAGCGCGGCGATCTGCACGCGCGCCGTCAAGCCGCAAGCCAGCTCAAGCAAGAACAGTTTGCTGCGAAACTCTTCGACATTCTCGGCCCACGTTACGCTGAGCGTCAAGGTGGCTACGTGCGTATCGTACGCGCTGGCTTCCGCTACGGTGACAATGCACCGATGGCGATCATCGAATTCGTTGACCGTGATGCCTCTGCCAAAGGTGCAGCTGACAAGGCGCGCCTTGCAGAAGAAGATGGCACCGTCGCTGACGCATAATTGTGCACAGCATGCTAAAATTTGGGCTCCACTCTTTTTGAGTGGGGCCTTTTTTGTGCCGATTCCTGTGGTTTCGCGGTAACGTGACGTAGCAAAGGCGTGAAATCTGTCTTTCAATCTATAATTGTATGGAGACTTAGGGTTTATTGGTTGCGTTGATTGTATCGGCTTATGAGAAAGCTGTCATTTCGTTAGGTAAGTTAACTTCGTCGTCTGAATTTTGGTAATCGAGCCTTTTCAAATGATAACTGTTAGTTTAGCGTCGAGGGTGGCAGTCGCCTTTAGGTTGCCATCCTTTTGATAGTGAATGAGCTTTCATGTCCAGTACCACAGAACTCAATCGTCTATTTGCACAACTGCGCACCGCTGCGCCTGTTGGCTATACCGCTGGCCTGCACATTCGTTTTGCGGCGCCTTTGGTGTATCAGTCGACGTATGATCCCAAGTGGTTGGAGCATTACACAACGAATGCTTATGCCTTGCGCGACCCTATGATCGCTTGGGGGTTGAGCACTGAAGGACAAACAAGGTGGAGCGAAATAGAACTCCCCGATCCATTTAATATTTGGAGGCAGGCCGCTGAATTCGGCCTGAATTACGGAATGGCCGTGTCTTGTGGACCGGTTCAGTCGCGCTCTATTGTCGGGTGTTCCCGCACAGACCGCGAGTTTACTGATGCTGAGATCGCAAAAATTGCGACCGTCGTGCGCACTTTGCATGAGGTGTCTGAACCCCAAACACAACTGACACAGGCCCAAATTCAGGCCCTCCGGTGCATCGCGGGCGGTGATCGTCACGCAGCTGCCGCGGCCAAACTCGGGATTTCTGAAAGTGCGCTAAAAGCACGATTGGTATCGGCCCGAGAGCGTCTAATGGCGCGGACCACTTCAGAGGCAATTCAAAAAGCCAAGGAGATTAAGCTGTTGTGATGGTGCAAGCTCTCGCGTTGCGTTGAAGAACTCAACCAGCACTGGAGAATACCATGCAAACGACTACCCTTTCTTTCACAAATTTACACAACCATGGCGATCTTTTTGCGAACATGCTTCGCGCCAGACATGAAACATTTATTCAGCAAGCCAAATGGGATTTACCCCAAGCTGACGGAATGGAATATGATCAATATGATACACCTGCATCCCGTTGGATCGCAGTGCACGAGTTTGGCGAAGTTTTGGCCGGTATCCGATTGACCCCTACGACAACGAAATGTGGCATTTATTCTTACATGATCCGCGATGCTCAGCGTGGGTTGTTAGACAGTATCCCGTCAGATCTGCTGTTTGATGAGGCACCAGTTGCACAGCATGTTTGGGAATCAAGTCGTATTTTCGTGTCACATCGTGTGCCAGCGAAAAGCCGTATGCGTGTTCAGATGAATCTGATCAACGAGATGACCCTGTCTGCTCGGGCATTGGGGGCCACATCTGTGATCGGCTTGATTCCAGAAAACGGTCCTCGTTGGGGGCGTCGTGTTGGTCTTGATATCGACGTGATCGGACGCGTAATGGATATGGATGGCACCAAAAACGCTTGTATCCGTATTAATCTGTCTAATAAACTGCACTAGTATGTATTCAAGATCGGGGCCGAGACGCGCCATATCGGCCCCGTTTTCTCTTTTATGACACTGCTTTGCGGCGTAATGTGCGGGCATGTCAGATCTTTTCACCACAGATGAAGTTCCCAAGTCACACAAAAGCCCGTTGACGCCAAGCCCGTTGGCGGATCGGCTGCGGCCCAAAGCGCTTGGGGATGTGATCGGCCAAGCGCAGGTGCTGGGGGCGGAGGCTCCGCTTGGCGTGATGCTGGCCTCTGGGTCTTTGTCGTCGATCATTTTCTGGGGTCCTCCTGGTGTGGGCAAGACCACCATCGCGCGGCTGTTGGCCGACGAAACCGATCTGCATTTTGTACAAATTTCTGCGATTTTCACCGGTGTTCCGGACTTGCGCAAAGTGTTCGAGGCGGCAAAGCTGCGCCGTCAGAACGGCAAGGGCACTCTGTTATTCGTGGACGAGATACACAGGTTCAACAAAGCCCAGCAGGATAGCTTTTTACCGCATATGGAAGATGGCACCATCTTGCTTGTGGGGGCCACCACCGAGAACCCAAGCTTCGAACTGAACGCAGCGGTGATGTCGCGCAGTCAGGTGATGGTATTGGAACGTCTGTCATTGGCTGATTTGGCGCTGATGGCCACACGAGCTGAAGAAGAACTTGACCGGACCATGCCGCTGGACGCGCGAGCGCGCGCGACCCTGTTTGAGATGGCAGATGGCGACGGGCGCACATTGCTGAATCTGATCGAACAGATCATGGCATGGAAAGTCACAGAACCGCTGACATCGGACCAACTTGGCAAACGCTTGATGCGGCGCGCTGCGAAATACGACAAATCCGGCGAAGAGCATTACAATCTGATTTCCGCGTTGCACAAATCCGTGCGTGGTTCTGACCCAGACGCGGCACTGTATTGGTTTGCGCGCATGTTGGAAGGTGGCGAAGATCCCCGCTATTTGGCACGGCGCTTTGTGCGCATGGCTGTGGAAGACATCGGCTTGGCCGACCCGCAGGCGCAAACAATTTGCATGCACGCATGGGAAACTTATGAGCGATTGGGGTCGCCTGAGGGCGAATTGGCGCTGTCGCAGGCGGTGATCTATCTGGCGCTGGCGCCGAAATCCAACGCGGGCTATGTGGCCTATAAAGCCGCGCGTGAGGCGGCGCGCAAAACAGGCTCGGAACCGCCCCCCAAACACATTTTGAACGCCCCAACCAAAATGATGCAAGAACAAGGTTACGGCGCAGGCTATGCCTATGACCACGATTCTGAGGACGGGTTTTCGGGACAAAACTTTTTCCCTGACACTTTGCCGCGCACCCAGTTCTATGCACCAATTGAACGGGGGTTCGAGCGTGATTTGGCCAAAAGGGTCGCCTATTTCGAAAAGCTACGGGCCAAGCGGTCATCAGAGTGACATGTGCGCCTATATCTGTTGACATTTTACCCTCTGCCACCCAAGGAACAGGCAAAAGGACAGTGAACATGACACCTCTACTGCAAGTGGCCCTTGGGGGCGCCATCGGGGCTTCGGCCCGTTACCTGACTGGCATTGGCATGACGCGTTTGTTGGGCAAGGGATTCCCTTGGGGAACGATGAGTGTCAATTTTTTAGGGTCGTTCTTGATGGGTGTTTTGGTCGTGGTCTTGGCAGAAAAATCGGGCAATCGATTTGCGCCATTGCTTATGACAGGTGTCTTGGGTGGGTTTACCACTTATTCTGCGTTTTCGCTTGATGCGATTACGATCTATGAGCGCGGCCAATTCGGGCTTGCGGCTTTTTACGTATTCGGGACTTTGGCTTTGGCGCTTGGCGGCATTGCTTTTGGTCTCACAGTGGCACGAGGTTTCTTCGCATGAGCAAGGTTCAAATGATAACGATCGGAGACGATCAACCTGAGCAGCGTCTTGACCGTTGGTTCCGCAAATCGTTTCCTTTGGTGACGCAAGGCAATATCGAAAAGATGTGCCGCAAGGGCGATATTCGCGTTGATGGGGGGCGGGTGAAATCCAACACCCGCGTTGGTCCTGGTAATGTAGTGCGTGTCCCGCCGCTGCCCGATTCAGAGGCTCCAGCACATAACACCATTCGCATCACCAACGCGGACATCAAAATGATGCGTGATGCAGTGTTGTACAAAGACGACCATATTATCGTGATCAACAAACCTGCCGGTCTGCCGACACAGGGGGGGTCTAAGCAGACGCGCCACGTGGATGTCCTGTCTGAAGCCTTGCGCTTTGGTTATGACGAAAAGCCACGTCTGGTGCACCGTTTGGACAAAGACACTTCGGGTGCTTTGGTTCTGGCGCGCACCCCTGCGATGGCGACGAAACTGACCGAAGCCTTCCGTCACCGCAACACCCGTAAAATTTACTGGGCCTTGGTGGCGGGCGTGCCTGTGCCCTATTTGGGCGAGATCAAATATGGTCTGGTCAAAGCCATGGGGCGCGGCAAAGGCGGCGAGGGCGAAAAGATGCACGCCGTTCATCCGCGCGATGTCGACAGCACGCCGGGCGCGAAACGGGCGAGTTCGCTTTACGCCACGCTCTACCGTGTGGGCAGCCGCGCGTCTTGGGTGGCGATGGAGCCTTTGACGGGGCGCACCCACCAGTTGCGTGTGCATATGGCCGAGATTGGCCACCCTATCGTTGGTGACGGCAAATACGGCGGCTCTGGCCAAGAAAACATGGGCGACGGATGGGGCGCGCAGCTTGGTGGCGTGATTAGCAAAAAATTGCACCTGCACGCACGCCGTATTGCGTTTGAACACCCTGTAACCAAAAAAGAACTCAGCGTGACAGCGCCATTGCCCGAGCATATGAAAAACAGCTGGGAGACTTTCGATTGGCACGAAAGTTTGGCGGCCGAAGATCCTTTCGAGACATTGCGATGACCAAACTTGTTATCTTTGATGTCGACGGCACTTTGGTCGACAGTCAGGCGCATATCATCGCGTCGATGACGGCGGCTTTCGAAGCGGCACAGATCGCGGTGCCCTCGCGTAATGCGATCTTGTCCATCGTAGGCCTGTCTTTGCCCTATGCGATCCGCGAGCTGGCACCCGATGTGAGCGACGCTACGATTGTGCAACTCGTCGAAGATTACAAAGCCGATTTCAATGAAAATCGTCTCAAGCAAGATGCTGTCATTCCATTGTTTGCAGGAGCTGAAGCCGCGATTGCACGACTGGCTAAACGTGAAGACATGCTATTGGCTATAGCCACAGGCAAAAGTCGTCGTGGCTTGGATGCTTTGCTTGAGATGTGGCCTTTCGCGGATCATTTCGTCAGCACGCAATGCGCGGATGATCATCCGTCCAAACCGCATCCCTCGATGGTGCAAAGCTGTTTGGCGGATTGCGATGTGACAGCGCAAAACGCTGTCGTTATTGGTGACACGACTTATGACATGGAAATGGCCCGCGCGGCCCGCGTTGCGGCTATTGGCGTGTCTTGGGGCTATCACGGTGCGGGCGCATTGAAAGACACAGGTGCCAGTATTGTAATTGATGATTTTGCAGCGCTGGATAACGCGCTTGATGAGATTTGGAAGGATTAAACTGTGGCGGACTTTGCGGCCAAACGTTTTTGGAAGAACACAACTGTAGCAGCGGTTGAGGACGGGTTCACCGTGCTCTTGGATGGTCGCAATGTGCGCACCCCGGCCAAAGCGCTTTTGGTTGTGCCGACTGAAACGATGGCTGAGCAGGTGCGTCTGGAATGGGATGCGCAAGAGGGCGAGATCGACCCGAATGTTATGCCCTTCACCCGTGGTGCTAATGCGGCCATTGATAAAGTCAGTGTCCAGCACGCCGAGGTCGCAGATATGCTGGCGGAATACGGCGATAGTGATCTTTTGTGTTATCGCGCGACATTTCCACAAGAACTGGTGGCCCAACAGGCGCAGGCTTGGGACCCTATTCTTGACTGGCTGCTCGACACTTACGGTGTACGTTTGGAGACCCGCCAAGGTGTGATGCCGGTTGCTCAAAATGAAACCGCTTTGGCCAAGCTGCGCGCAAGGGTCCATGCGTTTGATAAATTTCAATTGTCAGCATTTCATGACCTCGTGTCGCTGAGTGGGTCATTGGCTTTGGGATTTGCCGCTACCGAATCATTGCACCCGCCACAAGCGCTTTGGGAACTCTCGCGGGTTGATGAGAGCTTTCAAATCGCGCAATGGGGTGAAGATGATGAGGCGACCCTTGTGGCAGACATAAAGCGCAAAAGTTTTGTGCATGCCTATGATTTTTACCATATGGCGCAAAAATAGCGGCAGAGCGTTATTCTGCAGGTTTGATATCTGGCTGAGCAGGCATGGAAAATGCCTTAGATATTTTTGATTTACCAATGATTGACGCTATCTGATGCTATATTGGCGTCAGATGCAAGGCTGGCCTGTTTCGCCTCAGATTTATACTTACGCACAGTAAATATGCAAATCCGTGATCGCACACTTGACGATATGCGATGATTCCTTTCAACTTGTCCGTAGTGAAGGTGCTCACGCGCTTTTTTCGAATATTATCGGCAAAATAATGGCCGAACTAACGTTGTAAAAAACGTACAATCAGGAAGAGGTAAAAATGAAAAAATCTGTATTTATGGGTACTTTGGCTGCGGCTGGTCTCGTTGCGACAGGGGCGATGGCTCAAGACGCAGGATCATCTACGCTGGCAGCTGTGAAAGACCACGGCGCACTTAAGTGTGGTGTGAACCCAGGTACACCCGGTTTTGCTGCTCCAGATGCAAGCGGCGTTTGGAAAGGTTTTGACGTAGATCTTTGCCGCGCTGTTGCTGCTGCGATTTTCGGCGACCCTGAAAAAGTTGAATACACACCCCTGACATCTGCTGTGCGTTTCACTGCTTTGTCATCCGGCGAAGTTGACATGTTGGCACGTAACACAACATGGACATTCTCTCGCGATGTTGACCTTAAGGCAGAATTCACTGGCGTAAACTACTACGACGGCCAGGGCTTTATGATTCCAAAAGATCTTGGTGTGTCTTCTGCGAAAGAACTTGAAGGTGCGACTGTTTGTATTGAAACAGGTACAACCACCGAGTTGAACTTGGCTGACTACTTCCGCACCAATGGTATGGACTATGAGCCTGTGCCTGTAGAAAGCTTCACAGAAGCGCAAAACCAATTCCTTGCTGGTGCGTGTGACGTTTACACAACTGACGCCTCTGCTTTGGCTGCGTCTCGTGCGTCATTCGAGAACCCAAGCGATTACGTGGTTCTGCCAGAAATCATCTCGAAAGAGCCGCTCGGCCCACTTGTACGCCACGGCGATTCCGAATGGGGTGACGTTGTACGTTGGACACTCAACGCAATGGTTTCTGCTGAAGAGCTTGGTGTGACATCTGCGAATGCCGCAGAAATGGCTGCTGGCACTGACAACCCTGAAATCAACCGTTTGCTCGGCGTTGAAGGCGAACTCGGTGCGATGCTTGGCTTGCCAAACGACTGGGCTTTCAACGTTATCACGATGGTTGGCAACTACGGCGAAACCTTTGAGGCGAACATTGGTGAAAGCACACCAGTTGGTCTGGCTCGTGGCTTGAACGCGCTTTGGACAGAAGGTGGCCTGATCTACTCTCCACCTTTCCGCTAGGATTTAGTGACTATGGGGCGCGGATAATTCCGCGCCCTTTTCATATCTAAACACCACTAAAATAATAAATGACCGAAACGACGAAGCGCGCCTTCATCGAATTTTGCGTCAAAAACGGGGACATGGGGGACAGTCTACAATGACGACAATGATAGACCCACCAAAGGCCGATGGTTTTCGCATCAGCCAACTGCTTTACGACACACGGTACAGAGCCATAACAATCCAAGTCATCGCTGTGATCGCCTTTGTGATGATTGCTGTTTTCTTGCTTGTGAACGTCAATCGCAACCTTGCCAGCTTGGGCAAAGAGATTGATTTCGGCTTTCTTTCAAATCCTTCCAACTACGACATTCAACAGGTTCTCGTTGACTATAGTTCGCAATCGAGCAACCTGCGCGCCGCTTATGTTGGATTGCTCAACACGCTGTTTGTTGCCTTCTTGGGCTGCATCTTGGCGACGCTTATCGGTGTGACAGCTGGTGTTTTACGTCTGTCGAAAAACTGGCTGGTTGCAAAAATCATGACTGTTTATGTGGAAACTTTCCGCAATATTCCCGTCGTGATCTGGATCATTGCCACTATGGCTGTTTTGTCTGAAGCCTTGCCGCAACCTAGAGCCTTCCGCGGTGAAAACCCCGATGCGTCTATGTGGCTTTGGGACAGTGTTGCGGTCACAGGGCGCGGGACCTACATCCCAAGACCTGAATGGGGCGCAGGTTCTGTTTTCGTCGTTATCACCTTTTTGCTGTCGCTTGTGGCAATCTGGGCCTTTGGCCGCTGGTCTAAACGCCGCTTTGAAGCCACGGGGCAAATCTTGCCAAATGTTTGGATTAAACTGGCGATTTTTGCTGTGCCAACCCTGTTGGTATTTTTCATCTTGGGTCGCCCGATCGCTTTGGTTTCTCCCGCGCTGAAAGGCTTTAACTTTCAAGGCGGCATTCAGCTGTCCAACTCCTTCTTGGCGTTGTGGCTGGCTCTGTCTGTTTACACGGGGTCGTTCATTGCCGAGATTGTGCGCTCTGGCATCTTGGCGATTTCCAAAGGACAATCCGAGGCCGCTTTCGCCCTGGGCATGCGTCCTTCACGCACCATGAACCTTGTGATCTTACCGCAGGCGTTGCGGGTGATCATTCCACCGCTGATTTCACAGTTCCTGAACCTGACCAAAAACTCGTCTCTCGCTTTGGCCGTTGGTTACCAAGACTTGCGCGCCACTTTGGGCGGGACGACGATGAACAACACCGGCCGCGAGTTGGAATGTATGCTGTTGATGATGATGATTTATCTCGTTGTTTCACTGCTGATTTCATCCGGCATGAACGTCTACAACAAATCCATGAAATTGAAGGAGCGCTAAGATGACGGATCAAAAATCGACCATCGCCTTTGTGCGCACTCACATGTTGGAACAACTGCCGCCCCCACGCGGTGAAGTTGGCCCTGCTAAATGGATCAAAGAAAACTTATTTTCTGGCTGGTTCAATACCATTCTGACGCTTCTTTCGGTCTTCGTGATCTATTCGGCTTTGTCTTCAATCATCCCGTGGATGTTTGGCGGCGTGTGGAATGCAAGTTCCTTGGCGGAATGTCGTGAAATTCTAGACGGCGCTCATGCGGCTTGTTGGGCTGTTATCAATGAACGTTGGCAGCAGATTTTCTATGGCACGTTCTTTCCGTCCTCTGAATACTGGCGCACCCATGTTGCCTTTGTCTTGTTGCTTGTTGCTATTGCACCTGTGCTGTTTGAAACCGTGCCACGCAAGCTGTTGTTCGTCACAGTGGTCTATCCGTTTTTGATGGTCTGGCTGATCTGGGGCGGGTCTTTGTGGGGGCCGATTGGCGTCGCTGCAGGGTTTATCGTGGCTTATTACGCGGGCAAGATTGCAAGCGGCTACACAGGTTCTGGCCTTTCCGCGTTGATCGCGGTTGTTGCCGCACTGGTCTGGTGGTTCTTGATTGGCCCACTTGTTGTCGGCGGGCTGAATAGTGTTGCCCCACTGTTTCCGTTGCGCGAAATCCAAAGCCGTGAACTTGGTGGCTTCGTGATCTCTATGATTATCGGTGTCTCAGGTATCGCACTGTCTTTGCCGATTGGCATCGTCTTGGCGCTGGGGCGTAAGTCTGATTTACCGCTCGTCAAAATGATGTGTGTGGGCTTTATCGAGTTCTTCCGCGGCGTGCCTTTGATCACTTTGTTGTTCACAGCGTCTTTGTTGTTGAACTACTTCTTGCCGCCCTCTGTGACCTTTGATCTGACAGTGCGTGTGATCGTTATGGTTACGATTTTCTCAAGCGCTTACATGGCCGAAGTGATCCGTGGTGGCTTGGCGGCTTTGCCGAAAGGTCAATACGAGGCTGCTGACGCTTTGGGCTTGGATTACTGGCAAGCTCAAAGATTAATCATTATGCCGCAGGCTTTGAAGATTTCGATCCCTGGTATCGTGAACACTTTCATTGGCCTGTTCAAAGACACCACTTTGGTCTTCTTTATTGGTATCTTTGACATGTTGGCGGCGGCTCAATCTATTCGCGCCAACTCGGAATGGAACGGCATCACATGGGAATTGTACATCTTCATCGGACTAATCTTTTGGGTCTGCTGTTTTTCAATGTCCCGTTATTCGCAGTGGCTGGAGCAAAAGCTTCGCACCGATCATCGTTAAGAAAGGAGACTATCTATGTCTACTGAAACTCTAGACCGCGTCGTCGACCGTAGCAAAATGAACGTCTCTGATGAGGTGGCGATTCAGATCACCAATATGAACAAATGGTATGGTGATTTCCACGTTCTGCGTGACATCAACCTGACCGTTCAACGTGGTGAGCGTATCGTTATCGCAGGCCCATCAGGGTCAGGCAAATCCACGATGATCCGCTGTATCAACCGTTTGGAAGAGCACCAGAAGGGGCAGATCATTGTCGACGGCACTGAACTGTCCTCAGACCTCAAGAACATCGACAAGATCCGCTCAGAAGTTGGCATGTGCTTTCAGCACTTCAACCTCTTCCCGCATCTGACGATTCTTGAGAATTGTACTTTGGCGCCAATGTGGGTGCGTAAAACCCCGAAAAAGGAAGCCGAAGAATTGGCGATGCATTTCCTTGAAAAGGTGAAAATCCCTGATCAAGCGAACAAATACCCCGGTATGTTGTCAGGTGGTCAGCAGCAGCGTGTGGCGATTGCGCGCTCTTTGTGCATGCAGCCACGTATCATGCTGTTTGACGAGCCGACATCGGCGCTTGACCCTGAGATGATCAAAGAGGTGCTCGACACCATGATCGAGCTCGCGGAAGAGGGCATGACTATGCTTTGCGTGACGCACGAGATGGGCTTTGCCCGTCAGGTGGCCAACCGCGTGATCTTTATGGACCAAGGTCAGATCGTTGAACAAAACGAACCAGAAGAGTTCTTTAACAATCCAAAATCAGAGCGGACCAAATTGTTCCTCAGTCAGATTTTGGGTCACTAAGGCTTTCAACCAAACAAAGGAAAAGGCGCCGCTGGGCGCCTTTTTTTATGGGGCTATCAAGTGAATAGTTCAGTCACTGAGCTCACGGGGTACGCAGAAATCCAAAATAGTATTTTCCCCGAATCGAACCTGTGACCAATTGTCAGCCGCGACATCAAACACAGTTGTCGCACAGGTAGGGTAGCGTGCGAAATCTGCATGTGCGGGCGATGTCTTGGCAAAACGCGCTGCAAAGTCACCGATCCCTGGGTTATGTGCAATCATGATAACAGTCTGGCCTCCCGCGCTTCGCAGTTGTTGCAAAATGCGATCACTTGATGCGAGGTAAAGCCCTTGATGAAACAAACACTCCGTGTCGCCCGTCGAGGCGGTCTCTTGGATGCGTGACCATGTCTCTTGAGTTCTACGCGCGACCGAGATCATGGCTTGGTCAGGGTGGTAGCCCTTTGCTGACAGCCATCGCCCCACGCGGTCTGCATCGCGTTGTCCGCGTGTGTTTAGAGGGCGGTCAATGTCGTCAAGCAAAGGGTCGTCCCAGCTTGATTTCGCATGCCGCGTCAGGATCAGCCGCAACCTCATCTAGGCGTTAGATAATGGATCGGCGTTGCGGATCAAAGATCCCGCACCGTGTTCAGTGAACAGCTCAAGCAAGCAAGCATTCGGCGCACGGCCATCCAAGATAACCACCGCACGCACGCCATCGGCCAAAGCCGCCAGTGCCGTTTCGGTTTTGGGGATCATGCCGCCAGCGATTACGCCATCTTCTGTGAACTTGCGGATCATATCTGAATCAAGTGAAGTCATTACCGCGCCATCCGCGCCTTTGACGCCTGACACATCTGTCAAAAGCAACAAACGATCCGCGTTGAGCGCACCAGCGATAGCACCCGCAGCGGTGTCGCCGTTGACGTTAAAGGTCTCTCCATTGCGGCCAAAGCCCAAGGGCGCGATCACGGGGATTAGACCCGCTTGACCCAGTTCGTCGATGATGGATGGGTCCATGTCCGTGGGGGTGCCGACAAAGCCAAGATCGGGGTTCGTTTGTTCGCAGATCATCAGATTGGCGTCTTTGCCAGAAATGCCCACCGCGCGGCCACCTTGGCTGTTGATCGCTTGCACGATGCGCTTGTTCACAAGGCCTGACAGCACCATCTCGACAACTTCTACCGTGGCTTTATCTGTCACGCGTTTGCCGTTGACGAACTCGGATTTGATGTTCAGATCGGCCAGCATTTTGTTGATCATCGGACCGCCACCATGCACGACCACAGGCTTGACGCCGACTTGCTGCATCAAAACGACATCGCGCGCAAAGCTTTCCATGGCCTCGTCAGACCCCATTGCGTTGCCGCCCAATTTGATGACCACAGTGGCGCCTTCATAGCGCTGCAAATAGGGCAGGGCTTGGGACAATGTGCGGGCGGTGGCGATCCAGTCTCGGTTCATGTCTTGTGTCTTCATGGCTTAGAGGTCCAAAGGGTTATGTCCGATTGAGTGTATGCCATCGATGCGGCACCTCACAAGATAAACGGTTATTCCAGCGTTGAAATGACGGCACGAAGTATATCGATGCCCCAGCCTTTTTCCGAGGATGTCACGATCAACTCTGGGTAGGCCGCGGGATGTTTGGACACAGCCTCGCGGGTTTGCGCCAAATTTTTCTCGCGTTCGGCGTCTTTCACTTTGTCGGCCTTGGTCATAACAACCTGAAAGGTCACGGCAGAGCGATCAAGCAAAGACATGATTTCTTCGTCCACGGCTTTCACGCCGTGACGACTGTCGATCAGCACAAAAGCGCGGCGCAAAGTCGCGCGGCCAGACAGGTAGGCTTTCAATAAACGTTGCCATTTTGCGACCGTGTCTTTGGGCGCTTTGGCAAAGCCATATCCTGGAAGATCGACCACATAATGGCTGTCAGCACAGGTGAAAAAGTTAATTTCTTGCGTGCGGCCAGGGGTGTTAGACGCACGCGCCAAGGCTTTGCGGCCTGTCAGCGCATTGATCAAAGTTGATTTGCCAACGTTCGAGCGACCTGCAAAGCAAATTTCTATGCGGTCATCAGGCGGCATGCCGTCCATGGCAACCACGCCTTTAACAAAGTCAGTTTCGCCAGAAAAGAGGAGGCGACCCTTCTCGAGGGCCGCCGCATCTGGTTCCGCAATGGGAAATGTTAGTTTCATAGGGGTGATACGGCCCTTAGGCCGAACCTTCCTTTTTCTTGAGGCGCAGGGACTTTTTAATATTGGCAAAAAGTTCTGGTTTGTGACCGTGGCTACGCATGATGAGATATTGCTGAGTAAAGGTAATCATGTTGTTAGATATCCAGTACAGCACGAGGCCAGAGGCAAAGCTACCGAGCATGAACATGAACACCCACGGCATCCACGCAAAGATCATGGCTTGTGCAGGATCGGTGGGTGCAGGGTTAAGTTTTTGCTGTAACCACATGGAAATACCCAGCAGGATTGGCAGAATGCCAAGACTGATAAAGGCGAAAATTGATGTTGGGTCTGGCGGCGCAAAGGACAACAGACCGAATAAGTTCAAGATCGAACTTGGATCTGGGGCCGACAAATCGCGAATCCAACCGACCCAAGGGGCGTGCCGAAGTTCAATCGTTACGAAAATCACCTTGTAGAGAGAGAAAAACACAGGAATTTGCAAGATCAATGGCAAACACCCAGAGGCAGGGTTCACTTTGTTTTTCTTGTAGAGCTCCATCATGCCCTTTTGAAGCTTCTCGCGGTCATCTCCAGCTTCTTCTTTCATCTTTTCCATCTCTGGCTGCAGTTCTTTCATGCGTGCCATAGAGACGTAAGATTTATAGGCGAGCGGGAACATGATGCCTTTGATCAACACCGTCAGAGCAATAATGGACCAGCCCATATTGCCAATGAGGCCGTTGATGGCGTGCAGCAAGCGGAAGATCGGTTGGGTAAAGAAGAAGAAAATGCCCCAGTCAATGGAGTAGATGAAGCGGTAAACCCCCAAATCATCTTGATAGCCTTTGATGGCTTCCCATTCTTTGGCGCCTGCAAAAAGATATGTGGTGTTTTGCACCGAAGCACCAGGTTCAACAACTTGGGCCGGCAAACGAGATTCAACTTGGTAGATTTCTGATCCGGGAACAAATTTTACAACGGATGTGAAGCTTTGGCCCGGTTGTGGAACCAAAGAGGTCATCCAGTTTTTATCTGTAAAGCCAAGCCAGCCGTTTTCTTCGACTTGTTCGATGGACACATTTCCACCTTCGCGTGCATCAAAGTCGTAATCGGCGATATCTTTGTAATCGGCTTCCTCAAGGTCTTTGTCGGCTTGACGGACAAGGCCTTCGTGCAGCACGAAATATTTGGATACATCAGGCGTGCCGTGGCGCGCGACAATGCCGTAAGCGGCCAAGCGGGCCGCATCAGTGCCGTCGTTTTCAACGGATTGCGTGATCGAGAACATGTAATCTGTATCGATCGCGATTGTGCGACGGAAGGTCAGGCCTTTGGTGTTTGTCCAAGCGAGTGTAATCGGCGTGTCAACTGTGAGTGTCTCGCCAGCTTCAACAGACCAGACTGTATTGGCGCCAGGCACATCATCTTGGTCAAGATCACCACCGGGTGCCCAGCCGTAAACGGCATAATAGGGCGCATCGGTGCCAACCGGTGTCAGCAGGGTCACGATTTCATCGCTGTCGATGTCGACAGTGTAATCTTTCAACGACAGGTCGTCGATGCGACCGCCTGCCAATGAGATCGACCCTTGTACGCGATCTGTTTCAATCGTCACGCGAGGGGCTTGTTCGGCTGTACTTGGGACTGCGGTCGTTGCATCGATCACGATGTCGCCGCTGTCCGTACTCGGAGGTGCGAGGGCAATTGAGCCATCACTTGTCTCAAGCACGTTTGTTGAAGTCACAGATGCTGTTGGCTCTTGGGCAGGAAAAAACACCTGCCAGCCCAGTAACACGATCCCGCTGAGTACTACTGCGAGGATCAGGTTCTTATTTTGATCGTCCATCACGGTCGCCTGATTTTTGGAATTGGTCTGGGAGGTTCAACCCCTCCACGCGCCGAAGGTCAAGCAGATTCGAGGATTTTCCTAGGAAAATGCAAAAAAGTGACTAGCTTGCTTTGCGTCCGATCTGTGGTGTTTGGGCTAATTTTTGACGGTGGGCGTCCATCCAATCAAGGGTTTTATCAAAGCTCAGTGGCCTAGAAATCGAAAACCCTTGCACATGGTCGCATCCAAGCTGGGCAAGCATGGCGTGTTCGCCGACGGTTTCGACTCCTTCTGTAAGCGTTTGTAGATTGATACGCTCTGCCATGGTCAAAATAGCTGCAAGCATGTCTTGTTGGTTGCGATCAACATCGCAGCGAGACACATAGGATTTATCGATTTTGATGCGTTTGATAGCAAAACGACGGATATTGGCGATAGAGGCATGTCCGGTTCCAAAGTCATCAAGATCAATACCGCAGCCAAGCTGGCCGAGCGCCGCGATGTTGCGGGTGATGATGTCATTGTCAGATGATGCGATGACTGTTTCTAAGATTTCAACGGTCAGACGGGAGGGATCAAATTCGAACCGATCCAATTCCCATCTAATTTTATCGACAAGTTTGGGGTTGGATAGCTCTGTGGCTGAGAAGTTCACCGAAATCGTTGGGACGTTAAACCCCGCTTTGTCCCATGTCTGTAGCGCCGAAAAAGAATGGTACAACATGATTTCGCCCAAGCGTTCAATAAGGCCGCTTTCTTCGATGGCGGGCAGAAACTCAGCTGGCGGAACCACGCCTTTCTCAGGGTGGGTCCAACGCGCAAGGGCTTCCATGCCAGAAATTTCCCCTGTATTTGTAGAGATCTGTGGTTGAAACCATGGAAGAATTTCGCCGTTTTCCAGCGCATCTCCGACGTCTGTTAAAACTGTACTGCGGTCCAAAGTGGTCTGAATGGCGCCCGGCGTGAAGGCGCGGATGGAGCCCGCCCCATTTGATTTGGCCTCTACCAGTGCCGCCTCAGCCGCATCAAGAAATGCCGCGCCTGATTGTCCCGGTGCCCGTGCGGGTAGGCAAAAGCCGATGCTTGCTGTGATATAGATTTTGGTGGCATCAACAGATAAGGGTTCCGACAAAACGGCCTGTATGCGTGACGACAATTGGATGAGCGTTTCCAAATCTGCGCGGCGCACAGGGGCAAGGGCGATGGCAAATCGGGGTCCATCAAGGCGTGCCACAATGTCATGGTCGCGCAAGGTATCAGTCAGACGGCGCGCCGAGGTTTTTAAGATGTCTTGTGCTGTATCTGTGCCAAAGCTCGTTTCCAGCCCACGGAAATCATCGATGGCCACAGTCATGCAGGCAGTGGTGCGCCCTGTCGTGTGTTGAGCGTCTAGAGTTTGGTCAATCATATCAATCACAACCGGACGCAGCGGCAATCCTGTCACGCCGTCGATGCCTGTTTCGTGTGGCGTTTGCAAAAAAATCGTATTGGACAGAGCCAGAAGCGCGGGGAGGCCGAGCGCGGTGGTGATCAAAGCTGTCTCGCCGCCAAGCCAGAATGCGCCCAAACAGACCGCAGGCAAAAATGCGAGCGTGTGCTGCCCAGACAGCAGAGTTTGCAATCGGCGTAGAGTGGCGGCGGTGTCGTTGCGCATTGGGCAATCCTTGTCAATGATGGCAGGCTTGGGCTTGCCTTAATTCATTGCCACACTATCGCCTATTTAGTGGCTGCAACGTTAACGCAGCTTGGGGATTTCAATAGAATTATCACTATTTTTCGCAGCATCTGCATTATCGCCCGCTTGTGGGGTGGCCAACAGGCCAAGGAAATCATGCAGCTTGGGATCAAGCATGTGAGAGGGGCGGATATTGGTCAACGCCTTGAACATCACTTGACGTCTGCCGGGGCTATTTTGTTCCCAGCTGTCTAGGATTTGCTTGACCTGTTGGCGTTGCAACCCGTCTTGCGATCCGCATAGATCGCATGGAATAATAGGGTAATTCATAGCCTTAGCGAACTTTTCGCAATCCGTTTCGGCCACATGTGCCAAGGGACGGTAGAGAAACAGATCGCCCTCATCGTTGAGCAGTTTTGGCGGCATGGTCGCCAAACGCCCGCCGTGAAAGAGATTCATGAAAAAGGTTTCAAGAATATCATCGCGGTGGTGACCCAGAACCACGGCAGAGCAGCCTTCTTCGCGGGCGACGCGGTACAGATTCGCACGCCGCAGGCGCGAACACAGGGCGCAATAAGTACGCCCCGCGGGTACTTTATCGGTGACGATGGAATAAGTATCTTGGTACTCGATCCGGTGCGGCACCGTCATTTTTTCCAAGAACTCAGGCAAAACCGTGGCAGGAAACCCTGGTTGGCCCTGATCAAGGTTGCAGGCCAAAAGCTCGACAGGCAAAAGCCCGCGCCATTTGAGTTCATACAGAATGGCCAAAAGCGTATAGCTGTCTTTGCCGCCAGACATGCAGACCAGCCATTTGGCGCCCCGTTCGATCATGCCGTATTGCTCAACAGCTTCGCGGACATTGCGCACAATGCGTTTGCGCAACTTCTTGAATTCAGTCGTTGAGGGCGCGCCGTGAAACAGCGGATGGATGTCGTCGAGGTCGTCCAGCATGTCTTAGTCCTCAGAGGTCGTGTGCTTTGGCGGCGTTTTCGTGTCAGGCACGGGGTCGTAGCCTGATGCGCCCAAAGGATGGCAGCGGCCAATGCGACGCGCGGCTAAATAGGCACCTTTGATGGCGCCATGTTTTTCGAGTGCTTCTAGGGCGTAGGCGCTGCAGGTCGGCTGGTAGCGACAGTTGAAGCCGATCCATGGGCTGAACACCATACGGTAGGCGCGTACTGGCAAAGACAAGATCGTCGCGAAGGGTGTCATTGCATTTGCGCTTTGTTTGTAATGCCGTGGACTTTGCGCAGGGCGTAGCGCAGGTCTTTGAGCAAAAGCTGAAAATCGCGCGCACTGGTGTCGCCGGATTTGCCGATCAAAACATAATCCCAACCATCGAGGCCGTCATCAGGAATCACCAAACGTGCTGCTTCGCGCAGCCGCCGTTTAGCGTGATTGCGTTTGACTGCATTGCCGACTTTTTTAGAGCAGGTATAGCCGACACGAATGCCTGTGGCCGTTTCATCAGCACGGCGCTGGCGACCTTGTAACAAAAAGCTTGAGGTGCCTTGACGCCGCGCACGTGCAGCCAATAAAAAATCGGCGCGTTTTTGTAACGTTGTGATCCCGACAGTTGAACATGACAAAACCGCCGACTGAGATCCCGTAGCTTCGGCAGGAGCCATAACCATGGGGGCATTCGACGGTGTCATTCTCATAGCCTTTCGGCTCAACTTTACGCTGACAAGTTCTTCCGACCTTGTGCACGACGTGCGTTGATTATTTTGCGGCCCGCTTTAGTTGCCATACGCGCACGGAAACCGTGGCGGCGTTTGCGGACGAGGTTGCTCGGTTGAAAGGTGCGTTTCATCGCAACGTCTCCATCGGTTTATTTGAAGCCCAAATCCTTTAAGGGGATTCGAAGGCGTGTATACGTTCGAAGCGCAGTCTTTAGGCAGGACGGGGGGGCTTGTCAATTGATTGCGCGGCGAATTCGAAAAGAATTCTCAGGCATATTACAGTTTTCTCGCGCTGGCTCACCAATCGTTCACTCACGCGTGAGACACAGGAATTTCTCTGGCTAAGTTGATGTCCTGTGACCATTTTCACCATCAAACACCATATTTACGATCCAAACGCCATAAAGGAAAGCCTTTGTCCAATCATCTTACGCCTCTCGCGCCAGAGAAGTCCGAGCCCTCTAAGGGGCAGGTGCAGCGCTTTTTGCCACTGGCACTCTTTGCAATCATTGCTGTTGCTCTGGCTGTTACATTCCGCGACCAGCTGAGCTTTGACAGTTTTAAAGAGCACCGCGAAGCGCTGTTGGCTTACCGTGATTCTCATTATGTGGCGGCTGTTGCTCTATTCGTGATTGCATATGTTGTCATTGTGACCTTCTCGTTGCCGGGAGCATCTGTGGCCACTTTGACGGGCGGATTCTTGTTCGGGGTTTTCCCCGGCGTATTGTTCAACGTGGCAGGAGCCACCATCGGCGCAAGTTGCCTGTTTCTGGCGGCGCGTTGGGGGCTTGGCGATTGGTTGGCTTCTAAGATGAACACGGGGTCTGGCCGTATCAAGCAACTGAAGGACGGAATCGATGAAAACCAATGGTCGATGTTGTTTCTGATCCGCTTGTTGCCGATTGTCCCGTTCTTTGTGGCCAATCTGTTGCCAGCCTTTGTGGGCGTGCCGTTGCACCGCTTTGTCATTTCCACTGGGCTAGGGATCATTCCCGGTACGTTTGTCTTTACCTCTGTGGGGGCGGGCCTCGGATCTGTGCTGGAAGCGGGCGGTACGCCTGACTTGGGCATAATTTTTGAACCTCAAATCTTATTCCCACTTCTGGGCTTGGCCGCTTTGTCAGCACTACCGATGGTCTACAAACGTTTCAAACGTACTTAAGTCGCCCTTAGGAGGTCGCAACATGAATAAGATTAAAACAGATATCTGTGTGATTGGTGGTGGCTCTGGTGGGCTGTCTGTGGCCTCTGGTGCGGTGCAAATGGGCGCCAAGGTTGTGCTGATAGAAGCTGGCGAGATGGGTGGCGATTGTTTGAACTATGGCTGCGTGCCCTCAAAGGCGCTTTTGTCGGTGGCCAAGCAGGCACATCTGATGCGCAAAGGCGGGGCAGGGATTGCAGGTGTGACGCCTCAGGTCGATTACGCTGCCACCATGGAACATGTGCAAGCGGCCATAGCTACTATCGCACCGCATGACAGCCAAGAGCGGTTCGAAGAATTGGGGTGCACTGTTATCCGTGCCTTTGCCAAATTCACATCGCCCACCACAGTGCAAGCGGGCGATACCGAAATCACAGCGCGCCGTTTTGTGATCTCAACCGGTTCGCGTGCCTTTATTCCGCCCATCGATGGCTTGGACTCAGTGCCTTACCTGACCAATGAAAGCCTGTGGGCACAACGCCAAGCGCCGAAACACCTATTGGTGCTCGGTGGTGGTCCTATCGGTATGGAGATGGCGCAGGCGCACCGTCGCTTGGGCTGTGAGGTGACTGTAATCGACGCGATGGAGGCGCTGGGCCGTGATGATTCTGAGGCAGCGATGGTGGTCAAAACTGCGCTTCGCGGTGAAGGTGTTACGATTTTAGAGAACGCACCTGTGGTTTTGGTGTCAGGCGTTGCTGGCGATATTACGGTGCAACTTAAAGATGGCACAGAGGTTAAAGGCACAGATTTACTGGTCGCTGTCGGACGTATCGCTAACACTGACAATTTAGACTTGGAAAAAGGTGAGGTGGATCGCACCCGCGCGGGCGTCAAAGTAGATGCCTCTTTGCGTTCAAGCAACAAACGGGTTTACGCCATCGGTGATGCTGCAGGTGGGATGCAGTTCACCCATGTTGCTGGCTATCACGCAGGCGTTTTGATCCGGTCTATGTTGTTTGGCCTGCCTGCCAAAGCGGCCACACATCACATCCCGCGTGCCACCTATACCGACCCTGAACTGGGCCAAGTTGGCCTGACAGAAGCTGAAGCGCGTGAACAGCACGGCGATGCGCTCACCGTGTCGCGGGCCGAGATTTCCGGTAATGACCGCGCCATCACGACTGGGCGCGCCGGTGGAGGTGGATTTATCAAAGTGATGATCGTGAAGAATCGCCCCGTTGGGGTCACAATTGCAGGGCCTGATGCGGGTGAATTGATCTCATTTTGGGCCCTCGCTGTAGCCGCAAAACTTAAGATCGGACAAATCGCTGGCATGGTCGCGCCATATCCGACATTGATGGAACTTAACAAACGCGCTGCGGGTGCCTATTTTACCCCTAAGCTGTTTGACAACCCGCGTGTGAAAATCGTGGTCAAACTGGTACAACGGTTCCTGCCCTAAAGGGGCAAATGAGGGTCTATGACGCTTCGGCGCTTTTTTAACACGCTTAATGGGCGGTTTTTGATGTTGACGGTCATCTTTGTGATGGCCGCCGAAATCATGATCTTTGTGCCGTCTATTTCGCGATTCCGCGAAGATTTCCTGCTCTCTCACTTAGAACGCGCCCAGATCGCGTCTTTGGCGCTTCTGGCCAATGATTCGATTGATATGCAGCTTGAAGACGAGCTTTTGGCCAATGCAGGCGTTTATAACGTGGTGCTGCGGCGCAATGAAATTCGCCAACTGGTGTTATCCTCGCCGATTCCGACGCAGATTTCAGGCTCTTATGATTTGCGGTCTCCCTCTGCGTGGGAGTTGATCAAAGACGCAACCGCTGTGTTGTTGGATCCAAACGATCAAGTGATCCGTGTCATTGGGGATCCCGTGAAAGAAGCGGGCCTTTTGATCGAGGTCACCCTGTCCACCACACCTCTGCGCGTGGCAATGATAGATTATGGCATTCGAATTTTGGTTCTATCGGCTGTCATTTCGTTCTTTACTGCGGCCTTGTTGTTTGTTGCTGTGCGCCAACTTATCGTGAAGCCGATCAAACATGTTGTGGGTGCCATGACGTCCTATGCCTTGGCGCCAGAAGACGCGCGCCGCATTATAGAACCCTCAGCGCGGGTTACTGAGCTGCGCGAGGCGGAAATGGCTTTATGTGAAATGCAGATGGAGCTGACAGGGGCGTTGCGGCAAAAAGAACGTCTGGCGCAACTTGGTGGCGCAGTCGCCAAGGTCTCTCACGACCTACGCAATATTTTGACCACCGCGCAGTTGTTCACGGATCGTTTGGAATATTCCGACGACCCTGCGGTGATCCGATCAGCGCCCAAACTGGTGAACTCAATCCACCGCGCTGTGAACCTTTGCGAATCGACGCTGGCCTTTGGCAAAGCTGAAGAGCCTGCGCCCGCCCTCAAAGGCGTCCGTATTGCTGAGCTCGTGGCGGAAGTGATTGAAAGTGAACGCCTTGCCATTGGCGATTTCGATTTGTCGTTTTCCGAAGATGTGCCGACCACCTTGGTTTTGCGCGCGGACGATGAACAGTTGCACCGTGTCATATCCAATCTGGTGCGTAACGCCCGACAAGCGATCATGGCCACTGGCAAGTCTGGCGAAATTTCTGTCGCGAGTTTTGAAGATACAGACGAATGGCTCATTCATATCGCAGACACCGGGCCTGGTTTGCCCCCAAAGGCCCGTGAGCACCTGTTCCAGCCGTTCCAAGGGGGCACGCGTAAAGGCGGCTTTGGTCTGGGCCTCGCGATTGCGTCTGAACTTGTCAAAGGCCATGGCGGGCGTCTTATCTTGGAATCCAGCGATGAGGCCGGAACGCGCTTTGCCATTCACCTTCCCAAAGGGTTTTCTCAATCTGAGGGCGCCGCGGAAAAGCCGATCCCCGCATAAAATCTGCGCGCAAACTAAACTTTTTTACAAAAAGCGCGATTGTCCCCTTGCGCCCCCCCGCCACACTCGGTAAATCGCCCCCTATGAGCGCACCCGTAGCTCAGCTGGATAGAGTACCTGACTACGAATCAGGGGGTCAGAGGTTCGAATCCTCTCGGGTGCACCATTTTATTCTTGTCAAATGCCAAGCAAAACCGACTTTTGTGACAGATAACTGACCCAGTTGTCGGATTTTCCATGAAATCATGGTATCGTTGCTCAGTTGAGCGGGTGATCGTAAGATCAAGCAAATCTTGCCTTTGTCTGATCTCGGAAGCATCGCTTGGTCAAAAGCCTACCTGCCACTCCCGGAACGAACTTCCCGCAGTTGCCGCTGACGGTGGCACATGCCGCGTGCGAGCCTGCTACTTCCTTGCTGTCACGACTTGCAGCCAGGAATGGCGCCATTTCGATGCAGAGGTTTTGCGGCGACATTGCCTTTCCGATCGACCCGCTCTTTCGTGGTGAGAAGGTGGCCATAGAGCAATTGGCGCAGCTTGCAGGGTGTGACGTGGGCGCATTGGTGCGGGTATCTATCCGCCACCTCGGTAAGGGCCACTTCCGTCTGAGAGAAGAATTTGCCTCTCTCCAGAGCTTTCAGCGCACGCGTATCCGCGTCTGCCCGGAGTGTATACGGTCCGAGATGCCGTCAGCCGCGGAGCCGTGGCGTGTGCCGCGCCGCCTTCAGTGGAAATTTTCGTCAATCAGGAGCTGCCCGGAACACGGTAGCATGCTCGAATGCCTTCCATCTGAGAGATTCAACAAGGACGCCAGAGACTTCGCAGCGCAGCTGCAAAAACACTACGATTGGATCATGGATCAGCCGGTGGTCCAGGCGCCGCCTAGCCCTTTCGAGGCGTACCTCACGAACCGTATCATGAACGGGCGGGGCGACCGATGGATCGACCGTCTCGAACTCAACGTGGCGTCACGGGCATGTGAAGTGCTGGGGCTGCGTATCGCAAAGGGACCAGATGCCGCGCTGGCGGGGCACAGTGAGCCAGACTGGATGAACTGTGGCGCCTTGGGTTACGACATACTGAAAGACGGTCCTGACGCTCTCTCCGACTGCTTATCTACGATGGCTCGTGTGGACGGAGTGGACGGCAGGTTCTTCGGTCGCCTCTTTGGCCCCTGGATGGCGTGGTTGAAGAGCCGAAGTCTCGGCGATGAGTTCGAGCCCCTGCGTGACGTCGTGCGGCGACACGTTTTCGATAATTTTTCCGTCAGGAAAGGAGTCCTGGTTCTTGGCGTGCCTTCGGAGGGAATGGCTTCGTCGAACCCACAGAAATCACTCTCGCTGAAGGGGTTCGCTAAGCGCAATGCGGAGGATCTGCTTTATCGAGGTCTCGCAACGCGTGATGCTGGTGGCGGTATCGTACCGCTGAACTTTGTAACCCAGGAAATGCTTGACGCCTACGAGCGCGAGAAGAAATTTTTTCGGGCCGGGAAGAATTCGCATGAGAAAGCTAAACCTAGCGCGTATGGTGCCGATAACGTCAGGGCGTCGGGACAGAGTGGCCTCTCCATCGGTGACGCCGCCCGGCAGTTAAAAGTGACGGTCAAAACAGTAGGGTATTTGATCAAGCATGGGATGCTGTGCGGGGTGGATACCTCAGAACTCTACCGCCGAGGGGCGACAGTTGTTACCGCTGATAGTCTGACGCAGTTTCAGAAGAACTTCATTTCCTTAGGTGAGCTCGCCGAGATCACGCAGCGCCCACAAGGCGCATTTTCGATGAAACTTAGAAATGCTAACGTGGCTCTGTTGGCGATGCCCCATGATCTAAGCCGGCTCTACTGGCGCGAGGATGTAAATGCCGACCAAATAACCGAAAAATGACCCTTTCGGCCCACAGCCGACTTTCGTCGATTGCTCAAGATGCTGCGACCGCATTCCGTTTTGCGGACATTGGCTGCAGTTGCAAAAACTCTAGCTTGCCATGATCCTTCGCTTGCCAGTACCCAGCGTTGTAAATAGGGTGATGCCGTCGTAAAAAAACAAAAACATAAAGGATTCATTCATCACGAGCGCTCATATACTACAAGCGATTTTGGGACTAGCAGCTCTGATTATAGCTCCTATTGATGCAAAAGCAGATGTACCAGTCATTTCGCGCGGTCTAACCTTCGAATGTACGCCCACCCATGTGTGGGATGGGGATGGTCCGATCTGGTGTGAGGAAGGGCCGCGGCTACGCTTGGCAGGCATAGCAGCTAGAGAGCTCGATGGCACCTGTTCGCCCGGCCACCCCTGTCCGAGCGCAAGTGCTGAAGCCGCCCGCGACGCGCTGGCGGCCTTTCTGGGGGTAAGCACTGGGGTGAGTAGGCACGGGCATATCATATTGAATGGCCCAACGCTTACATGTCGTTCTGAAGGCTCTGCCGGAGGGAACCGCACGGCCTCATGGTGCATATCTCCAAGCGAGGGAGACATTAACTGCGCTATGGTAAACGGAGGTTGGGCTGCTCGCTGGAATCGATATTGGAAAAATCACCGCTGTTAGAGAGGGTTGCTGCCGGCCCTTAGTTGTCTTTGATGACACTGGTAGCGAACCTCGGCAATAAGCATTTACTAGGCCATCTTGGGTCTGCCATGCATTTTTCTAAACCCGCGACTTGCAATCGACAGACCCCTATTGCTACTGACAATTACAGATATTTTTTGAGATACCGTTGTGAAATTTGCTAGATATGTAATCTTTCTCCTTGCCTTACCCATTTCTGTGGGTGCTCAGGATGAGTCATTGTCTGCTCTGAATGAGTTCCAGTTGGCGCAGAGCTACTCCTGTGGGCGAACTTGCGGAAAGGTGCGAAGTTGTAAAGAAGCAGTCTACCAGTGGTGTGTATGTGGATACGCTAGGGCCGATGGTGATCATGACGGAGTGCCTTGCGAAAAACACTGCGGCCAAAGCTCTCGATCAAGCCTTGAGCGTGTAAAGAGCTACAAGAAGGAATTGGGTTGCCGGTGACGGCCCAAACCCGCCGTTAGGCAGATGTCCAAGCGATGCGTCACAGCCAGACCCTCAGCGAGACGATCCCAGATGGTGCGACACGCAATTGCCAAAGGCGCTCAAAGCAATTGTAATCAGCAGCAAGGATTGAGCTCTTAATGCTCTGAAGGAATGATGAACAATGGTAGCTGATCTTGAAGGCGCACTGTCGAAGACAACGGGAAAGCACAGAGTTGCTTTGGACTGGTTCAATGAGCACAAGGGAGAGATCATTACGTGGAGTGATATCCAGGAGTTCTCCGCAGACCATAGCAGATTGGTAAATCAAGCGAAAGGCATCTACAAACCCAAGTACTCCGATTATTCGTTGAGCCTTCGCACTATCCAGAACGGGCCCTATCCGGACAAGGATGTCGAGTACCGCTCGGATGGCAGTTGGGCCCTGCACTACTTCCAGGAAAACCAGAACCCGGATCAACGTGACCGCGAGGCCACCAACCGTGGTCTGATGAAGTGCATGGAGGACCAGATCCCGGTTGGAACTCTCGTGAAACGCAAACCTAAGCCGGGCGTCGCCTACCAGGTCCTTGGTCTCGGGCTGGTGACCAAATGGGAGGATGGGTTCTTTACTATCGAGGGCTTTTCCGACACCGGCGGAGTACATGATGCCGAACAACCTGATGCTACCCGGTTACGTGCGACCAGTGGTACTAATACCGAGACATTCGACGCTAGGAATGATCAGGATTTGCGAGAGAAGGCCTTGGCACAGGTTGCCAGACGGAGGGGGCAAGCGACCTTCAGGGCGGCACTTCTAGAAGCCTATGGCGGCAAGTGCTGTATAACAGGTTGTGCTCTAAAGGACGCACTGGAGGCCGCTCATATCATCCCCTACCTTGGTGAACACTCACAACATGTTCAGAATGGCCTGCTCTTGCGAGCCGACATCCACACGCTCTTCGATTTAGGGTTGTTGGTCATCACAGATGGCTACCGCGTAAAGCTTTCGCCCATAGCCCTGGAAGACGATAGCTACGTCAATCTTGAAAACAAACAGCTCGAACTGCCCAATGATCAGACACACTATCCAAGCCTGGATGCGCTCGGGTGTCACCGAAAATGGGCTGGAGTTTAACTACCGGCCCTTACCGGCCTTTCGCGAGGACGTGGATCGCGGCGCTGCGGCTTCGCCAAACCAGACATTCGTTCTTGCGAAGCATTTTGGGATTGCTAGGGTAGCGCATTATTTTAGAGAGACCGAAATTGATATGGCAAAAAGAAAATCGTTTGAAGACATACTGAAAACTGAATTCCGGTGGCCTGCGCAGGACGACAAACCATTCATTGTTGCCGACGACCCATTCGAAAACGCCAATATTGCCGAAGATGAGTTTACACGCCTCGTTCTTATGAAAGACGGTTACAAAACGGCGGCTGACTTGATGGTTAAATCTTCGGCAAGTGATCGCCAATCTAGGGATACCCTCGTGTTTCCAATTATTTTCAACTATCGGCAATTCCTTGAGTTGTCTCTGAAATATCAACTTGCAACTTTTGGGCCAAAAGTTGGGATCGAACCTAACTGGAAATCGCACGACTTAGCCAAGTTATGGGCAGAATTCCTAGCAATGCTGGAACACTACGGCACTGAGGACCCCGATGAAGTCGACCCTGTGGTAGGGGCCATTGTCCTCGAGTTTGCTAAGATCGATCCGGGCTCATACTCTTATCGATATCCCGTCGACCGTCAAGGAAACCCCGTGCCAGTTTCCTACTCAGATCTTCACTTACCGACTTTGGCCGATGTGATGAATGGAGTCGGAGGGTACTTCACAGGATGCGACGGCTACCTCAGCAGCTTGCTCAGTGCTAGCCCCGAGTAAGCGTCCTCGGCCCATAACTGCCGTTCGTCGCCGTCATAGATGCTGCGATGCATCCTTCCGATAGCGGCCGTTCAAACTACCGAAAAATCTCCAACTCTGATCCTAATACCTGCTACGCTTGACAGATATTGGCACGAGCTTTGCATTCTGTGGCGACTCTGCTTCGATCTTCAGTTCAGAGTTTAACAAGTTTCCCGCGCCGTCGGGCCTTATCACCATGATATGTTTTTTAAGCCCTAGACCTGCACGCCCGAGCCAGTTGAGAATGGATTCAACATGGGGTTTTGGGACTATTTTTTCGGGTTTATCATCATTTGTTAGAAAGTACTCAACAGCTCCAGCAGCCAGGTCCGTCACGCTTAGATAATCTGCTAACCACATGTCATCGTCCATTTGAGAAGGTGTAGTATAGCCACAGAAGCCAAAGGGATGAGATGAATACATCGCCAAGACGTTCTGGAAAAGTTTTACAGTTTGCTCGGTACGATCTTCGTTTGGCACTATTTCGTCGTTGTCGGACAGCCATAACACCTTCTGGTTTTCTCGTGATAACCATGCAGTCAGGTAGGCAGTGATATGCACGACTCGCAGTAGCTTTTCGGCCACCTTAGGTTTGCGATTCCCAAAACCATTCTCCCGTAATGTGGACACCAAATACTCACTAGTTTCGTTACTGCCGGAACCAAAAACTGATTTTACGTCTTTATGAATGGCAACGGTAAATAGCATTCCCGCGATCATATCAGATGTCTGCAGATAGTCGGGCAAGCACCTGGCCAAAGGGCCGTGGCCCAGATTCTTAAAGGCCATTTCCTTAGATGTTGATACAGAGTGCTTTTCTCGAACCTTTCCAAACTGTTCCTTAATTGGGAAAGCATGGTTCCACCCAAACACTAGTGTCGAATAGGTGTGGTACCGGCTCCCCGCATGCTCTCCGCCATAGTCGGAAAAGACGCCTACTGTTTCATTTCCGTCAAACCGCAATTCTGGAACCATCAGCGTACCTCGCTGGTCAGCCCCGCGAAGACTGTCTTCCATGAGACGCGCCAAACTGGGATAATCATTCATCATCTCAGCCTTCAGAACTGACGCTTCAGAATTGCGCCTCGTAAACCGACGCGCAAGGTCAGCCAAATTGCGATCAATATCAATGTCTTGCATGCACGAAATCCCCCAGAAGAACTTTGTGATAGCCTAGCATGTATGAGAGAACGACCCAATGCTACCGTTCAGGAGGACCAGCTTAGGCTGCGCAGCAGAACACCAAACCAGTCTTCCGAAAGTCGCGCGCATAAATTGGTTTAATGGCTGCATGTGGAAATTCGATGCTACTTAGTGAAATCTCTTCGCAAGGGGATGAATGTGCGATCCGGATACACTATATAGTTGTGGTTAACCCCTAAAGCAGAACAATTAGTGTAATGTCACCTGACCAATACTTGCGAAACATTTTGGCGCGTGAACGAGTCGAAACTGGCTTATTGTCACCCGTTAGAAACGTAGCCACGACTTTGGCACCAATGTTACGAAATTGGGGTGGTAGATATCTCCTCGCAATCGAGCCAAGCGGATCTTTTGCAAAAGGTACCGGTAACCGAGTCGGCACAGATATCGATCTGTTACTCTCCCTTTCGAGCAGCACTCCAGATAGCCTAGCGCAGATTCGGAAGACTTTGGGAAATTGTTTGCGACAACATGGCTACAATTTCCGCGAACAAAACGTGTCACTTGGTATCACAGTGGGGGGCTATCAAGTTGATCTCGTTCCCGGAAAACGTCAAAGCCAATATGGCGGCGACCACAGCCTTTATCGGCGCAAAGCCAATACTTGGACAAAAACTAACATCCAAACCCATGTCAGCCGGGTGCGTGATAGTGGCAGGACAGAAGAAATTCGGGTGCTAAAGCTGTGGCGCGATCAGAAAGGGTTAGACTTTCCATCCATCTATCTTGAACTTGCCACATTGCAGGCTCTGCATGGAAGACCTCTTGGTCAGTTGGCAGGTAATGTCGTCCATGCGCTGAAATTTTTTGGCAATAACCTTACGACCATCAGGGTGATCGGCCCGGCTAACACAAATAATGTAATCTCGGACGATCTATCGGCACCGGGCAAGCAGGCAGTTGCTTCGGCAGCAAAACGAGCCCTTTCTGGGAAATGGTCAGGAATTGTAACATGAGTGATTGGTCTCTCCCCAGGCTGTTTACAAGCCTTCACAGTCAAATTGAAACGGAGTTGAAAGTAGCACGTGAGTCGCTGAGCCATCCGGGCACCAAGGGCGATACGTCTGAGGCGGTTTGGATCGGCCTTCTCGAAACGTATCTTCCCAAACGATATCGTGTCTGTAGTGCTCATGTGGTAGACAGCGAGGGGACGTTTAGTGATCAGATAGACATTGTGATTTTCGACCGTCAGTATTCACCGTTCGTCTTCGACTTCTTAGGTGCAAAAGTGGTACCCGCAGAAAGCATCTACGCGGTTTTTGAAGCAAAACAAACGGTAAATTCAGCCAACATAGTATACGCGCGGGATAAACTGGCCAGCGTACGCCGCCTCCATCGTACAAGCATTCCAATTCCTACCGCCAACGGGACAGCGTCTCCGGTTCCACCTAAACACATCATTGGCGGTCTTATTACCCTCGCGAGTGATTGGAACCCGCCTCTTGGAGACCCTCTTCAGACCCAACTTGACTCGGATGCCAGTGACAACAAACGACTGGACCTCGGATGCGTGGCTTCTCACGGTATCTTTACGTTTGACGAAGATACAACAACCAACATCCGCACAACCTCTACCCACGCGACCACGAAGTTCCTGCTCGAACTAATAGCTCGCCTACAGTTCCTCGGTACCGTACCGATGATGGACATACGGGCCTATAGTCGTTGGATTGACTGAGATGTTGGAACGCAATGGACGCAATAACGAACACAGCTGGCCTTTGATCATTGCCAAGTTAATAAGTTTCTGTGGATTGCCGGGCGCACACGGTTGCCCCAAATAGCGATCCTGAGAAATCTACAACGATTGGCGAGGCCGCGCACATAATGGGGGCCAAGCCTGGCGCTTTGCGGTATGACAAGAAAATGTCAGACGTAACACGTGCGTCTATTACCAATGGTATTTGGTTGTGCCGAAACTGCCACGGACAGATCGATCGTGACGAAACCCTGTTCCCACCAGAGTTGCTCTTTGCTTGGCGAACGCAGCATGAAAATTGGGTCCTTCGTGAATTGGGTACACAAGGAGAGCAGATGCGACATGACCTTGAAATGTCGCTCTATCCATTTCTGAAGGATTGTCCGTCAATTGTTCAACGGATCGCCTTTAACAAGCCAACCGGGTGGGAATGGCGTCTCGCAGCCGAATTGCTACGTTATTTGAATGGGCCTGAGTTAAAGCGGCTCAAGAACATTCAATCTGGACGGTCCTATCGACCTCAACCTCGCGAAAGACTTGAAGAACTAATTGACTTCATATTGGAGCGCACAAACGTAATGGGAAGCGTCCTTAGACCTTTATCCAATATTTTCGATCGCCTCATGGAGAGTTTTGGGCCACCTGGCGAGTCTGGGGATGCAGAAGACATTTTCGATTGCTGCATTCTAATGCGTGACATTCTAGCGACTTCTATTGACCACGAAGAAATCCTCCATTTCACCCGCGTTCCGGAAGAGGGTGAAGCTTTACTTGATATTCTGTCAGACGCGCTCGGACGAAACCTCGTCAAGTTGAGCGATTTACCAGATACTCTGGACAGAGTTATTGCGCTAATTGGGACAGATCACGGTGGAACATTGGAGAACCCACGTACGATCACATATAACGTGGTGTTTGACCTACCTCCTGATTTCAATGCAAAGTTTGACCGGGAGTTGAAGCGCTTGGAGCGTTTGGTTTGATCCTTTCAAAGAAAGGCGAGTATCCGCTTTCTGCACTACCCCCATCTATTCAACGGATCGACGACCGCTTTCGCTTTGGATGAACTTGCGTTTTGCGGTTGCAGCGAACGTCCGGTTTCCGCCGATTCTGTTGAAAAACACCGTGTTGCTAATGCAGAAAGTGGTGCGCCGAACTGAGTGCGAGCGCCTTTTTTATCAGGCTTTGCTTATTTGCTGCGGTGCAGGAAAGATCTTGGCTAATTTGCGGAGGTTTTGGGCGGTGGCAGCGAGTAGAAATTCGTCATTTGCTCCGTTTGGACCTCGTAATCGGAGCCGCCCCAGCCCCAAGATCCGTTTAAGGTGGGCGAAGAGCATTTCCACCTTCTTTCGCAGCCGCATTGAGACGGCGTATTGCTTAGTCTTGGCAATATCACGGGCAACCTGACGGGCGTCTTCATGCTCTTCGCGGGTAATTTTACGTGTATCGGCCTTTGGGCAACATTTCATTTTTGAGGGGCAGGCCTGACAGGTGTGTTTCAACGCCTGATACTTGGCCACGCCCTTGCCGCTGGGGCCTCGGTTCGGGTCTGAGTAATTGCGGCGGAACTGCTTCAGCGGCTCACCTTCGGGGCAGATGTATTGGTTGTTCTCGGCGTCCCATTCGAAGTCAGCGCGAGACCAAGTGCCGTCTGTGCGACCAGATTTATCTAGCACGGGAATGTGGGGGTTGATGTCACGATCAACGAGCCACCCAAGCATAGGACCCGATCCATAGGCGCTGTCTGCAATGAGGCGCTCTGGTTCAATACCGTGCTGTTTCTTGATCCGATCCAGCATCGTGCGCACAGATCCCACTTCGGCTTGCCTGATTGATCTGGTGCCTTCAACATCCACAATGACGCTGTGGTCGGTATCGATTAAGTAATTGGTGGAATAACTGAAGAACGCGGGGCCTTTACGGGCCGCTGTCCATTGGCTGGCGGGATCCGAGTGGGATGTGAACTTGGGTTCCACCTCAGATGCTGCGCCAAAAGCGGCATCGTCGAGGACATCCAAATACTCCTTCACTGCGCGAGGCGCATCATTTGGATCAATGGCGTTGCGATCCCAATCCTCCTTCGGTGTAGAGTTCTGTTTGTTCGCATCGGCTTCAATTAAACTGGCGTCGGCAGCAAGATGTTGGCCACTCACCAAGCCATCCGCGATGCACCGTGCAACAGTCTTTTCGAATAGATGCCTCAGCAAGGCACTTTCGCGGAAACGGCCATGCCGGTTCTTGGAGAACGTCGAATGGTTTGGCACAGGGTCAGACAAATCAAGGCGACAGAACCAGCGATAAGCGAGGTTGAGATGAACCTCTTCGCATAAACGGCGTTCGGACCTGATACCGAAGCAATAGCCCACCAGCAGCATCCGGATCAGTAACTCAGGATCAATGGATGGACGGCCCGTGTGGCTGTAAAACTCTGCCAAATAGTGGCGGATGTCGTTAAGATCAACGAACCGGTCAATTGAGCGCAGCAGGTGATCTTGAGGCACGTGACCTTCAAGTGAGAACTCATAAAACAGCGCCGCCTGTGCTTCCTGCTTCGGTCCCATCATCGCAAAATCCCCCGTTTTCGTAGGGAAATTGAATCAGTGATAGCTCTTCAAATCAACAAGTGTTTTTCAACAGAATTCGCCCCTTCTGCGTTGTGAATGCTGTTTCGTCACGGCGACATGCGCGCCTTAGAATTCCTGAGAATGTACTGTGACGCCTTTAGTATGGGCAACTCTGCGACGACGGATGGGAGCAGGAGCAAGATCACCCCGAAGGAGCCTAAAAACATCCAGTCGACGCCATTAATTTCGAAACCGAACGGGAGGTCGAAGGCCAAGGCGATGTTCTGCATCATGAAATAAATCGTCGCGCAGAAATAAACTTCGTCACGGACCTTTAGAAAAAGCTGTCCGAGCGGTGAATAGTTCCGCTTTCTGAAGTCCTGGCTTTCTCTTCTCAACGATTTCCAGAAATTTTGATCCTTCGTTTTTTGGCTTATCGGACGGGATGAGAGGTCCGCGGCTGCAAATCCAAGCTCTGCGGCTAACTGATCGCTCGCCAACGGATCGATCTTGAATGCTTGGATGATCGCAAGCCGAGTCCTTTGAGGAAGCTCACGCTCTCCACGCTCGTAGCGACGTAGTGCGCGGTCTGACAAACCGATGACCGCAGCGAAATGTGGCTGGCTCATGCCGGTAGATGTACGAAGTGCCAATAGATTGGCCGCACCTATCTGTCTAGCAATCGATTCGTAATGTTTGTCCGAGTTGGCCAAAGCCCTTGATCCAAAGATTGAGCCTTAAAAGGCGACTCAGGAACCTTAACTGAGAAAGTGTCTCAGTGGTCAATAATTTAAGGTAAGTGGACCAATTGGTCCGCGCGGACCAATTGGTCCGGATAATTTTTTGTTTTAATGCAGTGACTTGAGAGGTTGACTGCTTCGGGTGGAGTTCCTTAGCTGGGGTGTGAATTCGGCTCATTTTACACTCATACAATCTGGAGGTCGCCCCTTGCGCACCCCGACAAAGGCAGATCTGGACGCCCATGAGCGTCTGAAAGCGGAACTCAGGATTCGTGGAACCTCACTGGCGCAGATCTCGCGCGATCTTGGGGTCAGCGACTCCGCGCTGACATTGGTCGGCAAGCGGATGTGCCGATCTCAGCGCATTGAAAAAGCACTGGCTTTGGCCGTGGGCGCATCGCCGGAGGATTTGTTTCCCGACTTCCAAGAGGAAGGAGTAATCATGGCCTAGAAAAAGCAAAAGACCTCGGAGTTACAGCTCCAGAGGCCCTTTAGGTGTATCAAGTTGTAGCACGATACACCTCATTCATGACTCAACTTTCGGCCCCGGTCAAGCGTGCAGTGGTTTCTGTGGGCCGGGGCCTCTTGTCTCAATGAAAGAGGAACCCGTTGTACCGAGAGGCATGCCTTCGGTGCAGGGTAAATATGCCAATGTATGATGATGATTTCGAGGGACCTTATGTCCCGCCGGAGCGAACACGCGCGACGCGGATGTTTCCGGCACGATCTCGAGCAAGCGGACGCGGGTTCGTGATCGCGAAACTGCGTGCAGGAACGGCTTGGCGGCAGCTCATCTTTGAAAGCGACCTTGAGCGGAAATGCCTCTTGGTGCTGCTGTCGCAGAGAACTGTCGTCAATATCTGGGATCAGCCACCGCAGATCACCTATCGAAACCAGGTGGGCAAGGCCACATCTCACACCTTCGACTTTCTTGTCACGTTAGAAGACGGGAAAAAGATCGCGATCGCCGTCAAGCCGGGTGCGTTGGCTGAACGAAATGGGTTCGACCGAGAGTTTGCGCTGATCAAGGCACAGACTGCGAAGCAGTTCGCCGACGACGCGCTACTCGTGATGGACAGTAGCCTCTCCGCGGCGGAAGTGCGCAATGCAGAGTTGCTTCATATGTTCCGGCAGGCTGAGGATGTCGAAGCTGACTTAGTGGTTCAGCAGATACTTCGAGGCATGAACTGTGAAACGTCTCTGGGGCAGGTCGTCGCCGCGACCGGCCTACAGGGGCGGGCATTCCGTGCAGGCTTCAAGGCGGTTTTCGACGGGATCGCCATGACGAACCTGTCCCTTCCCGTGACCGAGGCCAGCATGCTCTCAATGCCGGAGGTGCGCTAATGGCAGTCAGGCTACGTATCAACAAATCAGATGCGCTGGTCGCTGGCAGCACCGTGCATGTGGTCTGTGCCATCTCGGATAGCACGCTGGAATTGCGTCCTTTGGATGGTAGCTCGGAACTTCTTTGTTTCAGCCACGCCGATGTCAAGCGCATGATTGATGAGTGTCAGGCATCCATTGAGTACGGGTATTTTTCTGGTGCGCAAGCTGCCCGCCGAGCCTTGGCGGGCAGCGCGCTTATCAGCCGGATGGGCGCAGCCGAAAAGGCTCAGATTTTCCGCAAGCAGGTTTACGTTGAGTGCTTTCTCGATGCGGAAGCAGATGGTGAAGTAAGCCGTTCCAATGACCGCTGCGCCGCATTCCTCCCTGAATTGGGTAAGCGCGTCGAGGCCAAGATTCTGGAGCAGATACGCCTTGGCAAGGATGGGGCAGAGCTTGGAAAGCTCCTCGCCATGAAGCATCCGGGCCGGACAGCTCTTATGGCCTGGGTGCGGGAGTGGCAGAAAACACATGATCCCATGTGTTTCGTCAAGAAAAGCCGGTTCAACGGCGTTAATGCCAAGCGGGTCTCGCCTCAGGTCGAGAGTGCCATACAAACGGCAATCAAGACATATCTGCATCCAGGCCGCGTCCATATTCCGCACATCGCGGATGAGGCAAATCGAGTTATTCGAGAATTAAACAAGTCGCTTGTGTTCAGCGGTCAACTGCCGGAGCGGGAGGTTTCTGAAAACACGGTACGACGACGCATTGCAGATCTCGATCAGTTCGAGGTCTGCGCGGCCCGAGAAGGGGTAGCAGTGGCTAAGAACAAGTTGGGACCTTACGGTCAGGGCCTTGAGATCGAAGCACCTTTGCAGCGCATCGAAATGGACGAGTGGCTGATCGACCTCATCGCCCTGCTGGAGGAATCTGGAGTCGACGTTAGCGACCCGAAGTTCGATGAACTTCGGAAAGGGCGCTTCTGGGTCTGCGTCGCCATCGACGCGGCGACGAGAGTAATCTTGGCCATAAAGATGAGCAGAACAGAGTCTGCCGTCGAGACAGCATTGGCAACCTTATGGTTGGCTATGCGGAACAAGAGCGAGATATCGAAACAGCTTGGGTGCAAGAAGGAGTGGAGCGAGCACGGTCACATTTTCAACGTGGCCGTGGATAACGGAAGTTCGTTTGTTAACGCGGACTTCAAGGCCGCGCTCACGGACCTTGGGATCGGGTATGAAGTGCTGCCAGCCGGCGTGCCCAAGCTGCGTGGCCGCATTGAACGCGTCTTTCGTACATTCGGCACCGAGCTAATGCAGTTTCTGACCGGCAGAACATTTAGCAATCCGCAAGAACGCGGCGACTATCCTTCTGACAAATATGTGGTTCATACCGCGGACAGCATCGTAGAGGTGCTGGTCCGTTTCGTCGTCGATATCTACCACCATCGAGAGCATCGTGGCTTGGAGTATGCTACGCCCGCCGATACCTGGGACCGGTTAATGGGGTTCTACGGACATAGCCCTGCCAAGTCACCCCATGTCTTGCGCCATTTCCTTGGTATTCCTCTGAAACGTCAGCTTGGTCGGCACGGCGTGCTGGTCTGTGGCATTGCCTACACCAGTCGCAATCTTGCAACCTTTTTCCAGCGTCGCGGTGCGCAACAGATCGATCTACGCATGGACCCTGAGGACATGGGATACGTCTCTGCATGGTTCGACGATGCATGGCATACAATCCCGGCTGGCTTGCCGAATGCGCGTGGTAGTTCGCTCGCCGTTTGGGAGGCGATGATCCGGGAACTGCGACGGTCTAACAAGGCTGCCGCACGCCTCCATATCGAAATCGTCGACGCGGCACTCGAGCGCATCAAGCAAATCGATGATCACCAACGCGCATGGCGCCAGATTGGTCCACTTACCGTTTCCGCGAAAGATATTCGCAGAGCAGAGCACGAAAGCTTCTACGGCCTGAGTTTCGGAGTCGTCCCCGGCGAGGTCAGAGAGAAACCTTCTGTTGTAGGGACGGCAAGCCTGACCGGCAGGCTCTCCGAAATTGCTACATCAGAGGGGACAAGCATCGAGGGCTCATCCCCGGTTGACGATGCCCCTGGCCAGCCCGAGTTGCCCGAAGATCCCCAACCCGAATGGAAGTTCAGCGATGAAGGTGAACAATAGTAACCCTGAAGTCCGCCAGGTCATTCAAGACATTCGGGCCGCTTATGTCCCGACCATGGCCTATGATCGCCTCGACGAATATTTCGACCAACTGCTCGAACAACGGCGCGCGGACCTCGACGAGGGCATCGTATCCGACCTCAGAGGCATCGTCCTTGTCGGTCGTTCAGGGGCGGGGAAGACGACGGCGATCCAAGAGTTGAGGCGGCGTTACCAGAACCGACTGGTCTGTGATGGCCCGGACGGCATCAACGAGATGGTTGGCCTCAAGGTGCCATCTCCAGCCACGATGAAGTTCGTGGCGACGGCGGCGCTCCATGCTGCGGGTTACCCGCTTGTCCGCGATCGGTCGGCGGCAGTTATCTGGGGGCTCGTGAAACAGCAGTTTAAGTTGCGGAAAACCCTCTTCATGCACATGGACGAGGCGCAGGATCTGGCTCAGCATCAGACCGACAAGGAACGGCAGGCTATCGTCAATACGCTTAAGTCCCTGATGGAAAATAGTCAGTGGCCGGTTGGCCTGCTTTTGACTGGAATGCCGGGCCTCAAATCAATCATCAATCAGGATGCACAGTTAGCACGTCGGATGTACCCGATAGAAATCGAACGCCTGTCGCAATTCGCGGGGCAGGATCAGGTCCTTGGCCTCGTGGCGCGCTACTGTGACAGGGCGAAGGTGCAGTGCGATGATGATGTGAGAACGACCGAGTTCGCTTCGAGGCTGATGCACGCGGCAGATTATGAGTTTGGACTCTTGGCGCAGTTCATCGTCGAAGCGCTGACACGCGCGCTTCGCTCTGATGGCTTGGAAGCAAGCCTTTGCAAACGCCACTTTTCGGAGGTCTACTTCATGCGAACCGCGGCCATGCCGGGGCTCAACCCGTTTCTTGCTGAGGACTTCACTCGGATCAATCCGCGGCAGTGCTTTGATGACGGGGGTGATGATGCGTGACGCTGAGATACATGAACGACAACTCGGGTTGACTGTTGCGCCCTTTGCCGGTGAAACCCCGGCAAGCATCGTTTCGCGGATCGCGGCGAGAAACGCGATCTCTCCTCGGAACCTATGCTCGGATTTGGGGCTGAGGTGGCCGTTCCTCTGCTCTGGATATCCAGAGCAGTTGTCCGGACTCGCCGATGTAGCAGGGCTCAAGCTCGCGAACCTGAAGCAATGGAATCCGGAAAAGATCGGGATCGGACGCTACCGGGTCGGGCTGACCCGAAGCAGCACTGGTGTCTTTCGACGCACGGCGACGCGGGTCTGTCCAGTCTGTATCGAACAGGCGTTAGAAAAAGACGGACGCCATGGTGCACATCAGCTTCTGGAATGGAACGTCATGTGTTTGCACGGCTGTGAACACCACAAGGTGCCTCTTGTTGAGCTCCCTCGTGCTGGAACCTCACACGAAACCTACGACGTCGTCGCTCAGATTGCCCGGTACAGCGACGCTGTGAAAAAGGCTGCAGATGCGGGCCCGAAAATTGCTCCTACCGCATTCGAGGTGTACGTGAGGCAGAGGATCAACCATGGTCCGCGGCGCGATTGGCTAGGCGAGCTAGAGCTTAGTCAATTGCATGGCGCTTGCTTGAGTCTTGGAGCCGCGATCTGTGGATCGCCCCTTTCAAGTCCTGAAACTACCAATTCCGATCTAGAACGTGAGTTCTGCGCGGAGGGGCTTAGCGTTCTATCCGCTGGTCCAGACAGTTTGATGATGTGCATGGAGGGGCTGAAATCTCGACCCGGCGCTCGGCGTTCTTATTTCTCGACAGACCTTGGGCCATTTTATTCCTGGATACGAGCCGCGCATGGTGACGCGGAGGTCAAGTCCATCGTTGATAGCGTCCATGCGTTTGCAGTCCGAAACTACACGATGAAACCCAAGAAGCGCGTGTTGGGTAGGCCGGTGCCAGCCGTTCAACGCATGTCATTTGAAACGGCCCGTGAACAGTCGGGGCTTAGTGTGGGGTTCCTTAAGCGGCTGATCAGTCACGTTGATAATCTCTCTGAGGCACCGTCCGCAGCGCTGACGGAAACAACGCCTGATCAGTTGTCCAGGGCGATTAATTTCTGGGGTGGGCTGCGAAATCTCAAATCCACGGCAGTAGCACTGAATGTGCTTCCGACGCAGGTGAAGGGGCTGATCGAAAGGGGGATGTTGCGCTCGATCCGGTTTGGAACCGCGCTGCGCTATGTCCTCGCTGAGGATGTGGACCGGCTTTTAGCAGAAGTGGCTGCCTTGCCTGAGCTGCCCGATGTCGGGGCCTTCCTTCCGCTTCGTGATCATTGCCAAAATCAGCGCATTGGACTGGTTCGTCTGATCACTCTCTGGCGGGAGGGCAAGGTCGGCGGTTTTGTCCGGGGGGCAGACGCGATAGGACTTCAGGCGATTTATGTGCCGCAAGATGTGGACGTTGGTGTGCGCGACACCCCGACCGCCACGCGAGACCTTACGCCGCTGGAAACCGCAGCCTACCTGAAAATAGGGGTCGGAGCCATTCGGGCGCTGCGGGATGCGGGTTACCTTGGTCACGCGAAACGCCTCAACGCAGATACCAATCATCGTCATTCCCTGATAACCCAATCCAGTATTCGGGAATTTGAGACGCGTTTTCTCACGCTTGGACAGCTTGCCGCGTCGGCGCGGGTTGCCCCAATACATTTGGCGCGGCGGCTGGATAGGGAAGGGGTCCCGACAGTCACCTGCCGTGGCCGACACGTTCGCGTCTACGAGCGATCGCAAGTTGCAGAGCATGAGGTTGTCGCAAGGAGCATCAGCAATGGATGATGAAGTCGAACGCTTGAAGTCTCTGCTGTTGCGGATGGCCGAGGTGAACGTGTCGTCTGATGTGTACAATGACCACCTAAGGGCGGTGTTGCTTCGCGTACTCTACCGCTTGAAGGTCAAAGAAGACCTGCGCAAGCGTCTGCGGTCACTTCAGGAGCAGGTTGGACGCATGAGGCCACCAGATCCAGACTTTGACATGAAACGCTTCATGGATGAAAGTTGGGAGTAGTGGCGGGAGGTCATTTTGTTGCTAACTAGCTACGTCCGTCTGGCGAGGAAAATGGATCTCTCGGCCGGGCACAATGATAGATATGTAAATTTCGGCCCCAAAATGCCGTTCAGGAAGCGCGCAGCAGTTGACCGCTCCCAGCCCCTCCACGACCTTCGAGCCTCGGAACAGGCGCTGGCACAAAAGGGCGTATTCTGTTGAAAAACTCCCATACAGCGCGTTGATCCTAAAGTGGGCAGAACAAAATTCTGATTTACCCAAAGCTCAACGGCGCCACAGGGCTGCAATGAGCTCGTCGGGGAACGATTTCCCACTTTTTCAAAATTTGCAGATGCAGCAAAGAGTTTTTGGGCGGATTGCTGACATTCGCTGCTTAGTAGATGAGCGTCAGCTGTACGGGATCTGCGTCCGCTGCCAAATAGCACCACCGAAGCTAGCCCAAGCTGTGAGGCCGAACTGAGCATCGCGGGGATCTGACCACCTTGGTACGACCTGAGCAACACAGCGGACGCTGACTTCCATCCAAATCGCTTTTATAGTGCGGAGGCCTCGAAGCGTCGGCATTATCTCCTTGCGAGACGCAAATAAATGACGAAGTCTCGCTTCCATCTAGTCCTCAAGTTGCTATCATCGGGATGAGTTAGATAGGCGGCGTTATATGTACCTTAAGAAAATTTCCATACGAAACTTTCGGCGATTGAAAGACGTTGACATTGATTTCGAAGAAAAAGAAACTGTCTTTGTAGGTCCAAACAATAGCGGCAAGACATCCGCCACCGCTGCGATTAGGAGCTTTCTAGGTAGCCGCGACTTCAAAATTCACGATTTCTCGCTTTGCTCCCTGACGGCCATCAATACATACGCCCCTACTGCTCCGATCCCCCATCCAAGTATCCAGCTTGATCTTTGGTTTCATATTGATCCTGATACAGTTGAGTTTGGAACAGTTTTTGCGCTAGCCACTGACCTCTCGGGTGACTTTACGGAAATCGGTATTCGATGCTCCTTGGAGGTCGAGGATGCGGCCGAGCTTTGGACCAAGTATGATCAGGCATTCCCCGTCCAAGACGACGGGCAACGCAAGAGGAAGCTGGTAGATTTCCTGGCGCTAGAGGGAAATCTTAAGGCACACTTCAAGACCCGATACTACTCCCTTGAGAACAGCGGTGCGGGCGCTATCCCTACGCCTCTTGATCCAAACGAGGGGAGAAAGACGCTTCGATCATTGCTTCGTGTCGACTTCGTCGATGCACAGCGGAACATCGACGACGAAAACGCCACCCGCAGCAATAAGCTCTCGGAGGCATTTGCTGCCTACTACCAGCGGAATTTGGAGCAAGCCGAAGCCGCTGAAGAAGCAGTCGCGGTGATCGAAGAGAACAACCAAAAACTGACGGCACACTATCATCAGCATTTTCAGCCCCTGATGGGCATCATCGCTGACTTGGGACTGCCCTCGCACAACGATCGAGCGATGAAGATCGTATCCACGCTCAGCTCGGAAGTTGCTCTGCGCGGCAGCACCGAACTCTTCTATGTAGACGCCACATCCAGCCATGAGTTGCCAGAGGCCTATAACGGTCTCGGTTTCAAGAATCTGGTCTTCATGGCCATTCAGATCGACAACTTTTACAAGCAGTGGCGTGCAACCGACGAAAATCGTCCGCTTTGCCAGATGATCTTTGTCGAAGAGCCGGAAGTTCATCTGCATGCCCAAGTGCAGCAAACCTTTATCAAGCAAATGTGGAAGGTACTTACACAAGGTGCTGGCGACGAAGAGCCGCGTCCGCAACTCACTGTCACAACCCATTCGTCCCATGTGTTGGATGCGGTGGACTTCTCAAAAATTCGCTACTTCCGCCGCGTCGATTTGGATGATGAAGGCAATGGCAACACCTACCCAGGGTCGATCGTCAAAAGTCTGAAGGAATTCCGACCCGACGCAATCAATGTTGGCGATCTTGAGGTCGGTGTGCATGAGGCGCTGGCATTTCTAAAAAAGTATCTTCGGCTGACGCATTGTGACCTGTTCTTCGCCGACGCTGCAATTTTAGTCGAGGGGGCAGTTGAGAAATTACTGTTGCCAAAGATGATCGATCTGGCGGCAAGCGGATTGAACACGAAGTACATCACCATTCTTGAAGTTGGTGGCGCATACAGTATGCGCTTTGCAAAGCTTTTAGAGTTTCTGGGCATTCCGTATTTGGTCATCACGGATATTGACTCCGTCGATCCAGCCAACAGTCGAAAAGGATGTAAGGCAACGGATGCAGGAGCCGTGACATCGAACGCTTCCATAAAGTACTTCTTCGATGGTAGCGATCTTGTCTCCGATTTGACGGCCAAGGCTGATGCCGATCATATCCAAGCAGACAATATGCGCTTCGTCTCTTACCAAAAAGCGGTTGTGATCGAGTACGGAGGAGCTCCTCAAAATTTTCACGGCAGGACGCTTGAAGAAGCTTTTGTCTATGAGAATCATGGACTTTTTTCCAGTGGCGCGCTGTCGATCGGAAAGGAAATACCTGCTGACGCGGCAGAGTTTCATCAGGTAGTATGGGAACGGATAAAGAGCTCTACATTTAAGAAGACTGAATTTGCCATGGATGTTTTGGCGCTTGATCCGCACGTTGAAGGCGCTGCGCCTTGGGCGGTTCCGGAATACATCGCAGTCGGTTTGCGCTGGCTCGAAGGTCGTGTAGGCGATCAGCCGGCTGCAGGAGAGTTGAATGCCTGACCTACAGCCAACTGAAGCAGATATCCAAATTGCCCAGTGCATCGGTGAGGAGACATCATTCGCGGTGATAGCTGGTGCTGGCTCTGGCAAGACCACGTCATTGATCGAAGCCCTCAAGAAAATTCGCGAAACACAAGGACGTCAGCTGCGAGAGCGTGGCCAGAATGTGGTTTGCATCACCTATACCAATCGGGCTGTGGATGTGATTTCCTCACGTTTGGGATTTGACGAACTTTATACAGTTACGACCCTGCATGGGTTTCTTTGGGGTGAGGTATCTAGGTTTCAAACTCCTCTAAGAGAGGTATTGGCCGAACACGTTATTCCTGCCCATATCGAGAAGGCTCAACTAAACGACAATGGGGGAAGTTCGAAAAAGGCGATTTCTGCACGGAAGAAAATTGAACGTTTGCGCGCTGAGCTCGGGGAGCTTGTCGGGAATAATCCGCCAGTAAAATACGAAGAGACGACGGTAAGCGATTACTCGAAATGCGTACTCAACCATGATGACATCATAGATGTCGCCTCGCACCTAATCTCAACGAAGCCGATTCTTCAAAAAGGTCTTGGCTTTAAATACCCCTATATTTTCGTAGACGAAGCGCAAGACACTTTTCCGCAGGTGATGACTGCGCTGAATTCTATTTGCGCCAGGGAAGGTCTCCCGATCATAGGGTATTTCGGCGACCCTATGCAACAAATCTATGACAAGCGTGCGGGAGACTTTACCGGACCAAAAGGCTCAGTGACAATCGCAAAGCAAGAAAATTTCCGCTGCTCGGTCTCGGTCATCAATCTTCTCAATAAATTTAGGGACGATGTTGAACAATTCCCGGCAGGTAAGAACGCGGATGTCGAGGGTAGTGTTGAAATCACTATTGCTCAGGCCCCCGATCCTGAGGGACCCAGAAAAACATACACGTCAGAGCAGCTTGATCAGGTGTCCGGCATGTTTCACCAAGCGCTGGAAAATTGGGAGTGGCAGGATATCCCGTCTGTGAAGAAGCTGTTCTTGGCTCGGCAAATGATTGCAAGGCGGCTTAACTTTTCGACGCTCCATAGACTTTTTACTGGTGTTTACTCCTCGTCTCGATCGCAATCCGACTACGAAGATGGGACACACTATCTTCTAAAGCCTTTTGTCGAAGTAATTTATCCTCTTGTATTGGCCTCGACCAAAGGTGACCCAAAACGCGTTCTTGAAGTCTTGCGCCAAAAAAGTCCTGCGTTTTCTCCAGGTGGCGTCAACAAGGGGAAATCTCTTAAGGAAATGATCGGTCGTGCCGACGGGGTTTCCCAGAAGTTGGCTGAGTTGTGGGGTGGGGCGACAACCAAGGATATTCTCAAATATTGCGAAGACAGCAGCTTGTTACCGATTTCGGATCGCCTTTCTTCGCAGCTAGGACGTAATGCGCGCGAAGGTTTCGATGCCGAGAATGAGGACCATCAGCGCGACAAGGGAGACTGGCTGGTTGATGAATTCTTCAAAATGGATTGCAGCGAAATCGGCCCGTATGCTGAATTTCTCGATGAAAACTCCCCCTTCAGTACTCAGCATGGATCCAAGGGCGAAGAGTACCCAAACGTTTTGGTGATGATTGACGACATCGAAGCGTCTTGGAATACTTACAGCTTTGGGAAGACGCTTACTCCTGGCACCGCTGGCGACCCTACTGAGCGTCAAGCTGAGCTAACCCGAAAATTGGCCTATGTTTGTTTTTCTCGTGCAGAGGAAAACTTGCGTATCCTCTTCTTCTCCCTAAAGCCGAAAGATGCCGGGCAGGAGTTGATTGATCGAGGTTTATTCAAAGAGGAGCAGATTTCTTACATTGATTAAACGGCGCGGAATGCGAATTAATTTCTTTGCTTAACTATTTAGGGCGAGGTGCTGCAGGTGTTCAACGACTACGGCTCAGCTGTGAAGTTCGACTTCCTCGCTGGTATGGGAAAGTGTTCGGCCTCGGGGCCAGCCGTGTCTGCATGGTAGTTGGGATGGGCCGCTGCTCGTGTCCCGAATGATGGCTATGGGCTATAGCGGTCATCTGCCGCGCCTGGCGTGAAGGTCAGCTCTGGGCCGATGCAAGCCTTCGAATTGTGGGTGACGACTTGCACTGGAATGCATCTTCGCGCAGTCTCACACGATGGAACTAATTTATCCAATCAACTTCGTAGGCCACGATGAGTGGATGTACAGTGGGTACGATCCGCGCCTGTCGCAAGGCGAGGTCATTACTCGCGACGGTGAAATCATCGGCGCTTGGTGTGTCGTAGGCTATGATCCAGAGGATGAGTATTCTACCGGGCAGTTTGAATTTACGGCTATTGGGGAAGACGCTGTGAAGTTCACGGAAGGCTTTGCAATGCTTGATGTGCGAATGAGCCGGGGCTTTGCTTTGTCAACGCTGATAAGAACCATTAGGGAATGGTACGAATCCAACAATACCGAAATCTCCTAACGACGCTTCATTGGTAAGAATGTCAGATAAGCAGGCTGCATTCGTAGATTTTCGGGTATTTAGCTAACGGCAGGTTTGGGCGGGAAGCGTCAGGAGACGTGATGGCAGACTGCTCGGGAACCACGCTCGCTCCCCTGTACATAGCGACCCTTCTTGCGCCTTGGTGCCGAAGGTCCGGTTGGGTCAGAAATGCTTGGCATTTGGGTCGGAATTGCATGGCACGGCCCATTGAGAAGATTCAGAAAATTCGTCGGGAAGAGTCGGAAATGTGCGGCATTCGACAATTCTTGTTGAACGTCACGCGAACCTGACCCAACCGTCACAGTTGGACCAAAAACGGGTTGTGAGGGCTTCAATGTAATGTCCGTCGTCATATAAAATGGGGCATCAGAGCGGCTTGAGTATTGGAGGCTCTGGCTCGTTTGTGTGATTGATTATGCGGCTTGTTTCTGATGTTGCAAGCGGCGTTGTT
>NZ_JAHKPK010000023.1 GCF_018860665.1 Pacificibacter marinus
CGCAAGCCAACATGTTAGTTGAAGCATCAGGGCGATTAGCAGCATGATATCAAAACGCTCTGAGCTGCTCGTTCGGCTATGGCGTAGGCCTAGTCCGTAGGCAGGACTTTTCAAGTCTCGGAAGGTTTCTTCAATCTGCATTCGCTTCGAATAGATATTAACAAGTTGTTTGGGTGTTCGAATTTCAACAGGTAAGTTAGTTGCTAGAACCCATGGCTCCTTTGCCGACGCTGAGTAGATTTTAGGTGACGGGTGGTGACAATGAGTCCGTGTCGAGCGCTGATTTTTTCGGCCTTTAGAGCGAGATTTATACAATAGAATTTGGCATGAGATTGGATTGCTTTTAGTCAGCCTCTTATAGCCTAAAGTCTTTGAGTGACTAGATGACATATCATGTAAGTTGCTGATAGGTTTCCAGTTTTCCGCTCCTAGGTCTGCATATTGTACTTTTCCTCTTACTCGACTTAACCAGTACCAACCCAGCTTCTCAACGGATTTATACCATGGCACTTTAAAGCCAGCATCACTGACAATGAGCGGTGTGGTGTTACTCGGTAGAATGCTCGCAAGGTCGGCTAGAAATTGGTCATGAGCTTTCTTTGAACATTGCTCTGAAAGCGGGAACGCTTTCTCATAAAGAGTAACAGAACGACCGTGTAGTGCGACTGAAGCTCGCAATACCATAAGTCGTTTTTGCTCACGAATATCAGACCAGTCAACAAGTACAATGGGCATCGTATTGCCCGAACAGATAAAGCTAGCATGCCAACGGTATACAGCGAGTCGCTCTTTGTGGAGGTGACGATTACCTAACAATCGGTCGATTCGTTTGATGTTATGTTTTGTTCTCGCTTTGGTTGGCAGGTTACGGCCAAGTTCGGTAAGAGTGAGAGTTTTACAGTCAAGTAATGCGTGGCAAGCCAACGTTAAGCTGTTGAGTCGTTTTAAGTGTAATTCGGGGCAGAATTGGTAAAGAGAGTCGTGTAAAATATCGAGTTCGCACATCTTGTTGTCTGATTATTGATTTTTCGCGAAACCATTTGATCATATGACAAGATGTGTATCCACCTTAACTTAATGATTTTTACCAAAATCATTAGGGGATTCATCAGTACCGGGCGTATTTTTTGAGTTATCGAGATTTTCAGGAGCTAAGGAAGCTAAAATGGAGAAAAAAATCACTGGATATACCACCGTTGATATATCCCAATGGCATCGTAAAGAACATTTTGAGGCATTTCAGTCAGTTGCTCAATGTACCTATAACCAGACCGTTCAGCTGGATATTACGGCCTTTTTAAAGACCGTAAAGAAAAATAAGCACAAGTTTTATCCGGCCTTTATTCACATTCTTGCCCGCCTGATGAATGCTCATCCGGAATTTCGTATGGCAATGAAAGACGGTGAGCTGGTGATATGGGATAGTGTTCACCCTTGTTACACCGTTTTCCATGAGCAAACTGAAACGTTTTCATCGCTCTGGAGTGAATACCACGACGATTTCCGGCAGTTTCTACACATATATTCGCAAGATGTGGCGTGTTACGGTGAAAACCTGGCCTATTTCCCTAAAGGGTTTATTGAGAATATGTTTTTCGTCTCAGCCAATCCCTGGGTGAGTTTCACCAGTTTTGATTTAAACGTGGCCAATATGGACAACTTCTTCGCCCCCGTTTTCACCATGGGCAAATATTATACGCAAGGCGACAAGGTGCTGATGCCGCTGGCGATTCAGGTTCATCATGCCGTTTGTGATGGCTTCCATGTCGGCAGAATGCTTAATGAATTACAACAGTACTGCGATGAGTGGCAGGGCGGGGCGTAATTTTTTTAAGGCAGTTATTGGTGCCTAGAAATATTTTATCTGATTAATAAGATGATCTTCTTGAGATCGTTTTGGTCTGCGCGTAATCTCTTGCTCTGAAAACGAAAAAACCGCCTTGCAGGGCGGTTTTTCGAAGGTTCTCTGAGCTACCAACTCTTTGAACCGAGGTAACTGGCTTGGAGGAGCGCAGTCACCAAAACTTGTCCTTTCAGTTTAGCCTTAACCGGCGCATGACTTCAAGACTAACTCCTCTAAATCAATTACCAGTGGCTGCTGCCAGTGGTGCTTTTGCATGTCTTTCCGGGTTGGACTCAAGACGATAGTTACCGGATAAGGCGCAGCGGTCGGACTGAACGGGGGGTTCGTGCATACAGTCCAGCTTGGAGCGAACTGCCTACCCGGAACTGAGTGTCAGGCGTGGAATGAGACAAACGCGGCCATAACAGCGGAATGACACCGGTAAACCGAAAGGCAGGAACAGGAGAGCGCACGAGGGAGCCGCCAGGGGGAAACGCCTGGTATCTTTATAGTCCTGTCGGGTTTCGCCACCACTGATTTGAGCGTCAGATTTCGTGATGCTTGTCAGGGGGGCGGAGCCTATGGAAAAACGGCTTTGCCGCGGCCCTCTCACTTCCCTGTTAAGTATCTTCCTGGCATCTTCCAGGAAATCTCCGCCCCGTTCGTAAGCCATTTCCGCTCGCCGCAGTCGAACGACCGAGCGTAGCGAGTCAGTGAGCGAGGAAGCGGAATATATCCTGTATCACATATTCTGCTGACGCACCGGTGCAGCCTTTTTTCTCCTGCCACATGAAGCACTTCACTGACACCCTCATCAGTGCCAACATAGTAAGCCAGTATATACACTCCGCTAGCGCCCAATACGCAAACCGCCTCTCCCCGCGCGTTGGCCGATTCATTAATGCAGCTGGCACGACAGGTTTCCCGACTGGAAAGCGGGCAGTGAGCGCAACGCAATTAATGTGAGTTAGCTCACTCATTAGGCACCCCAGGCTTTACACTTTATGCTTCCGGCTCGTATGTTGTGTGGAATTGTGAGCGGATAACAATTTCACACAGGAAACAGCTATGACATGATTACGAATTCGAGCTCGGTACCCGGGAATTAAAGAGGAGAAATTAAGCATGGTGAGCAAGGGCGAGGAGGATAACATGGCCATCATCAAGGAGTTCATGCGCTTCAAGGTGCACATGGAGGGCTCCGTGAACGGCCACGAGTTCGAGATCGAGGGCGAGGGCGAGGGCCGCCCCTACGAGGGCACCCAGACCGCCAAGCTGAAGGTGACCAAGGGTGGCCCCCTGCCCTTCGCCTGGGACATCCTGTCCCCTCAGTTCATGTACGGCTCCAAGGCCTACGTGAAGCACCCCGCCGACATCCCCGACTACTTGAAGCTGTCCTTCCCCGAGGGCTTCAAGTGGGAGCGCGTGATGAACTTCGAGGACGGCGGCGTGGTGACCGTGACCCAGGACTCCTCCCTGCAGGACGGCGAGTTCATCTACAAGGTGAAGCTGCGCGGCACCAACTTCCCCTCCGACGGCCCCGTAATGCAGAAGAAGACCATGGGCTGGGAGGCCTCCTCCGAGCGGATGTACCCCGAGGACGGCGCCCTGAAGGGCGAGATCAAGCAGAGGCTGAAGCTGAAGGACGGCGGCCACTACGACGCTGAGGTCAAGACCACCTACAAGGCCAAGAAGCCCGTGCAGCTGCCCGGCGCCTACAACGTCAACATCAAGTTGGACATCACCTCCCACAACGAGGACTACACCATCGTGGAACAGTACGAACGCGCCGAGGGCCGCCACTCCACCGGCGGCATGGACGAGCTGTACAAGTAATCTAGACAGCGCTTTTCCGCTGCATAACCCTGCTTCGGGGTCATTATAGCGATTTTTTCGGTATATCCATCCTTTTTCGCACGATATACAGGATTTTGCCAAAGGGTTCGTGTAGACTTTCCTTGGTGTATCCAACGGCGTCAGCCGGGCAGGATAGGTGAAGTAGGCCCACCCGCGAGCGGGTGTTCCTTCTTCACTGTCCCTTATTCGCACCTGGCGGTGCTCAACGGGAATCCTGCTCTGCGAGGCTGGCCGGCTGCAGGCATGCAAGCTTGGCACTGGCCGTCGTTTTACAACGTCGTGACTGGGAAAACCCTGGCGTTACCCAACTTAATCGCCTTGCAGCACATCCCCCTTTCGCCAGCTGGCGTAATAGCGAAGAGGCCCGCACCGATCGCCCTTCCCAACAGTTGCGCAGCCTGAATGGCGAATGGCGCTGATGTCCGGCGGTGCTTTTGCCGTTACGCACCACCCCGTCAGTAGCTGAACAGGAGGGACAGCTGATAGAAACAGAAGCCACTGGAGCACCTCAAAAACACCATCATACACTAAATCAGTAAGTTGGCAGCATCACCCGACGCACTTTGCGCCGAATAAATACCTGTGACGGAAGATCACTTCGCAGAATAAATAAATCCTGGTGTCCCTGTTGATACCGGGAAGCCCTGGGCCAACTTTTGGCGAAAATGAGACGTTGATCGGCACGTAAGAGGTTCCAACTTTCACCATAATGAAATAAGATCACTACCGGGCGCTGAGAGATCCCCTCATAATTTCCCCAAAGCGTAACCATGTGTGAATAAATTTTGAGCTAGTAGGGTTGCAGCCACGAGTAAGTCTTCCCTTGTTATTGTGTAGCCAGAATGCCGCAAAACTTCCATGCCTAAGCGAACTGTTGAGAGTACGTTTCGATTTCTGACTGTGTTAGCCTGGAAGTGCTTGTCCCAACCTTGTTTCTGAGCATGAACGCC
>NZ_JAHKPK010000004.1 GCF_018860665.1 Pacificibacter marinus
CATATCGTCCGGCTTCATCAGGAAGGTATATAATAAGTTAAGCTGAACAGGTATATATTTTAGTTTTATTTTTTGATGTTATAAATAAAGTAAGACGATCTGCTAAGGAAGGTGCGATTTAATCGTCATATGTGAGAACATAAAGCTTTCTTTATCATGAGCTGTTTACAATGCCTGCCATTTCCAGCTATTCCTCCCGTAAATCCCGTTTTCTTGACCGTATGAATGTTCTGGTGCCGTGGCAGGATATTGCTGATAAGCTGCTTCACGTCTATCCGTCATCCCGTCGCGGCCGACGGCCTTTCCCCCTGGTGCTTATGCTCCGTATCCACTGCCTGCAACTCTGGTTTGACCTCAGTGACGGAGCGGCTGAAGACGCCCTGCATGATGTCCTGCCGTTCCGTCAATTTGCGGGGATCTGTGACACGGTGCCAGATCGCACAACCATCATGAATTTCCGCCATTTTCTGGAGAAACATCATGCAGGAGAACAGATACTGGCACTGATTAACCAGAAACTGAAGCAGGCCGGACTGATGTTACGTCAGGGCATCATTATCGATGCGACCATTATTTCCGCTCCCTGTTCCGTAAAAAATAAAGCCGGTCAACGGGATCCTGAAATGCATCAGACCCGCAAGGGAAATCAGTGGTACTTTGGTATGAAAGCTCATATTGCTGTTGATGCGGCCACAGGCTTGACGGAAAAAGTAGTGACCACGGCGGCAAATGTGCATGACCTGAATGCGGCGGATAGCCTGATTACGGAGCCGGTAGCAATTGTCTTCGCCGATGCCGGATATCGCGGGGCAGAAAAACGGGACTCTCTGACACATCGGGTTAAAGAGTGGTTTATTGCCAAAGGTCCTCATGCCGTAAAAAAGCTCAGACAGCATCCCCGGCTGAATAAGCAGGCGCTGCATGATGAATATGTGAAAGCAGGTATTAGGGCAAAGGTTGAGCATCCTTTCCGGATACTGAAGTGCCAGTTTGGTTTCAGCAAAACACGATTACGGGGACTGATGAAGAACCACAACCGGCTTTCAATGCTGTTTGCAATGTGCAATTTGGTGCGGGCGGGACAACTGGCGGGGATGTCGTGAAAATCATTGTAATATCAGTGGAGCAGTGACATTTTGCTTACCCTGAGTTGATGGGGGAGATTAAATATTGTCCAAACTGGGGTGCTTACTTTGCCGCGTAAGGAGGATATCCAGGCTCTGGATCGTCATGACTGATTAAATCGCACCTTCCTTAAAGAGGGACAGCCAACGCGAGGCATTTTTATCATGCGTTGGTTTTTGTGGTTAAGGTGTTATGCGGAGGCTTGGTAGTGGCGTTGGCTGCCCCTTAACGCGTTATAGCGCAATACAAAATTTGAATTTAGGAAGATAATAATGAATAAATCAATCATATTTGGTTCACTGGTGATTGGCGCTTGTGTTGTCGCTAGCCCTTTTATTTATGATTCGGTTAAAACGGCAAAGCATGAAGAACAGCGTGAAAAAATTGCAGTGCAGATGGAAATTACAGATGTCACAGCTCTAGAAAGTGCTGCAAATCTTTACAAAGAATCAAAAGGTAAATGCCCAAGTAAAGCTTCTGACATGGTAGGAGTGACCATAAAAAGAGAACCCAAAGATCGCTTAGGTTTGGAATACGAAACAGTAGGAGACTGTCAGTTTAAGTCTTTTAAAGGAATAACTTCGAGCAGCCTTTGAGTTGCTCTATAACAAATTGTTCAAGAGTGATTCGGCACGCGTGGCATTTTTACCATGCGTTGGCTTTAGTGTTTAAGGTGGTATGCGGAAGCTTCGGTATTGCGTGCCTCACCTTAATTGGACTATACATTTTAACCAAACTAAGGAGTAATCTTGGATTTACTAACTTCTTTGATCGGCTTCATGGGTGTTGTGGTTGGTTCTGTTATTTCCTATGTGGCAACATACAAATTTAAAAAGTTGGAACTTGAAACGAACGAGCGGCAAAAGCAAAAAGAAAATTTGAACTTAATCTACTGTTCTTTCTTGTCAAAGGTTTCAACTGCGATTAGTGCCCTAGATTTAGATAGCTCTAAAAACTACTCAACTTATCTCTCGCCAATCAACGAGGATCTCGTTCTTATTGAATTATTTAGTACTAACGAAGTGTATGACAAAGCTAGCTTATTAGTTTCAGAGGTGACCGATTTATTTGCAGATGAGCCTTCGGCTACTTTTGGTTCGTTCAACAGACTGAAAAGTGACTTCGTAAATGCGGTTAAAACTCAGGATAAATCAAATGTATGACAAAAAGAGCTTAATGCGCATAAAGCTACCGCCTAAGGTTGAGATAGGCGGATTTTCATGTGAGATGTCGTTATTTAAACTCTTTTAGAACTTCTTTTTTAACTTTGTTCCATTGGTTTTCATCATCGAATTCTTCGACAAGCATTAGGTCGTGAAGGTAGATACTATCTCCCAACGTTTCCCCTGATTTACGAAAAAAGCAATTAAAGATACTCGCCGAGCCAAATATAGGGTTTATGCCAACAGCATATGCTACACAACCGACTTCAAAGCGTTGTTTTTTTCCAAAAGAGTTTGTTGATACAACCGATAAAGTGTTAGTAATCGTTTGGTCTTTGACTATAGTCTCAGAGTCAAGGATTTTGATTTCTGCGACAGCGTCATTAATAAGTTCATAAAATTTCTTAGTAAACGTTTCTAAAGGCACTGAGGCATTCTTTAACCCTTGTACAGTTCGTTTTTTTACTATTTCTTCTAGGTGTTTTTTTTCTTCTCCTGAAAGCGTTGGGTTTAAACTTGCTAGAATGACATCTGCTTCTTGGTTGAATGATTCATCGTCCAGTTCACAGGAAAACTGAGATATAGCATTAGAAATATCTTTCTCTAATTGTGGTTTTTTTGCCAAATACAAAGCATCTCTTAGGGAATCACGCTCTTTTATCAATTCATCTTTATTATGTGAGGCTGACTTTCTATAATCTTGTAACGCGATGAGTTCAGCTAAATAGTCTTGCTGGTATGGATCATCCTTGTATTTGGCTATGTCTTCTACAAGGGAATCATCACCTTGCCAACCCCAATCTCTAATTTTTTTAGTTATCGCTTCAATTTCATCCGTGTCATGTAGAATGTTTTCGTAAATATCTATAACTTGTCTAAATGCAGCCGCACCATTGAATTGCTGTTTAACTCTGTTAACTAATTGCTCTGGAGTCTCATTATCTTTGATAACGTGACCACAATACTTTGTGCTACCAGTTTCTATAACTAAGTTCTTGTTGACTTGTGTTTGCAAGTACTTTTCATAGATAGCATCTTTGTTAACCAAACCGACAAGGCCTGTAGCTGCAACTATGATTACAGGTGCTAAAAATTTAATCATTAGAGTCTCTTAAGTACAAATTCATAAAATATCGCTAATAGTACTGCATAGTCATACGTAGGCATAGTTACATGACAAATAAGGATAGATGTCGCGCCGCTGACATCTTATCCGGGTATTGGACAAACCTGACGCCACTTTATTTAGTAGATTATTCGATGAAGATTGAAGCGGACTACTCCTGAGCTATCTACACCATTAGCTTTGGACATCGAGTTAAGCGACTTTTCCATACTGTAAGTAATTTATGAGATGCTAATATTCTAATTTCCGAAACTCATTTATGTCCATCAACGTGTCAGCTTGCTCTTAGCTGGCACGAAAATGCCCCAAAATGAGTTATAGCCAAGCAACGAAGGTGGTCAATATGCCGTACAACCCCATTTTGTTCTCTACGGCATATCTATTGTCAACAGTATGACAATCTCATCTAGTTATTTTACAGCATACTCTTCGAAAATAGCCTTACCAATTTCATTAATAACTTGATTACGTTCTGGCATAGAAAGGTTGGTTTGTGTCAGGTAGATGCTAATGATTAATGGCTCGCGCTCGTCAGTCCAAATTGCTGCTGTAATACCGCGCGAACCGTTAGCTCCTGCACCAGAACGATCTGCAATAGACCACCCTTTTGGTAAAACAGAACGGAGTAAAGAATCGGAAACAGTGTTCCCTTGCATCCATTCCTTAAGTTGTTTTTTTGAATTTTGAGCTAATACATCTTCGAATAAAATATGATATAGGGTCTTATTCATCGCATTTGGCGTCGTTGTATCACGTAGGTCATCAGCTTTGGCTTGGTTTAGTTCAGGTTCAAAACGATCTAATTGAGTTACTTTATCTCCGATCAAACGTAGAAAAGCAGTGACACCCTGTGGGCCTCCGATGTGCTTTAAGACTATGTTTGCAGCAGTATTATCACTAGTCTTCATCGTAGCTTCACAAGCATTTTCAATGGTAATTGAACTGCCAACCATGTTTTTTGTTATTGGTGACCAAGCGATTAGTTCATCGGATTTTACTGGCGCCATTGTACTTATATCTAAAATGTCTCTATCAGAGTCCTGTAGCATTTTTGCACATGCTAATGTCTTGAATGTACTCATCATAGGGAACCTTTCATTCCCTTTATAGTGCCATTGTTGATCCGTTGAATCTAAAACTGATACGCCTATGCGTCCCAAGGTGCGTTGTTCTATAGAATAGAGCGAGTCGTTCAATGTTGAAGCGGTCGATAAAAAAGAAATGAACAAACAGCTCGAAAGTAAGATTGATTTTTTCATGATAACTCGACTATTTATGTAATAAGACTGAATTTACGGAGCGTAATAATACAGCCCGAAAGATATAAATCAACAGCGGGTCATATTAAGTTTGTATGAAAAGATGAGTGTGTTTATGGAGCGTTATTTTCTGCTCGACTTAGGATGAAGGAAGCGCTATCTGAATCTCATACGCATAAGTCAACTATAAGTTGTGAATAACTCATTTCTGTCCAGAAGTGAGTTACAAAGGGCGGCAATGACAGAGAAGCCGAGTATGAAACTTTATTCCTCTCCCACAATCGTTAGATTAAGCGCTTCATAATGAATCGGGATTAAATTTGCACACTAATTTGAACCCACTTATACTTACTCTCAAATGGGTTCAAATTAGTATGGTGCTTTATGGCTGTATATTTAAGCCTTGGTAAAGATAAGCAAGGTAATTTTCATCACATAGATGATCAGAAATCAGGGAGGGGGACCCTGTTTTGTCCGTTCTGTGATTGTCCGTTAATAGCAGCAAAAGGGCGGGTCAAGGCCGCACACTTTCGACACGACGGTGAAACATGCAATGAATCCCTCAACGAAATTCCACAAATCCCCGCTTGGCATCACTTCCACCTCAACTATCCACTAGAGATCATCGACGCCTTAAAAGACGGCTATCAAGCGGATAGCAAGTCACCAAACGTGTTTCAACACTGGAAGTCTGGATTACATCGCTTTCCACGTGCGGCCAAAGAAGAACTGTTTAGCCGTGACGACTGGACAGATAATCTCACCTTTACCGATACAGCTAGAACCATCCTTGGCAGCTTACCGCTACTAGGGTTTAGCCAGTGGATGCGTAACACCTTACAAATGCGCGTTCACACCTTGCGCGAAGCAATAGATCAAGGTACAAAGCATCGAGCGTGGCTTGAAATTGAGGCGCACCGTCAGCAAGCTATTCTCAAAGCATCGCTCTATCTGTTTGAATACCAACTAGCGGATAAAACCGTGATTCATAAAGTTGGGAGAACAGCGAGAGCGCCAGAACAACGCCTGAAAAAAACGGTACTCGGTCTATAAA
>NZ_JAHKPK010000049.1 GCF_018860665.1 Pacificibacter marinus
GGACAGGCGAAGTCTTGGTGCTGCGCGGTCCCAATGGCTGATGCAATGCTTGCTGACCCTGAGCGCGACACAGGCGAACTTTGGATGGAAATGGCTACCTATGGTCATGTGGACGGTCAAAACCACCCTGCGGTTGGTTCTGCTGCGCGTGACATGATGGATAGACCAGAGGAAGAAGGTGGCTCTGTTCTATCGACCGCAAAATCATATCTAGCTCTTTACCGCGATCCAGTGGTAGCTCGAAACGTGAGTGAGTCTGAGTTCAAGATTAGAGATCTGATGAACCATGATAACCCTGTCAGCCTTTACATTGTTACGCAACCAAATGATAAAGCCCGTTTGCGCCCATTGGTCCGAATATTGGTAAACATGATCATTCGCCTGTTGGCTGATGAAATGACGTTTGAGAAAGGCCGACCTGTAGCCCATTACAAACACAGACTGTTGGCGATGCTGGACGAGTTCCCAAGTTTAGGGAAGCTAGAAATATTGCAAGAATCACTAGCTTTCGTTGCGGGCTATGGGATTAAGTGTTACTTGATTTGCCAGGACTTAAACCAACTTAAAAGCCGTGAAACAGGTTATGGCCCTGATGAAACCATCACATCTAACTGTCACGTTCAGAACGCATACCCGCCAAACCGAATCGAAACCGCCGAACACTTGTCTCGATTAACGGGCCAAACAACTGTAGTAAAAGAGCAGATTACAACCAGTGGGCGCCGTACTTCTGCGCTACTAGGGCAAGTATCTCGAACTATTCAAGAAGTACAACGACCGTTGTTAACGCCAGACGAATGTTTGCGTATGCCTGGGCCAGTTAAAAACGCCAAGGGTGATATTGATACCGCGGGCGATATGGTTGTGTATGTCGCGGGTTATCCCGCGGTTTATGGCAAACAACCTCTTTACTTCAAAGACCCTATTTTTCTTGCTCGCGCCCAAATTGAAGCGCCTAAAGTTTGCGATAAGTTACGAGTCGTCGAGCAAGTAGAGGAAGGGATTCAAATATGATGAAGCGAATTTATTCAGGTGTCGCAATTGTTGGCGCGTCTCTTATGGTGCTCGGAGCAACCTGTTATTTCTCTGGTGCTCGAATCAACACAACAAAAAGCATTCCTGTCGGCCTGTATTGGACCACTGACGCACCAATAGAAAAAGGGGCTTATGTTCTTTTTTGCCCGCCTGAAATTGGTGTGTTTGCTACTGCAAAAGAACGTGGTTACATCGCCGCCGGATTCTGTCCAGGTGACTATGGCTACATGATGAAGCGAATTTTAGCGGCTAAAGGTGACACCGTAAAAATCACTGATGAAGGGGTTTTAGTTGAAGGTAGCTTGCTGAAACACAGCAAGTTAAAAACTACGGACCCAGCAGGGAGAGAATTGCCTCGATACCAAACAAGTCAGTACACGCTTGGTAACTCTGAATTACTGCTTATGTCGGATGTTAGCGGAACCTCATTTGATGCCCGTTATTTTGGGCCTGTTAATCGTTCTCAAGTGAAAGCGGTTATTCGTCCAGTATTCACTTGGTAAGGAAAAGGTATGAGATTATTTATCGCAGAAAAACCCTCAGTAGCAAAAGCCATTGCCGCAGAGCTAGGAGTAACAGGTAAGGGTGACGGTTTTATTGAATGTGGCAAGGATAGAGTTACCTGGTGTTTTGGTCACATGCTGGAGCAAGCTGGGCCGGATGAATATACACCGGACGATGTACCTACGAATGACAAAGGCCGAAAATTATGGCGTGTTGAAGAACTCCCAATTATTCCTCAACAATGGATTTTAAGACCCAAAGACGACGCCAAAAAACAGGTGAAAACTATCGGCAAGTTGATCAAGTCTGCCACTCAAATTGTGAATGCTGGGGACCCTGACCGTGAAGGGCAATTGCTTGTTGATGAATTGCTAGTGCATTTCAATAGTACACAGCCAGTTCTTCGCTATTGGGCTAACGCTATTGACTCCGTATCTGTTAAACGTGCGTTAACCAACATGAAAGATAACCGCGAATTTCACGGCTTCGCCCATGCTGCGGAAGGGCGAGGTAAAGCTGATTGGTTGATAGGTATGAATCTATCCAGGGCGTACACTTTGAGAGCACAAAGAGGCGGCTCAAGAGCTTTATTGACAGTAGGCCGCGTACAAACACCTTCCCTTGCTCTAGTAGTGAATAGGGACCGTGAAATCGAATCTTTCAAGTCTATACCGTTCCATACTATTCGAGCTGAAATTAAACATGAGTCCGGCAGTTTTTGGGCGGGTTGGAAAGCGAAAGAAGATCAGGAAGGGCTAGACGAGGAAGGCCGTCTAATCGACACACAGATTGCTGATAAGCTAGTTGAGTCCCTGAGCGGTAAACCTGGAACAATCACAGATTATATCCAACAAGCCAAGAAGCAAAATCACCCGCTTACTTTTAGCTTGTCTGATATGACCGCCTTGGCATCAAGAAAATTTGGGTTCAGTGCTCAAGATGTACTAGATACGTGTCAATCATTGTACGAAACACACAAGTTAACTACTTACCCAAGAACTGACTGTGCGTATTTGCCAGAATCTCAGTTTGAAGATGCGCCCGCGGTTCTAGCAGCAGTGAAAGCGGTAAACCCTCATTTATCTTCCATCATAGACCGAGCAGATACGGGAATAAAATCCCGCACTTGGAATGATGCGAAAGTCTCGGCACACCACGGCATCATTCCCACGATGCACAAAGGAAATTTGAACAAACTTAATGACAAAGAAAGAGCTATCTATGACCTGGTTGTAAGAGCCTACCTTGCGCAGTTTTATCCAGTGCATGAGTTCCTAAGTACAACCATCACTGTTGACGTTCAAGGGGAAACGTTTGGGGCTAAAGGGAAGGTTGTCACGTTTGGTGGTTGGCATGATGTGTATTTGGACGAGTCCGAAGAAGACGAAGGCGATCAAGATGGTGATGAACAATCATTACCAAGAATGACAAAAGGCGATGCTATTGATTGTGGACAATCAGTCAGACGAGACGCCAAGACGAAGCCGCCAGCAAGGTTTACAGAAGGTACGTTAATCACTGCGATGGTAAATATCCATCGGTTTGTGACGGACCCTCAACATAAAAAAATGCTACGTGAAGGGGATGGTATTGGGACAGAGGCTACACGAGCTTCGATCATTGCTGAACTGAAACGCCGTAATTACTTGGAAACGCAGGGTAAGCGAATTGTGAGTACCACTTTAGGTCGAAGCATGATTGATGCGTTGCCAGAAGTGGTAAAAAGTCCGGTTCTAACAGCTCTTTATGAGCGTATGTTGCAAAGTGTTGAATCCGGAAAAACAGAACTGAGTGCCTTTATTACCAAACAAGAGGCGTTTATCAAAGACCAGGTTGCAAAGGCCAATAATGGAGCTGTAGCAATCGCTGGAGGTAAAGAAGCGGCTGTAATCTCGGATGTATTCAAATGTATGTCATGTGGAGCAGGATTATCGCGCCGTCCTTCACCAAGGAAGAAAGGGCAGTATTGGTGGTCCTGTTCAAACTTCCCTACTTGTAAGCAATCTTATCCAGATATGAAAGGGCGCCCTAATTATAGCAAGGGCCGTAACAATACTGACAAGGAGTAACCCCAATGACGAATACAACTAATCAACCTGCCGCAGATGCAGCCCTACAAGAAAAGTTAGAAGACGCAATGATACCTGGCTATCAAGTGGAGTTTGACCCACTTGAAGCTGAAAAAGCTGGGGCGTTTTTTGAAGATGCTCTATCAGAACAAGACGCCGAAGAAAGTACGGCTGACCTGCTGGATCTCGTTGCCCCTGATGATACTAAGGAGGGTTAACCAATGGCTGAAAAGAAACCCCCATTTCATGAAACGGTTGCTAATAATCTAATAGAAAAACTAAAAGCCGGCACTGCACCCTGGCAAAAACCTTGGGACCCTGGGGCGCCAGGGTTCATGCCAACAAACCCGCTTACAGGCAACCGTTACAAGGGCATTAACGCGATTCACCTAATGTCTCAGGGACGAAGTGATAACCGTTGGATGACGTACAAGCAAGCTAAAGAACTCGGTGCTCAAGTTCGCGGTAAAGAAAAAGGGACAGGGGTCCAATACTGGAAGTTTACAGAAGAACGGACCAAGCTCGATGATAACGGAAAGCCTGTCATTGATGAAAAAGGAAAACCAGTAAAGGAAACCATCAAGCTAGAACGCCCGCGGGTGTTCTTTGCTACGGTATTCAATGGCGAACAGATAGACGGATTGCCTCCTTTAGAGCGTAAAGAGCAAACTTGGGATGCTTCTGAGCGAGCTGAAAAGATACTCAATGCGTCTGGTGCTGATATTCGTCACGGTGGTGATAGAGCTTTTTACCGTCCGTATTCTGACCATATTCAATTACCCGATAAAGGACAATTCCCGACCTCTGACAATTATTATGCTACAGCGTTACATGAACTCGGTCATTGGACTGGTCATAGTTCGCGTCTGGACCGAGATTTATCAAATCCATTCGGTTCAGAAGGGTACGCCAAGGAAGAATTGCGCGCTGAAATAAGTAGCATGATCTTAGGTGATGAATTGGGTATCGGTCATGACCCTGAACAACATGCCGCTTATGTCGGCTCTTGGATTAAAGCACTTCAAGAGGACCCTTTAGAAATATTCCGTGCCTCTGCCGATGCTGAAAAAATATGCGGGTATGTGATGGACCTGGAACAGAAACAGGTGATTGAGCAAACCCAAATCCAGAAACAAACCTCTGAGTTAAAACCTAGCGAGGACAATAAAGATCAGGATTTAGATATGCAGCTACCAATTCAAACACAGCCAATACGTGATCAGGTGTTATCAACGCTTTCACAGGAAGATTTACGCGCCCTAACTCTAGTTGCGGAAGAACGAAAGCGTTTAGCTTCTGGTGAGTCAGAACCTCAATCTTTCGAAGAAGTGGCAAAGGAGAATCTTGGATTTTTACTACCTGCTGATTGGTCTGGTGATATTCAGTTACAAGGTAACGTTATATACACCGATGAAAACGGCGAAAAGTTTGTAGAACCTGCTGAGGGAGTTACGCCTGAATTTTGGGGTGTGTATGCGCAGCATGAAAAGGGAATGCATCAATGGGTCGCTGATCTCGATACTCAACATCAAGCCGAAGAACTTGCGAATTTGCTTAGTGTGGTAGATGCCCTGTCAGAACCCAATGAGCATGAACAAGCCGCTAAATTTGCTCGTATAAATGAAATTCGTGTTCGTTTAAACCCTAACAGCTCGGATGATGATATTTTAGCCGCTAAAGAAACCCGTAAATCAGCAGAAATGGCCGCAACGCTCAACGATGGTGATTTACAACAGCGTATTGCTGAATTTGAGCAACAGGAACGGAAGCCCCAGCAGCAACCAGACTCAGTTCCCACTCAAGCCGAGGGAGAAAAAACGTATATCAACGTTCCGTTTAAAGAGAAGAACGAAGCTAAAGGACTTGGTGCAAAATGGGATGGTGAACAGCGCTCCTGGTATGTTCCTCCTGGCGTTGATGTTAACCAGTTTTCCAAATGGGCCACGGAGGGCAATGATAATCAGGAATCGGTACAAGCTAATCCCAATCTAAACAGGTCGAGCAATCCCGCCAATATCTAGCTGTTCCTTACGGGGAAAGAGCAGCAGCAAAAGCCGCGGGTGCTGCTTGGGATGCAGGCGCTAAATCTTGGTATGTAGGTCCTAATGGTGATAAGGAACGTTTGAGCCGTTGGTCGCCTGATAGGGTCCAAACCCAACAAGATCCAGCGATGACGCCTAAAGAGGAATTTGCAGAAGCTTTGCGGTCTGTAGGTTGTGAAGTGGATGGAGAGCATCCCATTATGGACGGCAAAAAGCACCGTATACGTACCACTGGTGATAAAAATAGTTTGAGCCATAGTGCTGGTTCAGGTTTCTATGTCGGTCATCTTGACGGCCACCCCGCAGGTTATATCAGGAATAATCGAACGGGCATTGATATTAAATGGAAATCAAAAGGCTATGCCTTATCTCCAGAAGAAAAGGCAAAGTTACAAGCCGAGGC
>NZ_JAHKPK010000021.1 GCF_018860665.1 Pacificibacter marinus
TCAGAACATGCCTAACAGCAACGCTTTCTCCGCGGCCAACATAGTTATTTATGACTATGTTGGCCACTTTAAGGTTATTTAACGCCAAAGGTAAAACCTAGGCTTGTTTCGAACCAGATGGGATCTGAAACATCAATAGCGTAACCTTTAACATCAGATTTCAGTTTTTTAAGCTCAGTCAGGTGAGCTTCAATGTCGCTACTGTCATAATGCTTATTCGCATATTCTTCAGTCCATTCGATCAAGCTATTAATAACGCTCACAGCAGCTTCAACTTCACAGTCGAAGTCAGCAACGTTCGCACTGTTTAGCGTTCCTTCATCGTCATAAACATAAATCACAATGTCTTCCAGCTGGAATGTGAACGAGTGACCTGATGAGCAAGTGCCATCCCAAGGCGTTTCTGGGGTGTCTGTGTCTTGTGTGACAGGTCTTCCACAGGTAGGGCAAAGAGGGCGAGTAAGATCAGAAGTGTATGTGTAAATTGTCATCGGAAATTCTCCGGTTTTGACCTTGACGATATGTCCGGCCTTTGAGATATATAATAGGGCATTTTACCCTAATTTGTCAAGTTGCATATCAATAAAAATCCAATAATTACAGTTATTTATTGACGATTTTTGGTTTGATGGGTTATATAAAAAATCTTTTCCCTGGAGTAAATATCTCTTTTAGATAAGTTGTTTTATAAATAACTTTTAACAGAGTGGTTAAGTATCAAACAAAGCCAGTAATTGTTGACCTATTGAAACTTGAGGGAGCTGCTTAGTCTGATGATGCAGTCTTGCTTAGAGTTGTGATTGTTCTCAACAATAAGGTTATTGATCTGATTTACCCTTAGTGTTCAAATGCTCAATAGCATTGATAATAAAAAAATAATGCTTTTCCACTTACATCTTCCTTTCGATTTCTATTTTTCCGTAAATACTTGTGACGGCTGGATCAAAAACAGCACGAGCACTATTGTTTTTATTAGGAATAAAGTTCATATCGTGAGTAAGATATTCGATAAACTGTAATTTGTTGAAACTCATGTTAGAGTGTGCTTTCGCTATCATTAATCGGAGTGTGGCTAACCTTTAATATGGAGTTAAAAACTTTAGCGGCTAAAATTGGCCTAAAGAGGGGCAGTTGGTGTACAACTACATTTTTTTTACCAATGTGCTAAAAATCTTAGATGAACGGCACATGACTAAATCAGAATTAGCAGAACGATCAGGGGTGTCTATATCGTTCTTATCTGATTTAACTACGGGGAATGCAAATCCTTCATTGAAGGTATTAGAAGCAATAGCGTCAGCTCTTGAAACACCGCTACCGCTTCTATTGGAATCTACGGACCTTAACAAAGAATCTCTTGAAGCCTTGGCGGGTGGTAAAGTATTAAGTAGTCTTCCTCCTGGCTACGAAAGGGTTTCTGTTATCTTACCTGAGCACAAGGCATTCCAGGTTAAGAAGTGGGGCGAAGAAACCAGATTAAAGCTCCAACAACTCAATTCCTCTAGAAAGTAATATCCATTCCTAATACTAATATTTTAGCGGCTAAATTTTAGCTGCTAAATTTAGCATCCCTTCATACACAAAATTCCACTATTTATCCTTCTTTTCAATATGGTTATCTCCATTTAAAAACGTGACTGCGCTCGCGTGGCGTCTCACTCGCAAGGCAAAAGGTAATTTTCTTTAAATTCTTTTGTTGTGTTTAGTTGCACATGGCTTAATTTCGGTATATCGTATGTTCAAGAAACGGATTTACCGAATTCAACTAAGTTTAAAGGCAATTGAATGCAACCTAACGAATCGACAGGCTCAGTAAAAGACAGAGCAAAAAGAAAGCTAGAAAGGGACATGGGTTCTGAACTACTAGCAATCTTTAATGATCCAAAAACCGTAGAGTTGATGCTCAATCCTGACGGCACAGTTTGGGTTGAAAAGCTAGGTGAAGATATGCAGTGCATCACCACACTTAGACCAGCTCAAGGCCGAGCTATTATCGAAACCGTAGCAGGTTTTCATGGCAAAGAAGTTACTTCATACACTCCGAATTTAGAGGCTGAATTTCCCTTAGATGGTTCTCGCTTTGCAGGGCAACTAGAGACTGTGGCAGTAGGTCAGGGTCCGTCATTTGCCATACGTAAAAAAGCGGTGAGCATATTCACGCTTGAACAGTATGTAGAAAACGGAATTATGACTGCCGCTCAAAAAGATTCTTTAGTGAATATCATTTCACAAAAGAAAAACATTCTTGTCGTGGGGGGGACTGGTTCCGGTAAAACCACACTGGCAAACGCCATTATTCGTGAAACCGTCGAACAGTTCCCTAATGACCGCTTCATCATCATTGAAGACACCAGTGAAATTCAGTGTGCCGCGAAGAACTATGTTCAGTACCGCACCTCTGAAACCGTCGATATGACCAGCTTATTAAAAACCGCATTAAGGATGCGACCTGACCGAATTCTAGTCGGTGAGGTGCGTGGTCCAGAAGCTCTCGATTTGTTAATGGCTTGGAATACAGGTCATCCAGGTGGCGTTGCCACAATACATGCGAACAAAGGCCCTTCTAGTGGTCTTGGGAGGTTTAAGTTCCTTATAACAATGCACCCTAAAAAACCAGACCCAATTGAACCGTTTATAGGCGAGGCGGTTCATGCGTTGGTGTACATCGCCAAAAACAAAAAAACCAACACTAGGGCCGTCGAAGAAATTATCGAAGTGTCCGGTTATCAAGATGGTCAATACGTGACCGAAACCTTATCAAACAAACCTATCTAGGAGTTATACAAATGCAATTCTCTCTATCAAAAATCCGATTCGACCGCTCGTCTATGTTCTACCTGGGCTTGTTTGCGTTGATGTTCTTAGCAATGGCGCTTCAACCTGCAATGGCATCCGAAGGCACTGGCGGCTCACTTCCTTATGAGAGCTGGCTAACTAACCTTCGTAACTCTGTTACTGGTCCTGTGGCGTTCGCTCTTTCAATGATTGGTATCGTTGTTGCGGGCGGTATTTTGATCTTCGGTGGTGAACTAAACGCCTTCTTCCGCACACTGATTTTCCTTGTTTTGGTAATGGCAATGCTTGTAGGTGCGCAAAACATGATGTCTACGTTCTTCGGTCGTGGTGCTGAACTTGCTGCGCTTAGCGAAGCTGTTATTAACCAAGTTGGCGGCGCGGCTTCTCGTGTTGTTAACGGTGTACAGGCGGCTTAATTATGGCTTTGCGCACGATCCCCATTCGTAGGGCTGGCAACAGAGCGAACTTGTTCATGGGCGGGGATCGTGAGCTTGTGATGTTCTCTGGTTTGCTCGCTGCCGCACTAATTTTTAGTGCTCAAGAAATTAGAGCAACTGTATTCGGTATTTGTCTTTGGTGGGGTGCGCTTTTTGTGTGCCGACTAATGGCTAAATCAGATCCTAAATTGCGTCATGTGTATCTGAGACACCGCATATACAAAGCGTACTACCCAGCAC
>NZ_JAHKPK010000020.1 GCF_018860665.1 Pacificibacter marinus
CATGTTGTGCTACCGCTAAGCTGTTGTTGAAGGAATCAGCCGCTACTTGCCCTTCAAGAATGGGTGCTAGATCCAAAACAGAGAACGGTGTGTTAGATACTGTTTTAGGGGGATGCGTTGCATCAGCCATGATAAGTTCAGCCTAAACTTTAAGTGTGTAGGCTTAGTATGGTGGCGATCAGAAGCGGTTTAAATGCTCGTAGGCTGCAACGCAGTGTTGCAGCCTCGGGCGAGCAATCATCTTATTTATCAATACTGGGTTCTTGCGCGATGGCGTTACGCAGTAGGCCCACACCACTGATCTCCACCTCGATAACATCGCCGGGCTTCATGTATAAGCGCGGTTTACGCACAACGCCAACACCACCGGGCGTACCAGTTACAATGACATCTCCGGGTACTAAGGTACAAAAAGTGGAGATATACGAGATAAGCGCGGGTACATCAAAAATGAAATCAGAGAACGCAGAATGTTGTACTTGCTCCCCATTTAAGCGCGTTGTAAGAGTTTGGTTGGGCAAATCCGCATCATTGATCTCATCGCGGGTGACCATCCACGGCCCAAAAGCACCGGTATTATCGAAATTTTTACCAGCCGTAAATTGGCGCGTATGCATCTGCCAATCTCGAATACTCGCATCGTTATAACAGCTATAACCAGCGACATGATCAAACGCGTCCTTTTCAGCAATATGGCGACCGCCCTTGCCAATAATAACGGCCAGCTCGCCTTCAAAATCAAGCTTTTCAGAAACAGTTGGGCGGATGATCGGCTGGCCTGAAGCGACCTGCGTTGAACTGAAGCGAGTAAAGAGCACCGGGTGCTCCATTTCTGGCATACCTGTTTCTAACCGATGACTTTCGTAATTGAGACCCACACACAAAATTTTCTCGGGGTTGGGGATCACGGGCAATAAATCAACGGCGGCTAATGGATAACTAGGGACACTAGTTAGCACATCCGGCACGTCAAATGGATCGGCTAGAAACTGCCGAAGGTCATTAATTTCTGGATCTACGCCACCTAGGTCATAAACATTTTGATCGACCACGGCGCCAAAAGTCGGGCGGCCATCGATAGAAAAAGAAGTCAGTTTCATGTGATATCCTTAAAGAGATAAATCGAGCTGGGCGCTCTAGCAGAGCAAGGCACCCAGCTTATTGCGGCTGGCCATGAATGGCGTCCATTAATGTTTGATGCGTGGTTTCCCACTGACGCAATGCTTGCAGAACATCTTGCCGCTCCATTCTAAGCCAAAACAATGCTTGGTAATGCTCGTGTGTTTGCAGTGCATCGCGCGCAGCATGCTCTGCGCTATTAACGCGCAAGGGTCGCCGATGTAAAAAGCGCGTTTGTTCTTTTGCTATGAGCCGCTCTAGCTCATCCACTCGTCGTTCCAGCTTATAGCGCTCTGTTGCTGGCTGGTAGCCGCTCATAAAGCTGGCTTCGTCAGTGGCAGGAGTATGGCATGTCCCTTTGTACTGGCCGCCATGCAATCCAAAATAGTAGCCCTTCGATTGAGTACAGAATTGCTGCAAGCCTTGTTGATAACCTTGCTCATATTGCGTTTTATCTGGCACCACGCTCACATCCGCACAAGAGCGATAGTACTTTTCAAGCCGGGTCGCTGATACTCGCCCTTGCTCTGCATCGAGCTGACCAACAGTAGACCAGTCGGCTTGCAGACATTCTTTATCACTCATGGCGCTGCATGCACTTAACGCACTAACCATCATAATGAGCTGCGAGCAACGCCATATATTCA
>NZ_JAHKPK010000036.1 GCF_018860665.1 Pacificibacter marinus
GCCGACATCCGTCTCGAGGGCACATAGCTGCATGACGATGTTGCTGACGTAAGCCAGCAGCGCCGGGTCCACCCGACGGCGAACCCGTTCACCGAGCACACATAGGCAGTAGTTGCCTGCCTACAGATCTTCCAATGAGCCTTCAATTGTAGTTTTAACGCCACGGTGACGAATCGTAGCAGCCAGCTCCCCTAGACTATCCTTACTAAAGCCAGGGCTATCATCTTTCCGTGGTTGATTTGGATCTTCATCAATCAAATCCAAAGACAGCATCAAAGGACCAGAACCGCCATTATTAGATTCAGGCTCGTTTAGCAAACCAGATAGGTCGCCAATATCTTCAAGGCCCAATCCTGTCATATCATTGTTATTTGCGGTCATGCTGTAATCTCCATCTTATTAAACACGTATTCAGCCAAGGCTCTAACTTCTTTTGCTGCGACTCTAGCAGCTGATTTTTTTATCCCCCATACAGGAGTACCAATTGCACATGCCTCGGCAATGCTGTCGCGTTCTCCAACCGTGTGCGGGATCATTAGTTGAGGGAAAGCGTTCTGGAGAGCTTCCAGGTTACGGCGGTGGCGAGGCTTACGATTATCAACCTTGCTCGGAAACATTCCCAAAAATGAAAGGGTAGGGTTTACTTTACGCATGTTAGAAATAACAGCGTTCATTTTCTTAATACCCTGAATAGAATAAACTTCTGGCTCAATAGGAGATATTACATAGTCACTTGCAAAGAGTGCCGCGGCCAGTGATACCCCAAGAGAGGGAGCTGTATCAATCAAACAAATATCAAAACCTTGAGATTCCAAGGATGCCAAACCTTTTTTAAGGTTCTGACCTGCATCGGCCAGTGACATTTTTTCCATGTTTGCCAAAGCGGAGTCAGCTTTAAACAAATGAATCCCCGATTCATTTGCGTTGGTGATATTGATGGAACCACCACTAACAAAGCTACTTGCGGTAACTCCTTCAACACAGAATTGATCCAATGTGTAAGAAACATTACCCTGAGTATCAAGGTCGATCACAGCGACCTTCTTTCCTCGCTCTTGAAAATCAAAAGCAAGATGCACGACGGTTGCAGATTTACCAACCCCGCCTTTTTGGTTCGCTACGACCGCTGATTTCATCCCTTGTTTCCCCTTTTCTTTTTTGCGTCCTCGGCCCACTTCTTGACGATGAACGCTTGATGTTCCGGCAGTATTGCCGTTATTCGCTCGTATCCTTCCGGCGCTTGTGCCGTGTGAGCTTCCCATACCCTCTTGACGGCTTGTGATACCGCCCCCTTCGTCACTCCCAACAACGTCACAAATTCGGTTTGAGGTTTTCCCTCTACTAAGACCCCGTGCGCTATCTGTAGTGTTTGAGGTCCCACTTCCAAACTCTTGATTGCAGCCTGAAATTGAGACTCTGTTAGCCTTTTCTTCATGGATTGCACCCATATAAACCCCACACCCTAATTGTAAAAATTTGACGGTGACAGCCGCCTAACTCAAAAAAAGTATAGCTAAACTTTATTATAGGGTCAATACTTTAGCGGCTAAAATTACGTATCTTTTGGCCTATATATCGAGACAAAGTAAGTAAGTAGTGTTAGCGCGAGAAAATGCGCGAAGAACGTCCATCCAGCGTGAACTTCTGGATTATCCCAATAATAAAAGGCTCGAATAGCCTGGAAAAACACATTAATGGACACAATCCATTTAAGAACGGGCCAAATCAAAACAGTTGTAATCCAGATCCAACGTACAATGGCCGCAAAGAATCGCCCTTTCTTAGCGGGTTTCTGCGGCTTAGTATCTGATACTTTATTAACTTGTTGTTCATGTTCAGGTGGGGAATTGGAACCCGTAGGCCCAACTTTGGGAAACTTCACTACGTTTGACATTTTCTTGACCCTCCACGCTATCCGTGCTCCAATTATCTATTGCTCACTATTCGGGACCACACCCTAACGAGCAACAGGTTTGGTGTGACAGCGCCGGACCAAGCGCCTCGGTTATCACCGAGGCGTTATCTATTTAATCTCAACCCAACGCAATTCTATTTATAGTCATCGACATATCTCGGTTTATGACCTTGATGATTTATCCGGCCTTAACCTGCACGATAGGACATATTGCCCTAACAAGTCAAGTTAAATTTTTCGGTAAATCGAAATAAATTTTAGCCGCTAAAATGTGATTCTGCTAATTACGATTCTTTCCAAATAACTCCCAGTCCAGCCAAGTAGCAAAGTTGCCCCCAAGCTGAATATGGAATATTTGACTCTTCTCCGGTCCAACGTCGAACCGTTCGCGAGCCACTAGGCCCCAACCCTAATTTTTTCGCCGCTTGGCTACCAGTAAGCCCAGCTAAACGCAAAACCTCTCTAATTTCTTCACCTGTTGGTCGTGACCATTGTTCAGCAGGTCGAAGACACTCTAGTCTAATATTTACATTATTCATTAACTGTTTACTCCGTATCAGATACTAAACGCAATTGATTAAAAGCATAAATCGACTGCACTGCCTTGGGATCATTTTCAAGAACTCGGCTCCCCTTTCTGTTGATCCGATATGTTTCTGGCTTGTCATCATGCGCCCAAACCTGAGAAGAAGAAGAACTTACCGAAGTTATAATTACAAACTTACCAACGTCACTTTCAAAAACAGGATGATGAACACTTATAACCTGGCAACGCTGTCCAGGAATGAACTGCCTACTTTCTGGCGTTACTTTTTTGTGTTTTTCAACCTCTCGTTGAGGTTTGGAAACGACTGGAGTCGCTTCCGGTAGATTACATTCACTCTCTATTTTATCTAGCTTTTGTTGAGCCTCTTTAGCCCATTTTTTCGCGATGTATGCCTTTTGTGAAGGCAGTACCACATCAACCAAAACAAACCCTTTCGGAACGTTAACATTTGCCGGAGAACGTCTAGGAGGTGGGGTGAGCGTATCAACAAAACTAGGAAATGACGCTTTAGCCAGAACGTCTCTATACTCTGGTTTTATGTCGTGGCGTTTATCTTTTAGGTAGTCAGATAGGATAGCTTTGGCCGCTTCATCGACTGTCAATCCGTAGCACAGTTCACCAATATGCGAACGATAACCGGTTGCTGAAATAAACCATGAATCCAAATCTACAGGTCTGAATTCAAAATGCGTATTTCCCCAACTTCCCAAACTACTAAACTCTACAAGAACTCTAATCGCATCCACAACCACAACAAATTTACCTGACTGCCCCCATTTAGGAATATCGCCAGATTTAGCACTACAAAAATTATCAACAATGTTTGCTGGCGAATTATCACCATTAGCACTACCAAAAAAGCGCCCGCCGTTGAGCTTCCAAATAATCGCTTGGTACTTATCGTTCGCTTGCTTAGCCAAATCTATATTGGACGCCAAAACAGAACCATGAATTTCATCTACAAATTTGACAGCTAGATTTAGCAAATCATCACGGTCAGTTGGCATAGATGCGGCTAGTTTAGCTGCATTTTCTTCACGTTCGTTCATTTCATACATCATAATTAGAACCTGCAAAATTGCCCTGGCAATTACCAGGGCATACTTTATTAGTCGATAGCGCGTAGAATGAGAGATGACTCTTTATGCTCTTTAGCAAAGTCTCTCAGTAGGTGGTAGAGCGTTATAAACCTATCACCTAGCGCAGTCCCCTCAGATTCTCCTGCCAATTGACCAAGAGCGAACAAGGTTGCAATGATACCAGCTGCATCAGCTGACATTTCACCCGAAAACCAGTTGCTAGAAATTTCAAGAAAAAGCGATGTATCCATATTCGGCGCCATGTAATAGCCACCATTTGAAAGGGAATAGAAGTCCCAATATCCACCGTCATAATCCTCTGAAAACTTAGTCATGTAGCCCATTACATAGGCTTCGCCTCGCATCATGAAACGAGATCCAAAGAAAGTAGGGTAGAAACTTAGACGGTCTGAAAGAGCGACCTTAGAAGCAACAATAAGGGTGATTTCATTAATTGAATTCATCGGAAATTCTCCGGTTTTGACCTTGACGATATGTCCGGCCTTCGAGATATATATTAGGGCAATTTGCCCTAATTAGTCAAGCTGTAAATGTAGAAAAGAACAGTTTTATTACCTGTTTATGTTAATTAATACAGCGAGTTACAAATACTATTCTTTGGCGTGAAATTTAAGGATTTAGAGAGCTATTTCAGAATCTACGTGAGACGATAAAAAATAAAAAAAATAAAAAAATTTATTGATAGCGGAGCGTTACTCGAAGCGAGCAAAGAGCTTTCGTGCTGGCTGTGGTAAAGCTATTGATGCGTTTCTTTGCATCAATAGCTTTTCCATCAGACAAGCACCAATATCGAGTTATTCACAATGGATCACTTTCTTTTTAATAATAAAGTTTTTATAGGTTTTTAAAGAGTTTTTAGATCTTTTTAGGGGCTTGTAACATTATGTACTTAAAAGGTTTTTCGGGCTAAACAGCAACACTTTCTCCGGTAACAGCAACACTTTCTCCGTAAAACCCCTTTAAACAGCAACACTTTCTCCGGTAACAGCAACACTTTCTCCGTGCTAACAGCAACACTTTCTCCGT
>NZ_JAHKPK010000045.1 GCF_018860665.1 Pacificibacter marinus
TGAAAACCGTCTATCCAGCGCTGTTAATCTGAGTCGTTTGCGTGGTAACAAAATTACAAATGAAGATGGAAAAACCATCACTCACGATGATTTCTTGGGGTGGTTACAGTTCTGTATTACGGGCCTTAATCATCCAGTGACATTGCCTAGCAATCCTATGTATTTGGATGCGTACTTAGGCGGTCAAGAAATGTGGGGGGGTGTTGTTCCTAAAGTCGGTCGTAAATTTGTTCAGGTCGTAGCGATTGAAGGTTTTCCTATGGAGTCATATCCAGGAGTGCTTTCTGCTCTTGCTGAATTGCCTGTTGAATATCGCTGGTCATCACGATTCATATTCATGGACCAACACGAATCACTAAGACATTTAGACAAGTTCCGTAAAAAGTGGCGCCAGAAGATTAGAGGTTTCTTTGATCAGGTTTTCAACACTAATAACGGCACTGTAGATCAAGATGCACTATCAATGGTTCAAGATGCAGAGGCCGCAATTGCTGAAATCAGTAGTGGTGTTGTAGCTGCGGGTTATTACACAAGCGTTGTCGTCCTAATGGATGAAAACCGCGACCGACTAGAACAGTCTGCCCGCCAAGTAGAAAAGTCAGTAAACCGTCTTGGTTTCGCAGCTCGTACAGAAACTATCAATACTCTGGATGCTTACTTGGGAAGCCTGCCAGGTCACGGTGTCGAAAACGTTCGTCGTCCACTAATTAACACTATGAATCTGGCCGACTTGCTTCCAACAAGCACTGTTTGGACTGGTTCAAATAAGGCTCCTTGCCCAATGTATCCATCATTGGCGCCAGCACTAATGAACTGTGTAACAAGTGGTTCTACTCCGTTTAGGTTAAACCTGCACGTTCGAGATTTGGGGCACACTTTTATGTTTGGTCCAACAGGGGCGGGTAAATCAACGCACTTGGCATTAATCGCAGCTCAGCTGCGCAGATACAAAGGCATGTCTATTTATGCTTTCGACAAGGGTATGTCTATGTACCCATTAACAAAGGCTGTCAATGGATTACATTTTTCTGTTGGTGCAGACGATGACCGCCTAGCGTTCTGTCCATTGCAATTCTTAGATAGCAAATCAGATCGCGCATGGGCGATGGAATGGATTGATACCATTTTGGCGTTAAACGGGGTTAATACCACTCCAGCTCAACGTAACGAGATTGGTAACGCAATCCAAAGTATGTACGAAAGCGGTGCGCGTACACTGTCTGAGTTCTCCTTAACAATCCAGGATGAAAATATCCGTGAAGCGATGCGCCAATACACAGTAGATGGGGCTATGGGTCATCTATTGGACTCTGAACAAGATGGATTGTCTTTAACGGATTTCACAACATTTGAAATCGAAGAATTGATGAACCTGGGCGAGAAGTTCGCACTGCCAGTATTGCTTTACCTATTCCGTCGTATCGAGTGCAGCCTGAAAGGTCAACCGTCCGTCATTATTTTAGATGAAGCATGGCTAATGCTAGGGCATCCAGCTTTCCGTGAAAAAATTCGAGAATGGCTCAAAGTTCTTCGTAAGGCGAATTGTCTGGTTCTTATGGCAACACAAAGTCTGTCTGATGCGGCCAACTCTGGAATCCTAGACGTTATTGTCGAGTCTACTGCAACCAAAATCTTTCTTCCTAACGTGTATGCGCGTGATGAAGATACAGCGGCTCTTTATCGTCGAATGGGCCTCAATAGCCGTCAAATCGACATTTTGGCAACCGCGGTTCCTAAACGTCAATACTATTATGTTTCGGAAAATGGGCGCCGTCTCTATGACTTAGCTCTTGGCCCGCTTGCATTGTCGTTTGTAGGGGCTTCTGACAAGGAATCTGTAGCAATCATTAAACAGCTTGAAGCTAAGCATGGTGAAACGTGGGTTGATGAATGGTTAGCAAGCAGAGGCATAAATATTAATAACTACTTGGAGGCCGCGTAATGAGCTTTTCCGACACACTAAAGGGGCTGATTTTCAAAAATCCCGCGCCAGGTTATCAATCAGAACCGACCGTTGAGAAAGAAGAAAAACAGGGTAAACGCCAAGAAGAAACTGAAAACCCTTATCTGACTGCCCGCCGTACTTGGAATGAACATGTGGGTTCAGTGGTTTCAGCAAAGCAGACCTGGCAGGTTGTGGGGATCTTGTCCCTGCTAATTACGTTGGCCGCTGTTGGTGGTGTGATTCACATTGGTAGTCAATCAAAGTTCGTCCCTTACGTAGTTGAAGTGGACAGCTTAGGTCAGGCTCAAGCAGCAGGACCCGTCACAGCTTCTTCAATGGCTGACCCGCGAGTTATGGGTTCGACGGTTTCAAAATTTATTGAAAATGCTCGCTTGGTGTCTCCAGACGTAGCTTTGCAACGTAAAGCTGTTTTTGGTGTTTACGCCCATTTATCACCGAAAGATTCAGCGACCATAAAAATGAATGAATGGCTAAACGGTAGTGCGGATTCAAGTCCATTCAAACGTGCCGCGAAGGTAATGGTAAGTATTGATATTAAATCAGTCATGCCGCAAACACCGACAACGTGGCAAGTCGATTGGGTGGAAACAGTACGAGACCGACAAGGTGTTAAACAAGGTGAACCCGCTCTAATGCGCGCATTAGTTACTGTTTACACCGCAGATACTTCAACGCAGACCACAGAAGAACAGATGCGCAATAACCCGCTGGGTATTTACGTTCGTGACTTCTCTTGGTCACGCCTGCAATGATTACGAGGCTTAAACCTATGAACAAGCAATTATCAGCTGTAATTCTTGGCACTGCGCTGTTAGTGCCTTCTCTAGCAAAAATCGCCAATGCGAACGGTCTAGAAGATAAATATTTTTCAAACAATAACCCGACTTTAACGCAACAAGAACGCCAAGCATTGGCTATTGCCAAAAAGTGGCAAGCGGGAAATGGTAACGGGGGTATTCGCCCGTTCTCTGGCCGTAACGGTTCGATACAGTATGTATTTGGAGCGCAATCACCAAGTGTTGTATGTGCTGTTCTGCAAGTTTGTGATATTGCCTTACAACCAGGTGAATACGTCAATTCAATTCAGTTAGGTGATACCGCTCGTTGGAATGTCGAACCAGCAATTTCCGGTACGGGTGCAGCGGAAACACAACACTTGTTAATTAAACCGTTGGATGTGGGCCTAGAAACAAGTCTAGTCGTCACTACAGACCGCCGTGTTTACCACATTCGCTTGCGTTCACACCGCAAAGAGTACATGCCTCAAGTGTCTTTCACATATCCCGAAGATGCTTTAGCTAAATGGGAAACAATTCGAACCCGTGAACGTCAACATCGAGAAGATAATACGATCCCTTCTACGCGAGAATACCTGGGCGATTTGTCTTTTGATTATCAAGTTTCTGGCTCAGCCGCTTGGAAGCCTGTTCGTGTGTTCAATGACGGTCACAAGACCATCATTCAAATGCCAAAGGCAATGCAACAGGCAGACGCACCAACGTTATTAGTTGTTCGAAATGATGGCGGTTGGTTCAGTGATGCTGAAACCGAAATGGTTAACTATCGAGTTCAAGGAGATCGTTACATCGTTGATACGGTGTTTAAGAAAGCGATTCTTATCTCTGGTGTTGGTAGCCGTCAAGACAAAATCACTATTACCAAAGAGGGCAAATAGTCATGCGTAAATTACTTGCCACAGCAATTTTTTCCCTAGCCTTGGTAGGGTGTGCATCGCACACCCCTTATGGGAACTTTGTAGAAAATCCAACCGGATTGAATCAACAAAAAATAGCAAACGATACTATTGAACAAATCACATCATTGTATCCACCTGCTAAGACTCGTTTTGAGATAAAACAAGCGACTCCTGATGCTTTTGGTACGGCTTTAGTTCGAGGGCTGAGAGATAAAGGTTACGCCCTCTTGGAGTTTGACCCTGAAACCGCTAAAGCGGCTCAAAGAACGTCCTCGCGACCTAATGAGTCAGCGCCAGAAGTAAAGGTAAAAACACCTGTTCAGCAAGGTTTTGGCCTGCCTATCTATTACGTGTTTGATCAGTTCTCTGGCACAAATATGTACCGAGTAACCGTCATGGTAGGCAATGAATCAATCACTCGTCCCTACGCCCAAGAAAACGGCACTGTTGTTCCTATGGGTTATTGGGTCCGTAAGGAGTAGTTCGATATGAGCGATAAAAACGATCAAATGTCTCCTGACGCTTCACCTGGTGACATGTCAAAAAAAACAGGCGTTCGCCGTGTTAATAATCGCCCAGTGATGATTCTTGGCGGTGTGCTTGGCTCTTTTTTACTGGTAATGATGCTAGTTGCCGCAGACCGTTCTGAGCAGCAGAATGCGCCAGCAGAAGGACAAAAAGAGTTTGCGGGCAATACATCAATGTTTGCCGATGAAATTGCAGGCACTCAAGAGGATGGTTTTATTCCCGCGGCACAGCCTCCTGTAATACCTGATTTAGAGGCGGGCGTTCAAGAATCGGAAGAAAGTACAGCTGAAAGCACAGCCAGCACAACCGCCGTTACGGTAGCTCGTCCAGCTAATCCAGACTTGCCACCAACGCCACCGCAAAACCCAACGCTAAATAGTCCAGAAATGGATGATGAAGCCCAGCGTATCCGTATGGCTAAGCTACAAATGCTACAAGAAGCTGTCAGCGCAAGAACAGGCGTTCAGGCGGTAGCTCCGCGCAGCAGTAATTCAGCCCCGGCTCCAGGTTCTCGCCCTGAGACTCGTAAAGAAATGCTCGCAGAAATTGCGCGTGTTCGTAGTCAAACGGCATCGCTCCGAAGCACTGACCCTAATGCAGTGTACCAAGAAGGATTAGCCCAAGCTCAGAATAGGAATAGAGGCGGCGGTTTTGGTGGCAGTTCATCAAACAGTGCGCCAATGCTCATGCAAACGTCAGCTCAAGGTGGTGCTAATGGATACGAAGACTTTGATAGTA
>NZ_JAHKPK010000029.1 GCF_018860665.1 Pacificibacter marinus
GGCTGAGTTATACCTAAAACATTAGCGGCTCTGGTGACATTTCTCTCCCTTAAGAGCACGTCAATGTAGACCAACAAATTTAAATCAATATGTTCTAAGTTCATGCTACACCTCTACAGCCCTTTAAACATAAGGGAATCACACCTTTATTCATTAAATAAATGGTAACAATAATTACCATTTATTTCTATTATAAGGCGAGTTTCCCTAAAATGGATCGCATAACAAAACAATGAATGACACCTAACCGTCTCTTACTCTCAGGATGATAAATATGTCTACTATACTGAATGATATCGATGCAATCGCAACACTCCGCGCTCAACAAGGCGCTGCGTGGGAAGCCATCAACCCTGAATATGCCGCTCGTATGCGCGCTCAAAACCAGTTCAAAACAGGTTTGGATATCGCTAAGTACACCGCTAAAATCATGCGCGATGACATGGCTCGTTACGATGCCGACTCATCTCAGTACACGCAATCTCTTGGCTGCTGGCACGGGTTTATCGGCCAACAGAAAATGATCTCTATTAAGAAGCACTTTAATAGCACTGATCGCCGCTATTTGTACCTGTCTGGTTGGATGGTAGCGGCTCTGCGCTCTGAGTTCGGTCCTTTACCTGACCAATCTATGCACGAGAAAACCTCGGTTGCATCACTCATCGAAGAGCTTTACACCTTCTTGCGTCAAGCTGATGCTCGTGAACTAGGCGGCCTATTCCGTCAGTTAGACGCCGCTCGTGACGCCGGTGACAGCGCCGCTGAAAAAGCCGTACAAGCTCAAATCGATGGTTTCCAAACACACGTTGTTCCAATCATTGCTGATATCGATGCAGGGTTTGGTAACGAAGAAGCCACTTACCTTCTTGCTAAGAAGATGATCGAAGCCGGTGCTTGCTGTATCCAGATCGAGAACCAAGTATCTGACGAGAAGCAGTGTGGCCACCAAGACGGTAAAGTAACGGTGCCCCATGCTGACTTCCTTGCTAAGATCCGTGCAGTGCGTTACGCGTTCCTTGAGCTAGGTGTTGATGACGGTGTTATCGTGGCACGTACTGACTCATTGGGTGCGGGCTTAACAAAACAGATCGCTGTAACGAACGAGCCAGGCGACCTAGGCGATTTGTATAACGCCTTCCTAGACGGCGATTACGTTGAAAGTGCTGATGACATCAACAACGGTGACGTGGTGGTTAAAGCCAACGGTAAACTACTCAAGCCTAAGCGTTTAGCATCTGGTTTGTTCCAGTTCAAGAAAGGTTCTGGCGAAGACCGTTGCGTACTTGACTGCATCACATCTCTACAAAACGGTGCTGACTTGTTATGGATCGAGACTGAGAAGCCTCACGTGGGTCAAATTGGCGGCATGGTTAACCGTATCCGTGAAGTGGTTCCTAACGCTAAGCTGGTTTACAACAACTCACCTTCGTTCAACTGGACATTGAACTTCCGTCAGCAAGTATTTGATGCGATGGTTGAAGAAGGTAAGGATGTTTCTGCTTACGATCGTGCTGGTTTGATGGACGTTAAGTACGATGAGACTGAGTTGGCCATCGAAGCTGATAAGCGTATCCAGACGTTCCAAGCGGACGCGGCACGTGAAGCCGGTATCTTCCACCACTTGATCACATTGCCTACGTACCACACCGCGGCCTTGTCGACTGACAACTTGGCTAAAGAGTACTTCGGTGAGATGGGTATGTTGGGTTATGTCGCTGGCGTACAACGTAAAGAGATCCGTCAAGGTATCGCCTGCGTTAAACACCAGAACATGGCTGGTTCTGACATGGGTGATGATCACAAAGAATACTTCTCTGGTGATGCCGCACTGAAAGCGTCTGGTAAAGACAATACGATGAACCAGTTCTAA
>NZ_JAHKPK010000031.1 GCF_018860665.1 Pacificibacter marinus
GTTGTCGATTGCTGCATGAGCTGGGGTGGCAATCAAAAACGCCAACCAGACGACCACAGGCATAACGATTTTAAGATTGGCTGGCAGTTTCATATTAGTTCCTTACCATTCTTTTTTAGGGCTAGATTTGAGTTCACCGTCACCAGTGCTGCTACGGCGTAGACACTTAGTTGCAAATTCCTTTTTTGTCTCTTGGTTTTCAATTTTCTTGATGTTGCTGATAGTGCAATTCACATCATTTACTTCTGGCATGGGTTCGTCACCACATCCGGCTAATAGGGCCGTCAGAATGACGGCTCCTAGTGCTTGTAATTTGTTAAATTTCATCATTTTCCTTACCAGGTACGCGCTGGGCTTGGTGTGTAGCTTCCTTTTCGGAGCTGTTCAGCTGAGGCTTGGTGTTGCGCTTCTCTATCGGCCACAACTTGCATACGGGTTGCTACTGCGTTCTGTTGAGCAATCAGCAAACTACGGATTTGTAACAGTTGGTTAGTTTGGTTACTGGCGAGCTGATTGGCATAACCAATAGCTTCTAGTTGACCTTGCGCCCCTTGCGCTGTTGATTGGAGTCGTTGCAGCTGGCGAGCATCGTCTTTTATATTGTCCTGCTGCTTTTCTAAACCTTTAAACAAAGCATCATTAGCCTTCTTTTGGGATTCTGACGCCAGGCGGCGATTCTCATTCATTGCTGACCATTCAGCCTCACTACAACCAGAATTTGAGAAACAAGGCGAGCTACGGTAATACGCAACGTCTTGGAATTTTCCAAGATAACGATCTAAGCTCCCAAGCTGATTTTGGTAATATTGAAGTGTATTCGTTGCTTGCACTAAGCCATTGATGGTCGATTGTGCTTGGTCCCAAATATAAGCAGCTGGGGCCAACGAGTTTTGCAGCATGTTTTCGTACTGACTTAATTGAGTGCGATACTGTTCAATCTGTTTGGCCGTTTGTGCCGCAGCCTGCATCGCTGTCACAATATTTTGAGCCAAGTTACCACCGTCAATTACAGGGATACCTGCTTGCACTGGTTGTGTTATCAGAGTAGCGACCGAGCCCGTTGCCATTGCGACAACCAGCACAGTTTTAGCGGCTAAAATTCTTCCTTTTGTTTTCATTTCATTATCTCCTGGCGTTAGTAATCAAATGAGCTGTATGGCTTAGAAAAAGTCATGTCTTTGGTAACAATTACGTTGAAGCGATAACCAGGACGAATTTCCAAAGTCGGCGCAATATTCATATTTTTTCTGATCATCTCTACAGCTACTTGTCCTAGCTGCTGGCCTAGAGCTTCACTTAGCGCATCACTTGCACGTTGACGGTCGTTACCATCGCTGCTGTTGTCGTTGTCCTGGCTTAATGTGATACCTGCTGTGATACCTGACATTAAGAAAGCCGAACCAAAGATACGCACATAGTGGTTATTTACTTGGTCGTGGAAACCTGAATAACCTGCTGAATCCGCGCCTGGCATTGATCCGATATCCATTGCTTTACCATCGGGAAAGATGATCCGTTGCCAAGCAACTAACACGCGCTCTTGTCCGTAAGCTACATCGCTAGAATAAGAACCAATGAGGCGAGAACCCTGCGGAATCAACAAGTGACTCCCTGTCGCGGTATCGGAAACGTTCTGAGACACTTGGGCCATAATCTGACCTGGAAGATCTGAGTTGATACCTGAAATAAGCGTGGCAGGAATTACGAAGCCAGCTCTTAGCTCGAAAGGTGTACGAGGCGCCTGCATTTGTGAATTAAGCTGCCAACGGTCGCCGCCATTACTATCAAACTCTCCGTATCCATTAGCACCACCTTTATTCGGCGTTAGCAATAGCGTTGGCGTACTCTTTGACGCCCAGTCCTTCAAGAACCAGACTTTAGACATAGCCGACGAT
>NZ_JAHKPK010000050.1 GCF_018860665.1 Pacificibacter marinus
TTGGGATTCAATGAGACAAGCCCAAAGGCATCACCAGGCGCTAGTTAAGAAACAAGAATATGAAAGGAAGCAAAACCAAGAGCGTTGCCGTTCGCATACTCTTGGGATAAATAAACCCTACTAACTAGAGAAAAGCCTGGGTTATCACTCCAGGCTTTCTTTTTTTCTACAGCGATGCCCATAACGCTACGCCTGCTGCAAATACTGTCATTCCTGCTGCTATTAGGTTCATCCTAGCTACTTGACGAGTTTCCTTATTCAAAGGGGCTACCTGCTCTTTTATTGTTTTCTCAATTTCACTCCTAGCAGCTTCTGCGGCGAGTTTTGCGCTTTCTTGCATCGAAGTCGCCATAGTTTGCTTACTGGCTGTCAGAGCGGCATTAAGCGTTCTTTCTGCCTTATTTTTAGCATCTTCCCCCCATCGGTGCGCAATTTCTTCTAACTCGCTTTTAAAGGAGTCTAGGATAGCTTGCTGAGCTTCGGTGCTTTCCTGCATCAAGCGATCATTGATCGTCTGCAAAATCAATATAGGGTCATCGCGACCAACGGCAATGCCGTGTTTGGCCGCGATTTCCTTTATGGTTTCTTCAACCTTGTCTGTCATTACAATACCGCCGCATTATCCAGTAGACCAAACACTTGACCGCGAACAATTTTCAATCGTTGTCGAGACATGATCGTCAAATTGTCATCGGCCAACGCTTCATCAAATGTTTTTCTGTTTTCAAGCATTTCAGAGAAATCACGGCCATAGGTTTCATCTTTTAGTTTTGGCAGGTCAATAATTGCTGAAACTCGATCTTTATTATTCGTGTACGCCTTCATTTGCTCGAACGACTTCCCTTGGTGCTCGATTGGCCCCCAATATGGATTCAACCACACAACAAAAAGAGCTTCTTTTGGGAACTGGTCTGCCAGTTGTGAAAAACCATTCACCGTGTCTAATAGTGATTGGCTACCAGCAATAACGGTATGAACTACAATCTCATGCCCCATTTCGTTTAGTAGGGCAGGGACTTCATTAGAAATTAGGTAGTGTGATAGCGGCACAAAAGAACTCGCACCATTATCAATAATGACGTCATTCTCGGTTGTCGCTATTAGCTCAACTAACGAGTCAAAATTGCGAGTATTAATTTCGTCGTCAGTCATAATATTTAGCCTGGTTACGTTCAGATATTTATAACCTTCGAACGTAGAATTTACAGGGTCAGTATCTATGCAAGTTGGTTCCTGACCTTTACTTTTTTTGTATTGAGCGACGATAGCTGCGATCACGGATTTACCTACACCGCCCTTACCTTGCAAAATGATATGTACTTTAGCCATTAGATTAGATCCTCTTTATTCGGTCTTGAATTGAAATTAAAGCCAGTAATTCCTTTTGGCTTATCTTTATTTTGAACTTGAGCAGAATCACTATTTTTTTCTAGTGACTTTGTTTCTGTCGGTTTTTCTGGCCCCTTAGTTGCGGGGGTTTCGTGTGTAACTTCTTCGGTTTTTTTAGCGGCTAAAAAATTTGAGCTGCTTTCCTTGTTCTTAATGTGACGATTAACATGCTTAGTGAAAGTCTCATATCTGCAATGAATCTTCCCTTCTTCTAACATGTGCTCCCAAATGGTTTTTACTGAGTAACCAGCGGCTATCGCTTCTTCTATATCCTTTTGTACAGCAAGAAATGCTACGACATTTTTATCCTGGCGCTTTCGTTTTTCGTCTCTCTTCTTTACCCATTCAGCAAGTTGATCAGTATATTTTTTTGCTTTCCCCATAATCACTTATCCGTCTTATCTCTTTCGTGATCACAAATCTATCACGTTGTGAGCTTTCATTATATCGCTATAAGCTCGCTATTTTATCGCTATATATCTGCTACTAACCGCCATTATAGGGGGTTTTGGCAAAATTTCACTATATCGTTTGTGCTATAGCGCAAATTTAGTGCAAAAGCTGCGGATAAATCGAAAAGGTTGGTGTACACTTTTCTTGGAGTTATTAACGCCGTAAGGCGGGCAGGATAGGTGAAGTAGCCCCACCAACAAGTTGGTGGATGCTACTTCACTCTAACCCTTATTCGCGCCTTCGGGCTCAACGGGAATC
>NZ_JAHKPK010000011.1 GCF_018860665.1 Pacificibacter marinus
GCGATTTCATTTGTCGTGGCCTTATTCGGTGGTGCAGCGGGCTTGTCTTTGACCAAAGACTTGTCGCGCAAATCAGTTGCGCAGCGCAAACTTGCGGTGGCATTGGCGTCGATTGCCTTCGGGGGTGGCATCTGGTCGATGCACTTCATTGCGATGCTGGGTTTGAGCATGCCGATTTTGTTTTATTATGACGCGGCGCTGACTTTGGTTTCGGCTTTGATGGCGATTTTGATCGTAGCGCTGGCTTTGGTGATCCTGCATTTCACCCCGCGTACCAAGTTGAGCATCATGTTTGCAGGCGCTCTTGTCGGCGCTGGCATTTTGGCGATGCATTATGTTGGCATGGCGGGGATGCAGTTGTGTCGGCCCGTGTATACGGTTTACGGGGTGCTAAGTTCGTCCGTGTTGGCAATCGGTCTGTGCATCGTCGCGTTTAGCGTGGCGTATCGGCAGCGGTCCAATCGGACGATTTTGATCGGAACGCTGTGTTTTGGGCTGGCGGTGTTTTCAGTGCATTTCATTGCGATGTCCGAGACCAATTTCATCGCTTTGCCCTCGATCCGCGAGTTTGGACCTTTGATCAGCAATGAGACCATGGCAATTGGCGTGATCTTGTCGAGCTTTGTAATTTTGGGAGCGTTTTTGTGGGTGGGATCAACGATTTTGATTCCGACGGAAACGGCAATTGATCCAAGCCAGAACACATCAGCGGACACTGCACGGGCCGCAAGCGCGCAGGCTGATAGTGAACGCCAAGCCGCCTTGCGGCGCATTCCATGCGAGCGCGATGGCGGTAAGGTTTTTGTCGCCCCTAGTGACATCAATTTTGTGCGTGCGGATGGGCATTACTGCCAAGTCTACACGGCCAGCGCGCGCTATTTTTGCGTCTGGCCGATCACTGAAGCGACCAAACGGTTGGTGCCTGCAGGATTTATCAAAGTGCATCGCAGCTATCTGGTGAACCCGTCCAAGGTCACGCGGTTTGAGCGGAGCAAAGATAAAGGCCAGTGCTTTTTTGCCGAGGACAAAATGCCGCCTGTGCCCGTTAGCCGATCGCAATTGAAAGATGCCGAGGCCGCCTTCAACGACGCGGCGGCGCAACTCGTGCGCTGAGAGGCGCATTTCGTGCAAAATGCGCGGAATTTAAGCGTTTTGAAAAGCGTCTGCATGCATTGGTGTGCAGCCTCTCCCTAGCCAGAAATTAAGCTTAGGGAGGAAAAGCGATGATTCCAGCGGCGTTTGAATACTATCGCCCGACAGATATGGACGGTGTTTTAGCCATCCTGGCCGAGCATGGGGATGATGCTCGTGTTCTTGCGGGCGGGCATAGCTTGATCCCAATGATGAAGTTGCGCATGGCAGAGGTGCCGCATCTTATTGATTTGCAAGATGTCGGCGGACTAAAAGGAATTACAGTCGAAGGCGGCACAATCCGCCTTGGCGCGATGACCACACAAACCGAAATCATCGGCAGCGATACTTTGACTGCGGCGGCGCCTATTTTGCGCGAAGCCTCTTTGCAAATTGCTGATCCACAAGTGCGCTACATGGGGACGATTGGCGGTAATGTTGCCAATGGCGATCCGGGCAATGACATGCCGGGGTTGATGCAATGTCTTGATGCGACCTTTCATTTGATCGGACCTGATGGCACTCGCTATGTTGCTGCGCGTGATTTTTATGAAGCGGCTTACATGACTGACCGCGAAGACGACGAAGTTTTAACCGCAGTGTCTTTTGACCAGCCGGTAGGCGGCTACGCTTATGAGAAACAAAAGCGCAAAATCGGTGATTACGCGACGGCTGCTGCTGCGGTGCAAATCGTGAAAGAGGGCGGCAAATGCACGTCTGCCTCAATCGCGATGACAAACCTCAGTGACACGCCGATTTATTCGCAAGAGGCCGGCGCGGCTTTGGTTGGCACGGTTGTGGATGATGCGGCGATGGACGCCGCCGTTGCGGCGATGCTCGGCGATATTGACCCGACTGAAGACAACCGTGGGCCGATCGAATTCAAACGCCATGTGGCATCTTTGATCTTGCGCCGTGCGATCGCACGGGCGTGGTCACGGGCGTAAAGGGAGAACATTATGTCAAATAAAATGCACATCAAGCTGACTGTGAATGGCGAAGCGCACGAATTTCTTGCCGAGCCACGCGAGCTGTTGATCCACACATTGCGCGAGCGGCTGGACATTACGGGGCCACATATCGGTTGTGAAACAACACATTGCGGTGCCTGCACCGTGACGATGAATGGCAAGTCTGTGAAATCTTGTACGGTTTTCGTCGCACAAGCCAATGGGGCCGATCTGACCACAATCGAGGGCATCGGCGATCCAGACAATCTGCACGCATTACAAACGTCGTTCAAAGAACATCACGGGCTGCAATGTGGGTTTTGTACCCCCGGTATGATCACCCGCGCCGCCAAGTTTTTGGAAGAAAACCCAAATCCGACTGAAGAAGACGTGCGCTTTGGTATGGCGGGCAACTTGTGTCGCTGCACGGGGTACCAAAACATCGTGAAAGCGATCCTCGCCACGGCGGACGAGTTGAACGCAGCTAAGGAGGCGGCAGAATGAAGGACGATATCACCCGCGAAGATCGCGTCGATGCTTTGGGCGGCATGGGCTGTAAACGCAAACGTGTTGAAGATGCGCGCTTCACCCAAGGCAAAGGCAACTATGTCGATGACATCAAATTGCCCGGCATGCTGTTTGGCGATTTTGTGCGCTCTCCCTACGCACACGCACGGATCACATCGATCAACAAAGAGGCCGCTTTGGCCATCGACGGCGTTGTTGCCGTTCTAACGGCCGAAGATTTGGCGCCACTTGGCTTGCATTGGATGCCCACGCTTGCGGGCGACAAACAGATGGTTTTGGCAGACGGTAAAGTGCTGTTCCAAGGTCAAGAAGTGGCCTTTATCGTTGCCAAAGATCGCTATGTTGCCGCCGACGCAGTTGAAATGCTCGATGTGCAATATGAAGAACTTCCTGTCATCACTGATCCTTATGAAGCGCTGCAATCTGACGTGGTTCTGCGCGAAGATCTGGACACGAATGTGCCCGGCGCGCATGGCCCACGCAAACACCACAACCATATTTTTACATGGGAAGTGGGCGATGAGCCTGCGACGAACCAAGTCATGGATGACGCAGAAGTCGTGGCAGAAGAATCCATGTATTATCACCGCACGCACCCTTGTCCGCTTGAGACCTGTGGGTCTGTTGCGTCTATGGACAAAATCAACGGCAAGCTGACCCTATGGGGCACCTTCCAAGCGCCGCATGTTGTGCGCACAGTTGCGTCTATGTTGTCTGGTATCGAAGAGCATAACATCCGCGTTGTCTCGCCTGATATCGGGGGTGGTTTTGGCAACAAAGTTGGCGTTTATCCGGGGTATATCTGTTCCATCGTCGCCTCCATCGTGACGGGCAAGCCTGTTAAATGGGTCGAAGACCGTATGGAAAACCTGATGTCCACCGCCTTTGCGCGCGACTACTGGATGAAGGGTAAAATCTCGGCCACTAAGGACGGCAAAATCACCGGTCTGCATTGTCATGTGACAGCCGACCACGGTGCCTTTGATGCCTGTGCCGATCCGACCAAATTCCCTGCTGGATTTATGAACATCTGTACAGGGTCCTACGATATTCCTGTGGCTTACCTTGGGGTTGATGGGGTTTACACCAACAAAGCGCCGGGCGGTGTGTCATATCGCTGTTCGTTCCGTGTGACCGAAGCTGTCTACTTTATCGAGCGGATGATCGAAGTTCTGGCCATCAAGTTGAACATGGATTCAGCTGAACTGCGTCGGATCAACTTTATCCGCAAAGATCAGTTCCCGTACAAGGCCGCCTTGGGCTGGGAATACGATTCTGGGGATTACCACACAGCATGGGACAAGGCGCTGAAAGCCGTCGATTATGATGGGTTGCGGGCCGAACAAGCCCAGCGTGTGGAAGACTTCAAAGCTGGCAAAACCCGCAAACTTATGGGCGTTGGTCTGTCGTTCTTTACCGAGATCGTTGGCGCTGGTCCTGTGAAAAACTGTGACATCCTTGGGATGGGCATGTTCGACAGCTGTGAAATCCGTATTCACCCGACGGGCTCTGCGATTGCGCGTCTTGGTACGATTTCGCAAGGCCAAGGTCACGCGACAACATTCGCGCAAATTCTTGCCACGGAAATCGGCCTGCCTGCGGATAGTATCACCATCGAAGAAGGCGATACAGATACGGCGCCTTATGGTCTTGGCACATATGGGTCACGCTCGACCCCTGTGGCGGGGGCGGCCACAGCCCTTGCAGGTCGTAAAATCCGCGCAAAAGCGCAGATGATCGCGGCTTACCTTTTGGAAGTGCACGACAGTGATGTCGAATTTGATGTGGATCGTTTCACAGTCAAAGGCGCGCCTGAAAAGTTCAAAACCATGAAGGAAATCGCTTACGCCGCCTATAACCAAGCCATTCCAGGTTTGGAACCCGGCTTGGAAGCGGTCAGCTATTATGATCCGCCCAACATGACCTATCCTTTCGGCGCATATGTCTGCGTGATGGATGTCGATGTTGATACAGGTGTGACAGACATTCGGCGCTTTTACGCGCTTGATGACTGTGGCACACGCATCAATCCGATGATCATCGATGGTCAAATCCATGGCGGTTTGACTGAGGCGCTGGCTGTGGCTTTGGGGCAGGAAATTGCCTACGACAAACAAGGCAACGTGAAAACCGGTACATTGATGGACTTCTTCCTGCCCACAGCATGGGAAGTTCCAAACTATGAAACCGATTTTACCGTCACCCCAAGCCCGCATCACCCGATCGGTGCAAAAGGTGTTGGTGAAAGCCCGCACGTGGGCGGTGTTCCGTGTTTCTCAAACGCGGTCAACGATGCCTTCCGCGCCTTTGGTCTGACCCACACCAATATGCCACACGATCACTGGCGCATTTGGAAAACGGCCAACGCCCTTGGCTTGCACGATTAAGCCACTTGCACGCGTAAACCAAAAGTAGGGTGGGCTTCGGCCCGCCCGAACAAGGACAGACCCATGACTTGGACTTCGCTTCAAACTGCTCTGGCAGATCAAAATTATATTGCCTCAGACGATCTGGCTGTGGCGCTTCATTTGGCTTTGTCGCTTGAGCGGCCGATGCTGCTTGAAGGCGCTGCGGGCGTTGGCAAAACCGAAGTGGCGCGTGTGATCGCGGCGGCGCGTGACACCAAACTGATCCGTCTGCAATGTTATGAAGGCTTGGACGCCGCACAAGCGATTTACGAGTGGAATTATCAACGACAACTGCTTGCGATCCGTGCTGGCAGCGCATCGGGGACAGAGAGCGGGCAAGAGATCGAACAGCGCATTTTTTCGCGCGACTACCTGTTAGAACGCCCGCTGTTGCAGGCCATCACCCAAGACACGCCCCCTGTGCTGTTGATCGATGAGATCGACCGCGCGGATGAAGAATTCGAAGCCTTTTTGCTGGAAATGTTGGCGGAAAACCAGATCACTGTGCCCGAGCTTGGCACCATAACCGCGACCACAAAACCGATTGTGATTTTGACCTCGAACGGCACGCGCGATCTGTCGGACGCTCTGCGCCGCCGGTGTTTGTATGCTTATGTTGAATACCCGGATCGCGATACAGAATTGGCGATTTTGCAGACCCGCTGTGCTGATGTCGAGGCGCGCTTGGCCGATCAAATCGTTGGTTTTGTGCAAAAGCTGCGCGAACAAGAGCTTGAAAAAACACCGGGTATTGCCGAGATGCTTGATTTTGCCGCAGCCCTGATGGGGCTTGGCATCGCCGATCTATCACACGATCCCAAAGCCCTGCACGCAACATTGACCACGTTGCTGAAAACCCAAAGTGACCGCGCAAATATTACGCAAGATGTGGCACAGCGCATTGCAGGCAAAGCCGCATGAGCCGGATCACCAAATTTGCAGGTCGCGATCCAGGCCCCGCCGCACGTATGGGCGGTTTCATCGCCCATATGCGCGACAACGGTCTGCGCCTTGGGGTGAGGGAAACCCAAACGGCGCTCGCCGCTTTGGCATGTTTGGACGACATCACTCCCGCGCAAGCGCGTGCTGCGCTCAAGGCGGTGTGTGCCAGCTGCAAAGAGGACGCCGAGCGGTTTGATGACCTGTTTAATTCTTACTGGATGGACATGGGCCGCGTGCGCCAAAAGGTGATCTCGACGCCCAATCCGGCCAAGCCCACGGACGATATGCATTCCTCGCGTGATGCCAAAGGCGAAGACAGCTCTGGGACGGGCGATGCGACCCGTCCAGATGGCGGCGAGGGCGAGTCGACAAGTGACGGTGAAGGCAAATTGATTGCTGTTGAGATGCGCAACCTCGCGCGCCGCGATCTGCGTGACTTGGTGCGCCCTGAAGAAGTGAAAGACGCTGAAGAGGTTGCACGTCGTCTTGGCGCAGCCCTGCGGGATCGTCGCTCGCGCCGCCGGATTGCTGCGCGCAAAGGCGACCGTTTGCATTTTCGCAAAATCATTCGGCGGTCACTATCGACGGGGGGGGAACCTTTGCATCTTTACCGCAAAAAACGCCCTGATCGCAGTTCCAAAATCGTCGCGATTTGTGATGTCTCTGGCTCGATGAGTGTCTATGCGCAGGTGTTTTTGGCCTTTCTTGCGGGGCTGATGCGCGCTGATGCGGACTCTGACGCCTATGTGTTTCACACGCGGTTGGTTCGGATCACCGAAGCCTTGCGTGACAAAGACCCAATGCGTGCCGTTGGGCGTATGTCGCTTATGGCGGATGGCTTTGGCGGTGGGTCCAAAATCGGCGCATGTCTTGGGCGGTTCTCAGACACCTATGCACGCCGCTTTGTTGATGGGCGCTCGGTGGTGATCATTTTTTCTGATGGATTCGACACCACAGGGCCAGACCATATCGATGCGGCGCTGAGCAAACTTAGCAAACGCGGCTGTCGGATCATTTGGCTGAACCCGCTGAAAGGTTGGAAAGATTACGAACCCATGGCCGCTGGTATGGCCGCCGCCTTGCCGCATATCGATTTGTTTAGCGCGGCCAATACTTTGTCTGATTTGGCCGCTTTGGAAAAGGAGCTTGTTCGATTATGAGTTTTACAGAAATTCTTTCAACTGAGCTTACCACTGCCGCGCATGATCTGCGGGCAAAGGAAGAACCCTTTGCCTTTGCCACCATCGTGCGCACAGTGGGCACCACAGCGGCCAAGCCCGGCGCAAAAGCCTTGATTGGTTCTGATGGCGCCATCGTGCAGGGGTTTTTAGGCGGTGGATGTATCCGAGGTGCTGTGAAACGGGCAGCGCTTAAAGCGATTGAAAGCGGCAGACCGCAGTTGATTTCCGTGGCCCCTGATGAGGCGTTGAAAGACCTCGGCGTGGCTTCTGGCGCTGTCACTGCTGGTGTGACTTACGCGCGCAATGGCTGTCCGTCGCGAGGCACGATAGATATCTTTATTGAGCCGATCTTGCCGATGCCTGAGTTGGTTTTATACGGCGATTTGCCGATTGCCGATGCGCTTGCGCGCTTGGCGCCACAACTGCATTGGTCGGTCAGCCGTGAGGCGGATGCGCTGCCAATCACGCCGCGCTTTCGCGCCATTGTTGTGGCCACCCAAGGCCAAGGCGACTTGGACGCATTGATAGCTGCGGTGCAATCTGAGGCAGATCACGTGGCCTTTGTTGGCAGTGGTAAAAAGTTCGCGGTGCTGGCTGAAAAGCTCAAGGCCGCTGGCCTGTCTGAAGCGCGGATTGCCAAAATTTCCTCGCCCGCGGGTCTTGATATCGGCGCTGTGACGCCAGAAGAAATTGCGCTCTCTGTTATGGCAGAACTCACGCAATTGCGCCGCGCAGACAAAGGTATAAATCAAAATGGTGCGCGCGATGAATAACGTCGATGCGATCATTTTGGCGGGCGGTTTGTCGCGTCGCATGGGCGCGCAAAACAAGTTGCTTTTGGATTGGGGCGGCGTGCCAATCATCCGCAAAGTGGTGCAAACTTATTTGGATACAAATATCGCGCAAGTCACCGTTGTGACAGGGTTTGAAGCGGGTCGCGTGCAAGAGGCCTTGAACGATTTACCGCTGCATTGGTGTCATAATCCTGCGTTTGAACAGGGACAAAACACCACTGTTGCTGCGGGTTTGCGCCAGCCGTCAGATGCGGACGTGACCTTGATTGGGTTGGGCGATCAACCTTTGCTTGAGCCTGCTGACCTGCGTGCGTTGCTTGACCTGCATTTCGCCAGTGACCCGCATAAAATTTCCATTCCCGTTGATGGCGACAAGCGCGGCAATCCCGTTGTGTTGCCCAACGGTTTACGCCCGAGACTTTTGGAAAATCGCGCGCAGCCGGGCTGTAAGCGATTTATCCAGATGAACTCCGAATTTGTGCAACGGCAAAGCCTGAGCGCTGCGGGGTTTTACACCGATATCGATACGCCCGAAATCTATGCCCATCATCAAGGAGACCCCCATGAAATCTCTCACTAAATGGATCAAGGCACGATTGACCCTCACACCTGCGCAGGCCGATGCTTTGGCCCGCATGAAATTCCCCTGCTGTTAATAAAAGGAAAAACAATGGAACTTGCCGACGAAATTAGAATCGCCGCCCCAATGCATGTGGTCTACGCCGCATTGAACGACCCAGAAGTGCTAAAGCAGTGCATCCCTGGATGTGAAGAGCTGATCAAGCATTCAGACACGGAGCTGGAAGCCAAAGTTGTGCTAAAGGTCGGCCCTGTGAAAGCAAAATTTGGTGGCAACGTGACGCTGGATACGGCGGGTGCACCCGAGGCGTTTTCATTAACAGGTCAAGGCAATGGCGGCACGGCGGGCCACGCTAAAGGCGGCGCTGATGTGACGTTGACAGCGGATGGCGACGAGACGATCCTAGTGTATAATGCCAAGGCTGAAATCGGCGGAAAACTTGCACAGCTTGGCAGCCGTTTGATCCAAAGCACGGCCAAAAAACTGGCGGCTAAGTTCTTTAAATCTTTCGCAGAGATTGTATCGCAAGAACATGCAGCCTGAGCGGATCACCTATGTGGAACACGCCGCCGATGTCATGGCGCATGCGGTTCGGCTGCATGCGTCTGACAAAGGTTTCGTGCTGGTCACCTCCATTGATATCAAAGGGGGGGCCGCGCGCGAACTTGGGTCGATCGCTGTGGTTGATCCAAACGGTGAAATGTTTGGCTATATGTCCAATGGCTGCATCGATCGCGACATCCAACTGCGTGCGATGCAAATGGTCGGAAGTGATCACGCACGAGTTATGCGATATGGCGAAGGCTCGTCGTCCTTTGATCTGAAATTGCCCTGTGGCGGTGCCTTGGAGCTGTTGTTAGATCCATCGCCCGACATGGATGCGATTGAGCGGGCCTATCGTGATTTGCAAAACAGAACGGCCAGCACGCTGTGCTTTGCTGTGCCAGATAGACCAGAGCCTATTTGCTTTGAATACACGCCCAAGCCGCGTCTGTGTTTGGCGGGGCGGGGGGCTGTGTTTCGGGCCACGGCGCAGGTTGCAGCAACAGCGGGATTTGAGGTGGCACTGTATTCACCAGAGGCAGAGGACCTAGAGGCCTTGGCCGATGTGCCAAGCGTTGAGGCGATCTTGCTGACCAGTCCAAGTGCAGTACCAGACTTAAAGATGGATTCTTATTGCGGGTTTTTGACCCTGTTTCATGATCACGATTGGGAACCTATGTTGCTGGCCGCAGCTGTCAAAACCGACGCGCGGTTTATCGGCAGTTTGGGCAGTCGTAAAACCCATGCGATCCGTTTGGAGACGCTCAAAGCGATGGGAGTTGACCCCGCACAGCTTGACCGATTGCGCGGCCCGATTGGGTTGGTGCCATCTTTGCGCAGTGCGCCGTTTATCGGAATTTCGTCCATCGCTGAACTCGTTGACGCGTTCCCGCGTACCATTTTTGTAAAGGACATTTAAAATCCGCGTATGCTTTACGCCTGATATAGCGCTGCCCATTTTGGGTCAGACGATATGCCTGCGCAGCATTGTCTAAACGCTTAGACACAAACGCCGTGGTGTAGGGCTGTGTTCAACACATTTGCTTTTTGTTGAACATGGATATATGTTCAACAAAGTATATTTTTGTTGAACATGGGTCTCGCGATGATAAATCGACATTCGACAACGGCACATGCGGCTTACCACGATCTTCAAAGATCGTTGTTAGACGCATCCATATCCAGCATGCGCGGCACACCAACACGGGTTGTTCGAAATCATAAAACCTATTGGTATGACAGTTATCGTATCGGCACCGATGTGCGTAAAACCTATATCGGGGAAGAAACACCAGAGTTGTTAGATCGTTTGAATCGTTTGAAGTCGTTGCGTCAAGACAGCGATGACCAGCGGAAACAACGCACACGACTGATCCGCATTTTGCGTGCTGAAGGGTTTCAAGGTGTCGACGCGGCCACGGGCAGTTTACTGTCCGCATTGGCGAGCGCGGGCGTGTTTCGATTGGGCGGGACAGTTGTCGGAACCCATGCGTTTCGATTGTATGAAGGGGTCTTGGGAGTTCAGTACCGCTTTGATGAGATGGCCCAAACCGGCGACATCGATATCGCCAGCTTTGAACAACTGTCATTGGCGCTGGACGACGTAGTGGCCCCCCCATTGCAGCAGGTTTTGGGAGAGTTTTCATTTGCGCCGGTCCCCAGCCTGAAGGGCAACAAAATCTGGCGCTGGCGGCAAACGCGTAATGATCTGATGGTCGAATTTTTAACCCCGTCTTTTCAAGAGGATGAAGGCATTCGGCCTTTGGCTGCGCTGGGGGTAGATGCGCAGTCTTTGCATCATCTAAATTATCTTATTGCCGATCCCATCAAAGCTGTTGTCGTGTATCGCAGCGGTGTTTTGGTGCAAATCCCACGGCCTGAACGCTTTGCGATACACAAGCTGATCGTGGCAGATCGGCGACGCAAAGGGGATGATAGCTTAAAGGCCGAAAAGGACCGTTTACAAGCCAGTTTCTTGATCAATGTCTTGGCCGAAGATCGCCCAGACGAGCTGTGGGAAGCCTATCAAGAGGCCCGCGACATAGGCCCCAAATGGTGTGCACGCCTTGATGCAACTTTGGACCGCCTGCCGCATATCCGCACCACGCTTGAAAGATTGGCGTAGGGTGGATGCGTGTTGACGGTATTGCCAAGTTGTTTTCGGCTTAAGCGGCGGTTTGAGGATGATGGACTGAATTGAGTTCATATTCATCACTTTTGTCTGGAGATATTGCATTATGTCTAGATTAATAGGAAAATGAGGCGAACAGACGGCAGGGTCAAGTCAGTCTAGCTACATGACCGTTTAGATTTTCTTTTTGGTCAACGTGGACAGGTTGTGCTTGGCGTGAGTTGCTGTTGCGCGCAAAGGCGTGCGCTGTATTAGTAGACACAAAGCATAAGAATTGGTCATTCATGAAAGTCACGTACAAAGAGGTCAAGTCTGATATTTTAGCAAAGATCATCAAAGGTGATTGGGCCCCCGGTGATTTGGTGCCGAACGAGGTAGACCTTGCCGAGACGTATAAATGTGCCCGTGCGACAGTTAATCGTGCGATGCGCGAACTGTCGGACGATGGCATTATCGAACGCCGCCGCAAGGCTGGTACACGCGTACGTATGTCTCCGATCCGCCAAGCTCGTTTTGATATTCCGGTTATACGTGACGAGATCGAAGACAAAGGCGCATCCTATCGGTATTCTTTGGCCCGTCGCAGCGTTCGGGTTGCGCCCGATTGGTTGCGCGCACGGCTTAGATTGCCTGATGACGGCATGGTCTTGCATCTGGTCTGTATGCATTACGCCGATGGCACTCCTTACGAACATGAAGATCGTTGGATCAATCTGAGCGCCCTACCAACAGCCGAAACTGCGGATTTTACCGAAAACGGCCCAAGCGAATGGTTGATCTCAACAATTCCTTTCTCTGAGGCCGAAATCAATTTTTCGGCCGGATTGGCAGATGAAAAGCTGTCAGAATATTTGGCTTGTTCTGTTGGCGATCCCTTGTTCACTATCGAACGTTCGACATGGTGGAAAAACGATGCGGTCACCTATGTGCGGTTTTCCTATCGCCCTGGCCATCGATTGACCACGCGCTTTTGACCTCAAAAACCGTAGATCAATGAACCGCCGCAACCCCAAGGTTACGGCGGTTTGTTCTTATAAAATTCCAGGTAGATTCAGACCATTTTCACGGGCGCAATCCAGTGCAATGTCATAGCCAGCGTCTGCGTGACGCATCACGCCTGTGGCCGGATCGTTCCATAACACACGTGCGATGCGGTGATCTGCGTCTTCAGATCCATCACAACAGATCACCATGCCAGAGTGCTGGGAAAAGCCCATGCCGACCCCGCCGCCGTGATGCAATGACACCCATGTCGCGCCTGAAGCCGTGTTCAGCAAAGCGTTCAACAGCGGCCAGTCAGAGACTGCGTCAGAGCCGTCTTTCATGCTTTCTGTTTCGCGGTTTGGCGAGGCAACAGACCCTGAATCCAAATGGTCGCGGCCGATTACGATGGGCGCGGACAATTCGCCGTTGCGCACCATCTCATTAAACGCGAGACCCAGCTTGTGACGCACACCCAAACCGACCCAGCAAATACGTGCTGGCAGACCTTGAAAGGCAATCCGCTCGCGCGCCATATCCAGCCAATTGTGCAGATGTTTGTCTTCGGCCAAAATTTCTTTCACCTTGGCGTCTGTTTTATAAATGTCCTCAGGATCTCCAGACAAAGCCGCCCAACGGAACGGACCGATGCCGCGACAGAACAGCGGACGGATGTAAGCTGGCACAAAACCAGGGAAGTCAAAGGCGTCTTTCAACCCTTCGTCCAAGGCCACCTGACGGATGTTATTGCCGTAATCAAAGGTCGGAACGCCCATTTTCTGCAAATCGAGCATCGCTTGAACATGCACTTTCATCGAGGCACGTGCCGCTGTTTCCACCGCTTTAGGGTCGCTTTCGCGCTTTTCTTTCCACTCCGCCATGGTCCAGCCTTGGGGCAGATAACCATTGATCGGATCATGGGCAGAGGTTTGGTCGGTCACCATATCAGGGCGAATGCCGCGGGCCGCGATTTCGGCAAAGACGTCGGCGGCGTTGCCCAAGAGTCCAACAGATTTCGCCTCACCCGCTTTCGTCCAGCGATCAATCATCGACAAGGCTTCGTCAAGCGATGACGCTTTTTCGTCCACATATTTTGTACGCAGACGGAAATCGATGCTCTCGGTATTGCATTCAACCGCCAAACAGCAAGCCCCCGCCATTACAGCCGCCAAAGGTTGCGCGCCGCCCATGCCGCCCAGACCACCGGTCAAAACCCATTTGCCCGTCAAATCACCGTTGTAATGCTGGCGACCTGCCTCGACAAACGTTTCATAAGTGCCTTGCACGATGCCTTGGCTGCCGATGTAGATCCAAGATCCAGCGGTCATCTGGCCATACATCGCCAGACCTTTTTTATCGAGCTCGTTGAAGTGATCCCATGTCGCCCAATGCGGCACAAGGTTGGAGTTCGCGATCAAAACGCGTGGTGCGTCTTTATGGGTTTGGAACACGCCAACTGGCTTGCCCGATTGCACCATCAAGGTTTGATCTTCTTCCAGATCACGCAAGGCAGCAACGATCAAATCATAGTCTTTCCACGTGCGCGCGGCGCGGCCAATACCACCATAAACCACCAATTCATGTGGGTTTTCCGCCACATCAGGGTGCAGGTTGTTCATCAACATCCGCAAAGGCGCTTCAGTGAGCCAGCTCTTGGCAGAAAGTTCTGTGCCTGTTGCGGGATAAATATCACGGGTGTTCTTGCGCGGATCGCTCATGATGTGCCTTTCAAAGTCGGGGCCAATGCAGCCAATTGTGTCAAAATAGAAGAAAGATGAACGCGCAGGCGTTCGGATTTATCGGCGTCATAGGTCCAAGGGGCAGATTCATCCCTCAGATACGTGCTTTGCGCCAACTCCATTTGGATGGTGTGGAACCCCTCTGCTGGACGGCCATAATGACGTGTGGTCCAGCCGCCCTTGAAACGACCATTTGTGATCGAGGTATAGCCAGCGGCAGCCCCGCACACCTCTTGTGTGAGGGCTTCGATTTCAGGTGCACATGTCGCGCCGAGGTTTGTACCGATGTTGAAATCTGGCAATGTGCCCTCAAACAAAAACGGAATGTTTGAACGGATCGAGTGGCAATCATACAAAATCGCGATGCCATGAATGTCGCGCACGCGATTCAACTCAGCTTGCAACGCGGCATGATAAGCCGCGTGATAGATCTGACGACGTACTTCAATCGCGGCCTCTGTTGGGACAATGGTCCAAATGTCATGACCGTCAAAATCGGTCAAGGGCACAAGCCCCGTGGTGTTTTGACCAGGGTAAAGCGAGACACCAGAAGGGTCGCGATTGGCATCCACAACATAACGGTGGAAGGTCGCGCGCACGGTTGTCGCACCATCTAAAACACCGTCATAAAGCTGATGAATGTGCCAGTCGGTATCATCCAGCCCACGCCCGCGATTGTTTAGGTCAGCTAAAACATCATCGGGAACAAAGGTCCCTGTATGTGGCAAGCCCAAAACGATTGGGCTGTCATCTTGGGTGATCTCTACAGGAGTCATAGGCTCAACTCCGGCATTACGATACCTGCCGCTGTGACGATGTCACCAGAGGTGATCATTACGGCCGCGCGTTCCAGATCAGGGGCGAGGTAGCGATCTTCGCCCATGGTTTCGACCTCTTGGCGCACGCGTGTCACGACCTTTTGCAAGGCGGCGCTGGTCGCCAAAGGCGCGCGAAATTCGATGCCTTGGGCCGCGCAAAGCAGCTCAACACCCAAAATACGCGCAAGGTTTTCATTCATCGCCCCCAAACGACGCGCCCCGTGGGCCGCCATGGACACGTGATCTTCTTGGTTGGCTGAGGTCGGCGTGCTGTCTGTCACACAAGGGTTTGCCAGATGTTTGTTTTCACTCATCAGCGCCGCAGTGGTAACTTCGGCGATCATATAGCCACTGTTCAGTCCCGGATTGGGCGTCAAGAAGGGTGGCAAATTAAAGCTGAGCACAGGATCAACGATCAAAGCCACACGACGTTGCGCAATCGCGCCAATCTCGGCAATCGCCAAGGCGATCATATCAGCAGCAAAGCCAACAGGTTCGGCATGGAAATTGCCCCCCGACACGATGACATCAGCCTCAATCAACACCAGTGGATTGTCTGTGGCGGCGTTGGCCTCAATCTCAAGCGTGCGCGCGGCCATGCGCAACACATCCATAGCCGCGCCTGTGACCTGCGGCTGGCAGCGGATGCAGTAAGGGTCTTGGACCCGCGCATCATCGACCACATGACTTTCGCGAATATCCGATCCGTCCAAAAGCGCCCGCATGGTTTCGCCCGCTTGAATCTGTCCAAGGTGGCCGCGTAGGGTGTGAATTTCAGGTTGCAGCGGCGCGGTGGACCCCATGATGGCATCCGTGGACAAGGCCGATGTGACCAATGCAGAATGGGCAGCACGCCAAGCACCAAACAATCCAGCAAGCGCGAAAGCGGTCGAGAACTGCGTGCCGTTGATCAACGCGAGACCTTCTTTGGGGCCAAGCACAACAGGCGTCAGGCCAGCAGCTTTCAGGGCTTTGTCGCCCGACATCACTTGGCCGTCAAATTCTGCCTCGCCATGCCCCATCATTGCGGCGGCCATATGGGCCAAAGGCGCCAAATCGCCAGAGGCCCCCACAGACCCCTGCGCGGGGATCACAGGCGTTATGCCTTTGGCAAGCATGCCTTCAATCAAAGTCACAACCTCAAGCCGCACACCCGATGCACCACGGCCCAAGCTGAGCAATTTAAGCGCCATCAACAAACGCGCATGACGGCGCGAAATCGCAGGGCCAACACCACAGCAATGCGACAAAATCAAATTGCGTTGCAGCGTCGTGGTGTCTTTGGATTCAATCTTGACCGAGGCCAATTTACCAAAGCCCGTGTTCACACCGTAAACGGCATCCGTTCCAGCCACGGCTTTTGAGATCCGCGCATGGGCACGCTCGATGTCAGGATGACACATAGGGTCGAGACGCACAGAGGCCTCATCCCAATAAATGGTCGCAAGATCGTCTAACGTAACAGCGCCAGGGGTGAGGGTTAATGTGGTCACGATGTGCCTCCAAAAATGCGCGAATGAAGTGGATTAAAGCCGATGCGATACGCCAGTTCGGCTGGGTGTTTAATGTCCCAAACGGCCATGTCAGCCCTCATGCCAACAGCCAATGTGCCGACATCTGTTAGGCCGAGCGCGCGTGCCGCATTTTGGGTCGCCCCGCGCAGGGCTTCTTCAGGTGTCATACGGAAAAGAGTACAGCCCATGTTTAGGGTCAAAAGCAGCGAATTGATCGGCGCAGTCCCTGGGTTAAGGTCCGTCGCCAAAGCCATCGGCACGCCGTGTTTGCGCAACAAATCAATGGGCGGCGCTTGGGTTTCGCGCAGGGTGTAGAACGCGCCGGGCAAGATCACCGCAACAGTGCCTGCTTGCGCCATCGCTTTGACGCCCTCCTCATCCAAATATTCGATATGATCTGCGGACAGCGCGCCAAGTTGCGCCGCGAGTTTCGCGCCACCGATATTGGACAACTGCTCTGCGTGCAGCTTGACCGGCAGGCCGAGTTGCTGTGCAACATTGAAAACGCGGGCGATCTGTGCGGGTTGAAAGGCGATGCCTTCGCAAAATCCGTCCACCGCATCAACCAAACCTTCAGCATGAGCGGCGCGCAATGTGGGGATGCAAATCTGGTCGATATAAGCGTCATCGCGGCCTGCAAATTCGGCAGGGGTCGCATGGGCGCCAAGGAATGTGGTTTTCACGCGAATAGGGCGGTGGTCTGCAATGGCGCGCGCGACACGCAGCATCCGCAGCTCTGTCTCGACATCCAAACCATAGCCCGACTTCACCTCTATGGTGGTCACGCCTTCCGCAATAAACGCGTCTACACGGCGCAGCGCGGATGCGAGAAGCTCTTGGTCTGACGCAGCTCGTGTGGCTTTCACGGTCGAAATAATACCACCGCCTGCGCGTGCGACCTCTTCGTAGCTGGCCCCATTCAGACGCATCTCAAACTCAACCGCGCGGTCACCGCCATGAACAACATGTGTGTGACAATCGATCAGGCCGGGGGTCACAACGCGCCCCCCAAGATCGGTGCTCGGCAGGTTTTTATAAGTGTTTGGCAGATCATCCACAGGGCCAAGCCAGTCGATCATACTCTCCGTCACCACGATGGCGCCATCTTCGATCCAGCCATAAGCCGCATCCGATTCGCCCATCGTCGTAAGGTTTAAATTCACAAAAACCTGAGTATCTTGGGTCATTTTGGCTCCGCCACAGTTGAATTTGTACTTTTCTAGTATGTGTAAGTGTGCTTTATGTCTATACATAAAAATTGAGGACCGCCAAATGATTTTTGCAAAACAAGCTAAGCTTTCATCCGGATGGGCCACAAATGTGCGCGTGATCCTCGCCGATGGCAAGATCACGTCAGTGGCAGAAAACCAGTCGCCGGTGCAGGGTGATACCATCGTTGATACGCTACTGCCCGCGCTTGGAAACCTGCACAGTCACAGCTTTCAACGCGCGATGTCAGGCATGACCGAGTACCGCATGGCGGGCAAAGACAGCTTTTGGACATGGCGCGATTTGATGTATCGGTTCACGTCACATCTGACGCCAGAGCACGTTGAAGCCATCGCCGGATTTGTGTTTTTGGAAATGCAAGAAGCAGGTTATGCCAGCGTTGGCGAGTTTCATTATTTGCACCACCAACCAAACGGCACGCCCTATGATAACTTGGGCGAATTGTCGTCACGCATCGCGGCTGCGGCCAGTGAAACAGGCATTGGCCTGACGCATTTACCCGTTTTATACACCTACGGCGGCGCAGGCAAAGTGCCGCTTGCAGCAGGGCAAGCGCGTTTTGGCAACCCCGTGGATCGGTTCAACGATTTGGTGGGGCAGGCGCAAGTGGCCGTGTCAAACCTGCCCGCAGATTGCCGCGTCGGCATTGCACCGCATTCGCTGCGCGCCACATCGCCTGAGGATTTGAAAGCTGTTTTGGCAGCCAGACCTGATGGCCCAGTTCACATCCACATCGCCGAACAGCCCAAAGAGGTCGCCGATGTGCAAGCCTGGTTGAACGCCCGCCCCGTGGACTGGCTGTTGGCCAACGCAGACGTCAACACAGATTGGTGCCTGATTCACGCAACGCATATGACCGAAGCAGAGACCGTAAATATGGCCAAATCAGGAGCCGTCGCGGGTCTTTGCCCTGTGACCGAGGCCAATCTTGGTGACGGGCCATTTAATGGCCCACAGTATCTTAGCGCAGGTGGTGCCTTTGGGGTCGGATCAGATTCAAACGTACTGATTTCACTTTCAGAAGAGTTACGGACCTTGGAATACTCTCAACGCCTGCGGGATATTGCCCGTAATGTCATGGTTGTGGGGGAAGGCTCTGTTGGTGAAACGCTTTATATGGGCGCTGCAAAAGGTGGCGCGCAGGCTTTGGGGCGTGGCGCGGGTGAAATATTGGTTGGGGGGCTCGCTGATCTTGTCGCGATTGACAGTTCCGGCCCAGCCTTGTGCGCCTTGCGTCAAGATCAGCTGCTTGACGGCTTGGTGTTTGGCGCCAAGGACAGTGTTGTGACAGATGTTTGGTCCGCCGGTCGCCATGCTGTCCAATCGGGACGACATGTAAAACGCGACACGATCATCGCCGCTTACCGATCTGCAATGGCCAGTTTGATGGCCGCGCTCTGATCCATATAGCTTAGGCAAATCTCAAACAAAGCGTCGCCTCTCGCCAGATCCACCACCGCGTTTGTCGCTGTTACGAACGCGGTGTCGCTGACACCCAAGGCTGTGCCGTCGATTTTGGGTGCACCCGCCAAACCATGCAAGATCACGATGCCATGCTCAGGCGTTTGGATCGCATGCTGCGATGCCTCTTTATGCACCGTCACGACGCCCTCGCACAGCGTTGGATCAAACATCAAATTCAGATCGGTAAGCGGACCGGCGGTTAAGTGCGATTCAATCGCGATGCCGCCATCAAAAATCACAGGCCGCCATAACGATGCGTCAAGAGACAGGTTTGGGCCCGTCAGTTTCATACCGCCGCCAGACACAACCGTCAAAATGCGCCTCATACCCGCAAAATCTGAAAACGGACCGTTTTGTGCCACATCCGCACGGCTGACCGTCCAAACGGCTTGCGTTCCAAGCAAACCTTTGGCGATATTACGGGTGATACCGCCGCCGTTTTTCCATGGCACATCAATAAGCGCTTTGGCTGCCAACACTTGCATGGCATTGTCCTTGTGTTTATGTGACAGGTCGCTTGAACCAAACTAGATTACACCTTATTTAATGTGCTAATTTACAATAAGTACATACATAATAATCATGGAGCCGTCCCAATGATGAGAACTCGCGCCGCCGTTGCCGTTGCTGCTGGTCAACCACTTGAAGTGATGGAAGTGAACCTTGAGGGCCCGAAAGCGGGCGAGGTTTTGATCGAGGTTAAGGCCACGGGTCTGTGCCATACCGATGAATTCACCCGCTCTGGTGCCGATCCCGAAGGCATTTTCCCGACAATTCTTGGCCACGAGGGCGCAGGCGTTGTTTTGGAAGTGGGCGAGGGCGTTACCACGTTGGAAGTGGGCGATCACGTGATTCCGCTCTACACGCCAGAATGTCGCCAGTGCGAATACTGCCTGTCAGGCAAAACCAACCTGTGCCAAGCGATCCGCGTCACCCAAGGCCAGGGCCTGATGCCAGATGGCACAACGCGTTTTTCCATGCTCGATGGCACGCCGATCTATCACTACATGGGCTGCTCAACCTTCGCGAACCACACCGTTGTGCCAGAAATCGCATTGGCCAAAGTGCGCAAAGACGCCCCCTTTGACAAAATTTGCTACATCGGCTGCGGTGTCACCACGGGTATCGGTGCGGTGATCAATACGGCCAAGGTTGAAATCGGCGCACGTTGTGTTGTTTTCGGTTTGGGCGGTATCGGCTTGAACGTGATCCAAGGTCTGCGCATGGCTGGCGCGGATCAAATCGTTGGCGTTGATTTGAACGACGATAAAGAAGAAATGAGCCGCTATTTCGGCCTCACAGATTTTGTAAATCCGACCAAAGTCAAGGGCGATCTTGTGGCCCATCTGGTCGAGTTGACAGGCGGCGGCGCGGATTACACCTTTGACGCCACAGGCAACACAACCGTTATGCGCCAAGCCCTTGAAGCGGCACATAAAGGCTGGGGCGAAAGCATCGTCATCGGCGTGGCCGCAGCTGGTGCAGAAATTTCCACCCGCCCGTTCCAATTGGTCACAGGGCGCGTTTGGCGCGGGACTGCGTTTGGCGGTGCCAAAGGCCGCACAGATGTGCCGAAAATCGTTGATTGGTACATGGGCGGCAAAATCGAAATCGACCCGATGATCACCCACAAACTAACACTGGATGAAATCAACCACGGATTCGATTTGATGCATGAAGGCAAATCGATCCGCGCTGTTGTAGAATTCTAAACGCCCAAAAGCGGAACCAAAGGAGCTTGGCCATGAAACATGTTGTTGTCATTGGGGCAGGGCAAGCGGCCAGTGCTTTCGCCTTTAAACTGCGCGCCCTTGGTCACAAGGGCGCGATCACTTTGATCGGCGACGAACCTGCTTTGCCCTATCAACGCCCGCCCTTGTCGAAGGCATATTTGCTTGGCGACATGTCGCGCGAACGTTTGTTTTTGCGGCCTCAGTCAAGCTATGATGAGGCCGACATCACGGTGCGTATGGGCGCCGCTGTCACCAGTATCGATCCCAAAACGCAACAGGTGTACCTTGGCGGCGAAGGTATAGCCTATGATGAATTGGTGCTGACCACCGGCTCTGCGCCGATCCGATTGCCCGCGCAGATTGGCGGTGATTTGCAGGGTGTTTTCTGTGTGCGCACGCTTGCCGATATCGATGCGATGGCACCGTATTTTATCGAGAACCGTCGCGTCTTGATTGTCGGCGGCGGATACATCGGCCTTGAGGCCGCGGCCGTGGCTGCAAAACGCGGCCTGCACGTCACGGTGGTCGAAATGGCCGAACGTATTTTGCAGCGCGTGGCCGCACCGCAGACCTCGGATTACTTCCGCGCGCTGCATCATAGCCACGGCGTGACACTTCGCGAAGGCGTGGGTCTGACCCAGCTGAACGGCGACGATCACGTCACGCAGGCGGTACTTTCAACTGGCGAGACGTTGGATGTGGATTTTGTCATCGCGGGCATTGGCATTCGCCCCAATACCGCACTGGCCGAAGCCGCGGGGGTGAAGATCAAAAACGGCATATCCACCGACGCTTTTGGCGCGACGTCAGACCCGCACATTTGGGCTGCTGGTGACTGCGCGTCTTTCCCGATAGGCGATACGCGTGTGCGCCTTGAAAGCGTGCCGAATGCCATCGATCAGGCTGAAATCATTGCGCAAAACATCATGGGTGCAGGCATTGTCTATCACGCCAAACCGTGGTTTTGGTCGGATCAATATGATGTAAAACTGCAAATCGCAGGGTTGAATACAGGCTATGATACCGTCGTCACGCGTGTCGGAGATAAGCCTCATTCGGTGTCGCATTGGTATTATTGTGGCGAGACCTTGCTGGCCGTCGATGCCATGAACGCGCCTCGTGATTACATGATCGGCAAGCGGTTGATCGAAGCGGGAAAATCACCGGCATCAGACGTGATTACTAACCCCGACACGGTCCTGAAATCGCTATTGTCATAAATGCCGCGCGCCTGCGTGAACAGGCGCGCGGTTCTTGGGTTATTCAGCGGCTGTTGCGACAGGTTTAACGCCCAGCTTGCTGTCCATGTAGCTCAGAAAATCCCAGATCGTGCCTTCCAAATCATCCGGCGCCAATGGCCCGCCCGCCTGCGAAGAACCGTGTTTTCTGCGCTTGTTGCAGGCTTTCCAGCTTCTCTTTGTCCTCGGCGTTGAAGGCTTTGCTCAGATCCACATAGGCGACAACTTCAGGGTCTGTTGGATCGGTTTTAAGCCCACAAACACCCCAGCGAATTGACACTTTATCCGCACCATTGGGGCGCAAACACAAGAACAACGTATAGTTCGCCACAACAGCAACCACAAAGCTTGGGAAGATGTTGAACAAAACAGCTTGATATTTTAACCTCTAAACCTGTCTGGCAAGGCTGGTCGGCAGGGTCATGACGATTGTGAGACCATTTTGCGAATTGCTCAACGTCAAATCTCCCCCCAAGCTTTCAGCAACGGCGATTGAAATCGGCAGGCCAAGCCCGCTGCCCCCCGAAAGTGAGACTTGACCAAAACGTGCCGTCGCGATGTCCAGCTTATCAGGCGGAATGCCGATACCATCGTCTGCAACCGTCACTTGAATAGCGGCAGGCGTGGCACGGGTTTTCAAACTGATTTTCGTCAACTTAGCCCCACCGTGACAGAGCGCGTTGTCGATCAGATTGAGAACACCTTGTTGAAGAAGAACCGGATCTGCGTGCAAGACGCAGCCAGTCGCACCAAGATCAAACTCAAGCGTGATGTCGTGATCTGCCGCACGTATTTGGGCATTGTTTTCTAATTCGCCGAGCAATTCGTCAATCACTACGATAGGGAAGTCTGCGATCTCTCTTGGTGAAATCGCACGCTCAAAGGCCAGAAGACTGTTTGCCAAATCGGACGCATCTTGCGCCGCAAGGACAAGGTCTTCGCTGCGCGTTTTCATATCAGATAAGGTCTTGGCAGAGCGCACGGCCTCTGACATGGCAAGAACCCCTGCGATGGGATTGCGCAATTGATGTGCCGCGTTTGAAATGAATTCGTCTTTGGCGCGCAGCGTGGCACGCAGCTCTGACAAAAGACTGTTCAATGTCTGTACGACCCCTTTGACTTCAACAGGAACAGCGCGTTGAATTTCGTTCAACTCGCGTGAGGAGCGTTGCGAAATCGCGTCTTGTAAATCATGTAGAGGACGCAGGCCAACCCGCACGCCAAACCACACACTAAGGGCCAGCGCGGTGATAATGATTGCAATTATGCCAAAGGTGCGTTGCGTTATGTCCCTGACAAAACTGTTGCGTAACGCAATATCTTGCCAAACTGTAAAGGTGAAGTCACCGCTCAGCCCTTCAATCGACATAGCATCAACATACCGCAGCGCCCGAACGGGCAGCGTGCGGTAAATCGCATCATAATAAATTTGAGCCTGTTCGTTCTGATCTAGTGTTTTCGGTAAAACAGGCGGTGTCGCATAGCCTGTGACATAGGCACCATTTGGCGCGTAGACATGATAAAAAACCGGCCCGCCTGATGTGTCGCCGAGTAAAGAGAGCGTCTTAGGGCTAAGCGCGTCGCCACCCGACAGGGCTGTATCGCGTGAAATGGCCAAAGCAATGGACAAAAGTGAGCGATCAAAGCGATCGTTCGCGCGGGCGTTTGCATCATTTAGGGTAAGCACACCAAGCCCCAACGAAATCACCATCAAGGGCGTCAGTATGATCAGTGTCAATCGCGCCCTAAGTGACATTGTCCACATCATGCCCCACCATAATGCATTGAATACCCAAGCCCGCGTTGGACTTTAATTTCGATCGCAAAAGGCTTTAGCCGTTTGCGCAGGCGTGAGACATAGACTTCGACCACTTGTTCATCGACCTCTGCCCCCGTGCCATAGATTTTATCCAGTAGGGCCTGTTTTGATAACGTACGCGTTTGGGCCATCATCAAGGCTTCAAAGATCGCCACCTCACGTCGCGGCAGTTCCAATGGCCCGTCTGTGCTGACGACTTGGCGTGCGGCCAGATCGAAAGTAAGTGGGCCGACTGAATGGGTCGGAACCGGTTTTGCGACAGCGCGCCGCATAAGAACCTGCAAACGTGCGGTCAATTCGGCCATCTCAAAAGGCTTTGCCAGATAATCGTCCGCGCCAGAATTTAAACCGGACAGTTTATCCTCAAGTGTTGTGCGTGCGGTCAACATCAGGACTGGGCGTTGATCGCCGCGTGCCCGCAGACCTTTGAGCACTTCAATCCCGCTGAGATGAGGCAAGTTGAAATCAAGTATTATAACGTCAGCGCCATCGTCTCTTAAGAATTCATCGGCTGCTGCGCCGTCAAAAATCAAATCGACTGCATGGCCTTCGTCGCGCAGGACATAGGCTATGCCATTGGCAACGCTTTTATTGTCTTCGACTATGACAATCCGCAAAACTCTGTCCTCTTCAAATTTCCGCGATGCAAGCTTGGTGAAAGGTTGGCGCGCGATGGTCAGAATATCAAGAGGGCTTTGGAGGGCTGGCTTGATTCGTATTGCCTGCTCTGAAGACTAGAGCAAAACTGTCTGGGAGGACAACATGACATTGAAAGCATTCTTGCGTGCAAGCGCAATTGGCGCGGCTGCGCTATCGTCAACAGCGGCTATGGCAGATGACCACCGTCTCGATTTATCTGGCGAGACTGTAGAATGGATTATTCCTTTTTCCGAGACCGGCGGCTCGGCACGTTGGGCCACTTTCTACGCACCATTGCTCAGCCAGGCCTTGCCGGGCACTCCAACGGTTGTGGTCACATTTATGCCAGGCGCAGGGTCAACAACCGGCGCAAACCATTTCCAACGGCTAAAATATGAGGACGGCACAACCCTGTTCGGCTCGTCTGGATCGACACAATTCCCGTATCTGCTGGACGATCCGCGCGTGCGCTACGAATACAGTGACTGGAACGTTGTGCTTGCATCGGGCACTGGTGGCGTTGCCTACCTTCCGCCTGCTCTTGCCGAGGCTTATGCCGCGGATCCGACAGCTTTGAACGATGAAGATTTCATTTACGGTGCGCAATCGGCGACGGGTCTTGATCTCGTGCCATTGTTGGCATGGGAAATGCTCGGTCTCAACGTCGAACCTGTATTTGGCATCGAGGGCCGTGGTGACGGACGTTTGATGTTTGAACGCGGTGAAGCCAATATCGACTACCAAACATCGTCGTCTTATTTGTCAGGTGTTGCCCCATTGGTAGAGGCGGGCACAGCGACACCTTGGTTCAGCTTTGGCGCGCTTGATGATGATGGCAACATTGTCCGCGACCCAACATTCCCTGACATGCCAAGCTTTAAGGAAGTCTGCGAAGCGAACCCAAACTGTGAGACAAGCGGCACGACTTGGGACGCATGGAAAGCCTTCTTTATCGCCGGTTTCCCAGCGCAAAAGATGGTGTTCTTGCCAAATGGCGCCTCTGAAGACGCAATCGCGACCTTCACAGAAGCCTTCGCAGCCATCAAGGACCGCCCTGATTACGCAGAAATCTCTGAAACAGCTCTGGGCCTTTACCCACAGTTGACTGGCGCAGGCGCGAAACGTGCGATGGCTGATGCGACTGTCGTTCCAGAAGAGGCAAGCGACTTTGTGAAGACATGGCTTCAAGAAAGCTACGGCATTGTTCTAGAATAAGAACCTTTTGCTCTCGGCCCCCGCCCAATGGTGGGGGCCCACGCAGTTAAATCTCAAATTTGGGGACTTCAGATGGATGTTCTAGCGACAGCGCTTCCTGCGCTTGGCGATGCTTTTGCCATGATTTTACAACCACATGTCTTGGGCTATTTGGTTCTTGGTGTGCTTATGGGGCTGTGCATCGGCGTGTTCCCAGGATTGGGCGGTATCGCTGGCCTGTCACTTTTGCTACCCTTTATGTTTGGAATGGAGCCTTTGACCGGCTTGGCTTTAATGGTTGGGATGGTCGCGGTCGTTCCAACCTCGGATACGTTCTCATCTGTTTTGATGGGCATCCCTGGGTCTTCAGCCTCACAGGCAACGGTTTTGGACGGGTTTCCGATGGCCAAAAAAGGCCAAGCTGCCCGGGCTTTGTCTGCAGCCTTCTCCTCCTCGTTGTTCGGGGGGCTTTTAGGCGCTGCATTCTTGTCGGTCTTTATTCTGATCGCGCGGCCCATCGTGTTGATGTTCCAAACCCCTGAATTGTTGATGATCACGATCTTCGGGCTTTCTATGGTCGGAATTCTTGCTGGACGCGTTGCCGTGAAAGGCATTGCTGCGGCAGGGCTTGGCGTGTTGATCGGCACAATTGGGCAGGGGTCCAGTGCGGGTGCGCTGCGCATGTCGACCTTTGACACGCCCTACCTGATGGATGGCCTTAAGCTGGTGATCGTTGGACTCAGCATTTTTGCTATACCTGAAATCGTGGCACTGTTGCGTCAAGACAAAGCCATCTCGGATCGCGCGGCGATTGGCGGGGGGTGGCTTGACGGCGTAAAGGATTGGTGGGCCAATATCTGGCTTTCAGTCCGCTGTTCGTTGATTGGTGTCACTGTTGGCGTCATCCCCGGACTTGGCGGTTCCGTTGTCGATTGGATCGCTTATGGTCATACGATTCAAACGGCCAAAGACAAATCGCAATTCGGGTCAGGCGACGTGCGTGGAGTGATTGGGCCTGAGAGTTCGAACAACGCCAAAGAGGGTGGCGGTCTGGTGCCCACGCTTTTGTTCGGCATTCCAGGGTCTGGGTCAATGGCCATCTTTATTTCCGGCATTGCCTTACTGGGCAGCGGAAATATCGAGGTTGGCCCCTCGATGCTCAAGAACAATCTTGATATCACCTACTCAATCGTATGGCTCTTGGCTTTAGCGAATGTTGTTGGCACCCTTGTTTGCATCGCGGCCTCTGGTCCTATCGCTAGACTGACCAACATCCGCTTCGCCCTTTTGGCACCCTTTTTGTTCATGATCATCGCTTTCGCGGCCTTTCAGTCACGCCAATCTATCATGGATTTGGTGGCTCTGTTCGGTATCGGTTTGTTGGGTATTTTGTTGCGCCGCTTTGATTGGTCACGGCCCGCATTCTTGATCGGGTTCGTTTTGGCCTCTCCTGCCGAACGTTACACCAATCAAGCCTATCAGATCGCGGCATCCCGTTTCCGGCGTAGCTTTGAAGAGGGTATCGATTATGTGTTCAGCCCTATTGTTATTATTCTGATCATCATCACCGTTATTTCTGTTGTTGTTGGCATAAAAAATGCCAAATCAATTTTGGCTGAAGGTGATGTTAAAGACGGCAAAAAGCGCGCGCCTTTGATCTTTTTACTCGCCATTACGGCCTATGTTGCACTGGCCTATTTTAATGCGTCCCTGATCCCGGATTACGCCCGCATGGACCGTGTGTTCCCAGTTTTTGTGGCAACTGTTACGTTGATATGTTTGGCGATTTTACTTGTGCAAATGCGGTATTCACCTGACACCAACGCACTTTTCGCGGATCGAGAAGCACAAGACGCAGAAATAAATACGCACGGGCTTTGGTCAACACTTGCTTGGTTCGCTGCCCTTTTGGCAGGAACCGCAGTGTTCGGATTTATCATCGCTTTGGCAGTCTTTCTGGTGACCTTCATCCGCTACAGAGCTGAAAAAAGTTGGGTGTACGCAGGACTTTATGCTGCCTCAGGCATCGCGTTCATCTGCGCAATGGCGGCAACATTGAACCGTGATTTCCCTCCGGGGTTGTTGCAAGAATTCGTCCGCTTGCCTTGGCCACTGTCATGACTCAAACAAAAATCCCGTTTTTGTTCATGCGTGGGGGCACCTCGCGAGGTCCTTACTTTAACCGTGCCGATTTGCCCCAAGATCGTGAAACACTGGCGCAAGTGCTTATCGCGGCTGTGGGCTCGGGCCATGCGCTTAACATCGATGGTATAGGTGGCGGCAATGCCGTCACCACCAAAGTGGCAATGCTGTCGCAATCACAAGACGACTGGGCGGATATCGACTATTTTTTCGCGCAAGTTAGCGTCGAGGACAAACAGGTTGATTTCAAACCGACCTGCGGCAATATCTTGTCTGGGGTTGGTCCCGCTGCGATTGAAATGGGGCTTATGCCCGCAACAGGTGCGACCACGACGATCAAAATCTTGGCCGTGAACACAGGCGCACGGGTCATTGCAACGGTTCAAACCGGACCGGATGGCGTGGCCTATGTTGGCGCGACCGCCATCGACGGCGTGCCGGGCACCGCCGCACCGGTGCAATTGCAATTCATGGATACCGTGGGAGGCGCAACGGGGGCATTTTTACCCACGGGAAATCTGCGCGACACCTTTAACGGGATCGAAGTGACTTGTATGGATGTTGCCATGCCGATGGTCATCGCGCGTGCAGATGCCTTTGGGCTGACGGGCTATGAAACAGCAGCTGAGTTGAACGAAAACCGTGATTTCTTTGCTGCAATGGAGGCCGTGCGTATTCAGGCAGGCGAAGCGATGGGGATCACCGATGTCGCATCATCTGTGACGCCGAAATTCGGCCTATTGGCACCTGCGCGAGACGGCGGCACCGTTGCCGCGCGTTATTTCATGCCATGGACTGCGCATCCAACGATGGCTGTCACGGGGGCTCAATGCCTTGCGTCTTGCGTTTTGACTCCTGAAAGTGTTGCGTCAGGTTTGGCGCATTTACCGAACGAAAATCCTGCCAAAATCACGCTTGAGCATGCCTCTGGTTTAATTGACGTGTTGGTCGACTACGAAATCAACGCCGGTGGCATCGTGTTGAAATCCGCAGGGCTTGTGCGGACCGCACGGCTTTTGGCATGTGGCGACGTCATGGTGCCACGCGAAATTTGGAGTGCACAGAATGAAAATTCATATACTGGATGACTGGTTTGACACCCTGCAAAGCTTGCCGTGTTTTGCCAAATTGCAAGATCATGAGGTCAAGGTCTGGAACGACCATGAATCCGATCCCGCAAAATTGGCGGCGCGGGTCGCGGATGCAGATTGCCTTGTGCTGTTTCGTGAACGCACCAAAATTGGTGCAGACCTTTTGACGCGCCTGCCAAATCTAAAACTCATCAGCCAACGCTCTGTCTACCCACATGTGGATGTGGAAAGCTGCACTGCAAATAATGTGCTGTTGAGTTCAAATATGCACAGCGATACGCCCTCTTATGCAGCAGCAGAAATGACGCTTGCACTGATCCTTGCCAGCTATCGCCAGATTCCCCAGCAAGCCAAATCGCTGAAAGACGGCACTTGGCAAATGGGGGTCGGGCGCACGTTGCGAGGGCGCACTTTGGGCCTTTACGGATATGGGCGGATCGCCGGCGCCCTTGCCGAATATGCAAAAGCCTTGGGTCTGACTGTACAGTGGTGGGGGTCCGAGGCCGGACGCGCCCGCGCGATTGCAGATGGGCAACAGGTTGCATCTAGCCGGGACGCATTCTTTGCCACATCTGACATCGTCAGCCTTCATGTCCGCCTGAAGCCCCAAACCAAAGGCATCATCACGGGTGCTGATCTGGCCGCGATGGCCCCTCGCGCGTTGTTCGTAAACACATCACGGTCTGGATTGGTTGCCAAAGGCGCGCTCGAGGCCGAGATCATGAAAGGACGCCTGTTTGCCGCGGTTGACGTCTTTGATGACGAACCGATGCGCGACAGGCATCATATTCTGGCCACGCATCCCAATGTTTTGGCCACGCCGCATATTGGTTATGTAACCGAGGATGAGTTTGATCTGCAATTCAGTGATATTTTTGACCAAATCAACGCCTATGCTGCAGGTGATCCGATCCATATGATCAACCCTGTTGTCTGGGATTCAAAATCTTAGCGGCAATCGGTGCCCCAAGGATCACAACAAAAATACGCAGAACATGATGGGCGATAACAAAGGCCATATCAGCCCCAACAACCAGCGCGAGCACTGTCATCTCAGCCTGACCGCCGGGGGCGAAGGCCAAAAGCGTTTCCATAGGAGGCGCGAGACCTGCCAGATGAATGATCTCTGCAAAGATGACAGTCATTACAATTAGGATCACACAGAACCCAAGGGCGGCGCTCACGTCTTTGCGCACCTCTGGCATCGTGACCCCAGCATATTTGGCACCGACAGTCATACCGATGAAAAACTGTGCCATCCAGATCGCTTCGGCAGGTGGGCGATGATGCAAAATCCCGAGCAAGGCCAAAATAGCAGCAAGGATCAGCGGTCCTAAAATGGAGGATCCGAACATCCCAAGAGCCTTGGCCACGCGCCATCCGATGAGGCCGCAAAGCACCATAATGATCAATTGCGATGGCGCGATAGACGAAGCGGGCTCACCGGGAGGGCTCGACAAATCGACATCCCAATAGCCTTGCAAAATAAACGGAAGTGCCACGACGACGACCATAACCCGAGTGGCATGAACCAATGACAGCGCGCGCACGTCCCCGCCTGCTTCTTCGCCAAACGCCAACATGTCTTGCAAGCCTCCGGGCATCGCGCAGTAATAACTGGTGGCAAAATCAAACCCCCAGATCCGTTGAAAATAGGGAATACCAATCAGCCCGATGGCCGCAACCATAACAGGGATCATCAACAAGGTTGGCCACATCGAAATCATGGAAGCCAAAATCGTCATTGTGAAGGTCGCCCCAACAGCCACCCCAAGGATGGAACGCATCGCATCATTCACCAATTTGTTGCCCTTCATGGGCACCCCTGCCAAAGCGGCAATCAAACACGCGACGATTGGGCCAATCAGCCATGGCAAAGGCAAATCCAGCAGGTGAAAGACACCAACGCCAACAGCAGCAATTATATATGTTACAAAAAGATGTTTCATCCGCGCATGACCTCAAGACGATGACGCAGCGAGGTTTGCAGATGTGCTTCAGCACTCGCGCCTGCGGCTTCGACATCGCCATTGCGGATCGCGTCTATGATGTCTTGGTGCTGTCTGCATACCGTTGAAATTCGCGCCTCATCCGCGAGGGTCGTGGGCCCGAGCAACATCAAGGCATTGTTCAACGCGCGGGCTGATTCAAGTAAAAAACGGTTGCGCGTCGCCAGATAAATGCAACGGTGGAACTGTTGATTGATCGACGCCGCCTGTGCAGGCGCATTCAGTGTCTTTGCGATTTCTGCATTCAGGTCTTCAAGTTCATCTATTTCCGCGGCGATAGCATGTTTGGCTGCCATTTCTGCTGCTGTGCGTTCCAGCACCAATCGCATTTCATACAGTTCGACCACCTCTGTACGGCTCAAGGCACGCACCACAGCCCCTAAACGTGGACGATGCTCAACAATTCCGTCGGCTTCCAGCTTGCGCAGGGCTTCGCGGACTGGGGTACGCGATAGGGACAAACGGGCCGCCACATCTTCTTCACGTAGGCGATCATGAGGTTGGAAGACCCCAGATCTGATCGCATCAAGCAACCGTGCATAAGCGATACCGCCTTGCGACATGTCTGTTGAGTTTGACTTTGGCATCTTGGATTCCCATATTGTATCCGCTTGGATACAATATTTGATAAAGAAGGATTCCCTCAATGTCAAAAAGGAATATCGATGTTGGTATTTTCACGCGCCTTAATTCAAGCGCCAATCGCAAGTCGTATCGCGAATGCGATAACGGCTAAAATCAGAACACTGATAATCCAGAGACCAATAAACCAGCCAACACGCTTAACGGTTTTCGACAGCATCAGTGATAGCCCTCATCAGGATCGATTTTCCCGCGAAAGACCCAGTATGCATATGCTGTATAGGCAAGGATCATAGGCACAAGAACCACCGTACCGACAAGCGCAAACAACAGACTGGACTCTGGTGCGGCAGCTTCTTTGATCGTCAGACTCGGCGGCACGATGTTGGGATAGAAACTGATCCCGATTCCAATAAAGCACAAAACAAACAAAACCAGTGCAGCAAAGAACGGTTGCGCATCTTTATCCGCTTTTAGTCCCGAGAAGAATGCCCATGCTGTTACAAGTACCGCGCTTGGCATCAGAACACTTAGGATACTACCGGGCAGATTGAACCAACGGTGAAAGTAGATCGGATCCTGAAACGGCGTCAGCAGACTGGCAAGACCAATAAACCCTAATGTCGCCACGGCAAGCCATCGTGCATACCCCTGCATTTTGCGTTGCAGCCCGCCCTCGGTTTTGAGGATAATCCACGTTGATCCGAGCAAAGCGTAGCCGATCACAACGGCCAAACCTGTTAAGACAGAAAACCCGCTCAGCCAGTCCCACCAGCCGCCAGCGTAAGCGCGGTCTTTGTATTCGATACCCTGTACCAAGGCACCAAGGGCGATGCCCTGCATGAATGCGGCCACGACTGAGCCGCCAAAGAATGCCACGTCCCAAACCGGTTTCCAGCGTTTGGTCCGCCAGCGGTATTCAAAGGCAACCCCGCGAAAAATCAAAGCCAAAAGCATCAAGATGATAGGCATGTAAAGCGCTGGCATCACAACTGCATAGGCTAGCGGAAACACCGCAAACAGCCCGCCGCCGCCAAGCACCAACCATGTCTCATTGCCGTCCCAAATCGGGGCAATGGAATTCATCATCGTCGCCTTTTCCCGCTCGTCATCCGCGAAAGGAAACAAGATACCAACACCTAAATCAAATCCATCAAGGATCACGTAGGTCAAGACAGCAAAGGCGATAATGCCGGCCCAGATAAAGGAAAGTTCAAACATAGCAAAATACCTTATTCACTTGGATGTGCGTCTGGATGTTTTTGGGTGATTTGTGTGCTGCCTGCCGTGCGGATCGGTCCGTCTTTGAGGCCCAGATGCGGTGTCGCGGCGGGTTTATTCATCATCCGCAAGAGGTAAAATGTGCCCGCGCCGAAGACAAAGAAATACACCACAATAAAAGCAAGCAAAGACGCCGCCACCGCCGGTGCAGCAACTGGCGCAAGGCTGTCGCTGGTCCGCAGCACCCCATATACGGTGAAAGGCTGACGCCCGACCTCGGTTGTCACCCAGCCCGCTAACACCGCAACGAAACCCATTGGCCCCATCACAATTGCGGCGCGGTGCAGCATGGGCGTGTCATACAAACGACCACGGTAACGCCGCCAAGCGGCCCATACCCCAAAGCCCAGCATCGCCATTCCAAGACCAACCATCACGCGAAAGCTCCAAAAAACGATAGCGACTGGCGGTTCGTCTGCGTCTGGAATGGTATCCAAGCCATTCAATGGCGCACCCCATTTGTGTTTCAGGATAAGACTGGAAAGCTGAGGAATTTCTATCGCATAGTCGATCCGCTTTTCAGTCGGGTTTGGAATGCCGAATAATATCAATGGCGCGCCGTGTGGGTGACTGTCATAATGCCCTTCCATCGCCATCACCTTTGCCGGCTGGTGTTCTAACGTGTTGAGACCATGGAAATCGCCCGCCAAAATTTGCAACGGGGCAACGATTATGAGCATCCACATGGCCATAGAAAACATTCGGCGCGCGGGCGCATCGGTCCGGTTACGCAAAAGATGCAACCCGCCAACGCCGCCGACAACAAGCGCTGTTGTAAGATACGCCGCCAAAACCATATGAACCAATCGATAAGGAAAGGATGGATTGAAAACGATGGCCCACCAGTCTTCTGGCACAAACTGTCCAAGCGCGTTTATGCTGTAACCTGTGGGCGTCTGCATCCATGAATTCACGGACAAAATCCATGTGGCCGACATCAGCGTGCCAAAAGCCACCATTGCTGTGGCGAACATGTGCAGTTTATCTCCCACCCGCTCGCGGCCAAACAGCATGATACCCAGAAAACCGGCCTCAAGAAAGAAAGCCGAAAGCACCTCATAGGCCATGAGTGGGCCAAGCACAGGACCGGTCTTGTCCGAGAACACAGACCAATTCGTGCCAAACTGGTACGACATCACGATCCCGGATACGACGCCCATCCCAAACGCGACCGCAAAAATCTTTTTCCAATAGGTGAAAAGCGTCAGATATGTTGCGTCGCGGGTACGCAACCACAGCGCATTCAATACGGCCAGATAACTGGCGAGACCGATCGAAAATGCCGGGAAAATGATATGAAACGACACCGTGAACGCAAATTGCATCCGCGCGAGGGTTTCAGCGTTTAAACTGTCAAACATGGGCGTCTCCGACGTTTGTGTTTAGGGTGCAGTAATCTGTTGACCTCAGCGCTGCCTCCCATGTGCAGCACCCCAATCTAACATGCATTACAAACAAATCGTTCATCGGCGGCTTAACTATATTGATTTACTAAAGCAATATTTTTGATATATCTTTTGCTGCGGCAATAGGATGCACCAATGAAATTGACGAGCTATACAAACTTTGCCCTGCGGTCTTTGCAGCTTGCGGCGCTCAAATCGCCCGAGCTTGTGCGCATCAATGATGTCGCACGCATTCACAACCTATCGCGGCCGCACATCATGAAGATCGTGCATGAATTGGGTAAGGCGGGCTATCTTGAGACAGTGCGTGGTCGGGGGGGCGGTTTTCGTCTGGCACGCCCGGCGCAGGACATTATCGTTGGGGAAATCGTCCGGCTCACTGAGGGATCTATGGATGTTGTCGAATGCTTCAATCCTGAAAAAAACACCTGTTCATTGATTGGTATATGTGTGCTGTCACGCAAGATGCAGGAGGCAACAGCAGCCTTCATGGCCGTGCTGAATAATCTTACAATTGCCGACATCGCCGCCAATAAGGGACAATTGATGGAGCGGATCGCGCCACTGGAACTTCCCGATAAAGAAATGACACCGTCCTGACGGAGTTCCGCCCAAAACAGCTTTTTTGCAACATTCACATGCATAACAATCAGAGTTGGCAAGGCACGTACCATGTCACCAGTCTATGGTCGCTTGTATAAAAAGCGGCCAGTGTCGAATTGATGTCGCTAAATTAATTATTCTGACGAGGCTGCTTGAAACTGATCCGTTAGAATGTGCCCAGCCTCGCCAAATTATCGTATAATCGATGTTATGTAAAAATAATCTCATTTAGTCCGACGACCTTAGTAAACTCGTTCAAGCCCAAGTTCGCACTGTTTGATAAACACCGTCCCCATACAGGCTATATTTTGCTCAATAGGTTGCTGACCGACGCCTTTGCATCGCCGTAAAACATCCGCGTGTTTTCTTTGTAGAACAACGGGTTTTCGATACCGGAGTAACCGGTGCCTTGACCACGTTTAGACACGAACACTGTAAATATGTACGGACTCTCGGGACACTTCCTGTAAATTACCCAATTTTGGGTGGAGGAAGTTTTTATGACGAACGAAGAACGTGACATTCAACGCAAGCTGAGAGTGCTCCAGCATGCTGAGAAGATCGGCAATGTACGCAAAGCATGCCGGTATTTTTGGGGTTGGGAGATCCAGCTTTTATAGATGGCGGGATGCCTATCAAAAGCATGGGGAGGCTGGCTTGAAGAATGCCAAATCAATTCCGAAGAACCCGGCCAATCAAACACCTGCTGAAATCGTCGAGAAGGTTCTGTATCTGCGCCGCAAGTATCACTTGGGGCCCATAAGGATCGTCTGGTATATGGCACGTTACCACGGCATCAAAATCTCAGATGCCAGGGTCTACCGTATCCTCAGACGCAACGGCCTTAACCGGTTGCCCAGAGGCACACGAATGCGCAAGCTGCATACCAAGTGATATCACAAGCAGGTTCCAATACACCGCGATCGACGATGCAACCAGAGTTCGCGCCCTCAAGGTCTACGATAAACATACGCAGGCAAACGCCATCGACTTCATTGACCACATCATCGAAAAGTTCCCGTTTCGCATTCGTGAAGTGCGCACGGATAATGGCCACGAGTTTCAGGCCAAGTTCCATTGGCATGTCGAAGATCTCGGGATCAGGCACGCCTACATCAAACGCGGCACACCGCAATTGAACGGCAAAGTCGAGCGATCCCACCGTTCCGATCAACAAGAGTTCTACAACTTCGCCAGGCCGCACGGTGCCCACAACGGACAAACCCCTTACGAGGCGCTCAGAGACAAGCTACAGTAACCCCACAAGTGTCCCGCGGGTCCGTCTAGGTTACACCCGTGCGGTCGTTTTGATAAATCCAAGGTTCGCCTATCTCCTTGTGATCTTTGCTGCCGCTCCGATGTGCATAATGGCATTCTTCGGAATTTCGCCTTACGTTTATGTTGACAGGTTCGGGATGTCTGAACATGCCTTCAGTGTTATCTTCGCGTTCAACGCGGCCTGTGGAATGATTGGTCCTGCACTTTACCTAAAACTTTCCCGAGTTATTCCGGTCCCAAGCATCATTCTGGGGTGCTTTGGGATCATGGCTATCGGTGGGTTAGTGATGCTATCCTTTGGAAGCCTATCGCCATTTATTTTTGCCGCAGTCGCCGCCACGACAACAGTTGCAGTGATCATCGTGCGCGTTCCAGGGGCTAACTTGCTTCTTGATCAACAAGTGGGTGATACTGGATCGGCGGCAGCCCTCATTCAGTTCAGCGCAACCCTTATGGGGGCAGCCGGCATCCAGATCGTAACGCTCAATTCAGGCGACCTCATTGCGAACTACGGCATCCTATTAATTGTGATCGGAGCGATTTGCACGACCTTGTGGCTATTCGTCAGAAATCGCTCCTTTGTCACAGATAATATTGTTCACCTGACGAACAGACTGTGATCGGTCGCACCATCTCTGGTCGATATGATACCTTCACAAGTATCGATTGGCAGGATTGAGTATTACGCACAATAGCGGCGGGACACCGATATGCCCACTATTCTTTGACCAACGTTGGATCGAAATCCAACGGGCTTCATCAACCGCACCTGACAAAGCGTGGGATGCCCCCTCTAAAGTAGTTCACCCACTGGGATATGTTTATCCCGATTTCAGGAGGACCACAGGATGGCTGGAAAACGAGTGAAGCCCAAAGATATCGTGCTGAAACTGCGACAATTTGCAGTTTTTGCAAGGACAAGGAAGGTCGACGGAGGAAGCTGCGCCTGTACCACGGCCATACCGTAACCCGGTATGATGATAACGCCATCCTTGTCAGAGGTCAGATCAGTCATCAGCGGGCGGATCTTGGTAGCGTAAAGTGTCGATGCTTGCGCGGCCATCGGTGATGGGCTGCCGCAAATTCAGGTAAGGAAACGGAAGCGTAGCCACCAAAGGTTGCGCCCTCTGCCTGTTCTTCCTCGCACCCTTTGCGAGCAGCCTGCCACAGGTGCAGGCCGCCTAAATTGGTCAGCATCGGATTTCAGCTTTTGACATGGCTGATCCCTTTGCTAAAAATTGACCCGATCGCCGCCCTTCAGATCCAAAATCTCGCGTGCCTCGTCCGGAGTGGCGACCTCACAGCCCAGATCCTCAACGATACGGCGGATCTTGGCGACCTGCTGCGCGTTGCTTTGCGCCAGCTTGCCGCGTGAGATAAACAGGCTGTCTTCAAGGCCAACGCGAACGTGGCCACCCATCTGGCTGGCCGTGGTGCCCAGCGTCATTTGCGATCCACCCGCGCCCAGAACCGACCAGCGGTAATCGTCGCCAAACAGACGATCGGCGGTGCGTTTCATAAAGATCAGATTGTCGATCTCAGGGCCAATCCCGCCCAGAATACCAAAGATGAACTGGATAAAGACAGGCGCTTTGAAAAGGCCGATATCCATACAAAATTTCAGGTTATACAAGTGGCCCACATCATAGCATTCGTGTTCAAATTTCACGTCATGGGGGGCTAGAGTTTCGGCAGCTTCTTTGATGTCTTTAAAGGTATTGCGGAAGATATTACCGTCCGAATTGGCAACGTAATCCTTTTCCCAATCAAACTTCCAATCTTCATCTTTGTAACGGTTGGCGAGCGGATGAAACGAGAAGTTCATCGACCCCATGTTCATCGAACACATTTCCGGGGAAAACGTTTTCGCAGGATTGATCCGGTCCTGAATCGACAACGTCAACGATCCGCCCGTTGAGATATTCACAACTGCATCCGTCGCCTGTTTGATGCGTGGCAGAAACGGCGCGAAATCGTCGATTGCGACGGACGGCGCGCCCGTTTCATTGTCGCGTGCGTGTAGGTGCAAGATAGATGCCCCCGCCTCTGCGGCATCTAGCGCCTGCTTGGCAATATCGTCATACGTGAAAGGCAGAGCATCAGACATCGTTGGGGTGTGAATGGCCCCTGTGATCGCGCAGGTGATGATGGTTTTTTGCTTCTTGGCCATGCTTAGGCTCCTTTAGACGAATTGGATTGTTTGACGCGGAAACTCAGTGGGAACAGTTCCAGATTAAAGCGTGCACGAATGAGCCCCCAGATGCCGTTTGGGGCCTTGAGCATGATGACAATCGCGACCACCCCCAGCACCATCAGGTAAATAGTACCCAGATCGGCGAGCGTTTCGCGCAGGGCAAAGAAGATCAGCGTGCCGATGATCGGCCCCTCGATTGTGCCAATGCCGCCAATCACGACGATGAAGATGACGAATGCCGTCCAGTCGTTCACCGAAAATGCCGCGTCCGGCGAGATGCGCAGTTTCTGCAAAAAGATCAATGCGCCGATCATCGTCGTCAGCGCCGCCGTCACGACGTAGACGATGAATTTGGTGCGCCAGATGTCGATACCAAGTGATCCGGCGGCCAGTTCATTGTCGCGAATGGCCGTCAGCGCCAACCCGTTGCGAGACCGCAGGAACAAATAAACAGCCGCAATCACGATCACGGCGGATCCAAGCGCCAGCCAATAGCTGAGGGATTCACGCCCCGAGCGCGACTCTGACAACGACCTCACGATACCAACCGGCAAGGACGAACCCGATCCGCCACCAAGTGAACTGACTTGGGCAAAGGACAGGCGGAACACCTCTGCGATAACCCATGTGCCAATGGCGAAATAGGCGCCGCGAAGTCGGAAAATCAGCAGTGCGACGGGGATCGCAATGATCGCCCCAAGAACGCCTGCAACACCAATCGCGGCGACGGGATGCATCCCACCGAACATGGTCAGCGCAAACAGCATATAGCCGCCGAACCCAACGTAGGCCTGCTGCCCGACAGATACGAGGCCAGCATAGCCCGCCATCAAATTCCAAAGACTGGCCAGCGCGAGGTACAAAAACAGCTCGCCCATAAGGCGCATATCCGCACGGCCTGCCCACCAAGGGGCGGCGATCAGGACGATCATCACAAGGATGGCAATGATGGCTGCGGCCTTGGTCGCAGCAGAGCTACGGGTGACGTGAAAATCAGAGTGGTTCATCCGCTTATCCTCGGGAAAAGTCCATTCGGGCGCACGGCCAGGATCGCAAGGAACACAAGATGCCCCGCCAAAAGCTGCCAACCGGGATCGATCTTGGCACCCACCGTCTGGGCCACTCCTAGAATAACGCCGCCTGCAAGCGTTCCCCAAAGATTGCCAAGCCCGCCGATGATCACAGCCTCGAACCCGAAGATCAGGCGACCGCCGCCAATAGACGGATCAAAACTGGTGCGAATACCTAACATGATGCCCGCTATCGCAGTGACGCCGAGCGCGAGAGCCATCGCCAGCCCGAATATGTGACGCCGGTTCAGCCCCATCAATTGCGCGATTTCCTGATTGTCAGACGTCGCACGGAAGGCGCGTCCTAGGGCGGTCCGGTAGAACGTCCATTGCAGGGCGGCAATCACCGCTACGGCGATGGCAAACGTCAGCAAAGGCAAAACCCCCAAGGACAAACCGCCAACAGAAACGCTCGCAGTTTCTAAGGAACCCGCATTCATTTTCTGTGGATCAGCGGTGTAAATTTCAAGAAGCGCGTTTTGCAGGATAACCGATAGTCCGAACGTTACCAAAAGCGGCGGCAACAGATCTCCGCCGAGCGTCTGGTTCAGGATGGATCGCTGTAAAACATACCCGATTACTGCCATGCACGGCACCACGATGATCAGAGCCATCAGCGGGTGAATTCCAAGGATGGCCGTCACGCTCAGACCCAGATAGGCCCCCAGAACGATCATGTCGCCGTGAGCAATGTTCACAAGCCGCATCACGCCAAAGATCAATGAAAGACCCGCCGCGAACAGCGCGTATAGCCCGCCGAGCAAAGTGCCCTGAACCACTGCATTCACCCATTCCATATTATTCAACTCCGAAATAAGCGCGCGAAATGTCTTCGCGGGCAACAGTTGCAGACGGGCCGTTCAATGATACGCGACCCTCTTGAAGACAGTAAAACCGGCTGGACACCGAAAGCGCCTTGCTGATGTCTTGCTCCACGATCAGCGCGCTCATGCCTTCCCCGATGATGCCGGGGAGGGCGGCGTAAATGTCTTTGATGATGATCGGCGCAAGCCCGAGGCTGATTTCATCAAACAGGATCAAATCGGGGTTCGCCATCAGCGCACGGCCAATCGCAACCATCTGTTGCTGCCCCCCTGAAAGCGACGTTGATTGCTGCGCGCGGCGTTCTTTCAGGATCGGGAACAGCTTGTAAACCGCTTCCAAAGACCACGGTCCTTTGCGCCCGATCTGCCCGCCAATGATTAAGTTCTCTTCTACGGAAAGAGACGGGAAAAGCTGGCGCCCTTCTGGAACCAAAGCGACGCCTCTTTTGGCCACCTCATCAGCACGTAATGCGCCGATCCCCTCGCCACGATATTCAACCATTGCTGCGTCGTTCTGCGTCAGCCCCGAAATGGAACGCAACAAGGTCGTCTTGCCTGCGCCATTGGCCCCGATAATCGCCAGAACCTCGCCCTCGGCGACCTCCAGATCGACGCCATACAGGGCCTGAAAATCTCCGTAGTGAGCTTCAAGCCCAGAGATGTGCAAAATTGGATCAGGCATCGGCTTCTATCCCCAAATAAATTTCCTGCACTTCGGGGCTTTTCATGATCGCGTGAGGTTCGCCCTCGGCAATCTTTTTGCCAAAATCGATAACGATCAATCGGTCCACCACAGCCAGAAGCGCGTGAACCACATGTTCGATCCAGATGATCGTGACGCCACTTGCGTGAATGTCTTTGATGGTTTTCACCAAAGATGCGCATTCAGCCTCTGTCAGCCCGCCCGCGATCTCGTCCAGCATCAACAGTTTAGGTCTTGCGCAGAGTGCTCGAGTCAATTCGAGTCGTTTGCGCCCCAATAGGGTCAGCCCGCCCGCCAAAGTGTTTGCACGGTCTAACAATTCGGTTTGTTCCAACACTTCAAGGCAGAATTTCTCAGCTTCATGGCCTGACAATCCCGCAGCTTGTGTGGCGGCAACCATCGCGTTTTCAAAAACGGTCATCCCCGAAAACGGCTGCGGCACCTGAAAACTACGCGCCATGCCTGACCGGCATCGTTTCGCGGCGTTCATCGAGGTCACGTCTTGCCCATTGAAATGCACCTTGCCGGAATTCGGCTGCAACGTGCCCGTAATCAGATTGAACATCGAGGTCTTACCAGCCCCGTTTGGCCCGATCACGCCAAGCGCTTCACCCGCCTCGACGCCGTAGGTTAGCTCGTCGGCGACCGTCACGGCGCCAAAGGATTTGGTAACTTGGTCGAGTTGAAGAAATGCCGTCATTGCGTTTTCCTGTTGCGTTATTATTGGTCGCGCCTTCCAGTAGGCGCGACCAGAGTTCTTGTCAGGAAAGCAGCTTGAGTTCGCCGGTCAACGGGATGTCGGGATGCGCTGAGTTTGCAACGATTTTGAGGTCCATCCCGTCGCCATCACGCTGCCACTGGCCCGCGACCAACGGCGTCTTCGTGACGTTGTTGATCGGGCCGGTTGACCAATCAACATTACCAACGATGGTATTGAGATTGGTCGATGCAATCGCCGAAACGATCGCTGCCGGATCTTCCAAATCTTCAGCACGCTTAACGACGTCAGCAACGACCTCGAACAAAGCGTGTTTGAACCCGATAGGCTGCGTCCAAGGGCGGCCTGTCGCCGCAGTAAACCCGTCTGCCAATTCTTTCGAGCTCGCACCCGTCAACGACGAGTTAAACGGGTGGTTTGGTGACCACCAAACCTCGGATGACAATCCGTCACCACGATCGCCAAGCGATTCAATCACGGACGGGAAAAGCAATGCCTTACCAATCGTGACGATTTTCGGTGCAAACCCCTGTTGGGCAGACTGTGCCCAGAATGTCGCGAAATCCGGTGGAATCATGTTGCCCGTGACGATCTCACAGCCCGCGGCCTTGAACGCTGCGATCTGGTTGCTGAAATCGTCTGACAGTGGCTGATACCGGCCCGGATCAATCAGATCATAGCCTGCTTCCGCGAACGGTTTTGGCAAGCCAAGTTCAGGGTCGCCCCATGCGTTGCCATCAGCGTCATTCGGGAACAACCCGCCAACGGTTTTGGACACACCTGTCGGGCCCCACATATCAAGGAAAGCACCAATGACGTCCTCTAGGCCCCAAAAGAAGTGATAGGTGTTTTGGAACCCTTCGCCCGGCACGCCGTTGCGACCAAAGAAATACGGCTGCCAAGGACAATCGGTGGTGATGCACGGCACTTCGTTGATCTCGGCCTGATCGGATACGGGGTTTACCGTTTCAGGAGTAGACGCGGCAACGATGATGTCGACCTCATCCCCAAGGATCAAATCTGCCGCAACCTCGGCGGCGCGGTTGGGGTTGGATTGGCTGTCTTTTGAAATGATTTCAACGTTGTAGGTCTTACCGTTGTTCTCAATTCCGGCAGCAAACCTTTGGCTAATCGCATCCAGAACGTAATCATCCGCTTCTGCAAATGAGGCCAATGGGCCCGTACGTGGGCTAACATGCCCGACGCGCAATGTCGGACTCTGGGCATAGGCCCGTGTGCTTGTCAAAATCGCAGGTGCAGCAATTGTTGCAGCACTGGCCGACAGGAACCTGCGGCGTGTCCATGTTGTCTTTGTCATCTGGTCGTCCTCCCTAAGTCGGTTTGTTCAACCGTGTTATCGTTCGTTTCAGTCCAATAAAATTCCATCAAGACGGTTCAGATGTCGCGCGACACGCGCCCGTACTTGGTCGGCTTCTTCGGGTGTCCATTTGCGGAACCCTTCCCCCGATTTCATGCCCAGCCGTCCCTCCTCGACAAGCTGTTCAAGATACGGTGACGGCCCTTTTCTGCTTTCCAGATCGAACAGCACGTTCTCGTGGATATCGAGGGTCAGGTCCGTGCCAACCAGATCGGCATTTTCCAATGGTCCAAGCACGGCAAGCCGCCGCCCGAAACTGGCTTTGATTACGGTATCAACGGATTCAGCGTCACAAATGCCATTCTCCACAAGGCTGATTGCCTCGCGCCAAAGGGCATGCTGCAGCCGATTACCGATAAACCCCGGCACGTCTTTGTTGACGCGAACGGGCGTCTTTCCCGCGTCTTCCAACAGCGCCATCATATCGTCCGCCACCGCGACATCGGTCCACTCTGTGCTGACGACTTCGACCAACGGGATCAAATGCGGCGGGTTCCACCAATGGGTGCCGATTGCCCGCCCCTTAATGCGCAGCTCGCTCATGATTTTGGTAATCGGCATCACGGATGTGTTGGACGCAAGGATACAAGTCTCGGGTGCGAGCTCTTCGATTTCAGCAAAAATCTTGCGCTTTAGGTCCAGCTTCTCGGGGGCCGCTTCAAATACGACTTCAGCGTTCTTAACTGCCCGTTCAATCGACCCCGTGATCTCGATTTTCTTAAGGATTTTGGCGATCTTCTCGTCGGACTCACCCATCCCCTTGAGACTGTCCATAATGCGGCGCGATACGCTCGCTCGTGCGTCCTCGACAGGGTCCGTGATCAGCACATATTGTCCGGCACGGGCCAACGTCAGGGCAATGCCGTGCCCCATGAGGCCGGCACCAATAACTGCGATTTGGCGGTTCTTTTTCATCGATCAGCCTGCCGTATATCCACCGTCAGCATACAGAATATGCCCGGTGTAAAAATCAGATGCTTTTGATGCGAGGAACAGAAGCGGCCCCGCCAGATCTTCCGGTTCGCCCAATCGCCCTTTGGGGACACGGGCAAGAAAACCGGAGCGTACCGCGTTGGCCTCTTCGTTGTCTTCAAACATCCACGCAGTCAGTGGCGAACGAAAAACCGTTGGTGCGATCGCGTTTACCGTGATGCCTGTTGGCCCTAATTCGCAGCCAAGCGCCTTGGTCAAACCATCGGTCGCCGCCTTAGATGCACAATAGGCAGTGTAGCCCGCAGGATGCCCCAAAAGGCCACGTGCGGATGACACCAGAACGATCTTGCCGCCCTCACCCTGCGCCTTCATTTGCGCAGCAGCGGCGCGGGCCAAAAGCCAGCTTTGCGTAACGTTGGCATCCATCACCGACTGAAACGTTTCTGGCGACATATCATTAATCAACGCCACCTTATTCATGCCAGACGCGACCACCAAGATATCGAGTTTATTATATGTCGCGACAGCCTGTGCAACCATGTCAGCGCAGACAGATTCATCTGTTGGGCGTGTATTAATTGCAGTCACTTCCGCGCCCATGCCACGGCATTCTTCGGCGATCATATCCAATGCAGATTGATTCCCCGCAACCAGCACAAGTTTCGCTCCAGCCCCTGCCAGAATACGCGCCGCCACCATGCCAAAGGCACCTGACGCGCCTGTGATCAGAGCAACTTTGTCTTTCACGTCAAACATCGAAAGAGGGTTTTGCATTACGTTCATATTCAGGACTCCGGAGGATAAGGAATGACGACCAGCATTTTTGCTGTCTCATTGCTGCGGTTCTCAATCTTGCGAACTTCGCCCGAGGGAATGGTGCAGCTGTCGTATTTTTTCAGAACAGTCTCGACACCATCAACAATCACGGTCATCTCACCTTCCAGCATGACGTAGACTTTCTCGAACGGGGTTGAATCCGGCCCAGCACCGCCCCCTGGAAGGAACTGACTAAATCCAACCCACTGATTGGTCGGTCCGCCCTCTTCAAACCCTTGCAAGCGTAGCCCATGACATTCGAAATGGTTTGGCGCAACATAGGGCTGTGCGTCGGCAAATCGCTTAAGGTGCATGTCTTCTCCTCCCAGAAAATCGTGCGATTGACGTGCTACCCTATCCCTCCAGACAGGACAGCACGTTTTGCTTTTAGAATTCAGCGCCGTCGTCGATGCGGAAGTCTTGGCCCTTGTCGATCATCGCCACGAGGCGAATGATGCAGCCATCACCACGGTCCCAGTTCCAAGGGAAGAAGGCGAAGGTACAGCGCTTGCCGGTCACCGCGTCTAGATCGCCGCCAACGTTCTCGATGCCGAGAATACCGTTCTTGAACAACACGTTGTGCACTGGCTCCCACTCGGGGAATGCGTCTTTCCAATCGATGCCGCCGGACCATTCCTTGTACTCTTCGGCCAGGTGCGGCAGCAGCGGACCGTTGCGCTGCGGGCCGATCGCGGTGGCCAGCGGGTGGTCGTTGGCCTGGGTGTCGTGACCGACAACCTTCACGCCCTTTTCGACCATCCATTCGCCCGCCGACTTCACGAAGCCGGGACAATAAGCGAAGTAATCACCGTCTTCGTAACGCTTGTGCCAGCCGGTGTTGATGATCAGAACGTCGCCCTTACGGATCGCGTGACCGCAAGCCTTTTCAAGGTCTTCGCCTGTGATCGGCTCCCACTTTTTCTTGGGCAAGGATACGACAATCCCAGTGCCAAAGAAATGCGGCAGCGGAACTTCGTCGATGAACGGCGTGCCCTGAACAACGTGTGCGGGTGCATCAATATGGGTCGTTGCGTGCATAGTTGTCGTAATGCGCTGACTCAGAACGCCAGATTTCGCCATGTAGTGGATACGTTCGATTTTTGTATCCTCAAAATAAGGCCAGTTCGGGTTCTGAAACCCAAAACGGTGGCTGAGGTTATAAAACTCAAGCCCCATATCGTTGTCGGTATTTGCTTGAAACTCTATGCCGCGGATTTCGACCATTGGATACAACTCCTCCGTTCGCGGCCTTGGCCACGCTGTTGATTTGCGAATGTCAGGATGGTTCCTCCCAGTCCCGTCTCTACAAATAAAGCATATGGTCTATCCTGACGTCAACAAATTAATCGCATCGTGATACTGCTGTATTGCATTGCGATTTGATATGTTGACAATGTCTAAAATTCAGTGTGTTACGGGAAAGCAAAAAAGAGCCGGAGCTGATCATGACGAAAGAGAACACTGAAACAACTAAGGGTGGTATTCAGGTTATTGCGCGGTCAGCAGCGATTCTTCGCGCCCTAAAGGATCAGCCAAATGGCATGAGCCTCGGCCAAATCGCAACCGCCACATCCCTTCCCCGCTCCACCGTTCAACGGATTGTTGCGGCGCTACAAACAGAACGGTTTATTATTTCAGTTGCGAACGGTGGTGGCCTCAAACTCGGGCCGGAACTGGGTGCACTCGCCGAGGCGACCCACTATAACATCGTTGAACAATGCCGCATTTTCCTGTCAGAACTTTCCCAAGCCACAGGAGAGACAGCGGATCTATCTGTCCTGCGGGGCAATAAAATGATCTTTCTTGACCAAGTGCCCGGCACCCAGAGGTTGCGCGCAATTTCCTCCGTTGGAGATGTTTTCCCGGTAACAACCACCGCGAATGGCCGTGCATGTCTCGCGATGCTGCCTCGCGAAGATGCCCACAAACTCGCCGCGCAGGAATGGGCTCGGCAGAACGTCCGGCCCGACGTCATTAAATTTGACCGTATGTTAAACGAGGTCGCAGAAAACGGCATTGCCCGCGACGTCGATGATCATACCGACGGTATCAGCGCGGTTGGCTTTGCCTTTGAAGATTGGACCGGCAACATTCACGCGATATCCGTACCGGTCCCGACATCGCGATTTTCCCGTCAGAGCGCCGAAATCGAAACTGCAATCCGCGCCACCCAAAAGAATATCGCTAAAATGATGGATCGTGGAAACTTCAATTAGTCAACGAACGGCAAAGACGGCCATTCAGGATTCTCGTACGAACCCAGCCCCCAAAACCCTCAGTCTTGACCGTGGCACAGCGTGCCATCTGCGTGGCACAGCGTGCCATCTGCGTGGCACAACGTGGCACGGCGAAAATAAGCTATTGAAAACATTGAGAAACAACACTCTTTGGTGCATTTGCACCAAAATCGCCGAAAAACCCTTTATTTATAGTGACTTAGAGGCAACGGGCAGCTTGCTGCGTCAGGTGTGTATGAATTTCCCCGAAATTCGATCGTTTCAGGTCTGAGAAAACTGCGAGATTTACACTCGATCACGTTACTTGTGGCCGTTCAAAGGTCCTTACGGACGAACCAACAAGTGCGAGTACGGCCACAATTGAGTATTTTCGAAATGCGTGAAGCATCCTATCGCGTAGGGTGTAAGCAGCTTGGCCCCATTAGATATTATTGCAATTTCAAATATAGTATTGACGCATCTTTCGACGATTGCTTGAGCAGCCGTTCAGTCTTGCCCAAGCAATCGAAATCTATCCACACACAATAGTACTCAGACCTTTACCCTTGCTGACGTCGGATCATACAGCGGCTTAAGTGACGCCGTGGCGGCAAAACGCTGCCCTGCGACTTCGATTTCATAGGCCGAGGCCAAAACCTGTTGCACGGTTTCCCCCGCACAAGGCACATAGCCCAGACCAATCGCGCCTCCCAATGTGTGCCCGTAATTGCCCGAGCTGAGATACCCCACCAGTTGACCATCGCGCAGGATCGGTTCTGCGTGATAGAGCAAGGGATTAGGATCGGTCAGTTGGAATTGAACCATCCGTTTTTGCAAACCCTGTTCGCGTCTGCGCAGCACAGCATCCCGCCCGATATACAAGTCATCGGTTTTTTTGATTGCAAAGCCAAGCCCCGCTTCAAGAATGTGATCTTCGCTTGAAATGTCATGACCGAAATGGCGAAAGCCTTTTTCAATCCGGCAACTGTCCATCATGTGCAAGCCACACAATTTGGCATCCATATCGCGGCCAGCCTCAAGCAAAACCTCAAACACATGCGCCGCCATATCGGTGGACACATACAATTCCCACCCCAGCTCGCCCACATAGGTCACGCGGTGCGCGCGAGCCAAGCCCATGCCGATCTCAATCTCTTGGCAAGTCCCAAAGGGATTGACCTCATTGCCAAAATCATTGGGTGACACGCGCTGCAGCAATTTGCGCGCATTTGGTCCCATGACGCAAATCACAACCTCGGCTGCTGTCATATCCGTCAGCGTCACGCGGTAATCACCGATCAAACGCCGCATCCATGCGTGATCTGCAATGCGGGTGGCCGCTGGCGTGACGACCAAATATTCGGTTTCGGACAGGCGCGTGATGGTCACATCCGCCTCGATTCCGCCAGATGCATTCAAGAACTGACTGTAGACGATCTTGCCCACAGGCACCGACAGATTGCTGGCCGCAACCGCGTTTAGAAACGCCTCGGCATCTGGCCCGTCCACTTTGATTTTGCCAAACGATGACATGTCGTAAATGCCAACATTTTCGCGGATGGCTTTATGTTCGCGGGCGGAATTTTCAAACCAATTCTGCCGCTTCCACGTGTATTCATATTCGGCTTTTTGCCCAGCATCCGCAAACCAATTGGCCCGTTCCCAGCCTGAAAATTCACCAAAGACAGCACCTTGCGCTTTAAGCGCATCGTGCAGCGGTGACCGGCGAATGCCCCGCGCCGTGGCCTTTTGGCGGTATGGAAAATGGTCAGCAAACAACAGACCAAGCGTTTCTTTGGAGCGTTCAAACAGATAGGTTTTATTGCCCTGAAACGGCTGCATCCGCGCAATGTCAACGTCACCCAAATCAAAGGGTTTCTCGCCTGTGTCCATCCACGCCGCCAGCGCCATGCCTGCGCCCCCCGCCGATTGAATACCGATGGAATTAAACCCAGCGGCAACCCAAACATTGTCCATCTCAGGCGCAAGGCCAAGGTGATAGGCATCATCAGGCGTGAAACTTTCAGGTCCATTGAAGAACGTGTGAATTCCCGCGCTTGCCAACAAAGGCATACGATTGACCGCCTGCTCTAAGATAGGCTCGAAGTGGTCGAAATCCTCGGGCAGTTGATCGAATTCAAAATCCTCAGGGATGCCTTTCATCGCCCAAGGTTTGGCCACCGGCTCAAACGCACCCAACAGCAATTTGCCCGCGTCTTCTTTGTAATAGGCACATTCTTCGGGCACGCGCAGGGTCGGCAGTTGCGCAAAATCTGGGATCGTATCGGTGACGATATAAAAATGCTCACAGGCGTGCAGCGGCACATTAACGCCCATTTGACGGCCCACATCGTGCCCCCACATGCCCGCGCAATTGACCACGTGATCGCACACAATCGTACCGCTCTCGTCACCCGTTTCCCATGACACGCCCGTGATGCGACGGCCTTCACGTTGAAACCCTGTGACTTTCGTACGCTCGATAATCTGCGCGCCGCGCTGTTTGGCGCCCCGCGCCATCGCCAGCGCAATATTCGCCGGATCCCCCTGCCCGTCTTTGTCCAAATACACCGCCGCTGTCACGTCATCCACATTGACATGCGGATACCGTTTGACGACCTCTTCGGGGCTGATCTGTTCCACTTCGACCCCGAAAGCACGCGCCATCGAGGCTTGACGTAAAATTTCTTCGCGACGCTCAGGCGTCAGCGCAAGGGTGATCGATCCGTTGCGACGAAACCCTGTGGCAACACCGGTTTCAGCCTCAAGATTGCCATATAACTCTTGGCTGTATTTCGCCAAGCGGGTCATATTTTGCGAGGCGCGCAGCTGCGCGATCAACCCCGCCGCATGCCATGTGGTGCCAGAAGTCAGCTGCTTACGTTCCAGCAGCACAACGTCTTTCCAACCCAATTTTGTCAAATGATAAGCAACGGAACAACCGATCACGCCGCCACCGACGATCACGACACGGGCCTGTTTAGGGGGCAAAGTCATATCAAAACCTTTCAAAGGGTTACGCGCGAATGCGGCTGTTGTCTGCGTCCCAAAGGCACGCGGAGGCTTGGATCGTCGCCTTATGGCGCTGACCGTAAATTTCGACCTCGACCAAAGCACCTGCAACCGCCGCTTCGGTCTTGATCATTGCAATCGCGATGGCCGCCTCGACGCGGAACCCATAAGCCGACGAGGTCACTTCACCGACACGTTTCCCATCTGCAAACACCGCCGCCATATAAGGCGCGTCTTGCGCGGCCCCCTCGACCACCAAGGTGACTTGGGTTTTGGCTGACCCTTTCGCCTGCTCGGCAATCAAGGCGGCCTTGCCAGGGAAATCTTGCGGTTTATCCAATTTCACAAAGCGCCCCAGACCGGTTTCCAACAAAGAATAATCCGTCGACAAATCGCCCTTCCATGTCAGATAGCCTTTCTCGATCCGCATCGCATTGAGCGCATACATGCCAAACGGCGAGGCTCCTGCCGCGCGAATTGCGGTATAAATCTCAGCCGCATCATCCATCGCAACATGGACTTCCCAGCCCAATTCACCGGCAAAAGACACCCGCGCCAAACGCACATTCACCCCAGCGACCACCGCGTCTTGATGCGTCAACCAGCCCTGCGACAAATCACCATCTGAAATCTCAGCCAAAAGATCACGCGACTTTGGCCCCGTGACCAAAAGCGTCATCAACTGTGTGGTCGTATCAACAAGATTTAAGTTTTCAGGCAATTTGCGCGACAGGATTTCGAAATCATGCCATTGGGCCACGGCAGCGGTCATCAAAGTAAACTGATCTTCGCCGTGACGCATACACGACATCTCGGTCAGCACATGCCCACGCATATCTGACAGGTAAATCAGGTTTAAACGTCCAACTTTGGGCAAAGCGCCCGCGATCTGTCCACGCAGCCACTCTGCGGCCCCTGCCCCGCTCAATTCAAAGCGCGAAAACCCGCACATATCAATCACACCAACACCGTCGCGCACGGCCTCGACCTCGGCGCGCACCCGTGCTGTCCAAGGGCCAGTGCGATCCCATGTCAAGGTTGCGGCCTCGGATGTGTCATCGCCCTCTTTGGCAAACCAATTGGCCCGTTCCCAACCATTATATGCGCCCATTTGCGCGCCATCTGCGATCAGGCGATCATGGTTTGGTGACAGCTTTTTATTCCGCTCCGCAGGCCATTCATGATGTGGGAAATGCATCGCATATTCATGACCGTAAGTCTCAAGCGCCTTACCAAGATTATACTGCGTGTCAGTGTAATCGGTGTAACGGCGCGGATCGATTGCCCACATATCCCATTCGGTCTGTCCGTGCATGATCCATTCGGACATGACCTTGCCAGCCCCACCACCTTGGGCGATGCCAAAGGTGAAACTATGGGCTTCGAACGCATTCGGCACCCCTGGCATTGGCCCAACCATCGGCAAACCGTCCGGCGCATAAGGAATAGGACCGTTGATGTTGCGTTTAACGCCTTGGGTGCCAAGCAGTGGCACGCGCTCCATCGCATCCATGATGTAAGGCTCAAGCCGGTCCAGATCATCGGGATAGAGCTGAAATGAAAAATCAGCAGGCATTTGATTGTCCGGCGTGATCCAAGCCGCTTCGCAGTTCATCTCGTAAGGGCCAAGGTTCAAACTATAGCTGTCTTGGCGCAAATAATAAGATGTGTCCACGTCGCGCAGCATCGGCACTTTGCGGCCCTGCTCTTTACTCCATGCCTCGATTTCAGGGATGCTTTCCGTCAAGAAATACTGATGGCTCATCACCGTCATCGGCACTTTGCGCCCACCGAACGCCTCGAACCATTCGCCCACACGGCCCGCGTAATATCCCGCTGCATTGACCACATAGTCGCAGCGAATATCGCCTTTTTCCGTATGAACGATCCATTCGCCCCCCTCACGGCTGACCCCTATTGCGGGGGTAAAGCGCGCGATTGTAGCGCCTAGAGTGCGCGCGCCTTTGGCCAAGGCTTGGGTCACTTGCGCCGGATCAATGTCACCATCCAGTGGATCCCAAAGCCCACCTTCCAGATCATGGATCTCCATAAAGGGGAAATGCTCTTGCAGCTGATCGGGGGTACACATATCCATCGTCAGACCCATATGCGCCGCCATGCCGCGCACGCGGTCAAATTCCATCATCCGTTCATGGCTATGTGCCAAACGCACAGCCCCCGTGACGTGATAGTTGATCGGATAAGACACAGTCTCGCCAAGATCACGATACAGCGCAAGGCCGTAACGCTGCATATTCATCACGCCATAATTGGTCGAAAAATTTGGGCAATTGCCAGCGGCGTGCCATGTCGAGCCCGCCGTGAGTTCGTTCTTTTCAAGTAAGACACAATCCGTCCAGCCAGCCTTGGCCAGATGATACAAAGTAGACACACCGATGACACCGCCGCCAATGATGACGACGCGCGCAGTTGTAGGAAGGGACATAGCAAGACCTCAGTATACAGGGGGGGAAATGACCCAGACCGCGATGGCCTGTTCATCATAAGGATTGGCCCAGCGATAGCTTTCGCCACGAATGCGAAAGGCATCGCCGGAAGAAATGGTGAATTTTTGTTCCTCGATCCACAGATCAAGAGTACCCGAAATCACATAGGCGACCTCGATCGTAGGACGTTGGATGGCATTGGTCAGTTTGGAATGCGGCTTGAAAATGGAATGAACCACTTCGAAATCATCGGTCAGATCGGGGGACACCAAGGTCTCGATCAGGCCGTTGTCATGCGACCCTATTTCGCGCCGCGCTGCCGCCCGCACGATAATGCCGCGCTCGTGATCTGGCGCGTCAGCTGTGCCGAAAAACAACGATACCGGCACGTCAAGCGCGCGGGCAATGTCTTGCAGGCTTTTAAGGCTGGGGCTGGTGTGATTGCGCTCGATCTGTGACAGCCAGCCAACGGATTTACCGATAGCTGTGGCCAAAGCCTCAAGCGTCATTTTACGCGCCACCCTAAGGGCGCGGATGTCGTGGCCTAGATCATCAGTGTCGGGCATGGGTTCTCCAGAATCAAACGCTCAGCAGGCACTTCCCGCTTAAGTGAAAAATTGGCACGTTTTTTCATTCTTGGAAATGAAAAATGATCCTATATTTTCATTTTTTGATTTTGAATGGACCAAACGTCTAAAAAATATGCAAGGCAGGACGATAAAGACCGCCCTGCCCCCGACTGGCGACAACAACGCCTTAGTTGATTTCACCCATGCATAGGTATTTCAGTTCAAGGAAATCATCAGTGCCGTACTTAGACCCTTCGCGGCCCAGTCCCGATTGTTTGACACCACCAAAGGGCGCAAGCTCGGTGGAAATCAGGCCAGTGTTGATGCCAACCATCCCCGTTTCCAGCGCCTCGGCCACACGCCAAACCCGCGCCAGATCACGGCTGTAGAAATAAGCGGCAAGGCCAAATTCACTATCGTTGGCCATCGCCACAACATCAGCCTCGTCGTCGAATTTAAACAAAGGCGCTACAGGCCCGAAGGTTTCTTCGCGTGCAACTTTCATGCCTGTGGCCACACCCGTTAAAACCGTCGGCTGAAAGAATGTCCCACCTTGATCCATGCGCGCGCCCCCTTGGGTGATCTCAGCGCCTTTCGCCACCGCATCCGCGATATGATCCTCGACCTTGCTCACGGCGGCCTCGTTGATCAGCGGCCCCGTTGTGACACCATCTGCAAACCCATCACCAATCTGCAACCCTGCCACTTTGTCTTTCAACTTGGCGGCAAAATCGTCATAGACGCCGGACTGCACATAGATGCGATTGGCGCAAACACAGGTCTGCCCGTTGTTGCGAAACTTCGCGATCATCGCCCCCTCAACTGCCGCATCCACATCGGCGTCATCAAAGACAATAAACGGCGCATTGCCGCCCAGCTCCAGCGACATCTTTTTGATCGTATCCGCACATTGACGCATCAAAATCTTGCCCACACGTGTCGACCCCGTAAAGGTGATCTTTGCCACTTTTTCATTCGCGCAAAGCTCTTGCCCCACGCCCGCGCTATCCGTGGAGGGGATCACATTGAACACCCCCGCTGGAATTCCCGCGCGATCCCCCAACACAGCCATGGCCAACGCAGACAATGGCGTCAGCTCGGCAGGGCGCGCCACAAAGGTACAGCCCACAGCCAGCGCAGGCGCCACCTTGCGCGCAATCATCGCGTTGGGAAAATTCCATGGCGTAATCGACCCCACAACCCCGATCGGTTGCTTCAACACCACGATACGCTTGTCGCGCTGATGACCCGGAATAACATCACCGTAAATGCGCTTGGCCTCTTCCGCGAACCACTCGATGAACGACGCCCCGTACAGCACCTCACCACGCGCCTCGGCCAGCGGCTTGCCCATCTCAGCCGTTAAAATCGTGGCAAGGTCATCTGCGTTTTCAACAATCAAATCATACCAACGCCGCAAAATCACACTGCGCTCTTTGCCCGTTTGCGCCGCCCATTCCGCTTTCGCTGCATAAGCGGCATCAATGGCATCCTTGGTCTCGGCCACACCCAAATCGGCGACATGCGCAATGCATGCGCCAGTGGCAGGATTGTGAACCTCAAAGGTCGTGTCAGACGAAACCCAAACCCCATTCACATAGGCGCGTGTTTCAAGAAGTGTTGGGTCCTTAAGATTAAGCGCAGTCATTTTGTTTCCTTTTCCCCACGCCCTCAGGCGCGTCCAAATTGATAAATGCTCGGCATGCAAAACACGCGCCCGCCGCCTCACAATTCTATTGTAACTTATTCCGCCACCTCAAAGGCCCCAGGTGCTATATCTTGCCAAAACGTCACAATCGCTGCGTGATTAAGCGATGACACCCAGCCGTAATTCTCAAAATCCAAAAGCTCAGCCCCATCCAACTTTGACATAAACAACCGTTTATCTGCATCGCGTTGCGTGGGCGATCTGGCACTCACAAGCCTTTGCAAAATTTCAAGCCGTTTGGCCCGCTCAGCCCCCTTTTCACTCAAAGGCGGTTGCTGTTGCTGGTTTCGCGGCGAAACCGTACTGCCGCTAAAGTCTTGCTTAAGAGCTGCGGTCAAATAGCTGACAGGGTTCTTTACACCCCCCTGCCCCGCCACATAATCAACCTGCTTGCGCACATAGGCTTCGTCATGCTCGTTCATCCATTGCAGCGCCAAACGATCACTCACCCCAAGCGCGCGCATCCGTTTGTAAATGTCAGAATTGCGCAGGCCTGCGCCATCATCCAAATCCAAAATCGACAGTTGCGGATTCTCCGCGATTTTAAACCGAATTTCCGACACGGACCGACCAACTTTGCGGGTCTCAGGCGTCACAACAATGTTCGAAGTCTTATTGACCTCCGCCACAGCCGGTTTGATGATCTTAGCATTCAGATGCTTGTACACCTCGTAATAGGAACTCTCGGACACCCCCATCAGGCGGCGGAACAGATCGAGAGACCACCAGCCAGTCGATCCTGTGCGCACAAAGCGATAGCAATTCTCATACAGCGCCAAAGCATGTCCCGAAGTAAATCGCCGCTGAATATTCAAATTGATCAAAGCAAAGACTTTTGGATCATCCAGCTTTTGCGCCAAGGCGGGGGAATAGGCGTATTCACACACCCCACCCTTCAACTTGGCATAACTCAGCAAGGACGACACGCCCCATTCCTGACGCCCCTCCTCATCCAACATGTCCCACTCGGCCACGGTTTCGGCGAGGCCACGCAGCGACTGTTTGAGCGTGTCCATATCGTTGGAATTATAGCCAATCATCATACACAAAGTGCGCGCATCGATCTGATGCACTTGCTGGCTCATCAAGGTGTCATAGGCATTGAGCAAAAGAACGTTGGACAGTTTCCGCTGCAACAAAGTCAGCTTACCCGACACATGGATCGCGGCCACATTCTTTTTCACCGCGCCACGCCGCAATGATCCGGTCAGATTCTCTTTTTCAATATCATCCATTGCCTGTCTCATTACTCATGCGCACCTATGGGCCTGTTTTTCTGACCTCGTTTTTGCGATTCGTATCACAGTGCTTCACAATCTCAGTATTTGCGATAAGGTCCCCACGTTCAAGCATTCAATTGGCACCTTACAGGCAATCCCGCAGCTGGGTACTTTAGACGCCCATTGTCTCGCTAAGGGACCCAAATACAGGACAATCAGATGTTAGGATTCGCACATAGGATATCCGATTCGTTTACAAATGACCCTAAACCAGCACTTTTAGGGTCTAACGTCTCAAACGACAGCGCGATCCTGAGAATCGGCACCTTAATTCCCGTATATGGGTCCCCTTCGGCCCGCATTCAGGCACCTTTCCCCCTGTATTAAGGCACCTATAAGTCCATAACCTATTGATTTTTAAAATTTTTTCTATGCATAAAGATTCTAAAATCTTATAAAGATTACTAAACAGATTGGGGTTTGTTCTTAAATTTGATTTTCAATTTAGATCAGCCTTCAAATTGATTCACATTTCCAAGCTCATGTGCCATACTTCAACGGATATCGCATAAAGTAGCGAACATGCAGAGGCACCTAAACCATGACGTCAGGCAATAAGGGCAAAGATGCTCTCCCACCTTATTTCAATATTGACCCGAAAGCAGCAGCAGAAAGTTTGGCAGCGCCGATCGACACCGCGCGATTTGCAAAAGCAGCCGCTTTCGCAGGGCGAGGTCGTGATGATTTGGCAAAGCGTGGCTATGCGCCGGATGGCAAAAAGCGTCTGCGCAAGTTCTCGACATGGGAAATCTGTAAGTATCTCATTCCAGTGGCTGCGGCCCATTTACGACGTGTTTTGAAGGCCAACCCAGAATTGCCGCAGGGCGAAGGTGAGGGGAATTCAAAGTGGTTCAGCTTGGAAGATGTGCAAAAACTGCGTGAGCATTTTACCAAGGAAGGTGCCGCAAACCGCGAATACACCGCTTGGCGCCCTGAGGGTTTGCCAGCCAAGGTTGTGGCGGTCGCAAATTTCAAAGGCGGTGTTGGTAAAACCTCGACATCGGCGCATTTGGCAATGTCTGCGGCTCTTGATGGTTATAAGGTTTTGGTCATTGATTTGGACAGTCAGGGGTCAATGACATCGATTTTGGGCGGAACTGTTGCTGACGAATGGGAAACCGCTTTCCCGCTTTTGGCACGTGATTATGCCTTGGCCTTGCAGCGTGAAAACAAGGTACGTGAAGCGGCGGGGCAAGCGCCTTATCCGTTCGACGAAACCCTTAATGAGGCGTTAACAGTTTCGCCGCGAAACCTGGTTCAAAAGACCCATTGGCCCAACATCGATCTCATCGGTGCCCAGCTGAATCTGTATTGGGCGGAATTCCAAGTGCCCGTTTGGCGGATGCAGTTGCGTTCATGGACGTTATGGGATGCCTTGTCTAACGCGCTTGAAGACGGCGGTTTGCTTGACGACTATGATTTGATTTTTCTCGATACACCGCCTGCGCTTGGATACCTAACAATCAACGCTTTGGCCGCCGCCGACATTATGCTGGTTCCCCTTGGCGCTTCGTTTTTGGAATTCGATTCTACGGGCCGTTTCTTTGACATGATCTATTCCACTTTTGCCTCAATAGAAGAAGGCGAAAACCGGAATCGGCGTGCTGATGGTCTGCCTGAAATGCGTTTTGAGTGGGACGCCGTTTTGGCGCTCATCACCCGTTTTGACGCCGCTCAACAAACGGATTTGGCCAACGTGATTCAGGCTTATTTCGGTGACTTCATGACGACCTATCGTCAAGATGTGACGGCCATGGTGGGGCAGGCCGGTGAGCAAGTGTCGGGCATCTATGAGACCGATTACCGTGACTTTAACCGCGACACCTATGTGCGTGGACGCGAGACATTTGACCAAACTTGGGCCGAAGTGAAGCGGGTGATTTTAGGCACATGGTGGCGCGATTTGCAGGCGGCTGAGGCAGAGAAAGCAGAGGAAAATACAGATGGCGAAGCGTAGAAAACTGGTGACTCCATCCGCGTCTGATTTGGATCAGATCGAACAGGAGTTTCGCGGCGAAACCACAGCGCGCGCACCGTTAAGTGTTCCTATCGCACAGGTGGCTGCCGAATCAGCTGGGGCATTTGATCCCCGGACACAGGCAGATCGCGAGAAATCTGCGAAAGACAGCGCAGATGCCAAAATTTTACGTGAATCCCAATCTAAAGGATTGATATTAAAAGAATTACCTTTGGAGCTTATCCACGCTGACGCTTTGGTGCGTGATCGGGTTGTTCTGGACGCTGAGCAGATGAATGAACTGCAAATGTCGATCGCCAAAGGCGGGTTGCGATTGCCGATTGAGGTCTTTGAACTGTCAAAACCCGAGGGCGAGCATCGATATGGTCTGCTGTCTGGCTATCGTCGTCTGCACGCGGTGCAAGCGCTTAAAGAGCTGACCACTAATGAGAAATATAATACCATCAAAGCCATCATACGTGACCCCGATGCTATGGGTGGCACCTTTGCGGCGATGATCGAAGAAAACGAAATTCGCGCGGCGTTAAGCCATTATGAGCGTGGGCGCATTTCGGTGATCGCCGCCCAGCAGGGCGCGTTTGAAAATACCGAAGCCGCCGTGAATGGGCTATTCCCGATGGCGTCGAAAGCCAAGCGGTCCAAGATACGTTCCTTTGCACTGATCTTTGAAGAACTTGGCGATATGCTGGTCTTCCCTGATCAATTGAAAGAACGCGATGGCTTGAAACTGGCCGCAGCGCTGCGTGAAGGGCATGAGAGCAAACTGCGTGACGCGATGGCTATTACCACGCCCACGACACCGGAGCAGGAAATCTACCAGATCGAAACTGCATTGGCTGCATTGACTGTCGTGCGGAAAGACCCAGCGCGCGGGGGGCGGCCAAAGAAAGTGCCTCCCGCACCGCACAGTGCGCGGCAGTTGAAATCAGGCGTTCGACTGGCGAGCAGCCATGACGGGCAGGGGTGGATGATCCGGATCAACGGCGACCGCGTGGATCAGGAATTGGTTGAGATTGCTATGGCAGAGTTGGAACGTCTTTTAGACGCGCCTTAAATGCACCTATCGCACACAAAAAAGACCTTAACCGCGGGGTTAGGGTCTTAATGTTAGTCCGTTACATCGTAGATGAAGCAGGGCTAATGCGTGTTTATATCACTGCAAATTCATCCAAAGTCACAACCTGTCCTGTCAGGGCACTTTTCTGTGCTGCCATTCCCATCGCAACAGCTTTCCAACCATCGTTTAAACTGACATCGGGCAGGGTTCGCTCACCGCGCACCAAGGCCAGAAAGCCTTCGTGTTGATAGAATGTTGAGCCATTGTGATCGCCGGCTTCCAGAAGTGTCGGATCAACGGGGATGTCACGCACTTCGGGGCCTTTGGGGTCGCGTGGGCTGACGATGAGTTGAGGAATAGGGGCGTCGCCCAGATGTGCTGGCCAGAAACGACCCGGACCTGGCACCAAGGCTTCGATTTTGCCTTTTGGTCCAACGGCGCTGATTTCTTCTTGGTAGCGGGCACCTTCGGCAAACATGCATAATTCCAACATGGCGCGCATGCCGTTTGCGAAGTCTACGATCACATAACCGTTGTCCAAGATATCTGATGCTTTGCCACCGTAAACCTCGTCCAGATGATTCACGTCTTGACCCGCGCTGGCCATGACCCGCAGGGGTTCGGATTTTGTCAGCAAGCGCATGAGGTCAAAGAAGTGGCAGCATTTTTCAACAAATGTGCCGCCTGATTTTTCATTGAAGCGATTCCAGTCGCCGACCTTTGGCAAAAAGGGAAAGCGGTGTTCGCGGATGGTCAGCATTTTGATGCCGCCCGTGGCGTCATCGACGGCGGATCGCAAAGCGGCCACAGGGGGCATGTAGCGGTATTCCATCGCGACCCAGACAGGCGCGGGGTAGCTGTCTTGGAACGCTTTCAAACGTGTGACATCTGCGGGATCTGTGAACAATGGCTTTTCGACAAGAACGGGCAGGGGGCGCGTTGCCGCGATTTTTTCCAGCTGGTCCATATGGCAAAAATTCGGGCTGACGATGACAAGGCAATCCAGCGCCTCGATTGCCAAAAGCGCCTCAAGGCTGTCGCAGAATTGCGCATCGGGGGCAAATTTTGAGGCGATTTCTGCCATGTTCGGGTCGGGCTCGTAGATCGCCGTGACTTTTGTATCAGGCAGTAATGCGATGTTACGCAGGTGTTCTTGTCCCATCATGCCACAGCCGATGATGCCGTAATGTGTGGTCGTCATAGTCTTTCCTTTTTTTCGGCCTTTTTTCTGGCCTTATTTGAGGCGTTGCACGTAAAGGGCTTGATCGGTGTCAAACCATGTGCGTGAAAATTCGACGGCTTCGGGGGCGTCTGCCCAACTTAAGCGTTCTATATATCCGGTGAGTGTTCCGCTGGGTTTGGTGAAATTTTCGGGGGCCCATTCGGGGACTGCGCCAATGCCCACGCGGTCTTCGGCGCGGGTGATCCAAAAGCCAAGCTGTTCTTTGTAGAAGTGGTATAGCGAATCAGAAATGGCCCCGTCAGGGACTTGGCCTGCATCTGCATCGAGCCAGATTTCTTCTACGGCAATAATTGTTTCATTGAGGAACCGCAGGCGACGGATTCGGGTGGCATATGTGCTGGTGCCAAAGGGGGGCAGGCTGTGCGGTTTTTCCATCGCGTCAATGCTGAGGATTTGCGCGATTGGCAAGCCGCCACCGCCGAGAAGTTCCAAGCGAAACATGGCATAGATGCTGTTGCTGTCACCGCCATGGCGGATGTAATTGCCAGAGCCTTGGATGCGCTCAAGCAGGTTTTTTTCAACGAGAATATCGAGCGCTTTGCGCAGGGTGCCCACGGATGTTTTCAGGGATTTGGCCATTTCGCGTTCGGGCGGAAGGCGTTCACCATCCATCAAACGGCCCGCGCTGATGTCACGGATCAGCAGTTCAGAGATCTGGACATAGGCTGGCAAAACATTGGGATTTCCACCGCTCGGTTTCATGGATTTGATCCTCGGAGGCAACAGAGATAAAAAATTGATACACCATTGATCTACATCATTTTGAGTGCTAGGCAAGTGGAAAGTGAGACGCATTCTTGGGAGGGAAGCGATGACCATCGTACCTATTACATCGCCAGATTTAGACGCCGCAGAAGTATCGTGGTTCGCCGCCCTATGTTCGGACGATTACCAGTTTTTGGGCGTGCCCGACGGTGATTTGCGGTCCAGTTGGGCGCATTGCTCGAACATCGTGAAAACGGCGGAAAAGCAAGGATTTGGCAATATTTTGTGCCCCTCGTCTTATCAGGTCGGCCAAGACACGTTGTCATTTGTGGCGGGCTGCGCGCCGATCACCACGGACATCAATTTGCTGGCAGCGGTGCGTTGCGGAGAGATGCAGCCGATCATGTTGGCGCGGACTTTGGCAACGCTGGATCACATGTTGGAAGGGCGTTTGACGGTTAATATTATTAGCTCTGATTTCCCCGGACAAAAGGAAGACAGCGCTTATAGATATCAACGGTCCCGCGAGGTCGTGGAAATTTTGAAGCAGGCCTGGACGCAGCGCGAGATCAATTACGAAGGCGAGATTTACAACTTTAAGGGTCTGACAACGGATCCTGTCGTGCCGTACCAAACGGGCGGGCCGCTGTTGTACTTTGGCGGCTATTCTCCGATGGCGCTGGAACTGTGCGGTCAGCATTGCGACGTGTATTTGATGTGGCCTGAAAAGCAAGAAGAGCTTGCTGGCCGGATGCGTGCTGTGAACGCGGTGGCAGAGAAATATGATCGCACGCTGGATTATGGTCTGCGGGTGCATATGATTGTGCGCGATACGGAAAAAGAGGCGCAGGAATACGCCGAATACATCACGTCGAAACTGGATGATGACTATGGTCGCATGATCCGCGAACGGGCGTTGGATGCAGGGTCTTTGGGCGTATCGCATCAGGCCGCGAACCGTGAGCTTGCGGACGAATATGGCTATATCGAACCCAACCTCTGGACTGGCGTTGGCCGTGCAAGATCTGGCTGTGGCGCGGCGCTTGTTGGCTCTGCGGATCAGGTATTGTCCAAGATCGAAGCCTACCAAAAAATGGGCATACGCGCGTTTATTTTCTCGGGCTATCCGCACATTGATGAGGCCGAACATTTTGGCCGTCTTGTGTTGCCACATCTTAAAACCTGTTCCATGCCGCAAGCTTATGGCCGCGTGCCGAGCAGTGCCCCCCAAACACCCTTGGCCGCAGGAGTCCGCCGTTAATGGAACGTATTCGTTTTTCTGATACCCTAGAGATGAGCCGCATTGTTTACGGCATGTGGCGTGTGGCTGATGACGCTGACACCTCGGTCAAACATGTGACTGCCAAAATCGAGGCTTGCCTTGCGCAGGGGATCACAACATTTGACCAAGCCGACATCTATGGCGATTACACCGCCGAGGCCGTTTTGGGCACGGCTCTGCGGGGCCAATCCGCTTTGCGCGACCAAATGCAGATCGTGACCAAGTGCGATATCGTGGCACCTTGTGGCAAATACAGCGATGTTCCGGTTAAATATTACGACACCTCTGCGGCGCATCTGAATGCATCTGTTGAGGCGTCCTTGACCAGTATGGCGATTGATCACATCGATCTTTTGCTGGTGCACCGCCCTGATCCTTTGATGGACCATCATGAAACGGGTGCCGCTTTGGATGCGCTCGTGGCCTCTGGCAAAGTCGGCAATATCGGTGTGTCTAATTTCAAACCTTGGGATTGGGAATTGCTGCAAGCGGGCATGAACACCCAACTTGTCACCAACCAACTTGAAGTGTCGCTGTCCGCCCATGAGGGTTTGGTCAATGGCGATATCGCGTTTCACCAAAAGAATGCACAACCGATCATGGCGTGGTCGCCTTTGGGTGGCGGGGCTTTGATGACCGCAGATGACGACATCGGGCGTATGCTGGACGTCATTGCAAACGAGAACGGCGTGGATCGCTCAGCAGTTGCTGTGGCTTGGGTCTTGGCGCATCCCGCAGACATTTTGCCCGTTATGGGCACAAACAACTTGACGCGTATTGCCGCGATTTCGGACGCGTTCAAAGTCAAAATGGACCGCCAAACGTGGTACAAACTCTACACGGCAGCCTTGGGTCGTGAGGTCGCATAATGGGACAGGGGAACGTATTGATGCCAGAATGTTTTAAACCCAACGCTGACAACACGCGCTTGTTGCGCGATGCCTTTGGACGCTTTGCAACTGGGGTGACCGTTATCACGGCTGCGTCAGAGGATGGCCCCGTGGGCATCACCGCCAATAGCTTTTCATCATTGTCTTTGGACCCTGCGCTTGTCTTGTGGTCGCCCGCCAAAGGATCGCGTCGGTTCAAATATTTCGAGGCTGCCCCCCAGTTTGCCATCCATATTCTGGCTGATGATCAAGCGGATGTTTGCGAAGGTTTTGCCCGCAATATGCACGCCTTTGATAATCTGGACATGACCACCAGCGCGCAGGGCGTGCCGTTGATCAACAATTGCTTGGCGCGTCTTGAGTGTCGTCATGTGGCAACTCATCCGGGAGGCGATCATGTGATCGTGGTGGGGCAGGTTACACGGGCCGAAATCAACCAAGGCAATGCGCTCGGGTTTTTTGCTGGCAAATATGGTGTCTTTCAAGCGGCATAAAACGGCAAAGGAGCGGATTTAGGGACGACTGATATAAGAGGAAAAGGCCTGACAAGGGTCATCATGGGAGGAGAAAGTCTGTGGGAGGACTATTACTGGTGCTTGCACCGCTAGGGGCCGTTAACCATCACGTTTTACGTGTGGCGCGCGGCGTGGGTGCATTGGCTGTAGGCTTGATGGTTGTCGCCATCTTGATACAGGTATTTTATCGTTACATTCTAAACAATGCATTGCCGTGGCCTGATGAGGCTGCGCGTTTTTGCATGTTGTGGATGGCGGGTCTGATGGCCCCGACTGCGTTCCGCCAAGGTGGTTTCGTTGCCATCGACATGTTGGTGGTGATGCTACCACGGGTTGTTGGTGGGGTGCTCAACCTATTGCTATTGCTTTTGTCACTGCTGGTCTTGGTTGTTGCCGTGAAAATCGGTTGGGGCGAAGTCACGGGCTTTGGCGGTCGTTTCGCCACCGCTGCGCTATATGTGCCTACGTCTTTTGATTTTTCAGAGGTTTTGCGGGTGCCGCGCTCATGGATGATGAGTTCGCTTTTCGTGGGGGTCATCTTGCTGACCAGCGTGAATATTGAATTGATTTTGCGCACTTTGGTATCGATTTTGGGCGGAGAAGACCGTCTGACGCCGATTGTTGTGGCTGATGCTGGGGGGGCTGAATAATGCTGGTCTGGTTTTTACCTGTATTTCTTGTCTTTTTGATGATCGGATTGCCGGTCTTTTTTGGGCTTTTGGCAGCCCCAGGCATTTTGCTGTGGCTCAACGGCCAAGAGAAAGACATCACGCTGCTTTATCGCAATGTTTACAACGGTATGGACAGCTTTCCTTTGATGGCGATCCCGTTTTTCATGTTGGCGGGCGAATTGATGAACAAGGGCGGCATCACGATGCGCCTTGTTGAATTTGCCCAAGCCTTAATGGGGCATTTGCGTGGAGGTTTGGCGCATGTGAATGTGCTGTCGTCGATGCTGTTTGCCGGTTTGTCTGGCTCTGCTGTGGCGGACACATCCGCGCTTGGGTCGATGTTGATCCCTGCGATGGAAAAGCAAGGTTACACCCGTAAATTTGCCGCTGCGATCACGGCAGCGTCTTCTGTCATTGGTCCGATCATTCCGCCCTCTGGCATCATGATCATTTATGCCTATGTGATGGGCGAAAGCGTGGCTGCGCTGTTCTTGGCGGGTATCGTGCCGGGGGCGATGATCGGCATCGGTTTGATGTTGATGATCAAGTTTATGGCCAACAAGTATGACTTTCCGGTCGCCAGTCGCAAATACACATGGGGCGAGCGCGGGCAGGCGTCGTTGAAAGCATTCTGGCCGTTGCTGACCCCTGTGATCATTCTGGGCGGTATTTTGGTGGGGATCTTTACGCCCACCGAAGCGGCGGCTGTCGCGGTGGCCTATGCGTTGTTCATCGGCTTCTTTGTATTGCGCACGCTGACGGTGTCAGAAGTGCCCGGCATTTTGATCCGCTCAGGCACAACATCGGCTGTGGTGTTGCTGCTGGTTGGCGCGGCGATGGCGTTCAAAACGGTGGTCAGCTTGAGCCACGCGCCTGAACAGATGGCGACCTTTATTTTGTCGCTGTCAGACAATCCGCTGATGTTGTTGTTCTTGATCAACCTGCTGTTGTTTGCGGTTGGGATGTTCTTGGACGCGGGGCCAGCGATCATCATTTTGGGACCAATTTTGGGGCCAATATTTATCAATCTTGGCGTGGATCCGATCCACTTTGCGATCATTATGTCGGTCAACTTGACCGTTGGTTTGGCGACACCGCCGATGGGATTGATTTTGTTCGTGGCCTCCGCCGTATCAGGCGAAAAGGTCGAAGCGATTTCCAAAGCGATTTTGCCATTCTTGGCCGTGGAAGTGATCGTGATTTTTCTAATTACTTACGTACCGGCGATTTCGATGACCATTCCAAGGCTCACCGGATTTGCCAATTAAAATAGAGTATCAGGGAGGAACTACTATGCTCAAAAATACGCTTAAAACACTCGCGCTATCCGCGCTTTTGGCAGGGACGGCTTTGTCGGCCACTGCGGCGGATTTCAAGCTGCGTGCGACAGCGAATTCGAATGAAAACGACGAAGACTATGACGGTCTTGTGGTGTTCAAAAACTACGTCGAGGCGGCGTCTAACGGCGCGATCGAGGTTGAATTGTTCATCGGCACGCAACTGTGTTCAAACGGCGCGGAATGTTTGCAAGGCGTGGCGGACGGCGGCGTTGATATCTACATTTCAACATCTGGCGGTGCGTCCGGCATTTTCCCCTATGTGCAAGTGCTTGACCTGCCATATTTGATGGCTGACGACCGTATTGCGGAGCACGTTCTGTCTGGCGATTTTGTACGCACCTTACGCGACATGGCTTTGGCTGATTCAGGCGACACCGTGCGTTTGATGACCATCGGTAACACGGGTGGATGGCGCAACTTTGCCAATACGAAACGCCGTATTGCCGAGCCTGCCGACATGGAAGGTCTGAAAATCCGCACTGTTGTGGCTGACTTGCCGCAAGAGCTGGTCAAAGCTATGGGCGCGTCCCCGACACCGATCCCTTGGCCTGAGCTGTTCACATCGTTCCAAACCGGTGTTGTTGAAGGGTCCAAAAACGGCATCACCGACATTATGGGGATGAAATTCCCAGACGCCGGTTTGCAATACGTGACCTTGGATGGCCACGCTTACATGGGGGCATTGTGGTGGATGTCGAATGAGACTTTCATGTCCATGCCCGAAGATATGCGCCGCGTTGTGGTTGATGGCTTCTACGCTTTGCAGCAGGCGACTTTTGCCTCACCCAAGCGCAAATCCATCGCTGCCTATGAAGAATTCGTCGCAGGTGGCGGTGATCTTTACGTGCCATCACCAGAGCAAAAAGCGGACTTCAAAGCCGCAGCAGCCCCTGTGTACGACTGGTTCAAAGCCAATGTTGCAAACGGCGAAGCGGCCTTTGACGCATTGAATGTAGCTGTTGCAGCCGCCGAAGCTGATGTGAACGCAGCTCGTGATGCTGACCTGAACTAAAAACAATCCGGGGCGTGCGTGTGTATGTTGTGAGCGCGCGCCCCACCTGATCATCTGTCACCGGATCAATTGAACGGGTACATCCCAACCTTGTAATCATTCACCAAAATATGCGCCTGATCGATCTGCTCTGGCGTCATCTTCTTCACAATCTCTTTCAACGAAATCGCCGCATCAGGATCCCCGCCGATGGCCGCTTTTGATGTGCCGTCATACAGGCCCAATGACTTACAACGAGACTAGGACTTTTCAATGCTAAACCTGAAACACACCACAGAGCGGATTTTCCCCGGACTGGTAATCGCGGGCCTTGTGGCGGTGACGGCGCAATTTTTGTCAGAACATTACGGCGCGCCCGCGATGTTGATGGCCATTCTGTTGGGCATTTCTTTGCAGTTTTTGTCAGAAGAGACGCGCACAGAACCCGGTGTGGCTTTTGCCGCCAAGGGTCTTTTGCGGTTTGGTGTGGCGTTGTTGGGCGCACGGATCAGCATTGAGATGCTGCAAGCCTTGGGGCCTGCGTTGGTGGCGTTGATCATCATCGCGGTGATTTTGACCATTCTGTTTTCACTGTTGATTGGGCGGTTCTTTGGGCGCGGTATGATGTTTGCCTTTCTCACGGGTGGTTCTGTCGCCATCTGTGGGGCCTCTGCTGCGATGGCTATTGCCTCGATTTTGCCCAAAGGCGAAACCCGTGAACGTGATCTGGTGTTCACGGTTGTCAGCGTGACTGTTCTGTCGACCATCGCGATGATTTTTTATCCGATTTTGGCCGATATTTTAGGATTGAATTTGCGCCAATCCGGTGTGTTTTTGGGCGGGACCATTCATGATGTCGCCCAAGTTGTCGGCGCGGGATATTCGATTTCCGAAGAAACGGGCGATTTGGCCACGGTGGTCAAATTGATCCGCGTCACCATGTTGGCACCTGTGGTGCTGATCGCCTCGATGTTCTTGCGTAAATACGCCGAACCCGGCGAAGCGCGCCCACCGTTACTGCCCGGGTTTGTCTTGGCGTTTTTAATCATCGCGGCCCTGAATTCGTTTCACGTGTTGCCCGAGGTTGTGCGTGACTTGGCCTCTGTGGTGTCCCGCTGGGCGCTTTTGACGGCCATCGCCGCTGTCGGAATGAAGACGTCTATCCCACGTATTTTACAGGTTGGCGGTCCCGCGATCGGGTTGTTGGTGGTGCAAAGTATTTTCCTTGCAGGCTTTGTGTTGGTCGGGGCGTTCATGCTGGGTTGAGGTGTTTTGGGGCGCTTAATCTGCAAATTTTCCGCGACGTTTAAAAAAGTCTTCGACGGTATTGGCAAAGGCCTGTGATGACAGGTTTTCGCTGTTGGCGGTGCTGGCTTGCGAGCGAATGGCATCAGGCAAAACGTCACCGCGTTGATCAAGCAGTGTGTGAAAAAATGGCACTGAAAACTCAGGATGCGGCTGAATGGTCAGCGCGCGATTGCCATAGGTCAGGATCGCGTTTTCGCAAAAAGTAGAGGATCCAGCAACCGAGGCCGAAGTGGGGCGGGTGACGACTTGGTCTTGGTGCCATGCGATCATCTTTTGATCGCCAAACAGTTCGCTTTGATAGGTTTGCGGGCCAACGGACCAACCTTTCGCATATTTCTCAACCTTGCCTCCCAAAGCCTGCGCAAGGATTTGATGACCAAAACAGACCCCGAAAATTGGTACTTCGGCGGCAAAGGCCGCGCGTAAGAATGCCTCAAGCGGGGGAATCCACGTATGGTTTTCATAGGCGCCGAACTTTGAGCCCGTGATCAACCAGCCTTGTGCCTCTGCGGGGCTTTGAGGAAAATCACCATCAAGTACGGCGTAGGTTTGAAATTCAAAATCTCTGCCGTTTAGAAAGCGAACAAAAAAATCGTTGTAATCGCCGTAGTCTGGCAAGGCTTCATCAGGGGCACGCCCTGTTTGTAGAATACCGATTTTCATATTGCCCTCACACTCCAAACTTGTCTTTGAAACTGTAATACCAAGAGCCGACCATTGAATAGGGCACGCGGAACAGGCGTCCACCGGGAAATGGAATCCACGGCAGGCGTGCAAAGACATCAAAGCGCGACATGTCGCCATCGATGGCTTCGGCCAGAATGCGCCCAAATGTATGCGATCCTGTGACCCCGTGGCCTGAATAGCCATGCGCGAAATAGGTGTTGTCATTTAGGCGACCCAATTGGGGCACGCGGCTGAATGAGAGGGCGAAATTGCCGCTCCAAGCGTAGTCAATTTTCGTGGCTTTCAGTTCGGGAAACACCTTATGCATGTTTTTACGCAGCTTGGCTTCGATGTCTTTAGGGTCTGCGCCGCCATAAACAGTCCCGCCGCCGAACAGCAGGCGATTGTCGGCTGAAAGACGGAAATAATCTAGGATAAATCGAATGTCTTCGACGCAGGTGTCCGTGGGCAGCAAACGTTCGGCTTGGTCTTGGGACAGGGGTTCTGTGGCCATCATTTGCGTTGACACAGGCATGACCCGCGCCGTCAATTTTGGCACCACGTGGCTCAGATAGGCGTTGCCACATAGCACGACTTTTTTACATGTGATGCTGCCCTGCGCCGTTTTCACGACAGGATTGGGCTGGTCGTAGCAGACGTCAATCACCCGCGACATCTCAAAAATCGTACCGCCGTTTTGCTCGAAGGCGGCCGCTTCGCCCAAAGCCAGATTGAGCGGATGCATATGGCCGCCTGCGTGATCGATCATCCCGCCTGCGTAAACGTCAGAGCCAACATAGTCTCTAATATTAGCTTTAGACACTATTTCTTGCGTTTCGATGCCATAGCGGCGCCACAAGGCAAGCCGTTCTTCAAGCTCGCGCATATGGGCATCTGTATAGGCGGTGAACAGGTTCGTCGGTTTCAAATCGCAATCAATGTTATAGGTTTTGACCCGCTCGCGAATGATGTCGGCCCCTTCCATCACCAGACCTGACACGAATGTCGCGGTGTCTTGGCCATAGCGGCGTTCGATGGTTTGCAAGGAGGCGTTCAGCCCGTTGACAACTTGTCCGCCGTTGCGCCCAGAAGCCCCCCAGCCGATCCGCGCGCCTTCAACGATGGCGACGTTATGGCCTTTTTCCGCCAGATGCAGCGCTGTGGACAGGCCGGAATATCCAGCGCCTACGACACAAATGTCAAAACTTTGATCGCCGGTTAGCGCAGGACGCAAAATTCGCGTGTTGGCTGAGGCGGCATAGTAGCTGGTGGTGTGCTCGCCGTTGCCAGCGTAAGGACGGGGTGGGGTCATCAAACGGTCTCCAAATAGGCGCTGTATTCGCTGGCGGGGACGATGCTGAGAAGTTTATCAAGTTCCTGCGTTTTGATCTGTGCAAACAGCCGGATCAATTGGGGATCGATAATATGCGGCAGTAAAGTGCTTTTCTCAAAGGCATCGATAGCCCCGTGCCAATGCAGCGGCAGCAAGGGCGCGTCTGTTTCATAGGCGTTGCCTTCAGTCGGGGCAGGGGGGGTGAGCTTGTTTTCTATCCCGTAAATAGCAGCCCCCAAAATGGCCGTCAAAACCAAGTAAGGGTTGGCATCGCCGCCCGCAACGCGGTGTTCAATGCGCCGCGCGGCATTGGCGCCGCCGGGAATACGGATGGCACAGGTGCGGTTTTCGTATCCCCAGGCCACAGCCGTGGGCGCATGGGCATTGGGGCGGATACGCCGATAGCTGTTTTGGTGCGGCGCAAAAATCAACGCGCTGTCGGTCATCATAGCGGCCAGCCCCGCAACGGCGTGCAGCATCAGGTCAGAGCCGTCGTCGGTGCCGTTGTCGAAAATATTATGTCCCGCTGCGTCCAGCACCGAGAAATGCACATGCAGCCCGTTGCCCGCTTTGTCGCCAAAGGGTTTGGCCATAAAGGTCGCGCGAAACCCATGGGCGCGGGCAACGCTGCGCACGAGGTTTTTGAACAAAACCGCGTCATCAGCGGCGCGCAGGGCGTCATCGCTGTGCATCAGGTTCAGTTCAAATTGGGCTGTGCCGCTTTCAGATATAATCGCATCTGGTACGATGCCTTGGCGGGTTGCTTCGGCATAAATATCATCAAGAAACGGCTGCAACTGGTCCAGCTCGGCCACGGACAACACGTTGTGATGTTCCAGTGGTCCGGCCTCACCCGGAAGGGTCGCGGGTTCCACCTCTTCTGCGGGGCCAGAGGTCAGATAAAATTCAAGTTCGGTCGCAACAACGGGCCTATAGCCGTGGGATTTGAACCGATCAACAATCGCGGCAAGAGCCTGTCTTGGGTCTGTCGGCTCTGGGGTCCCGTCCTCATTAAACATTGTGATTGGCACAAACGCCGATATCTGTCCTGCGATATGACGTTCAACCAAACCGCGGTCTGTGACGGTGCAGATGGCATCGGCATCCCCTGAGTCAAACACGAGTTCGCTGTCTTCAAGATCGCAGCCCCAAATATCAACAGTGCATGAGGACGTGGGCATACGCACGCCGTCTTTGAAAATCTTGACGATTTGTTCAACGGGCACACGTTTGCCGCGAAACACCCCGTTGATGTCGCAGATCGCAATGGTTGCTGAGGTCGCATCTGGGTTGGATTTCAGCCAGTTTTCGGGATCGAGTTGAGGCAATTGCCACATCCTTTATTAAAATGTGATAGCATTTAATATTTTGTGACACCTTTGTTGACTTATGTCAAACTCAATTCTAGTCTGGCGACAGGCACAAAAGGATCAGGTCGATATATGAGCTTTGAAGTTCCAGAATTTGAAGGCGGCGAGGGGCTGACCAGCCAAGAATACGTGTATATGCGCTTGCGCAACGCGATTATGGTGGGGGCTATTCCGACGGGCGCGTCGCTGACGATGCGCGGTTTGGCGGATGTGATGGGCCTATCCGCGACCCCGATTCGTGAGGCCTTGCGCCGTTTAAATTCTGAACAGGCAGTCGAGGCCCAAGACAATCGCCGAATGTTGATTCCTGAAATGAATTCGGGCCGATTTGAAGATCTCGTGTCAACACGGTTGGTTTTGGAGTGTCATGCAGGGCTGCGGGCCTTGCCGTATATTTCGGATATTGTGATCGGTGAGTTGCGCGTCATTGACGACGAAATGGACGCGGCGATTTCTCGGCGGAACTATGATCGGATGATCTGCCTGAACCACAAATTTCACCGTGCTTTATATGGCGCGAACCCTGATTTGACGTCTTTGCCGCTGATCGAAAGCATCTGGCTGCAACTTGGGCCGTTCCAGCGTGAATTGATCTCGGATGTGGGTGAATTTTATGTGATGGGTGACCACAAGGCCATCCTTGATGCATTGATGGATCGCGCGCCTGAGGCTTTGACCTTGGCGATTGAGAATGACATCCAGAATGGCTTGGTGTCTGCCGGACGCGCTTTGATTGAACGACGCGCCCAGCGGTAAACCACGTTAAAGCCTGTCGCGCAGCCCATACCAAAGCATCGCAAGAACAAGCAGCGGTTGGCGCATTTTTGGCCCGCCTGGAAACTGCGGGCTGGGCAGGTTGGCCATGATGTCGAAACGCTCGGCCTGACCTGAAATCATCTCGGCGGCAATCTGGCCGGACAGGGTGCCCATGGCCACGCCTGATCCTGAAAACCCAGATAGGCTTAGGATATTGCCGGTGCCGTAGGTGGCGTAATGCGGCATCCGGTTCATGGTGATGCCCAAAGTGCCGCCCCAAGCGTAGTCGATTTTGACGTCTTTGAGTTGGGGAAAGATCTTGCGCATCGGTTTTTGCACTTGGCGGGCGATGTCTTTGGGGAAGCGGTAGCCATAGGTTTCGGTGCCGCCAAACAACATGCGGTTGTCATCGCTGAAACGGTAGTAATTCACAACGAACTTGCTGTCGGCGACGGCGATGTTTTGGGGCAAAACTGCTGCGCGCTCTGCGTCTGACAAAGGCTCTGTCGCGACGATGTAATTGTTGATCGGCATGACACGGCGCGATACGTCATCGTGCAAATCGCCGATATAGCCGTTGCAACACATCACAACATATTTCGCACGGATGCGGGCCTCTTTGGTGCGCAGGGTCACATTGGGCCCGTGTTTGATTTCTATCACCTGACTGTTTTCATGCAGCACAGCACCGGCCACTTGCGCCATGCGCGCCAAGCCAAAGGCGAATTGCAGCGGATCAATGTGTCCACCGCCTGTGTCATAGGTGCCGCCAAAATAGGCCGAGGATTTGACCAAGTCTTGCACCTGATCGCGATCCAAAAACGACATGTGATCATAGCCATATGTGTCGTTCATCTTAGCCGCATAGGCGCGGGACGTGGCGTCATAACGTTCGCGGTGATTGACGTACAACAGGCCGAGGTGAAAGTCTGCCTGCACCAAATCGGATTGGGCCAACTTGCGCACCAAATCCGAGGCTTGGGTGCCGATGGTCCAAAGATCTTTTGCCCGCGCCGCGCCGAACATTTGTTCTAACGTGTCTTGGTCAAGCCGTTGTCCTTGGCCGACCTGCCCTCCATTGCGCCCCGTTGCGCCAAATCCGATGCGCTGCGCTTCCATAAGATGCACAGAGTAGCCGCGTTTTGCCAAATGCAGCGCCGTCGACAGGCCGGTGAACCCGCCGCCGATCACACAGACATCGCAGTGAATATCCCCTTGGGCAGGTCCAGCATTGGGGATGGGGTCGATGTTGCGTGCATAAAAGGACGGGGGATAAGCCCCCGCCGTGTCGTTGATCGTCAACAGGTTCATAGGCTACACGTTCAGCAAAAGGTGTTGGCGTTCCCATGGGGAAATTTCGCGCTGGTACTCTTCATTTTCTGCGCGTTTCAGGTCAAGGAACAGCTGACAGAATTCTTGGCCGAGAACCTGCCAAAGCTCATCGGCCTCTTCAAACAGATCCAAGGCCATCCCAAGGGTGTACGGCAAGGGGTGCTCTGTTTCCCAAACCTCTTTGGTGGCGGCAGGGCGGGGTTTAATCTTGTTCACAAGCCCCAGATACCCGCAAGCAAGCGAGGCCGCGATGGCCAGATAGGGGTTGCAATCCATGCCGATCACACGGTTTTCCAACCGCCGCGCGGCAGGGCCGGAATGGGGCACGCGCAGGCCCGTGGTGCGATTGTCTGCCGCCCATTCAAGGTTCGAAGGCGCGGATTGCCCGCCGATCGTGATCCGACGATAGGAATTCACATAGGGGGCCAAAAGCGGCACGGCTTGCATGGTGTAAATTTGTGATCCGCCGATGAAATGCTCAAAGGCCTCCGTGGGGTTGCCGTCCTCATCCGAGAAAATGTTTTGACCGGTTTTGCTGTCGATGATCGATTGATGCAGATGCATCGCGCTGCCCGGTTCATCGCGCATGGGTTTGGCCATGAAAGTGGCGAACATGCCGTTTTTCAGCGCGGCCTCGCGGATGGTGCGTTTGAAAAAGAATACCTGATCGGCCAGTTCAAGCGGATTGCCATGCAGCAAATTCACCTCGACTTGGCCCGCTCCGCCTTCTTGAATCACGGTGTCGATGCGCAGGCCTTGGGCTTCGGCAAAGTCATAAATCGTGTCGATCACAGGGCCAAATTCGTCAACGGCGGCCATCGAATAGACCTGACTGCCCACGCATTGACGCCCCGTGCGCCCGATGGGCGGCTCGATGGCTTCGGTGGGGTCAACATTTGGTTTTGTGAGATAAAATTCAAGCTCTGGGGCGACAACGGGGGTCCATCCGGCGGCATCGTATAGGTCCAAAACGCGGCGCAGCACGTTGCGCGGGGCCACGGTGAGCGGTGCGCCTTCGCGGGTTTTCATGTCGCAGATCACTTGCACCGACGCGTCGTCGCCCCAAGGGATCGCGCAGGCGGTGGACATATCGGCGATCAATGTCACGTCGTGTTCGAACCATTGGTTTTCGATGTCCATGTCGACATAGGCACCAGAAATCGTTTGATAAAACAACGAGATCGGCAAAAAGAACGACTCGCTTGGTTCAAACTTATAGGCGGGCATGGCCTTGCCGCGGGACGTGCCTGCGATGTCTGATATGATCAGTTCGACCTCATCAAGCCCGCGCCCGTCTAGGTAATCTTTGAACGCATCCGATAGATCATTGGTCCAGTAAGAGGGGGTTTTTTTCGACTTACGCGTTGTCACGTCAGGGGCTCCTGAAAGGTTGATCGTATGTTGGGGCATCGTTGAACGAACTGGCGGTGTCTTGCAACGTGTGATCACTGCAAGCTGTGCCCTTATACGCCAAAACCGCAGCGTGGCGATACGCAGCGGTTTCGGGTCAATGTAAAGTTTTGAACGCGCAGCGTCTGATTGTTAGCGCAAAGCGGCCTCGATCGCTCGGCAATGATGTAGCAATTCCGCATCCAAAGAGGTGGCCATTGAAAACAGCACACCGATTGGCGCGCCATTTCGGGCGTGACCTGCAGGGATACTGACGCCGGGCATGCCCAGATAATTGCCCAACATGGTGTTGCGCAAAGCCAGCAAATTCGTACGCGCAAAGTGATCTGTGTCGGCGTCCAATTCTGCGATGGCAGGGGCGGTGATCGCGACACTAGGACAAACCAATATATCGTGACCAAGGGTCTGGGTGACAGACGTTTGCAAACGCGCGCGGTCCCATTGCAGTTGGATGTAGTCTTGGGCCGAGAATTGCGCGGCGGTTTTCATGCGCTCAAACACGCGCTGATCCATCTTGGCCGCATCAGGACTTGCTAGCAAATCTTTGTGCACGGTCGCGGCCTCGGCCACGGTCAAGGTGCCGTGTTTGGCGAAGAGCTCTGTCACCTCATTGAAGATCGGAAAGGCTTGCCGTGTGATGGTATAGCCCGCTTGTGACAGCGTCTCTAACGCGGCTTCAAAGCAATCGGCAACCTGTGCGTCTAAACCGTTTAGCACGACATCTGTTGGCACAATTAGGTTTGGTTTCTCAGGTGAGATGACGGGTGTAGGTTGCGGAGTCTCGCCGCGCAAAATGGCGTCGAAGGTGATGATGTCCTCAATAGCATGCGCGAAACTGCCGACAGAATCCAAGCTGGCGGACAATGGAAAAATACCCGTTTTGTCGTAATGGTTTTGGCTGGATTTGAACCCTGTGATGCCGCAAAAAGAGGCGGGCACCCGCACGGAACCGGCGGTATCAGTGCCAATGGCCAGCGGAACCAAAGAGGCTGCAACCGCCACGGCAGACCCAGCAGAAGACCCTCCAGGGGCCAAGGGCGTGTCGGTGGAATGCGGGTTTACGGGCGTTCCGAAATGCGGGTTCAACCCAAGGCCAGAGTAGGCAAATTCCGACAGGTTGGTTTTGCCGATGCAGATTAACCCTGCTTTGGTGCAATTGTCATAGATAACAGCGCCTTGTGTGGGGGCGGGCGCATTTTTGTAAACCGCGCTGGCGGCGGTTGTTGGCGTGTCAGGAATGTCGACCAAATCTTTCCATGCCACTGGAATACCGTCCCATTCGCTGAGCGGCTTACCCGCTTTTCGGCGCGCATCACTGTCTTTGGCGGCTTTGATGGCGGATTCTTTTGTGAGCGTGATGAAAATCGCGTCATCGTTATGGGCTTTGATAGCGGCAAAGCAGGCTTCAACCAGCGCTTGGGATGTCAATTCGCCAGACGCAAGGCGCGTGGCCAAAGTGGTGGCGCTGACAGATGTAAGGTCGGTGTTCAATTTAGGCTCCGAGAATTTGAAAGGTCACACAAACAGCGTGATGACTTTGGGAAAAAGGATCAGCAGGATAAGCACCACCAGATAAGCGCCTATATAGGGCAGCGCGCTTTTGGAAATGTCTTCCATACGCGATCCCGATAGGCGTGCGGCGATGAACAGATTCAACCCAACTGGCGGGGTGAAATTGCCAACGGCCAAAGCGATGACGGTGAAAACGCCAAAATAAATCGGATCAATGCCCACCGCCAAAATCAAGGTGCCCAAAGTTGGCACCAACAGCACCAGCGCCGCGACATTGTCCAAAAATGTGCCCGCAAGCAAGAGCAATGCAAGGATCATCACCATGATCAATGTGGGGTTCGAGCTGAATTCTAAAATCGACGCAGCCAAGGCCTGCGGCACCTGTTCGGCGGTGATGATATAGGAAAAGGCGTTGGCCGTGCCCATAAGATACATGACAATCGCGGAACTGATGGCGGTGTCGATAAAAATCGGCCCCAGCGATTTGAGCGAGATCGACCGGTAAACGAACATGCCCACAATCAACCCGTAGAGACAGGCGACAGCGGCGGATTCCGTTGGGGTAAAGATACCGCCGTAAATGCCGCCCAGAATGATCAAGGGCATGACCAAGGCCAGACCGCTTTCCGCGATGACTTTGCGAGGGCGGATGTCGGGGCTGACAGGTTCGCCGGACAGCCCAAGGCGTTTCGCCATCATGTAATTCACAGCTCCCAAAGCGCAGGCGATCACGATACCGGGTAAAATGCCTGCGATAAACAGATCACCGATCGAGACATCCGCGATGGTGCCGTAAATCACCATGGTCAGGCTGGGGGGAATGATCAAACCCAGCGCGCCGGACGAGGCGACAACAGCGCCAGCAAAAGCAGGCGCATAGCCGCGTTTGACCATGGACGGGATCAGAATAGAGCCGATAGCCGAGGTGGTCGCAGGGGCCGAGCCCGAGATCGCGCCGAAAAAGGCAGACGCCCCAGTGGACATTTGCGCCAGCCCACCAGGATAGCGGCCCAAGGCCAGCCCCGAAAGTTTCACCAGCCGCTCAGATATCTGCGCGGCGGCCATGATATTGCCCGCGAGCAAAAACAGCGGGATCGCCAGAAAGGGAAAGGAATTGAGACCATTGAACAGCTTTTGTGGCACGATGATCATCGGGATAGAGCTGCCAAAATACAAGGCCGCGATAGAGGCGATGCCAAGGGAAAAGGCGACAGGAACGCCCATCAGCAAAAGCGCGAAGAGGGCCAGAAACAGAATTTCAGTCATGGCGTTTGTCCTTGAAAAACGGGCGCAGTTTTTGTTCTGTCAAAAAGATCAGCGCAAGGATCGAGCCAACAGGGATCGCCATTGTGATGTAGCCAACCGGTATTTTGGCCGCAGGGGATGATTGGCGCATGGCACGCAGGGCCAAGTCGTAGCCCTCGGTCGCGATCAGGCACAAAAAGCCCGCCAATAAGATGAAAATCAATACATCTGCCACGCCCTCAACGGGTTTAGGCAATTTGTTTTTCAAGATATCCATCGCGATATGGCTGTTTGAACGGAAGGCGACAGCGGAGCCTAAAAACACCGACCAGATCATCGCGTAGATCGACAGTTCACTGGCGGCCGCAAGCGAGAAATTAAACAAAAACCGACTGGCAACCTGTGCGGTGACCAATACAAAAACGGCGAACAGACACAGGCCGGCAACAATCCTGACAGTCATGTCCAAATGATCAAAGAATTTCATAAGCAGCCTTCCTGTTGGCGCGCGGGCGCATTATACCCCGCGCGCCAAGTTGGGTTAATCGGCCAGCGTGGCTTGGATTTCTTCGATGATATCAGCGTCCAGCGTTTTCTTGAACATTTCAATCACAGGGGCAGTCGCGGCTTGGAAGGGCGCGGGGTCGACTTCGTTGATTTGATTGCCCAAGGCGGCCAATTCGGCCCATTGCGCGTCTTCTAAATCATTCACCATTTTCAAATGCACGCCAGCCATTTCTGTAGCTGCATCCAAGATGATCGCTTGATGTTCATCAGACAAAGACTCAAGCAGTGCTTCATTCATGATCAAAGGCGAGCCAAGATAGATATGCGAGGTTTTAGAGGTATAGGCCTGAACCTCATAGAATTTTTGCGTCAAGATATGCGCAGGTGGGTTTTCTTGGGCATCAGCCGTCCCAAGTTGCAACGCGGAATAAAGCTCGCCGAAGGAAATCACCACAGGGTTCGCGCCCATAGCTTTGAAGGTTTCAACGAAAACTTCGCCTTCTGGCACGCGGATTTTCACGCCCTCAAGCTGGGATGGATCGGTGATGGGTTGCACGTTGTTGGTGATGTTGCGCAATCCGCCCATCCACCAACCGATGACAGCGGCACCTGTACCAGCCATTTTGGCTTCGAGTTTATCCCCCACTGGGCCTTCCAGAACTTCGTGCACATCGTCGAGCGACGAGAACATGAACGGCAGATTCAAGATGCCCATATCTGGCACCCAGTTCGACAACACGGTGTCTGAGACAAGGAAAATATCTTGGGTGCCGAGCATGGTGCCTTCGACGGCTTCCAATTGCTTGCCCAGTTGATCGGCAGGGTAGACATCGATCTGAATCTCTCCGTTTGAACGCTCTTTGACGGTTTCGGCAAAAAGCTCGGAGATGGTTTGATAATGGTGCGTTGGGGCGCCTGTGTGGCCAAGACGCAAGGTGACCTCTTGGGCGTTGGCGGCGGTGGTGAGCAGAACTGAGGCCGCGAGGATGGAGGCGGTTGAGAACAGTTTCATGAGATTTTCCTTTGTTGGACAGGATGATGACGCGCGGTGCTCTTCTTTTATTTTACGACCCATTTGGATCGGTTCAGAAGATTCACAAATTCAAAACAAACAAGGGTTAGAGGACTGCAAATCCACAAACGCCCCGTTCGTTGACCAACTATGGCATTGCAAATTTTGAAGAAGGTAGCATTAACTTGCGACGTGGGCGTTGCCAAATTGGCAACAGGTGCGCGCAGAAGTTGATCGATTTTTGTGCATAAATATAAGGCAATGCTATGAACTTAAACGGTTTGAGATATTTTATGGAAGTCGCAAAGTGTAAGTCGATTCGACGTGCCTCTGAGCGGCAACATGTTGCCGCCTCTGCCATCAGTCGCCAGATTTCCGCGCTGGAACATGAACTGGACTGTGTGCTGCTGGATCGTCGATCTGACGGGGTGAGCCTGACAGAAGCGGGCGAGCGGCTTTGGAAACACGGGTTGAAAATTGAGGCGCAGCTGCAATTGGTCCATTCCGATATCGATGATTTGCGTGCTTTGCATCGTGGCGTGATCCGCATCACCACAGTCGAGGGGATCACCGAAAATTTCCTGCCTGACATTTTGACCGAGTTCAACGAGAACTATCCCGATGTGACCTTTGACATCACTGTGGCCAGCTTGGATGAAACGGTGAATGCGCTGGATCGCTATGAAGCAGACATCGGCTTTGTCTATGATTTCTCAAACCATCACGCGATTGAAACCACGGCGCATTACCACCAACCCTTGATGGCTTTCGTGCCGCCAGATCACCCGCTCAGCGACGGGCGTGCGGTGGAACTGGCCGATATTTTGACCTATCGCCATGTTTTGCCCGATGACAGTTTTGGCATTTCGCAACTGGTCAAAAGGGTGGCAAAAAAGGAAAAGGCCGAGGTGTCCCCCTGTGCGCGCAGCAATCTTTTGAACTTTTTGCGCAACTATGCTTTGCGTACACAAGCGGTGATGTTCGTGCCGCTGCAAGGGGTGTATAGCGAGGTGATCAACGGCATTTTGGCGCCGGTGAACCTGCAATGCGCGGCCTTTGCGCATCGTCGTTTGTCGATCGCGCGGCGGCGTCAACGCGCCTTATCCCCGGCAACTGAGTTGTTTGCAAAGTTCGCCGAGGACAGGTTTCCGCTTTGGGAGGCCTTGGATGAAGCGGCACTTAAAGACGCCCAGCACAAAAGCTGGGCGCCGTCTTCATTCTGATTTCAACAGAACCGTCATTTCGGCTTCTACAGGCGCATCCAGACCAAGTTCGTTTTGGAACAATGCGGCGCGCGCATGTTTGCCGCGTTCAGGGCCGAGCAGTTCAAGGTACAGGTCAGACGCGCCGTTCATCACCAGATGCGCTTCGGTAAAACCAGGTGCGGAATTGACGTAACCGACCATTTTCACAATGCGCTCGATACGGTCCAAATCGCCGATGACCAGTTTCATCAAAGCCAAGTGGTTCAGCGCCATCAATTTGGCTGACTCATAGCCTTGGGCAATCGTCAGCTCGCCGCCGAGTTTGCCTTTGATCGGCATGATGTCTTGGTCATTTTCATCACGGATCGTGCCCAAAGTGCCTGACACGTAAAGCATATTTCCAACCTGAACCGCTGGCAGGTAATTTCCGATGGGGCGCGGGGCAGGGGGTAGGGTCAGCCCGAGTGCTTCCAGTTTTTGCTCAATAACGCCTTTGGTCTCAGTCATGATCAATCCTCTCGATGGGTACAGATCCATCATTAGATTTTGGGATTGGTCACGGGAAGAACGTATCAGGTAGGGGAGCTTTGCCGAAACGGCAACAAACGCAGGTTTGAAATGCATACGGCCGGTGATTTAAAACCACCGGCCGCATTTAATGTTTAGGCTCTGGCTGTTGGTGCCGCGATCTCAGATTCCAATCTCGCCGCAGCCGCCCCTGGGGCAGAACCCCAAACCGCAATCCAGCGATAGAAGATCGGCGTCAAAAACAACGTAAACACAGTGGCAAAGCCCAAGCCGCCAACAATGACCCACCCTACGGCGATCCGCGCCTCGGCACCTGCACCTGAGGTAAAGATCAAAGGCAAGCCGCCAAAGATGGTCGAGATCATTGTCATCATCACTGGACGAATACGCAGTTGCACAGCGTTTCGGATTGCGGCGTCGATGTCTTGACCTTTTTCACGTAACTGATTGGCAAACTCGACAATCAAAATGCCGTTTTTAGCCATAACGCCGATCAAAATCACCAAACCGATCTGACTGTAATAGTTCAATGATCCGCCCGTTAGCGAGATCGCCAAAAGGGCAGCTGCCAAACCAAAGGGCACTGTCATCATGATCACGACAGCGCTGGCAAAGCTTTCGAACTGCGCGGAGAGCACCAGCAGGACCACAAGCATCGCCACGCCAAAGACGGCGTAAAGTGCATTTTCGCCATCGCTCAGCGTTGCCGCCTCGCCGGTGAAAATAAGTCCCATGCCTTCAGGCAAGACCTCAGCCGCAAGATCTTGTGCGCGGTTCATGGCGGTGGACAGGTTGACACCTTCGCCAAGGTTGGCTTGCAAGTTGACCGTCAAAGCCCCGCCTTGGCGTTTGATCTGCGCTTCAGATACGGCCATTTCCAACGTGGCAAGTGCAGAGACTGGCACATAGTCACCGCTGTCCAAACGAACGGACAAAGAGGCGATGTCTGACGGATCGTTGATGGGCGGACCGCCGGGCACAACATTCACGTCAACTTCGGTGTCATTTTCAAACACGCTGACGGCGACATTGCCTTGGACCATGGCGCTGATGAGGGCTGTCATTTCAGAACTGGTCAGCCCTATGTCGCTTGCGGCGGCATCATCGACCTTTACTTGCAATTGCGCATTTACGCTGTCGTTTGACAGCTGTGGGTTCACGAAGAGCGCATCCTGAGCCATGGCTGCGATCAAGGATTCGGCAGCTTTTGTCATATCGTCAAGGTTATTGCCGGTGATGCCCAGCCCAAGCCCGCTGCCCCCACCGCGAATGTTCAGACTGTTGGTCGATCTTGCGCTGACGCGCACACCGGGGATCGCAGACAGTTGGCCGTTGATCTTGGACATGAGTTCCGCTTGGGAAAAATCACGATCATTCCAATCGGGCAGACGCACGATGATAAAGGCACTGGTGCCGCCGCCAACGCCGATGATGCTTTGCACAGCTTCAATTTCGCCGGACTCGTAGTAAGGTTCAAGAATGTCTTCAACCATAACCACCTGACTGTCGAGATAAGACACGGTTGTGTCTGAGGCCCCGCGCGCTTGGATTAGAAAGAAGCCACGGTCTTCGGTGGGGGTCACGGTTGAAGGCAAAGTGGTTGCCGCGGCAATTGCGATCATCACAAAGCCGCCCGCAATCGCGAGGATCAGGATCGGCGTTCTGATTGCGAAATCCATGACCTTGCCGAAATATCTGGCCAGCGCGCTTGGTTTTGTCGTCTCAGACGGGCGATCGGCATCGCGTTTTCCAGGGTCCAAAAGGGCTGCCAACACAGGGGTTAATGTGAGCGCAGTGAAAGACGAGAGCGTGACAGCGAAGGCCAGAACAAACCCAAATTCGGCAAAGACGCCACCGGCCTGACCGGGCAGGAATGAAATGGGAATAAACACAGCCGCCAAGGTCGCCGTGGTCGAGATCACGGCAAAGAACACCTCGTTGGTGCCTGCTGCGGCCGCCGCAAAAGCGCCCATGCCTTCTTTGCGTTTGCGCACGATGTTTTCGATCACAACAATCGCGTCATCCACAACCATGCCCGTGGCCAGAACCAGCGCCAGCAAGCTGATGGTGTTGACCGAAAATCCGGTGATCCAGATAGCGGCCAAGGTGCCGATCAGCGCCACAGGAATGGTCACAGCAGGAATAAATGTGGCCCGTGGCGAGCGCAGAAACACAAAGATCACTGCAACCACGATGGCGGTGGCCAGCATGATTGATTTGACAACTTCCGAGATTGAGCCTTCGATAAAGATCCCATCGTCAGACCCGATGATCAGTTCGACCCCTTCGGGCAATTGCGATTGCAGTTCATTCACGGCAATGGTCACTGCACGCGAAATCTCAAGCGTGTTGCCGATAGATTGACGCGTGATGTCCATGCCAATCGCCGTCTGACCGTTGACGCGGGCAAATACATTGCTGTCTTCTGGAACCAGCTGAACGAGAGCGACATCGGCAATCGTTGTTGTCGTGTTAATTTGCACCGATGCGATTGTGTCAACCGTCACATTCTTGTTGGCAACACTCAAGGCAAGGGTTTGGTTTTCGGCTTCGATCGACCCAAGTGGCGTGTCGTCGCGCAGGTTTTGCAAGGCGGTGCTGACATCGAAAATGGTCAAGCCGCGGCTGAGCAAAGAGGTCGAGTTGACAGTGACCCGAAATTCGTTGGCCCGATTGCCCCGCACAGTCACCTCGGCGATGCCGTCAATCGTAGACAGCCGCTCATATATAGGCCCTTCGGCAAGTTGGGTCAGCGTGTCAAACGAGGCATCCCCAAGCAAGGCCAGCCTGATAATCGCATCAGAGTTGGTGTCACTTTTGCTGACGACAGGATCATCCACGTCATCGGGCAGTTGCCGCATTGTGCTGGACACGATTTCACGCGCTTCGTTGGCCGCGACATCAACATCTGTGTTATCGGACAGGTCAATCGTGATCCGGCTTGACCCCGTACTGGAGGTCGATTCCATATAGGATAGCCCTTCGAGTGCGCTCAATGCGTCCTCTAAGACTTGGGTGATTTCTGAATCTACAGTGGCAGGCACCGCGCCTTCATAAGTCGTGCGCACCGACAAGACGGGGCGATCAACATCCGGCATTTCGCGCACATCGACGCTGGATAAAGCGGCAAGGCCTGCGATAATCACCAAAAGGTTGAGAACAATCCCAAAGATCGGTCGGGCGACAAAAGTGTCGGCAAACCCAGATTTATGCAGTGTTTTTTCCAAGCTCATGATTTGGCCCCTGTCGTTGAAGCCGCGGCCACAGCGGCACCTGCGCGCAGTTTGCTAGCCCCTTCGACGACAACGTCACTGCCCAGTGGTACGTCGGTTTCAATCCAAACCTGATCTCCTTCGCGGTAGCGGATGGTGACGGGGTGTCGCGCAGCGCGGCCCTCTTGCGATATCCAAATGCCAGCGCCGGTGCGATCCCATGTGATCGCGGTTGAAGGCACAACCGGCAGGGGCGCTGTCTCGTCAACCATACGCACGTTGAACGTCATGCCCGACAAAAGCAAACCCTGCGTGTTGTCAATTTCGGCACGCCCTGTGGCGCTGCGTGTGACGGCGTCCAATTGTGTATCAAACCCAGTTACGGCCCCTTCAAAGACGCGCCCAGTGTAGGTTGGTGTGCCAATCATGACGGGTTTGCCAATTTCCAATAGACCAATAGAGCGTTCAGGCACTTCGAATTCTGCCATAATTGTGCTGGAATCATCGATGCTGACGATGGTGGCATTGGTGGAAATGAAATCGCCCACCTGAATGTCGCTCAAGCCCAATTGTCCAGCAATCGGCGCACGAATGACACGATCCTCAAGGGCGATTTTGGCCAACCCCACGTTGGCTTCAGCCAGTCGTAGGGCAATTTCGGCTTCGGTCAGCGACACATTGGTGACCGTCAGGTTGCCGCTGGCTTTCAGTGCCTCATAGCGGTTGACGGTGGTTTGGGCCTGATCACGTTCTGCTTCGGCAATTTCCAAGGCCAACTGCTGTGAACGATCATCCAGTCTTACCAGAACATCACCGGCTTCGACGCTTGCGTTTGCCGCCATCATCACCTCGGCCACGGTGCCGGATTCACTGGCGAGGACATCAACACTGTGCAGGGCGGTCGCTGTGCCTATGGTGCGCAAAACAAGCGCGTAGCTTTGCTGTTCCAGCGGAGCCAAAACCACGGTCGTGGCGCTGTTGCGCCCGCCGCCACCACCAGGACCACCGCCGCGCGCAGGTGAGGCGGCACTGGCATCACTCGATGTATCTAAGGGGACCAATGCTGCAATTGCAGGCGGCAGGCCAAAAGAATAAACATATGCCCCAGACAGGACTGCGACGGATGCAATAACGACCAACAATTTATTCAAGCGAAAGTTCCTCTAACCGATTATGACCTTAGATAGTTTTCGGCCTTTAAGCATAGTTACGCGACAGTATGAAATTTCTGTCGAAAAAAGTTATCGAATGTCACTCACATTGGCGTGAAGATTGCTTTTCAGGCGATTAAAGTGCCGTTGGGGCAACCTTGTTGATTCATGCAGGCTGTTTTTTATCATAGATAGCATCCAAAAAAGTCATAGATGCCAGTGTTTATTTTGGGTGGGCTTCGCGATTTTACCAAGCATTTATACCGCAATCCCGTTGCCGCGGTGATGTTTTAACTGGCATTTCTCGCGGCGGGGTGCAGAAAACCTTGAGCTACAGGCCTGTCTCTTACCGGCAAATATCCGTGGTGCAGACCTGTAGAAAAAGGGTCAAAGGCGCATTATATTGAGCGCAATTGGTGCATTGGCCAATTGCATTTGATCGCGTGCTCATACATCTTTGGCGAATGGAATTTTTAGAATACGGACATAACATTTGGCTGGTT
>NZ_JAHKPK010000043.1 GCF_018860665.1 Pacificibacter marinus
CCGATAGATACGTTAAATATTACGAAGAAAAGGCTAAAGGTGGCTGTGGATTATGCATTTGTGGTGGTTCGAGTGTAGTGTCGATCGATAGCCCGCAAAGTTGGTGGAGCTCAGTTAACTTATCCACAGACCGTATTATCCCACACTTTCAAAACCTAGCCGATGCTGTGCATAAGCATGGTGGCAAAATTATGATTCAAATTACCCACATGGGACGTCGCTCCCGCTGGGACGGGGAGAACTGGCCAAGCTTGATGTCTCCTTCAGGTATCCGTGAGCCGGTTCACCGCGCTACGTGTAAAACCATCGAAGTCGAAGAAATTTGGCGTGTCATTGGCGACTTTGCTAAAGCAGCCGTGCGCGCCAAAGAAGGCGGTTTAGATGGTGTAGAGTTATCGGCAGTACATCAACACATGATCGATCAGTTTTGGTCGCCGCGAGTGAACAAACGGACCGACGAATGGGGCGGCACGTTCGAAGGCCGTATGAAGTTTGGTATGGAAGTGTTGAAAGCCGTACGTGAAGCGGTTGGCCCAGACTTTGTCGTGGGTATGCGTATCACGGGTGATGAGTTCCACCCAGACGGTTTAAACCACGACGACATGAAAGAGATCGCGGCGTATTACAACGCCACCGGCATGGTCGATTACTTTGGCGTAGTGGGTTCCGGCTGCGATACACACAACACCTTAGCAAACGTTATCCCGAACATGAGCTACCCACCCGAGCCATTTTTGCACCTGGCCGCCGGTATCAAAGCGGTTGTTGATGTACCTGTAATTCACGCACAAAACATTAAAGACCCTAACCAAGCCAAGCGCATTTTAGAAGCCGGTTATGTGGATTTTGTCGGAATGACACGTGCACATATTGCAGATCCGCACATCATCGCCAAGATTAAAATGAACCAAGTAGACCAGATCCGCCAATGCGTTGGCGCGAACTACTGTATAGACCGTCAATACATGGGCTTGGATGTGCTATGTATTCAAAATGCGGCAACGTCGCGTGAATACATGGGGCTACCGCATATTATCGAAAAGACCGAAGGGCCGATTCGCAACGTGGTCATCATTGGCGGTGGCCCAGGTGGGTTGGAAGCTGCACGAGTGGCTGCCGAGCGCGGTCATCAGGTTACATTAGTCGAAATGGCCGAACAGCTAGGCGGCCAAATTAACATTGCGGCCAAAGCTCCCCAGCGTGATCAAATGGCCGGCATTACCCGCTGGTTAGCCATGGAAGTGGAACGCTTAGGCGTTAATATTCGCTTGGGTACACAAGCCAATGTCGACATGATTAGAGATCTAAAGCCCGATGTGTGCATCTTGGCGGTGGGCGGTACGCCATTCTTAACACAGAACCCACACTGGGGTGCTGAAGAAGCCTTAGTGGTTTCAACGTGGGACATCCTCAATGGCACCGTTGAGCCGGGTAAAAAGGTGCTGATCTACGATACGATTTGTGAGTTTTCCGGCATGTCGGCTGCCGATTATTTAGCCAGCAAAGGCTCACTTGTTGAACTGGTTACTGATGATATCAAGCCCGGTGTCGGCATTGGTGGCACCACCTTCCCTACCTACTACCGCAGTTTATATGAGCGCGAAGTTATTA
>NZ_JAHKPK010000059.1 GCF_018860665.1 Pacificibacter marinus
ATATCCGGGGGGGGGACAAAGCAAACGGCTTGGAAAATGACGGTTACACTGCACGCCATCATACTTTCTTTGAAATGCTAGGTAACTTTAGCTTTGGCGACTACTTCAAGCCAGAACCAATACGTTTTGCCTGGACATTCCTAACAGAAACGCTGGGGATTCCTAAAGAGAAACTGTGGGTCACTGTTCATCATAGTGACGATGAAGCAGAAAAAATCTGGAAAGAAGAGGTAGGAGTGGATCCTGAACGTTTCTCAAAGTTAGGGGATGACAATTTCTGGTCTATGGGTGATACCGGCCCTTGTGGTCCTTGCACCGAAATTTTTTATGATCACGGCGAGTCAGTATGGGGCGGCCCACCGGGAAGTCCGGAAGAAGACGGCGATCGCTATATCGAAATTTGGAACGTTGTATTTATGCAATACAACCGTGCCGCTGATGGTGAAATGACGCCACTACCACGTCAGTCCGTTGACACCGGTATGGGACTTGAGCGTATAGCAGCCGTTATGCAAAACGTGCATAGCAACTACGAGATTGATTTATTCCAGCGCTTACTTGAAGCCACGGCTAAAGCTGTGGGTACTCAGGATATGGATAGTAAATCATTGCGTGTTATTGCTGACCATATCCGTTCAACAGCGTTCTTAATTGTTGATGGTGTAACACCATCCAATGAAGGGCGTGGATATGTGTTGCGCCGCATTATGCGACCTGCTATCCGGCACGGTAATAAGCTCGGTGCTCAAGGGGCTTTCTTTCATACACTGACCGCGGCACTCGTTAATGAAATGGGTGAAGCCTACCCAGAACTTACCGAGCAACAGGCTTTGGTTGAGCGTGTTATAGCTAAAGAAGAAGAGCAGTTTGCTAAAACGCTTGATAACGGCATGCGTTTATTAACGGATGCTATCGCATCGATGGAAGGGACGGTTCTATCTGGCGAAACTGTTTTCCGCTTGTACGATACCTATGGTTTCCCTGTAGATTTAACGGCTGACGTGGCACGTGAACAAGATCTAACACTCGATATGGAAGGCTTTGATGCGGCAATGGAGCAACAGCGCCAGCGAGCTCGTGCATCAGGCGCGTTTAATGTCGATTATAACGAAAAGTTAGATATTGAAGGCGAAACAGGTTTTACCGGGTATGAAGACCTGGAAGGCTCATCTAGCGTGGTCGCTTTGTTTAAAGGCGGAGAGTCTGTCTCTGAACTAACGGCCGGTGAGTCTGGGGTTGTTGTGTTGGATAACACACCGTTTTACGCCGAATCAGGTGGTCAGGCGGGTGATCATGGAACCTTGTCATGGGACAGTGGACAATTTACCGTCACTGATTGCACAAAAGAGCAAAAGAACCATTTACACATAGGTCAATTAACAGAGGGCGTGTTACGCGTTGGTGCAACGGTATCAACGACTGTTGATATGGCTAACCGTAAAGCGACAGCGTTAAATCACTCAGCAACGCACTTGTTGCACGCTGCTTTACGTGACGTATTGGGCGATCACGTACAGCAAAAAGGCTCGCTCGTTAACGCTGAGCGATTGCGTTTTGACTTTGCACACTTCGAAGCTGTATCAGCCCAAGAGTTGGCAGCCGTTGAGCAGATGGTGAATCAATATATTCGCCAAAACTCTCCGGTGACGACCGAACTGATGGCGATTGATGAGGCCAAAGGTAAAGGCCCAATGGCGTTGTTCGGCGAGAAATATGA
>NZ_JAHKPK010000044.1:0-1086 GCF_018860665.1 Pacificibacter marinus
GTTCCAGCTTAGGGTCGGAATCGTTAGCGAAGTCGAGAGATGGAGCTAATCTGAGAAAGCCGATCGTAGTCCGGATTGGAGTCTGCAACTCGACTCCATGAAGTCGGAATCGCTAGTAATCGTGGATCAGAATGCCACGGAGAATACGTTCCCGGGCCTTGTACACACCGCCCGTCACACCATGGGAGTGGGCTGCAAAAGAAGTGGGTAGTTTAACCTTCGGGAGGACGCTTACCACTTTGTGGTTCATGACTGGGGTGAAGTCGTAACAAGGTAGCCCTAGGGGAACCTGGGGCTGGATCACCTCCTTATACATAAAGTTATGAGATTTACTCGTGTCCACACAGATAATTAATTACGAATTGTGAGCAAGAAGAAGTTACAGGAAAGTGGCATAAGTTAGCGCTTGTGACTCACAAATATAGGCCTGTAGCTCAGCTGGTTAGAGCGCACCCCTGATAAGGGTGAGGTCGGCAGTTCAAGTCTGCCCAGGCCTACCAATCTTTCTGGTGAAAGATAATCCATTTAGAAATAAATGGGGCTATAGCTCAGCTGGGAGAGCGCCTGCCTTGCACGCAGGAGGTCTGCGGTTCGATCCCGCATAGCTCCACCACCACTTCTTCTTATATGAACATGAGCTCAAATAAATATGCATTTACTTAGTGTTTATTTATTTGAGTTTTTAATGACTCAATTGCTCTTTAACAAATTGGAAAGCTGAATAAAAAATAAAGGTATAAACCTTGTTGGCTATTTTTATAATAACTAACAAGTAATTTGTATCACTGTAAGAGAAAACTCAAGCGTTATTTATGTCGATTGTGTTTTTAGCGAACGCAATCAAAATGGCATAACCTACGACTTAGTGCGAGAGCATTTAAGGTTGTATGGTTAAGTGAATAAGCGTATACGGTGGATGCCTTGGCAATTGGAGGCGATGAAAGACGTGTTAATCTGCGATAAGTCTGGTTAAGGTGATAAAAACCGTTATAGACCAGAATTTCTGAATGGGGAAACCCACTGCATTTTGTGCAGTATCGCATAGTGAATACATAGCTATGCGAAGCAAACCCGGAGAACTGAAAC
>NZ_JAHKPK010000044.1:1268-1574 GCF_018860665.1 Pacificibacter marinus
TCTAAGTACCCGGAGGAAAAGAAATCAACCGAGATTTCCTGAGTAGCGGCGAGCGAAAGGGAAACAGCCGATTCAGTATGTTGTAGTGGAAGGTTCTGGAAAGTACCGCAATAAAGGGTGATAGCCCCGTACACGAAGCAGCATGTTGGACACATTAAGTAGGTCGGAGCACGAGAAACTTTGACTGAAGATAGGGGGACCATCCTCTAAGGCTAAATACTCCCAATTGACCGATAGTGAACCAGTACCGTGAGGGAAAGGCGAAAAGAACCCCTGTGAGGGGAGTGAAATAGAACCTGAAACCGT
>NZ_JAHKPK010000052.1 GCF_018860665.1 Pacificibacter marinus
GGCCACAGTGGTAAAACGTTCCACTAAGTATTGGTTGATATGCCACGTGATGAGCTATTTTTAGCCACCGAGGGTGAACTTTACCAAGCGGCCTTACGCATTTTCCATCTTCAAGAGCGCCGTAAAGCATGCATGCTAGTACGGGCGGATAAGAAAAGACAATTTTACTCTTGCTTGTACTTTGTACCACGTGACTTGATTAGTACGGCGCTGCGCTTAAGTATCCAAACGCTGTTAACTAAAATGTCTAATGCAACTGATATTGAGTTCATTAACTCAATGGGCGAATCGGTATTAGCACGCACCTATTTTGTATTACGAGTACCACCTGGGCAGCCAACTCCAGATTTAGAGCAACTTGAAAGCGAAGTACAGGCACTCTCATGCTCTTGGAATGAAGACCTACACAGCGCCATGGTTGATGCGTTTGGTGAAGAGCTGGGCACCACACGTAGTAATTTATACCGTGAGGCTTTCCCAGCAGCTTATCGAGAGCATTTTACGACGCTGCATGCGGTGCATGACATTGAGAAAATGGAAGCGTTAAAAGGCTCTCCGCTAACCATGAGCTTTTATCGCTTGCTGGAGGAATCTCAAACCGTATTGCGGTTTAAGCTCTTCACCACGGCTGTGCCATTAATTCTTTCGGATGTGATCCCTGTTCTTGAGAACTTGGGCTTACGCGTCGTGGGCGAACATCCTTTTGTTGTACATTGTTCTAACAATGTAAAATATTGGATACATGACTTCAGCCTCACGCTTAAAGGTGGGAATGGTGTCGTTGAGCTAGAAGAGGTGAAAGAGATCTTCCAGCAAGCCTTTGCCGCCATCTGGCAACAAAAAGCGGATAACGATGAATTTAACCGTTTAGTACTTAACGCCGGTCTCAACTGGCGAGAAGTGGTCATGCTTCGTGCTTATGCGCGCTACAACCAACAAATTCGTTTTGGTTTTAGCCAGCAATACATTGCCGAAACACTGTCACGTCATGCCCATGTAACTCGCTTGTTGGTTGCATTATTCCGTGCTCGTGTTGATCCTCAGCGCCAATCCAGCGAAAAAGTAAAAGCTCTGATTGGCCGTATTGAAAACAGTATTTTGGATGCGCTTGATAAAGTCGATAACCTAAATGACGACAAAATTTTACGTCGCTATCTTGAGTTAATTAAAGCAACCCTACGTACCAACTACTTCCAACATCTTGATGATGGCGAACCTAAGCCTTACTTGTCGTTGAAAATGAACCCGCACGAGATTGCCGAAATTCCTAAGCCGCGGCCTATGTTTGAAGTGTTCGTCTATTCGACTCGGGTCGAGGGTGTACACCTACGGGGCGGCAAAGTAGCACGAGGCGGCTTACGCTGGTCTGATCGTTTAGAAGATTATCGCACCGAAGTACTTGGCTTAGTGAAAGCCCAGCAAGTGAAAAATGCAGTCATTGTACCTGTGGGCGCTAAAGGTGGTTTTGTCGCTAAGCAACTCCCAACCGATGGCGGCCGTGACGAATGGTTAGCTGAAGGGGTCGAAAGCTATCGCTGGTTTATTCGCGGTTTGTTAGACCTTGCTGATAACTTAGTCAATGGTGACGTGATTCCGCCCAAAAATGTTGTTCGTCACGATGCCGATGATCCTTATTTAGTTGTGGCGGCTGACAAAGGTACTGCAACGTTCTCGGATTACGCCAACGCACTCGCTGAAGAATACGGATTTTGGTTGGGTGATGCATTTGCCTCAGGTGGTAGCCAAGGCTATGACCATAAAGGCATGGGGATTACGGCAAAAGGTGCTTGGGAGTCAGTGAAACTGCACTTCCGTGAAAAAGGTATCAATACACAAACGGATCCTTTCACCGTGATTGGTGTGGGTGATATGGCGGGCGATGTGTTTGGTAACGGTATGTTGTTATCTGACAAAATCCGCTTAGTGGCTGCCTTTAACCACATGCACATTTTTATCGACCCTACGCCTGATGAGGCCACCAGCTTTGT
>NZ_JAHKPK010000009.1 GCF_018860665.1 Pacificibacter marinus
ACCTATCTCATGGATGTACATCAAAATGATGGGTGGCGAGGGCCAACGCCTAGCGACTGAATACGCTATTTTGAATGCTAACTACTTAGCTAAAAAATTAGCTGAGCACTACCCTGTTCTTTACACTGGCCGTAATGACCGCGTCGCACACGAGTGCATCATCGACCTGCGCCCATTGAAGGAAGCATCCGGTATCAGCGAAGAAGACGTCGCTAAACGCCTGATGGACTTCGGCTTCCACGCACCGACTATGTCGTTCCCGGTACCGGGCACACTCATGATCGAGCCGACCGAGTCCGAATCAAAAGCCGAACTCGACCGCTTTATCGAAGCCATGGCGCAAATCCGCAGCGAAATTGCCCAAGTCGAACACGGTGAGCTAGACGCCGAAAACAACCCACTCAAGCATGCGCCACACACAATGGACGATTTAGTGGATTCAGATTGGAACCGCCCTTACACCCGCGAACAAGCAGTATTCCCAGCACCATTCGTACGTATGGGTAAAGTATGGCCAACGGTGAACCGTATCGACAACGTATACGGCGACCGTAACCTGTTCTGCTCGTGTGTGCCGATGGACGCTTATGACACGGCTGAGTAATGATTGATGACTGTTAATTAAGTCTGTGACTATTTTAATTAAGTTTGTGACCATAATTAAGATTGTGACTGACTAAGCTGTTTATAGATTTGAAAGGCGAGCCTTGAGTGCTCGCTTTTTTATTTTGGTAAAAATTGGCAGTTAGTGTAACAAGCGAAATATTTCACTAAATATTTATACAGCAACTGTAATAATAAACAGTTGCTGTTGGTTGGTAACAAAATTTGTGTAGGTTTTAATGACAGTGTCATTTTTTACAATCTTATGTAATTTTTTATATTCAATAGGTTATATGGTTTTTAGTAGTGTTTTTATAGACGAAATACTTTTCGATTATGTGTTATTCAGGTTTAGTCATTTTTGCAAATCTACGGGGGCAAGGAATAGATACTTTAAAATTTGCCTCGGAAAAGTAGCCTTGGTCGATGACCGAAAAGGGCGTATTGCGGAAGTCGTTAGTCGCTCTGTAACAGTCAGCTCAAGACAAGTTGCAGACATCGTCGCAGGCATTTACGGCTGGTTTGGAGCGCAGCGAAAAAACGTTCCGACAACATGCGCGTGTTATATTTTGCTTACCTCAAGTCGAAGCTGGTACCCTTTTTGATACTCAAAATGCAAAGCATTGGTAATATTATTCAGGTACGAAAATATACACATTGATTTGTTAATTATTCCTCTATCAGCGGAAACTAGGGCATTACAATAAGATGCCATTCCAGCGTGCTGCCCATCTGACATTACGTTCTTGATCTTGTCTCTTTTCGCAAGGCCTTTGTCGGGGCTTATGCCTAACATATTGAGCACAATATATGCCCCAGATATTGCACCGTGCTGAGTATGCTGAACTCCGTCAATACCCGTAATTGGTTCGAAGCCAAAGAACTGAGTCTTATTGATATTTGGTATTGAAGGTGAAATTAAATCCCAAATTTCATCAATTGCAGATTCATACTTCTCGACAGCTTTCCGATTTTCGCTTGTAACCCCTAACGCTCTTCTTGTTTTATCAATTGGGAGCCTGTTCTTT
>NZ_JAHKPK010000007.1 GCF_018860665.1 Pacificibacter marinus
GTGCTGATCGGGCTTGTCGCGGGTACGTTATTTATTATGTCAGACAGCTCCAAAAATATGCTTCTTACTCAATTAGAATCGCATGGTCAGGATACGGCAACTCACCTAGGACTTTATCTAGCCCCCTATGTGGCTGACAAAGATACAGCGACCATCGAAGCAACCGTTAACGCTATCTTTGATAGTGGATTCTATCAAAAAATAGTGATTCGCTCTGCCGACAATGAAACGCTGTTTGAAACCAGCACCCTCCCCCAATCAGGGAAAAGCGTGCCAGACTGGTTCGTCAGCTTAGTCCAGTTAACGCCACCCTCAATGAGTCGCGAAATCAGCTTTCAATGGCGTAAAGTTGGCTCTGTACTCGTTCAAAGCAGAGCCGATTACGCCTATTCTCAGTTATGGCAAGGGGCACAGAATACATTAATACTTTTCGTCTCTTTATCTTTGTTAAGTGTCCTGCTGTTAAGTACGCTCATCCGTTATATTTTAAGCCCTCTACGTGGCGTAGAAGAGCAGGCACAAGCCTTGGCAGAAAGTCAGTACATAGAACAAGAAAACATCCCCAAAACCCGAGAACTTAAGCGGGTTGTCCTAGCCATGAACAGCATGGTTAAGCGCGTACAAAAAATGTTTGCCGAACAATCACTGCATATTGAAGAATTGCGCAAAACGGCCTACCAAGACAACCTTACGGGCTTAGCTAATCAACGATCTACAATGGCGTTGCTAAGTGACTGGTTAGACAACCGTCAAGAGTTTGGGCCTGGATGTTGTATTTACCTGCATGTTAACGATTTACAGGCTCTGAACTCGGCCTTAGGCGAAGAAGAAGCCAATAATTATTTGAAGCATATTGGCGGTACACTGTCTAAACTTGCTATGCGTTTTGACCCCAATATTGTAGGCCGATTAACAGGGTCAGACTTTGCCGCAATTCTTCCGACCGTTGATGAAGAACTCATAAAAAGAGAACTTAATGCGCTAGCTGCACAACTCACTACACAGAGTAATTTTATTTCACCGCAAGATGACGGTATGCCATTCCACATCGCAGTCACCACTTTCGATACACTAGCAAGTGCTAATCTCGTGATGTCAGACGCCAAACTGGCTATACAGGTAGCCAAAAAACAAAGCACGGCTCTCTTGTTACCCGACACGTTTACCGGTTCTACAGTCGCTTCTGAATCATGGCAACAGCATGTCGCCAAAGCCATTCAGAACAAGAATATTTTCATACAATTCCAACCAGTATTCTCATCGCATTCCACCCAAGACAACCCGACTATTTTGCAACGCGAACTACTTGCTCGCATCCTGAAGAAGGCAGGAGAGCCTTGCTCTGCTGGCGAGTTTATCCATGCTACTAAAATCCTGAAATCTAATTTCAGCTCTGGACCGCCCTATTTTAGAAAAAGCAGTTATACATTTAGCTGAATACCCAGAAGGCGGTCCTCTGACGGTCAACTTGAGCCAGCAAACCATCCACGAGGATGGCTTTAGCACATGGATAACTCAACTTCTCAGACAATACGCGCCAGGTAACCGGCTAAATATTGAGATTAATGAAACCGCTGCGCTGAATGATATTGAGCACATTGTCTGGTTTCGCAACCTACTAAGACCAACAGGCGTTCAATTTGGTGTCGATAATTTTGGTGTGCATCCGAATGGTCTCAGCTATCTATACTCGGTTCAGACTAACTACATCAAAATAGATGGATCATTAAGCCGTGAGACGGATACCAGCGCATAAGACCGCTTCCTGATCAG
>NZ_JAHKPK010000033.1 GCF_018860665.1 Pacificibacter marinus
AGAAAGTACCGTCGATAATGTCATCTTGGTGCTTGTTGTACAGTGGGCGCATGATTTCTTTCAACTCTTCAGAAAGATCGAATGCTTTGATCTTAGCTGGGTTAGAAAGACGATCTAGCATGTTAGTCACGCCACCATACTTAAGTGCTTCAGTGATTGTTTCCCAACCGTACTGAATCAACTTAGATGCGTAACCTGGGTCGATACCTTCTTCAACCATTTTGTCGAAGCAAAGAATAGAACCCGTTTGCAACATACCACATAGGATAGTCTGCTCACCCATCAAGTCAGATTTTACTTCAGCGATGAAAGAAGACATCAATACGCCGGCTTTGTGGCCGCCAGTACCTACAGCGTAAGCTTTAGCCAACGCTAAACCTTCACCTTTAGGGTCATTGTCTTCGTGAACAGCGATCAGGGTAGGAACACCAAAACCACGAACGTATTCAGCACGTACTTCAGAACCAGGGCACTTAGGTGCAACCATGATAACCGTCAAATCTTCACGGATTTTCATGCCTTCTTCTACGATGTTGAAACCATGTGAGTAAGACAAGCAAGCGCCTTTCTTCATCAATGGCATAATTTCAGTAACAACGGGTGTGTGCTGCTTATCCGGCGTTAAGTTAAGAACAACATCGGCTGTTGGGATTAGCTCTTCGTATGTACCAACAGTAAAGCCATTTTCAGTAGCGTTTTTCCACGACTGACGCTTCTCAGCAATTGCTGCAGCAAGCAGTGTGTAAGACACGTCTAAACCGCTATCGCGCAAGTTTAAACCTTGGTTAAGGCCCTGAGCGCCACAACCGATAACAACAATTTTTTTGCCTTTAAGCGCTTCAACACCGTCAGAAAACTCTGACATATCCATGAAACGACATTTAGCCAGTTGAGCAAGTTGCTCACGCAGTGGCAGCGTATTGAAATAATTAGCCATGTTAAACACATCCATTAACTTGTTGTGATCAATCGTGGTAGCAAAGCACACCGAGATTGAAAAAGTATTACACCCTTGTTAACCACCATTCTCATATCAGCCAAGCCAGCATCGATGAGGTTGCGGTACAAAAATGCATAAATTATTAAGTGGTGGCTACTCTATAGAAAAGACAACCTTTCGTAAATTGATATAAACGCAATATTACGTCCCACTTTATGCAATGATTCCTATATTTGGTGCTTTCTTATCCGTTACAATGGCACCATGAATACACGAACAATCAAACACTTCTTAGCGTTGGCGGATACGTTACATTTTGGGCGCGCTAGCGAAGAGTGCAATATCAGCATTTCAGCCCTATCGCGAAATATTCGCCAACTCGAAGAAGAAGTTGGCGTGGCTTTATTTAACCGCGACAATCGTATGGTAGCGCGGACGCTAGAAGGCGAAAAATTTCTGGCCTATGCGCGTGAAGCCAGCAGCCAATGGAACCTGATTCGGCATGAGCTAACCGACAATAGCGATCAGCTTCACGGTGAAATTAGCCTTTATTGCTCGGTAACCGCCAGCTATAGTTTTTTGTTTGATTTACTTAACCGCTTTCGCATAGCGCATCCCGGCATTGAGATAAAACTCCATACAGGCGACCCCGAACACGCGGTATCACGCATACTGGATGGTAAAGAAGATATTACTATTGCAGCCAAGCCTGCTAACTTAGCGCACGGCCTAGTGTTTAAACACATCACTGTCCCGCCTTTGTTATTTATAGCACCCGCCGAACAACACGTACCCAACGTACCTACCCATCCGCCCACTACGGCCAAGCAA
>NZ_JAHKPK010000064.1 GCF_018860665.1 Pacificibacter marinus
GGTCCCTTCGTCTATCGGTTAGGACGCCAGGTTTTCAACCTGGAAAGAGGGGTTCAATTCCCCTAGGGACTGCCATTGGCCAATATCCCCGATAATGAATATCCAAGCCCTACCAATTGCGGGGCGCTTTAGCGTCGTGATGCTGCCGCATCGGGAACCACGGTCTGTACCCCAGTCATGCCCTGCTCAAACATATTGGCGCACGCACGTCCTTGGTGTTTGGAGGCATAAAGCGCCGTGTCCGCATCATGCATCATCTGGTCTGAATCAATCGCCTCATAGACATCCGTTGTGGTGATTCCGATAGATCCCGAAATACGACACACCGTATCGCCAAAAGGCACTGGCACTTCCAACTGGCTGATGATCCGTTTAGCGGTCTTCATCAAACGGTCCGCCTCCGTCATTTTGTGCAAGATGAGGATAAACTCATCGCCGCCCACCCGCGCCACCATATCATCGCCGCGCGTTTCTTGGACAAGGATTTTGGCGACTTTTTGCAGCACTGCATCTCCGGCCGCATGGCCCAAAGTATCATTGACGTCTTTGAAATAATCCAAATCAAGGTGCATCAATGCAAAAGGAATGGACCCACGGATCATCCGATCCAGCACATGATCCATCGCACGACGGTTTTTAAGCCCTGTAAGCGTATCGGTGAAGGCCTGTTCTTCAGCGGCCACTTTTGCCCCCTGCAGGCGCATGTTAAGCTGCTTTGTTTCTTCCAACACTGCGGATTTTGCCTCAACAAGATAAAGCATTTCAACCGCCAGATCCGTGGCCGCAAAATCACCAGCTGTCAGACGATACTCGCGCACGGAATCAACAACAGATATGCCAAACGACAGGTTGAGCAACAATCCATCACAGCCCGCCACAGGTGTCGCCACGCCTTTAAGAGTGGTGGGCACGCCGTCTTTAAAGGTGAGGTAAAGCTTTTTGTCCGTTGGCAAAAGGCAATCGCCTTTTGGGCGTCCGTCATCACGCAATTCGAAAATATCAAAAACATTCTGCCCCAAGAGTGCCGTTTCACTGCGCAGTTTGCACAAGGTCGGCCCCACGCCACAGATCACGCCGGTCTCGTCCAAAATCAAATGCATAGGCATCAACAAATCAAGAGAGGGTTTATCAAAATTGATTACATGCATCATTTTTCAAACCGCCTGTGCAGCAAGATCAAAACTACGCCCTTCAGCAAAGGATTCTTCCAACAATTGAATATTGATGATTTCTTCTCCTGAATCGCGCCACCCTTGGTGTTCCAAGAACACCAGTGCACCGTAGTCATCCGCCATGGCGCGCATGACACCCACCATCGCATAGCCGAACCCGGGCATCGAATGTAGACAGGTCAAGCTATGCGTCCCGTCAGGGTTTTCAAAAACTTCAAGTTTGGGCACTTCAAGATCAGGCAAAGCGAGGCGTGAGCGCCCTTCGATTTCATTGAGAGAGAACAAGAATTCCCTATATTCATCCCCACCAAATCGCAACAATCTGCGGATCGCTTCCACGTTAGGATGGGATACAAGATAGGTTCCGATGTCTTCAAGCATTGCGTCAACGGGTTTTGACAAATTGCGAGCGGCCGAGGCCAATAATTTGATGGTGACCTCGTCTGGATAATTCAGCATGGCTTCGAAGTTATCGAAACCAAGGTCAGCTTGCTCGGCTACATCGGCCCAAATCTGTGGCCCGTATGTGTCGCGAAGAAAACATTGAATTGCGCGATTTATCATCCCATGCATAAGCAATAGGCCCTTTTACTTGTACAGGCCTGAGACTACGCGCCACGACTTAATAAAGTACCAAGAGCCGCCAATGCATTTAACAAATATCCTTAAAATGCTGCTATATATTCCCTAGCGTCAGCCTAAGACCGTATCAACGCCCCCCCAAACAGAGCGTCTTATGTAAAGAATGCAGCGATCTCGGCCACATCTTCCACCACAATGTCGGCCCAAGGCGTCAAATCTGCGCGGCTTGCGGTTCCGGTTAACACGCCAATCGTGCGCATCCCCGCCTCGCGCCCAGCCGCCAAATCGTGCAAACTGTCCCCCACCATCACAGTGCGCGCAGGATCAACTCCAAGTGACATAGCAGCAGCTATACAGCCATCTGGCGCAGGTTTGCTGCCAAAGCCGCTGTCGAATCCGATCACCACATCAAAAGCGTCCTGCACGCCTGCGTGTTGCAGATGATCCCGCCCAACCTGTTCGAAATCATTGGTCACCACACCCATTTTGATCTGGCGCGATTGAAAGATCTGTAATGCCCTGTCCAAATCGCGCACAGGCACGGGCACAGCGACATCCATTTTCGACATCATGCGGGTCAAAATTTCTTCGCCGCTTAAATCTGGAAAGATCGGCTTAAGCCGTACTATTTGCTCATCAGGCGTGCTGGACACGGCAAAGCCGTCGGCCAAAAATTGCCCCTGCGCGATATCGAACCCCAAGACACCGGCCACAGCCTGCGCCACGGCCGTGTCGTCTTGCGCCAAACGATCGATCACGGCGGCAGCCCAAGGGGACCACGATTTTTGAAAATCAAACAAAGTGCCGTCTTTGTCGAACAAAATCGCGCGAATTGATGTTATGTCCAATGGATGTCCTCCCCGCCCGGCAATGCCTGTCGGGCGCGCATAACGTCATAGGGGTCTATTGACGCATTCTGGGCAAAATCGTTAACCCATTCATCATTCATCATGACGAACTCTAGAATGGCAGACAAAAGCTCTGGTTCGCTGGCCCGATTGCGCAGATCATCTTCGCCAAGTCCCGTAGACCCAAGGAAAACAGGTAAAAGCTCTTCGTTCCCGACCAACCAGACCAGAATTTTAAGGGCGAGAATCTCGGCGGAATCTTGCTTCATATGTGGATAACTCCTTGGGGCTGGAAACCCTTTATTAACCTTTGAGGCGCATTTTAAACGCATATCTTAACAAAAGATGCGTCCCAATAAACATCGCATATCATAGATTTCCGAGGGCACAATGGCAGGACGGATTCTCATCGTGGACAATGTCCCGACGAACCGCATAATTCTGAAAGTGAAGCTTTCATCCGCCTTCTACGAGGTGATCCAGGCGGCGTCTGGCAAAGATGCAGTGCTGCGCGCAAGCGAATGCCAGCCCGACATCATCATCCTTGATACCGACCTTGGGGATATGAGCGCCCATGACGCCTGTGCCCAATTGAAAGCCGACCCGGCCACACGCCATATTCCGGTTCTAATCGCCACGCCTGCGGGGGATACCGAGGCCAAAATCGCCGCACTCAAAGCGGGCGCTGACGAATTTTTGGCCAAACCGATTGACGAACTTACATTGACCGCCCGCGTGCGGGCCCTCATGCGCGCCCGCGCCACCACAGACGAATTGCGCAGACGTGATGAAACGGCGCGGTCTTTCGGCTTTGCAGAAGCCGCTTTTAACTTTACGACCCCCGGCAAAATTGCCCTTGTTGGTCGCTCTACAGAAGACGCGATGATCTGGCGTGCGGGGTTGCGCGGCTTGGTCTCGGATGACATCGAAATTATTGCCGCCGATCGTTTGCTGGAAACCATTGCTGGGGGCAATGCCGCCGACATCTATGTGGTGTCCAGCGACATCTTTGGCGACACAAACGGGCTGCGCTTGATCGCAGATATTCGCGCACGCCAAAACACCCGCTTTGCGGGAATCGTCGTTGTGCATGGGTTGCAAGATCGCAAAGAAGCCGTGATGGCGCTTGATCTGGGCGCGAACGATATTGTCACCCGCGGCGCGGATCCCGAAGAATTGGCCCTGCGCCTGCGGTTGCAAATGCGGCGCAAGAAAGAGGCCGATGTGCTGCGCACATCCGTGGACGAAGGTCTGCGTTTGGCAATGATTGATCCGCTGACGGGGCTATACAACCGGCGCTATGCCCTGCCGCATATGACGCAAATCTCGCAAGAATCGACAAGATCAGGTCAGAATTTTGCAATCATGTTGATTGATTTGGACCGGTTCAAAACCATCAACGACACCTTTGGCCACAGCATTGGCGATGAGGTCTTGATCGAGGTCGCCAAACGGATGCGCAACACCCTGCGTGGCATTGATTTGATCGCCCGCTTTGGCGGCGAAGAATTTTTGGTCTGTATGCCGATGACCACATTGGTCGATGCGCGCTCTGCCGCTGAACGTCTGCGCGCCGCGATTTGTGGCACGCCCGTCACGCAGACCGCGAACGGCACGCCTGTATCAGTATCGGCTTCGATCGGGCTGACAATGGGCGGGGAAAAAGCCGCATCCATCGAAACGCTTTTGGAAATCTCGGATCGGGCACTCTATGACGCAAAAGCCGAAGGTCGCAATCAAGTGACCCTCGGCTCTCATGCTGCGTGACCGCAACGGCGCTGCCTCAACGCAGCGCTTTTCTTAACGTAAGATTGCCCCCTCACATATAGCGCACCCTTTACGCTTGGCGTTTAAGGTTGCGCCTTGGGTTTGGGCTTGGCATCGCGGCCCCCATCTGGCCCTGCATCATGGCGCGGAGGACGTTTGAGCGCTTGATCCAAACGCACCACATAGGCAGCCCGTGCCTCAGGCGTCATCATCGCCACATGTTCGACAATCACAGCGGCCCCGATGCTTTGCTTTTCGGCCAAATCATTGAGCTGTGCCAGCATCGCGGCTTGGAACAAATCTGCGTCAAACGGTTCGGCCTTGAGCGCATCCAAAATCGCCTCGAACTTTTCTTGCGCCCCCGCACGAGCCTTGGCGGCCCCTCCCGCTTTGTTGATAAAATTACGGCCGATTTCGCGGCGCGCCTCTCGATCCAAGGCGGATACATAGGGCCCGAAACCAAAGTCACGGGTCTGCATGGCGCGCGCACGGGCATCGCCATCGCCAGTGGCACCGCCACGCTCACCACCGCGCAAAGCAGCACCCGCCACCAGCCCCACGACGGCCAAGTTCACCGCCAAGGAGAGGATCAAGATGAAGCGCATACGCCGTGATCCGCGTTGCTTTTTCTGAATATTTGCGTCGCTCATAGTCTACCCTTCCGCCGCCAAGTCATAAAAGCTTGGCACCAAATCATCGAGCGCATAGCTCGTGGTCTCTATACTGGCACTCGCCGTCTGCGAGATCGAAGTGCCGCCCCATGTTCCAGAGGCCAAATCCGTCACCGTTGTGGGCGCGCCCAAGCCGATGGCCAAGCCCATAACAGTGGCTGTGGCCAAACCCGCACCACCGCGCCAGCCGCCGACACTGTCCAACAGATTTGCAAACCAAGACCCGCGCGCAGGCCGCGCCGGCTTGGATCTTGCCCAATCTGGCAGGCCTGCGCCATTTGCCTCTTGCACGGCATTCGCATCGGCCAGAACCCGCGCCATAAAGGCGTCAGACGGCACCGGTGCATCCGATTGCGCATCCGCAAACAGAGTATCTAGATCAGCATCACTGAGAAAATCTTCACGCTGTGTCATCTTCAAACCCCAATGTTTCGCGCTGATCTGCCAAAGCCTTGGCCAGCGCCCGTTTGCCGCGCGCGGTCAAACTTTCGACCGCCTCGACACCAATATCTAAAACCTGCGCGATTTCAGGGTTCGATAACCCTTCGATATGGCGCAGAACGACGGCTTCTCTTTGCCGGTCCGGTAAAGTGTCCAACGCTGCATCCAGCGCTGCCACCCGTTGTTTTTGCATCAAAACCGCGTCTTGTGACGGCTTGCCGTCTTCGGGTTCCGCGATCTCATCCAAACCCGTGCCGCGTTTTTTGCGCAACCGGTCTGTGCATAGGTTGGTCACCACACGGTATAACCACGTCGTCACCTTGGCCTCGCCTGTGCGCCACTCAGGGGCGATTTTCCACAAGCGCATCATCGCATCTTGCGCGACATCTTCGGCCTCGGCACGATCTTTCAACAACCGCGCCGCATAGCCGATCACCCGAGGGGCATGTCGATCGGTTAAGACCCGCGCAGCCAAACGGTCACCGTTGCCAAAGGCAATCAGCAATGCGTCATCCGACGTGTCATTTTGGGCGTCAAAAGGCATATCCATTCCTATCAGACGTAGCCTGCGATGAGATCGGCGTCCATGGTCAGTTTTATCCTATGACCTGTGCCAGGTCTTAAAGTCTTGCGCAGTTTTACGCTTTTGTCGTCTTCACGCTTTTGTCGTCAATGTGATCAGGGCGCTTACGCCCCGACCTGTGTTATATAAGCCTATCAAAGTTAAGGCTTACCTGACTTTAGCAAGTCTGATCACGCGAGATCAATTGTCGTCGCCGTCGTGATCGTGGTCGCCACCTTTATGGTGCTTGCCGCCTTTGCCTTTGCCGTGACCCTGATGGCCTGCTGCAAATTCGTCAGCGGACAAAACGCCATCGCCATTGGTATCCAGACGCTCGAAAGGTGATTTTTTCGCCATCGCGTCCATTTCAGCGGCAGAAACTTCGCCGTCGCCGTCTGTGTCCATACGAGAGATCATTTTTTCGATCCGCTTGGTTTGACGTTCAGCCTTTTTGCCATCAGCAGCAGCGGCCATTTCCTCAGCAGACAGTGATCCGTTGCCGTCTGTGTCTGTTTCGGCAAAACGCGCCGCTTTATGCGCGTCCATTTCCGCTTGGGTCACTTGGCCATCGCCATCCGTGTCGAGCATTTCGATACTTGGCATTTTGCCACCACGGCGGCCCATATCTTTTTCGCCTTCTGCAAAGCTTGCAGCGGCAGAACCAACGACAGCGATCAAAGCAACCGCAGAGATGAGTGAAGTACGTTTCATAAGATATAATCCTTATCTGTTATCCATGCGCTCCGCTGTGTGTCAGTGCTGAGCGCTTATAATAGTGAAACGCGCCACCTTTCGCTTTCCGTCGCGGGTGGGCTAAAAAAGTTTTGACAGCGGATTTGGCATTCCGTGTGACGCGACAACCGGACGCAACGACAATCTGTCCTCTATTTCGTAAGACAGTCTCCTTATAAAGATGTCATAAGCAAAACGATCTATGATCCAAAAGGCACATCGCATGACTGATACAGTTCTTCACGCATCCACCAAACCCACTGCCAGAGATTTGCCTGAGCGCGAGATGAAAACCGCTTTGCTGCGCGGTTGGAAACGCCGCTGCCCATCTTGCGGCAACGGACCGATGCTCAAAGGCTATCTTAAAGTGCGCTCCGAGTGCCCTGTGTGCCAAGAACAGCTTCATCACCACCGCGCAGATGATGGTCCACCCTATTTGACCATTTTGATCGTAGGCCATTTGTTAGCACCCACCATGGGCTGGTATTATGTGGAATTTCGCCCTGAACCTTTGGTGATGCTCGCAGTCTTTGCGGCCGGCACCGTGGCCCTGTCTTTGTTTTTGTTGCCACGCTTCAAAGGCGCTATCGTTGCGTTCCAATGGGCCAAACGCATGGGCGGATTTGGCGACGCCCGCGACTGATCGGGCGGCGCAAGCCTTTACAAAGTTCCCTCACGCACCTTATTGACAGCAGCGGTCTTTCTGACAACTGCTGTATAACAAATGCGGCCTTTTTGACTGGTGCAGCCTATTCGGCCAGAATGTCAGCAATGGTTTGGCGCAGATCTTCCCAGCCGCCATAGCACCCCTGCCACACCCCAGCCTGACACCCCGCGGCCCCGCGTCGGCGCAGCGCGTAAATGCGATCATGCGGCACGCCCGCATAGACATAAGCGTTGAAATCAGACGTAGAATCACCAAAAGCCGCCGCAAAGCTCCAGCCGTGATCGGCATAGGCTTTCAAAACACGCTTTTTAAAGGCCCCCGTATCAAGCCGGTCTTCACGACTTTCTGTCATGTGCAATTGGCCGTCTGGAAAGCCGTGCTTGTCCAACCAGTCACTGACGCCAGATTGCAACAAGCGTACCCGTGCGGAAATATAAACAATGTCGAAACCCGCATCGAAAAAGGCCTTTACGGCCTCGGCAGCCCCTTGACGCGGCGTGCGCACAGACAAAATAGATGGCGTCAACGTGCCGTCTATGTCAAAGACAACAGCCTTGCGTTCACCATGAACAGCCGCATCCAGCGTTGACAAAGCCCGCGCTGCGATCCGTTCTGCAGAAGAGATGATCCCCTTAGATCGCCGCATCGGTTTTTATGTCCTTGTTCGCTTCAATTCCAAGCCTAATGACACACCCGCGCGCGAGTTTCTAGAAAGACTTTTAAAACAAGTGAAATGGCTGCCCTGTTAGCCGACGATGTTTGCAAGTCTTTCCGAAGGCCCGCAATCAACAGCTGCCTAATTTTTAGCTAAATTGTATCTTATTTTCACCTTTTCTGCATGCCAGAAACAAACGGAAAAGGGGACAAAACATGCGGCTACAGCATCTCGATGGAATTCGTGGCTTTTTTCTGCTCAGTATGACATTAGGCCATATCGCCATATTTATTCCCAGCGATGTCGGGATTTTGACCCATCACAGAAACGGTTTTGTGGATGCCGCGCAAGGCTTTGTCGCGATTTCCGGTATCGTTATCGGCCTTGTCTTCGGTAAACAATTACTACGAGTCTCTGGTGCTGCGATGCGTCAAAAAATGTTCGCGCGTATGTTCGTTGTTTGGCGGTGGCATTTTCTTATTCTTGGGTCAATAATTGTCTTATCGGTCGCGATGCACGGTGCGGGCATACCATTGATCACCAAGTTGGCGACTGATCCGCTACTGTTCGTTTTTTTAGGGGCCACCCTCACGTCTGGCCCAATGTTTGTTGATATTCTCCCCATGTATTTGGTGTTTATGGCTTTGACACCTGCAGCTCTTGTTGCAATGCAACGCGGGCAATGGCTGCGCGTTGCGTCGATTTCTGCAGTTGCATGGGCTATAGGACAGACCGATCTTCCAAGCCTTGCATGGGCCGCTATCGGCGAGAAAACTGGGATTGCAGATGAAGGTGTGACCTTAGGGCTTTATTTTAATCGCCTTGGATGGCAAGTGCTGTATTTTGCAGGACTGGCAGGAGGCTTTTTAATGGCGCAAAACAAGCTGTCCTTAACTTTTTTGCATCGACCGATTGGTAAGTACCTCGCATTGGCCAGCATAGCCCTTGCTGGAGTGTTCTTCGCATTGCCAAGGGTGATTGCATTCGGAGACCTTGCGCCGGAAACTAACATGGCCATTCTGGCTGCATTTGACCGCAAAGACATGTCCTTCCTACGGATATTAACCTTTGCCGGGCACTTTTATCTCGCGCTTTGGCTGCTTGTTGCTGCGCCTAACGCGCGTGAGCTTTGGCTACGCAATGTGTCGCGCATGCTGGACGCCATCGTCACTTGGAAACCGCTGATTTTCTTAGGACAACACTCTTTGCAAGTATATGCTTGGCATGTGTTGCTTTGCTACCTCATGGCAATTTTCGCAGCCGGCACTCTGAACGCAGCGCCTTGGTTTTGGCGTGAAGTGGCAGTCATCGCTGCTGTGCTGACACTCTTCGTGCCCGCTGCCTTAAACGTATTGTATCAGCGCTACCTCAGTAGGTTGCGTCTTGCCGAGTTGGCCTCGTGAGACCCAATCAACAAAAAGGACTAAGCCCGTGGGTTTGCCTTGCATCCTTTGGATGGAATTAATTCAAACCATTCAGACCTTTTAAGAAGCGGCCGTGTGCTGTCTCTCAGCACTGGAACCCTAAATTGGGCAAGCTCATCGAACTTACACTTCGTCCCGCTTAGCCGACATTAAAGGTCTGCAAAATCAGAGGCCATGGCAAAATCTCTCCTCCGAATGTCACAAACTGTACCCCCTGATCTGGCCCCTGCCTCTAATGCCCTTTGATTTGAATGCGCATTCCCCGCATCTCCTTCTACATCTCCCGCAGCCTACATCTTGCGGTTTTGGCACTTGAGTGGTCTAATCCTATCCCAAAGAGCAAACACCAAGAATCGAGCACAGTGCCAATGTCCGACGATCTCCTCGCAGGGGCCATCCCCGCCTACGACGCCTCCTCCATCGAAGTGCTAGAAGGCCTCGAGCCCGTGCGCAAACGCCCCGGTATGTATATCGGCGGCACGGATGAGCGCGCTTTGCACCACCTTGTGGCCGAGATTCTCGACAACTCTATGGACGAAGCCGTCGCAGGCCATGCCAATCGTATTGAGATGACCCTGCACGCGGATTTTTCCATCACCATCACCGACAATGGCCGTGGTATTCCGATCGATCCGCACCCGAAATTCCCTGACAAATCCGCTTTGGAAGTCATCCTGTGTACGCTCCACGCGGGCGGTAAGTTTTCAGGCGATGCCTATGCCACCTCTGGCGGTCTGCACGGGGTTGGCTCCTCTGTTGTCAACGCTCTGTCCGACAGTTTGGTCGTGCAAGTCGCGAAAAACAAAGAACTCTATGAGCAACGTTTCTCGCGCGGCATCCCTTTAGGCCCCGTTGAAAAAATCGGCTCCGCCCCCAACAAACGCGGCACTTTCGTGACATTCCACGCCGACGAGCAAATTTTTGGCAAGCACCGGTTCAAACCCAAACGCCTGTTCCAATTGGCGCGTTCCAAGGCTTTCTTGTTCTCAGGCGTTGAAATCCGCTGGAAGACCGAAATCGATGACGGCGAGACGCCCACCCAAGCCACCTTCCACTTCCCCGGTGGCCTTGCCGATTACCTGAATGAGACCCTCGGCAAATCCATGACCTATGCCGATGCGCCCTTCGCGGGCACCGTTGAATTCCAGCCGCGCTTTGGTGTGCCGGGCAAGGTCGAATGGGCCGTCAACTGGACGCCCTCGCGTGATGGTTTCATGCAATCCTATTGTAACACCGTGCCCACGCCTGAGGGCGGCACCCATGAGGGCGGCTTTTGGTCCGCCATTCTCAAAGGTATTCGGGCCTACGGCGACCTTGTGGGCAATAAAAAATCCAAAGACATCACCCGCGAAGACCTGATCACCGGCGGCTGCGCTTTGGTGTCTTGTTTCATCCGCGAACCCGAATTTGTCGGCCAAACCAAAGACCGCCTTGCCACCGCTGATGCCGCGCGTCTGGTGGAAAACGCTGTGCGTGACCACTTTGACAATTGGCTGGCTGCCGACACCAAATCCGCGGGCGCTATCCTTGATTTCCTTGTGCTGCGCTCAGAAGAACGTCTGCGCCGCCGCCAAGAAAAAGAAACCCAGCGCAAAACAGCCACCAAAAAGCTGCGCCTTCCGGGCAAGCTCACCGATTGCACCTCAAAGGACCGCTCCGGCACCGAACTGTTCATTGTGGAGGGCGATTCTGCGGGCGGCTCTGCCAAGGGCGCGCGCAAACGCGAAACCCAAGCCCTTTTGCCGCTCAAAGGTAAAATCCTCAACGTGCTTGGCGCCGCTTCTAACAAGCTGAATACAAACCAAGAAATCAATGACCTCTGCGAAGCCTTGGGCGTTGGCATGGGCACGCGGTTTAATGTCGAAGACCTGCGCTACGACAAAATCATCATCATGACCGATGCGGATGTCGATGGCGCACATATCGCCGCTTTGCTGATGACATTCTTCTTTACCCAGATGCGCCCCTTGATCGACCAAGGGCACTTGTACCTCGCCTGCCCGCCGCTCTACCGCCTCACCCAAGGGGCCAACCGTCTCTATGTGGCGGACGATGCGGAAAAAGACCTTTGGATGGACAAAGGCCTTGGCGGCAAAGGCAAAATCGACGTGCAGCGGTTCAAAGGACTTGGCGAAATGGATGCCAAGGATTTGAAAGAAACCACGATGGACCCCAAAACGCGCAAACTTATCCGTGTGACCATTGATGAAGACACTCCGGGTGAAACCGGTGATCTGGTCGAGCGGTTGATGGGCAAAAAACCTGAGTTGCGGTTCCAGTATATTCAGGCGAATGCGCAATTTGCTGAGGAATTGGATGTGTAGGGGCGTTCACGCAAGCATGCTTGCGTGAAGGGGGAATTATGAGCCAAAGTAAACTGAGCAGCAAAGCTCAATGCCTTGTAGAACGCACAGTGCTCTTGACCTATGGAATGGCCGCTGTAGAGGATTACTCAATGGCGCGGCTTTCTTGGGAAAAGCAAAGTTACAGAAGTTTTGGCTGGAATGCAGGGCAGTGTACGGAAAAGCTGCTCAAAGCGTGCCTTCTGATAAATGGGAAAAATGCGAAATTCGGTCACCCCAAAATTGGCGAATACAAAGAGTTCATCGAACAAGAATCCTGTCTCATCGGAGGAAAGCTTCACTTACCTAAAAACCTTTGCGAGCTTGACGATGAACCATATGATGAAGACCTAGAAACGTTTGTTGAGCGTCTAATTAAATTGGGACAAACCAACTTACGTTACCTAGAAGTTAGCTACGAGTTCGATACATATGATCTGCACAAATTCGATGAACTGGTCTTTCGCCTTTCTCGCTGTCTCATTCCTTTAGATTCCAGATGGCGTAATTTTCTCAAAGAAAACCCAGGTCATGTACATTCCGAGTTTTCTCAACTTGTAGATCTCGAACATCAGCACATGTTTTACAAGAATAACTATTCATTCAATCCACACAGCACTGACAACAAACCACAGCTTGCCGTTGGTTTTGGTCGCGATGGTCTTCAAGAACTAAATCGGTGCTATAAAGAGAGAACGTTTGAAGGAATGGAAGCTTACAAATTTCTCTCGGAAAGCTCAAAACTGCTACCTAAAAATAAACTTCCGAGCGCCTGACCCGAGGGTGGGTGACGTAGGCGCCCGCCCATGGGGCGGGTCGGGCGCTCGTGATTTTCTTTTTGAAAATCACTCTAAGGCGATAAGCACACACCTCACACAAGCGACTTCCCCCCACCCCAATCACAACTCCGTGCGCAGGTCTTGAGACCCTCTCAGCAACCCCCTTTATCTATAAGATCAGACCCACAACACGGTCTGACGCAGCCCGAAGCTGGCTCATCGTGGGTCGCCTTTGCGGGCGTATAAGCCGCTTTCGCGGGCATCGATTTAGGACCCTCAAAATGAATAACTTTTTCAAATCCCTCATCCTCACCCTCACTGCTTTGATGGCCTCCCCCGCTTTGGCCGAATCCGACGATCCGCGTCACACTGTGCAGAGCCAGCAAACGCAAAACATCGTGGACAAACAGTAACGGCAGCGCGCGCAGCACTTACATTTTGCGAAATACATAAAAAACAGCGCAAGCAGCGACAGAAACCTTAACCCGACGCGTATGACTTATATCCAACAGTAAGGAGGCCGTTATGCGCCCGACCAAAGTAACTCGTTCTGCCCTCATCGTGACCGCCATGCTTATGGCCGCAACGCCCGCCCTTGCGCGCGGACACCAATCCGAACAGCGCACTGTGGTGGTCACCACACCCCAGCAAACGCCAGCCAAGCATGTTCAGGCCAAACCGGCTACAAAGCAGGTTCAGGTCAAACATGTTCAGGTTAAGCATGTCCCCGCCAAGCCATCCCATGCCAAGCAATCAAACAATAACGTCGCCGAAACCGCCGCCCTCATCGGCGCGATTGGCCTGCTCGTTCATGCTCTGAAATAAATCCCGGTTTCAGCGCAAGACCAGCGCCCCGCAGTGATCCCGCGTCCTGTCCCAATCACGCGATCACTGCGGGGCGTTTTTATCTGAATTTGGTCGATCAAGCGGGAATGGCCGCGCAAAAACCATTAAAACATGTAAAGCCGCCCTGCCCCAAAGCGTTAAACAGTTTAAAACACGCGCCATAATGTCTTTAAAACACGGGGCTCAGGCCTCAACCAGCACGCCATTGTCCAACCGCAGCACACGGTCCATTTTGCCCGCCAATTCCATATTATGGGTGGCGATTAGCGCAGCCAGACCCTCGTCGCGCGCGACCTTCATCAGCGCCTCAAACACACGGTCTGACGTCGCAGGATCAAGGTTCCCAGTGGGTTCATCCGCCAGTAAAAGCGCAGGTTGATTGGCCAGCGCACGGCAAAACGCCACCCGCTGTTGCTCGCCCCCCGACATCGCCGCAGGACGGTGATCTGCGCGGGCTTCTACGCCAACAGATGTCAATAGTTTCAACGCTCTAGCCTCAGCATCCGCTTGCGGAACGCCATTGGCCAATTGCGGTAAAACGATGTTTTCCAGCGCGGAAAACTCCGGCAAAAGATGGTGAAACTGATAGATAAATCCCACCTGCGCCCGCCGCATAGCCGTGCGCGCATGGTCATCCAAACCCGTCACATCCGTGCCATTGATATGCACAGTGCCACCATTGGCAGAATCCAGCAGCCCTGCGATGTGCAAAAGCGTCGATTTACCGGCTCCAGATGGCGCCACAAGGGCCACAACTTCGCCCTTTTTCACCGTCAAATCCACACCATTGAGCACCCGAATTTCATTGGGCTTATGGATGTTATAATGCTTTTTAACCCCTTGTATTTGCAGCATATCATTCATAACGCAGCGCCTCCACAGGGTTCATTCGCGCGGCCTTGCGCGCCGGAAAAATAGTCACAATAAACGACAGCCCCAATGACAGCGACACAGCCTTGGCCACATCGACAAATCGCAGCTCAGCCGGTAGCGCATAGATGCCCCGAATGGACGGATCCCAAGCCCCCCCACCGTTGAGATAATTCACGAAAGCCATGATGTTATCGATGTACATCGCAAAGAGCGCCCCAAGCAAAACACCAAGCACAGTACCGATGATGCCAGTGAAGGCACCACAGATGAAAAACACCCGCATTACAGAGGCTTGCGTCAAACCGATGGTACGCAAAATACCGATATCACGACCTTTGTTTTTGACCAACATGATCAGCCCAGAGACGATATTCATCGCAGCGATCAGCACCAAAATGGACAGGATGACGAACATCACGTTATCCTCGATATCCAAGGCCCGCAAAAACGACCCAGAGGCATCACGCCACGTCCAAATCATGCCGCGTTCGCCCACGGCAGTCAGCAAAGGTAAGGCCAATTCATCGACCTGCTCAGGCTGTTCCACCATGACCTCGATTTCATCGGCGGCACCTGCGCGATTAAAGTATTTTTGCGCCTCAGCGAAAGGCAGGTAAGCTCTTGTTTTATCGATATCATATCGACCAGCGGTAAAGACATAAACGACTTCATAGGTCGACACTCGCGGCGAGGTTCCGAACGCGGTTTTGGCCCCGTTTGGCGAGATCAATTTGACTCGGTCACCAACAGAAACGCCCAGTTCACGCGCGACACCAGAGCCAATCGCGATACCCTCAGCAAAGCGCGAAATATCGCCCCAAGAGTCATCAGGGGTTTGCCCCACACGCGGGATGGTCAACAGGTCATCGTAAGAGATGCCGTAAACATCGATAGCGGCATTGGAGGACCGGTAAGACCCAAGCACCTGCCCGCGCACCAAAGGGGCGGCACGGGTGACACCTGGGACGGCGCGAATGGCATCAGACCAAGCATCGAAATCGGTGATCGCGCGTGAGGTCTGGCCCTCTTCAACATAGATAGACGAATAGACGGTGACATGAGCGTTAGAGCCCAGAATTGTATCAACAAATTCGTTGCGAAAGCCGGTACGCACGGCCAAGGTGATGATCAATGCAGCCACGGCCAAGGTGATGCCGATGAGCGAAATCCACGTCATCGTCGACACACCGCCCTCTTCGCGGCGGGCACGTAAATAGCGCCAAGCGATCAGCCATTCAAACCGTGAAAACGGGGGCGTTGAAACTGGTTTGGTTTGGGTCACAGGGTCTTCCTTTGGCACCGTTATTTGCTCAAGAGACCATGTTGGCAAAGTTACAAAAGGTCAAGTTCGTCAAACATTTGCGATATCAATAGGGCCAGTTCCAAATGCGCGTTAAACTGTGCTGTATCAGTCTGTAATGCCCCGCGCACAGCTAAAACCGTGCAGGACGACGCCGGCGAAACGGCCACATTATGAAATGCAACACAGCCGCAATGAAGACCCAACCGATAGCAAAGCCAATCGCAGAGGATAAAGCCCCCGCAGGCGTCAAAGGCAAGGCGGGGCGAAACGTGTCATAAGTCGCGCGGACCACGGCCTGATCACGCAATCGATGCGGCATGGAAACGCGCGCAATCGGCGAAGCACTGGTCAATGTGGTAAGATCATCTTCAAGTTTGCGATGGCGTTCAATGGTCGCGCGCATATCATTGCGGCGATTTTCCAAAAATACCGAGCCCCCCATGGACGCCAAAGCCGCGTCACGGGTCATATTAGCTTTGCCCGCGGAGGTGTCAAAATCCTGGATCACCACAGCGAGCGCATCGACCTGCCCGCCCAAACGTTGCATATATTGTTGAGTAAATTCAGGGAATTGCGACAGCGCTGCCGCACCGAACATCCCGCCTATGAGTGTCAGTGTTTTCAAGATCATGCTCTGCCTCGGAGCTGGTATTTTTGTTTATTCTTACGGCAAGGTTAGCCAGATTCGGCCCATGACGCCAAGCCATCCCTAAACTGTGCGCGGGTCTTCGCCACAGGTGCCTACATAAACAGCAAAACGCCCCACAAAAGATGCAGGGCGTTTATAATAATGTCTAAACAAGCACGCTAAGTATTTGGCTGTTTAGAGTTCTGCGTAGATTTTTGCGATTTTTTCAATGGCCAGTTCTGGCGTCATTTCCTCAGACGCACCAGTCCGGCGCGACGTCACTTCGACCACTCCGTTTTTCAATCCACGTGGGCCAACAGTGATACGCCATGGCAGACCAATTAAATCCATCGTCGCGAATTTGCCGCCAGCACGTTCTTTGCGATCATCATACAAAGGATCAAGACCCAAGGCCTGGAAGGATTTGTAAAGCGCGTCACAGGCTCCGTCAGCTTCCTCATCACCTTGTTTCAGGTTCACGATACCAACATGGAACGGGGTCACGCCCTCGGGCCAGATGATGCCTTTATCGTCGTGGTTGGCTTCGATCAAAGCGCCGAGCAAACGTGACACGCCGATGCCATGCGACCCCATGTGTACAGGGGTCTTTTTACCATCTTGGCCAACGACTTCAGCGCCCATGCTCTCAGAGTATTTGGTGCCGAAGTAGAAGATCTGCCCAACCTCAATACCACGCGCTGTCATTTGACGGTCCGCAGGCACCTTGGCAAATTCATCGGCGTCATGGGTCTCGTCTGTGCGTGCATAAAGCGATGTGAATTCTTCCATCACACCACGGCACTGGTCGACATCATAAGGATCGATATCGCGTTCACCGAGTTTGATGTCCGTGACACCTTTATCGTAAAACACCTCGGATTCGCCAGTGTCGGCCAGCACCAAGAATTCATGCGTATCGTCACCGCCAATTGGCCCTGAATCTGCGCGCATAGGAATGGCTTGTAACCCCATACGTTCATAGGTGCGCAAGTAAGACACAAGATGACGATTGTAAGCGTGCATCGCGTCTTCTTTGGTTAAATCAAAGTTATAGCCGTCTTTCATCAAGAACTCACGACCCCGCATCACACCAAAACGTGGGCGCACTTCGTCACGGAATTTCCATTGAATGTGGTAGAGCGTCAAAGGCAGGTCTTTGTAAGACCCCACATGAGCGCGAAAAATATCTGTGATCATTTCCTCATTGGTCGGACCATATAACATCTCGCGACCTTGGCGATCTGAAATCCGCAGCATCTCGTCGCCATAAGCGTCGTAACGACCACTTTCACGCCACAAATCCGCAGACTGTAGTGTTGGCATCAAAAGCGGGATATGGCCCACACGCTGCTGTTCCTGATGGACGATATTTTCGACCTTTTTCAGAACCTTATATCCCAAAGGCAACCACGAATAGATACCCGCAGATTGCTGACGGATCATCCCTGCGCGTAACATCAATCGATGAGACGCAATCTGGGCGTCCGCAGGTGTTTCTTTGAGAACGGGCAAAAAGTAACGGCTTAGGCGCATCGTATAGCCTCTAGGTATAGGTGAATTTATATCCGTCTAAGCGATCCGCCTCAAGCAAACAAGACGCCAAGAACTTTTGCCTTTAGAACTTAACCATTTTGTAGGCTCTCTCGTGCACAAGTATGAAACAAATTTCGTTTTCTACGGTCATAGGTGCGCATGTGAATTACATTTTATACGGGTTGGTTATGTTGCTCAGCCTCGCCTTTACGCCCATTGCGTTGCTCAGTGTACCGCCAAAAGATTCGGGACCTGTGATCGCAGTCTTTGCCCCCTGGACAGATATGGACAGTGCTATCGAAGCCTCGGGCACAAAGGAAATTTTCCCAATAAGAACGGCACTCGCAGCCATCATCGATGCACCAACCCTAGAGTCACGTAATGCGCTGAAACACAATGGCGCAATCTTTATTCTTAACGGTGACTTGCTCGCCATTCTATGCGGAGTCGAAAATGTTTAGTTCGCGTGACAAAACCGATCCTACCACACTCCAAGGTGTGAATGTTCTCTCTAAGCTGTGCATGGGCCTGGCCGTTGCCACCGTTGGATTTGTAACCTTAGAGGGCGGACAGATCATTATCGCCATCGTAGGGGCAGTGTTTTTTTCATGTGTTGCGTACTTTGCAGCGCGATCTAGAACAGAATCTGCCAAGGTTTTCATCGCCCTATCCCTCGTCGGCGTTACAATCACTTTGAATGCGGCTCTTATTGGACATCAGCTGCAAATTGACGTGCACATGGTGTATTTTGCGGTTCTGGCCATGACAGTCCTCATGAATAAAAATTCTGCCCTATTGACTGCAGCCGCCACCATTGCCCTGCATCACGTGCTGTTCACGTTGGTGGCCCCCGCCTTACTATACCCATCAATCGACTTGCTACAGAACCTCGGCCGAACCGCCTTTCATGCTGTTGTCGTGATCATGGAAACCGCAGTTTTGTCCCATATGATACATATGCGCAGTAAACTTGATGCAATCATCAAAGACAAAGAAGGCCAAACCAATGCGGCTCTAGACGAGGCGCGTGCCTCCTCTACTCAGGCCGAAGAGGAAAAAAACCGCGCCGAACAGGCCTTAATATCTGCAAAAACCGCCAGCGAAGAAGCGGCAGTCGCCAAAATCGCTGCGGAACGCACACTCGCAGAGTTTCAAGAAGCGCAGCTTGAACAAGCAGAACAGCGTAAAATTTCTGATGCAGCTCAAAAAGATCGTGACGCGGCATTGCACCAATTGGTTACAGTCTTTGGTCGCCACCTAGACCAATTGTCTTCCGGCGACTTAAGTACAAAAATCACTGAGGCATTGGACAGCAACTATGAAGATTTGCGTCACAGCTTCAATTTGGCCGTGTCCAAATTAGGCGCGACAATTCACCAAGTACGAGATCAATCCGGAAACATTCAAGATCAGTCGCGCGAAATTGCCAACTCTGCCAATGATCTGTCTTTACGCACCGAACGTCAGGCCGAAGCGCTGGCCGAAATCGCACTATCAATCACCGGATTGACAGAGTCCCTTAGCACCGTGGCCAAAGATTCTGGAGACGCTCAAAAACTTGCCGAAATCACGTCCCATGAAGCTGCTGAGGGCAGCAAAATTATGCAAGATGCGGTCAAAGCAATGGCTGAGATCGAAAACAGTTCAAAAGAGATCAATAAAATCACCAGCGTTATTGATGACATCGCATTCCAAACAAACCTGCTTGCGCTCAATGCGGGCGTCGAGGCCGCGCGCGCAGGCGATGCAGGACGTGGATTTGCCGTTGTTGCGTCCGAAGTGCGGGCTCTGGCTCAACGGTCATCAAACGCAGCACGTGAAATTAACGAGTTGATCAATTCCTCTGTTCAACAAATTTCTGGCGGCGCCGACCTTGTCAACAAAACAGGAAATGCCCTTGAAGGCATCAAAAGCTCGGTCGATAAAATTACAACTCGCTTAAGTTCCGTCGCTGAATCGACAGCCAATCAATCTCAAAATCTCACAAGCGTGAACTCAGCTGTTGGTGAATTAGAAAGTGTCACACAGCAAAACACGGCTATGTTCGAAGAAACGACTGCGGCAAACTCTCAATTGTCGAGTGCTGCCCAATCAATGAGTTCTCTTGTTCAAACATTTGTGACCACGGATCCCGACCTTGATGATAGTGACGAGTCTTTCGAACAGGATGTATCCGAAGCCCCTCTTTTAACGCAAAAAGTACAGTAACACTATTTCACGGACAGTGACCAAATTACAAAATCAACGGTTCTTTAAGCTGCTAGGACTTGAACGCAAGCGACGACAGGGCGATATGTAACAAAACACGGAGAATGATTTTGGCCCTACCAGTTCGCGACCAAGTCAAATATTGGAGCATCGCCAGCGTTGTCTTCTTAGGTGCAATATGGCTTTTAAGCGATGTCATGCTGCCATTCATCTTGGCAATGGCTGTCGCTTACATGCTTGACCCCGTAGCCGACAGATTAGAGACAATGGGATTATCACGAGCAGTTGCCACTGTGGTTATCACCGCCGTAGCGGCCTTTGCCTTTGTACTGATTGCACTTTTGGTTTTACCGACTCTTGTGGACCAAGCTACCGATTTAATTGCCACTGCACCGCAATTGTTCGACGATTTACAAAAATTTTTAACAGCGAAATTTCCTGAAATTCTTGACGAGCAAAGCCAACTGCACCAGTCGTTGCTACAAATCGGCGAGACCATCCAATCCAAAGGCGGAGAACTGCTATCAACGGCCGTAGGGTCCGTCATGAGCATCTTTAACGTCATGATGATCTTATTCTTGGTGCCGGTGATAACCTTTTATCTCCTGCTCGACTGGGACCGGATGGTTGCGGAAATCGATAAGCTTTTGCCGCGCGATCACGCGCCTGTGGTGCGTCGCCTTGCACGCCAAATCGACAAAACACTTGCCTCATTCATCCGCGGACAAGGCACGGTGTGCCTCATATTAGGCGGATTTTATGCCGCCGCGTTGATGCTTGTGGGCTTGAAATTTGGATTAGTAACCGGCGCGATTGCAGGAGCATTAACGTTTATCCCTTATGTCGGAGCCCTTGTCGGCGGCGCGCTGTCAATCGGTTTAGCGCTGTTTCAGTTTTGGGGCGGCACGGAAGTTATCGATGGAGCCACTGTTGTCGTTGCAACGGATTGGCTGCGCATCGGACTTGTGATTGCTATCTTCGCTTTGGGGCAATTTTTCGAAGGCAATATTTTGACACCTAATCTGGTTGGATCCTCTATCGGCTTACATCCTGTATGGCTGATTTTTGCCTTGACGGCTTTTGGAGCAATGTTCGGCTTCGTTGGGATGTTGATCGCGGTGCCGGTTGCCGCGTCCATTGGTGTCATCGCTCGTTTCGCAGTCGAGCAATACCATGAAAGTCGGTTGTATACTGGGCTTGAAGCGACAAGTCAGCGCAGGAAAGCGACCGATGATCCAGCCTCCATTGACACTGATGACGCCGAGCATTCTTAGCTGATGGCGGAGCAACTCACCTTTGATCTTCCTGTGCGCGAAGCGTTACAGCGTGAGGCATTTTTTGTTTCACCATCCAACGCCATAGCACTCGCAACACTGGACACAACTGAGCTTTGGCCAAGCAACAAGCTTGTGCTCACAGGACCACGTGGATCAGGTAAAACCCACATGGCACATGTATGGGCCGTGGACCGTGATGCTATCATCATCGACGTTGATGAGCTGACCCATGCGGATATCCCTATGTTGGCCAGCATGCGCCATGTCGTGGTCGAGAATGCGGATCGCATTGCCGATTTACCAAATGCACGTGACACTGAAGAAGCCCTTTTTCACCTACATAATTTGATATTGGCAGAAGGTGGGCGATTGTTGGTGACCGCCAGCACGCCCCCAAATCTTTGGAACCTGTGCCTGCCTGATTTAGCATCGCGCATGCAGGGCACCTGTGTCACCAAAATCAATGCGCCAGACGATGCCTTACTATCCGCAATGCTTCTCAAACAGTTTGAAGATCGTCAGCTGGCAATTTCTTATCCATTGATCCCATTTTTGATCAAACGGATGGAGCGTTCAACTGCCAATTTACGATGCATTGTTGAAGCGCTTGATGCAGCCGCCTTGCGGTTGGGCAAGCCAATTTCGCGCAAGTTTGCAGCACAAGTTCTGGACAATATCTCTTTGAGCGCGCAGGATAACTTCTGAAATCCTCTCTCATCGGTAACCTTAAGCGATATGACTTTGACGACATCAACAGATTTTCTGAATGCGCCGTTCCCAGAGGCTATGGATTTACCCGCTGAATGCCTTGAGGGGCCAAAACGATTTTTCAATCGTGAATTGAGTTGGTTGGGGTTCAACTGGCGAGTTTTAGGCGAAGCGCAAAATCCACGGGTGCCGTTGCTGGAACGATTGCGCTTTGTGTCAATTTCTGCAGCCAATCTGGATGAATTTTACACTGTGCGCGTCGCAGGTTTGCGTGAATTGGCCAAAGCTGGCAACACGACACCTGCCGCAGATGGGCGCTCGCCTGCTGAACAATTGGTGCTTATCTCTAAAGACGCGCGCGATTTGCTGGATGCGCAGGTCACGGCTTGGGAACACATTCGCAGCGAGATGCATTCGCAAGGCATCTCTATTGTGGACCCAGACCAATTGAGCGACGACGATTTTAAACACCTGCGTGACGTGTTTTTGACCCAAGTGTTTCCGGTCTTATCACCTTTGGCTATCGATCCCGCACATCCGTTTCCGTTTGTGCCCAACTCCGGTTTTGTTTTGGCCTTACAATTGGTCCGCGACAAAGACAAACGCACGCTGCAAGCTCTTTTGCCGATCCCTGCCCTGATTGATCGGTTTATTCGCCTGCCAGAAACCCCTGACACTGCAGATCGCTTTTTACCACTCGAAGACCTGCTGCTTATCTACATCCGCAATTTGTTCCCAGGCTACACTGCCGAAGGGTCCTGCACCTTTGGCGTGTTACGTGACAGCGACCTAGAGGTCGAAGAAGAGGCGGAAGATTTGGTGCGTGAATTTGAAACCGCGCTGAAACGCAGGCGCCGTGGAGAGGTTGTGCGGTTAAAAATTTCTCAGGGCGCGCCTGACGGGTTGCGAAACGTGATCAAAGAACAATTGGGCCTGTCAGAAGACGAGATCCTTGAAGTGCCCGGCATGTTAGGATTGACAGATTTGAACGAGTTGGTGCTGGACAGCCGAAGAGATTTGCAATGGCCAAACTATACTCCACGCGTGCCCGAACGGGTGCAAGATCACGAAGGTGATATGTTTGCGGCGATCACTCAAAAGGACATTTTGCTGCATCACCCCTACGAGACGTTCGATCTTGTGATCCGGTTCTTGGCACAGGCCGCAAATGATCCAAATGTGGTGGCGATCAAACAGACACTTTATCGCACATCACATGACAGCCCGATTGTATCGGCGCTCTGCGAGGCTGCCGAAAATGGCAAGATGGTTACAGCATTGGTCGAGTTAAAGGCCCGCTTTGACGAAGCCGCCAATATACGCCAATCGCGTCGTTTGGAACGCTCTGGCGTACATGTGATATACGGCTTCACCAACTACAAAACTCATGCGAAAATTTCCACAGTGGTGCGCCGCGAGGGCTCCAAACTTGTGACTTATACGCATTTTGGCACCGGCAATTATCATCCGATTACGGCAAGAATTTATACTGATTTGAGCTTTTTCACCTGTGATGCTGCGCTGGGACGTGATGCCACTAAGGTCTTTAATTACATTGGGGGCTATGCGCCGCCCGAAGGGTTGGAAAATCTGTCCATTTCACCACATACGTTGAAAACGGACCTATTGGCAGGAATTGCGCGCGAAGCAGAGTTTGCGCGCGCCGGAAAACCCGCCGAAATTTGGGCCAAAATGAATTCCTTGATTGAGCCGCAGGTCATTGACGCGCTCTATTCTGCAAGCCAAGACGGCGTCAAAATAAACCTTGTCATCCGTGGAATCTGCGGCTTGCGCCCCGGCGTTAAAGGGCTGTCTGAAAATATTCGTGTTAAATCTATTATCGGACGGTTTTTGGAACATTCGCGTATTGTTTGTTTTGGCAACGGCAAAGGCCTGCCATCGAAGAAAGCGCATGTTTATATGTCATCCGCCGATTGGATGGGTCGCAATCTCAACCGCCGCGTCGAAACGCTGGTTGAAATCAAAAACCCCACAGTAAAAGCACAAATTCTGCAACAGATCATGGCCGCAAATATGGCCGATGTTGCGCAAAGCTGGATTTTGGCGGGGGATGGCACATGGCAGCGCCCTGAACTTGATCCAGATATGACGCCTTTTTCGTGCCACCAATTCTTTATGGAACACCCCTCCCTATCGGGGCGTGGCTCTGCGGGGGTCAAGGACGTGCCTGAGCTTACACATACAGACCTTTAACCTCGCGCGTTTTGGCTGGCTTTACAAAGACAGCTGTAAACGTGCTCAACGATTGACAGCACTGCCCTTGATTTGGCAGTCTGCGCCACAGCCACTGGGGACAACATTTTGCCAACACCTGTATCAGCGCTGGCGCAAGCCGCCGCCCAAAGCGAATGGGGCGTGTTTGGTCGCCCGCTTTTCCTAGACGAAGATGCGCGCGCCTTGTCACGTGTCGGTGTCGTCGATGTCGGGTCCAACTCGGTGCGTATGGTTGTGTTTGATGGGGCTGCGCGTAGCCCCGCGTATTTTTACAATGAGAAGATCTTGTGTGGTTTAGGCGCAGGCCTGCGCGAAACAGGGTTATTGAATCCCACGGGTAAGGCACGCGCCTTATCGGCGATCAAGCGGTTTCAAAAGCTCGCACAGGGTATGGGAATCCCCCCGCTGACAGCCGTTGCTACGGCTGCGGTGAGGGAGGCTCAGGACGGTCCTGCATTTCGGGAGGAAATATTGCAGGAGACCGGCCTGAGCCTTTGGGTTATCGACGGCGAAGAAGAAGCACGCCTGTCTGCGCAGGGTGTATTACTTGGCTGGCCCGATGCGAAAGGCATGATTTGCGACATCGGTGGATCATCGATGGAGCTGGCCGTTGTGGGTGATGGTGACGTCGGTAAACGTATTACCTCGCCCCTTGGGCCGTTGAAGCTGCAAGGTCTCAAAGGCGGGCGCAAAGGCATTAAAGACCACATCAAACCCATCATGGCGGACCTGGCCGAAACCATGGGGACGGATCATAAACGCATTTTTTTGGTCGGCGGGTCATGGCGTGCCATCGCACGTATCGATATGGAACGACGTGGATATCCACTGCATGTTTTGCACGAGTACCGCATGTCTGTGCGCGATGTGACCAAAACGATTCAATACATTCGCGCAAACAATCTGGAAGACATTCGCGCCAAAACCGGTACGTCTTCTGCGCGCATGGCCTTGGTGCCGATTGCTTCCGAAGTGCTGCGCCAATTGGTGCGGACCTTTAAGCCAAAGGAAATTTGTATTTCATCTTACGGCATCCGCGAAGGTATGCTGTACGAGCAAATGCCTGTCTCTGTGCGCGCCCGTGATCCGCTGATCGAAGCCTGTCGCTTTGCAGAACAAAAAGACGCACGCCTCCCCGGCGTCGGCAAGCGGCTGCACCGCTTTATCGAGCCGATTTTTAAAGCGCGCGATTACAATAAAATGCGTCTCATTCGCGCCGCCTGTTTGTTACACGATGTGACATGGCGCGCGCATCCCGATTACCGCGCTGAAGTGTGTTTCGACAATGCGACACGCGCGAACCTTGGTGGGCTGACACATAAGGAACGTGTGTTCTTAGGCCTTGCCCTATTGCACCGTTATAAAAACTCTCGCGAGGGCACAAGTTTTGCACCTCTCATTGAGATGCTGTCAGACAAGGAAATTCAAAACGCAGAAGTGCTTGGCAAAGCCATGCGCTTTGGTGCGATGATCGCCGTGGATGCACCTGACGAGATCGCGAAGCTGAGCTATTTTCCAAAGAAAAAAGACTTGATTTTGACCCTGCGCCCAGAGGCGATTGATCTGTTTGGCGAAGTGTCAGAGGCGCGGTTTATGTCCTTGGCATCGTCTCTTGGTGCAAACACACAGATCAAACACGCGCGAAGCTAAATTTCGATATCGTCATCAGGCATGGGATCAATTTCAATGCGCGGGCGTGGAATGGGGGGCACTGGCGCGGCGGGCGTTCCCATATCGTCATCTGCTAAAGTCTTACGCCGAATGATAATGTCGCCATTGGGCAACATTTCTGGCGGCGCGTAAGAATCAAGCTCAAGCGCGAAGGATTCAAACCCTTTCAGCGCAGGTTCCAGCCCATCGAACAGATCCTGCATCAGCAGCTCCGCCCCGTCGCGCAGCAGTTCGAACCCTTCCGACATGGGCGCATCTGTCAGAGCTTGCGGGCTGTCATCGGCCGATGCCAAGCTCGGCAAAACCAAAATAACAAAAGAGATGTGACGCAAAATGTGTTTCATATCTTTTTTATACCGCTTTTGAGTTCAGGTTTCATCCATTCTTTGTATCCAAATTTTCAGTCCTCAGATCCAAATCCAAAGTCACCGGAAAATGATCGGACGCAGCCAGCAAAGCGTCACGCAATGCGACGTCCTCGTAACATGCGCGATCATCAAATGGATGCCAAATCCGCCATCTGCCCATTGGTGCCAAGTCCTTTGACACCATGATATAATCCAACAAAGCTGATAGATAACGGTTTTCATGCCGAATAAAGAACCGCGATGTGGTGGGCGCGGCACTGGCACGTGGAGCCATCGCCATCCGCGCATGGGGATCAAACAAGCGCTGATCTTCCGCCCTGCGCCCCACTCCTTCACCAATCACAATCTCCAAACCTGAACGCCCGAACAAGGCTTCGAATTCATCCAACCCGGGCCCGTCGTTAAAGTCCCCAAGCACAATCAAAGGATCGCCTGCACTCAAATGCCGCTCGATCCGTTCACGCAACCAAATGCATTGTGCCCTCTGCTTGCGACGGTTTTCGATTGAAATACGGATTTCTTCATCACGATTTCTGGCCCCATGCGGCGCTTTCGATTTCACATGGACGCCGATCATCCGAAAGGCAAATCCCGTCGCGCGCACTTGCATCGCCAGCTCCAACGGAGGCTTGGAAAAGGAAATGGGATCGCGGCTCATGTCAGTGTCTATATCGAGGTGATAGACCGAGTTGAACATCGGTGGGCCATCATTGACATCACCTAGACCCGCATCCTCCACAGGTATCCCACGCGGATCGTGCTTAGCTCGCAAGATCAACGGATCATAGAGCAGCGCGATTTCTTGTTGGGTATCATTGAGAAAGCCGGTTGTGACAGCGCGGGCGCGTATGCCTGAAAAATCCGCAAATTGTTCAAGGGCTTGCACTGTGTCACGCTTGCGCGATGTATCTGGCGCTTCAATAACCATGATCGCATCAGCGTCCAGAGTCCTGAACACCTTTGCCAAAGCGTGCAATTGATCAATGCGCTTAACATCATGACGCCGCGACCAAGCGTCATCTAACAGTGGCCTGCCTTGCGCGTCAAATAGCGCGTCAAACCATTCCACATTATACGTGGCGATACGCACTAGCTTGCGCGTTCCAAAGCGACATCATCCCACGCCCCGTTAATCTCTGCCAAGCGTCGCGTTGCCATCTGTACCGCTTCTTGAGGCACTCCGCGCGCGATCATTTTGTCAGGGTGTGTTTCACGCACAAGATCTTTATAGGCCATTTTAATATCCTCAATGGCCATGTTCGGATCAACGCCTAAAATATCATAGGGGTCGCGTTCGGCATCAGGCACAAAGCGGGCCCGAATGATACGAAATTTACGATCACTGATCTCGAAAATCTCAGCCACGCGGTGTAAAAATGCGTCCTCATTCGGGTGGTATTCACCATCGGCCATCGCGATGTGAAACAGCCCGTCCAACAGATCAAGCAGCGGCGTGCAATTGTCTCCATACATAGATTTCACCCGTTTGGCGTAATCTTCGAACCCTGCAACATCTTGGCGGGCAAGATTGAACACACGCCCCGCTGCGACTTCATCTTCGCTGGAAATATCAAACACTTCGCGAAAAGCCGTGACTTCGTCGCGTGTCACTTGCCCGTCAGCCTTGGCCATTTTTGCCCCTAAAGCGATCACAGCAATGGCAAAGCCCACGCGTTGTTCGGGTTCAGATCGCAGACGATCAAAAACGGCAGACAGGCTTTCGCCTGCGCGCAACGCCGCGATGGCGTCTAATATGCGGAACCAAATGGACATGAAAAGACCTTAGCGAAAAGACGAAAGACTGTCAGGTCACAAACTCATGACGGATTGCCACAGGCGCAGATACGCTGAAATTCACAGCATCTTTTGCATGAAAAGTGCATCCAGCCAGCGATCAAACTTAAAACCAGACTGCGGAATGCGGCCAACCTCTTTGTACCCAAGCGCTTCGTGAAACGCGATGGAAGCTGTGTTGTCGGCATCGATCACACCGATCATCGATTTATGTCCCGCCTCGCGGGCGTGTTCTTCGATGGTGATCAGTAAAATGCGCCCGTATCCACGCCCTTGCGCGGCATCACTTAGGTAAACCGAATGCTCCATTGTATGCCGATAGCCGTTGTTCGAACTGCGAAACTGATCATAGGTGGCGTATCCAGCGACTTCGCCGTCGACTTCTGCCACATAGAATGCGCGCCCTTCTTTGAGGCGGTCCTCGATCAAAGCCGCCCAGTCGTCAACGCTACGCTCCACCGACGAAAAGGTTGCTGTCGATTCCTCAACTTCAGGCTTCATGATCGCCTTGATGGCGCGCGCGTCTGCCGGTGTTGCCGTACGAAGTGTCATGCGATCCAAATCTCCCCTGAGGCTGATCCAATTTCTGCTTGCAAAGATGCCACGGGGCCTTCGCCAATAGATACATGTTCCATCGCCTGCACAAAAGGTGCAAGAGCCGCGCGTAAATCAGTTGCGCTTGGATGTGTCAATTTCAAACGACGCAACCGTAGGTCTCGGTGCGGCAAGTGCACTGTAGGGTGCGATGATTGCCATTCAATAAAGGTCGGAAAGCACCCGTCGAACAAGGGCTTTCCATCATCAGGCACCAACATACGCCACGCATAATCGCCGCGTTCAAACGACATGATCCGTCCCACGGTGGCCGGCGCACGTTCCCATGCTTCATTCAGATCATCGCAGCGGATCACCCAATTTGACAGCTTTGGCGCGCCGCCAAAATCGTCCAGTCCGAACCAACGCGCATGATCAGGTTTTGGGGCCTCGGGGTCGACAGAGATCACTTCGATATATGATCCAACATCAAGGCGTGCGATGTGATTCTGCGTGCCCATAAGCGCATGTTTGCCACGGGCTTCCAGAGGCACATCCAAAAGCCCTTCCGCCCAAAGGCGTCCTTGGTTTAATTCGGAAGCGCAGACCACCAAGTGGTCTAATTCATACGGCATGGGTCACCAAAAATAATATGCTTAATCGAACGGCAGAAACGTGGTGCCGTTTTCGGGTATGGTGCCCCTCTAGCAAGAGAATGAAAAGTGCAAAAGGGTCTGCGACCTCACATGCCCATTTTTTATGCTTTCGCGCCGCCAATCAATTCCAGGATCTCACGCGCGGCCACTGGAATATTCGTGCCGGGCCCAAAGATCGCTTTGACCCCCGCCTCTTTCAAAAAAGCATAATCTTGCTGCGGAATGACCCCGCCGCAAATTACAATAATATCCCCTGCCCCTTGCGCTTTGAGTTCATTGATCAATTTCGGTGCAAGCGTTTTATGCCCTGCCGCTTGTGACGAAATGCCGATGATATGCACATCATTGTCGATGGCATCTTGTGCGGCCTCGGCTGGGGTTTGGAACAAAGGCCCCACATCGACGTCAAAGCCGATATCGGCAAATGCAGTGGCGATGACTTTTGCACCGCGATCATGACCGTCTTGGCCCATTTTAACCACCAGCATACGAGGGCGGCGCCCTTCATTTTCAGCAAAGGTTTCTACGTCTTTCTGAATTTGCGCAAAGCCCGCATCACCTTCATAGGCGGCACCGTAAACGCCCGCCAAAGTTTTCACTTCTGCGCGGTGACGCCCAAATGATTTTTCCATTGCCATCGAAATTTCCCCAACAGTGGCCCGTGCTCGTGCGGCCTCAACCGCCAAGGCTAAAAGATTACCTTTGCCAGTTTGCGCTGCCGCTTCCAAATCGGACAGAGTTTCTGACACCAAGGCATCGTCGCGTGTTTCGCGGATTTTCTCAAGCCGCGCCATTTGGCTCAGGCGCACGGCGACATTGTCGACATCTAAAATATCAATCGGATCTTCATTGTCTTTGCGGTATTTGTTCACGCCCACGATCACCTCAGTACCACGATCAATCAAGGCTTGGCGTTTGGCGGCAGATTCCTCGATGCGCAGTTTCGGCATGCCGGTGTTGACGGCCTTGGTCATACCGCCCATGTCTTCGACCTCTTCCATCAAAGCCCATGCTTTATCTGCCAATTCTGCGGTCAGGCTTTCAACGTAGTAAGAGCCCGCCAGCGGATCGACCACATTGGTGATGCCTGTCTCTTCTTGCAAGATCAGTTGGGTGTTGCGCGCGATGCGGGCAGAAAATTCAGTCGGCAAAGCGATGGCTTCATCAAGCGCATTGGTGTGCAAAGACTGCGTGCCCCCCAGAGCCGCTGACATCGCCTCATATGCGGTGCGGATCACGTTGTTGTAAGGGTCTTGCTCTTGCAGTGACACGCCAGAGGTTTGGCAATGGGTGCGCAACATTTTGGATTTTTCCGATTTTGGTTCGAATTCATCCATCACCCGCGTCCACAACAAACGCGCCGCACGCAGCTTGGCCGCTTCCATGAAAAAGTTCATACCGATGGCAAAGAAGAACGACAGACGTGGCGCGAATTTATCGACATCCATACCCGCCTTGATCGCGGTGCGTACATATTCGCGCCCGTCGGCCAAAGTGAACGCAAGCTCTTGCACCAAATTCGCGCCCGCTTCTTGCATGTGATACCCGGAAATCGAGATCGAGTTGAATTTTGGCATCTCATTGGCGGTATATTCAATGATATCTGCGATGATCCGCATTGAGGGTTCAGGCGGATAAATATAAGTGTTGCGCACCATGAACTCTTTGAGAATATCGTTTTGAATGGTGCCCGCAAGCAGCGCTTTGTCGTGGCCTTGCTCTTCACCGGTCACAATAAAGGACGCGAGAATCGGGATCACAGCGCCGTTCATCGTCATGGAAACAGAAACCTTATCCAGCGGGATACCGTCGAACAGAATTTTCATGTCTTCCACGCTGTCAATCGCCACGCCAGCTTTGCCGACATCGCCCTCAACACGCGGATGATCACTGTCATAGCCACGGTGGGTGGCCAAATCGAAGGCAACCGACACGCCCTGTTGGCCCGCATCCAGTGCTTTGCGATAGAAGGCGTTTGATTCCTCGGCTGTGGAAAAGCCCGCGTATTGACGAATGGTCCAAGGGCGGCCTGCATACATCGTCGCTTTCACACCGCGTGTGAACGGGGCCTCGCCCGGCGTGTTGCCAAGATGGGGCAAGTCTTTGATGTCGTGCTCATCATACAGCGGCTTGACCGTGATGCCTTCAAGCGTTTCCCACGCGAGGCTGTCCACAGGTTTGCCGCGAAGCTCTTTGCTGGCAAGCTCAGTCCAGAGTTTTCTATCGGTCATGAAAGGTTCCTTTCAAACGTGTGTGACTGCAGGGCCATTGCAGCAAAACACTTGGTGGTAATCTTGGTAAATCCTGCAAAGGGCCCTATATAGAAAGGAACCGGAGGATCGATGAAACACATATTTCTCAGCGCCCTAGGCGCAGTTCTTATCAGCGTAGCGCCTGCAGCCTTTGCACAAGAGACGCCCGTTTTGGCACCCCTGTCGCAAGATGCAGAGGGCCTGGCCTTGGCGGATTTCAAATGGATCAACCGCGTCGTGGTGGTTTTTGCCGACAGTCCGCTTGATCCAAGTTTTCGCCAACAAATGGATCTGCTGGCAGAGCGACCAGAGCGATTGTTCGAGCGCGATATCGTTGTGCTGACCGACACCAATTCTGATACCTTGAGTGATGTGCGCAAAACACTGCGCCCGCGTGGGTTTGCTTTGGTTGTTGTCGACAAAGACGGCACTGTGTTGTTGCGCAAACCTGACCCGTGGGATCTGCGCGAACTGACACGCGCCATCGACAAAACACCGCTACGCCAACAAGAAATCCAAGACATCAAAGACGCCGCCCGCGCCGCGCGATAGGCTGCGGTCACGTGCGGGGCTTTATGCCCATGAATTGATGCGACGGCGGTCATGGGGTTATTCAAACTCCATGATCACTTCATCGACTGCCAAGCTGTCGCCTGCACTTGCGTTGATTTTGGACACCACGCCTTTGCGCTCTGCGCGCAGGATGTTTTCCATTTTCATCGCCTCAACAGTACACAGCGTTTGCCCCTCTTGGATTTCATCCCCAACAGCCACATCGACGCCCACGATCAACCCTGGCATTGGGCACAAGAGCAATTTGGACGTATCCGCAGGTACTTTTTCAAGCATATACTTCGACAATTCTGCCGCACGCGGACTGCGCACATAGACCGTCAAATCAGCCCCACGATTGCGAATGCGGAAACCGCCCGCCACTTTGCCCACTTTCAACGTCACCTTTGCGTCATCAATCGTCACCACGGCCAAGGTTTGTCCTGGCACCCAATCGCTCTCAATACGCATCACCTGATCGCCCAGAGTGACGTTTGATCCGGTTTTATCGGCATCAATACTGACAGGGAAATCTTGATCACCGATCTGCACAACCCAATCCGTGCCAACAATGCGTTCATGGTTGTCCATACGGCCAGAAATGCGTGTGCGCCGAATTTCAGCCACACGGTACATCGCCGCACTTGCCGCCGCGATTTTGCGCAGTTGCGCGTCACTCAGCAAAGCACCCTCAAACCCGTCGGGGTATTCTTCTTCGATAAAGGCAGTGGTGATATTGCCAGAGACAAAGCGCGGGTGATCCATCACCGCAGACAAGAACGGTAGGTTATGCCCGATGCCTTCGATCTCGAACGCATCCAAAGCATCGCTCATGTGATCAATAGCCTCCGCGCGCGTTGGCGCCCAAGTGCAGAGTTTCGCAATCATCGGATCGTAATACATCGAAATCTCGCCGCCCTCAAAAACACCCGTATCATTGCGCACAACGCGGGTATCTGACACGCTTTCGGCAGGCGGGCGATATTTGCTCAAACGGCCGATTGAGGGCAAGAAATTGCGGTAAGGATCTTCGGCGTACAAACGGCTTTCCATCGCCCAGCCATTCATTTGCACGTCTTCTTGTTTGATGCCCAAAGGCGCGCCAGCGGCGATATTGATCATCTGTTCGACCAAATCGATACCGGTGATCAGCTCGGTCACAGGGTGTTCCACCTGCAAGCGGGTGTTCATTTCAAGAAAATAGAAATTGCGGTCACCATCGACGATGAATTCCACAGTCCCAGCCGAGGCATAATCCACCGCTTGCGCCAAAGCGACAGCTTGTTCACCCATGGCTTTGCGCGTGGCCGCGTCCAAGAATGGGCTTGGCGCTTCCTCGATCACTTTTTGATTTCGGCGTTGGATCGAACACTCACGTTCTTGCAAGTAAATGCCATTGCCATGAGTGTCGCAAAGCACTTGAATTTCGATGTGGCGCGGCTGGGTGACGAATTTCTCTATAAAAATACGATCATCGCCAAAGGACGACGCGGCCTCGTTCTTGGACGATTGAAACCCCTCGCGCGCCTCGGCGTCATTATAGGCCACGCGCATGCCCTTGCCGCCGCCACCAGCGGAGGCTTTTATCATCACAGGATAGCCGATTTCGCTAGAGATTTTCACGGCTTCATCAGCGTTCTCGATCAGCCCCATATATCCCGGCACGGTGCTGACATTGGCGTCCTGTGCGAGTTTTTTCGACGTGATTTTGTCGCCCATAGCTTCAATCGCACCGACAGGTGGCCCGATAAAGGTCACGCCTTCAGCTTTCAACGCCTCGGCAAATTTGGCATTTTCAGACAAGAACCCATAACCAGGATGCACAGCTTGCGCGCCTGTTTGGCGTACAGCCTCCAAAACCTTTTCAATCACGATATAGGATTGATTGGCAGGCGCAGGCCCGATGTGAACCGCCTCATCCGCCATTTTCACGTGCAGCGCGTTTTTATCTGCATCCGAATAAATAGCGACGGTTTTGATCCCCATTTTCTGCGCGGATTTTATGACACGGCAAGCGATTTCGCCTCGGTTGGCGATCAGAATTTTATCGAACATGTGCTCTCCCTTTCTTTCTTCATATCGCTCTGCCCGACACATATGGTGATGCGGCCAACGATGGTATTTCAAATCACGCGCATGAAAAAAGGCTCCCGAGCTGGCCAGCTCGGAAACCTTGTTTTGCATAACGCCCGAGTCCGCCAAACGGCGCACTCAAAGCCAAATCTGTAGACTGTTTTTTAGCGACAAACGCCTGCGTCGTCGCACAGCGCGCCAGCAGCTGCGCCGCCAAGCGCGCCCACGGCCGCATTGCCACCTGTCGCATCCGCAACAAGCGCGCCAGCAAGGCCACCCGCGATGGCGCGTTCTGCGTCGTTGTCCAAACAACCGGCAAGGGCTGTGACTGAGATGAGGGCGAATGTAAGAAGTGATTTGCGCATGATTTTACTGCTCTTTGTTGTGTTGCACTTACTTTCAGTCTGCCAAAAAAAGCAGCCCGAGAAAAGTAAAATCCACAGACATGAACAGTTTCGGCGAAAGGCAGCGCAAAACGCGCAGGATCACCGAAAGAAAAAGAAAGAAGGCAAGGACCGCACGCATCGGGCGCAATCCTTGCCCCAAGGGAAGGGTCGTAAGAACGTCGTCTATCTGAGCGCGCAATTCTCAAAGCGCACCGGATATCAATAGGATGAAAGACCGCCATCAAACGCGCAAGCCCTGCGTCAAAAGCCCCCCCAATACGGGCAGACTTTTGCGCAATGGCGTCATATGACAGCGACAATCCGCGCATCCTACCAAGGCTCCTCATCGGTTTCAGCATCCGCATCAAAGGGATCATCTGCCACGAACAAATCAGGGAACGTCACTTGGGCAATCTTGACATTGACTTGGATCATCGCCTCGTAAGATGCAGGGTCAAAGTTGTCAGGATCAGCGGGCACGATTTCACGCCCCCAAAACCAAGACAAACGCCCCGCATCCAAATTGCCGCGTTCAAACGGTTGATCGCCGAACATCTCCCAAATCGCGGTGAGAAAGGCCGCATCCACGCGTTTGTCGACAGGCTTGCGATCCTTGAAACGTTCAAGTGCTTTGAGCGGCGTCACGCCTTTTGGATTGGCGCGGCGCAACGTAAATTGATAATCCGAGCCGGGAAAGCGCCCGGGAAAGCCCTTGTGTTTGGGCATGTAATCTTTGGGTGGCATGTTATGCGTCCTCCTGCGGTCTGCGCGCGATCAGGTCGATCTCGACCAAAGCGCCAACAGCCAGAGCGGTCACGCCCACCGTGGTGCGTGCCGGAAGCTGGCCTTCGAGGAAATAACTTTTGTAGGTGTCATTGAACAGCGCGTAATCACGCTCGAATGCGGTCAAAAAGCACCGACATTGCACAACATGACTTAAATCCAGATCCAACTCGGCCAATATCAGCGCAAGATTGTCCATCACACGCCGCGTCTGTGCTTCGATGCCATCGGGCAAAGGCGCATCTGGGGCATTCGGATCGGTGGGCATCTGCCCTGTCAAAATCACCCAACCGTCGTCTTCGACAGCATGGGAAAACGGCGCAACAGGACGCGGGCCTTTGTCAAATAGGTGGAACTTAGGAGCCATCTTAAAACGCCTCCCATTCGCAAACTGTGCCCGCTGGGCGGTAGGCTTCGAACACCTGTGCCACGTCTTGCTCGACGGAACCGAAAACAGTTTCACGTTCTGACAAGGAAATAACGATCATCGACGGTACGGGAGCGGCGATACGTGGCATCGCGTAAGTATCGCACAAATACGCCATATCGGCTTCAAGCTCATCATAACTCAAGGCAGCCAGCGTTTGTGGCAATTCGGGCGCAACGAAACGAAAGCGCGCGGTCAGCCCTGTGGCGGGACGGTCCAACATACTTTCAAAAAAAGTAACCGGCTGACCAGAAGGGACAGTGATAACATCTAATTCTCGAGGACTTAGATCGGCATGCGCCGCTGAGGCGACTGACAGTGACAGCGTAAAAAACAATGCAACTTTCATGCTGCGACCCTCCGTGCGCTGCGCACCCATCTGGCGCGGCGATCGGGGCAGTCTAGCATCTCTGACACCAAAGCCTCAGACCGCAGCTTTGGAAAACACCCCATGACGGCGCCGCCTGCGGTAATTTCCAAATCATCGCCCTGCGCTTTGACCTGCACCACGGGCGCAAAGCCGCGCAAAGATTGCAACACACGCCACATATCCTGTCGCACTTGCGTGGCAATCCGGCCTTTGCGCAAGTTCCCACCGCCTGAAATCACGGTTTTCGCCGCGAAATCAAAGCGTGCAGGCAAACGGCGAGACAGCGTCAGGCCCCCGTCATCCGCGCGCAGCATATGCCACTGTTGATGCATTCCAGTTTTTCCCATGATGTCCTCACATTATCCCAACTTACAAAGGGATATTGTCGTGCTTCTTCCACGGGTTTTCGAGCTTTTTATTGCGCAGCGATGCAAATGCCCGCGCCACACGTTTGCGCGTGGACTGTGGCTGGATCACTTCATCGATAAATCCGCGCTCTGCTGCGACAAATGGATTGGCAAAGCGGTCTTCGTAATCAGCCGTATGAGCCGCGATTTTTTCCACGTCATTCAAATCACCACGATGGATAATTTCAGTGGCCCCTTTGGCGCCCATCACCGCGATTTCCGCTGTTGGCCATGCATAATTAAAATCACCGCGCAGATGTTTTGACGCCATCACGTCATAGGCCCCGCCGTAAGCTTTACGTGTGATAACAGTGACTTTCGGGACCGTTGCTTCGCCATAAGCGAACAAAAGCTTAGCCCCATGTTTGATCACGCCGCCATATTCTTGACTGGTGCCCGGCAAGAATCCAGGCACATCCACCAGTGTCAAAACAGGGATTTCGAAGGCATCACAAAAGCGCACAAACCGCGCTGCCTTTTTGGAACTGTCGATATCAAGACAGCCTGCGAGCACCATCGGCTGGTTCGCCACGACGCCAATGGTTTGGCCTTCGATGCGAGCAAAACCAGTGATGATATTTTTGGCATGTTCGGCTTGGATTTCATAAAAATCGCCTTCATCGACAACTTTGTGAATCACTTCCTTCATATCGTAGGGCGTGTTCGCATTGTCAGGAATGATCGTATCAAGCGACAAATCAATGCGCGCGGGGTCATCAAAGAACGGACGCACAGGCGCTTTTTCGCGATTGTTCTGCGGTAAAAAATCGACCAAGCGGCGCACTTCGATCAAGGCTTCCACGTCATTTTCAAAAGCGCCATCCGCAACGGATGACTTTTTGGTATGGGTGGACGCACCGCCCAGTTCTTCGGCGGTGACCACTTCATTGGTGACAGTTTTCACCACATCAGGGCCCGTCACAAACATATAGGACGTGTCTTTCACCATGAAAATAAAGTCCGTCATGGCAGGCGAATAGACCGCACCGCCGGCACAAGGCCCCATAATTACAGAGATTTGCGGCACAACGCCAGAGGCCATGACATTGCGCTGGAACACTTCGGCGTAGCCCGCCAAAGACGCCACACCTTCTTGAATGCGCGCCCCGCCGGAGTCATTGATGCCGATCACAGGCGCGCCGTTTTGCATCGCCATATCCATGATTTTGCAGATTTTCTCTGCGTGTGTTTCAGACAATGAGCCGCCGAATACTGTGAAATCTTGAGAGAACACATAGACCATACGGCCATTGATTGTACCCCAGCCTGTGATCACCCCATCGCCCGCAGGCTTTGATTTTTCCATACCGAAATCGGTGCAACGATGGGTTTTGAACATGTCAAATTCTTCGAAACTGCCTTCGTCCAGCAAAAGCTCGACCCGTTCGCGCGCTGTCAGCTTGCCTTTGGCGTGCTGTGCATCGATACGGCGTTGCCCCCCGCCCAAACGGGCGTCAGACCGACGATCATGAAGTTCTTGAATGATATCTTTCACAGGTAGGCTCCTCTTCGGCTTATCCCACCTTAGCTGTGTGACCAGCGCGAACAAAGCAAAGTTTGGCAGATTTGCAAAGGATGCAAAGACCACCTCGCGCTAATTGCAAAGTCGCAAACCACCAAAACTACAGCTGGCGCAAACATGACGAACCCCTGTGCAAATGCGCGCCAAGATTGCAGTGGACGCGCGCCCTTTCGCTTCTATGGTGAGCCGATGAACACACATTCAAAAATCCGTTTTTTAGACCGGACCACACCGCCGCACATTCTGACATTGGTACTCATGGCTGGAATTTCCGCCATGACGATGAACGTATTTTTGCCCGCCCTGCCAGAAATGACCGAATATTTCGATACGAATTATGTGTATATGCAGTTGTCCATTGGCGTCTTCATGGGCATGAACGCGGCGTTGCAACTTGTTGTTGGACCGATGTCAGACCGTTTTGGCAGGCGCCCTGTCGCCCTTATTGGCGTATTTTTGTTTATCATTGCGACCTATGCCGCGATGCAGGCCACCACAATTCAGGCGTTTTTGATCCTGCGCGGCGCACAAGCGGGCGTCGTCACGGCGATGGTACTATCACGCGCAGTTGTGCGTGATGTCTATCCCGGCGCAATAGCCGCCAAGATGATGGCCTATGTGACCATGGGCATGTCTTTGGTGCCAATGGTCGCGCCGACAGTTGGCGGTTTTTTGGCCATGGCTTTTGGCTGGGAAAGCACATTTTGGTTGCTGTTGATGTCAGGCTTAGCTTTGCTTGCGTTAATTTATTTCGACATGGGGGAAACCGCGCCGACATCCAGCGGATCGTTTCTTGATATGGCAAAAGGCTTCCCTGACCTACTGACATCACAGAGATTTTTGGGATACGCACTGTGTTCCGCCCTTGCCTCTGGTGCGTTCTTTGCCTTTTTGGGCGGCGCGCCGTTTGTTGGCGTGCAGATTTTTGGCATCTCTGAAGCCGCCCTCGGCATGGGGATCGGTGCGCCCGCCATCGGATACTTTTTTGGAAACTTTCTTTCCGCACGCTACTCGGTGCGTATTGGCATGAACAAGATGTGCCTCATCGGCACTTTGATCACCTTCGCTGGCATAGCCCTATGCGCCTTGTTGGTTTACACTGACCACATCACCGTCTTTTGGTTCTTTGCTCCCATGGTTCCGCTTGGCTTTGGCAACGGCTTGACGATGCCCAACGCCATCACTGGATCCATGTCTGTACGCCCTAAACTGACGGGCACAGCCGCGGGCCTTGGTGGCGCAATGATCATCGGAGGCGGCGCAGCCTTATCCGCTTTTGCGGGAACATTTATGTCCGTGGATCACGGTATCCTACCGCTGTTGATGATTATGATGATAGTGTCCCTACTGAGCATCATCGCGATCCTTTGGGTCATCCACAGGGAGCGCACCTTGAGCCTGTAAAGCAAGGCCTCTCGCACAGCACAGACTGAAAGCGTGCATAAGTCGCACCACCAACCAAAGACTCCCCCTTGCGCACAAGGTTTGCAAAAGCGATGCTAGACATACGCAAAGATGCAAATATGTGAGGTTCCATGGCTCAGCAGAAACTCTACGCTGGCGCAAAGCTACGCGAAACGCGCACCCGTTTGGGGCTGACCCAACGGGCGTTTGCGGAAAAGCTCGGAGTGTCTTTGCCTTACCTCAACCAAATGGAAAACAACAATCGACCTGTATCTACAGGCGTTGTTTTGGCCTTGGCACAAGAATTCGGCTTTGACGTGACTGAGCTGTCGACAGGGGACGCCGAACGCATGGTCACAGATATGCGCGAGGCGCTGGCCGATCCGGTTTTTTCCGACGGCGCACCACCTTTGGCTGATTTACGCTTAGCCGCAAGCAACGCGCCCGCACTCGCGCGAGCATTTCTAAAGCTGCACAGCGCCTACAAACAAGGCTCAGAGCGATTGGCTTCACTCGATGATGCCTTGGGGCGCGATGACAGCCCCGCGCGCCCGTCGCCGTGGGAAGAGGTCCGTGATTTCTTTCACTATTGCGACAATTACATTGATTCCATTGACCGCGCGGCGGAACATTTTGCCTGCCCCAACGGCAAAGCGCGCGACGCGGCAGCGGCCGCAATTGACGTATTGCAATCGCAAGGCATCCACGTCCGCTACAATTCAGACAACGTGCGCCATTTCGACAAAGAGCGCGGCATACTATCGCTCTGCGCACGCACATCAAAGGCCACGCAAAGCTTTCAAACTCTTCACCAATTGGCGTTGCTAACGCAGAATGATTTGCTAGATGCAACATTGGATTTGGCGCGCTTTCACACCGAAGACGCGCGTAAAATTGCGCGCATCGGTCTGGCCAATTACTTTGCGGGCGCGGCCTTATTGCCCTACGCTGATTTTCTCGCGGCAGCAGGTGAAACACGTCACGATCTAGAAATGCTTGGCGACCGCTTTGGAGCGTCGATCGAACAAGTCGGGCATCGCCTGTCCACACTGCAACGCGTTGGCGCAAAGGGCATCCCATTCTATTTCGTGCGCGTGGATCAAGCCGGCACCATCACCAAGCGGCACTCGTCCACACGGCTGCAATTCGCGCGCTACGGCGGAGCCTGCCCCTTGTGGAATGTACACCAAGCCTTTGAGACACCGGGGCGATTCTTGCGTCAGCTGGCTGAGACACCCGATGGCGTGCGCTATCTTTCGATTGCGCGTGATGTGTCTAAATCTGGTGGGTCGTTTCATGCGCCGGTGCGGCGATATGCGGTTGGACTGGGCTGCGAAATAAGTCACGCGTCCGATTTGGTCTATGCCGATGATTTGGATGTGAAAAACCCGAATGCCTATGAACCCATTGGCATTTCATGTCGCATTTGCGAACGCAAAAATTGCCACCAGAGATCTGTACCACCCTTGGAGCGCGCACTGACCATTGACCCTGACAAACGCGGCACCCTGCCCTATTCAATTGATTGAATGGGGCTTGAGCCCTTTGGCGTAGCCCCCAAAAGGGCGGCCATAACCATTCAACAACATATTGACATCATGAATAGAATGGAAAATGGCGCGGTTGACGGGACTCGAACCCGCGACCCCCGGCGTGACAGGCCGGTACTCTAACCAACTGAGCTACAACCGCGCATTGCCTTTCGGCTATTTCCTGCCTCACTTCGAGGCGCCTCATAAGAGACAAGGTAGCGTGGCGCGGTTGACGGGACTCGAACCCGCGACCCCCGGCGTGACAGGCCGGTACTCTAACCAACTGAGCTACAACCGCTCGCTACCATTTCGACGTTACCGCCGAGACGTTGTGGCGTTCTATGGCTCGACGGGCTGCGCGTCAAGCGCCATATGCACGAAATGTGAGTTGGTTTGTAAAAAAAATGTTCGCCCTCAAATACTGGCGCCACAACAGAAGCTAAAGACAAGCAGAGTGCCTGACGCAATGTGGATAGATTATAAAACAAAGGGGGAATGGTGGGTCGTGAGAGGCTCGAACTCCCGACATCTTCGGTGTAAACGAAGCGCTCTACCAACTGAGCTAACGACCCGGTGAGGGCGATTTACCGAATGCATTAGGCAGACACAAGAGGCTTTGTGCAATTAATGTGAACTTCTTTTCATATCCCACTCATTTCTTAACGTAATTTTTTGCAGACGGGTCTGAAAATTATCAAAAATATGATTATAAAACAGTAAGATATGAACAATCGCCACACCAAAGGGCTTAGCTGCGCGCCGCACGCCAGCCTGCGGACTTCGCATCTTTTTCGGAACAAAACCACCGCTCGCCCTGCCCTTCATTGATCCGCGTGCCATCATACCAGCGTGACCCCGGTAGGTGGTACAAGCGCCCCGATTTTGAAATGTTGCCCTTGATGGTGCAGCCCTTTGGGCTTGGGGTCTCTGCTGCCGCTTGTCGCGCCTGTGTCGCGGCCCGTTTGTCGCTACGATACTCAGATGGCGCCTGAACCCCAGACCGCCACATACCAACAGCCATACGGCGCGCTTGGACTTCATGGCTGACGTAATCACGAGAGTATTGCGCATAGGCAAAGGCAGCGCCCTTGGCAACCATCGCAGCATTCACATCGACGCCTTGGGCGAAACACGTCCCAACAATGCGCCCATAGCGATCGATGTCTTTTTGCACACAAGTGATAGTGCCTGTCGCAAGCCGCTCAAGCGCCGCTTTCGACCACTGCCCGCAGGTCCAAATGGCACCGTGCATGTCACTACAGGTTTGCGCAATTTCAGGTGCGTCAATCCCATGAAGACGAATTTTAACTTCGCCCAATGCGAGCGTGTCTCCATCAATAATACGTGCTGCGCCGGTAAATCGAGGTTCGTTGCTTTGAGGCACACCATTTTGAGGTCCAGAGACCGCAACATTTGGGGATTGCGCAGCCTCTAACCCGCCTGTTTTCACAGAAGGAAAAGCCACACCGAGCCCCACCACGGCCGAAAAGACCACAGCATATTGTATAATACCCCATCTCACACCTCAGTATGTGGGGTAAAACAAGAACAAGCGCAAGGGACATCTTACTGTACGGTTAACATGCTCTCATTAATTTGGTATCACATCGCCCATTCGGCGTACCTTAGGCCGTCGCGATGAGCATCTGATACAACGCGTCTTTCAAAGCCATGCGTTTTTTACGCAATTCCGCCTGAGCCAGATCATCCATGGGCTCAACATCCGTCTCAGCGCGGTGCACTTCGCGGTTAAGCTCATGGTACTCTTCCATCTGACGTGCGAAATGCGCGTTAGAGGTTTTCAACGCAGAGATTTTATCTGCAAGTTCGGGAAAATCAGCGGACAATTCGTGTGGCGTATTGGACATGGGGGCGTCTCCTTTTGATCCATTCTTGGCCCAACTATCCAGCATTTCAGACCGCCAGACCTTGATTGGGATCAACCCGAGAAACGTTTAATGAAGCGCTTTTGCTGATTCCATGCGACTTTTGGTGCGGGCTTCACGAATCGTAATGAATGTGACCGAAGCCATGATCATAAGACCGCCGAAGATCACAAAGCTATCAAAGCCTTCACCGAACAAAGCCGCACCAAACACTGTGGCCCAAAGCAACTGCAAAAACGAAACAGGCTGAATGACAGACTGCGGCGCACAGGCAAACGCGCGTGTCATACAGTAATGCGCCAACGTGGCGAAAAAGGATGTACAGAACAGCAACACAAGTTCAAGAAATGTCGGCGTTTGCCAAACAGGAATGACCAAAGGCAACAGCAGCAGCGGCACAATTGTCGACAGCATAAAGACGACAACTGTGGCCGGCACGCGGCGCGACAAGGCATTGGCGAACAGATAACTTCCCGCGCCCGCGATCGGTGTAAACATCATCGCGATATGGCCGGGATCAAGCTCACGAAACCCAGGGCGCAATACGACAAGCCCGCCAATAACAGCAACAATCAACGCGATAATGCGCGGCGCTGCGATTTTTTCACGAAAGAAAAACACCGCGCCAATTGTGACATAAATCGGGTTCATAAAGTTCATTGCGGTAACTTCGGCGATGGGAATACGCGTCATCGCATAGAACCACAACAACACAGCGATCGTATGGATCACACCACGCCCCACCATCAAGCCGACGATTTCGCGCGTGTAGACCACAGAGCGGACCATTTTGATCATTGGTATCAAAAACACCAATCCCAAGACAAAGCGCAAAAAAGCGACTTGAACCACGGGCAACCCTGTGCCCACGTATTTGATCAAGACATTCATCGTGACGAAACTGATGGTGGTGATCGACATCCAAAGGATGCCTGCGAGGGGTCTGGATTGTGCAGATTCTGTCATTCGGCGAACATCTGCCTTTGCCCCCAAAAGCACAAGTGACCTTAGGCGCTAACACTCAAATTTAATGCTATGGACCACATGATCAGGCAGATGGCCCCGTCCAAAACCCGCCACGACATCTCTTTGGCAAAAAGCGGCGCAAGCAAACGCGCACCAAAGCCAAGCGCAAAAAAGAACACTGTCGATCCCGTCACAGCGCCAAATGCAAACAGGCCAGACGAGCTACCAAATTCAGTCGAAATCGCGCCCAAAAGCACCACAGTATCCAAGTAAACATGCGGATTCAGCCATGTCAGCATCAAACAGGTGGAAAGCGCAGCCGCCAAAGATTGGTTGGCGCCCCCAGCAGGCATCAAATGTTGTCCACCGCGCCACGCAGAACGCAACGCAAGCCCGCCATAGACCGTCAAAAACACCACCCCGCCCCAACGCATCACCGGCAAAGCCAAAGGCATCGCAGTAGCGATCCAAGATGATGCAAAGACGCCGATGCAAATAAGAATCGCATCAGACAGCACGCAGATCATGACGACAGGCAAAACATGCGCACGCCGCAGACCTTGGCGCAAAACAAAGGCATTTTGACTGCCAATTGCTACGATCAAAGACAGGCCTGTGATAAATCCGGTGATGGCTGCGTACATGGTGTATTCCTTCGCTTCGCCGACTGTCTAGCGCGCCATAAAAGTTAGTGATAGTAAATATTGCTAATACAGATGAAGGAACTCTAATGCTAGATTATGCAAGCCTCGACGCTCTCGCAGCCGTTTTGCGTGGCGGGTCTTTTGATCATGCGGCCAAGATGCTTGGGGTAACGCCATCAGCGATTTCACAACGCATCAAAGCACTTGAAGAACGTCACGGATGCGCCTTGGTGATACGCGGCACGCCCTGCACAGGTACAGATATCGGCAAACGTTTGGCGCGGCACGCCGAAGATGTCGGACTGTTGGAAGCCGAGCTATCGCAAGATATCTTTCCAAACGCTGCGACCCCGAAAACCGTGCGTATTGCCGTGAACGCCGACAGTCTTGCCACATGGTTCGTCGATGCGCTCGCCCCTGTTGAGGGCTTGATGTTTGATCTGGAAATCGATGATCAAGATACAGCTGGGGATTGGCTCAAACGTGGTGAAGTCGCCGCAGCAGTCTCGTCGCACGCGGGTCCGATTGCGGGCTGTGACAGCTTTGCTTTGGGCGCGCAACGTTACCGCGCCACCGCATCGCCCGACTTTGCGGCCAAACACTTCCAACAGGGGATCACGGCACACAGCCTGAGCGCCGCACCGGCGATGATCTACAGCGCGAAAGATCAATTACAAGACACTTGGGTGGAACGCCACATAGGGCGCAAGCTCGCCCTGCCCCATCACCGCCTACCGTCAACACAAGCGTTTTTAGATGGCGCGATTGTAGGGCTGGGCTGGGGCTTAAACCCTGAACACTCTTTTCAAGCGGCACAGGCCAAAGGGCAACTGTGCGAGCTGATCCCAGACACGCCGCTGGACATCGATTTATATTGGCATGTCTCACGCGCGGTCAAAACACCTTTACGCGGATTAACGGCCTCTGTGCGCAAGGCTGCACGTGCTGCGCTGGTCCAGTCATAAAAAAGCCCCGCGCGGAAAACCGGCAGGGCTTTGAACTAAAAAGAAAGCAAGGCTTAGCCGAGCTGTGCCATAACCTCGTCAGAGGCCTCAAAATTCGTGGTGACCGTTTGCACGTCGTCATCATCTTCCAAAGCATCGACAAGCTTCATCAACTTTTCCATGCCTTCAAGATCAAGTTCGGTTTGGATATTTGGCTGCCAGATCAACTTGGTGCTTTCAGATTCGCCCAATTCAGCCTCAAGCGCTGTTGAAACTTCGTGCAGGTCTGTGCCTTCACAGGTGATCACGTGACCCTCTTCTGTGCTTTCGACATCTTCCGCACCCGCCTCAATCGCCGCCATCATCACGGTGTCGGCATCGCCAACGGATGCGGGGTAAGTGATCGAACCTTTGCGGTCGAACATAAAGCCAACAGAACCGGTCTCACCAAGGTTGCCACCGTTTTTAGAAAACGTGGAGCGCACGGTTGAGGCGGTGCGATTGCGATTGTCTGTCATGGTTTCCACAATCACAGCAACACCATTTGGACCGTAGCCCTCGTAACGGATTTCGTCGTAGTTTTCTGCATCGCCGCCAATGGCTTTTTTGATCGCGCGATCAATCACGTCTTTAGGCACAGAAACAGATTTCGCCTCTTTCACAGCCATACGCAAACGCGGGTTTTTATCGGGATCAGGGTCACCCATTTTGGCAGCCACGGTGATTTCCTTGGCCAGCTTAGAAAAGAGTTTCGAGCGTATTTTGTCCTGACGACCTTTACGGTGTTGGATGTTTGCCCATTTTGAGTGGCCTGCCATGAGGAGCCTCCGCACTAGAATTTCAGCTTTGCACCCGTATAGGCGATGCAGCCCCTGACCTGCAAGGCCACGGGGGCAGTCTAAATGTGCAAAGGGGCTGTAATTCTGCTTAAAGTGGCCACAAAAACGGGATCACAGCTGAGGCCAGCAAGCCGATTGAAAGGTTCAACGGAATGCCCACCTTCATGTAATCGGTGAACTTGTACCCACCTGGACCATAAACCATAGTGTTGGTTTGATAGCCGATTGGCGTGGCAAAACTGGCAGAGGCAGCCACCATGACAGCCACAACAAGACCGCGTGGATCAAGCCCCATTTGATGTCCCAAAGCGATGGCAATCGGCGTGACAACCACCGCCACCGCATTGTTAGACACCAGTTCGGTCAACACAGAAGTCATCAAATAGACGGCCCAAATAACAAAGAAGATCGGCAAGCCGTCAAGCAAAGGTGCAACCCATCCGACAATCATCGTGACAGCACCTGAGGCCTGAAGCGAAGCCCCCACGGCCAACATCGAAAAGATTAATGTCAGCAGGCGAATGTCGACAAAAGAAAACGCTTCTTCGGCGTCGATACAGCGCGTCACCAAAACGACAGCGACGGACACCACAGACAGCATCAAAATCGGAGCCACACCAAGCGCGGCCAAAATCACGATCGAAAACATCGCAATCAGTGCAATCGGCGCATGGGACCGATGATAAGCGCGTTCCGTCGGTTTGGACACATCGCCCAAATCCATATCAGACGCGAGCCTTTGAATATCCGCAGGCGCGCCCTCAATCAGCAATGTGTCCCCGACGCGCACGACAAGATCATTGATCTTTTGGCCGACATTTTGATTGCGCCGATGCACAGCCAAAACGTAAATCCCGTAACGACGACGCAATCGCATCGAGGTCAGTGAACGTCCGACCATTTTACAGCCCGGCGTGATCAAGGTCTCAACGGTGGTGGTTTCAACGGCAGAAACCTGATCAACCCGCTTAAGCGATTTATCGCGTTGCAGGCTCAAAAGTTCTGAGATTTTTGAGCGCAAAATGATGCGATCTCCGACCTCTAGAACGACACCATTCAACGCGTGACGCAGCGAATTGTCCCCGCGCACGACGTCAATCAACCGCACACCTTCGCGCTTAAACAACTGGACATCCAAAACCTCGCGCCCGATCAAGTTGCTATCGGGGGGTACGATGGCTTCGGTGAAAAACTTCATCTTGGCGCGCGAACCGCTGAGCATATTGGCCAAACTGTCGCGTTCCGGCAATATATGCCGCCCGATAAAATACAGATAGATCATGCCCCAAACGACGATGATCATCCCTAAGATAGAGACCTCAAAAATTGTGAACGGCTCAAGCCCTTCGGCGCGCGCGACACCATCAACAAGCAAGTTTGTCGATGTACCGATCAACGTCATCGTGCCGCCCATAATAGCGGCATAAGACAATGGGATCAAAAGCTTAGACGCAGACACTCCCAACTTGGAACTCAGTTGAACAAAGACTGGGATCATCACAACCACAACAGGCGTGTTGGCCACAAAGGCCGATAGAATCACAACTACGCCCAAAAGCATCGCGATAGACAAAGAAGGGCGTTTTTCTGCATGCAGCCCAGCAAGACGCGTGAACCATTCCAACCCGCCAGTGCGCACCAATGCGCCCATGACAACAAACATCGCGGCGATGGTCCAAGGCGCTGGGTTAGACAAAACGGCCAGACCTGCGTCATAAGGCAAGATGCCAAAGACAATCATCAAAGCAGCGCCAGCCAAGGCCACCACCTCAGTCGGAAAAACCTCGCGCACAAACAGCACGAACATGAAACCGACCACCACCAAGGACACAATGGCTTGTGTCATCGGATCAAAATGAAAAATCTCCATGCCGCCTCAATATCCAATTGCACATATTGTCCATAATGGACGCGGATGCAAAGACACTACAAGCGGCAAAATGCCCTTATGAGGCCCGAGCCAGCAAAACGGTGAGAAAAGTCACAAAGTCCGGTCGAAAGATCACCGCTATGGATGGCTTTGTTCCAACCGTCCGCCATGACGAATTTGTTTCACTCGCGTGGCCAAGCCTGTGCGATCATCGGTTTCGACATAAACACCTGATAGGGTTGCCTCGCCTTTTGCCGGCTCGAAACGTCCCTTCGACATGCCAGTGATGAAGCGGCGTAAAGGTTCGGCTTTGTCCATGCCAATCACCGAATTGTAATCGCCGCACATGCCTGCATCCGTCAAGTAAGCCGTACCGCCCGGCAAGATCTGTGCGTCGCCGGTACACACATGTGTATGCGTGCCGACCACGACAGAGGCTTTGCCATCGCAAAAATGCCCCATGGCCATTTTCTCAGATGTGGCTTCGCAATGCACATCGATCAAAGCGGCTTGAATTTGACCACCCAATTTGTGACGCATGAAAACCTCGTCAAGCGCTGAAAACGGATCATCAAAGGCGCGTTTCATGAACACCTGACCCAATATTTGCGCGACCAAAATACGACGCCCACGAGCATCTTCAAAGATGCGCATGCCACGCCCAGGGGCGGTTTTGGCGAAATTTATCGGACGAATAATCCGCGTTTCCGTTTCGCAAAATTGCATCATGTCGCGTTGATCAAATGAGTGATCGCCAAGGGTCAAACAATCAACACCTGCGTCCAACAACAATCGGGCGTGATCCGCAGACAGCCCCATGCCATTGGTGCAGTTTTCACCATTGACCACAATAAAATCGAGCTTCCACTCTTTACGCAAAGTGGGAAGCCGCTGGATCACCGCATCGCGCCCCGCGCGACCGACGATATCGCCGAGAAATAGGATTTTCATGGCCACGACTTACCTGCCCTTGCCCCCCAAACGCAAGCCCTGCGTGACGGACAGACAGGCACAGTCGCGTGTCAAAGGGTGAAAACTTCGTTCTCGGTGACAATTGCGTTCAATGGCACATCATAGCGCGACGTCGGAAAATCCGCCATTTCTTGCCCGCTATAGGCAAATCCAACGGCAAGAATATCGCGCTCGGCACGCAATTTGGCCAAGGTGCGATCATAAAACCCGCCACCATAGCCCAATCGATGCCCCGCGCGATTGAATGCCACAAGCGGCACGATCAGCACATCCGGCACGACAGGTACAGAACGCTTGGGCACCGATGCCCCAAATGCACCGGGAATCATCTCTGTGTCAGGTGCCCATAGGTCAAACCGCAACGGTGCCGCTTTAGCTTCGACAATTGGCACTGCGACAGGGCCATGCTCAGATAACGTACGCATCGCAGCCAGCGGATCGATTTCCGATTTGATCGGCATATAGCCTGCGATCACTTTACCGTAATGCGGCACCAAAAACGTCGCCAAAAGCTGTGATGCTACCCCCGTATGACACCGGTCGCGCGTATGAACAACTTCGCGCTGCGCCAGCGCACGTTTGCGTGCTATCGCTTTCAGATCGACGCTCACATCACTCAATGCTCAAACCCTTTCGCAGCCTACAACAAAAATGTCGCAGCCAGCCCAAGGAACGCGAAAAAACCGACGATATCCGTCACAGTGGTTACAAACGCGCCAGAGGCCAAAGCAGGATCGACCCCGATCCGCTCAAGCACGACAGGCACACCTATACCAGCAAGTCCCGCAACCACCAAATTGATCACCATGGCCACGGCAATAACACCGCCCAGCGCCAGAGATCCGAACCAAACAAGACCGACCACCCCCATGATAACGGCGAATATAAGCCCGTTCACAAAGCCCACCAACACTTCACGACGGATAACCCGCCAGACGTTAGCACCAGTCAAGTCGCGTGTGGCGATGGCGCGCACTGCCACGGTCAGGGCTTGTGTACCGGCGTTGCCGCCCATGGAAGCCACGATGGGCATCAACACAGCCAAGGCGACCAGAGCCGTGATTGTCCCTTCGAACTGAGCAATGACCAATGACGCCATGATGGCCGTCAACAGGTTCACCCCCAGCCAAGGCAAGCGCTGTTTGACCGTATCAAAAACGCGGTCAGTCAAGGTGCCCTCACCGACCCCCGCCAGACGCAGAATGTCTTCTTCATGTTCTTCATCAAGCACGTTCATCGCATCATCGATGGTGATTACGCCGATCAAACGGTCGTCTTCATCCACGACAGGTGCTGAAATCATATGGTATTGGTTGAACGCATAGGCCACATCGGATTCGCTCTCGTCAACGCGAAAGGTACGAAACCCCGGCTCTAAAATATCATTCAGTTTTTGCGCCCGTGGCGCGCCCAAAATTTTACCCAAAGTCACATGACCGATAGGATGCAACAAAGGATCAGTGATCACCATATGATAGAAATCTTCTGGCAATCCTTCGGCTTCGCGCATGTAGTCAATGGCTTGGCCAACAGTCCAGTGTTCAGGCCCCATCACCACCTCGCGCTGCATCAAACGCCCTGCCGAGAACTCAGGGTAGGACAAAGATTGCTCGACGGCGACACGATCTGCGTCCTCAAGAGAGGCCAGAATGGTTTCTTGCGCCCCTTCTTCAAGATCTTCGATCAGATCGACAACATCATCCGAATCCAAATCACGTACAGCGTCTGCCAAGACCTCTGGCCGCATAAGGGCGATGACTTCTTCGCGGATACCATCATCGATTTCCGATAGAATCTCACCGTCAAGCTCGCGCCCGTACAATTCGATGATCCGTCGACGATCAAAGGCGTTCACCTGCTCCAAAATATCGGCGATGTCGGCCGCGTGCAGCGGTTCCATCAGCGCGACAAGTTGCGCTTGGTCCTGAGTTTCCAGCGCAAAAATAATCGACGACAACAGGCGCGGCGCTAGTACATAGGCATCCTCGTCATGGGGGTCGTTTTGTGTCTCGGGTGTTGTCTCTTCGACCATAATGTGCTCGCGGTCTTTTAAGGTGCCTGTTTTACAGACTTTACGTCACGATGGCCCAGAGAAACAGAGGCAAGATCGATTTACCTTCGAAAATCATCACCCTAAACTGCAGCAACACAGATCGGAGCCTTCTATGATCCCTCATGCCCAAAAAGACTGCATCATCGCAGGCCAAATCCTATCATTTCACGGCGATCCATTTGTGATGCCGCCGACCGAGGCCGTCACGGTGCGCGCGGCTGCGCTGCAGATCGCGGATGGGCGCATCAAAGACATCGCGGATCTAGCGGCCTTGCGCGCCAAGCTCCCCGATTTGCCCGTGATTGACCATGGTGACGCCCTGATCACGCCGGGGTTTGTCGATGCTCATGCACATTACCCGCAAACAGGGATCATCACCTCATGGGGCAAGCGGCTGATTGACTGGCTCAACACCTATACATTCCCCGAAGAACAGCGGTTTCACGATGCTGCCTATGCCCGCGAGATCGCAGCACTTTACTTGGATTTTCTGCTCAGCAATGGCACGACCACCGTCACATCCTTTTGCACCATTCACCCCGAATCTGTAGAGGCCCTGTTTGAAGCGGGTGAGGCACGCGGAATGCGCATTATTGCGGGTAAAACCTGCATGGACCGTGACACAGCCCCCGAAGGCCTGCGCGACACGGCACAGACGGCCTATGATCAATCGAAAGCACTGATTGAACGCTGGCACCAGAAAGCCCGCGCCACCTATGCGATCACGCCACGATTCTCGCCAACCTCGACGCCTGAGCAGCTTGAAGCACTCGGTGCCTTATGGGCTGAGAACCCCAGTTGCTTGATGCAAACCCATTTGAGTGAACAGACCGACGAAGTCGCTTGGGTCAAGTCTCTATACCCCAAGGCGCGCGACTATTTAGACACCTACGAACAATTCGGCCTGATCGGAAAAGGCGCTTTGTTTGGCCACGCGATTTACCTAGAGCCGCGCGAAATCGCCCGCCTGCAAGACACTGGCAGCTCGCTAATCCATTGCCCCACGTCCAACACGTTTATCGGCTCAGGTCTGTTTGACATGGCCGCGCGCAAAGCTGACAGGCTGCGTGTGGGCCTCGCCACGGACACAGGCGGTGGGTCGAGTTTTTCGATGTTACGCACCATGGCGGCAAGTTATGAAATCGGCCAATTGCGCGGCACGGCCTTGCACCCTGCTCAGCTATTGTGGCTCGCCACACGCGGATCATCCGAATCCCTGCATCAAGAGCACCAGATCGGCAGCATTGCTGTCGGGCTTGAAGCCGATTTGACGGTGATCGATTTGGCCTCGACCCCCGCCATCGCTCAACGCGCGCGGCGATCTACAGACGTCTGGGAAGCAATTTTCCCGACCATCATGATGGGGGATGATCGGGCTATTGTCGAAACCTATGTGATGGGGCGGGCGATGCGCCCCACCTAACACGCCTGTCTAGCAGCGGCTGCCAAAGTCGGTGACGTAACGCCCACCTTCGCCAATCCCGATGCCGATCTCGTTAAATCTGCGGTTCAAAATGTTATCACGGTGACCTTTTGAGGCCATCCAGCCCTGCACTGCGGCTTGGATAGATGCATGCCCCATCGAAATATTTTCACCCACGATACAATACTGATATCCGACGTGCCGCGCACGATCAGCTGCCGTGCCACCGTTAGAGCCCGTGTGAGAGAAAATGCCCGTGCGCACCATATCCTCCACATGCGCGCGCGCGGCGCGGGTCAGCAGGCCGTTGTAGACCAAAGGCTGCAAGCCGTAGCTCGCACGCTCAGCATTGACGGCTGCCAATACTTCCCCCTCGGCCGCAACAGCGGTATTCACACCGCCGACCTGCACGGGCACTGGTTGCGCAAACCCCACGCCGGTTTGACTTTGGCAAGCGGTCAAAGACAGTGCTGCGCACAATCCCATGAGTGTTTTTTTCAACATCGATTTGGTTCCTCGTAAATTTATCAACTGCGCCATTGATGCTTTAAGTGTCCATCAGACCACGCACCAATCTGGATTGCTCTTGCAACAGGCGCCCCATATCCATCGTCGTGAGCCAACCGTCTTTTACAATGGACTTACCGTCAACGAACAGATGTTTGACCTGCGTTGGCCCCGCCAGCAACAAAGCGGCCGGATCCCAACTGCCAGAAGATTCGATATCAGACACATCCCAGACAGCAATATCTGCGCGCATTCCCACAGCGATTTGCCCTACATCGTCACGGCCTAAGACCTGGGCACCGCCGCGTGTGGCAATTTCCAGCGCCTCACGGGGGCTCATTTTATCCGCGCCGTTCATCACCCGCTGCAACAGCATGGCTTGGCGCGCCTCGGACACAAGATTGCTGGCGTCATTTGAGGCCGACCCATCAACCCCAAGCCCCACAGGCACACCCGCATCACGCATCGCGCGCACAGGGGCGATGCCCGATCCAAGCCTGCAATTTGAACAAGGGCAATGGGCCACGCCTGTGCCTGTTTTGGCAAATAGCTCTATTTCCGAGACATCCAGTTTGACGCAATGGGCATGCCAAACGTCAGGTCCAACCCATCCCAAATCTTGTGCGTATTGGCCCGGTCGACATCCAAACGCTTTCAGCGAATAGGCGATATCTTCATCGTTTTCCGCCAAATGCGTGTGCATCATCACGCCCTTATCACGCGCCAAAATCGCGGCATTGCGCATCAAATCTTGACTGACGGAAAACGGCGAACAAGGTGCCACACCGACACGGATCATCGCGCCTGGATTTGGATCGTGAAACGCATCAATCACGCGCGAACTGTCGTTTAAGATGTCCTCTTCGCGCTCAACCAAACTGTCAGGGGGCAATCCGCCATCACTTTCGCCGATGCTCATCGCGCCGCGCATTGCGTGCAAGCGCAAGCCCACTTGATTGGCTGCATCTATCGTATCCTCAAGACGCGATCCGTTGGGATAGAGATACAGATGATCGGATGTCAGAGAGCAGCCCGAAAAAGCCAGTTCAGCCAAACCAACCATGGCTGAGACGCGTATGTGATCCGGCGTAAACTTCGCCCAGATCGGATAGAGTTTTTGCAACCAACCAAACAGCAACGCATTTTGCGCCTCAGGCACGGCACGGGTCAGGGTTTGGAACAGATGGTGGTGTGTATTGACCAAGCCCGGCGTGACAACGCAGCCGCGCGCATCGATAATTTGAGCATCATCATCATAGAGCGAGCTACCGACAGCTTCGATCACGCCATCGCGCACCAAGACATCACCGCCTTTAATCTCTCTGCGCGTGTCGTCCATTGTGATAAGAACGTCTGCGCCACGGATGATAAAACATGGATGCATCTACTGCTTTTCACCTCGCCTTTTTTGAACGCCACATACCAACCAATATTTGAGGCTACGCGTCTTTCAACAGATCCAAAGCCTCGGACAACAAGGCCTGAGATCCAGCAGCCACGACACGTCCACCGTTTTTCGCAGACTTTCCTTGCCAGTCCGTTACCACGCCCCCAGCGGCCTCGATCACACCGATCGGCCCCAAAATATCATAGGGTTGCAAACCCGCTTCGATCACAAGATCGATCTGGCCTGCTGCCAAAAGCGCATAGGCATAACAATCCATACCGTACCGTGTCAGTTTGCACTTATTCGCCACGTTTTCAAAGCCCCTGCGGTCTGCCGGCGTGCCAACTTCAGGGAATGTGGTGAAAATTATAGCGTCGCTCAAAGCCACGTCTTTGCGGACTCCGAGCGGTTTTACCCCATGAGGCCCCACAACCTCAGCGACACCGAAGCCACCGAAAAAGCGTTCGCCAATATAGGGCTGATCAATCACACCGAGATGCACGCCTGCCTCACCGCGACAGGCAATCAAAACACCCCAGGTGGGTGTGCCAGAAATAAAGCCCCGCGTCCCGTCAATAGGATCCAAAACCCATGTCAGGCCAGATGTCCCCTCTTTGGGGCCGAACTCTTCGCCATGAATGGCATCATCGGGGCGCATCTCGCTGATAACTTTGCGCATGATCTCTTCGGCGCCGCGATCAGCCACTGTGACAGGATCAAAGCCAGCCGCTAGTTTTGATTCGGTGCCCAAAGATGTGCCGCGGAAATACTGCAACGTCATCGCGCGCGCAGCGTCGGCTGCGGCATGTGCGGTTGCGATGAGGCTTGCTTGTTGCTCTGCGTCAATTTTTAACTGCGTCATACCGAGAACACATCCTTTTGTGTTTTGATCTGCGCGGCGCGGACTGTCTGATACGGTGAAAACCTCAAAGGCCATCACGCGCCAGCCTAGACCTTTGCGGTAAACACTCAGGCGCGATGCGTCAAGACGCAAGACCTAGTACTAGAAATGTGAGACAAAACCTGAACTAAGATATGCAAAGGTCCCGTGCCATAAGTGGCATCGGGACCATTGAAAGACATCGTATTGATCGACAGTTACACTTGGCAAGCTGCCACTTACGTCATGCTACGTCGGATAAAACCCGAGCCAATTCGAACAAACGACGGCGTTGGTTTTCTGGAATAGAATAGTAAGACCGCACCAGTTCAAGCGCTTCTTTGTCTGCAAGGATATCCGCAGGAACTGATCCTGATGCGACGACATCTGTGGTTGCAGTAACATCTACACCTTCAAAGAAAAATGCGACGGGCACACCCAAGGCTTCTGAGATATCCCAAAGACGAGACGCCGAAACACGATTCATGCCAGTTTCATATTTTTGAATCTGCTGAAACTTGATGCCCACCTTTTCGGCAAGCTGTTGTTGCGTCATCCCGACCATCCAACGCCGATGGCGAACGCGCTTTCCTACATGTACATCCACCGGATGTTTCATACTAACCGCTCCTTGCTGAGGTACACAAAATAACCTATGCGTGTGTAACAGAGTTCCTCTGACTCGTGACATTCCTCAACCTGTCTTTTTGGATAGGCCAGAAGAATAAAAACATAACTATATGATAAAAAATAACATTTATCACATTTCCGCTAAAGCTTAATAATTAATATTGTTGCTAAAATCGATTTTTCGACTAAACCTCAGCGCGAACGCCCAAGAACCTTTGCATTTTGCGAATATATTTTGTGAAAAGCAACCTATTGATGCAGTGCACAAATCTTAAAATGCGTCAATTCAACTTGTGCATTTCCTGTGATATTCGGATAGCATTGCGTCATGTCAAAACGCACATCCGCATATCAAGTCGTCGCAATCGACACGCCCCCAAAATTGGTGTCACTTAATGCCCCTCTCCCTCAAAGGCAGGAAGCACTTGTGAAAGTGCGTGCTTGCGGTTTGAATTTTGCTGACCTGTTGATGTGCTCAGGCCAATATCAGGACTCGCCCGAAGTGCCATTTACTTTAGGAATGGAATTCGCGGGCGAGATCATCGCCTTGGGCATCGACGCGCCTAAACATCTCGAGATTGGTTCGCGCGTGTCAGCCTATACAGGACAAGGCGGTCTTGCGGATTTGGCGGTCGCAGCAACGCAGCGCTGCATCCTATTGCCTGACGCCTTATCCTATGACGATGCAGCAGCTTTGCAGATTGCTTACGGCACCTCGCACATGGCTTTGACGTATAAAGCGCGCCTACAGCCGGGCGAACGCCTTGTTGTCACAGGGGCTGCGGGGGGCGTTGGTTTAACAGCTGTCGAACTTGGAAAGTTACTTGGGGCCGAGGTGATTGCCATCGCACGCGGCGATGCCAAACGTGAGGTCGCGCGCGCTGCTGGAGCAGACCATGTGATAGATGCAACTGATCCAGACTTACGCGACAAAATCAAAGCGCTTGGTGGCGCCGATGTTGTCTATGACGCTGTTGGCGGCGATCTGTTCGAGGCCTGCTTTCGCGCAACCAACCCCGATGGGCGCATCCTGTTGATCGGCTTTGCCGGTGGTGATCAGCCAACACTCAAGCCCAATCATATGCTGGTCAAAAACATCACCGTGATCGGGTTTTACTGGGGCGCTTACTTTGACTTTGCGCCCGAAATTGTCACAGCGTCTCTGGGCCAGCTGTTTGACTGGGCGGCAGTGGGCAAAATCACTCCGCATATTTCACACCGTTTGCCTTTGGATCGCGCCGCCGATGGCCTTGCTTTACTGGCCAATCGCCAAGCGGCAGGCAAAGTCATCATCACCCCGTAGCCTCTGTGCCGCTATCACCCAAATTTTACTGAGCCGCCAGACCGCGCGCGGTGAGACGCATATCATAGGAAGCGCGCAGCAAATCCCTGAGCGCGTTAAAGGCTTGGCCTCGCGCCATGTCTGAACTGTATAGATTGACCTGTTTGCTTTGCAGCTCGGGCAAGGCCCCGCCATGTTGAACGGTCTCTGATTGTGGTGGAGTCGAGCCAACCAGCATAGCATGGACGGCCAAATCAGCGGAAACAGAGGCCTCAATCGTGCGCGACTGATCGCTTTCGATCGCCATTTGCCACGGAATACCCGCATCATCCAACGCCTTTTGCACGCCCTTGCGGAACAAACACTTGTGTTCGAACGCCAGTCGCAAAGGCCGTTGACGCCAAGCAACGCCATTGATCGCTCCGACCCAAACCAGTGGCAATTCGACCAAAGTCTCGCCCCCTGTGTCCAAAGTGTCTTCGGTGGTTAAAATCAAATCCGCCTCGCCTTTGGCCAACATCTCTTTCAATTTCAGCGTGAAAGACGACACCAGATGCACCCGCATCCGTGGGTAGGCATGATTGAATTGCTGCAACACCTGTGGAATCGAGGGGTAAACAATATCATGCGGCACCCCCAAAGTGATTTCGCCTTCAAACTCTTGCGCTGTCAGACGCCCGAACACTTCGTCGTTCAAATCCAGCATCCGGCGCGCATAGGACAACAGCTGTTCGCCGTTGGCGGTCAAAGCAATGGTGCGCGCCGTACGATCAAGCAGCTTAAGATCAAGACTTTCCTCAAGGCGTTTAAGTTGCATCGACACGGCAGACTGCGTGAGATTTAAAAATCCTGCCGCACGCGTGACACCGCCGCAATCGGCCACAGCCACAAAAGACCGCAGAGCCGTCAGATCCAAATTTCGCGCCATATCAATCTCCGTGATGCATCAATCAACAATCATTCATTTTACTTATCATAGCAAATCGGCGAAACACATCAACATGAATGATACGTAGATAGTGAAACATCACAAATAGGAAAGTAAAGCCATGCTAACATTGACGCTTCAGCGCGCATCTCGCGCCCGCCCCGCCAAATCCCTGTTGTCCCGCGTGATCCAAGCGCGCGCAGTGGCACGTCAACGCAAAGCATTGGCAGATCTTGATGATAGCATCCTGTCAGACATCGGCATCACACGCGCGCAAGCCGAATACGAATCTGAACGTCCAGCTTGGGATGTTCCGCAACACTGGATGAAATAAACCACATTACATCTCACCAATATCGCCTGATTGGAATCATTGTCCCCGAACCATCAGCGATCCAGACCGCGCCTCGCACAAAGGCGTGGTCTTTTTACGATTAATACGCTTGAAAATCGCGCTTAAGTCTTGAAAAGCACCGACAGCACGCCAATATTGATTTGGAAACCAAGCAGTCGGCTTGGAGTAACGTTTTAAATCTCACAGGAGACAGTTAATGGCTGACTACAGAACGATTGATGCAGGCATTGGCGCCCGCTCATCCGCCCAAATCGATGCGGGGCTTCGCACCCACATGAACAAAGTTTACGGCACAATGTCTGTGGGTCTTTTGATCACGGCCTTGGCCGCTTGGGCCATTGCAAATTTGGCTGTAACATCGACACCGACGGAACTCATGTTCCGCGAAGGTCAGTATCTGACCGGCCTTGGCCAAGCACTTTACACATCCCCCCTTAAATGGGTCGTAATGCTTGCCCCTCTCGGAATGGTCTTTGCCTTTGGTGCAGCCGTGAACCGCTTGTCTGCCGCTGGCGCGCAAACGTTCTTTTACGCTTTCGCAGCCTTGATGGGCGTTTCCATCAGCTCGATCTTCTTGGTCTACACCGGCATGTCCATCACGCAGACCTTTCTTGTGACATCCATTTCCTTCGCAGGTCTGTCTATCTTTGGTTACACAACCAAAAAAGACCTGTCCGGCATGGGCACATTCTTGATGATGGGCTTGATCGGTTTGATCGTGGCCTCCATCGTCAATATTTTCTTGGGCTCAGGCGTTTTGAGCTTTGCGATTTCGGTCATCGGCGTTTTGATCTTTGCGGGCCTCACTGCTTTTGACACGCAAAAAATCAAAAACGACTATATTGCACATGCGCATGCGATGGACTCAACATGGCTTGCAAAATCAGCGATCATGGGCGCGTTGAACCTCTACCTCGACTTTATCAACATGTTCATGTTCTTGCTGAACCTTCTGGGCAATCGCAACTAAGGTTCGATGCAATAGATTTGATATAGGCCGGTCTTATGACCGGCCTTTTTTGTGCCTACTCGGCAGTGATTGCCCCGCAGCATATCAATTTAATGCGCGGCGCATTTGAATGGCGGGCAAGTAGAGGCCAGGTTCGAGCGTCAATTCCACCTCGCCTGTCGCATCGAACCCTTTGGCTTTGTAAAAATCTTCGGCCGCCAATGTGGACAGGCAAAACATACTTTCCACACCCTGCGTGCGAGCATGTGCCAATGCGTGATCGACAATCAAAGAACCAACGCCAGACCTGATCACATGCGGCAAGACCGCTACACGGCGCATATGTCCGTTGGTTGCCGGGCCTACGCCGCCAAATGGGGTGGCTTGCGACCAGCCCCCTGCCCCCAAAAGCGCACCACCGGCATCAGCCACAAAATAGCTGCCGCCAGACAGTAAACTTGGCGCGGTGCGCATCAAACGCGGCAGAGCACGTGATAGAATGTCATCATGATAAACGGGCCGCATCAACGCGCCATAACTGGCCGCGATCAAGCCATCGATAGCCAAGGCATCAGCAGGCGTGGCTGTGCGCACGACAAAAGGAGGTAGAACATTTCTCGGTTTTGTAGATAGGCTAAGACTATCGTTTTCGCTCAAAGGGCGTTCTTGTAATAAACACATATCGGGGTCTCCTGTGTCACGCTTGTGCGTCGTGATTTGGGGGAGGTCCGCGAGAGCAATCTTAAATAAAGAAAAACCGCGCGAACCTTGGTGGTTTGCGCGGCTTTTGCATTTTGTCGTTCAAATCAGGCTTACTTGATTTTGCCTTCTTTGTACTCAACATGCTTGCGCACAACCGGGTCGTACTTTTTCATGACCATCTTTTCGGTCATGGTACGTGCGTTTTTCTTGGTCACATAAAAGTGGCCCGTGTCTGCTGTCGAGTTCAGACGGATTTTGATTGTGGTTGGCTTAGCCATTTTTATGTCTCCAGTCTTACGTACAACGGGTCAGTCGGGCACTTGCGCGTGACACCCCGTGGAATCCTTGAAGCCTGCCTTTTAAAGTGTTGCGCCCTCGAGTCAATGGGGTCGCAACAAAAAAACAAGCGTGGCCGGTATGGCCAAACAAACATTGCACATCGTGGAGGCCCCACAGCGCACAATGCATTGCTCTTGGCGTCTCTATGACATAGATTCTCAGGCGCGACCATAGGGGTCGCAACGTTCTCAGGGCGGGGTGCAATTCCCCACCGGCGGTAAGGTCAATTCTGGTCGATCAGAGCAGATCAAGCCCGCGAGCGCCAAGGCTGGTTTTGCCAAGTCTTGGGTCAGCAGATCCGGTGTGATTCCGGAGCCGACGGTCATAGTCCGGATGAAAGAGAGCGGGAAACAGGTGTAAAGTGCCTTTAATACGGGCGCTATACGCCCAGTTGTCCTGTTTGCCTTGAGTTATGCGCAAATGAAAGGACATCGCATGACTCGCCAAATACACAAAGCAACAGCCTTCCAAAAGGCACGCCTTACCCCTGCGCAATTGGGGGCCGCTTTGATGGTTCTCGCCGGCATTATATTCGCCGTGATCAATCTTTTGGGCCAATTTGGCACGATGGTTCAGGGAATCGCTCCGACCCGTTTGGCCTTTTGGCAATATTTTATCGCTTTCTTGTTTTCCGTGCCTTGGGTCGTCCGACATGGCATCAAAGCCATGCGCACTGGCGCTTTCACACTGCATTTTTTGCGAGTCGCGTCCTCGGCTATCCGAGTGCAGCTTTGGATCACAGGGCTCGCCCATGTGCCGATTTGGCAGGCTATCGCTTTGATCATGTTATCCCCGTTTTTCGTCACCCTTGGCGCTGGAGTATTCTTGGGGGAAAAAAACACAGCCGAACGCTGGGGGGCGGTTACCACTGGCTTCATCGGCGGCATGATTATTTTGGCACCTTGGGCCGAAGATTTTTCACCCTATGCACTGTATCCCGTGGGCGCGGCAGTATTTTGGGCGCTGACATCTTTGTTGACCAAATACATGAGCACGACGGAAAGTCCGGAAAGCCTCACAGTGTACCTTTTGCTGCTTCTCACACCCGTCAATTTGGCGCTGGCCTTGAATGGCGATGCAGGCATAAGCAACCTCGCACTTGGATTTGATCTTGCGGGGCTTGTGATACTGGTGGCGGGGCTTTTGACCGCCCTCGCCCAATACGCAATCGCCAAGGCGTATAGTGTCGCGGATGCGGCCTATTTACAGCCCTTTGATCATCTCAAACTGCCACTCAACGTGGGCTTTGGCATTTTGGCTTTTGGCTTTGTGCCCCCAGGGTCGATGTGGCTGGGGTCTTTATTGATCGTCGGGGCATCGGCCTATTTGTTGCGCCAAGAATCGCGACGCGCATAAACTGCAAACGAAAGGGCGAGCCTGTGTACAGGACCGCCCTTTTTTGACGTTTCAATATCCGTAACTTACAGCGCAGGTTTACCCATCGACTGGTGAATCTCGGTTTGCTTGGCTGCGTCTATTTGCAAGGCGGCGGCCAAAGCGTTCAAGAATGTTTTTTCCGCATCCGTATCGACAGAAATCGCCATCAAAGCGGCAGAATAGACTTTGCTTTTGGTGTCCTCGGTCGCGTCCTTGGCCAAGGCCACGGGATCAACTGGGGCGTCCAATTCACCTTGCACGAAATCGATCTCGTCTTTCGAGGCGTCTGTCAGGTGATCCAAAATCTTGGTCCGCTCTTCTGCATCGATTTCGCCATCTGATTTGGCAGCCATGATCATCGCACGGATCATTAGCTTGGCATGCTCTTCCGCAGCATCCCCCATCGGCGTGCCTTGCGTCACAGCCCCAAACATATCAGACAAACCGCCAGCACCGGCGGCAGCCGCACCGCCCATGGCCGCAAACAGCGATCCAAGGCCCGCTTCTGTCGCCTCAGAGGCATCAGCCGCCTGACCGCCAAAAGTGCTCATCATTTTGCGAATGGCCTCTGCACCACCAGGGACACCGAATTTTTCGGCCATCTGGCCCGCTTGATCTGCCAAGCCGCCCTCATCGCCGGCCTTGCGCAGCGCGTCACGCACGCCGTCCATCCCGCCCATTTCCTTGACCTTGGTGACGCCCTTAGCGGCCGCGAATCCGACGGCCAAAGTGGCCAATGTTTTAACAAAGCTCATGGGGCTTCCTTTATGAATATTTCGCCATTGAGTTAAATATGGGGGCGAATGGGCAAAACTCCAAGTATTCTGACGCCTAAGGGGGAACGATTGTCAGATTGGCCCCCTAAATTTTTGCGACGGAAATTTAGGGGCCGCACGTATAAGCTGATACAAACGCATGCAGCTTAGCCCCCTCGATTGGAAAAACGATGCCTCACCTTTTGAAAACATCCCTGATCACCACAATCGCCCTTTGCGCCGCATCGGCTGCATCGGCCCATGAGGATCACTGTGACACAGTCGCAACCTCTGTGGCAGAGGCGGGATTTGGGGACAGCGTCACGGTTACCTGCGATGATACTCATGCATTCATTTCGTCAGATACCTATCCTGATCATGATGTAATGACGGGGATCGTGGGCACCAATGAACAGGTGCCGGTCCCCGCAGAATACGCCGCCCCGATCATTCTATTTACGACCATGGGCAGCACACCAATCACGCGCGACGCTGCGCTGGGGGTCGCGGTCAATGGCGTGCCGATCTACGATTACACAGCAGGCGGTGAAATGTCACAAGCCGACCTGGCACATCACCAAGCCCAGCACGACACCCTGCAAACCCAACAACTTGACGTCTGCGGCGGTCACGCAGGACGCGGCGATGATTATCACTATCACGCCAAACCGACCTGCATGATTGATCAGATGGCGAATGCTGGCGACGACGCCATCATCGGCTGGGCTTTTGACGGCTTTCCGATTTATGGCGACAACAACCCAGATGGCACACAAGTCGCTGAGGGCGATCTTGATATTTGTAACGGGCAAAGCGATGACACCTTTGGCTATCGCTATCACACGTCTGCTGAAGCGCCTTATATTGTGCAATGTTTGATGGGTGAAGTGCCTGACATCGACGCCCTGCCACGAGTCCGCCCGCTTGAAGTGTCAACCGGTGGCGGTGTAGAGGCAGGCCGCCCCCCGCAAGGCGGCGTCGACGATCTTGTGTTCACGCAAGATGAAAATGGCGCACGCAGCATGGATTACACATACAAAGGCGAAGACTATTACATCCGCTACACGCCATCAGACAAAGACGGATGCTATAATTTCACCACAAAAACCGTCACCAACAATGGCGAAGTGCAATCCAGCGAACTTTGCCGCTGATACGATGGCCCGCATCGACCCCACTGAGGCTTTCCATATAAAAGGAAGGCCTTGGTCTGGTCCTGTTTGAAAATTGCACGGATGGCCTATAAGCCGGATTTTGTCTGGGGTTGCCCCCTCGATGACCATTCCTCTAGGCGCAGTGTTACCAATACGCTCAAGCTGCCAACCCGGGTCTCTCGGGCTTGAACCTCCCTATGATCACTCTGCGCGAACGCAGTGCCTCACACGAAACCCCTATTTGGCATTGCTCCCAGTGGGGCTTGCCGTGCCGCTTGCGTTGCCGCGCGCGCGGTGAGCTCTTACCTCACCGTTTCACCCTTACCCCAGCTAACGCTTGCGCGCGTGTAGGGCGGTCTGTTCTCTGTGGCGCTATCCCTAGGGTTGCCCCCGCCGGGCGTTACCCGGCACTGTTGTTCAATGGAGTCCGGACTTTCCTCGCGTCCCAGTAGACTTACGTCCCCAGAACCCGCGGTCACCCAGCCATCCGTGCGCTTTGGGACTTAGGCTGTGCGCGCCGCGCGGTCAACGGGAAAGCGCATCGCAAGATCATGCGCCAAGGCCATATCCGCGCCATCAAGAGGACCGGAATGACGCGGGCGAAATCGATCGCGAAAGGCGGACAGGCACGCCTCTGCGGATGTTTCTGGTGAATATCCAAACGCAACGAGGTCAGCGAGAAACGCATCCTTATCGACTTTACGAGGCGCAGATATTTCAGGCCAAACGCTCAGGCCCTGCACAGCCAAGCGCCGCCAATCAAATCTTGGGCCTGGATCGATTTTACGCTTAGGCGCCATATCAGAATGACCGATGATGCGCTCGGGCGTGATGGAGTGGCGGGAAATGATGTCATGTAGCAGTGCCTCAAGCGCATCCATTTGCGCCGCGGCAAAAGGTACGGACCCGCAATTGGCCAATTCAATTCCAATAGAGCGCGAATTGATATCCGTCACATCGCCCCATCGCCCCGCACCCGCGTGCCATGCGCGATTGGTCTCATCAACCATATGCACAATACGCCCGTCGACATCGATTAAATAATGCGCAGAGACTTCAAATTCAGGATCGCACAAACGCGCAATAGCCGCGTCCGCCGTGGCCATCGCCGTATAATGGATGACGATCATATCAGGCACCGCCCCGCCCTTGCGTTCGCCAAAATTGGGCGAGGCTTGGCTATGGCAGGACAGTGCAGTCATGCGAGCTCAATTACGGCCAGCGGCCAAGCGAAAGGGTCTTGGATCCCATGAACAGGCAAAACCATCGCCATCAGGATCGAGACCTTTGACATTGCGCTCAGGTCCGCCACCGGCCAAAAACGCATCCTGCGCCAGATCAGGCGACGGGTATTTGGCACAATTGCGCAAGGCGCGTGCCTCGGCGCCCAGTGTCAAACGCGAATAGAGTGGCTGGCCAACCGAGTTGGTCGTTGACAGCGCAAATTGAACCAAAGACGTGCCTGTACCTGAGGGGCGACTTGGGATCGATGTAGGCGCAACCGTTTGATATATTTCGCGATTTGCTGCCACACGCGCCGCATCTTCTGCGATTGATCGTTCAGAGGCCACAGCGTCAAAGTCATTTTCCGCTGATATGCCTGCGTCATTTTCAACACCAGCAGAAATCGGCGCAGATGCAAATTGACCTGTCGGATCAGCCGGCACACCCACTGAAGACTGGCTTTGCCCAATGGCCGCCAAAGCTTCGTCAGAAATGTCTGATGCCGCAACAGAGGAGGTCGCCACAGAAGCCGAGGAGCGCCCTTCGCCATTGGCAATCAATTCAGCCTCGCGGCGGGCTTGATATTCAGAATAGGTTCCAAACCCCACGCCAGCACCACTGTCGGGCACGGCAGGATCACAAGCGGCTAAAACGGCCAAAGACATCACAGCAAAAGCGGCACGACGCATCACGCATCTCCCGAAAAAATGAACGTTGTTAGCAGAGTTACCACCATTTGGTCGGCTTGGAAACAAAGCCCGCAGACTGTTCAAGACTATGAGCAATATTCAGCAGATCGCCTTCTTCCCATGGACGCCCGATCAGCTGCAATCCCAGCGGCAATCCTGTAGACGACAGACCGGTCGGCACAGATACCCCCGGCAAGCCCGCCAAGTTGAGCGTCACGGTGAACACATCGTTAAGATACATCTCTACAGGATCGGCTTTAGACACTTCGCCAATACCGAATGCTGCGGAAGGCGTGGTTGGCGCCAAAATCGCGTCAACGCCAGCTGCAAACACCTGTTCGAAATCGCGTTTGATCAAGGTGCGGACTTTGCGAGCGCGGTTGTAATAAGCGTCGTAGAAACCAGCCGACAAGACATAGGTGCCAACCATGATACGGCGCTGCACTTCGCGACCAAAGCCTTCGGCGCGGGTTTTCTCGTACATATCATCGATGCCATCACCTTCGCCGATTTTCGCGCGGTGACCGTAACGCACACCATCATAGCGCGCCAAATTTGACGAGGCTTCCGCAGGCGCAATCACGTAATAAGCTGGCAGCGCGTATTTGGTGTGCGGCAAGGACACATCAACGATCTCGGCGCCCGCATCTTTCAGCATCGCAGCGCCATCATCCCAAAGCTTCGCAATTTCAGCGGACATGCCATCGAGACGGTATTCTTTAGGAATACCAATCTTTTTGCCCTTGATGTCGCCCGTGATCAGCGCTTCAAAGTCAGGCACGGCCAGTTCCATGGACGTGGAATCTTTCGCATCGTGGCCTGCCATGGCTTCCAGCATGATCGCCGCGTCCCGCACGGTTTTGGTCATCGGACCCGCTTGATCCAATGAGGACGCGTAAGCAATGACACCCCAACGCGAACACCGCCCATAGGTTGGCTTGATGCCGACAGTGCCGGTAAACGCAGCAGGCTGGCGAATAGACCCGCCAGTGTCCGTGCCGGTGGCCGCCAAACACAAATCAGCCGCCACAGCAGCCGCAGAGCCGCCAGATGACCCACCCGGTGTCAAATCACGGTCATCGATTTTCCATGGGTTTATCGCAGGGCCGTAAACCGAATTTTCAGTCGACGAGCCCATGGCAAACTCGTCCATGTTCAACTTGCCCAGCATCACAGCACCGGCGTCAAACAATTTGGATGTGATCGTGCTTTCATATTCGGGCCTGAACCCGTCCAAGATATGCGAGGCCGCCTGTGTGGGCTGACCTTTGGTTGCAAACACGTCCTTCACGCCAATCGGCAAACCGCACATGTTTGGCGCATCGCCAGCAGCGATACGAACGTCCGCCGCTTTGGCCTGTTCGCGCGCTTGTTCGGATGTGTCATGCACAAAGGCGTTGAGTTTGCCAGCAGCCGCAATCGATGTCAGGCAGGCTTCGGTCAGATCAGATGAGGTAAAATCGCCCTTGCGCAAACCATCGCGCGCAGCGGCCAATGTCAGTGTGTTCAGATCAGTCATAGCGCTCACTCCACCACTTTGGGCACAGCGAAAAAGCCTTCGCGTGCGTCTGGTGCGTTTTTCAAAATTTTCGCTTGTTGATCGCCATCGGTGATCACGTCGGTCCGGCGTTTGAGGCGTTGCGGAGTCACAGAGGTCATCGGTTCGATACCTTCTACGTCCACTTCGGACAGTTGCTCGATGAAGCCCAAAACGGCGTTGAATTCTTGGGCCAACTCAGGGAGGGCATCTTCCTCAACCCGAATGCGTGCAAGCGATGCAACGCGGCGTGCGGTATCAATGTCGATCGACATAGGGCAACTCCGTTATCTCAACAGCGCTTTAAGGGCGCTCAATTCAATCTATTTGCATTGGCTTTATCGCGCCGCGCGCCCCGCTTCAAGCATATGGCGCGACAAAGTTTGGCTCTGGTCTGATTAGATAGGGCTTGATGTGACGCAATGCAGCATCACGCGGTTGTTGTTTGTGCAATTCCAGCGGCTAGCCCTGCCCGTCAGCTTTGCGCCTCAATCAAGCCGCGAATATGCGCGGAAACACCTCGTGCGTCTACGACGGCCTCTCTGACAAGCCAATCGAAATGACTAGACAAAGATTTAACACGCTCGACTTCGCGAAAAGCCAGATAAAATTGCCCCACATATATAACGGCCAGATTTGGACCGAAAACGGTGACAGGGGAGCTAAAAACCCGATGCGCGTCAAATAAAAATATGCGCAACCTCGGGAACAATTCGTCACATTGATCCGCAATAAAGTTCAACTGGGCATGGCGCAGGTCTTTTCCGACACCCTCATAATAGGCTGTTCCAGCGGCGCAGGCTTCGATCTCGTGAATTGGTAGCGCAATTTCATAGTCAGACACACCAGAGGACACCCATTCCATTTGATCTTGCAGGGCGTCGTAAGCCTGTGGCAACTGGCGCGCGCGCACTGACGCATATTCCCATTCCAACATCTGTTTGGTTTTCAACATATCGGGCAAAGTTGCTGGAACGTGTCGCACTTTATAGCCCGCAGATTCGTGATGCCATTCAAGAAGTTGCGCATCCGCAGACGACCGTTCAGCTGGACTAAGCGATAAGGCTGCCGCCACAATATTACCTGGAGTTTCTGGCCTGTTCGTGAGCCCAAGCAGCCAGTCCGTGCTAACGCCCAAAACATTTGCAGCCTCAGCGGCCAATTGTGCATTCGGCAGGCGCGGTTGATCGACATTTAACAACTGGCCAATCGTAGACCGATCCACCTGCGTTGCGCGCGAGAGCGCGCTCTTTGTAACGCCCTTGAGCGCCATCGCGTCTGATAGGCGTTCTCGAAATAAGGTTGCGCGCTTACGTTTGTCCATTAAGATCAACTTTGTAGGATTAAATCTGCAAAGTTTAGTTTAGGCAGCTAATTCCCCTAATGTCCATAGCGCGATTTTCACGATAGCCCAATACCAACACAACACTTTACGCAAAGGGCCCCCATGGACAGCAAGATCAGACTCATCGCCAAATCTATCACGTGGCAACTGGCTGGACTTTTCACCATGACGCTCATTGGCTTTGCGTTCACGGGGTCAGTTACAGCAGGCGGCGGCATTGCTATTTCTGGCGCAGTCGTGGGCTTCATCTGCTATTTTGCGCATGAAATTGCCTGGTCGAAAATTACTTGGGGCAGACGCAGGCGCGAATAGGCACCACAAACGCCAAGACCACACAACGACAGCACATAAAACGACGGCTCAGCGGCGCCGACTTGCAAAGAAATCTTTAAGTAAGTCTTCGGAATCTTGAGCAGAAATGCCATCATAAACCTCAGGCGCATGATGGCATTGCGCATGAGAAAAAACGCGCGGGCCTTGGGCCACGCCACCTGACTTTTCATCTGCGGCACCGTAATACAAACGCGCAATCCGCGCATTTGAAATCGCCGCCGCACACATCGGGCAAGGTTCAAGCGTCACGTATAAATCATATCCCGACAGGCGTTCTTGTCCCAAAGCGGTGCAAGCTGCGCGGATCGCGACCACTTCGGCATGAGCCGTCGGATCATTCCATTCACGGGTCCGATTGCCCCCCTGCGCGACGACATCACCCGTGGGCGACACAATAACGGCCCCCACAGGCACTTCACCACGGGCCGCTGCCGCATGCGCCTCGCGCAACGCTATATCCATGTAAGATCTAAAGCTCATGATCTGTATCTGCCCCCAAAATCGGGCTAAGACAAGCAAATGCGCGCCCAAACCCGCTCAATCTAGGCTCAATGCAGGCCCAATGCACAGCTCCCCCTTCCCAACTGCGCAAACCCCAGCTATGGCAGGCGTATGACACGAGATTCCGATAAAAAAACCGCCCGAGGCGCAAAATCTGGCGCACCCTCCTTTGTTTCCAAAAGCAAAGGCTCCCGCAGCCATGGTGACACGGAAGGCAAATCGTACAAAAAGCCCCCCGCGAATCCCTATGCCAAGAAAGGCGCGCCCAAAACCGCGCCCGCCAAAGGCCCCGAAGCTGGCGCAGATGGCACACGCCCCGGTGATCGGATCGCCAAAGTTCTCGCCCGCGCGGGCGTCGCCTCGCGCCGCGATTGCGAAGTGATCATCGAAGAGGGCCGCGTGACCGTGAATGGCCGCAAGGTTGTCTCACCGGCGCTGAACGTATTGCCCGGTGATCGCATCACCGTGGACGGGCAACACATCGGCGAAGCGGAACCGCCCCGTTTGTGGCTCTACCACAAACCGCTGGGCCTCGTGACCACAGAAAAAGACGAACTTGGCCGCGCCACGGTTTTTGAAAACCTGCCAGCAGGCCTGCCGCGGGTTCTGTCCGTTGGTCGCCTCGATTTAAATTCTGAGGGGCTTTTGCTGCTCACGAACGATGGCGAATTGAAACGCAAACTTGAGCTGCCAGACACAGGATGGCTGCGCAAATACCGCGTGCGCGTCAAAGGGTCTCCCTCCGAGGCTTTGCTGGATCAACTGCGCAAAGGCGTGACGATTGATGGCGAAGATTTCCAACCTATGGAAGTGGTCTTCGACCGTCAACAAGGCGCAAACGCTTGGCTGACTGTCGGCATCCGCGAAGGGCGCAACCGCGAGGTGCGCCGCGCGATGGAACATATCGGCGTCATCGTGAACCGCTTGATGCGCATCTCATACGGCCCCTTCCGTTTAGGCACCATTCGCCCTGGCCAAGCCGAAGAAGTTAAGGCCCGCGTGTTGCGTGATCAGCTGGGCGTTGATCCTTTCGCGTCAGATATCGAACATCCGTCTGAACCACGTCGTCAAGTCAGCCGTGGCGGCAAACCTGCAGGTCCGCGCAAAGAAAGCTTTGGCCGTACAGATACCCGTGATCGCGATGATCGTGGTCCCAAGGGAACAGGGTTCAAATCACGTGGCGACAAAGATGATCGCGGCCCCAAAGGCAGTGGATTTAAACCGCGTGGCGAGCGTGATGATCGCGGACCAAAGGGCGGCGGCTACAAAGGCAAATCTGTTGATCGTGACGGCAAGCCTGATTTCAAATCTGCTGGCTACAAATCGCGCGGAGGCCCGGACGGCGGTCGCGCCAAAGGGTTCAAATCTCACGGCGACAAACCCACAGGTGGCCGCGATGGCAAACCGTCCGGCGGATCACGCGGCGGCGGCTTTGGCGGCGGCAAAAAACGCAGCTGAACAGCCTTAGCTATGAGCAAGGGGGAGCAACTTATGCAGCTTCCCCGCGCTTAACCCTTTCATGAACCGCATTTGTTTCCTATATCTTATGGCAAGACCCGAACGGGCAAAGGGGCATAAGCCCGCAATAGGATGGAGTGAAAGCGACATGAGCGCCAATGGGGCCCAAAAACTTGCGTATTATCTGTTGGTTGCATTGACCTTTTACGCCACTTTGGGCGCATAGGGCACCTGAGCATGGCGAAAAAATACGGTTCAAAATATTCACCTGACAACACCAATGACGCGCACAGATCGATGGACGCCCCAAAAGCACGTCCTTTTGATGGCAAAAAGCCATCCCGTGTGGGCGCGCGCTCAAACATCTTGTTTTATGCTGCCCTGCCCTTGGCATGGAAAGCTTTTGGCGCTGAACCCGTTGTCATGGCGCAATACATTGTCGCTTTGGGATTGTTGTTGGGGGCCGCTTGGCTGACCCGCGAAGGCCTGAAAGCGCAAGAAGCCTATGAAGCACGCAAAGTCGCTCGCCGCCCTGCGTTTCCACGCAAAATTTTCGGATCTGCGTTGACAGGCCTTGGTCTTGGCCTTGTTGGTATCGCGGGTTGGGGCCCACTTGAAGCTGCCATTTTCGCGGTTCTCGGCACGGCTTTACACAGTTTTGCCTTTGGTATTGACCCTTTGAAACACAAAGGCATGGAAGGCATCGACACCTTTCAACAAGATCGCGTGGCCAAAGCTGTCACCGAGGCCGAACGCCATTTGGCGTCGATGCGTGACTCCCTAGAGCGCACGGGCGATCGCGAGGCGCAAACCCGCCTAGATCAATTCGCCAAAACCGCCCGCGCCATGTTTCGCACCGTCGAAGAAGATCCGCGCGATTTGACGGCAGCGCGCAAATATTTGAGCGTCTATTTGCAAGGTGCGCGTGACGCGACCACAAAATTTGCCGACATCTGGGGCCGCAGCCGTAACATGGAAGCGCGCGCATCATATCTTGCGCTTTTAGACGATCTTGAAAGCAATTTCACAGCACGCAACAAAGCGTTACTTTTAGACAATAAGGTCGATCTTGACATCGAGATCGACGTACTTCGCGACCGATTGGCTCGCGAAGGTATCAAGTAAATCAAACAGTTATCTCTGGGGGACGTCATGTCAGATACCACTCGCCAAAAAGCCGAAGCCACGTTGAAAGACGTCGAAGCCGTCACAGCCGTTGTCCTGCCTGAACCCGCGGGCGATCTTGTCGTCTTGGAAGCTGCAGAACCTGCACAGGCTGACGCGATCCGCAGCGCCATGACTGAAATCGATATGAGCGATACAAATTCCATCGTGCGTTTCGGCTCTGGCGCGCAAGCCGAATTGCAAGAGATTTCCCAAGCCATGCTCGCAGATGTGCGGAACAAAGACGTCGGGCCTGCGGGCGACAGTCTACGATCCATCGTAACCACCATTCGCGGCTTTTCCATCTCTGAACTCGATGTGCGCCGTGATCGGTCTTGGTGGGAAAAACTTCTGGGACGCGCAGCCCCTATGGCGAAATTCGTTGCCCGTTTCGAGACTGTCCAAGGCCAGATTGACGACATCACAGACAATCTTTTGTCGCATGAGCACACGCTTTTGAAAGACATCAAATCCTTGGATGTTTTGTACGATCGTACACTGACATTCTACGACGAATTGGGCATCTACATTGCCGCTGGCGAAGAAAAGCTCAAAGAACTTGATGGCGTGACCATTCCCGCGAAAGAAGCAGACGTGGCAGCTGCGGCGGAAAACGATCAAGTCATGGTCGCGCAAGAACTGCGCGATCTACGTGCCGCGCGCGATGATCTGGAACGCCGCGTACATGACCTAAAACTGACGCGCCAAGTCACCATGCAGTCCTTGCCGTCCATCCGTTTGGTACAAGAAAACGACAAATCCTTGGTCACAAAAATCAATTCAACCTTGGTCAACACAGTGCCCTTGTGGGAAACCCAATTGGCCCAAGCCGTGACCATTCAACGCTCCTCAGAGGCGGCACATGCGGTGCGCGAAGCCAATGATTTGACCAACGAATTGCTGACATCCAACGCCAAGAACCTGCGCCAAGCCAACAAAGTGGTGCGCGAAGAAATGGAACGTGGCGTGTTTGACATCGAGGCCGTAAAAACCGCCAATGCTGAATTGATCGCAACCATCCAAGAAAGTCTGCAGATCGCCGACGATGGCAAAACCAAACGTGCGGCTGCAGAAGCTGACCTGAAGCAAATGGAAGCAGAACTGCGCGACACATTAGCCTCGGCAAAAGCCAAACGCACAGGCTCCGGCGACAACGCTGGCACAGCTGTTCCGAGCTAAGGGTGTCACAAGGCGGCACATATAAAACTCGACGCGCTGCGGGGCTTGTTGTCCTCGCAGCCGCTGCCGTGCTGTCCGGCTGCGTCCAACCCGCAGCTGTGTCGCCGATCCCTCAATCACGCCCCGCCACTGTGCCCACAGCAGTTGAGGCCGAAGCGACGCCTCAAGGGCCCTCAGCGCAAAGTAACGCTATGCGTGACTATTACGCGAAAGTGCAAAGCAACCTGCTGCTCAATGATTTGCTGCGCACAGATGGCGGCGGCAGTGATACGCCGTTCACAACCCACCAGCTGGCCAATAATTTCGACGCCATTGCGCTGAATGACGAATATACCAGTGTGGGCGGCACTTATGTGGCCCGCACCACGCCGTCGTCACTGCATAAATGGGCTGGTCCTGTGCGCATTGGTCTGGAATTTGGCGCCAGTATTCCCGATGCACAACGCGCCACAGACCGCGCGACAGTTGAGGCTTTGACAGGGCGTCTTGCACGGGCAACGAACCATTCGATTTCGATGTCAGCACGCCCCAACTTCCATGTTTTGGTGTTGAACGAAGACGAACGCCAAGTGATCGGCCCCCGCCTTGAACAACTTATCCCCGGCATCGGCCAAGCTGCCATTAATTCCATCGAAAACATGCCGCGGTCCAACTATTGTTTGGTGGTGGCGTCCGACCCTTCAGACAATGGTGTTTATCAAACGGCCGTGGCGATCATTCGCGGCGAACACCCTGATTTGATGCGAAAGTCATGTTTTCACGAAGAAATTGCGCAGGGGCTTGGCCTTGCCAATGACACGCCGCGTGCCCGTCCGTCAATTTTCAACGACGACGAAGAATTCGCGTTGCTGACGGGGCATGATGAATTGCTGCTGCGTATTTTGTATGATCCGCGCCTTTACCCCGGTATGCAGCCCGAAATCGCCCGTCCTATTTCTGCGCAAATCGCCAACGAGCTGATGCGCGACGCCACTTAACCACCACAGGAGCCTCCCATGGGAATTTTCGATTTTCTATCTGGTGAATTTATTGATGTCATCCACTGGACCGATGACACCCGCGATACAATGGTGTGGCGTTTTGAACGTGAAGCGCATGAAATAAAATACGGCGCGAAACTGACCGTACGCGAAGGTCAAGCAGCTGTTTTCGTGCATGAAGGTCAATTGGCGGATGTATTTACGCCCGGTCTCTACATGCTTGAGACCAACAACATGCCGATTTTGACGACTTTGAACCATTGGGATCACGGCTTTAAATCGCCGTTCAAATCTGAAATTTATTACGTCAACACCACACGGTTCTCAGATCTCAAATGGGGCACAAAGAATCCGATCATGTGTCGCGACCCAGAGTTTGGCCCGGTGCGCATTCGTGCCTACGGCACCTATACGGTCAAGGTCTCAGACCCTGCGCTGTTTTTGACGGAAATCGTTGGCACAGACGGCGAATTCACCATGGACGAAATCTCGTTCCAAATCCGCAATATCATCGTGCAAGCGTTTTCACGCATCGTCGCCTCAAGCGGTATTCCTGTACTGGATATGGCCGCGAACACTGATGGTCTTGGCAAACTGGTGGCCACTGAAATTTCCAAAGTCGTCGCCGACTATGGCCTTGTTATTCCTGAATATTACATCGAGAACATCAGCTTGCCTGAAGCGGTTGAAGCAGCCCTTGATAAACGCACCTCGATGGGGATAGTCGGCAATCTGGACAACTACATGAAATTCAACGCAGCCGAAGGCATGGGCGCGGAGAACTCTGCCATGGCGGCCTCGATGGGCGCAGGTATCGGCGCGGGTCTTGGCATGGGCATGGCGCAACAAGCAGCAGGCCCTTGGGGCGCACGCCCAACAGCCGCCGTCCAAGCGCCACCACCGCCCCCCGTAGAACATGTGTGGCATATCGCTGTGAATGGCGAAACCAAGGGCCCGTTTTCAAAAGCGGAAATGGGCCAGATGGCGGCAAAAGGCACACTCACCCGTGCCTCTTATGTCTGGACCCAAGGCCAAGATGGCTGGCTGGAAGCCGATGATGTGGTCGAGCTGTCACAGCTGTTTTCCGTGGCCCCGCCCCCACCACCACCCGGAGCCTAAAGCGGCGATTGGACTGACCTGACCATGCCTCCTAAAGCCATGCCACCAAAAGTGATCCGCAAAGCCGAAGGCCGCGCCCGCAAAGACGCCCGCGCCGAAGACATCGCGCTGGCGTTGATGGGCGTTGGCCCATTGCCCGTTGACATGATCGCAGATGATGCGACTTGGGAACGAGGACAAGACGCCCCAGCCGCTGGCCGTACGGCCATCGCAAAAGTGTTTGACGCCCTGACCGCTCCTGACACCATCACCGTCGATCAAGTTGTCACCCATGGCAAAGCGGCATCGGTTTCTGGTCGGCTGACACGCGGCGCGCAAGAACGTATCTTTTGCCACGTGATCCGGCACACAACTGAGGCAGCCACGCAAATCGCGCAGATCGTCAGCTTTGAACACGCAGAGGGTCGTCATGACCGATAACGACGGATTGCCAGCCCAAGACGTTTTACAAGATCACCGTTTTCCCTGCACCACTTGCGGGGCGGACATGCGGTTTTCGCCCGACACGGGCACACTGGCCTGTGATCATTGCGGGGCAACTGAAGCTTTGGACATCGGCGGGGCAACAGGCCCCTATGAGTTGGATTTCAGTCGCGCCATCAAAGACCTATTGCCGCAACAAGATATGGAAAACACCCGTGTCTCTGAATGTCCGAATTGTGGCGCACAGGTCGAGTTCAGCGCCGAGATCCATGCCACGGAATGTCCGTTTTGTGCCACGCCAGTGGTGGCAGACACAGGGCTACATCGCCAAATCAAACCGCGTGGATTGTTGCCCTTTGCGCTGACTGAGGCGACAGCACGTGAGGCGATGAATGATTGGCTTGGCGGATTGTGGTTTGCCCCGAACGGGTTGCAAGACTACGCCCGAAAAGGGCGCAAACTGTCTGGTATTTACGTCCCCTATTGGACCTTTGATGCCGATACCAAATCACAATATTCCGGTATGCGCGGGGACGATTATTATGTCACCAAAACCGTTATGCGTGATGGCAAACGTAAACAAGTGCGCGAGCGGCGCACCAAATGGCGCAACAAATCGGGGCGTGTCGCACGATTTTTTGATGACGTTTTGGTACTGGCCTCTACCTCTTTACCAAAAAAATATACCGAAGGGTTAGAACCTTGGGATTTGCAAGCAATGGAACCCTATGTTCCTGACTACATTGCTGGGTTTCGCGCCGAAAGTTACTCTGTTGATTTGGAAGACGGCTATCGGTCTGCGCGCAGTTATATGGACCGCGTGATTTTGCGCGACGTTAAATTTGACATCGGCGGTGATCGTCAGCAAGTGGCCAGTGTCAACACGCAAGTTTCAAACGTGACATTCAAACATGTGCTGCTGCCTGTTTGGATGGCCGCCTATAAATACCGCGGGAAAACCTATCGCTTTGTCGTCAACGGACGGTCTGGTCGGGTACAAGGCGAACGCCCGTGGTCGGCTTGGAAAATCGCCTTTGCTGTTATTTTAGGCGCAATCGTTGCAGCCGCCATCGGTTTTATCGCGTCACAATATCAATGATTTTGAATGCGTTTTTGATCAGATAACGCTTGCCCTGATAGCGCTAACGAATTTAAAACGACTGCAACCTTATAAGGAATTGCCCCATGATCCTCTGCGCTGGTGAAGCTCTGATCGATATGTTGCCCCGTACCTCCACCTTGAATGAGGATGCCTATGCCCCCCATGCGGGCGGCGCTGTGTTCAACACGGCGATTGCTTTGGGGCGTCTTGGCGCGAAACCCGCGTTTTTCCATGGCTTGTCGAATGATTTCTTTGGCGAATTGCTCAAATCCAAACTGGCTGAGAGCGGCGTGGACGCATCATTGGCAGTGACCGCGGATCGGCCTTGCACCGTGGCCTTTGTAAAATTGGTCGATGGCCATGCGACCTATGCGTTTTATGATGAAAACACAGCGGGCCGCATGCTGACACCAACTGATTTGCCGGACATTCCCGACACTGTGGACGCGCTGTTTTTTGGCGGCATTTCCTTGCCGGTTGAGCCTTGCGGCGAGGCCTACGAGGCCCTCTGTGCCCGCGAAGCAGCCACCCGCGTGATCATGATGGACCCGAACATTCGCCCATCGTTTATCAAGAATGAAGCACGGTATCGCGCACGTATGGACCACATGTTAAGCCTGTGTGATATCGTGAAAGTGTCCGACGAAGACCTTTTGTGGATCATGGGTGACGGCGATATTGAGCAGCATATTCAAACGCTTTTAACCAAAGGCCCGAAACTGGTGTGCTTGACCGAAGGTTCTGAAGGTGTGCGCGGCTTTACCAAAAACGGTGTCGTGCACGTTACTGCAACCAAGGTCGAGGTGGCCGATACGGTGGGTGCGGGCGATACGTTCAACGCGGGTCTTTTGGCCTCATTGCAACAAAGCGGCAAGCTGACCAAAACAGGCGTGGCCGATCTGGATGACGAGACCATCCGCGCAGCCTTGGAGATGGGATCAAAAGCGGCAGCGATCACGGTGTCACGCGCAGGCGCAAATCCTCCTTGGACCCATGAGATGTAATCATGCGGGTTCTGGTTCAACGGGTACTTGAGGCCAGCGTTAAGGTTGATGGCAAAACCGTCGGTGAATGCGCGCAGGGGCTATTGGTCTTTGTCTGCGCGATGCGTGGCGATACCAAAGCCGAGGCGCAGAAACTGGCAACCAAGCTGTCCAAGCTGCGGATTTTCCAAGACGACACGGGAAAAATGAACCTATCGCTGCGCGACATCAATGGGTCCGCTTTGGTCGTGAGCCAATTCACTTTGGCTGCCAATACCAAAGGCAACCGCCCCGGTTTTTCCAACGCGGCTGATCCACAAACTGGCAAGATGCTCTATAATGCTTTCACGGGGTTTCTGGCCGATACAGGCGTTCCAGTTCAAACCGGTGAGTTTGGCGCAGACATGAAGGTGAGCCTGATCAATGATGGTCCTGTGACCATCTGGATGGATACAGACGACACATAGAAAAGGCCCCCAACGGGGCCTTTAAACTTATTAAACAAGACCTTAACGCTTAAATACGGAACAAGGGCTGTAAAAGGCGCGGCACAAAGGCGCTGAACTTCAACGGCGCATCCGTCGCGGCCAGGCAGATGCATGGCATGCCCTCTTCGGCAACTGGCGTATGCTCTAACGTGTCGTCAGCCACTTCCAAATCACCACGCGCGAAGCGACCCGTTTCGTCCTTGAAGGCGCCTTGCAGCACTAAAGTCAGCTCAAGCCCGCCATGAGTATGGTCTGGCACAGCAAAGCCCGGAGCGATGTGTAAAAGGCGTACGGACCCCTCTTTGCCCGCATTCAAAATGCACTGTTTGGCCCCAGGTCCAAGCGAGCGCCATTTTGGTGCTTTGCTGCCCAGTGCTTCCAACACAGGTGTTGGAAATGTGTCATCGCCACGCGGGCGCTCAGGCTCGGGCGGGATATCATCATCCAGTCCCGCCATCACGCGGTTGCGCAGATCACTTGTGATGGAAATGGGATCGAAAGCATCCAATAACACACCGCCAACGGCCTCATGAGCCGCCAAATTGGCACGGCATTCTTCACAAATCGACACATGTGCGGCCACAACCAAAGCAAAAGGTTGCGCCAAAGTGCCGGAGACATAAGAGGCCAAAAGCGCCTCAGGGATATGGTGAGCAATGTCAGTCATGACTTACCGCTCTCCTTTCAATTCATGGCGCAGACGTTCAAGACCGAGCCGAATACGGGATTTTATTGTGCCAAGCGGAAGACCCGTTTCGGCTTGGATTTCACTATGGGTCAGCTCACCCAGATAGGCCTTTTGCACCAAATCACGTTGCTCAGGGTTGAGCCGCGCAATTGCAGCGTGCAGACTGGCCGCTTCTTGTTCGATGCCCAAAACCTGTTCGCCGTCGATATCCGTGCTTTCGGGCATCGCCAATTCTTCGGGCATAGGGCGACGATCTTTACGGATCACATCGATTTGACGATTGCGGGCGATCTGGAAAATCCAACCCGATACATTCGCACGCTCTGGATTGAAGGAATGAGCCTTGCGCCAAACCGACAACATCACGTCTTGAATCACATCATCGGCTTGGGCGGCGCCAAATCCGTTTTTCATCAACATTCCACGCAACCGTGGCGCGAAATGATCAAAGAGCTTTGCAAAGGCCGCACGATCGCGGGCGTCGCGCACTTTGAGCATCCATTCTGTCTGCTCTGTAAACGTTGTCGACATGCCTGAAGTCACTGGCGTCCTCTCACAGGAAACCCTGCGCGCACTTCGCGCTTTGCGCAAAACAGGCGCAATGTGGGCGCCATCCAAAATTTTATGTTCATCCAGTATCATACCAAGCATACGAACCCCGTCGAGAGGTGGATCACATTCAACATACATTATTTTAGGTCGGCGAAATAAATGATCCAAACGAGGTGAGATCGCGTACCCTACACAAGCAACATAGGATTTCCGATGTCATTTGATATTCCCACCCAAGCACGCTCGCGCATTGCCATTATCGGCTCGGGCATTTCCGGCCTCGCCAGCGCTTACTTACTATCGCCGCAGCATGACGTGACGATTTTCGAATCCGAACCACGCTTGGGGGGACATGCGCGCACGCGAGTTGCAGGAAAGAACGGCGATCAACCGGTGGATACAGGGTTTATCGTATTCAACTACGCCAATTATCCCAACCTGACGGCAATGTTTGATGCACTCAATGTGCTTGTGATCAAATCCGACATGAGCTTTGGCGCAACCATCAACAGCGGCGCCGTGGAATACGGATTGCAAGGATTAGGCGCATTGTTCGCACAAAAATCCAATATGGCACGGCCTGCGTTTTTGCGCATGGTGCGCGATATTTTCAAGTTCAATGCACAGGCTGAAAGCACAGTGCAAGACGAGACGACCACCATCGGCGAGCTGACGGAACAACTGCGCCTTGGCGATTGGTTCGTTCAGTATTACCTGATGCCGATATGTGGTGCGATTTGGTCGACCCCCCCATCCGAAGTGCGCAACTATCCTGCCGCAAGCTTATTGCGGTTTTTCCGCAACCACGCGTTATTGTCAGCCACAGGTCAGCATCAATGGTACACCGTAAAAGGTGGATCGATTGAATACGTGAACCGTCTTGAGGCGCATCTTAAAATGATGGGCTGCGCCTTTCGTCTTAGCACACCCGTTGCTGCCGTGACACGCTCTCCGCTTGGCATCACGGTCAAAGCCGAAAACGGCATTTCTGAACGTTTCGACCAAGTCATCTTTGCCTGCCATTCAGATCAGGCCCTCAAGCTGATCGACAAGCCAACACCGATTGAGCAAAAAGCCCTGTCTGATCTGCGTTATCAAGCCAATCGCGTGACGCTGCACTCAGACCCCAACCAAATGCCAAAACGCCGCGCGGCATGGTCATCTTGGGTCTATAAATCTGACACTGTCGGACAAGAGCAATCGCTTGGGGTCACCTATTGGATGAACAAATTGCAAGCGATTGACGAAAACGATCCTTTATTTGTCACGCTCAACGCGGTCACACCGATTGATGAAGCGAAAATCTATGACGAAACCACGCTTTATCACCCTGTATTTGATAACGCAGCTTTGAAAGCACAAAAGACCATTCAATCCATCAATGGCGACAATCGCACGTGGTTTGCTGGGGCTTACCTTCGCAACGGATTCCACGAAGATGGATTTCATTCCGCCGTGCAAGTGGCTGACAGAATGGCAGAACGGTCGCCTGCGAAGCTGGATGCGATCTTGGTATGACGCCTCACCGCCCTGAGCATATCGCAGGCCACACCAGCCATGCGCGGCGCGGGTCGATAAAGAACGCGTTTCGCTATGGTGTGGATTTCGTGCTGATTGATCTTGAGGCGCCCGAATCCGAGCTGCCCGCGTTGTTTTCGCGCAATCGGATCAATCTCGCCTCCATCCATGATTGCGACCACGGCGGAAAACTGAAACAGGGCATCGGTGCCGATTGGGCGAGACAGCATTTTTCCGATGCAGGCCTAAAGGATATTCGAATTGATCTGCTGACGCAGCCACGGTTCTTGGGCTATGGCTTCAACCCCGTCAGTTTTTGGCTGGGCTGGCGCGGCCCGCATTTGATGGGGGTGATCGCCGAAGTGTCGACACCTTTTGGCGATCGCCATTCTTATCTTTGTGTGCAAGATGATCTTGGCCCCATCACCAAAGCCGATCAGATCACAGCGCCCAAAGCGCTGCATGTTTCGCCATTTCAACAGGTTGATGGGCATTACACGTTCCATTTCGACATCACGCCGAACCGCGTCGCGATCCGTATTTTCCACGGCAATGGGGATGAAGGCGTGATCGCCACGCTTTACGGCCCACGTCAGCAGATGACAAATATATCGCTCATAAAGGCTTATCTGCGCCGCCCATTTGGCCCTTTGCGCACCATGGCTTTGATCCATTGGCAAGCATTGGCTTTGAAACTGAAAGGCGCGACATATCGCAGGCGACCTGCCCCACCGACACATGACCTTACAAAATCTGGAGCACCGAAATGACAGACGCATTTACCGGCAAAACATGGTGGATCGTGGGTGCGTCAGACGGGCTTGGCGCGGCCTTGGCCCAAAAAATCTCAGCCCGCGGTGCGCATGTTATTTTGTCTGCACGCTCAGCGGATAAATTGAATAACCTCGCTGCGACCTTGCCCAACGCAGCGGTTTTGCCGATGGATGTCACTGATGCGAAAACTGTGCACGAGGCTTTTTCACAGGCACAGCACGCCGATGCCATGCTCTATTGTGTGGGCACCTACGAGCCAATGCACGCGCGCGATTGGGATGGTGATGCCGTTGAGCGGATGATTGACACCAATTTCACTGGCGCCGCACGGGTGTTGGCTGGCGTTGTCCCGCAATATGTCACCCGTGGCTTTGGTCACATTATGCTAATCGGATCGCTGTCAGGCTATCGCGGCCTGCCCGCCGCTGTTGGGTATTCTGCCTCCAAAGCGGCCCTGATGCATTTGGCGGAAAATCTGCTGATTGACCTCAAAGGCTCTGGAGTGAAAATTCAGGTCGCGAACCCTGGTTTTATCAAAACCCGTCTGACTGCCAAAAACGATTTTGCCATGCCGCAAATCATGACGGCTGACAAAGCCGCCGATCATGTTCTCAAAGCTGTCGACAGCGGTCGGTTCGAATCCGCCTTTCCACGGCCTTTCGCTTGGGTGTTCAAATGGGGGCGTTATTTGCCACGGGCGCTGTTCAACAGATTGTTTTAATCGCACATCAAACACAGATCCCATGGACCTTTGAGCATTTTTGACCTAAATCCGCCTTGGGAATTCATGTCTAAGGATCAACAGCGTGGCCGCGCATAAACTTCAATCCATAACGCTTCACGCCTCTGATGAGGCGCAGACCACCCGTATTGCGAGCCTGCTTGGCAAGCAAATGGGCGCGGGCGATGTTGCGTTGCTGGATGGGTCGTTGGCAGCCGGAAAAACCTTTTTTATCCGTGCGCTTGTGGGAGCTTTGGGCAGCTCAGAAGACGTCACCAGCCCCACCTATACAATCGCCAATATTTACGAGACGCCCAAAGCGCCCGTTTTGCATGTCGACGCATATCGCCTTGAAACAGCGAAAGAATTTTACCATCTGGGGTTAGACGACTATTTCGATAATGCCATCTGTTTAATTGAATGGGGCACACGGATTGACGGGTTCTTTGACGCGCCATTGCAGATTGATATCGCCTTTGGCGACACCGACGCAGAACGCATTTTCACGCTGTCATCGACAGATAGTCGCTGGGCTCCTGTCTTTGCCAATCTTGAGGCGACGCTCAATGACTGACCTGACCTTTCTACTGCAAACATCAAATGGCGTGCCTGTTTTGGGACTGGCGCGCGGCGATGAAATCGTGTTCGACAGCGCCACCGACGAGTCTCTGATCGGATCACGCAATTATCGCATGGTGCTGGAAACGGGGCTGGATCGGCTGAGCGCGACACTTGGCGATATCAAACAGATTTTTGTCGACATCGGCCCCGGTGGCCTTGGCGTGACGCGCACCGGCGTTGCCTTTGCCAATGCTTTGGGCTTTTCCCTTGGCCTGCCCACCACAGGACTGCCCGCGTTTGAACTGCTCGGCGCTGAGATGGCCCTCGATGGTGTGCCTGTTGTGATCTTACGAAAAGCGGCGAAGCCTTTCGTGCATTTCGGAATGTTTGAGAACGGCATGCTAGCACATTACGAGCATTGTGAACGTGATATTGCTTTAGATATGATTGCAAAACTGGACAAATACCGCATTGCAGGCAATGTCGTGGATGATGGGCTGAAATCACCTGAGGCTAATGTTGCGTCGATGGGAACCATGTTAAAAGTGGCACGCAGCAAAGCATTGCCAGCATCAAACACCCGCGCTTATCCAATCGTAGAGGTGCTGTAATGTCAGTCGACCCGCGCATTTTAGGCGAGGCACAAGAAACGCTGACCAATGGCGGCGTGGTGCTTTTGCCCACGGACACGGTCTTGGGGCTTGTGGCATTGCCCAGTGACACCCAAGCCGTTGACAAGGTTTATGCACTCAAGCAGCGCCCGCGGGACAAGAACCTGCCGATCATCGTTGCCTCCGCCGATCAAATCACAGCTTTTGGTGGTCAAATCACCCGCAGCGCGCGCGCCTGTTTGGACAGTCAATATATGCCGGGGCCATTGACCATTGCGATTGGGTTGCAGGCGAATACGACACCGAAATGGCTTTTGGGGCGCGCAGAATGTGCCGTTCGCATCCCCGACGATGCACTTTTGTTGGCATTGCTCACAAACTTGGGACCTTTGATGGCGACCTCCGCAAATCTATCAGGTCAAGACACGCCGCAGACCACGCAAGAGGCCGCAGATCAACTGAACGGCACACCGGATTACGTCGTTGCAGGACATGCCAAATCGCAAGCGCCATCAACATTGGTCAATTGCCGCGTGACGCCGGCCAAAATTGAACGCATCGGGGCTGTGTCTGAGGCCGAGATCAATGCCATTTTGGAGCATATCGATGACTGACTATGTATTGGGTATCGAGAGTTCTTGCGATGACACCTCAGTGGCGCTGGTCGCAAAGGATGGTTCTGTCAAAGCGATCAAAACCGTATCGCAATATGAGATTCATCAAGCCCATGGCGGGGTCTATCCTGAGCTGGCATCTCGTGCGCATTTAGAAGCCATTTTGCCGACGATTCAATCCGTTATGGATGAGGGGCGCGTCACACCAAAAGACCTTAAAGCCATCGGCGTTACGCGTGGGCCCGGTCTGATCGGGTCGCTTTTAATCGGATTGGCGACGGCAGAGGCCCTATCGATGGGCTGGGGCGTGCCGGTGTACGGCGTCAATCACTTGCGCGGCCATATGCGGTCTGTCGATTTGGAAGAGGTTCGCACCACATACCCTGCGGTGGTGATGTTGGTTTCTGGCGGGCACACGTTGGTGGCCGAGCTGAAAGACCCGGGGAGCTATCGTTTGCTTGGTACAACCCGCGACGATTCTGTTGGCGAAAGCTATGATAAAGTGGCACGGATGCTGGGGCTTGGCATGCCAGGGGGGCCTGCCATCGATGCAGCGGCCAAACGCGGCACGCCTGTTTTGCGCCTGCCCCGACCAATGAAAAACGAAGGCTATGAGTTTTCATTCTCAGGCCTGAAATCATCCGTTGCGCGCCACATCGAGAAACACCCAGAGGTCAGTATTGACGATATGTCCGCGTCTTTTGTGGCCGCCTGTATGGATGTGCTCATCGCCAAGGCCGAGCGTGCTGTTATTGAGTGCGCGCCAAAATCTCTGATCATTGTTGGCGGGGTCGCCGCGTCGCCGCAAATACGTGACGGGATGGCAAAACTGGCACAGACCCACGGCCTATCCTTGTGTTTGCCCCCGATCAAATGGGCGACGGACAATGGGGCTATGATTGGTTTGGCCACATGGGATTACATAGAAAAAGGGATCAAGCCGGACTTGATCCCCAAACCGAACCTAAGCCTTGAGACGCCTTAGTCGTCGTGGCTGTAATTCGGCAGACTGTCCAAAGCGGTTTTCAAAGCTTCCCCCCAACCATTTGAAATGGTTTGAAAATACTTATTATCTGCTTCGATACGCGTTTGCGAGCCGATCTTAAAGCTGTCAGTCGCATAGGTATGCACATCCAAGGGTAGCCCGACTGAGAGGTTGGCCTTAATGGTGCTATCAAAAGACACAAGCAGCAGCTTGATCGCTTCTTCGAAAGACATTTTCGGATCATACGCGCGCACCAAAATAGGTTTGCCGTATTTGGTTTCGCCGATTTGAAAGAACGGCGTATCGGTGCTGGCCTCAATGAAATTGCCTTGAGGGTAGATCATAAACAATCTTGGCGGTGCGCCTTTGATTTGACCTGCCAAAATCACCGTCGCGTTGAAACCGCTGTCTGCTTTTTGCCCCTCATTGGCATGATCGGAAATGACGCTTTTCAACGTGTTTGCGATAAGCTGCGCGGCTTGAAACATCGATGGCACGGCAAAGATAGAGGGTTCACGATCCTCAGGCGCTTTGCTGCGCTCATCCAGCAGGCTGATCAAGGCCTGTGTGGTGGCCAAGTTTCCAGCCGTCAATACGGTGAGCACGCGTTCGCCGGGCTCTTCCCAAGTGGCCATTTTGCGAAACATAGAGATGTTATCAACGCCAGCGTTTGTGCGTGTATCTGACATCATAACAAGCCCGCAATCGAGCATCATTCCAACGCAATATGTCATAGTGTCGTGTTAGCCTTACTGTTGAGCAACTTCAATTTGAACGCTCAAGCGTTCGCCAGAGCCGCCATATCGAGTCCCTGTTACAGGAGCCGCCCCAGCATAGTCCAGCCCTGTCGCAACACGCACATACCGAACATCAGGCGAAATGCCATTGGACACATCAAAACCCACCCATCCAAGGCCCGCTATATGCGCCTCGGCCCATGCATGTGTGGCCTCTTGGTCTATCCGATCATCCATCATCAAATAGCCAGACACATAGCGCGCAGGAAATCCCATCACCCGCGCGCAGGCTAAAAAGATATGACTGTGATCTTGGCAAACACCTTTGCCAGCACTCAAAGCCCCTTCGGCGGTGCCGGTGGGCAAAGAGCTGCCAACTTCATAGGCAACATTTGCGTGGATAACCTTTGACAGGCAGTGAAGACGGTCCAAATCAGTGTCGCCTTCAACCTGTTTGATCAAGGCCCGCGTTCCCTGTCCTGCTTTGGTCAGGTCTGTAGATGTATCATAGAGCCACAAAGGCGCAGGGCCACGGTGCTTGCCCATCATACCATGCGATTCTATCATTTCGACCTCACCTTCGCTGACCAAGGTCACTTCGGTGGCATCACGATCAAAGGAAATAAGATCCACGTGATTGTTGTTGTGATCGCTATAAAACACTTCTTTTGCCCCACCAATCACCGTTGTTTGCCAATTGGCAATCCGTTGAAACGGGCTTTCCTTAGGAGTCAGTCGCACTTGTTGAAGCCCATAAGATACAGGCGTTTCAAAGACATATCGCGTTGTGTGGCGAATTTTTAATTTCATGGGTTACTCATAGAACCTAAAGTCAATTTCGACCTGACGCCCCAAGTCCGAGAAGGCACCTAGCACAGATTGAATGTATTCGTGTAAGCCTTCTTCGAAAATCACATCAATGTCATTATGCGCAAACCGAGAAACCAAGGTCTTGGCCAGTTCCAAGGATTTCGGTTCAATGCCGTAATCCGAGGAAAGGTGCTCAAGGTTATCAAGCACTTTACGCGCACAAAAATTCAAACTGCGCGGCATACGTTTGTCGAGAACCAAAAACTGCGCAATATCGCGTGGATTGGTGTTGTTACCATGCACCATACGGTATCCACCACGCCCTGATACTGACCGCAAAATGGTTTCCCATTGCACGTTATCGATAGACGAACCAACAGAATACACCGAGGGCAGCAAGACATAGTATTTCACATCCAAGATGCGCGCTGTGGCATTTGCACGTTCTAAAAACGTCCCGATACGGGCAAAGTTATACATGTCGTTGCGCAGCATCGTGCCATGAGTTGCCCCACGCACCAGCGCGGTGCGTTGGCGTACCAACCCCAAAGCGGTGGGCAAATCGCGCTCTGACACTTTGCGCGCCAATGCCTTTTGGGACGCCATGAAACAGCCGTTCATCGCTTCCCACACCTCATGGGTCAAAGCCGTACGCACCAAACGCGCATTTTGGCGTGCAGTTGAAATACCGGATTGCACAGACGAAAGATTGTCTTTGGAGCGCAACATCCAGTCAATCACATCATCTTTGTTTATATCATCATGCGTGGCAAGATATCCCTGATCAACGCCCGCAGTTTTCATCACAGAGCGCCATTCATCATCATCCGCGCCAGTGCGTGTCAAACCAATGCGTTGACCAGTTTCGATCAAACGCGATGTGTTCTCAGCCCGTTCCAGATAACGATACATCCAGTAGAGGCCATTAGCAGTTTTCCCAAGCATATCAGTCCTCCAGCACCCATGTGTCTTTGGTCCCGCCCCCTTGAGAGGAGTTGACCACAAGCGATCCCTTTTTCAGCGCCACCCGGGTCAAACCACCCGGCGTGATGTTGATGCCCTTTGGCGAGCATTGCACATAGGGTCGCAAATCCACATGGCGTGGTGTCAAACCGGCTTTGTTGAAAATCGGCACTGTAGACAGGCTAAGCGTTGGTTGCGCGATATAATTTCCGGGACGCGCTTTGAGTTTGCGGCGGAAGGCTTCGATTTCGCGTTTGCTGGCTGTGGGGCCAATTAACATGCCATATCCGCCAGATCCGTGAACCTCTTTAACCACCAAATCTGACAGATTATCAAGAACATAGGCCAAAGGCTCCGCTTCCGAGCAGCGCCATGTTGGCACGTTTTTCAAGATCGCTTTTTCGCCCGTATAAAATTCCACGATGTCCGGCATATAGCTGTAGATCGCTTTGTCATCAGCGATACCAGTGCCTGGCGCATTAGCAATTGTGATGCCGCCCGCACGGTAGACATCCATAATCCCGGGCACGCCCAAGGCGCTTTCGGGATTGAAACTGAGCGGATCTAAATACTCATCATCGATCCTGCGATACAGCACATCAATCGGTTTATAACCACGGGTCGTACGCATCGCGACACGCCCATTGACGACGCGCAGATCGTGACCTTCGACCAGTTCCACACCCATCTGATCCGCCAGAAATGCGTGCTCATAGTAAGCAGAATTATACACACCCGGCGTTAAGACAGCCACTGTTGGCGTGCCCTCACAAGCGGCGGGCGCACAAGCGGCCAAAGAGCGGCGCAAATCTGTGGGATAGTTTTGAATCGACTGCACTTTGTTTTTCGCAAAGAGTTCTGGAAACATTTGCAGCATCGTTTCGCGGTTTTCCAACATATACGACACACCTGAGGGGGTGCGCGCATTGTCTTCTAACACGTAAAAATCATCGTCCCCTGTGCGGACCAAGTCGACCCCCACGATATGAGTATAAATACCACCGGGTGGGGTCATGCCCAACATCTGTGGCAAAAAGGCTTCGTTATTTGCGATCATTTCACGCGGCACGCGACCTGCTTTGATGATCTCTTGTCTGTTATACACATCATGCAAAAAGGCATTAATAGCCCGCACCCGTTGCTCAATACCCTTGGACAGTTTTTTCCACTCGCGGGCTGCAATAATGCGCGGAATAATATCAAAGGGGATCAGCCGCTCTTCGGCCTCGGTACGCCCGTAGACGTTAAAGGTGATGCCCATCAGGCGGAACACCTCTTCGGCCTCGCGTTGCTTGGCTCGCAATCGTGCGGGGTCTTCGCCTTCAAACCAGTGGTTAAATTCTGCATAAGGCGCGCGAAGCTGCCCCTCAGTGCCCAACATTTCATCAAAGATATTTTTTTCACTCATGGATTGACGCTAGGTCTGAAAATCTTAGCTTGCAACAGGATCTGATCACCAAAGCCCTCCAAAACAAAATGTGATTAATTTTTAATCAGCAAATAATCATCCCCAAATTCCATGCCCTTACGTCACCATCTCGGCGGCATAGGGCGATTCTTTGATCTGCCAAAAAACCTCCAATGGCATCGGAAAACTTAAGAAATCCGTCCCCTTTATTGCTGAGGCAGGCTCCACAGCTATTTTGGCAAAGATTTACGATTTGTATACCATTGCACACATTGACTTAAACGGCGGTCTGATTTACCTCAAAGTCAACAGCGTGGACTGGGGGACGTGGATGCCCTGCGAGCCTCTGCCACGCAGGTATTTGTCCGATCATATCGTGAAAGAGACCACAACATGGCCAATCAAACCCCAGACATTATCTACACAATCGTTGACGAAGCCCCCGAGCTTGCGCGCCACTCACTGTTGCCAATCATTCGCTACTTTGCGAAAGCGGCCGACATCAGTGTAGAAACCCGCGATATCTCTTTGGCTGGTCGTATCTTGGCGCTCTTCCCTGATCTTTTGACCGAAGACCAGCGCGTGTCTGACGATTTGGCGGAACTTGGCAAATTGGTGAAAACACCAGATGCCAACGTGATCAAATTGCCAAACGTCTCAGCATCTGTTCCACAGCTGACAGACGCGATCGCAGAATTGCAGTCCAAAGGCTATGCAATCCCTGACTACCCAGCCTCACCTGCAACAGACGCAGAAAAAGCGATCCGCGCCAAATATGATACGGTCAAAGGCTCTGCTGTGAACCCCGTTTTGCGCGAAGGCAACTCTGACCGCCGTTCTGCCAAAGCTGTGAAATCCTACGCGATGGCCAACCCGCACCGCATGGGCGAATGGACTGCTGACAGCAAAACACATGTTGCGTCTATGTCTGGAAATGATTTTTTTGCCAATGAAAAATCTGCAACCATTTCCGCTGATCAAGCTGGCGGCGCGAAAATCGTCTTCACTACAGCAGATGGCACCAAAACTGTACTCAAAGATGGCCTGACATACCTTGAGGGCGAAATTGTTGACGCCACATTCATGTCCGTTGCCGCATTGCGTGACTTCATCAAAGCCGAAATCGCATCCATGGAAGATGGCGTGCTGTTCTCGGTTCACCTCAAAGCGACCATGATGAAGGTCTCTGACCCGATCCTCTTCGGTCACTTCGTATCTGTCTTCATCGAAGACTTCTTGGCCAAACATGGTGAGACCGTGAAAGCGCTCGGCTTTAACCCGAATGCAGGCCTTGGCGATCTGGAAGAGCGCATCAAAGGCAACGCCGAACTCGAAGCCGATCTGAAAGCGGCCCTCGCAGGCAAGCCAGACATGTACATGGTGAACTCTGACAAAGGCATCACCAACCTGCACGTTTCTTCAGACGTCATCATCGATGCCTCCATGCCAGCAGTGATCAAAGCGGGCGGCATCGGTTGGGGCCCAGACGGCAAAGCTGCAGACACCAAATGCTGCATCCCAGACAATTGCTACGCTGGCATTTACGACGAGACCATCAATTTCTTCAAAGAAAACGGTACTTTGGATGTGACCACTTGTGGTGCCGTGTCCAACGTTGGCTTGATGGCGCAAAAAGCCGAAGAATACGGCTCACACCCAACAACGTTTGAATTGCCAGCCGCTGGTACCGTTGAAATCATTCTCGACAACGGCGATGTGCTGCACTCACACGCTGTTGAAGCTGGTGACATTTGGCGCTCTTCCACTGCGAAAAAAGAGCCTATTCTGGACTGGATCAAAACAGGGATCGAACGCTTTGACGCTGTTGGTACAGCCGCTTTCTGGCTAGATGCCAACCGCGCGCATGACGCTGAATTGATCAAATATGTTGAGCCTGCTTTGAAAGCCGCTGGCAAAGACATTCCGATCATGGCACCACGCGAAGCGACACGTTTCTCATGGGTTGAAATGACCAAAGGCAAAGACGTTGTGACCATTTCTGGCAACGTTTTGCGCGATTACCTGACTGATCTGTTCCCAATCTTGGAACTCGGCACATCTGCAAAAATGCTGTCCATCGTGAAATTGATGAACGGTGGCGGTTTGTTCGAAACAGGTGCTGGTGGGTCTGCTCCGAAACACGTGGAACAGCTGGTCGAAGAAAACCACCTGCGTTGGGACAGCCTTGGCGAATTCTGCGCGCTTGGCGAAAGCTTCAACTTTTTGGCGACAGCCAAAGGCAAAACCAAGGCAGCCGTTTTGGGTCAAGCCGTAGAAGACGCCACAGTGAAGCTTTTGCTAGAGAACAAATCGCCAGAGCGCAAAGTTGGCCAAAACGACAACCGCTCGTCACACTACTGGTTCGCACGTTTCTGGGCAGAAGCCCTGGCAGCACAAGACACCGATACAGAACTCAAAGCGCATTTTGCACAAGTGGCTGAAAAGCTTGAAACAGGCGAAGCTGCAATTTTGAGCGAACTCAAGAAAGACGAGGGTAAACCCGCGGATATGGATGGCTACTACAAATCAGACGCCGCCAAAACATCCGCGATCATGCGCCCGTCAACCACGCTCAACGCCATCATCGGCTAAACTGCGCGCAAATATACAAGCATTTGGGGAACCTTTGGGTTCCCCTTTTTTATGCGCACCCGACACAAAGAGTTGGGTAAATTGACAGGATGTTCACGTAAACGACGAGGGCTTTGGGTCAATTCCAATCAATGGATTTTGGTGCGGGCGGGGGGACTCGAACCCCCACGGGCATACGCCCAACAGATTTTAAGTCTGGTGTGTCTACCATTCCACCACGCCCGCAACCGTGTTGCAGACACAAAGCAAAAGATGCGTCGCGCAACGGTTTGATGTTTAAGCGTAATGAGACCTAGAGCCAAGTGGTTTTCGAGCAAAGAAGAACATTCTACTATGATTACACATAAAGTTTTGTGCTTGACGCGCGGTGTTGCTGCGCCAATGTGGGCGCATGTTTCCAATTCGTGACCACAACCCGTCTCGCCACCCCGCCTATGTCACCTATGGCATCATGGCGCTGAATATCGCTGTGTTTTTGGCGATGCTGCCCGCCTATGGCAATGACGCAGCCCTTTATGACATCTACGCCAATTGGGCTTTGGTCCCTGCACGTGTGTCGGCGGGCGACGGGGCGCATACGTTTTTTTCATCAATGTTCATGCATGCTGGATTTATGCACCTGGCAGGCAACATGCTGTTTTTATGGATATTTGGTGATAACCTAGAAGACGAAATGGGTCACTGGAAATACTTGGGGTTCTATCTGTTTTGTGGCGTGATTGCGGGCTTGGCGCAGTTTTTGGCCGGCCCTACCGTTCGCGTGCCAATGGTCGGTGCCTCAGGCGCGATTGCCGGCGTCATGGGGGCCTACTTGCTGTTGTACCCCAAAGCAAAGATCGACATCTTGCTGATATTGATCGTATTTTTCAAAATCTTTCCAGTTCCAGCTTGGGTCATGTTGGGATTATGGACCGTCATGCAAATCTGGGGTGGAGTATCGGCCACATCTGGGTCAGGTGGCGTCGCCTATTTGGCACATTTGGGCGGGTTCGTTGCTGGAATTGTGGTGATATATCCCAAATGGTTGGCCTTGGGCGGACGGCAGTATTGGGATCGGACATTCGGTCATCCCGCACATCCTGAGGCCCAATACCAATTTGTGAAATCGTCTGTCCCTGTTGTCAAACGACGCAAATGAGCCCCAGCCTTTCATGCCATTGACAGATAATCCACCCCAGCCAAACGGGCCGGGTGCTTGAACAGTCTCCAAGCGAAACAGATTATTCGCCGTAGCCGACTTCATAAGCGATCTCTTCAAGATCTTCGCTCACGAAGGTCGCATATACTTGTGCGCCATTTGATATGGTCAAAATGACAGCAAGCGATAGCCCTGCCACCGCGGACGTAATCACGACCCAGTCGACAGTGACGGCACCATCGTCTTCTTGGTTGTTCTTGTTCACCCATTGGGCCAGTGTTTTAAACACGCAATTTCCTCCGATTCATGCATACACAGTCGCATCCAAAACCGACAAGAATAGGGCCGAACCAAGGTTTTATAGAAGAGGAAGAGCAACACTCGATGAAAGCGCGTAGAACTTGTGAAAAAGTAGAAACAATCAAAGGCACTCAGGCAAATAAAAAGCGCGCCTGAACAGCGCGCGTTTTAAAACTTTAAGACTGGTGATGCTGTCAATCGGCGCGAATGACCGAGGCAAACCGATCAAACAGGGCTTCATTCGCACAGATGACTTCGCCATCCTCGACGATATTGTTTGTTTTCACGATAGGTTCAGCAAAGCCGCCAGACTCTTTGACCAAAAGCAACCCCGCAGCGATATCCCAAGGTTTCATGCGACGTTCCCAGTAGCCGTCAAAACGACCAGCGGCCACAAAAGCCATATCCAATGACGGCGCGCCCCAACGGCGAACACCAGCACAAGCAGGCAAAATGCGCGCAAGATCGCGCAGAGTGTCAGGCAAATCAGATTGACCACCATTGGGCAAACCTGTTGCAAACAACCCCTCATGAAGCTTGGTACGACCAGAGGCGCGAATACGCGTGTCGTTCATCCAAGAACCTGCACCTTTTTCCGCCCAGAACAATTCGCCTTTGGCAGGATCAAACACGACGCAAGATACGATTTCGCCTTTGTGCTCAAGGGCGACAGACACAGCCCAATGCGGCAGGCCGTGCAAAAAGTTGGTCACACCATCCAAGCCAGACACAATCCAGCGACGGGTCGGGTCAGCGCCCTCAATTTCTTTGCCGTCTTTGCCAAGCCAACCGTAGGTCGGGCGTGCTTCGACCAGCATATCGTGCATAATGGTCTCTGAGCTGATGATCGCTTTGGAGACAAAGTCCCCTGCCCCTTTGGCTGAAACTTGGAGGTTCTCGACCTCACGAAAGTCTTTGACAAGAGAACGACCAGCGGCGCGAGTGGCCTTGATCATGACGTTTTGGTTTGCACTGCCTAGCATGGGTATCCGGCTCCGAAGATGTTCAAGTGCTGCGTATACGCACAAGGACCCGATCTGCCAAGGGCTTGCGGGGCAGTTTTATGGGAAGTTTTGACCAAATCGACAGGGTTACACGTTCAAATCGTGCAACTTAACCACGTTGCAGTTTCACAGCTTCGGTTTTGGCGATGCGGATCAGATGCGCCATATATGGTTTGGACACATCATCATCGCGTACAGCCGCATATAAGCGTCGCGTTCTGCCCGTCGCGGTCAGCGGCAAAACCGCATATTCGTCATTGTCGCGCGCATCACGCATCACCCAATCGGGCAGCACTGCAACACCGCGATTTGAGGCCACCAACATCATAATCACATCTGTCAGTTCCACTTGGCGCACATGGGCAGGCGACACACCTGCAGGCGCCAGCAATTCTTTGAACACATCCAAACGGGCACGATCCATCGGGTAGGTGAACAATGTTTGGTCGGTGAAATCTTCCGCGTCGACAAAATCACGCGTTGCCAGATGGTTTTTGCTTGAGCAAACAAACATCGGCGAATAATCAAACAAAGGCACGTAGGTGACGCCTGTGGGCACATCGGGATCGCTTGAGATCACCAGATCAACCTGCTCTTTTTCCAAGGCGGTCATGGCACCAAAAGCAAGTCGCAGTCGAATATCGACGTCCACATCCGGCCAAGCTTTACGGAATTGATTGAGCACCGGCATCAGCCAATCGAAACAGGCGTGACATTCAATCGCGATGTGCAATCGCCCTTTGGTGCCATCCTCGATGCCTTTGAATTCTGCCTCGATCGCCTCGATTCGTGGCAACACGTCTTCGGCCAAGCGCAGCAATTTCATGCCTGCAGCAGACAGTTTCAACGGTTTTGAGCGGCGCACGAAAAGTTCCACCCCCGCTTGATCCTCAAGCCCTTTGACTTGATGCGACAAAGCGGATTGAGTGATGTTCAAACGATCTGCGGCGCGCGCCAGCCCACCCTCTTCAAAGATCGCCTTGATGGTGCGCAGGTGGCGGAATTCCAAATGCATATGTGAGCGCCATTCATAATAGTGTTGAGAACTATGAATTTGTCTCACATGACGCAACATGACACAAGATGGCCAAACACATAAGGACGACCACCATGACCAAAACGCCAAATATTTCCTTTGAGTTCTTTCCACCAAAGAACATGGCGGCTACTTTTGGTCTGTTTGAAACGGTCAATGCGCTGCATGATCTGAAACCGGGCTTTGTCTCTGTAACTTACGGCGCAGGTGGCACCACACGCACGCTCACCCACGAAGCTGTGGAATTGCTGCACAAGAAATTCGGGCTAAATGTTGCAGCTCACCTGACTTGTGTTGATGCAACGAAAGCCGAAACGCTGGCGATTGCCGATGCCTATGCGGCGGCGGGTGTTTCTGAAATCGTGGCGCTGCGAGGCGACCCGCCCAAAGGCGCTGGCGGCTTCACCCCCCACCCCGAAGGCTTTGCCAATTCTATCGAGCTGATTGAGGCCCTGTCTGAAACAGGCAAATTCAAACTGCGTGTCGGCGCCTACCCTGATCCTCATCCTGAGGCCGCTGACGAGAACGCCGATGTAAAATTTCTCAAACGCAAATTTGACGCCGGCGCGGATAGTGCCATCACACAGTTCTTTTTCGATCCCGACACCTTTTTCCGATTCCGTGATCGCGCCGTTGCCACAGGTGTCACCGGAAAAATCTTGCCCGGCATCTTGCCAATCAGCAGCTGGACAGGCGTGAAAAAATTTGCGCAGTCTTGCGGCACGCCTGTGCCCGCGCATCTGGATGATCTCTTTACAAAAGCCGGTGACAATGCCGAACAATTGTCCATCGATTTGGCCACGGACATGTGCGAAAAACTGATCGCTGGCGGTGTTGACGATCTGCATTTTTACACGCTCAACAAACCAAACCTGTCAAAATCTGTCTGCACCAATTTGGGTGTAACCTCAGCCTAAGTTTTCAGACGCAAAACCAAAGCGGCTTCGGCGCGTGCTGGAAACAGTGCGCGCCTATCGCTTTACTGCGGGGTGAATCACCTCAGAAGGATCACGCCCGACGATGCGCTTGGTGCGCAGCCAAAAGAACTTGCCCCAGCCTTTGCTCATACCAATGGACCGCCCATGCGGATCGGATAAGAAACGTCTGCGCCAGCCATTAGGCAATTCCAGCCCTGCCTGTTCGGCTTTATCCAGCATCCACACCAATGTCGCATTCGACAATTTACGTTCGGGATTATGCCCTGACAATTGCCCGCCGACATCGCTATGTGACCCCGGAAACCACATTTGTTGCAACACTTGATCCGAGTTGGGATTGGTCTCGAACATCACCGGCGCGTAGGCACGACGACGCTCATCATAGGCCAAAGCATGATAGGACTTTCGCGCACAACGTGGTGGCCTAAGGTCACGAAACTCATGAAAGACCTTTGAAAACCGCCACAACACAGGAAAATGCACTCCAACTGCCGCGACCGTATCCCAAACCCCTAGCATGTCGATCACCACATTTTTATGGCAATGTTTGGCAGCAAAGAAACGCGCGGCATCTGTATCAGGGTCAGACTGATAATGGCGATAGGCGGTTTTAATATTACGCTCTGTCGCCTCATGACTTTCCAAAAGCCCCACTTGGTCAATGAACCCTGCCAAAGATCGCACGGCATAGGCTCCGCGCGAATAGCCGAACAGAAAGATTTTATCGCCGACGCGATAGCGCGATGCCAGCCCACCATAAACCCGCTTGATCTGCTCATTAATGCCGCGCCCTTCCACAACATCCATCGTATCAGCAAAGCTGTCCCATTGAATGCCCGCTTCATAGCGCACCAGCATATTGGCGCTATCAGGTCCGATATCAGCCACATCGCAACACAGCTTAAACGTCAGACCTGCATTGGTCTCATACCCCTCATCCAAAGACGATAGCGTCCCGTCCATAATGATGACATGAGTGATAGGTCCGCGCCCGTGTACGGCTTCTGACGTGGTTATTTTTCGTTTAAATTCAACAAGATGTCGCAGGCGACCAAATAGACTTTTACGAGACTGCACGCCTGTCACCCTTTAGAAATTCACTGCATGCTTGCTCATAAAACGGCATCTCTTGCGTACCACGTGCCAAACTCACTGCAGGACGCGAGCCGTCCATAATTCTGACTTGCTGACATATCCCGCCTTGCCTCACTGCGCACTCCTTAAAACCAAAACGGCCCCTTTGCCGCAGACTAGCGGGCAAAGGGGCCGTGTAAAAGGCAATAGATTGTGAAGCCGAAAGACTGACTTATGCGTAGAGCGGCTCTTGCGCCATGTCAGGCTTGACGAGGCTTTGCACCGTCTCGATTGTGATATTGCCAAACCCGTTGAACCGTGTGGCCGTCGCGATGGAATAGGCGCCGCAACCGGCAAAAACCAAGTGGTCTTCTTCTTCCATATCCGCAGGAAAGCCCAATTCGGACGGCAATTTGTCAGTGCTATCACAGGTCGGACCAAAAACGGTTCGCAACACTGGATCGCCCATGCGGCGATTGCCAAACGGACCGTAGGCTTCGATGCGATCAATAACGCCGACCAAATGCAACTCGGACAAGCCACCGTAGATGCCATCATTCAAGAACACATGCGCATCATCGCGAATGGCTTTCACGCGGGTGACAAGCGCAAAGCTTTCCGCCACAAGCGCACGACCAGGTTCACAAATCAATGCCGGACGCGCATCGCCAAAGGCCTCATCGGTAACGCGATCGATCAAGGCAAAAGTCGCGGACAGCTGTGGCACAACATCGTTTAAACGGTGTGACGGGAATCCGCCGCCGACGTTTAGACGATGGATGTGTACGCCTGTGACGCGGGCAATCTTGGCCGCTGTATAGATGTAGGTTTCCCATGCTTTCGGATCAGTACATTGCGTGCCAGGGTGGAAATTAAGCGAGACATCAAAGCCAAGCTGATCCGCCAGCGTCACCAGTTCCATAGCTTTTTCAACTGTCGCGCCGAATTTGGCACCAAAGTTATAGGCAGCCCCTTCAACTGGCAGTTTGAAGCGTACGGCGATCTCAACACCATCCGCAGGCACCAATTGCCCCAGCTTCACCAGTTCAGAATGACTGTCGACAGAATAGGATTTCACGCCCAGCGCGACGGCATGTTTGATCTCAGAACGCGAGCGCACTGGATTGTTGTAATGCAGCGCCGCATGTGGCGCCAAACGTGCGATGGTGTCCATTTCCACAGGAGAGGCCACATCAAAGCCGCTAATACCAGCCGCGATCAGGTTAATCAGAACCTCTTCGTCTGGATTGGCTTTGACCGCATAGGTCACAAGCCCAGGGAATCCTTGCAAAAATTCATGTGCACAGGCCTGAAGCGTTTCAGGTGAAAAGAACATAACCGGATGATCCGGTGAATGTGTACGAAGGTAGTCTGCGGGCGATGCCCAAAGAGTATTAGAGAGCCCCATTAGCGTTTCCTCACCAACAGTTGCAGCCACTATCTTACCCGGGGTGTCCGGTTGGGAATGCGCTTACGCGTTAATCCAAACCAGGCCAGGTACAAGCGTCTCCGCTGCCCTTTGATCCTGAAACAATAGAGCGTGTATGACGTGACATTTCACCGAAAAAAAGAGTTGAAATGTACATATGATACGTTATTTTGTAAGGTATTGAAGTTAATTTGTTAGTTATGTAGCATCCCCTATCGGCCAAGACTGGGGGTCGACTTTCAAAAGGAACGTTTCATGGATGATTTGGACCAAAAAATACTCGCAGCGATGGCCACTGATTCATCGACCTCTGTCTCGCGATTGGCGCGACGGTTTAAGGTCGCACGCTCGACCGTACAGGCGCGATTGGAAAAGCTAGAAACCAACGGGACGATTGCAGGCTATACAATCAAATTGGGAGACGTCGCATTGGCCCGACGGGTCAAGGCCACCGTGCTGGTCTATTGTGAACCGCGCGCCTCCGCAGGTGTGGTCGGAAAACTCAAGGCTATACCCGACGTGGAAATGGTGGCCACATCAACGGGGCGTGTTGATTTAATTACGCAAATAGCTTGCGCCACCACCGAAGATATCGACCAAACATTAGATCAAATTGCGTCGACCACAGGCGTTCAAGACATCGAAAGCCTGATTCATCTCAGCGTCAAATTTGACCGCTCTATTTAACGATGCCCTACGCGTTATGCTGCAGCATGAGGTGCCAGACCGCTTTTGGATGCGTTACGTGATTCATTTGAATTGGCTTCGCCGCGCGCGATGGCTTCAATCACCCGAAGAGATAAGGCGATAGAACGCCCAGGGTCAGCAAGCTGGTTGGTTGTCCCCGCCACATAAATTTTAAGCTTGGGGGCATAAAATGCAAAACTGCCCCCAAAGCCAAAATGGCCATAGACTGCGGGCAATTTCCGCCCCCATGACCAAGGGTCTTTAAGACGAAACTTGAGCGCCACCAAGCGCGATGCATCAACGCGCATCACGCCAAGGCCGTAATCAATAGGCGGATGCAACGGTTTCCAGTCGTACAAATCACGGATGTGCTGGCGTTCGAACAAATACCCTTCAAAGAAACTGCGCAAGAAAATCAACCCATCGCGCGAGGTCGTCACCAATCCGGCATCTGCTTGAAAAGACGTCATGCTACGCGGCACTATAACCTCTTGAGTGTGGGACATCAGATTGACTGGCCGCGTGTCAGAAGGGTCATTGTAAATATAAGTGGCACTCAACCCAAGTGGTCGCGTGATGCGATCTTGAACAACCTGTGAAAAACTTTTTTGCTCGAGCGCCTCGATCACCTTCCCCAAAATATGAAAATTGCTGTCCGCATAAAGCGCCTTAGATGACACACCGGGTGCTTTTATCGCGCCATGAGACCGCGTGCGCGCGATCACATCTTCAAACGTCCAAGACGTGTCGCCCCCCTTTAAGAGGGTATGCTGCAAGTTTCTGGCACGATTGCGAAAGACAAAGAAATCACCCAAGCCGGACGTCTGCGACATCAGATGCCTGATGGTGATGTCATCCGTATAATCGACAGCATCTTTGACATGAATTTCGATGCATGATTTTCTATCAGCTATGTAGGAAATAAAAGGCGTATCAAAGGTCACTTTGCCTTCATCGCGCAGCTGCATCAAAATCGCCACGACATATAGCTTTGCTATGGATGTCGCAAAATAAGGCGTGCGCGCATCCAACTGTCCCGCATTGAAATTGTAATGCGATGCGTCTGACTGTCGATATGCTGAAATCGCGATTCCGCTGTATTGCGCGCTTTCCACCATGCGAGCAATGTCTCGATCCAAATGTGTTTGCCTGTCGCCCATGCTGCATGTCTCCTATCGCAGCCTATCTTTTAGGTCCAAAACCTTAAGTCACCGTCAATTTTTAATGTCCGCCAAGTGGCGATTTCTGGGCAGCAAGTGACGCATTTCGACAACCGCGGCCCCGGTTTGCTAAATATGCCCCAACCCCATGCTTTCGACGAAACATTACAGGCTCCCCCAAGGCCGAAAGCGCAGAAGACCATCAAATGTCATAAAGTCTTGCAAGTTTGTCCATTCGGCAGGGCAACATCCTCGGGTTTCACCCTTTCCCTTGCCGTGGCCGCGCGGTACATATCGCGCAACAGGAATGACGTATTAGGCGGCTTATCATGACCATGGACAAAGTTTTTGACGCGAAAACAGCGGAAACGCGGATTTATAGCGATTGGGAAAAGGCAGGGGCTTTCAAGGCTGGCGCCAATAAATCGCGCGAGGAAACCTTTACCATCATGCTGCCCCCGCCCAATGTGACGGGCGCTTTGCACGTCGGCCATGCCTTTAACCACACCTTGCAAGACATCATGGTGCGCTGGCATCGGATGCGCGGCTTTGACACCCTGTGGCAGCCCGGCCAAGACCACGCAGGCATCGCGACGCAATTGCAGGTCGAAAAGAAACTCATGGCTGATGAGGGCAAGAAACGTGCTGATTTGGGCCGCGATGAATTTCTATCCCGTGTCTGGGATTGGAAAGGCCAATACGGAACGACAATTATCGAGCAAATGAAACGCTTGGGCAATTCCTGTGATTGGTCGCGCAACGCCTTTACCATGTCCGGCGCGCCAAACGCCCCTGCTGGCGAAGAGGGCAATTTCCACGATGCCGTGATCAAAGTCTTTGTCGAGATGCACTCCAAAGGCCTGATCTATCGCGGCAAACGCCTGACCAACTGGGACCCGCATTTTGAAACCGCGATTTCCGATCTCGAAGTGGAAAACATCGAAGTCGCGGGGCACATGTGGCACTTTAAGTACAAGCTCGCCAAAAACCCTGAAACGGGCGAAAGTGAGAAGTATAACTATGTGGAAAAAGACGAAGACGGAAATGTAGTTTTCTCTGAAGAACGCGACTACATTTCCATCGCCACCACGCGTCCTGAAACCATGCTGGGCGATGGCGCTGTTGCTGTGCACCCCTCTGACGAGCGTTACGCGCCTATTGTTGGCAAAATGGTGCATCTGCCGCTCTGTGATCGTTTGATCCCGATTGTCACCGATGAATACCCCGACAAAGATTTCGGCTCTGGTGCGGTGAAAATCACCGGCGCGCATGATTTCAACGACTACCAAGTCGCCAAACGCTGCAAATTGCCGATGTACCGCTTGATGGATCGCAAGGGCGCGATGCGCGATGATGGCGAGGCCTATGAGGTTTGTGTGGACCGCGCGCGTGAAATCGCGGCGGGGGCTGAGGCCATTGAATCCGAGATCGACGCGCTCAACCTTGTGCCAGAAAAATACCGTGGCATGGATCGTTTCGATGCGCGCAAAGCCGTCATCGCTGACATCACCAATGCTGGTTTGGCCGTGATGCATACCGTCACCAAGAAAGTCAAAGACGATGAGGGCGTAGAGACAGAAGTGTCTGAAACCGTGCCTTACGTTGAAAACAAACCTGTGATGCAGCCCTTTGGCGACCGTTCCAAAGTGGTGATCGAGCCTATGTTGACGGATCAGTGGTTTGTCGATGCAGAGAAAATCGTTGGCCCTGCGCTGGATGCTGTCCGTGACGGCAAAACCCAGATCATCCCAGACTCGGGCCGTAAAGTGTACAACCACTGGCTTGAGAATATCGAACCTTGGTGTATTTCGCGTCAATTGTGGTGGGGGCACCAGATTCCGGTTTGGTACGTTCCAGGCCAAGACGATTGGTACCCTATTTGTGCGGCGACAGAAGCAGAGGCAATCGAAAAGGCCAAACTGCAATCTGCTGACGGCACAGATTTCCGCATCGTTGCAGATGAACAAGAAGCCGCAGCGCTTTTGGCCGAACAGATCAAGCTGATGGACACCAAGAACGAAGGTGAAATCAGATCCTTTGAGGGTCCGATGGAAGTGCCAATGTTCCGCGACCCCGACGTCCTAGACACATGGTTCTCCTCCGGCCTTTGGCCCATCGGCACGCTCGGCTGGCCTGAGTGGACGGAAGAGACCTCGAAATACTTCTCGACAGACGTGTTGGTCACCGGCCAAGACATTCTGTTCTTCTGGGTTGCGCGGATGATGATGATGCAATTGGCTGTGGTCGATGAAGTGCCGTTCCACACCATTTACCTGCACCAGCTCGTGCGTGACGAGAAGGGCAAGAAGATGTCCAAGACCACGGGCAATGTCATCGACCCGCTGGAAATCATTGACGAATACGGCGCCGATGCGCTGCGCTTTACCAATGCGTCCATGGCTGCCATCGGTGGGGTTTTGAAACTGTCCGAGGATAGCATCAAAGGCTACCGCAACTTTGGCACTAAAATCTGGAACGCAGCTAGATTTGCCGAAATGAACCAAGTGTTCGAGGTCTATGACCCCTCTGTGATGCCACAGCCAAACGCCACGGTGAACAAATGGATCATCGGCGAAGTCGCCAAAACCCGCGCCGAAGTTGACGCCGCAATCGAAGCCTACCGTTTCAACGATGCCGCCAATGCGCTTTACGGCTTTGTTTGGGGCAAATTCTGTGACTGGTATGTCGAGCTTGCGAAACCATTGTTGTTTGCTGAAGACGAAGCGGTCTTGGCCGAAACACGTCAAACAATGGGCTGGGCCTTAGACCAAGCGCTTATCATGTTGCACCCCTTTATGCCGTTTATCACCGAAGAACTTTGGGGCACTGTTAAAACAGATCGCGGTCTTTTGGCCGTCACCGATTGGCCAACCTATGGCGCTGATTTGATCGATGCCGAGGCCGACCGTGAAATGAACTGGGTGATCAATCTGATCGAACGCATCCGGTCTTCACGCGCTGAAGTGCACGTACCTGCGGGGCTGAAAATCCCGATGGTACAGGTCGAATTGGACGATGCGGGCAAAACCGCTTGGACCAACAACGAGGCCCTGATCATGAAACTCGCGCGCATCGACAGCCTGACTGTCGGCCCGATGCCCAAAGGCGCGATCACCATTCCGGTTGAGGGCGGCACATTCGCGCTGCCGCTCGCGGGCGTGATTGATATTGCTGAGGAAAAAGCACGGCTTGAGAAAACCATGCAAAAACTGGCCAAAGAACTGGGCGGTTTGCGCGGACGTTTGAACAATCCGAAATTCGCGGCCTCTGCCCCTGCTGATGTTGTGGCCGAAGCCCAAGCAAATCTAGCAGCCCGCGAAGAGGAAGAAGGCAAACTCAAAGCGGCCCTTGCCCGTTTGGCCGAAATTGGCTGAGAGTATACACCTTGAATTTAAAAACGGGCGCAGCGAAATCTGCGCCCGTTTTTACTATCTTGTTGGCAGTCTAGTTTGTCGTCTGGGCCATGACCACTTGTCCGCGCCCGCGACTTGGGGCAGATATTGACCATGACAGATACACGCCTCACCCCACTTGCCGCCTCATTGCCCTCGACCATTCCCTTTGTCGCGCCTGAGCGGATCGAAGCTGAACGCGGAACCGCGTTTGCCGCACGTCTTGGCGCGAATGAGCTGTCTTTTGGCCCCTCTCCCAAAGCCATCACCGCGATGACAGATGCGCTAAGTGGCATTTGGAAATACGGCGTGCCCGAAAATGAACCGCTGCGCACTGAGTTGGCGACGCACCTGAACATCGCGGCTGAAGCTGTGACCATCGGCGAAGGCATCGATGGATTGCTGGGCATCTTGGTGCGGTTGTATGTGGGGGCGGGGGACGCTGTGGTGACCTCTGACGGGTCATACCCGACATTTAACTATCACGTGGCGGGCGCTGGCGGCGTGTTGCACAAAGTCCCTTATAAAGACGATTTTGAAGACCCTAAGGCGCTGATCGCCAAAGCAAGTGAGGTTGGCGCGAAACTTGTGTACTTGTCCAATCCGAACAATCCTATGGGCAGCGTACACAACGCGCAAACCGTGCAATCGATGATCGATGCAGTGCCTGAAGGCTGTCTATTGGTGCTGGACGAAGCCTATGCGGAATTCGCGCCTGACGGCACAACTCCTCAGATAGATACCTCTGACAAGCGCGTGATCCGTTTTCGTACCTTTTCAAAGGCTTATGGTCTTGCTGGCGCGCGGATTGGTTACGGTATTTCGCACCCAGAGATCATCAGCGGCTTTGACAAAACCCGCAATCATTTTGGGGTGAACCGTGTGGCCCAAGCCGGCGCTTTGGCCGCTTTGCACGACCACGATTACCTATCTGAAATCCTAGAAAAGGTCGACCAATCCCGCGCCCGCATTGCAAAAATCGCACAAAACAATGGGCTGATCCCCCTGCCGTCTGCCACCAATTTTGTCACGATTGACTGCGGGCGTGATGGTGACTTCGCCCGCGCGCTTTTGGCAGCGCTCAGCGCAAGAGGCGTATTTGTCCGTATGCCGGGCGCAGCCCCACTGGATCGCTGCATTCGGATCTCAGTGGGACTTCCGCTGGAGTTGGATATTTTGTCCGAATGCCTGCCTCTGGCTTTGCAAGACGCGCGTGATCACATCGACAAAACTTAACCGCCGCAACACCCGCCCGCCTCGGCTGGCGGGGTCACCGTTCCAGCGTTGCTGGCCAAAAACTGCGCAGCGGCAGTTACACCACCTGCCCCATGCGGGATATCCAGCGCAACAAATCCGGTTTCAATCGCACCTATAACGCCCAAAACCATCTGCGCATTTAAGTGCCCCATATGGCCGATGCGGAAATATCCGTGCCATTCTGCCGCGTCCCAAGCGGCCATACCCAAGGGAATGCCAAGCGTGACGCCCATGTGTTCAGTCAGCCAATCACGCAATCGCGTGCCATCAGGTTCCGTCAACTTCAACGCTGTGACAGCATGCGACCGATGTGCAGGGTCAGCGACGTTCAAGACCAAATCGCCCCCCTGCCCCCAAGCCTGTGCGGCCGCCCAATACGCCCCAGCCAAAACAGCATGACGGTTCCAGACATTTTCCATCCCCTCATCCAACAGCATGTCCACAGCTGTGCGCAGAGCATACAAGTGCTGCGTCGGCGGTGTGCCACCAAAGAATTCGTAAAGATGCACGGGATTTGTGCGCAAGTTCCAATCCCAATAGGGCGTGCGCATATCGGCGGATTGCCCAGCGGCGAGCGCCTTGTCTGAGACCCAAATAAATCCCATCCCTGCAGGTGTCATCAACCCCTTTTGCGAGGCAGCGATGGCAACATCTACGCCCCAAGCATCCATTTCAAATCGGTCACAGGCCATGGAAGCCACGCAATCCACAGCGTAAATCGCGGGGTGGCCTGCGGCGTCTATCGCAGCGCGGATCGCTTTGATATCGTTGCACAATGAGGTCGCCGTATCCACATGCGTGACCAGAACAGCTTTGATCTTGTGATCCGTATCAGCGCGCAAAGCCTGCTCGACTTTTGCGGGATCAATCGCTGCTTTTTTGCCAAAATCCAAACGTTGCACCGATGCTCCAAGACTTTCAGCGACATCAGCCCAGCCTTCACCAAAAGCACCGGACAAACAGGCCAAGACTGCGTCCCCGCGTGAGATCATATTGGTCAAAGATGCCTCCCAAAGACCATGCCCGTTGGAAATATACATCGCCACATGATGTTGCGTGCGTGCGATTTTTTTTAGATCGGGAATAAGCCCATGGGTCAATTCGACCAATTCGCCAGTATAAATATTTGGTGCTGGGCGCTGCATTGCTTGTAAAACGGCATCCGGCAGAACGGATGGACCAGGAATGGCAAGGTAATGGCGACCATTTGACAGTGACATATTCAAATCCTACGTAATGAGACCTTAACCGGTAACGCGCAGAATTCCTTTGGTCAATCTGCACGATTGGCGCGGCAAGATTGACGTAAGGGAGGGCTGATGCCTGCAATGTTTCGTGGCACATGCACGAGAAAGCAGCGGCTTGCGAGAAAAGCGGATTGAAGATACACAGCGCAGACTGGATTTTCCACATGAGGCAACATGTCAAAGACACTTAAAGAACGTTTCAAAGATCTTGAATACGGACGCGTGGGCGCCTTTGGCAATGACGTGTCGACACCACGCACACGTCGGTTGGCCTATTGGCATTTCCAATTGTTTGATCACGCATTTTTACGGGGCCTTTGGCACAACCTGTATGAAATCGCGCCGGGGGTGTGGCGCTCGAACCAGCCCTCGCCCAAACGTATCGAAAAATATAAAAAGATGGGGATCAAAACGATCCTATCTTTGCGCGGAAATCCAAGCCAACCCATCAGTTTTATGCTGCTGGAAAAACAGGCCTGCAAAGACCACGGCATTACTTTGGTGACCGAACAGTTGAGCGCCCGCAGCTTGGCGCCTAAAGAGGCATATTTGCGTGTTTTGGATCGGCTGGAACAGCTTGAGCCCCCGTTTTTGCTGCATTGTAAATCCGGTGCGGATCGCGCTGGTTTGGTTTCAGCGCTTTATCTTTTGCATGTCAAAGGAGCCCCAGTCAGCGAGGCGCGCAAACAATTGCATTGGCGGTTTGCCCATTTGAAAAGCACAAAAACGGGCATTCTGGATCACCTGCTAGACTGTTATGAGGCCGACATCATGCGCCTTGGCGAGATTCCGATCCGCCAGTGGTTCGAGAACCATTTTGACCAAGAGGCAATAACCGCAAGCTTTAAGCCTCTTTGGAAACACTCGTAACTGTGTAAATATCGCACCGGCGGCTTAACCGTAGCCGCTGGCACGCTGGGCGAAACGCCTCTTACTGTCAGGATCTTGAATGAGCGACACATTGCAGCGACAGCCGAAATCGACCAAGATATTGATGAGTTGGTTTTGGTCTGGCTACTTGCGCCAATCAACCCCAGCCCTTTTGGGTGCCTTTGGCTTTATGGCCATTGAGGGCATGATGCTTGGCGCGCTGAGCTATTTGATCAAGCCTATGTTTGACACTATATTGACCGCTGGCAGCACCTCGTCGATCATTTGGGTGGCTTTGGCGATCATGGGCGTTTTCGTGGTGCGTGCTGTGTCGTCTTTTGCGCAACGTATTTTGATGGCCATCGCCCAGCAACGCACTTCTGCGCGAGTTCAGACCAGTCTTGTTAGCCATGTTTTGACTTTGGATGGTCCGTTCTTTCACAAATACCCCCCAGGGGTTTTGATCGAACGCACCCGTGGAGACAGTCAACAAGTGTCGGTTCTTTGGGGACAGTTGTTCACGTCTTTGGGCCGCGATGTTGTTGGTTTGATTTCTTTGCTGACTGTAGCTCTGTACACAGATTGGCTGTGGACGCTGATTGTTTTGTCAGCGACACCGCTGCTGATCTGGCCGATCTCATCTTTGCAAACATTGGTGCGACGCACATCTTACCAAGCCCGCGAGACATCGTCTTTGGTGTCCAATCGTCTGGACGAAGTGTATCACGGCACCACATCCATCAAACTATCAGGCACGGAAGCGCGCGAAACCAATCGATTTATGACCGCGATCAACGCTTTTGTGCGCTCTGAATTGCGTGCTGTGCGCGGCCAAGCGGCTATGCCTGCCTTGGTGGATTTGATCGCAGGGATCGGGTTTTGCGCCGTGCTGTATTACGGAGGCGGGCAGATCATTAATGGCGAAAAATCCATAGGCGAATTCATGTCATTTTTCACCGCCATCGGATTGCTGATCGATCCTGCGCGCCGTTTGGGCATGTCAGCGGGCATTTGGCAGCAAGCCATGGCGCCGATTGAACGCCTGCACGAAGTGTTCATGCAAAAGCCAACGATTATTGATCCGGCCACGCCCAAACCCCTACCCTGCCCTGCCAAAAACGCGGATGTGCAGCTTGACGATGTGGTGTTTTCCTACACCGATGCACCTGTGCTGCGCGGCACCAGTTTCACCGCCAAGGCCGGCGAAACCACGGCTTTGGTTGGCGCATCGGGGGCGGGTAAATCAACGATCTTTAGCCTATTGACCCGCTTGGCCGATGTGCAATCTGGCGCGATCACTTTGGGTGGCACCAATTGCCAAGATTTGGCGCTGTCAGAATTGCGCGGACTGTATTCCGTCGTATCACAAGACGCGATTTTGTTTGATGAGACCATCCGCGATAACATCACCATGGGTCAAGAGATCGATGAGGCGAGCCTCAAAGCGGCGATGGATGCCGCCCATGTAAGCGACTTTGTGGACGGGCTGGATCAGGGTTTGGACACGCTGGCAGGACCACGTGGATCTGCCTTGTCGGGCGGGCAACGTCAACGCGTGGCGATTGCGCGTGCTGTCTTGCGTGACCGGCCAATACTGCTGCTGGACGAGGCCACATCAGCCTTGGATGCGCAGTCAGAGAAAATCGTGCAAGAAGCGCTGGAAAAACTGTCACAAGGCCGTACAACTTTGGTCATCGCGCATCGTTTGTCGACCATTCGCAGCGCCCATAAAATCGTGGTGATGGATCACGGCCAAGTGGTCGATCAAGGCACCCACGATGAATTATTGGCGCGCGGCGGGCTTTACGCCGACCTGTACCGTTTGCAATATTCTGACGGCAAAACCATCACCGATAGCCGCGGTGTGGCTGCTCGGGACGCCCGCCAAGCAGATAGCGCAACAATCGCCACAGATTCCGCGCCCCTTGGGCTAACCAGCCGTTTGTTTGGTAGCGTGTCGCGTCTGTTTGGACGCAAAGCGGGCTAAGTGTGATCTGACCTTTGAGCGCGCGAGCGATGGCCACGTCTTCCATCATGGGCTGATCGGGATAGCCGCCGATACTGTCATATAATCTGCGCGAGATCAGCAAGGCTTGATCGCCATAAGGCAGACCAAACACACGGCTGCGAAGATTGGCCCAAGCGCTTGTCATCTTCGGCATAAATCCGGCACTGCGAAACGAAAGCGAGAAGGCAAGCGCGCCATGACCTGCTTGAATCTGCTGCAAGGCGGCGTCTGACCAGCCGTCGGGCAACCAGGTATCAGCGTGCAAAAACAGCAACCAATCCCCTTGTGCGGTTTCTGCGCCGCGCGCCAACTGCCCGCCACGGCCTGCGGGACCTGCGATAAATGTTGCGCCCACCTCAGCAGCCAATGCCGCGATATCATCTGTTGATCCGCCGTCCGAGATCACCAATTCGCGCACCACGCCAGTGTTCAGCCCCTCCATGACCCGTGCCAAAGTATCGGGCAAATTGGGGGCTTCGTTAAGCGTTGGGATAATGATTGATATTGGTGCGCGCATTGTGATGTCTCTTTGTAGGGTCGCCACTGGTGTCTTTGGTCAAAACACCTATATGATCGCCGTGAACAAAGGAATGTATATGAACACCCTGAACGCCCAGCCGCAAGACCGCCTCGTGATCGCACTGTCTGGTCCTGATCGGATCAAGTTTTTACAAGGCCTCGTGTCCAATGACGTGAGCAAGCTTGGTGACTCCGCCGTCTATGCAGCCCTTTTGACGCCGCAGGGCAAATTTATGGTGGATTTCTTTGTGATACCACAGGGCGACACGATGTTGATTGATGTGGCCGCATCCGAAGCTCCAGCTTTGCTCAAGCGTTTGACCATGTATAAAATGCGCTCGAATGTGACGCTTGAAATGACGGATTTGACCGTATCACGTGGCGCAGGCGATGCGCCCGATGGTGCTTTTGCCGATCCACGCCACCCAGCGTTGGGCTGGCGCGCTTATGATGGCCGTCCATCCGAGAACGTAGATTGGGATGCTCTGCGTGTGTTGCATTGTGTGCCCGAAACAGGTGTTGAACTCACGCCAGATACCTATTTGCTAGAGGCGGGTTTCGAGCGTCTCAACGGCGTTGATTTTCGCAAGGGCTGCTATGTCGGCCAAGAAATCACCGCGCGAATGAAACATAAAACCGAATTGCGCAAAGGTCTGACGACGGTGAATATCACAGGCGCAGCTCCCATCGGCACAGTGCTTAAAACCGAAGACGGCAAAGAGGCGGGCACCTTGTTTACGCAAAGTGGCGGTAAGGCCATCGCGCATTTGCGTTTTGACCGCGCAAAGGGGCCAATGACAGCAGGCGACGCGCGGGTCACTTGGGACGGGTAAAGCCCGCACGCTGAGCCTCAACAGCCGCATAGCAATGGCAGTCGGGCGCGTGATCGTTGACCAAGCCCATCGATTGCATAAAGGCATACATCGTTGTGGGGCCTACAAATTTCCAGCCGCGTTTTTTCAGATCTTTTGACAAAGCGACAGACGACGGCGATGTGGCGGCAGGATACTCTAGCGCGGCCAGCTCTTCAGCACTGGGTTCAAAGCGCCAAATATAAGCGGCCAATGACCCCTCGCTTGTCACCATTTCGATCGCGCGTTTCGCGTTATTGATGGTCGCATTGATTTTGCCGCGATGACGTATAATGCCCGCATCCAACACCAAACGCTCCACGTCTTCGTCCGTATATTGCGCAATCTTATAAAAATCAAAATCATCAAACGCCGCGCGAAAATTATCGCGTTTGGCTAGAATCGTGCGCCAGCTTAGGCCAGATTGGAACCCTTCCAAGCACAGCTTTTCAAACAAGCGCTGATCATCGCCCTGTACAAAGCCCCATTCTGTATCGTGATAGACCTGATAAAACGGAAAATCTGGCGCGACATGCGCCCAATTGCAGCGGGTCTTGCCATCAGGGCTTTGGGTAGAATGGGACATCGCGGGCTCCTTATGCACTCCGTCATTAAACGCAAAAGGCCGCCCAAAGGCGACCTTTAAAACATTGTAAGCTTATACGTTTTTAAACTTACGCACGCTCTGAGTATTCCATGGTTTCTGTATTGACGATGATGTCTTCGTCTTGCGCCACAAATGGCGGCACCATGACTTTAACGCCATTGTCCAAAATCGCTGGTTTGAAAGAATTCGCAGCCGTTTGACCTTTGACTACAGGTTCTGTTTCAACCACTTTGCATTTCACTTTTTGTGGCACAGTCACGTTGAGTGCTTCCACATCGTAATATTCGATCACAACAGTCATGCCGTCTTGTAAGAAAGGACGACGATCGCCAAGCAAATCTGCAGGCAGTTCGACCTGTTCATAAGTCTCGGTGTCCATGAACACGAGCATGCCGTCTGATTCATACAAGAACTGCTGGTCTTTTTGCTCAAGACGTACACGCTCAACCTTATCGGCAGAGCGGAAACGTTCGTTCAATTTGCGACCGTCACGCAAGTTTTTCATTTCCACTTGAGCAAAGGCACCGCCTTTACCTGGCTTGACGTGATCGACTTTAACAGCGACCCACAAACCATTCTCATGTTCAAGTGTATTTCCAGGACGAATTTCGTTCCCGTTGATTTTTGGCATGTGCACACCCGCGCTTAGGTTGAAAAAAGATTTATCCACCCTATATCTGGACAGTCTGGGTGGCGCAAGACGCGGATATAGGTTCGCTTTGGCAGAAAGCCAGTCACTAGACGCATATCAGGTATGCAAATACAGTGTATCCGAATCGTCACGAACATGTCATAAGGCACCTCACGCCGAAAAGACAAGACCAATAAAACAAGGATAAACCATGGCTGATTTCGTTGACGGCTCCGCATTCAATTATGAACAAGGCCAGCGCGCACGCAAGCTTTTTGCTGCTGTTGTACTTGCCGCTTTGGATGACGCGATCGCCGATAACAAGAAATACGGCAATGGCCCAGAACAGATCGCCCGTTGGGCACGGTCTCGTGATGGGCGCGAAGTTTTGTCATGCTCAGGCATCGATCCAAACGAACGGGTTGTGTCTGGTTTGATGGAATTCGTATCTAAGGGCATCCGCACATCGGTTGCTCTGTCACGTGAAGAAAGCGAACGCCGCAACGCTCAGCAAGCGGAAGCAGCTTAATTCATTAGAGAAACTGCCATTTCTTACCAAAGACGCGCCTCGGGAAACTCGGGCGCGTCTTTTGTTTTACGCCCCTCAAACTTTGCCCCATACTGATGTCATTCCACCAGATCAGTCGAAAGGCGATGATATGACCCAATCCCCAAAGGGCGGTAAAATTGATATCGCAAATGTGCCAGCCAAGATCGGCACGCTCTATCCACCGCCCCATCACATAAACACCAAAGCCCGCGAAAAACGCGCGCTGGGGGATGCCGTGGGCCTAGACCAGTTCGGCGTCAACATCACGCGACTTGGGCCAAACACATGGTCCGCCCTGCCCCATTGGCATGAACGTGAAGACGAATTTGTCTATATCATCGAAGGTCACCCGACGTTGATCTATGGCGACACAGAAGAGCAACTCGCCCCCGGAGACTGCGCAGGTTTCAAAGCGGGTATTGATGTTGGCCACTGTATACAAAACCGCACAGATAAAGATGTTGTGATTTTGGAAGTCGGATCGCGCATCACCGGTGAACGCGCTTTTTATCCGGGGCTGGATCTGATGGTCGATACCGCCTCGCCGCATTTTTATCACCACTTGGACGGCACGCCTTGCAAAGACGTGAAAAGACGCGGGCCGAATGACGACTGACCTTTGCCCCCACCGCAATTCGCATTAGAACGGCACGCAACAAACGAGGTGTATATGGCGCGAGCGATTATGATCCAAGGGGCTGGCTCCAATGTGGGAAAATCCATATTGGTTGCGGGTATCGCGCGTGCGCTTTGCAAACGCGGATATAAAGTCGCGCCGTTCAAGCCGCAAAACATGTCCAACAACGCGGCCGTCACATCTGATGGCGGTGAAATCGGGCGCGCGCAAGCCTTGCAAGCACGCGCTTGCGGCCTTGCCCCGCACACCGATATGAACCCCGTTCTGCTTAAGCCTGAAACAGATGTGGGGGCACAGGTGATTGTGCACGGGCATCGTGTCGCCACGGTGAAAGCGCGCGATTACGGCAAGATGAAAGCGACGCTGATGCCTGCTGTTCTAGACAGCTTTCAACGGCTTGCCGCTGATGTGGATTTTGTGATCGTTGAGGGTGCAGGCAGTCCCGCTGAGATCAACCTGCGCGATGGTGACATTGCGAATATGGGCTTTGCCGAAGCCGCTGACGTGCCTGTCGTATTGATCGGCGACATTGATCGTGGCGGCGTCATTGCGCAACTTGTGGGCACCCATGCCGTGTTGCCGCCCGCTGACCGTGACCGGATCAAAGCCTTTGCCGTCAATAAGTTTCGCGGCGATGTCAGCCTGTTCAAAGACGGTGCAACATCGATTGTAAACATGACGGGTTGGGCCAATTTAGGTACGGTTCCTTGGTTTGCGGATGCCCATAAATTACCAGCGGAAGACATTATGGACATCGCCTCAAGCGGTGATGGCCATATCAAAATCGTTGTACCGCGTCTTTCGCGCATTGCCAATTTCGACGACCTTGACCCGCTGGCCTCTGAACCCAATGTCACGATTGAAATTGTCGACGCGGGTCGCCCCCTGCCCGCAGATGCGGATGTGATCTTGCTGCCCGGCACCAAATCCACCATCGGGGATTTGGCCTACCTGCGCGCGCAGGGCTGGGACATCGACATCTTAGGGCATGTCCGTCGCGGCGGTCATGTGTTGGGAATTTGTGGTGGATATCAAATGCTTGGCGCTTGGATCGATGACCCGGGCGGGATCGAAGGCATAGCGGAACGCGTGGCGGGCCTTGGGCTTTTGGACGTCGAAACAGTGATGACTGGCGACAAACGCTTGGCCGAAGTCACAGCACGCGACATTGCGACCGGCACATCACTGAGCGCTTATGAAATTCATATCGGACGCACAACAGGTATGGATTGTGACCGCCCCTGGTTTGAGATTGAAGGCCGCCCAGAGGGCGCGCAATCAGCGTCTGGTCGTATCAAAGGCTGCTATCTGCACGGGCTGTTTGCCTCGGACAGCTTTCGCCACAGTTATCTTGCGCCCTTTGGTTTGGATGCGCCGCAGAGTGATTTTGAGGCTAGCGTAGACGAAACCCTAGATGCACTGGCCAAACATATGGAAACCCATCTGGATATCGACACGCTGATTAATGCAGCAGGAGAGGTTTAACTATTCGAATTCGCGCAGCGCCATAGCACGTTTCACTTCGCGGCGCACAAGGCGGCGCACGTTGCTGGTGATCCGTTCGCCCAAAGCGCCTTGCAATTCTTCGCGGATCACAGTGGCAATCATGTCGCGCAAGGCCTCTTCGTCGAGCACATCGTCATCCGCGTATCCTGCGAGCGCCAAGTCCTCATCTTCGTCGTCATCCAAGGCATCTAACACCGCCTGTAAAGGCGGCACAGACGCGACACTCTTTGGTGCGGCCTCAGGTTCGCTGGTAGCCACTTCAGGGTCCTCAGCCTCATGTCCTGCATGAACACCTGCATCAGAGGCGTCTTGCGCAACATCAGGCGTTTTGGCCACGGCTGCATCAACATCTCCAGCAGTGACCGTGGCTGTGTCAGCATCCGCTTGACGCTCGACTTGCGCTTTAATTTCAGCAGCTTCCGCCAATTTGTCGAAATCGGCCGTGCGGAAATTTAACACGCGCGCAGTAGAGTTCACCAAAGCCTGTGGGAACACCTGCGGCGTGTCTTCATCATCGTCATCATACCCGCTTGCATCCCAATCGTTGGATTTGGCCTCAACTGCACTTTCAAGTTCAGCGATGCGTTCCTCAAGCGACAATCCTGCTGCGCGATCAGCGGCCTGCGCATTTGGGGTATCATCATAGGCAGAGGACCACTCGGTGTCTTCCTCTTCAAGATCATCATCTTGCATCAACACCTGCGCGGCATGGACGGCATCTTCGACGATCGAGGTCGCGCGCGCTGGCTCGGGCTGAGCTTCGAACGCGGGCTGCATTTCCAGTTCGGCGTCTAGGTTTGGCGCAGCTTGTGCGAGCGCCTCATCAGCCACAGCACGATCATCCTCAGACGTTGCCTCAGCGGCAACCTGAGGTGTGAGAGTTGGAATATGTGTGGCGTCTTCGACTTCAAGCACCAAAGGCGCGAGATCATCTGGCGCTGCCAAGGTTTCAGCAGGCTCAGCGTCATGATCATCAATAGAAGCAGTATAAGGCGCAGAGCTGCCTTCAATCACACGCAAATCAGGTGACAAAACAAACCGCTCAGGCGGTTTGGCCTGCGATTTCGCCCGCAATTGCGGATCATAGGTTTCCGAAACCAATCTACGAATAGACGCAAGCACGTCGTCCGCGCCCATATTTGTCATTGGATCAGACATTCCGACTCCCTCGTTGTGCTGCCGCCTATGGTAGCCAGCTTCTGTGCCACACACAACAAATAGAAAATCCGCTCAGACACCCCCAAGCGGATTTCTTTTCAAAACTGTTGTAAAGGCTTACTTGCGGCCCAAAGATTCCAAGACACGATCTAGTTTTGCGCCTTCAGCACTGACATTGCGTGTCGGCGCAGTCTTCACGGCATTGTAATAGGCAGCAGGGTCATACACCGGCACATTCAATTTAAGATGGTCAACAGTCATCAAACCCATCGCATTAAGCAACGTATAGATGCCTGCCTCACGATTGATTCGCGCTTGAATGGCTGACACTTGAGCATCTAGCAAATCTTGTTCTGCTTCCAACACATCCAAAGTTGTAGAAGCACCCAATTCGGCTTCTTCTTTCACGCCTTGATAGGCAACGCGCTGCGCTTGGACGGAGGCTTCTGTCGCTTGAGAAGAGGCATCATATACCGACAGCATAGACCAAGCCGTGCGCACACCCTGTTCGATCTGGCGAGTGGTCGTAAGAAGCGTTGCCCGTGCGGCATCACGATTGGCCATGGCCTCGCGAATCGCAGAAGAGCTATTACCGCCACCATAGATCACACCACTCGCGGTGACGCTGACACTGTCTGTCGTGTTATCCGATGCAAAAGCATCCTCTCCAAAATCACTGCTAAACGCTCGTGAAGCACTGGCCGTAACCGATGGGAACAACCCACGCTCAGCAATTTCCACGGCCAAATCAGAAGCCGCGATCTGGTGCTGCAAGGCTTTGATAGCGGGATGGTTACGCGTCGCGACTCGCACCGCTTCGTCGACAGACTTGGCGGGGTAGCGCACAGCAGGTGGGCTTGACAGATTCGATGGGTAATTGCCAATCGCGACTTTGTACACTTCGCGTGCAGCTGACACTTGGCCTTGGGCCGCTGCAAGAAGGGCGCGAGCCGAGGCCAATTGCGCCTCGACTTGGCTCACCTCTGTGCGGGTGATCTCGCCCACTTCGAAACGATCCTGGGCGGCGCGCAAATTTTGTTGCATCAAGCGCACAGAATTGGCACGCAGATTTGCCTGAGCGTCATTGTAGCGCACATCCATATAGGCTGTAACCGCATCCGACAAAACGTTTTGCTCGATGGATACGAGGCTCGCGCGCGTTGCCAAAACTGTTTCTTTGGCCGCATCGATGTTCAGCTTATTTCGCCCAAACGTATAAAGAGCCATGCTCGAAGAAAACGTGAGTGCTTTGGTCCAAGTGTCGGTAGAGCTGCTGTAGCTTGCAGATGTAGAGTAACTCAGTGTTGGGCGCATCAATGCAACAGCAGCAGCAACACCTTCGTCAGTGGCACGCAGGTTGGCACGGTTTTGTTCCAGCAACCCTGAATTTTTATAGGCGGACGCTAAAGCATCGCCCAAAGTTTCAGCAGACAAGGCCAAAGGGCTCAGAGCTGCCCCAATCACCATAAAACTTGCCGCGAGTGTTCTTTGAATGCCAAGTCTCATGTGCCTGCCTCATCTGTTAAACGGGCGGCCTTTTGACCTGCCCAAATCGATATCAAAGCGCGAATGCGCGATCTGCCTCAAACCCCGGAAGCACCGGAGCTGTTGCGTTAAACGCCAAACGCCAAGTAACGTCACCGTTTAACTTGTATCCTATACGTGCAATTCCAAGAGGTCCGTCTAAGAAAATTGCACAAATGCGCCCACCTTCTTTGACTTGGCCCAAAATTGCAGCAGGAATCGTCTCAACAGCGCCTTGCAACACGACAACATCATAAGGTCCGTGTTGTGGTGCACCGACAGTCAAAGCTGCCACCTCGACCACAACATTGTCAGACCCTGCGTCAGCCAAAGCTGAAATGGCATCTTGAGACAGTGCCTCATCTTCTTCAACAGCGATCACGGCTTGCGCCATACGTGCAATCACAGCCGATGAATATCCAAGGCCTGTGCCGATATCCAAAACCAATTCGTCGCCCTGAATATTAAGCGCATCCAGCATCTTAGCCAAAACACGCGGATCAAGCGCCACACGGCCATTGCCGAGCGACACATGCTCGCCAACATAAGCCGCAGCACGCTGTGCAGTCGGCACAAAATTTTCGCGCGCCACAGTCAACATGGATTCAATGATCGGGAATTTGGTTACATCTGAGGGCCGCACTTGTGTGTCGACCATCATGGTACGCAGTTTTGCAAAATCTGTCATGAGCTGAACTCTTTCGTTCACATAGGAGTCTCTTGCGTTATTGCCATATCACAAGACATACGGCAACATGCGAATATCATACATTTGGCGTCTTGCAGCCCCCGCATCCTTGGTATAAACCCCGCTCAACCACGACGAGGCGAGTTGGCGGAGTGGTTACGCAGCGGATTGCAAATCCGTGTACAGGAGTTCGATTCTCCTACTCGCCTCCAATACTTAGCCGATTTCGGCAAAGTATTCTCAACATGGTTCTCAACATTCTGGATTCGACCCCCATTGGTTCTTCGAACCGCCGACCTCTGCCTTCGGAGGGCAGAGATAGCCCATCTGTTCATGCCATGTTCGCTGCTTGTACAGGGTTTGGTCAGGGTTCGAGGGTATTGAGATACTCTCAATCTTGGTCGGGACAAGAAACCACCACAAGTGATCGTTGAATGTCTCCCTTGTTCACAGTTATTCTGTAACATTAGTGGTAGAGTGGCCTAAAAGCGAAAGGCTGCATTCCGCATTGCTGCGCTTCCTACCACGCGCAGCATTTCAGCTCATCGTACCAGCCAACTTACTTTCGGTATTCTTGTAGACCTAGCTCAGCCCACATCCAGCCAAAATCGTATTCTTCGATTGCCTCATTTTGATGCATAGCGCTGTTGTTCTCCAACTTCTTTAGCCATTCGACCACCTTCACACGACCCTCTTTACTCCGCACTGCTTGGTTAGGTGATTTACCACCTAACGCTGGTATCGGCGCATCAAGCGTTTCGCGATAATGCCGGTCCATGTGCCCCCGAACTATCTGCCGTGCGATCTCTGGGGGAATTTCGTCAGCATCCTCCAAGTCCAATTCATCTTGCTCTTCAGCCATCATTTGTTCGACTGTGCGGATCGTGGTCAGAGGTTGCTTTAAATGCTGGCCCGCCGCCTTCATCACCAAGTGGCGCACTCTATCGGCGCGAGCGGATGAGTTCACATTGATAAGCAGGGATTTACCTTTGAGCTCTATATGACCTAGCACAGTGCGACCGTCTGTCTGTGAATCCAACACTAGACCATCGTTTTCCCTTGGGGCCTTGCTGCCGTGTGGTGCGAGCCAAGTCCAACAACGTGCACCATCGGCGGCAAAGCAATTGACCTCGCTCAAGCAAAGGGAAACTTCTTTCTGCCTAACGCCTGTCTCAAATGGAAATCGTAGATCATGAAACATAATGTCTTCGCCATATGCGTTGGTGAATTCGGGCAATTCCTTCGAAAGCGCCCGTGGTAGGGCCGTAAAGAGCCAAGCGCTGGTGAAGATCGGCGCGCATTTCAAGATCTGGTTAGACGCGAGTGATAGCTTATCGTTTTTATCGACGTTCAACACGGTGGATAAACCATCAAACAAGAGCGCAACGGCCTCTCTAGAAAAAGCCAGAAGCGCACCCGAAATCACATGGACGTCGTTTTCGGCAATGACGCGAACGACAATCCGGTCCCATTGCTTCAATGACTGCGTTGCCGATCCTTCAAGCACCGTGACGGGCTTTGCGTCTCCAACTAGATCCTTAAGAACCATGGACGTTCCGGGCTTAACCTCACTGACTTCGTAAAGGCTGACTGGTGTATCTCGCAGAGCACCGAAATACTCACGATTGGCAGCTGGTTCGTTCCATCCGCGTCGCTTGAGGTAAAGGTCGACAATATTGCCGTCTTCGTACTGGCGGCTCAGAAAATCTTCGAATCCACATCCCCATAACACGCCAGGCCAAGGCTCCCCCAACACTTCGGGTAGGTCATCATAATCAAGGTCAAACTCCTCAAGAGCTGGCATCAAATGCTCTGCCACGACTTCCTGCAAGCGTCCAAACCAAAGATCATCCTGACTGATGAAGGTAAGTAAATCCGAGATGTCATTGCGCACATCAGCTCTCCAACTCTTAGCCGTATTCAGCGCAATTCATAGCCAAATTGCGTACCGGTGTCAGCACCTGGGTGCAGTAGATTTGAAAAAATAATATTTCCAGTCGGCCCAAAGCAGCCCCTGATATCTTGGACCATTTGCTGCATTGAAGCTTGACGAAACCCTCATTTCTGGCGTTCCCTGTGACAATGAAGATCAATGAGGACAGTGTTGACGACGCGGTTCTGGCGCTGCTCTGGCTGACGCTTCACGACGGGCACCGCGCCTGGAAGAGCCATGAATGGGACGTGCTCGGTCGGCTGCACGAAAAGGGACTCATTCTGGATCCGGTCGGCAAAGCAAAGTCAGTGGTGCTTACAAACGACGGCTTGCGCCGGTCAGAAGAACTGTTCAAAGCCCTTTTCACCAATGCGCCAAAGACTTGACTGAATGAATGAATTGCTGTCTCAGGTCAGGAAGGCCCAAAGCAGTCATTAACCGGTGCCATGGATACTGCGATGCAGCTTCTCGAAAGCGGTCGCTTGTCTTAATGTCTTGTGATCTAACCTAATGAATAGGCCGAAGTCGAAGTCATATGAGCAAAGCATCAGGATCATGGGCCGAGGCTCGCGTTAGGAGGACACCGTGGACTGGACCCAACGCAGGGTAAATTCTGAAAAACTTTCTACATGTGAGCGCTGTGGACTAAATACTCAGCTTAGAAAGTCACATGCGATACCTGATGCCTTTTTTCGAGATTTAAAGCGTAGCGGCAAAGGTAAGGTTACCAAAATTCACCAGGACTTCGGCCCCCGCCCCAGCTCTGAAAGCGGATGGTCGTACATTCTATGTGCACAATGTGAAATGCACTTCAATGCATCGTGTGATGAAGCCGCTATCCTGTTTGTTAAGCACACGGTTTCGAAAAGCCAGCTACAAGCCATAGACCACAGTACTCTCGCCCTCTTCATCTGTAGCGTTTTGTGGCGCGCCCAGCTGTCTTCCGCTTCTATGTATGGCGGATATAAAATTACCAAAGCAGACGTCGATCAAATTTCCAGTGCTGCCTTAGGGCGATGTGATCCATTTATGAGTTTTTCGTTTGAGGTCGCGCAACTGCATGACGAAGATGGCAATATCAGTATTAACCAAATAAGGAAGACTATCGCGGCACCTTACAGGACGGAAGTAAAGATAGGTTCCAACCTTCACACGATCCACTATTTTGTCGCTGGAGGAGTCTTTTTTTCAGCACTTTCACCCAAAGTTCCATCTATAGTTTTAGACCATCGTTATCTTGTACAAGGCGCTCGAGATGTTCCCAGAGTCAAAAGGTCACTTTCTTCACTATCAAACTTCAGAAAAATCGAAGCAATTGCCCGCCGCGAGGCAGGGTCTAGCAGTTAAACCCAACAGATGGATCTGCCCTAAACGGATATTGGTCAATGCTCCCCACGCTGCACTACGGCTTGAAGCCCATTGGGCACGCCCCGCCCAGAACGATGGCGGCAGCCGACTCTGATCTGGTCTAGCAGCCGCGCGTTAGTCTCGTCACAGCCTTGCGTGTGGACTGAGGTCTCGATGATGCCGAGGAATTCTTTTGGCCACTCCAAATCCATCGGATCAGCTAAATTGTGGCTTTGGAAGGTACGTTCCTGTAGACGCAGAATGGTTCAAAACATTACCAATTGAAGGCGCTGTCAACTAATGCTGATAATCAATTGTCTAGTCGAGAGAATCTAATTTTCACTTCAGCTTTTTCCACAGCGGATAAGTCGCTTTTAGTTGCTTCGTATACCTCATGAACCAAACCCATTACTTCTTCAAAGGCCTTTCTTTCGCGTCGAATTTTTTTCATAGAAAGCATAGTAAGATATGAGCCTAAGAAATAACCTGCCATAGCCGCAACTAGTCCGAGTGCACCCGCAGGTGAACGAAGAATGTTTTCAAAGGTAAATTCTCCGACGACCGAACTACCAAAATATGTGAATACTATTGCAAGTATGCCTAGGACCCCAAAAGTAACCCCGAATAGAGACAAAAAGAACTGACGTTTTGCTAGTTCTTTTTCTGCTTGAACTTTTTCGGCAAGTTCCAGCAAATCAAGGTAGGCCTTTCGATCCCTCTCACTTAGTATATCCGTCATCTACAAAAACTCCCGAGCAATGTGACGAATTGCGACAAATAGTGATCCCGATCTTCCTTACTTAAACTACTCTCAACAACCTCATTGCCCCAGACAAAGCTGTCTAGCAAAGAGCAGACAGGAGTCGCGTCCCAGCTAAGGTTATCATGGCCTACTGATTCACGAAGACGATTCAGCTTTTCAGCAAACTCTGACCCAAGGTGCGGAGAATAATACCGACGTGCGTCTTCAATATTTCCATAGAACAGGTCAACCTTTGTAACGGCAACAAGAATCCACTTTGGCTTTCTTGATTTTTGTTTCGAAGCCCGAATTAGCCTACAGACCTCTTCAAGTATTTCTAGCTCGGCTTGCAAATTGAGATCTCGCCACTTCGATATAGTGTCGTATCCAAGGCTCATGTTGACCTCCGCAGCGTGCTCGTCGCGAGCCGTCACAAAGCCGTTTCCTGCCACAAAAACCACACCATCAATAGGGTCTTCGGAGTCAAATATTTTGTTATACGTCTCTATCTGAGGGCCACTTTGCTGGCCCGGCGCGACTACAACTGCAAAGCGGCTGCCATTGGCCTTGGCCTTCCCTGCCTCTGCTTTTCGAGATTGCCCAGGCGCCTCATATCCGTCTTTGAAAGCCGCACCCGTCATGTGGTCTAACAAGACCGTTTTACCAATCCCTCCGGGACCGACAAAACCAATCCGGTACTTTGGGCCAAGAATCTTCGTAATCAGCTTTTCCCACGTCGACAGGGCGACCTGTCTATTATTGTATGCCCCCCTCGCGGCGGGAATAATCCACTCGACTGGCATTATTGAAAAATTCTCTTTCCTGAGCTTAAGGATAGGGCTTGGACCCCGTTATTCGTCTCTTTCTACATCGGGGTGGCAATTTTCACCAGAAGAGATATTAATCCTTGCGCAATCGATCAGGCGGATATGCTTAACCACATGAGTGATTGATGGCTTGACGTAGTTCTAACTCTTGTCACTCTTTCGAGTCGCAGTGGGCTCTTCCTGATTTTCTTCGGCGAGCTATTCGGCGAACTAAATGTCCGCTTTTAGCAAGCGTCTTGTTGCGGTCTCTCATGCAGCGAATGGCTGGTTTCCGCCCTGAGTGTCGGTCGACGTGAACGTCCCTTCCGGACGACAGGCGCAGCAAACGGACATCCCTCCGAGCCAAAGGTCAAGTGTCGGTTTTTTCAAACTTTTGCTTTGCCATTGCATCGCGGGAACTTCACGCAGCTCATAAACTTCCCATACCGTCCTCTGCGCTCGACCAACCAGCCATCTGAACAGCTTGGACAGGGCCGATAGATTTCTCCGCAGGAACATGTTGCATCACCTTTGTCAGACTTTCTGGCTGGAAGCCCTGTGTCGCAAACAGCGCAGGCAGGAAGCGTGTTGCCGCAGAGCTCTGTGTGCTCACAGCGAAAAAATGCGCCGCCTTTCTTTTTCGGTACCGAAAATATGCTCCCCTGGCATTCGCCACACGTATGCACTTCCGCATCGCCGCCCACCTCTGAAGTCAGTTCATAGGCGTCGTCATCGATGAGTTCCTTGACGAAGGAAGATTGTCGGGCCGAAGTTCCCATGATTGTCAGGCTTTTTCGCGCGCGTGTCATCGCGACATACATCACGCGCCTTTCTTCGGCATGCTCAAAAGGCTCAGCTTCAGGCGAGACCATTGTCAGCAGTGGATCGTCCACAATTTCTGATGGAAACCCAATGCGTCCGCTGAAGACTTGGAGCAGAACGACGTGATCTGCCTCAAGCCCTTTGGAGGCATGGATCGTTTTGAAGTTGATGTCTAAATCCGGATAGCTTGAGGACAACCTGCGCATACCCTCTGGCGCAGAGTGCCTGTAGCGGCCCAATAAAAGAACGGAACTGCGCTTATTCGCATTTTTGGCTTTTACGTTTAGATCATTGAGCACGGCTTTGAGCTTAACGTCTTCGTCGTGTTTAAATGTCGATACGATAGATATCGCAGGCCCGTCTGAAATTCCTGCTGGGATGACGGTTTTCGCAAGCTGTGTTGGGTTCTGCAGAACGAAATGTCGTGCGGCAAAGGCGATCTTGTCAACTGATCTAAACGTACGTCCGAGGTCGACCGTGCGATGGACATCATTCGCGCCATTGAACTCGCCTCCGAACTCTTGGCCAAAGTTCCGCATCAAATGGATATCGGAACCAGCAAAACGATAGATGGATTGCCAATCATCACCGACTGCGAAAAGGCGTGCATCATGGTGTTGCGAGAGCAGCGCTTTGACGAGACGCGCGCGGCTTCTTGAAATATCTTGGAACTCGTCGACGAGCACATGCTTGTAGGGGCTTTTGAAACGCCCAGTCTCAACGTATTTGGCGGCTCGCAACACCATGTCTTCGAAATCTATACGTGTGTCGAGACTGTCTTCGTAGGCCTGAAATACCGGTGCGAAAACGGCGAGAAATGCGGATGCTCGCTTGCCAAGCTTGGCTTTCTTTGCCTTCACATTACAATCCGCCAACCTGTACCCACCGCTTTTGAAATTGCGCAAGAAGTTGGCAAGGAGTTGTACGAAGCTGTCGATCTGGTTCATCTCGACAACGCGGTCAAAAAGATCTTCTCGAGCGCGAGGTTTTAATTCCTCATACGGTTCGATCTTTTGGGCAAGTACTTCGAGAAGTCTGTTTTCCACACGATCATAGCTGAAGGTTTCCAGTAGAACCGTGTCGTTGTCTTCATGGACTTGGCGTTTCCAAGCCATGCCTTCGAGGTATTCATCCTGATCGACCCACGGTGCCGTCACAAGGGTCATGTTTCCATCACGGCCACGTTGTTTTCTGACCCCAAAATGTTCCAGGTAGACCCCACTTTCAGTCAATCGAAAATCAGGACAATAGTTCTTTTTCGTAGGGTCTGAGGTGGCAAACTCATAGTCAGGTTCGTATTCGTATTCGACGCCATTCTCGTACAGCCAGTTGGCGATCATCAGCTCTTCGAAACTTTTGACTTTTTCACCTTGAAGCGTCCGAAGGTCTTCTTTTTCGAGGTACGTGTAGAAGTCGTGCTTTTGCTTGAAATCCCATTCAGATTTTTCTTCCAAACGAGCGGATTTAAACCAATCTATAATTGCTTTCGATGCCTCAGGAACTGTCTTGGCAATGTGTATGAGGATGTCACGGATGAGCACGAGAAAGGCTTTGTCGTCTGTCGCATGTGCGGCCAAGGCAGGTTTGCCGCCTTCGACCAAGCCGATGATATCGTATGCCAGAGCATGAAATGTTCGCGCTTCAACCGGCTCCCCGCAGCGTTCTTGTATTCTGTCTGACATCTCGGCTGCAGCATCGCGTGCAAAGGCAAGAAGAAGCACTTCTTCTGGTTTGCGAATACCGGACTTGAGGAGGTAACCAGCTTTCGCGGTGATGACACTTGTCTTGCCAGATCCAGCGCCCGCCAAAACCAAAGTTGCGTCCTCGTCGGCCACGATGGAAAGGCGCTGCTCTGGCGTTAGTGGGTTTTGTTCGAAGGTGTCGAAGAAGTCGCCCCAGAGCGCGAGTTGCGCAGTTTCAAATTTCGAAATCGCTGTGTTTCTCACCTTTGCGGGGGTTGCGAAAAAGCTGCGGATTTCACTTATAGTCTCGATACGATCCTGGCCAATAGCTGCAACGTTGAGTTTCGAAAGGATTTCTTTTTCAAGCATCTCCGCTTTTCGCAGAAGTGGCTGAACATAACAGGCAGAAGGGTACCGCGTCGGTGACTTCAGGTCTGCGAGTGCAGAGAGCAGGCTTTTGATATCATCCGCGTGAGCTTCAAGCTGTTGGACGTTAAAGTCGCGCCAGGCTTTTTCGATCTGTGCAGCATCTCGTGCAAGGTTTACTTTGTTTGCACCGCGCACGCGCAATGGCATGGGTAAGGACGCTATGTTCAAAGAAAGCTCGTTTCCCAACCAACTTTCCTGGATTTCAGGCGCTGAGCGTATGTCGGCAAGCGATACCGATTGGTCTTTCGCGGTGATGCGAACATCATCAAATGAAAGCGACGAGACATTGCCGCGCCATTTGTCATAAATGGAGAACAGAAATTGGTTTGAAGATATATGCATTGGCTCAAATCATTTAAAATACACCTCGGCATACCAAGCGAAAAGCGTTGAGGCCAGTAAAAGCCACGAAGTGTTGCTGCCAATCCCTACAGTTGCTCACCGCCCCGCCCACGATTGCATTTGTCCTAATGCCTGACGAGCAGCACAACTTCTGGCATCCTGATCTTCAATTACAACAGCTTTGAGAAACTGCGTCTTCAGCTGAGGGCCTTTTTCTATTTTGGACGCCACAAAGCTCAGAGCATCCTTTAGCTCATCCGTGCGCACATCGATTTCGGTACAGGTATCAGCCGCATTTTCGATCACTTTTAGCGCCGCCTCCAGTTCAGAAACGCGCAGAATTTCTTCTGACCAGCTGCCGCCAAATGCGACATTTTTCAATTGTGTTTTCAAATCAACCATGAGAACAAATATAGAACATTCAGTGGTTTTTGGAAGATACAGGATTTAGGCTATGACCCCGATGCGCTGTCTATATCTGGATATGAACGCTTTTTTTGCCAGCGTTGAGCAACAGGTCGATTCTCGCCTCAGAGGGCGGCCCGTGGCGATCACTGCGCTTGAGACTGGCCCGCACAACAATTGGGCTGGGGCCGTTGTTGCTGCCAGCTATGAGGCCAAAGCGCAGGGCGTCAAAACGATTATGCGCGTTGCCGAGGCACGGCAAATCTGCCCTGACATTGTCTTCCTGCAGGCCCGGCACAAGCTATATGCGCGCGCCAATCAGGCGATTTCAAAGGCCATTGATACCATAGCTGAGGTGGAGCGCGTGCGCTCGATTGATGAATTTCAAATCGCTCTTGGCGGCAAAACCAGCGCCCTCCCCGCCGCGCTGGATTTGGCCCGCGACATTAAGAAGATCATTCGTGAAGACGTGGGCAGTCAGCTGCGCTGTTCGATTGGAATTGGTCCAAATCAATTGCTGGCAAAAATCGCTGGTAAATTGGAAAAACCTGATGGTCTGCAATGGCTCGCGCCTGAGAATATGCCAGAAGCCATTGCGCACCTCAAACTGGACGATTTGCCGGGGATTTCACGCGGCATGAGCGCGCGTTTGGGCAAGGCGCATGTCTGGGGCATTCATGAGCTGTATGCGCTTGATCCACGGCACGCGCGGATGATTTGGCGCTCCGTAGAGGGCGAACGTTTCGTGCGCGGGTTGCAAGGCGAAGACATCCCGTTGATTGAAACCTCGCGCAACACCTATGGCCAATCCAAAGTGCTTGCCCCAAAGTATCGCCCAGCCCCAATGGCCACCCGCGTTGGTCGCTGGCTGGTCGAACGGGCAGCAGCACGCATGCGACGTGACGGCTATTGCGCAGGACGGATCTCCATTCACATCGGCCTGTGGAAACGGCACGGGCATCATTGGCAACAAACGCTCAATCCAAGCCAAGACACGCGTGATTTTCTGGGTATCTTTGATGCCCTCACGGCGCAGTTTGCCGGCAGTCGAACCCAAGCCACATCGATCGGAATTAACCTCACGAACTTGGTGCTGTTAACAGAGCGCAATGGCGAACTTTTTCTGCCGCTTGCGCCGGGGCAAAACAGCAAGCGCGAAACGCTCTCTGCCACCATCGACCGCATCAATCTGCGGTATGGCAAGACCGTGATTAAATACGGTCAGCAGCAAGAGCATTTAGGGTTCTTTGATAGGGGATGACGGCGGTTTGCAGACCTTCGCTGCAAGTGCGCGATTATTGGTTCTCATAGTGCAAAGCCGACATTCCCCCCCCTGCCTGCGCGGTAGCTCTTGCGGCGACTTGCGCCAAACGCGCCCTTTAATGCCGAACCGGAAACCCCTGCGCCAACGCCGCAGCGAACCCATGGAAGAGCGCATCAATTTCTGTGTCTGGACGCCCAGCAACTATCGCACCGAAGAAATTCACCGAAAAAGACACATGCATAACCCCAGCGAACAACAAGTCGATATTAATATCTGGTGAAACTTTGCCGTTATCCTGTAACCGTCCGACACGGATGCGAAAATTTTCATCCGCGAGACCATCTGAATGCACGCGCCCCTTTTCTCGAAACTCGCCATCGATGGCGGCGCGACTGACAATCAGCCGCACGATGTCTTCGTCCTTCAGATCGTCGCGTAGCTTTTCGTGCAGGTAACTGTATATCTCGTCTTCCAAGGTATCCTGCGGCGGATAGGATAACTTCCCCTCTCGGCGGCTCGCAACAAACTGATCTGTCAACGCAGTCAGCAACCCCTCTTTGCCGCCGAAATACCGGCTGATCAGCGATAGGTTCGCTTGGGCCGCTTCCGCAATCTCGCGCAATCCAGCTGCATCGTATCCGCGTCGGGCAAACACAGCCCGGGCCGCGTTGAGAATGCGGGCCTCGGTCGCGGCGCGGTCTTTTACGATGCTGGCTTTTTTCATTGATATCGTCTCCGTGTGAACAACTGTTTACACAAGTCAAGCTTCGCCGTAAAGTAAACATACGTTTACACATAGAGATTCGGAGGATCCTTCATGATTGGCCTTATGCGTGCCGCTATTTTCGAGGCTCTGACACTCCTCGCTCTGTTTTGTTTGGCGATGCCACTGAAATACTTTGCAGGAATGCCTCAATTCGTTTCTGTCATGGGGCCGCTCCACGGATTGGCCTTCATGATTTTCCTCTGGTTCGTGATCCGATCCTGGGCAGAAGGTCTGATCGGCTGGACAGGGGCCGCGCGCCTTTTTGTCGGTGCGATGATCCCGTTCGGCGGCTTTGTCAATGAGCGCTGGCTGCGCCGAAAAATGGAAGAAAAATAATGCTTTACGACCTCACCAAAGCCGCACATCTGATTGCTCTTTTCGTTTGGCTCGGCGGGATGGCCGCAGTTGCCCTCGCACTGCGATATCCAGCCTTGATTCATATGAAACCGTTGCGGGCCTATGACAGAGCCGTGTCCTCTCCTGCGATGATCCTCGCTCTGCTTTTAGGCATATCGCTGGGGGTTCAGGGCGGCTGGTTTACATCAGCATGGTTGGGGATGAAGATTGTGCTCGTGCTCGGCCTATCGGGATTGCACGGTGCTCTGGTCGGAAAACTGCGCCGCGCGGTGCAGGACAACGGGGGTGACGCAAAGCTCACGGGCGGCCTGTTCCTGTTTGTCGGGCTAGCCCTATTGTCGCTGATCGTCCTTCTTGTGACGATCAAACCATGATTGCATCGCGTTGCCAGGTTGGGCCTAAGCCCTCTTTTTTCGGAAGAGAGAAAGAGCAGACATTCAAATGAGGAAACGCAACGACAGCAAAGTCCGCACAGCCGGCGCTCGCCTTCCAGTTTGGCGTTTATTTGGTATGCAAATGCAGAGAATGTCGGCAAAGAGCCCATGTTGACATCTTTTTGCATTGCGGCAATGTTCCGCGACAGTCAAATTGGATGGACGCAACACATTGAATATCAAAAAACGAACCTTTGGTGTCGTTGGGCTGGGCAACTTCGGAAGTTCTGTTGCAAAGGAATTGCAGCGGTTCGGCAACCATGTAATCGGCATCGACATCTCCGAGGCGCGTGTCGCCAACCTTGCAGATACCTTATCACAAGCCATGATCGTAGATGCTCGGGATGACGCAGCGCTGCGTGATGCCGGTTTCAGCGACTGTGATACTGCTGTCGTTGCTATGGGTGATGATTTGGAGGCCAGCATCCTGTCGGCGATGAACCTCAAACTTGTCGGCGTTCAGGTCGTTTGGGCCAAGGCTACGACAAAAACCCATCACCGAATTCTTAAAAAAATCGGTGTGGACAGGATCGTTCACCCGGAGGTCGAGGTTGGTCAACATATCGCGCAAATTCTGCACAATCCGCTTATGCGTGACTATGTTAGCCTCGGAAACGGCTTCCATGTGGTGAACTTCCGCATACCCGAGAGCCTCGAAGGTCGAAGCCTGAACGAGTTGCCACATGGCAAGGCCTACAATCTTCGCTGCATTGGGATTATGAGGGGGAGTGAATTCATCGGGCAGGATGGCTCAGAGTGCCAGTTGCAGCGCGATGACCTACTTCTACTGCTGGGCCAGCGGAAGGACCTTCACAGCTTTGCGGCCAGCCTCTAATCATGACTGCATCACTCCGGAATTTTCTCAGGCGGAAGAAAAAACTGCGAATGCCGCCGCCTGCGCTGTTATCGCTTTTCTACATAGCACTGATCCTTCTAGGCGCTTTATTTCTCTGGTTGCCCATCTCGCATTACGGTGACATTGGTCTAAGCGAAGCTCTATTCACCGCGACCTCGGCGGTGACAGTCACCGGGCTTGCTCTTGCCGATACCGGATCCGCCTTCACCGGATTTGGTCAAGCGATCATTGCGATGCTCATTCAGCTTGGCGGGCTCGGGCTTATGACCTTTGCGGTGCTCTTGCTCGGAGCTCTGGGGATCCCAGTCGGCATGCCACAACGGCTGATCCTGCGCGAAGACCTAAACCAGACTTCGCTGTCGAACCTCACGTATATTGCTCGCATGATCCTTGTCATCGCCCTCGCCTGCGAGACGGCTGGCGCCGCCCTTTTAGCTTTAATATTTGTCCCTGAATTTGGCTGGACTGGCCTTTGGCAGGCGGTCTTTCATTCGGTCTCTGCCTTCAACAATGCCGGGTTTGCCCTACACCCCGACAGTCTTTCGCAATGGGTCGGAAACCCGATTGTCAATCTGGTGATCCCCGCTCTTTTCATCTTGGGTGGGCTTGGTTTCATCGTTGTGGGGGATGTCTACAAGACACGAAACTGGCGCAAACTAACCCTACATTCCAAGCTGATGCTTGTCGGCACCGCTTTCCTGATCGTCTGGGGTAGTGTCATGTTCGGACTTTTGGAATGGCGAAATCCCGCGACACTGGGACACCTAAGCACCATCGACAAGCTGTGGGCGAGTTGGTTTCAGGGGGTCACCCCGCGCACCGCAGGCTTCAACACGATCAACACCGGCGGGATGCATGATAGCACGTCCCTGCTGACGATGACACTAATGCTGGTCGGCGGCGGCAGCACCTCGACTGCAGGAGGGATCAAGGTCACTACACTATTCGTCCTACTTCTTGCCACGGTCGCCTTCTTTCGGCGTCAAACCACGTTGCATGTCTTTGGTCGATCCTTGGGGGTGGAGGAGGTCATGAAGGCTCTCGCACTGACGACAATATCCATGCTGCTCGTCCTAACAGGGATCTTCGTAATGACAATCAACCACGATGGTCAATTCATCGACGTCGCATTCGAAGTGACATCCGCCTTTGGAACGGTGGGCCTATCGCGTGGGATCACGGGTGAGCTTGATGGCACAGGGCGCGGCATCATCATGACGATCATGTTCGTCGGGCGCGTCGGCCCTTTGGCAATCGGTTTTTTCCTCGCCACCCGCAGCGTTCCAAAGGTCAAATACCCCTCAGGGCAGATTTACTTGGGGTGAAAAGCAGCTAAGTTCAACAGCGGTTGTTTTTCTTCTTTAGCAACTACCTCTAGTATCGCTGCTAACGACGGCTTTGTCCCGCCAAGCCGCCATCCAGCACGTCGAAATGCTGCGCCAGCGGGTCAATGTCAGCTTCTGGGAAGCTGCAATGCACAGGCGATAGGAACGACCAACGTCAGCTAAGGGCCGTGAACGACGGAAGGCACGGCTTCAAACAGCTGATGCTCTGCGACGCCGTGACTGTCTCTCTTTTAGCCACTTTTGACCTGGATCCAACACGCGGATAAGTGGCTATCTTGTCGAATTTCTGCCGAGTTCAGAAGCAGCGGAAATTCCGAAAGTGATGGTCGGGACGCGGCCTGACGTTGAATTCGTGGGAAGGCGTATCATTCCTCATGAAGAACTTACGGCTGCCTTAATGGACGGGACGCTCGACATCGATGAAGGCGATTTCGTCTTCATCGACCACACACAGACTTTCAAGCCAGAATTTGTGGCGTCGATCTCCGAGCGCCCTGCGCAGGATCTGATCATTCGGTATTCAACTGTTATGCTGATGCGTGAAATTTGCGAGGAAATGGGCATTCCTAAAAATACGCGACGTGCTGTTGCTGCGATTGAACACGAAATTTTGCTTAGATTGCCTGCTCGGATCAATGAACTCAACTTCAAAGTCGACAGGCTTAGGCGTCACCCGATGCGTCGCCACAAGGTGCCGGAAAATGTCGCAACAGCACAAAGAATATTGGAGTGGGATGATCGGCTTTGGGCCGTTCGCCTCAAGCTCATGGTCTTCTGACTAGACATTAATATCAAATCTGATCACCATCTAAGGCCAGATCAAGTAGGGTGCTGGAGGCGCGCTTCACATCGTGGCATCATATGGCCCCGTAGAAAACATTTTCATTCTCGCCAATGCCGGTGCTGATCTTTCAGCGCGCGATAACCACGGTGGGACGCCACTTCACGTCGCATCGCAATTCGGAACGCCAGAGAATGTTGAGATGCTGCTCAAGGCTGGGGCAAATGGAGCCGCGTTGAATGATGTCCCGGAAACGCCTTCGGACTTGGTGGCAGGTAATCCAAGCTTTGTGGATATCGGCCTCGACTGGACTGGACTGGGAAGCTTTTGCTCACTGAGGCAGAGTTTGATAATGTCTTAATATGAGAACCATAACTCTATAGTTTTTTGAACGAACTTTTCGAAATAGAAAGAAACGCCAGTGCTTTACTCCCGCTTTATGGCCATGCTCCTGACGTTTGTATTTTCCTTTGAAGGAATTGCGGTGGCTGAGACTGTCACGGGCACAGCAACCTTCCGCGAGCGGATCATGCCTCCAGCGGATGCACGCCTTGTTGTGACCCTCTCCGATATTTTTCGTGCAGACGCTCCAGCGGATGAGCTGGGACGCATCGAAATCGAAAATGCGGGTGGCCCACCTTACGCGTTTGAGATCAAGTATGACGCAAGCGAGATTGAGGAAAACCACAGCTATGCGGTTCGCGCGACGCTCTGGGCTGGTGATCATATGATGTTTACCACTGACACGGTCGCGCCCGTTATCACGCGCGGAGCACCGGATGAGGTTCATCTTATCCTGGTGCGGGTTGCCTCAGAGGCGCGAAGCAATGCAATTACGGACCACCCACAAATTGGCGCGCACGGTCTAGAACTGCCCGCAACATTCACAGGCACGCTTCCTTGCGCGGACTGTGAGGGGATCTCCTATCACCTCGACATGTGGCCTGACCAAGGCTATCATCTGCGCCGGGAATGGCTGGGCCGCGCTGGGGATACTGGCGACAACATTCAAGACGATATCGGGTTTTGGTATTCGGATGCACAAAGCAAGACGATTGTCCTGTCCGGTTTGACTGACACGCCCAACCAGTGGGAGGTTAAGGCAGCTAACAAAATCAGGTCGTTGGATATGGACGGGAATGTCATCACGTCCGACCTTCCTTACGAGCTGACCGGAAACGGCACGTTGGATGAAACAGATATCAAGGATGTCTTTCTCGGCGGCATGATGACATATATGGCGGATGCTGCGATGTTTCAGGAGTGTCGCACTGGGCGCAGCTATGCTGTGGTCATGGACGGTGATTACCTCGAGATGGAACGGGCATATCTTGCCGATCAATCTGACGCCGCTGCCCCACTTTATGTAAATGTCGAAGGGTCCTTTTTGATGCGTCCCGCGATGGAGGGACCAGAGCAGCGTAGTCTTGTTGTGGATCGGTTTGTTCGCACCCGCCCAGGCATCACCTGTGAACGCCAGCGTGCGGATGCAATGCTGACAAATACCTACTGGAAGATTGATACTCTGGCAGGTGAGGATGTTGTCGGCCTGCCATCGGGCGGCCACGAAGCACACGTGATCCTACGCGAAAATGATGGTCGGTTTTCAGCAACGGTGGGCTGCAATGGAATGATGGGTGATTTCACACAGCAAGACGGAACATTGAGCTTTGGCCGCTCAGCAGCGACACTCATGGCATGCCCGCCACCACTGGATGCAATAGAGCAAAGCCTTGCGCGGGCCCTTGAGGCCACTCAAAGCTACCGTATCAATGGTGAAACGTTGGCGCTCTACAATGAGGCAAATGACATCGTTGCGCTTTTGACAGCCGTCTATTTGTATTAACCGCCCGAAACTAATTGGGTCGTTTAGATTACAGCATCTGACCTTATCGTCTCAAAAGCCTTGCCAACTATGCTGCGCCAGCCATCAAGGTCAGCTATACGCAGAGAGTGACATTTGCAAAGTCGTGATCAGGAATCCACCTTGATGGGATGAACGGCCCATAAGAGACACTCATCGGGTCAGGCTACGCTGCAGCCTCATCGAATCGGCCTTTCACTGCGTACGCGAAACTTGTCTGGCGGTAAAAAAAATTGACCGCGCCTCCTGACTTCGCCCTATAGTTGTGCTCCGGTGTGTTTAGTCTACATTTTTGAAAGATTGATTCGGAAGGATTCTTCATAATGCGCAAGATGAAAACAGGTCTCGAATCAAGATTGTTAGACCCGTCTGTTCCTCCAATTCCTGCCAACGAGGCCGAGAGGATAGCGTGTCTTAAGGACTTGAGGCTTGACCTGTCTCTTCCCTATGATGAAATTCAAGGGTTATGCGAGCTGGCCGCTGAAATTGCAGGGGTTCCTATCGCCTTGGTGTCGCTAGTGGATGAAACGCATCAACGGCTCCTTGCAAGTGTTGGCCTAGGCGACTTGCGTCACACCACGAGAGAGGTTTCTTTCTGTGCGCACGCGATCATGGGCAGCGAACTGTTTGAGATAACTAACACAAGCCTTGATGATCGCTTCGCGGCCAATCCTTTTGTCGTAAATGACCCAAAGGTTCGATCGTACTTGGGAACAATACTGGAGCCAGAGCCAGAGAAGCGCCTTGGAACGCTTTGCGTTTTAGATACGACACCTCGCATTCATTCAGAAACGACAAAGGTCGCGCTGTACAAACTGGGTAAAGCGATCACGGCTCTTCTCGTGTCGCATCGTGAAAAGCTTGAGTTAATTGACTATTCAAACGCGCTTAAAGCTAAAAACACGGAATTGAGTGATCTTACAGATTCACTTCAAAATTCTACAACAAAATTAGTAGCAGCCGAAAAGTCCAGAAGTGAATTTCTTTCGACCGTCAGTCATGAACTTCGGACGCCGTTAACGTCGATTAAGGGGGCACTTAGCTTAATGAAGCTCGGTGAAGTGAGCGCATCTCCTGAGAAATACAGACACTTGATAACCATTGCCAATGAAAACAGCGACAGGCTTTTGTCCTTAGTTAATGATATATTGCAGCTTCAAAAAACCAATTTGGGAAAGAGCCATATCAAGTTTGTTCCAGTTGATTTGGCCGAACTCATAGAAAACTCAGCGGATGCATACAGAAATTATGCGGCGGACAAAAATGTAACTTTAAGGGTTAGATGTTCGACAAGTAGGCCTTGCGTCGTACGCGGTGACAAAAGCCTTTTAGACCGCGTTATGGGCAACCTTATTTCAAACGCGTTCAAGTTTTCCAACCAAGGTGGCCAAATCGAAATTGAATTGAATTGCCCTGAAAGTGGGCCGCAAATTACTGTTAAAGACCACGGGGTTGGAATTCCAAAAGGGTCTACAGAACTGGTCTTTGGCATGTTCAAACAGGTGGACAATTCTGACACCCGCACAACGTCGGGAACAGGGCTTGGCATGCATCTTTGCCGTCAAATACTAACGCAGCATGATGCAACGATTGGTTACACAAGTGTCTTGGGCGAAGGCACTACATTCATAGTGAATTTTAAAAACGGTGCTCCAAAAGTAGAGTAACGTGAGCTATTGTAAGGCTGATCCGGACCTAAAATGTACTATTTATGATGCTTTTGATGTCGCGATTACGCTGGCGTGACGTTTGAATTTATAACGCTAATGGCATTACCGCGAATGTCCGGTATCCTCCCCCGCCTGCAGATGCTGCAAGTGCGACGAGATCCACCATTCGTGTCTGCTCAGGGCTGACAGCAGTCATCCCGTGTGATCGCTCAGGCCGGTGGCAGGGCATTTTGCGCAAAAACCACGCGCTGCATTGCCGCACGTCCGCTTCGAGCCCAAAGTGTCTCTAGGTAACTTCCGTAGCAATCGCTATCGCCAACCAAATTGGATACGCAATAAATGCTGCCAAGCATAGTTTCTTTGAACCCACATAGTACTCAGCAGAAATGACAATAAGGGAGCAAAGCGCCCAGATGACTGTGATGACAAAAGGAAACTCGAAGCTACCGAACAAGCCTAGAAAACCTGCCGTGGAGATCAAAATGCCTGAGAATGCGATGAATCTCACGCTATTCCGCCAGAATGGATGCCTTGGATTTTCTTCCCTGCCATAAATCCAGATCGCCAAGAACGTCACGACAAGTTCAAGTATTTCTACCATTAGCGGCGTCCTCGGTTTAATGGAGCGAACTTCAATTTTTAGCGTGAAATTGAGGTGAGAATGGGGCGAAGCCAAGGTCAGCTTCGTCCGCGATGCCGCCATCCCGCACGTCAAGATGCTGCGCTAACGGGTCAATGTCTGCTTCGGGGAAGCAGCAATGCAGCGACGATAGGAACGACCAATGGCAGGTTTGGGCCGTTCGTGTCGATCGACACCAAGGGCGGAAACCGGACCTTCGCTGCAAGTGCAAACGAAACGTCATCAATAAGTAAACTACTTTATTCCATGTGAATCTCTAAATGTTGCGTTAAGAACAAGTATCACTCGTGGTTTACGCTGCAACATTGTGCGCGTTTCCGTGGTAAAAGCCAGGTTAGCTAATCATTGTTTACGCCCTTACGATATTCATCAAAACATCCTATTTCAAAATTGACTTTTCAATCAGAAAATTGCTCTGTTTGACTAAATTAAATTATGTCATTTTTGAGGTGAACTATGTTGGGTCTTTTGGGTGTTTTAACTTCGCTAGTAGCTGCTGGTTTTGTTTTTGATATGGGAAACTTGGGGGATGATGGAGAAACGTCGACGTCAGATAACCCCAACCTCACCGAAACTCCAATAGATACTGCGTTTCTAACAGATGTATCTGCTGGTAGTGGAGAAGAAGACGATACTTTCATAGGTAGCGCAGATAGTGATACGTTCCGAGGCTTTGGTGGCAACGACCTGATAGTCGGCAATGAAGGCAATGATGACCTTCGCGGAAATGGCGGAGATGACATCGTGTCTGGAGGCTCAGGTGATGACCGACTTGACGGAGGTTATGGCGACGACCAGATTTATGGCGATCATGGCGATGATAATCTGATCGGCAACTTAGGCGACGATACAGTGCTTGGTGGTGCAGGGAATGACACTATCAACGCCGGTCAAGGCGAGGATACCGCATTTGGCGGAGACGGCAATGACACGATCCGTGGTTACGGTGGCAGCGATTATATTGAAGGCAACGAAGGCCGAGATGATCTTCGCGGCAACGGAGGGAATGACATCGTGCTCGGCGGTGACGGTAACGATCGAGTTGACGGAGGTGCTGGAGACGATTCTCTGTTCGGTAACGCTGGTGTTGACATGATTCTTGGCAAAGTTGGAGACGATCTGATCTTTGGTGGTGAGGGTAGCGACCGAATTTGGGGTGGCGATGGCAATGACGTAGTTTCTGGAGAAGCCGATAACGATTCTATTCGCGGAGGAGGTGGCAACGATCTGCTTTCAGGCGATGCCGGAGATGACGATTTGCGCGGCAATGGTGGCGATGACGGATTGTCGGGTGGTGACGGGAATGATCAAATTAATGGTGGCTGGGGAAATGATGTACTTCTCGGTGAAAATGGCGATGACAATCTAATCGGGAATAGTGGCAACGACATCTTGAACGGCGGAGCCGGTGTGGACACCCTTGATGGCGGCGAAGGCGACGATACGCTTTACGTTGACGGTGAAGACAGTGCCTCGGGAGGCGAAGGCAACGATACATTTATAACATGGATCGGCGATGGCGCGGCAACAATTGAGGATTTTGATCCCACCCAAGATAGCTTGCAGATCCAAATCGATGCTGGAAAAGATGTTGGCGCACTGACGGAAGTAACTTTGGCACTATCCGACAACGGCTCAATGACGGTCTCGCACGGCAGCGATGTTGTATTTGTGGTCAATCCAATAGAAGGCGTGATATTGACCGAGGCTGCGCTGGATACAATTTCCGTGCATGCCCATACTGATCCCTTTGATCCTGCCACTGATGGTGACGTTACCGATTTGACGGACGAGAGCACTCAAGAACCTGACGATGTTGCCAATGATGACGACATTGAAGCGGATGATCGTATCACAGAAACATCCGTAAATGGGCATTCCAACTTTCAGCTGGAGCTTGATACGCAAACTACAGAACCTGCGCCAATCATTACAGATTTCGAAACCGCAGAAGACACCCTCAGTTTCGTGCGTGTTTATGCACATGATGAAGATGTACTGGACCTGTCCTTTGTGGAACGTGAGGACGGTCTTGGGGTAAATCTCATGAATGGGGAGACCGTCTTGGCGGAGATCCATAGGGCGCAGCTCGAAGATTTCGAAGACACGAGCATCTACGTGCAGATGCAGGGAGACGGCACGCTGCACGGTAGCGATGAGGCCAACCGCATTGGAATTGATTCTGCTGATGATCAGGTAACAATTTATGGCAATGGTGGCGACGATGAGCTTAGCGCTTCCAAGGGCGACACTCTTTTTGGCGGCGAAGGTAATGACGTGCTGTGGGGGTCAGGGGCTCTGCTTGCTGAAAATATCGATGACATGAACGTGCTCGATGGTGGAGAGGGCGATGACACAATCTTGTCCAACAACGCCAATGTCCTCACGGGCGGCGCAGGCGCGGATACATTTGGCCTCTCGTTGAGTCAGTACAGCGGCTCAGACGATGGCGGTTCAGGCCATGACCTCGCGGCCTCAGTCATCACAGATTTCAATATTGACGAAGATGTTATCTACATCGAGGGAGCCTTTATTTCACAGGCGCAAGGTTTCGATTGGGATGGCGAAGAAGTTCTCTCGATCGTGCCTTGGGACGACGGCACAGGGGCAGATCTCTACGCTGGCGATGAAGTGATCGCAGAAATAACTGGCGGACAGGGCTTGACCGTTGCGGATATTAAAGTCGCGGAGAATGGCTTGGAGACTGAGCTGCTTGGATACCACTAAACGATTGGATTGCTGCTTCGCGGCATTAGTGCAAACCTCGAAGGTCCGGTTTGGGCCGTTCACGTCGATCGACACAACGGGCGGAGAGCTGCCGTTCTCTGCATGTGCAAGTTACCTATATAAACAACGCTTTGAATTGTAACAGTATGTGTGTGTTCCGAGGAACAGTTCACAACGTGGTACCCGGTGGCAATTCTCCCAAAGGCACTGCCAACCTTCCAACCAAGTTCTGTGCTCAGGAAGCATGTTATTAACTAGGGTCGCCCTCCAAACCATCCCAATCTCGGATCTACCAGAGCGTTGACAGAGTGGCCGCCGCAATCCAGACTTACTGCATTTATAGAAGCGGGTTTGTTAAAGGTGCTATGAAACAATTATTTACTGTATCTTTGAAGGAATTTCCCATCTGGGTTTTGGGGTTGCTGGCGGCGATCGTGATTTTGTCTAATGCTTGGCCCAGTCTAGGGCCGGCTTGGGCGGGAGAAACGGTTTGGTCATGGCTGGTCGCCGGACCTAAGGCCGGCGTGTTGTCCGGCGTGACCGCAGTTGGCGTGATAGTGGGGGCCTGGTACGGAAAACGAAGGTTGCGCGCGATTGTGGCCTTGCCGCTGTTGGCTTTGGCGCTGTTGCCGTTGGACGCGTTGACCCTCGAGGCGGACCTGCTGACCAGTCCGCGTGTGCTGGCCGAACATAGCGCTGCGCAGAAAGTTAGGGCGACCTTGGGTGTCGACACCCGAACAGAGGAAGAGGTTGACGCAGAAATTGCCGCGCGGATGCCTGCAATCTTTGAACCAGTTTGGGAACGCGTCCTCGCCGCCTGGCCCGCTCCGTCGACATTCAATGCGACCTGGGCCGAGGGTGGGGCTGCCCGGAAGGCGCAAGAAGAGTTGGTAGCCGAAAATCAAATTCTGGCTGCTGAGATCGCCACAATCCAGGCGCGGCTGAATACGCTGAATGCAGAGTTGAAGAAAATCTCACCGAGAATAACTTCCGGATGCAAACAATGGTTCAAAGGAGGCAGGGGTGAGCAACTCTACTGCCTCGAACCTGGCGAACCGGTGACCAACCCGAGGTACGAGAAAAAAGCAGCTGAGGTCAGAACCGAAAGAACCACCCTCGCGGAATTCAAGTCAATATATGATCAGAACCTCTTGGTTCACAATACTTCCGAGTTTGCGGCCGATGCCGCCCGTGCTGCCGCCAAGGCGCAAGCGTACCGTCATATGCTGTCGTTCATCGTTGGTATTGTTACCGCACTGGCGGTTCTGGTCATTGCGTTGTTCGACAAGGAAGGCGACCGGCTTTTCCCGCCGGCACTGGTGATCGCATTGGCCGGCATTGCAGCCGCGCGCTTTGGTGTGATACCGGAAGCACTGTTTGCCGCGACCGGCTCCGAGGCACCACCTCTAACCGCCGGAAATGCCCTGAGAACAACAGGTCACCTGGTCGGCTTCCTCGCTGTCTTCCTAGGCGCGCGCAGTCTGCACTTACTGGCGATGCACAACCGAGAGCTCAGCCCGGTGATATTCAACCGGAAAATTCTGCCGGTGATCGGGTTTGCGCTGGCTCTCTGGAGCCCGCTCGGAGCGGCGGCCTACTTTTCGACATGGCTATCAGGTTGGTTTGAACAGAAAAGCGAAGATTTTGCCTACAGCATTGAAATTGGGCCGGAATACGGATTTTCACCGGCCCCGTGCGATGACAAACCCCGGCTCCTGTTCGAAGAAGTCTGCAAGGTGCGTTCGGTGGAAAGTGATATCCAGGCTTCGCTGTCCTATTGGCTCGACGAGGGGCAGCGCCGCACCCCCGAGGCGACCGCAACCGCCGAGGCTGCAGCCAATCTGACTGCAAACAACACCGCCGACATGGCGGCGATGCTGATGGATCAGAACGTCCCGAACTGGCTGGCCAAGCGGCCGCATTGGGAGGCGGGGCGCGGTATCAGCGATGCCTTCAACCATGATGAATCGCCCGAATGGTATCAATTCATAAAAAAAATCAAAAAGAAGGTGAAAGCTCGGGCCGACGGTGCCTATATCCGTATCCGCACGCGGACTCTTACCTGGCTCGACCGGAAGCTTGCCGAAATGGTGGCAAAGACCAAAACGGGAAGCGAGCTGACGGAACAGGCCATAAATGCGGAGGTTTTGACTGCGATCGAGGCGATGCGCGCACCGGTGCGCGACCAGCTCTGGCTGCTGTTTCGCGGCTGGGATGTGCTGCGCTTAATTGGCGTTCTGGTCCTTTGGGGCGCGGTTGTGAAGAGCTTCGGGTTGGTTTTTGGCCGGATTCTGCATTCTCGCGCTTGGTTTCGGCGCATGGTGCTTGACGAGGTGGCTGGGGTAGACACGGGTGAGGAGAACGCCGCCGCAGTCGAGGTGGCCTGGAGCGAAGGCCCGTCGTTCCCAATCAATGACCGCGTTGAATACAAATACCTGATCTGGGCCGACCAGACCGGTCTTAGCCGTGACGGCTGGATGTTGCACCAGCCATGGGTTCTGGCGTTGCGCCGTTTGGTGCCGCTGCGCCACGTGTTCCAATCTGGCACAGGCGGAGGTGCCGCCTCGGGCGCAGCGTTCAATGCAACTGGCGGGAGCTCGTTTGTCGAAATCACGGTGCAACCCGGGGCCTCTGCCTATTTTGATATCGGCGGGCTTTACGCGCTTTCCGGAAACCCGCACCTGTCCGGGGTGTGGAACTTCAAGCTGGAAAACCTGATGCGTGGAAGGATCCGGCACGCCCAGGCCTCGGCAAGGGAGGATGCGCCGTCTCGCATCGTGTTGCGCTTGCGTGGCACACCCAAGCCCACAGGCTCCACGACCCAAGTGACGCCTAGCCAGGTGATCGCCTGGACTGCGCAAACAAGATTTCTGGCATTAGGTAAAACCAATTGGCGAGGCGTGCTTACTGGTGGCGCGATGTTTCGCGAGGTCAAGGGCGGTCCTTTCGTGGTCGATGTCGGCCGGGGTGGCGTGACCGGTGCAATCTTGTTTTTGCCGGCGCTTCTACTGCCGATCTAGTGTCTACAGCCGATACCTTTCACTGGAACAGGTTGCATAGGAAAAGCGTTCTTCTTCCTTATGATCCATCGAGAGGCACTAGAACTGAGCTTGATGGATGCAGATTGGGCAAACCCAATTATGCGGCCTTTCATCTGCACAGAGCAAGTTCGGGTATCATCAAGCTTTGCGCACCCAGCGAATGGCAAGTTCGACGGGCCACACGGCAACATCTCGGTGGGCTGATGAAAGGCCGCTCTGGGCCGTTCGCGTAGATCGACACCTCGGACGGAGATGCCGCATGGCCTTCCCAAGCACCACATGTAGCCATCACGTAAACAGCATATCCCGCACTAGCGCCCGCCGGATCTAAAAGGGCGTTTCAAACTCGATGCCGCGATCGGCTCGTGCACACGCGGTTCCCAAGCGGCGGCGACGCCCTGATCGCACCAGCACCACCTCAATCATAACATACTGTATTTGTTACACTTCACCACACCCGATCTAGAACACCAACGCCCGCCCCCATGCTACGGATCACAAACCGCCTCACCAAACAGCCCACACCCCACACTCTCGGCTGAATTTTTCTTCGCTCGCAGAAAAAAATCTCCGCGTAAGGGAAGCACGGGTCTAGGGCCAAATGCCTTCCGGACTTTTGACCCTCCCCCCCTTTGTCCCTTGTGCAGCTGAGTTTGTTGCGCCTGCTTTTAGCGCGGCCTCGACCATGACCACTTTCCGCTCAGCATCCAGCCGATCCCGCATGGCATGCCTCTCAGACAGCGCGGCTCTAAAATAGCGCTTCAAAGTCGCACGTGAGCCCCCAACAGCACGTGCGACTTTGGCGTTGCTCAAGCCTGTACGCAGTAACATTCTGATTTTGTTTGATATTTACGCCTATCCATCAAATCTAGACCAACCACGCCACCCCTTCCCTAGACACACAGAGGCACCAAATAGCTCAAAACCTTCGTTTCCCATAAAAAAAATCTCCGCGTGAGAGCATATACCGGTCTAGCGTTTTGGCTTTTTCTAGAGATGAGACCCCCCATACCCCTGCATGCGATCCAATGCCGCCCGCAGTGCTGCTCTGAGCGCAGCGCTGTTGCGCGAGCTGACCGTCCAACCATATTTGCGCAGGATTTCACTCAGCGACAGGCCAAGCAAGCACACGGCCCGCACCGCATCCAAGTCAGTGATCATCTTGCTCACACCCCCTGCCCCGCGCTTGGATGGCCGCACTTTGCGCATGGGCATCGCCACGCCGCGACCGACTTTGCGCTCAAGTGCCTCGAACTCTTGGCGTGCCGCCAGTCGCAGAACCACCGCATCCGTACCATCGCCACCGCCAGACACACGTTCGCCGTAAGATGTGCCGCGCATATCACCGCTCTGCAGACCTTCATTCAGCGCCGCATAATGGCGTGCGATCGACACCTGCCCCGCGTTGAACGGCTCAGTAAACACAGCATCCTTGTTCTTGGCTTTAACCTTGGCGTGCGCCTTGAGCGCCTGCCCGTGCATCTTGTCGAAGACATCGCAACGATGCAGCACAGACCGCTTTTGCCAGCCCGCGTGCTGGTACTTATCCGTTGTCCCTGGCACCAGCTCTTTCGGGTCACTGATCCGCACAGCGCCGCGTGCTGGCGCGTTTGGCACCTCGGGTCCGCATTGCGCAGGCGCAGCCCCAGCGGCCTTGATCTTGGCCACGCGATCCGCCTCGGCCCGCAACCGTGCTGTGCCATCACTCCCGACCACAATCACCGCATTGCCAGTTTGCGTTTTCAAAGCTCGTTCCATCAACATCTCGCCACCTCTGCCTGTTATTGGGCCCATTGTTTTGCCGCCTCAGATCTGAGTGCACCGATCACGACGCCTCAAGCCCCGCGAGACCTTCGCATTTGCGCATTGCCGCGATCCGCTTGTCGCGCCATCCTGCATCGATGGCAGAGACTGTCTCAGCCCGCGCCAATTTCCGCTCGATACTGTGTTGACGATCCCGCGCGCCTTTGGCGCTCTCCAAAATGCGTTTCAAAGCGAACTCGGTCGGCCAGCGCCGCGACTTGCGCAGGTCGACCAGCAACTCTGGGGCCCAATCATCGCGCACAGCGCCCTTGCCCAACTCATGCGCAAACACCGCGCGGATCAGGGGCGAGTTGCTCTCATCTGGACGCTGGATCACAGCTGCCCATTCCAGCATCTTATTTGCGATCGGAAAGCGGTCGTGGTCTTTGCCGCTCGGGCTGGCCGCGGCCTGTTCTTCCAGCGCCGCCAAGTTCACATCGCTCATATAGGCAAGCCGCGCGCAGAGATCTTGCACCATGTCCTCGAATTGATCTTTCGTCATGCTGGACGGCTTCACCAGCCCGCGCCGTAGCAGCGGCATGACCAACCTCTCTCTCACGCGTTTTTCGCCTGCCGCTTGTTCTGCACTGTTCATTTTGCAACCCACCCTTTTCTCAGCAATTCCGACTTATCCACAGGCTCTGCGCCTCAAATGGAGCGCAACTGCCAATTTCTTTTTCTTTGTCTTTGTCTCTATCCCTATCGTAGAGGACACTTCGGAAGTGTCCGAAGACTGTCTGAGACTGTCTTGAACTGTCCTCTGGACACTTTCAGGACACTTCTGGGACAGATTGAATTTAAGGAATTAAGGTCGTCGCATCCCGAGATCGAGCATGTGATCAGACCAAGACCGCAAGGCCTCCTCAACGACGCTTGAGGTGCGATAGGCCACGCCTTGCTTGACCAAATACTCGTCGATCCAGCGCACAGCGGCATCATTCTCAACAAGCTTGGCATCATAGCCCGCCAGTGTGGATCGCAGACGTTGCAGCCGCTTGGCGGCATTCGCAGCCTCGTTTTTGGCGCGATTGTCTTCGCGTCGCGACATCGCCTCATTGAGCGTGCGCAAGACCTGACCGTGCATCAAACGCACCTCGCCGCCATCGCATTCGCATCGCACCCAATTGTGCAGCGGCCCAAACGGCAGCTTGCACAGAGCCTCAAAATGACCGCGATCCACCATCAGGATCTTAGCGAGGATGGCTGGGTCTGTCGGCAAGGTGCCGACCGGCGCTTGATCGTAAGAGATCCAGATCAAATCGAGATAGAGCGCGCGGCACTCTGGCGTGCCTTGTAGGCGCATCCCAGAATTGAGCCACCGCCGGCGTTCCCAAGCCACAAAGAAATGGCTGTCGAGACGGTTCTCAGCACCATAAGGATATAAGGGCAGCTCCGAGCCGGATGTTGTTCCGCCCACCACCTTCAATTGGCTCATCACACATCCTCCCCATAGCTCTCTATCACGGCCCAGCCCTCCTCGGTCGGCGTCCAAACATGAGGCACACCCCGAGGTTGCTCGCCGGCATTGGTGGCAAGGCCGCGCTGGCGCAGATATGAAAAGCTGGACCGCCAAAACTTGTCATTGATGCCATCGCGATACGGCGTTGCATCGCTGGTGCGCCCCGATCCGGTTTGCGCCAAAAAGCGCAATGCGCGGCCCGCAACCGTATGCGCGCCCACCTTGTTTTTGGATTCTGATGCATCATCTGTCTCCTGTGCCGACCTGCGACGGCCGTAACGGGTGGAGGCGCGCATATTTGCGCCGATCTTGGCCTCATTCAGCGTGGCCACACGCACCCACTGCGCATAGATTTTCTTATTCGATATGCTGGCAAATGGCCGCTCCATCACCATGCGCTCAAGGTCTGGTCCAGACAGGCTCATGGTGTCACCGCCTGGATATCATCCGCGCGCGCCAGCAGCTCAAATTCCCCCTCGGGAAACTGCACAGCCTCCCCAGCACCACTGGCCACAGTGAACAGGTGATCCGCGACGGCAGCGCCAACCCCGCCCAATTCGCACACGGGGCAATCGCCGAACAAAACCGCGCCGCAGCCGCAGCGCTTGTTTTGGCTGCGCTGCCCGCCGAAATAGTCAATGACCTGCCCGCGACCAGACACGCCACCAACAGCAGTGGCGAACGTCACCGACCCGCGACCCGTTTCAGAAAACAGATCAAAGTCACTCGACACTCTGACAGAGCAGGCGACGGAAATAGCGTTGCCAGCCATCACCTTCCTCCCCCAACGACAAACCCTAAAGCAAGGCAAGCGGTGCATAGCGAAAACATTGGAAACAAAATATCACTACACATCAGCCATCTCCCCAGCTTGCGCCAGCCGCTCGAATTCGCCCTCGGGAAACAACATCGCGCAGGCGTCTTGCAGATCCCGCAGCTCGCGCATCATGCCGGTAGAAAGCTCAAGCCGCGCATCCAAAACGACAAAGCCGCTAAAGCCTTTCAACACAAAGCTGGCCCCGCTAGCCTGCACAAACCTCACCACTCCGGTGCCGTAAATCAGCGCCCCGCGCCGCACGGCATGTGCTGGCGTCAGCGCGCCGCAGCGATCCCGCGCAAAGCGCTCATCTGCCGCCCGCCCGACGATAAAGGCGACATGCCGCCCCTGTGCCGCGATCCGCGCGCAGGTTCTGAGTTGCTCTTCAAATGTCATTACAAAGCCTTTCTGACCCGCGCGCAGGCCACATCAAACCATTGCGCATTGAGCTCTATCCCGATCGCATGGCGACCATTTTGAACCGCAGCCACCATCGCGGCACCGCTGCCCATCATCGGATCAAGCACCACATCGCCTTGGCGCGTTGAATTGAGAATGTAGTGTTCACACAGCGCGACGGGCTTTTCTGTCGGATGCGCTGTCTCTTTTGGGGCGTTCAGCTGAAAGCTCTGCTTTGAGCCACACTGATTGATGCCCTGCGGATCCGCTTTGCCCTTCCACCAATACGTCGTGAATTCGAGGTTCTTCATGTACCAGCGATTGCGCGTGGCGCGGATCTTGTCCCACACCAGCAGATTGTGAAACTTCCAGCCCGCGCCCTCGAAAGCCGTATAGGATTGAAACAGGTTCTTATCGTTGCTCATGATATAGGCGTCGGCATTGTCTTTGCAGGCGCGATAAAACGGCCCGCCCAAATTATGCCAGGGCGGCACCTCCATCAGCAGGCCATCGTTGGCGTAATTCTCTGTCGCAAACAGACCGCCCATCGACTGATGCGCGTTGCCGCCCGATGTCAGCTTATAGGCCACATCGCAAAACAGCATATCCGCCACGCCGCGCAATTCTGGCAGCACCTCGCGACAATCCCCAAGGATCAACCGCGCAGTGCCGATGGTGATATCGCCGCGGATACTCATGACATGCCACCATGGGAACACGCTGGGCAATCGCCCGCTTGAGACCGCACGCAGGCACAGCCCAGATCATATAAAAACGGGCGCGCGCATCGCCCACAAAACGCGCGCCCTATTTCGGCCTCATGAGGGAGGAGACGGCCGAAATTCCAAACCTGTAAAGAAAAGAGGCCGAGGGCACGCAGCCCCCGACCTGTTGCACAGCCAAAGGCGTGCAAAGTTGCGCGATGAGAAACAGACCGCGCGAGCAGCCGCTGGCCTATTCTGTCAATCGCGTAGGAACCTGTCGCGTTGGTCTGAGTAAAAGTATTCAAAATGTGGCCCGTCATCGCGTGCCCTCGACCGTCCGGCGCAGCGCCGCGCGAAAGCTCACAGCCACGGCGATCAGCTCATCCAATTCGACAAGCTGCTCGCCCGCTTCTTTGGCCGTGTACCCATTCGGATCGACCGACGCTTTGGAATGCGCCTCGGCATCCTTGGTCAACACATCCGAGAATTCTTTGGCGATGCGATACACATCCGATGCCGTCACGCCGTCCAGATCGACAGGCTGAAACACCCCGCCTGCCAGCATCGCGAAATGGTTTGCAATCGGCACGGCTGTGCGCGGCTCGATCCGCCCCAGACTGTCGAGATAGTTCACCCCGATCCCACCGGGGCGATGCTCACTGCGTTCGGTCCCGTAGGACAGCGTCGAGACGCCAATCCCAAGATCAATCGACGCGTTTTCCAATCCGCCAACCGCGCCGTAAGCCTCGCGCACCGCGTTCTGGATGCTTCCGGGTCTAGTGTAGCGCATGTGATAACTCCCTAGGGCATTTCACAAGACGCGGGCCGCGCCGCGTGGCAATTTGAGGATGACATAGAGACGAAGAATTAAGGATGGGCACTGAGATTTCAAACATCACGCGACCTCCCATTGATCAGTAGCGTCATCAGGTTTGTTTTCAGCCATTCGCATATTGAAAAGTTCTGGCGGGTACTCAAATTCAAGCCCCAAATCTTCCGACAATGATTGAATTGCGAGGAACCAAGATGCAGGAAAACTACCGCGCACTACAGCGTTGCTTACTGCAGTCATACCAACACCAAGTGTATCGGCGATTTTTTTACGCCCAATGGCGTTTGCAAGATCAAAGGCTGTCATCATGATTAATTCATATCCACATAAAGTGGATTTATGCAATACCACAATTTGTGGTTTGCTAAATAATTCACAAATTGTGAATTTAAATCTTATGAATGAAGCAGATAATCAAACCCAATACTTCCAAATCGGCCGGCGTTTAGCTGCCGTTAGGATAGCGGAATCATCAATGTCCCAAAAAGAATGGGCTGAAAAGCATTCTTTCGGCACGACGCAATATAACAATTGGGAAAAAGGGACCCGCAGAATAACGGTCGATGAAGCTGAGCGTCTCTGTGTACTCTACGGCTTAACACTAGACTTCATATACCGCGGCAATCTCTCAGGCATCTCGGAAAAAATTAAAAACTCTCTTTGAGAACAGCGGCCCATATATTTGACGACATGATCCAACGGAACATCTAGCAAATCAGAAATTTCAATCATTCGGTAATCCCCCCATTTTTAATGGGGTCCAGCCATAGAATTCATGCGGCTGTTTTCAATTTCATTGCGGGAGTTATGCCGCCGATGCCCATGTTGGGCCGCTCGTTGTTGTAAGTCCAGAGCCATTCAGTCGCCTGGTCTTGTGCCTC
>NZ_JAHKPK010000014.1 GCF_018860665.1 Pacificibacter marinus
GTTCGCGGCGAATGGCTGGGACAATACATCTTCGAAACGATTGAGGAGGCACAAGACCAGGCGACTGAATGGCTCTGGACTTACAACAACGAGCGGCCCAACATGGGCATCGGCGGCATAACTCCCGCAATGAAATTGAAAACAGCCGCATGAATTCTATGGCTGGACCCCATTAAAAATGGGGGGATTACCACTTGATCGAGTTGATTTACCGCTGCATTGATTTCGGCAAGTCCGCTTGATTGTTCACGAGAAGATTCCGCAATTTCGGAAACATTGTTCGCAATTTCAGATACTGAACGAACTATGCCTTTCAAAGCGTCTCCTGTTTGGCCGACAAGACCGACCCCTCGTTTCACTAAGGAACCTGATTTAGATATTAGATCATTGATTTCACGTGCCGCTTCCGAAGATCTTTGTGCAAGAGCTCGCACTTCAGAGGCGACAACTGCAAACCCACGGCCAGCTTCGCCGGCTCTTGCCGCTTCGACACCAGCATTTAGAGCAAGGAGATTGGTTTGAAATGCAATATCATCAATGACCGAAGTGATCTTTGAAATTTGATTTGAGGAGGTTTCAATTTCACTCATAGCTTCGACGGCTTCTTGCACGACGACACCTGATGCTTCAGCGTTTGCTTTGGCTGAGGCGACCATTTCGCTTGCTTGATTTGCGCCCTCAGCAGCTGAGCTCACCGACGATGTTAGCTGATCCAATGCCGTGGCAGTTTCTTCAAGAGTTGCAGCTTGCTGCTCGGTGCGTTGAGATAGATTATCTGCCGCGGTCGAAATTTCACTTGCTTCACCACGGATCATGCCTGCGTTTTCGACAACGCTGCTCATCGCGCCCAGTAAGTTTGTCATCGCGAGGTTAAAGTCGTGGCGAAGCGTTTCGTAATCCTGAGAAAAGGGTTCGGTGATTGTGTTCGTTAGATCGCCATCTGCAAGGCGTTTCAAGCCAACTCTCAGGCTCTCAACAACTTTATCCTGCTCAGCTTTCATTTTTTCTTGTTCAATTTGAGCATCGCGCAGCGCCCTTTCGTTTTCGGTGATATCTGTTCCGAGCAGAATAATACGAAATGGCTTACCGCTAGCGTCTTTGACGGGGCATAATGTTCCATCTAACACGGACCTGTCGTCGTTCTTGGATGTCAAATTGAAGCGTCCATAAATGCTTTCGCCGTCCAGCAATCGGTTCCAAATTGAGCCATTCTCAGTTTCTATGGCAGGATAAAATTTGAATAAATCATCATAATTAAGCCCTATGAGTGTCTCGCCTTCAAGCCCAGTCATTTGTGTAAAGCTCTTGTTTGCGGTGATCAAATTGCCTGAAAGATCGAATTCTGCTTTTGCTTGATTGGCGTCTAGAGCTGCAATAATGGCCGCGCTGGTTCTGAATTCTGTAACGTCTTTCCATTCCAAGACGCAGCCAATTTGATTGCCATCGAGGTCGCTGACCGAATTGATGTCGAGAGAGAAATATACATCTTTAACTTTAATGTCCGTCGCATATGGCATCATTGATGGATCAGACAGAATTTTGCGATTGTGTTCGGGTGATTTATGGAAAACGTCGATACTTTTTCCGACAAGGTCTTGGGCGTCGAAATCAGGGAACAGGCCTTGGAATGTTTCTTGATGATCTTTCATAAGCGAAAGTGCCGCTGTGTTCATATATGTGATGATGAAGTCTTGATTTATCATCATCAAAGCGGCGGAAGAACCTTCAAATGCGGCGCCTTTGAAGAGGCCGTCGCTTGTGGCTTGTTCCGCTCGTCCCAGAGCGTTGCGAAATTCATCAAGGGCATTGGCAATTCCGCCAATTTCATCGCCTCGTTGGATACCAGGAACATCGCCAGAGTAATCACCTGCAGAGACTTTGCGCATCGAGTTTTCAACACGGGTCAAAGGCTTGGAAATCGTGCGGGAAATTAGATAAGCGATAACGGCTGTTGCAATTATCATGAATATGCCATCACGAACCATTTCATTGCGTAAGTGATTGGCTGGTAGTAAAATTTCGTCGATCGTCTGTTCGGCGATAAGACCCCAGCGCACTCCATGATAATCGATCGGAAGATAAGCTGCGAGATGTTCGTGTGCATGCCCCATTTCTGCGTTCGCATCAGTTTCACGTATCAAACCTGTTTCACCCGCTAACGCGTGGCGTGCAGCTTGGTTCGTTACCGTTTGCACCAAGGCGGAGCTGCCTTCTGCGTGGATAGGGGCGCTTCGTAATTTCAAATCTGAACCCACGAGATATGCTTCGCCTGTCTCACCTAGGCCTGTCGTGCGTTGCATGACTAAATTGAACCTGGCTGTTGGAAGTTGAAAAGCTATGACGCCTTTCGTCGCACCGCGGCGATCAACGATAGGGGCGCCGATAAAAGCCGCAGGGGCACCGTGAGAAGGGGCATAAGCTTGAAGGTCTTCAAATATAATTTTTGAACCTTCGCCGGCGGTCTCATCCGTTGTTGCAGCTATTACAGCTTTTACAGTGGCACCCAAACCTGAGTCTTTGAACGGGCCGTCGATAAAGTTTGTTGCATAATCGCGTTCTTTGAACACAGAGTACACCAGATCGCCGTCCAAATTGAAAACGAAGATATCATAATAGCCTTTTTCATCAGCAAGATCGCGAAAATAAGAATGATAAAGTTTGTGGACACGACTGTAACCAGAGCCATCTTCAGCCGCATCAAGGAGGTGCTTTTCGCCTTCGATATTCGGGTTCTGGTCGATATAGACGTCTTGCAGATAGGCCGTGGGGTCGTCTGGCAGAACACGCCAAGCTTCACCAAAGCCGCGCAATGCGGACAGTACTGTTGGGCTTGTCGCTTGGCCACGAATGTCAACATCTATGCTGTTTAGCCACGTTTGGAATTCTATTTGGCGAGCCTCGGCGATGGTTGAGAGCTTTTCTTCCGCTTCCCCCAAGAGGGCCTTAGAGGCATGCGAATAGGAAATGACCCCAGACACACAGATTGCCAAGGCCGTAAGGCCTATCATGACCATTGGCAATTTTTGTGCTAACTTGATTTTCTTAAAAACGTTCATCAGTCTCTCCTCATCGCTTAGGATAAATGTCCACAGAGGTCCGGTGCGAGTTGCAGTGAAATTGGACGCGAGTGTCCATCTGCCTCGAGAAATGCCTTGAAGGAGTGAAGATTCGTTTAAGTCATATCCGATAGATCGAAACTTTTTGAATTTTAGACTGAGGAAATGGAGATTGTTACAAACGGGAAAGTCGCCGCGCGGGGGCGAAGGCAACGGAACTGTCGTGAATGCACTTCATACCAAGACCAGAAATGATACGGGGTGACTGCCCACCTTTGATCCGTGCCTATAACTCACCAAGCTTTTTGTGGACGGTGAGACATTGTGGCTAGCCAAATTTTACATGTGCGTCGATCTTGGTCGCTTATAACCCGCGATCTACGTTATTTTAGGCCCTTGCTGGCGATATACGTTGCGAGATCTAATATGATTTGGCCGCGTGCTTGCGCTACAGCTTGGGGGCCGCCTGTGGTGTCAAATGGCACGGTTAGATCAAACAGTCCTGAACGTTCGCGTCGTTCATCTGTGACGCCGACAAAATACTGTCCCGTGGCGCGGAATTGTCCGTCGGCTTGAGCAACAAGGCTTTCGAAACGAACTTCTAAACGGGCATCAGGGAAAGCCTCAAACGGCCAAGGTTCAGAGGCCACGCGAGCATTTGAAAGCTTGGCAAGATTGCGAGTGAGCTCCAACGCGACAGAACGTTCTGGGGTGTCGGCCCAAAGGGCCGCGCCGCTAGGGACCAGCTTTCCGGTGGCATCTTGAACCACAATTTCATCGGCAGCTGCATATGTTGGCAATGAGACGTCGCTCACTTCAACTGCGCTAAATCCGATGCGCAGCTTTTCTGTCACAATGGGGGCCGTCACGGTATAGCGATCTGGCGCGGCTCCACAGGATGCGAGAACGAGGGAGGTCCCAACAAGGGCAGTTTTTAAAAAGGTCATCGTTATCGTCCTCGAATGAGTGAGTCTGGATTGCGTTCTAACATGCGGGCCAAAGATGTCATGGCATCGGCGGCCTGCGAAATGTCACGCAGGGCGGCCTGCGCATCGCGGCTGATCACATCGCCTTTGTTATAGCCTTCGATGGTGGCACTTGCTTGTGTCAAAACGCGTTGGATACGCCCAACCAATGTGGGCAAATCTTGGGTGGCGACAGCAACAGCATCCGCGGCTTTACGCGTAGAGTCCAGCGTCGCGTTTATGTTTGTCACAGCGCCACCTTTGCGCAGTTCTGCCAATGTTTCGTTTAGTTCATTCAGCGCCGCGCCAAGGTCTGCTGGTAATTTTCTTGCTGCCTCTGTCCCAAGTATTTGATCGGCAGAGGATGTGAGTGCGGTCAACTGTGTTGTCAAATCAGCAAGCGGCAGACTTTCCGCTTTCGCGGCCACGGCTTGAAGCTGTGAAATGAGTGCTGGCACACCTTCGACAGAGGTGTTCACGCCGTCTGCGGCTTTGGCTGCGGCGTCAAGCGCCGTGACCAGTTTGGAGGCCATTTGGCCGTCTTCAAGTTGGGCCAAAAGGGTTTCGAAACGGCTGATTGTCGCATTCAAGGTGACGGGGATGTTTTGCATGTCTTGCGAGGCCACAATCCCGCGCACATCGTTCAGCAAGGCCCGTAAATCTTGCGGCGTTTCGCGCAGGTCTGTGTCTGAAATTAAGGCTTCGGAACTGTTCAGTAAGCGGATTGCGCTGAACATCAACGCTTCAATCGGCAAGTTGTTGATCCTGTTGACCACGCCTTCAACTGTTGCTGTGGCGTCGGAAATTTGGCTCTTAGTGGTGGGAATGACCGGAACAATACCAGGGCCAAATTCCGCTTCATAGGGCGGTGCATTCTCAACTTGCACCAGTTCGATTTTCAGTCCGGCTGACAAAAGGCCAGCCGAGACGAGGCGCGCGCGGAGCCCTTCATTGATGCGATCCGTCAAAAACGTCAACGCGCCTTCAGGGGTTACGTTTTGTTGCAAACCGAGGCGGGCAGGTTGGATAGATAAAACAGCATTCAGCAGTACGCGGCGTGCGCCAGTGGCGTCTTGGCCGACAATACCAGAAACGCTGCGCACTTTGCCTATGCGCAACCCGTTCAGTTCAACAGGGGCGTCTACGGCGAGGCCAGACACGCTTTCATCAAAAACAACGCGCATTTCCAAGACTTCCACTTCTGAAGCATTGAAAAGACTGTTTCGCGCCGAGGTTTCATCTTCGTAGACATCAAATTCAGCGCCTTCGCGCACGACGCCGCTTTCCGACACAAAGGTATCAAACGTCAGCCCGCCGCCAATCAATGTGGCTACGGACGAAAAATCAATTTCGGCACCACTTGGGCCAACAGAAAATGTAAATCCTGAGGTATCCCAAAATCGCGTAGACGGAGAGATTAAACGACTGTGAGGGTGATAAATGATTGCTTTGGCCGTGGCGAAATTGCCTTGCTCTGAAATGGTTGCTGTGCCAACGCGCCCCACTTCGATACCGCGAAAAGAGATCGAGCTGTCATCGGTGATCGAGCCACCGGGTGTTGTACGCAGGGTGATCTCCAAGCCTTCTTTGCCGTGGCGCGACAAAGGCGCGTCGGATAATCCGGTAAAATGATCTTGCGCGTCAGATATGTCACTGTCCCATGAGCCTTCGATATAGACGCCGCTCAAAACAGTATCGAGCCCTGTGACGCCGCGCGCGCTGAGTTCCGGCCGCACAACCCAAAACGAGGAGGCGGAGTCAACATAGGGGGCCACGTTTTTTTCAAGCCGCACGAGTGCGATTACGGTTTCTAAACCCTCTGAGAATTTAACATCTTCAACAACCCCAACCGCGATATCACGATACCGTAGCTCTGTTTCGCGTTTTGCAATGCCCGCGCCGTTTTCGAACTCAATGGAAATGAGCGGCCCGCGGTCACTGTAGGATTTCCACGCAACGCCAAGGGCAATCACCAGCGCCAACAGTGGGACGATCCACACAACGGAGAGGCGGCTTAACAAAGATCCGCGCACAGGCTCGATGGTGACGGTTGTCGGGGTGTCAGTCATGTTCAGTCGTTCCTTGGCGCTCGTGGGATGTGTCCCAGATCATTTTGGTGTCAAAGGCTTGCGCCGAAAGCATTGTGAATATCACAGATAGGGCAAAAAACAGGCTTGCAATACCAGGATTGATGGCCGCCAGAGTATCCAATTGCACCAAAGACGACATAATCGCAACGACGAAGATATCAATCATCGACCAACGGCCTATGGCTTCGACGATTTCAAACAAGAGCTGCCTTTGATGGTTGGACATCGATGATCGCTTGGTCACCGAAATCGCGAGGAAGGCGATGGCAATGAATTTGCCCAGCGGAATGACCACACTTGCAAGCAAGATAACCACCGCGATACCAATTGCGTCATGATGAACAAGCTCGATTGCGCCTCCGACAATGGTATCTTGTTGAACCTGAAGCAACGTACGGGTTTGCAGCATCGGGTACATATTGGCGGGCACGTAGCACATAAGACCCGCCAGCCATAGCGCCCAAACCCGTTGCAGGCTTTTGTTATTGTTGAGCTTTATAGATGCTCCGCAACGCCCACAGGTTGTGGTGCCCGCAGGCCAAGCGCGGGTACACCGTGTGCATGCAATGACGCCGATGTCTTTCGCACTTAAGATTTCTTGGGTGTCTCCAGCGAGTCCCATATCGACCACCTACAAATCAAATTGTCTTGAATGACAACCAAAAAAACAAGCACGGCAAACATCCAAAATGCCGAACCAAAAGATACATCCGCGAGGTCACTGATTTTGATCAAAGCGACAGCACAACCAAGCGCGAATATTTCCACCATAGACCACGGTCTAAGGGCTTCTGAAAGGCGAAATGCTCCCATTGCGCCGCGTGCTGGTGTGCGATTTAAAACAATCGGCGACAACACATAGACTGTTAAAATGACACGCACAAAAGGCACCACAACAATCAAGGCTGCGGTGGTCAGCGATAAGATCATCAAGGGGCCATCGCTAAAGGCCAAGGCTGCATCCAACAAAGACGCAGAGTTGGTGGCGCCTGCGGCATTGATCGTCAGAAACGGAAAAAACGTTGCCGCAACAATCAAGATCGCTATGGCCAATGATAACGCGATAATTTGGATACCTGCTTCATGTTTGTTTCGAATGAGCACGGTGTGGCATCTTGTGCAGACGGCACGCTCGCCTGTTTTCGGGCGCGCCAAAATATAGGCAGCATCGCATTGCGGGCAAACCAAGATATGTTCTGGAGAAAGTGTATGCACGTCGTTCATCAGGGCATTGTACGCGTGTTTAAGCGCGCATACCATAGCTGTTGAAAGGCACGGTCATGTGTCCGATTGTGGCGCGGGATTGGTCTATTGTGCAAAGATGAGCGCCTTGTGAGTGGTGATTATGTGATTATTTTTCGCGCTGAAAAAGGTCGTACTAATAAGAGCGTAATTCACGACAATTTTTGTCAAATGGACTTGCAGTCTTGGGAAACGGCTTTAGTTTTGCCAAAGTGACAAAAACGTCCAAATAAGGAGCTCTCGTGTCCCTCTTTTTCATCGTTGCTTTGCCCTTCTTTGGCGCGCTTTTGCCAGGCCTTATGAATTCCGCTGGTCGCTCGGCCTGTGCTGGCGTCACATTTACGGTTTCACTGCTCGCCTTTATTGGCCTGTTGAGCAACCTTCCCACAGTCCTTGCGGGCGACGTCGTCATGGTGGGCATCGACTGGATGCCTGTGCTTGGCTTGAACTTCACCTTGATGTTGGACGGATTGGGCTTTTTCTTTGCAACGTTGATTTTGGGCATCGGCCTTTTGATCATCGCCTATGCGCGTAATTATCTAAGCCGTGACGACAATATGGGTGAGTTTTTCACCTATCTATTGTTGTTCCAAGGCGCGATGGTCGGGATTGTCTTAAGTGACAACATATTGCTGTTGCTTGTCTTCTGGGAAATCACATCTTTGTCGTCGTTCCTGTTGATCGGTTATTGGAAGCATCTGCCAGAGGGGCGTCAAGGCGCGCGGATGGCGTTGACGGTCACTGGCATGGGCGGTTTGGCGATGATCGGTGGGATGCTGATCTTGGGTCAGATCGTGGGCAGTTATGATCTGAGCGTAATTTTGCAAAACCGCGATTTGATCCAAGCTGATCCGCTGTATGTGACGGCGTTGATCTTGATTTTACTGGGCTGTTTCACCAAATCAGCGCAGTTCCCGTTCCATTTCTGGTTGCCGCATGCGATGTCGGCCCCCACGCCTGTGTCAGCATATTTGCACTCCGCGACGATGGTAAAAGCAGGTATCTTCTTGATGGCGCGCATGTGGCCTGTCTTGTCTGGCACGCCTGAATGGTTCGTGATCGTCACCTCTGCTGGCTTGATCACAATGGTGCTGGGTGCCGTGATCGCCTTATTCAAACATGATCTGAAGGCGCTTTTGGCCTTTTCCACGGTCAGCCACCTTGGCCTGATCACCATGCTTTTGGGAACAGGCTCGGCGTTCGGCGCTATGGCCGCAGTGTTCCATATTTTGAACCACGCGACCTTCAAGGCCGCTTTGTTTATGTCCGCAGGGATTATCGATCACGAAGCGCACACCCGCGACATCCGTCGGTTGGGGGGCTTGCGCAAATTGATGCCTGTGACCTTTATGATTGCGTCACTGGCGGCCCTATCGATGGCGGGCATTCCTCTGCTCAACGGGTTCTTGTCCAAAGAAATGATGTTAGAGGAAGCCCATCACACGGTGCTGTTTGGGTCGCATTGGTTGGTGCCTGCTCTAGCCACCTTCGGCTCTGTTTTTTCAGCCGCTTATTGTTTCCGTCTGATCGGCCATGTGTTCTTTGGCCCCGTGCGCGATGATTACCCTGCCAAACCACATGATCCAAATCCTGGCCTGTGGATGCCGCCTGCGATTTTGGCCGTGTTGGTCGTGGTCATTGGTGTTGCCCCGTTTGTCGCAGAGCCTTTCGTCAAACTCGTGACTGCATCTGTTCTGGGCGGCGCAGCCGATTTGCCAAGCGCGCATTTCAAGATTTGGCACGGGTTGGTGCCCGCCTTGTTCATGTCGATTATTGCTGTCGCGGGCGGCTTGGTCATGATTGCAGTGTTTAATCCCGCGCTGCGTCTGTGGGATCGCACACCGCGCCCTGAAGCCAAACCGATCTTTGAGGCTATTGTTGAATCCGTCACGCAAGTCGCGCGTCTGTTGATCTTGCCGCTACACAATGGCGCATTCTCACGGTTCGCTGCCATCGGCGCGATCACGATCATAGCTGCTGGGTTTCATGCTTGGACGACGGGCACGCTTGGCGCGCCAACACGTGAAGCCCAAGCGGCTAGCCCTGTTGTGATTGCGGGGTGGGTGATGCTTGTCGCTGCAACGGCAGGGTTGGTTTTGATGCACCGCAATCGACTTTTGTCGCTGATTTTGATCGGCATTGTGGGCCTTATGGTCTCGATCGGCTTCGTGTTCTTCAGCGCGCCTGATTTGGCGATGACGCAATTCACTGTCGAAGTTGTTACCATCATCCTGCTGCTTTTGGCGCTTAACTTTTTGCCGAAATTCACCCCCGTTGAAAGTACAGTCCTGCGTCGTGTTCGTGATGCTGGTGTGGCGATTGCCGGTGGATTGGCGACATTCGGCTTGGCCTATTACTACATGTTGCGCACATCCGTCGCGCCGCCAATTTCCGAATTCCACTTGGCCAATTCCTACAAGGGTGGGGGCGGCAACAATGTTGTCAACGTGATCTTGGTCGATTTTCGTGGCTTTGATACCTATGGCGAGATCATCGTGCTTGGGATCGCAGCTTTGTTAATTTACGCGTTAACCGAAACTTTGCTGAGCGGGCCCGTTCGGGCGCGTCTGTTGAACCGCAAGCCTGATCAAAAACGGGCAGGTAATAAGCATCCGATAATGATGGTCGTCCTGACCCGCGTGATCATGCCTGTGGTTCTGTTGGTTGGGTTCTACATCTTCTTGCGCGGGCACAATGAACCCGGTGGCGGCTTTATCGCAGGGCTTATCGTGTCGATCGCGGTTGTCATGCAGTATATGGCCAGCGGCTTTGCTTGGACGTCTGCACGGTTGAGATACCCTTATCACGGTGTGATTGGCGCAGGCGTTTTGATCGCTGGGTTTACGGGCATCGGGTCTTGGTTCGTCGGCAAGCCATTCTTGACCTCGGCCTTTACCTATGTGCGGATTCCGCCGTTCCACAAGTTCGAATTGGCCACGGCTGCTTTGTTCGATCTAGGTGTATTCTTGGCGGTGGTCGGCGCGGTGATGCTGTCGCTGGAAAGCTTCTCGCGTTTGGCCAAACGGGCCAATATGGCGGACAGCGAATACCCAATGGATATTGATCCTTCAAGAGACGACCCAGATTCCGCCACAAGCGGTCAAGCAAAGGAGGAGGTGTAACATGGAATTTCTCGTTGCATCAGCCATCGGCATTTTGACAGCTGGCGGTATTTACCTCACGCTGCGCTTGCGTACCTTTCCTGTGATTATGGGGATTTCTCTGCTCACATATGCGGTGAATGTGTTTATCTTTGCCTCTGGGCGTTTGACCGTCGGCGCACCTCCGATCTTAAGTGATGGCGTGACCACTTATACGGATCCATTGCCACAGGCCTTGGTGCTGACTGCTATTGTTATTTCCTTTGGCATGACAGCGGTTGTGGTGATGATCGGTTTGGGGGCCTTTTTGGGGTCTGATGATGATCACGTGGATGATCAGCCTGAAGCCTCGGATTCTAAAGCGGAGGGCCAGTCATGACCCATTGGTTGATCACACCCATCGTTTTGCCCGCATTGTTGGCGCCATTTATTGTGCTGGCCGCGCGTTATCACATTGGCATTCAAAGAAGTTTTTCTGTTGCGGGTGTTTTGGCACTGATTGCAATTGCTTTGGGACTTGTTTTTCAGGTCTCGGATGGCACAATTTTATTGTACCAACTCAGCGACTGGGCCGCGCCCTTTGGCATCGTTTTGGTCGGAGATCGCCTGTCGACGATGATGGTCTTACTGACGGCTGTCTTGGCGCTGTTTGTGCTGCTTTATGCAATAGGGTCTGGCTGGGACAATCGAGGACGGCATTTCCACGCGTTGTTCCAGTTCCAATTGATGGGAATCATGGGCGCATTCTTGACGGGTGACCTGTTCAACTTGTTTGTGTTTTTCGAAGTGCTGTTGATTGCCTCTTACGGGCTGATGATCCATGGAGGTGGCACTCCGCGATTGCGTGCGGGTGTGCAATATGTGCTGTTCAATCTGATCGGATCCACGCTGTTCTTATTCGCGCTGGCATCGATCTATGCTGAAACGGGCACGTTGAACATGGCTGATTTGGCCAATCGCGTGGCGATGATCGGGGCGGCTGACACAGTGGGCATCCGCGTCGCAGCTGTACTGTTGCTGCTTGTGTTTGCGATCAAAGCCGCCGTGGTGCCGTTGCATTTTTGGCTGCCATCCAGCTATGCCGAAGCGCCTGCGCCGGTGGCTGCCTTGTTCGCGATTATGACCAAAGTTGGTGCCTATGCGATCATTCGCGTCTATACGATGATCTTTCCGCCAGACCTATCAGTTACAGCGGGGTTGCATGATGTTTGGTTGATGCCTGCGGCGTTGATATCTGTCGCTGTTGGTATGGTGGGCGTCTTAGCGGCGAAAAAACTGGACCGTTTGGTGGCCTTTGCTGTGATCGGATCGATGGGCATGGTTATGGTATCGATTTCTTTGTTCACGCCGGAAGGGATCGCCGCGGCACTTTACTATATCATTCATTCAACTCTGGCGGGCGCTGCGTTGTTCTTGGTCGTTGATCTGGTGCGCACAGGGCGGGCCAATCTTGACCTTACATCGCAACCGGCTGTCGTCGGCAATGCTTTGACCGCAGGATTGTTTTTTGTAGGCGCGATCGCCATGGCAGGCTTGCCGCCATTGTCAGGTTTTCTTGGGAAACTCTTGGTGCTGAATGCAGCCTTTGAGTCTGGCCTTGTGGTGTGGATATGGGCGGTCGTGTTGGGATCAAGCCTTATCGGCATCGTCGGATTTGTGCGCGCTGGCAGTATTGTGTTTTGGAAAGCCCAAGGCGAGGCACCGCTTGAAGATGCATCAGAGTTCGAGCGCCCGACGGTGTTATCCTATGTCGCGGTCGGTGGCTTACTATCGTTGTTGATCGCGCTGTCCGTCTTTGCCGGTCAGGTCCATGGGTATGCTACAACGATGGCCGCTCAGCTGTTCGCACCTCAGCCATATATGTCTAAGGTTTTGGACACGGCGGGTAAGTTGAGCACACCTGCTGTAGCCGATGATCATTCAAGCGCGAAAGAGGAGGGTCACTGATATGGTTCGCACCTTTAAATGGCTGATGCCGCATCCTTTTTTGACGCTGCTTTTGGCTGTCGTTTGGGTTATTTTGCAAAAGGAAGTCTCTGCAGGTATGGCCGTCTTCGGTGTCATCCTTGGTATTTTGATTCCTTGGGGCACATCAATTTGGTGGCCTGATAGGCCCAAAAGTTTGCGTTTGCGCAAGTTGTGCTCTTATAGCCTTATGGTCGTTTGGGACATTGTTGTTGCCAATATTCAAGTGGCTTGGATCGTATTGTCCGTGCCCAATTCCAAACTGAAACCGACTTGGATTGTGGTGCCGCTTGAATTGAAACACCCCGAAGCCATCACACTCTTGGCTGGAACGATCACTTTGACACCAGGCACTGTGTCTGCAGATGTTTCTGACGAAGGGCATAGCCTTTTGGTGCATGTGCTGCACACAGATGATCCTGACGCCGTGCGCGACGACATCATGACCCGATACCAAGATCGACTGAAGGAAATCTTCTCATGACGACAGCTTCAACCGTTATGGACATCGCATTGATCATCGCTTTTGTCGCCCTTGCGCTTGGGCAAGTTCTATCCATGGTGCGGCTGGTTTTAGGGCCAACACCGGGGGATCGCATCCTTGCGTTGGATACGATGGTCGTGAACGCCCTAGGTCTTGTGGTTGTCTTGGGCATTCAACAGGGCACGCAAATCTATTTTGAAGTGTCATTGTTAATCGCCATGCTAGGGTTCGTATCAACCGTGGCTTTGGCGCGGTTCATCTTGCGCGGAGATATTATCGAATGACTTTTGAAATCATCGGAACCTACCTCGCAGCGCTGTCTTTGCTGATCGGGTCAGGCTTTATCATTATTGGCGTTATCGGACTTTTGAAGTTCAACGATCCTATGACGCGGCTCCATGCGCCCACGAAAGTTGGGACTATCGGTATCGGGATGTTATTGTTGGCCTCGACCCTTCATTCCTTTGCTCTGGGCGAAGGATCTGTGCATGAGCTGCTGATCATGGCGTTCTTATTCGTCACAGCGCCAATTTCGGCCAATTTTATCGCTAAGGCGAACATCCATCGCGGTGAGTGTGAAACGCCGCCTGCGCCAGCGCGTGACGATACATGGTCTACGTTGAACACTCCTGAGGAAGATAAAGAAATCTGAAGCGCGGCTTGAGCTTTGTCTGCTCCCCACAGGCACGTCAGTTAGAGCCACTTCACGCAACGGGCTATGCTGACAGGCGTGTCAATATTTTAAAACCAAGGTCGTGGACGGATTTAATAGGCTGTCCCATCAATTTGTCCAATACAGAACTGGCTGCGAGATGCCCCAATCGCAGTCGATCCACGGCAACTGTGGTCAAGGCGGGATCGATATCACGGGCGAAGTCTTGGTCGCCAAAACCAACTATAGCGATATCTTGGGGCACTCTAAATCCACGAGCGCGCAGCTCTATTATGGCTCCATGAGCTGATAAATCAGAACTGCAAAACACCGCTCCTTTGCGAAAATCACTGTGATCAATGAGATGTGCCATAGCCGCGCGGCCCGCGCCGATGCTGGCGGTGCCGCCTGTATTGGCATCTGGCACCGCGTTTTGTGAGAGCACAGTAAATCGTTCGGCAAAGGCAGACTGCCTGCGTAAGGCACGTTCATCATCAGCGGTGATTGTTGCGGCAAAGGCGTGGCCTTTTGCCTTTAGATATTCCGCTACGGCATGCCCTGCGGCGCTGTGATTGAATCCTACGCAGATATCAATGGGTTCGTCCGTGATGTCCCAAATTTCCACAACTGGAATGCCCGCGCCCTGCAACTGTTTTCGGGCCTTGTCGCTGTGATGAATGCCGGTCAACAGCATGGCGTCGGGTCTGCGCGACAGGTGCGTGGCGATCAGCGCGTCCTCAGATGCGGTATTAAATCCCGTTTCTGACAACAGCACTTGATAGCCGTTTTGGCGCAGGTGATCTGAAAACGTGGCCATAAATGAAGTGTAGACGACATTGGTCAAAGACGGGATCAATGCGGACACCAGATTGGATCGTTTGGATGCCAATGCCCCTGCGACAGCATTAGGTACAAACCCTGTTGCATCAATGGCGTCTTGAATGCGACGCAATGTATCCTTTGAAACCTTGTCTGGATGTGAGAGAGCGCGGGATACCGTCACTTGGGTTACACCTGCAAGGCGTCCGACGTCTGCCATCGTCACGCGGCTTGTGACTTTTTTGTTAAAAATTCCATCTGCCATTTTGTGATCATTAGGCATTCAATGTGACGCCGCAAGGGCTTTCGAGTACGTTGACAATCAAAAATGTATGCGCATACATTGCGCTGTAATTTGTCGGCGATGATTGCACCATCACCCTGTCGAAAGATCTTTCGTATGATAAAACCGTTGCGCTTTGTGGCGATTGATCAGCCCGCGCCGTAATCCAATTTTAGACTTAGGAACGTTTATGAAAACCCGAGTGTGCTGCCTTCATGAGGCAAAAGATCTGCGTATCGAAACCCGTGATGTCGTCGCGCCCAAAGCGGGTGAAGTGCGTGTGGCGCTTGGCGCTGGTGGGATTTGCGGATCTGATCTGCATTATTATCAGCATGGCGGTTTTGGAGCCATCCGCGTGAAAGAGCCTATCATCTTGGGGCACGAGGCTGCTGGCTTTGTCGAGGCGCTTGGCGCAGGTGTCACGGGACTTAAAGCGGGCGATATGGTTGCGCTGAACCCCAGCATCAATTGCGGCACATGTGAATATTGTGCGCAGGGGCTTGAGATGCATTGCACAGACATGATCTTTAGCGGATCGGCGATGCGCACGCCGCATGTGCAAGGGATGTACCGCGATAAAATCACTCTGCCTGCGGCGCAATGTGTACCGGTGACAGGCGATGTGTCTGTGGCTGAGGCGGCTTGTTCAGAACCTTTGGCTGTCTGCATGCATGCCCATAGCCTCGCGGGTGATTTACAAGGCAAGCGCGTATTGGTGATGGGAGCAGGGCCGATTGGTGGGCTCTGTACGGCTTTGGCCAAAGCGGCTGGCGCGTCCGAGATTGTCGTGGCTGATCTGCAAGATGTGCCGTTAACAGTCGCCTCTGACATGGGGGCTACGACAACCATTAATGTTATGAGCGACACCACAACCATGGCCGGATATGCCCAAGGTAAAGGATATTTCGATGCAGCTTTCGAATGTACAGGTGCTGCGCCTGCACTGGTTAGCGCTTTGGGGGCCTTGCGTCCGCGCGGCGTAATAGTTCAGGTCGGTATGGGCGGCGATACCGCTATCCCGCTGGGCGTTTTGGTGGCCAAGGAACTGACCCATCGCGGCACCTTCCGGTTCTACAATGAGTTCCAGCACGCCGTGACTGCTATCTCAACGCGCAGCATCGATGTGCGCCCGATGATCACGGCGCAAATGCCATTGGACAGGGCTGTTGAAGCCTTTGAATTGGCGGGCGATCGTACTCAAGCCGTCAAGGTGCATCTGATGTTCAACACGGATTCTGCTGCGTAATTATTACAGTTTTACAGGCAGTCAATGCAAAACGGGGGCTCCAAAAGGGCCCCCGTTTCAATATGTTATGATAATCTATATTAAACAGTGACAGGCTTGCCTGTCTTGAACGACTCCGTGGCTGCATCTGCCAAAAGCTGAGCTTTCAAACCATCTGTGATGCTTGGCATCACTGGTGTGCCATTGGTCAGAGCATTAATGAAATGCTGCATCTCAGACAGATAAGCCGTCTCGTAACGCTCCAGGAAAAAGTTGAGCGTGGGCGCGCGGCGAAAGCCCGCTTCGGTGGCCACTTCCACGGTGTTCTCAAGCAGGTTTTCCGCGCGCAACATGCCTTTGGACCCGTGCACTTCAAGGCGTTGATCGTAGCCATAGCTGGCACGGCGAGAGTTGGAAATCTGACAGATTTTACCGCTTGCCGTGGTCAAAGTCACCGCAGCGGTGTCGACATCGCCGGCCGCGCCAATCGCGGGGTCAACCAAGGCAGACCCGACTGCAAAGATTTGCACAGGTTCTTCCCCAAGTAAAAAACGTGCCATGTCGAAATCATGGATCATCATGTCGCGAAAAATGCCGCCCGAGCTTTCAATATAGCTGATAGGGGGCGCGGCTGGGTCGCGCGACAGTATCGTCACGATTTCAACATCACCCACTTCGCCCGCCGCAATGCGCGCTTGGACGTTGGCAAAGTTCGGATCAAAACGACGGTTGAATGCGGTCATGAAGGCGACGTTGTTGCTTTCGACCACTTTGATACAATCGCGAATGCGGTCCGCCGACATATCAATCGGTTTTTCGCAAAAAATCGCTTTGCCAGCTTTCGCCGCCGCGTGGATCAAATCGTAATGCGTGTCTGTTGGCGTGCAGATGATGATCGCATCCACGTCACCGCTGGCGATGATGGTATCGACGTCACGAACCTGTGCCCCCGTGGATTTAGCCAATGCCATAGCCGAGGCAGGAAAGGCATCTGCAAGAGCGACTATTTTTGCCTCAGGCATGCGCATCAGGGATCGCGCATGCACTTGCCCGATGCGGCCACAGCCCAAAATTCCAATGTTCAGCATTGCGCTATCCTTTGTTGACAGGACCAAAGGCCCGCAAAACGTTTCGTGTCGCCGCGACCAATGGATCGTGGGTTTCTTTCAAAATGGTGACGCGATCAAAGCGGGATGGATCGGCATTTACAGCCTCGCGTAGGGCCGCACCAAAGGCCATCCGCAACTCGGTGCCGATGTTGAATTTGCAGATTTTAGAGCTTGTCGCAAGTTCGGTTCGCTGCGCCACAGGCACGCCAGACCCGCCATGGATCACCAAAGGAACAGTTGTCAGGGCCTCAATCGCGCGGATGCGCTGCATGTCCAAGCCGCCCTCTTTGTCTTGTTGCAAATGCACGTTGCCGACTGAAATCGCCATTGCATCTACGCCAGACTCAGCCGCGAACTTCGCCGCCTCTTCAGGGTCAGTACCCGCTGAGTTTTCACCATCAGCATAGCCAACAAAACCGATTTCTCCCTCGCAAGAAATGCCGGCATTATGCGCCATTTCCGCGATCCGCGCCGTCTCATCGATGTTTTGGTTCAAAGGTTTGCGCGACCCGTCATACATTAAGGATGTGAAACCCGAGTCCAAGGCTTCTTGGCATTCCTCAAAGGTATATCCGTGATCAAGGTGGGCGACGACAGGTATGCTGGCATTTTCAGCCAGATGCCGGAACATTTTGCCCAATATTGGTAGGGGGGTATGCGCGCGACATGATGGACCAGCCTGCAAAATCACAGGACAGCCCTCTGCTTCTGCTGCGGCCACATAGGCGCGCATGTCTTCCCAACCGAGTGTGACCAAACCGGCCACAGCGTAACCACCTGTGAGGGCTGGTTGAAGGGCCTGTGCGAGTGTGACCAGTGTCATTTAAATTTCGCCACCATGTCTTTGATCCCAGGGATCGTTTCAATTTGGTAGGCATGCGTTGGCTGAAAGTACTGCACCAAGCTGCGCTGAGAGAGGCCACCTAAAATGGTGAAATAGTACATCTCGTAGCCCGGCATCGCGACACAAGGATGGTAACCGCTGCGCAGCAAAATCGTTGATCTATCCATCAACTGGTAGGCATCGCCCGGTTTGCCTTCTTCGTGTTGAATGATCTGAACGCCAGAGCCGTGGTTCGGACGGAAACGGAAATTATAGGTCTCGTCGTGGCGTGTCTCGATGATATTGCCATCGGCGTCTTTGCGGTCCGTGTCATGTTTGTGCGCAGGAAAACCAGACCAGCCGCCTTCACCAACCGTGAACAGTTCAGACACCAGCAAACGACCGACTTTGTCGTGATGCGCCTGCCCCAAGATGTGCTTGATCTTGCGGTGCGTTTTGGTGTCGTCTGAACCGTATTGTACTTTGTCCAACTGAGCCACGCGCACATCAAAAGGCTCAAGCACTTTGTCGTAACGCGCACCTGCGATGAATGTTTCTGTGTCGCGGGTTGCCACGAAAGTCACTTTCGCCCCAACAGGCACGTAAACGCCTTCTGGTTCACCGTCCCAAACATCCAAAGTACGGTTGCCGATGGCCTTGTACTCAACGCCTTCAACGCTCACGTCGATGGTGCCTGTGGCAGGTACGATGCAGGTTTCGTATCCGGGCACTTGATATTCAAAGGCTTCGCCTGCTTTCAGTTTGACGATATTCAAATAGTTGAGCGGAACTGTCGCATCATCTGCGTCTACAATGGGAATATTTTTATTGTCGTATGGGGCGATATGCATTTGAATTCCTTAGGTAACTTGGGTTGGGCCAGGGTGATTGGCCAGAAAGTTTTCGAGATCGGCAGGGAAAGGCATCGCAGGGGCGCAGCCGGGCTTTGCAACCACGATGGCCGCACAGGCAGAGCCGCGCAGTACGGCCTCTTTGAGGGGGTAGCCATCGGCGATAGAGGCCAAAAGACCCGCCATGAAACTGTCGCCCGCGCCCGTGGGTTTGAGTGCGGTGACAGGGAAAATACCGGTGCGAATTTCCGCACCATCGGCAAACGTAACTGCACCATGCTCGCCCATTTTGTAGACAACGATGGTTGCTGTTGAGGCGGCAAGGGCGCGGGCTTTGTCCATGCCTTTGTCAATGCCGCCCGCCATAAAGCCGAACTCTTCGTCATTGCCAATGATGACATCAGACAGCGCGCCAGCTTTTGACAGAACCTCTTCGGCGACCTTTGCTGAGGGCCAGCTGTAAGGCCTGTAATCGACGTCAAAGATGATCGGAATACCCGCTTCGCGTGCCAACTCAAAGGCCCGAAATGTGGCAGACCGTGATGGCTCTGCCGCAAAAACAGTGCCCGCCGTAACCAATGCGCCGTAAGACGCATAATCAACGGCCTCCACATCCTCGATGGTCATTTCAAAATCAGCGGCACTGTTGCGGTAGATCACCGATTGGTGGTCTTCGATGCGGCTTTCATAAAGCGCCAGAGAGTTGCGAAACTCGCCGCCGATGGGTTTCACATGGTTGCGGCCAACGCCGTAGTGATCCAGCTTGTTGGTGCAAAATCGCCCCACTGCATCGTCCGAGACACGGGTGACAAGCGAAGCTTTGCCGCCAAGTTTGACAACGCCCGCTGCAATATTGGCAGACGATCCGCCCATATCCGCTGTGAATTGATCAGCCGTTTCGGTCGCGCCATTAGGGCCTGTGAACAGGTCCATGCCCACGCGTCCGATGACGACAAAGTTGTTCTTTTTGATGCCTGCATATACGTCCATTACACACCCTTTCGTTGTTTGGTGCGTGAGGCTTCTGTCTCGAGATGCTTTTCGGCGACCTTTTTATGCGTTGTGATGTGCGGCGTGCCCACTTCCCACCATGTGTGACCCTCAGTGGTCCAGCCCTCATAGGCGTCGACCTTCATCACGATGACGGATGTTTTGTCTGACGCCTGTGCGCGTTTGAAGGCTTCGCCGAATTCATGCGGATTCGCCACGGTTTCAGCATTGGCACCCATGGATTTGGCATGCGCTTCAAAATCGACGGCAAAAGGCGCTTTGATCGTTGGGCAGTCTTCCAACAGGTTGTTGAAGCTCTCGTTGCCAGTGTTGTTTTGCAGTTTGTTGATGACGGCAAATCCACCATTATCAAGCACACAGATGATCATCTTGTGGCCTGACAAAACGGATGAATACACATCCGAGTTCATCAACATGTAAGACCCGTCGCCAGTGAACACGATGGTGTCGCGCTCTGGTTCGCGCTCGTACTGCGCGATACGTGCGCCCCAGCCGCCTGCGATCTCGTACCCCATGCAAGAGAAACCGAATTCCACATCAACTGTGCCAATGTCTTTGGTCTGCCAATGGGCTGTGACCTCTGCAGGCAAGCCGCCTGCAGCCGCGACAACACGATCACGTGGATCGCACAGATCGTTCACCACGCGAATGGTTTGAGCATAAGAGTTCGGCCCATTTCCGACTGTGGTGACTTTATCTGTATAGGCAACCCATTTGACGCGCTCTTCTTTGGCAAAGGCGGTCCAAGTGGCAGGGCTTGCGTAATCGCCAAGGGCCGCCGACAAGGCGGGAAGGCTGAGTTTTGCGTCTCCCACAACAGGTACAGACATGTGCTTCATCGCATCGTGACGACCGACGTTGACGCCGATGATTTTGGCGTCTTGCGCGAAAGCGGTCCACGATCCAGTGGTGAAATCTTGCAGACGCGTGCCGACTGCGACGATCACATCCGCCTTCTCTGCGATGGAATTGGCGCTGTTCGACCCCGTGACACCAACAGGCCCGATGTTCAGCGCGTGATCTTGCAACAAATTGGCGCGCCCCGCGATGGTTTCCACCACGGGGATATTATGAGTTTCGGCAAAGGCAGTGAGTTCCGCCACTGCGCCAGAATACTGAACGCCACCGCCAGCGATGATCATCGGGCGTTCCGCTTTGGACAGTACAGCAATTGCATCTGCCACATCTGCCACATCAGGAGCTTGGCGGCGCATACGGTGAACGCGTTTCTCGAAAAAGCTTTCAGGATACTCATAAGTCCAGCCTTGGACGTCTTGTGGCAATCCAATGAATGCAGGCCCACAATCTGTTGGGTCCATCATCGTGGCCAGTGCTGCCGGCAAAGATTGCAAGATTTGCGCCGGATGCGTGATGCGATCCCAGAACCGTGTGACGGCTTTGAACGCGTCGTTCACACCAATAGTGGGATTGTTGAAGTGCTCAAGCTGTTGCAAAACAGGGTCGGGCAGGCGGGTGGTAAAGGCATCTCCACAGAGCAACAACATCGGCAAACGGTTGGCGTGTGCCAGTCCCGCTGACGTCAAAAGGTTCGTTGTGCCGGGGCCCGCACTTGCGGTGCAAAGCATGAAACGTTGACGTAACCATTGTTTGGCATAGGCCGCAGCCGCGAACCCCATGCCTTGCTCGTTTTGGCCGCGATACAACGGTAGCGTGTCGCGCACATCATAGAGCGCTTCGCCCAAGCATGTCACATTGCCATGGCCAAAAATGCCAAAGCCGCCACCGCAAACGCGCATCTCTTGACCGTCAATTTCGATGAACTGATTGTCGAGATATTTGATGATCGCCTGCGCTGTTGTCAGATGTATTGTTTTGTTTGTCATGTGCTTAATTCTTCCTCACGCTGATCGATTTTGCGATTGTTGCTTGCGCGCTTTCGAATCCGAAGATACTAATTTTGCAACCGGTTGCAAATAGAATCTGAAAAGAAAGACTCAGCGGCATGAAAGAAATAGGAATTGGGATCATCGGTGGCGGCTATATGGGCAAAGCCCATGCGGTCGCGATGTCCGCCGTCGGTGCGGTGTTCAATACGGCTCTGCGCCCCCGTTTAGAAATGATCTGTGCCAGCTCACCTGCAAGTGCGCAGCGGTATCTTGAGGCTTATGGGTTTAAGCGCGCGACAGACGACTGGCGGGTGTTGGTGAATGATCCGCGGGTTGAGGCGATCATGATTGCCTCGCCGCAAGAAACCCACCGCGAGATTGCATTGGCCGCCTTTGCATTGAACAAGCCAGTATTTTGCGAAAAACCGCTCGGGGCGTCATTAAGTGACAGTCAAATCATGACCGAGGCAGCCCGTGGCCAGATAAGTATGACTGGGTTCAATTACATTCGCACCCCAGCAAGCCAGTTTGCCCGCAAGCTGATTGCTGAGGGCGCTATCGGCGATATCACATGGTTTCGCGGTGAGCATACAGAAGATTTCATGGCCGATCCAGAAAGCCCTGCGACATGGCGGACCATGGGGGATGCCAACGGCACTATGGGCGATCTGGCCCCTCATATGATCAATGGCGCATTGGCCTTGATCGGGCCGATTGCCAAGTTGATCGCCGAAGTCGAGACCGTGCACACCACGCGTCCAGGCGGCACAGTGGACAACGACGATCACGGTCAACTGATGTGTCGTTTCGAAAATGGTGCGATGGGGCAGATGTATTTCAGCCGCATCAGCCATGGTCGCAAAATGGGCTATGCCTATGAAATCACCGGCACGAAAGGTGCGATTAAATTCGATCAAGAAGATCAAAACGCGCTTTGGCTTTACAATGCAGACGAGCCAGAGGCCACACGCGGATTTCGCAAAATTCTGATCGGCCCTGCGCACCCAGATTACGAAAACTTCTGCCAAGGCCCCGGCCACGGCACAGGATACCAAGACCAAATTATCATTGAATCGCGTGATTTCTTACGTGCGATCGAAACTCAAACACCCGTTTGGCCCACATTCCAAGATGGGTTGGACGTTACTCAAGTTGTCGCTGCAGCATTGGCATCGTCTCGCGCAAAAGCGTGGGTTGATGTGGTCGCTGTTTAGCGTTTTCGAAAGGCTCTGACATGACTATTAAAATCGGCAACGCCCCCTGTTCTTGGGGAATCGAATTTCCAAGCGATCCAGCGTATCCAACATGGCAATCCGTATTGGATCAATGTGCTGGTGCTGGCTACAAAGGCATCGAACTTGGCCCCATCGGCTATATGCCTGAAGACCCAAAAGTGCTGGCTCCTGCTTTGGCCGAACGTGATTTGGAAATCATCGGCGGTGTGGTGTTCCAAGCGTTTCACGACCCAAACAATTGGGGCACTTTGTTGGACGCGGCAACGCGCACCTGCAAGGCGCTTGTGGCTCACGGCGCGCAGCATTTGGTATTGATCGACAGCATTTCACCGCGTCGTGCGCCAACGGCTGGACGGGCGTCCGAGGCCGAACAAATGGACAAGGCCGAATGGACAGCTTTTCGTGATCGCATCGCAACCATCGCGAAAATGGGCGCTGAAGACTACGGTTTGACTGTTGGCATTCATGCACACGCCGCTGGGTTTATGGATTTTGAGCCTGAACTTGAGCGCCTGTTGAGTGAGGTCGACGAAAAGATCCTCAAGATCTGTTTTGACACAGGCCATCACTCTTATGCTGGCTTCGATCCAGTGGCCTTTATGGACCGCTACATCGACCGCATTTCGTACATGCACTTCAAAGATATCGACCCTAAAGTCAAAGCGGACGTCGTTGAAAAACGCACTGATTTCTACACGGCTTGCGGGCAGGGTATTTTCTGCAATCTCGGTCAAGGTGATGTTGATTTCCCAGCCGTACGTCAGCGTCTTTTGGATGCGGGCTTTGAGGGCTGGTGCACTGTTGAACAAGACTGTGATCCATCTATGCCTGGCACGCCGCTTGAAGATGCGCGCGCCAATCGTGAATATTTGCAATCCATTGGATTCTAAGGAGACTTACCTATGGCAAAGTTAAAATGGGGTATGATTGGCGGCGGCGAGGGGAGCCAAATTGGCCCCGCGCACCGTTTGGGCGCATTGGCTGACGGGCGGTTCGAATTTGCCGCTGGCGCGCTGGATCATCGGGCTGATGCTGGTCGTGACTATGCACAGCGTTTGGGCATTGCCCAAGACCGCGCTTATGGCGATTGGACGGAGATGCTTGTGGGCGAAAAAGACCGTGCGGATCGGGTTGATCTGGTGACGGTTGCAACGCCAAACGCGACGCATTTCGAGATCACCAAATCCTTCTTGGAAGCGGGCTTTAATGTGCTGTGCGAAAAGCCGATGACGATGACTGTGGAAGAGGGCGAGGCCATTGTTGGTATCGCTGAAAAGACAGGCAAAATCTGTGCGGTGAACTATTGTTATTCCGCCTATCCTATGGTGCGCCAAGCGCGGGCGATGGTTCAGTCCGGCGAACTTGGGAAACCGCGTTTGGTTGTCACGAACTTTTCGCATGGCCACCACGGCGATGCGACGGATGCTGATAATCCTCGGGTGCGCTGGCGCTATGATCCTGCGATGGCGGGTGTTTCTGGTCAGTTTGCTGATTGTGGTATTCACGCGCTACATATGGCGAGTTTCATCTGTAACGATGAGGTCGAAACACTCTCCGCTGACTTCGCCTCAACGATTTCCAGTCGTGAGCTGGAAGATGACGCGATGGTCAATTTCCGCATGTCGGGCGGCACTGTTGGGCGTCTTTGGACCTCATCTGTGGCGATCGGTCGGCAGCATGGGTTCGACATTCAAGTGTTTGGAGAAACGGGCGGCCTGCGTTGGGCTTCTGAGCAACCAAACCAGTTGATCTATACCCCTGTTGGCGGGCGCACCCAGATCATCGAAAAAGGCGAATCCGGCCTGTCAGAAGACGCGCAGCGTTTGTCGCGAGTCTCTATCGCACACCCTGAGGGCTTTCCCTTGGCTGTGGCGAATATCTATTGTGATTTGGCAGATGCGATTGCGGGCGAGACCCGCGATGGGTTGCCAAATGCATCAGACGGGGTGCGGTCTATGGCGGCGGTTCACACGGCTGTGGCATCCGCGAAAGAGGGCGGCGTTTGGATGGATGCGCGTCCATCCATTTTCAAATAAGCACTTAGGGACGGGGCCGCAATGTGCCCCGTTCCACCACACGACACGGGAATAATCGTGCTTCAGGGTAACGATCGGGCTCGTCCAGCATCGCGACCATCAATTCAATCGACGAACTGATAATTTGGCGAATAGGCTGATGGATGGTCGTCAGATTGATGTTTTCCCACCCTGACATTTCCATATCGTTCAAGCCAATGATGCCGATATCTTCGGGCGCGCGAAGGCCCATGTCTTTGACCGCACTGAGCGCGCCAATGGACAAGACATCATCCGCGCAAAAATACGCTTCAGCTGGGTTTTCCTTCAACAAACGTAGCATTTCAGCGCGGCCTGCCTCGAAAGAATAGGCAGAAGCATAACTATGGGAATGTGTAATTTCAGGGTGGCGAGACAGTTCATTTTCAAAGCCTTCAAGACGATCCTGTGCGGATGTCGCCAGCTGCGGACCACCCAAATAGGCCACTTTCTTATAGCCGCGCTGCACCAGTTCCCGTGCCGCCATGCGCCCCGCTTCGACGTTGTCGATACCCACGACATGTACATCAGGGCTGCTGGTGTAGCGGCCAAAGGTATGCACGACAGGGAGTTTTTGATCGCGAAAAGCCTTAGAGAATACTGGCGGTAGGGTGGATGACGCGACGATGGCACCATCCACTGAATACTGCTGTAGCATTCGTAAGGAGTTCTCGGGATCGACTTCGTCACTCAAATTAACCAAGAGCGGTCGCAATCCGCGATCTTGTAGGCCGCGGGTGAACAGGTCGAACACCTGCAAAAAGATCGGGTTGTGAAAGTTGTTGCTGACCAATCCGATCAGTTTGGTGCGGCGCGTCGTAAGGCTGCGCGCTAAAAAGTTCGGACTGTAGCCAAGTTCAGCGGCGGCTTTTTCAACTTTGCGACGCATTTTGAGGGAAACGGACGCACCATCTGTAAAGGTGCGCGAGACAGCCGAGGTCGAAACTCCAGCGCGGGTCGCGACATCTTTGAGCGTTGCAGTCATCACTTCATCCTCCTTGGCACGCAATGTTATGCCCGTATCTCTTTGAAATGTCAGTAGAGGTGAGGGTAGGGTTGCAAAATAATTTTTGCAACCGGTTGCAAAAAAAACGAATCCGTGTTTTGTTCTGTTTGAGAAGGGCGCAGCCCGCTCGATTGCTGATTAAAATCGCGTTCTTGGGAGGAACAACATGAAATCTATTTTTACCAAACTTATGCTGACCGCAGCGGTCATCGCGTCACCTGCTTTGGCGACAGCAGATGATCACGGCGATGACCTGAAATATATCCTTGTGAGCCACGCCCCAGATTCAGATACATGGTGGAACACAGTTAAAAACGGTATCGCCCTTGCGGGCGAGCAAATGGATGTAAGTGTTGAGTATCGCAATCCGCCAACCGGCGATTTGGCCGATATGGCACGCATCATCGAACAAGCTGCGGCAACGCAGCCAGATGGCATCATCACAACCCTCGCAGATTTCGATGTCTTGAGCGGTCCTATCCGTTCTGCAGTCGATCAGGGCATTGACGTCATCATCATGAATTCCGGAACTGTTGAGCAAGCACGCGACGTTGGCGCGCTGATGTTCGTTGGTCAGCCAGAGTATGATGCTGGTCTCGCAGCGGGCCTTCGCGCCAAAGGTGACGGCGTTGAGAGCTTTGTTTGTGTCAACCACGCGATCTCCAACACTGTTGTAGCGCAGCGTTGTCAAGGCTTTGCAGACGGCTTGGGTGTCGAGCTTGGCAGCCAAATGATCGACTCTGGCGAAGACCCCTCGGAGGTTAAAAACCGCGTTCAAGCCTATTTGAATGCCAATCCTGATACAGATGCGGTTTTGACGCTTGGTCCGGTTTCCGCTGACCCTACGCTGCTTGCACTTGACGAAATGGGGCTCTCTGGTGAGATCTACTTTGGTACATTCGACCTTGGCGAAGAAATCGTAAAAGGCATCAAAAACGACATTATTGAGTGGGGCATCGACCAGCAACCATTCTTGCAGGCCTACCTGCCTGTTGTGATCCTGTCCAACTTTGATCGTTACGGCGTACTTCCAGGCAACAACATCAACTCTGGTCCCGGTTTCGTGACCAAAGATGCACTTGAAAAAGTTGAAGAGTTTGCTGGCGTCTACCGCTAAGTCAAACCGTTAAGAAGGGTGCGCAGGATTTTGCGCGCCCTTTGTTTTTTATATTTAAAATGAGAGGGAGTGCTCATGTCACAAGCCAACGAGGCCATTGAGAGTGACGAACGAGTCAAACGGATTTCCCCCCTGCGCAAAGCCCTTATCCGACCTGAGCTTGGTGGTATGTGTGGGACGGTTATCGTCTTCGTTCTGTTTCTAATTTTTGCCGGTGATAGCGGCATGTTTAGCCCGCAAGGTGTGATGAACTGGAGCCAAGTTTCGGCACAGTTTATGATCATCGCCGTTGGGGCATGTTTATTGATGATTGCTGGCGAGTTCGACCTGTCAGTCGGCTCTATGATTGGGTTCGCCAGTATGATCATGGCAATTTTTGCCACGACTTTCGGCTGGCCTATGTGGCTCGCAATTCTCGTCACTTTTGCCATTACAATTAGCCTCGGCGCCATGAACGGCCTTATTGTCGTTCGCACAGGTCTGCCAAGCTTTATTGTGACGCTGGCATTCTTGTTCATTTTGCGCGGTTTCGCGATTTTCTTGCCCTATGCATTCGAAGGCAAAAGCAACATCGGCGGCATCAAAGAAATCTCGGAAGGTGACTGGCTTGCTTCTGTGTTCGGTGGCAAGATTTTCAAAGGCTTGTTCCAATGGATGGGCGACAATGAACTGATCGCCACGTTCTCACGCGGTACAAAAGCTGGCCAGCCAGTTATTGAAGGCATCCCAATGTTGATCGTCTGGGCCCTTGGCTTGATTTTCTTGGGTCACTTCATTCTCACACGCACAAAATTCGGCAACTGGATTTTTGCTGCGGGCGGTGATTCCGAAGCCGCACGTAATTCTGGAGTTCCGGTCGATCGTGTTAAGATTTTGCTCTTCATGTTTACAGCCTTCTGCGCCACGGTTTTGGCTACGGTTCAGGTCATGGAATTCAGCTCAGCTGACGCAGGGCGTGGCTTGCTTAAAGAATTCGAAGCCATCATCGCGGTTGTGATTGGCGGCGCATTGCTCACAGGTGGTTATGGGTCAGTCTTGGGTGCGGCGCTTGGTGCTTTGATCTTTGGCGTTGTGCAGCAGGGTCTGTTTTTTGCTGGTGTTGAAAGCTCGCTGTTCCGCGTCTTCCTAGGCGTCATCTTGCTCGGTGCGGTGATCTTGAACACCTACATCCGCCGCATCATCACGGGAGAACGTTGATATGAGTACTGATATCAAACCACTCATTCAAATGAAGAATATCGAAAAGCACTTTGGCCGCGTGATTGCTTTGGCTGGTGTGTCTGTCGATATTTTCCCTGGCGAATGTCACTGTCTCTTGGGCGATAACGGCGCGGGTAAATCCACCTTTATCAAGACCATGTCAGGGGTGCATAAACCCACGCATGGCGAAATCTTATTTGATGGCGTACCGATGCAGTTTGCCGACCCTCGTGATGCGATCACAGCTGGGATTGCGACTGTGCACCAACATTTGGCGATGATTCCGCTGATGTCTGTGAGCCGTAATTTCTTTATGGGCAATGAGCCACAGAAGTCTTTTGGCCCTTTCAAGGTGTTTGATCACGCGCATGCGAATGAGGTCACAATGACCGAAATGCGCAAGATGGGCATTAACCTGCGCGGACCAGATCAGGCCGTTGGTACATTGTCTGGCGGTGAGCGCCAGACTGTTGCCATTGCGCGTGCGGTGCACTTTGGGGCGAAGGTTCTTATTCTTGATGAACCGACCTCTGCTCTTGGTGTGCGCCAAACAGCCAACGTGCTGGCCACCATCGACAAGGTGCGCAAGCAAGGTGTTGCCGTGGTCTTTATCACGCATAACGTACGTCATGCGATGGCCGTTGGGGATCGTTTTACAGTGCTGAACCGCGGTAAAACCCTAGGCACAGCAACGCGTGGGGAGGTCTCTCCTGAAGAGCTGCAAGATTTGATGGCCGGTGGTCAGGAACTTGCGACCCTTGAAGGGTCTCTTGGCGGTACGGTTTAGGCCGATAGGGCAAGAGATTTAGGAAAGCTGCGGCGCTGCGGGCATAAGGCTTGCTGCGCCGTTTTTGTGTGAAAATGACGATGATTTTTGGGATGACGCGCGATTGCGAACCCCGACTTGTCTAACGTGAATAGGCTTCAAACAAATGCGGGCCACTTGTTGTGTTGTCGATCATTTCAAGAACATGCTCTGGAATATGCGGGCTGTCACGGTCAAACAATCCGCTATGGCGCAGAGCAGTCATGGAATGCATGGAGTGGGGCGGGCGTTCGAACACCACGCGCACGGCGCAGGGCATATGGTTGCTATCCGCAGATACGCCAAGTTTGATGCCATGTAGGCGGGTCCAACGCATAGAATAATCGGGGTAAAGCACCGTTTGAGTTAGCTCGACTTCGGCGCCATATTCGTGATCCGACATGAAAATGCGATCCCCTGTCATCAAAGCAGCCCCTTGATAGCGAAAATGATGACGGCAGGATTTGTCGTGTGGCCCCATGCGTTCGAGGCGTTTGTAAAACATATAATGGTCGCGAGCCTCAAAGGTAATCAGGTTTCGGATCACCTTTCCGGGCTGTGACATGGATTGGTAATATTCCCAAAATGTGCCAGCCATATTCTGAATGCGAGGTTCATTTCTGGCCATAAGTTTATCGATGTATTGGCGTAACATGCGCCCTGTGCTGTCATCATTGTCGAGGCCGCGCAGCTGGATCAACTCGGCAAAATCCTTGGGGGGCAGCATCAATTCGTGCATTTCAACGCCAAAGTAGTCACATAATTTGCGCATTAGCCCTGTTCGAGGGGTCGACGTCCCTGCAAGGTAACGATTGAGTTGACTGCGATTGATACCCAAATCGCGACTGACCTGAGAGATGGATGTCTTGAAGGAGCATAGCAGGCGCAGATTTTCAGATATTTCGGACATCTTGCTCTTTTTCTCGCGGTAATTGCATCAGTTAGCACCAATTTGCGCGCAATGAGCCAATTGTCAACAACAGGTAAACCGCGCATGATCAAGATAAGGAGACTTCTATGACAAACAGACCATTTACGATCGGGATCATTGCAGGATCTGGCCCCGAAGCAGGAATCGATTTGTGGTCCAAGGTTCTGATATCAAACCAGAAAATTATGGGTGACGCCTTTCATGGCGATCTTGAGGCACCACGCGTGGTTATTGTGTCTGAGCCACAATTGGGCTTGTCTATGGCGCTGCGCGCCAACGAGACTGAAACGTGGGAGGCCGTAGAACGCAGTGTGCGCCAAATCGCGCCACAAGTAGATTTCTTTGTGATTGCCTGTAACACATTGAATTGGTTTGCGCCGCGGATCGATGCTTTACTGTCCACCTTGCCGGATGCGGGTGAGTTTTTGTCATTTCAGTCGGTGTTAAGAGAAGTCCTTTTGCAAGCAGGTCAGTCCTCTGTCGGTCTATTGGCTGCGGGTCCCGTTGCGGCACTTGACGACTATTCCGTTTACACGACACTTTGTTCGGACATAGAGTTTGAGACACCTAAACAAGCAGAACCATTGCACTTTTTAATCGAAGATGTGAAACGGTTCGGGCAGAATCACAACGGGCTGGCACAGCGCTTTGAAGATATCGCCCAAAACCTGACCGCATCCGTTGTTGTTTTGGCCTGCACAGAGTTGCCATTGATTGCCGCAGATGTGGCTGGCAAAACATTTATAGACGTGACGGAGTGTGTGGCGGAAACGCTGGTAACCCGCGCGATCACCGCGCGAAAGATTGATCTATGAAGTTGCTATTGATCCACACAGGCGGCACCATCGGTATGGTGTCAAGCGATGACGGATTGACACCACAAGCTGGTCTTGTTGAAGCGGCTGTGGCTGCGCGTTTGCCCGTAGGTGTCGATGTACATCAGCATGTTTTTACGCCTTTGGTGGACAGTGCCAACCTTGGACCCGATCATTGGAATGAAATGCTAGATGTGATCGATGCGCATCCTGACTGCCCTGTTTTGGTGATCCAAGGCACAGACACAATGGCGTTTACAGGCGCGGCGCTATCGCAAGCGCTAGAAGGGCTGGAGCGCCGCGTGGTGCTCTGCGCCTCCATGGTGCCTCTTGGGGCAGGCGGTGATGCTGAGGCTAATTTAAGCTCTGCGATCGACGCCTTGCTGCATGATAAAACTGTTGGCGTATTTCTGTCTTTTAACAACACATTGATGTCTGCGCGTGCTGTGGTCAAGCATCACAGTTATGCGCTGGATTCATTTCGGACCATCCCGCAAGACCCAATGACACGGCCCAAGCATCGTCGCTTTGGGGCCAAACGATTGGCTATCGTGACCTTGGCTGCAGGTCTACCCGCAGCAGCACTTGCGGCGATGTTGGCGGAACTGGACGGGGCTGTATTGCGGGTTTTTGGTACGGGCACGATCATGAGTGACGCGGGTCTTATTGCTGCGTTGTCTCAGGCCGTCGAACGTGGCGTGCAAATCCGTGCCGTTAGTCAGTGTGAGGTCGGTTCGCTTGAACCAGGCACTTATGCTGCGGGGGCGGCTTTGTGGAATACGGGTGTGCAAAACGGTGGACGTGAGACGCCAGAGGCTGCCTTGGTCCATCTGTGGCTGAACTGATCCGTTAAAGCTGCCGTCTTTACGGCGTCTTTTATATGCGTTTAACAGTAAAAGGGCCGCCCGAAGGCGACCCAGTCTATCTTAATATGTTTTAGATGTGTTCCAACGTGATCGCTTAGTCGTCTTTCCAGCGCGCTGTGTTCCAAGCCTCACGGTCCAGATTCAAGTCCTGAAAATCGTCAGGGTCAAACACGGGCCGTTTGACGCCAGCTTTAAGTTGCTTGCGGAAATCATCCACGACACGCATTGCCGTCGGGAAGAGCATCATCAAGGCCACAAGGTTGACCACAGCCAAAATGCCCATCATCGGATCTGAGAAGAAGAATACAGATGTCGCATTAGGCGCTACGGCACCCAACATCACGATGCCCAAAATCGCCACACGCAAGCCGATGATTGCTTCTTTGGATTTCGTGATCGCCGCCATAGCATTTTCGCCAAGGTAGGTGTTGTAGATGATCGACGAAAACGCAAAGAGCAAAATACCAACAGTCAAAGCGTATTTGGACCAATCGCCAAAGTGGCTTGCCAAAGATTGCTGTGTCAACACAACGCCATCGATGCCTTCAGCGCCCGGAACATAGACATCGCCCAGCAGCACAACAAAAGCTGTACAAGAACAGATGATGATAGTGTCGATGAACACCGAGAAAGACTGCGTGATGCCTTGGCTTACTGGGTGGCGCACAAGCGCTGTAGCCGCCACGTTTGGCGCAGAGCCCAAGCCTGCCTCGTTCGAGAACAGTCCCCGACGCAGACCGTTGGCAATTGCAGCACCCATGCCGCCTGCAACAGCTTCGTTAAAGCCAAATGCACTGCTGACGATTTCGGTGAAGACCCGTGGGATTTCGCCAATGTTCAAGAGTATCGCAAGAACTGCCAAGCCGATGTAACCAACAGCCATCACAGGCACAACGACATCCGCCGCTTTGGCGATGCGTTTGATACCACCGAAGACAACAAAGGCCGTGATCACGACAAGTGCGATGCCAGTGTACAGGCGGTCAATGCCAAAGGATTCTTGCACCGCACCGGCAACTGTATTGCCTTGGAAGGCGTTAAAGCCAAGACCAAAGGACGCGAGCAAACATACAGCATAGATCACAGCGATCCAGTTGTAGCGCGCGCCAAGTCCGCGACGAATGTAGTCTGCTGGACCACCGCGAAAGGCGCTGTCGCCATCAGATTGTTTGTAAACTTGCGCCAAAGTACATTCGATTAATGATGTCGCCATGCCAGCAAAGGCAATCGCCCACATCCAGAACACCGCACCAGGGCCGCCAAGCGTGATCGCCACGGCAACACCAGCAATGTTACCACCGCCCACGCGTCCACCAACAGACACAAGCAAAGCCGCACGTGCGGACAAAGCGTTCGGGTCTTGGTTTTGGTTGTCGCCAGACAAGACGCGGAACATACGTTTGAAAAACTCGATCTGGATGAAACCAGACATGAGTGTCATGAAAATGCCAAATACGACAAGTATGGGGATAAGGGCCCATCCCCACGTGAGGTCATTGATGACCCCAAAGAATGCTTCTAGGTTTTGCATAGTCCCTCCAGTCAGAACCAATTGTGTGTGTTAGTGACGTTTCTTGGGCATTTTCGCCTCGTTGTTCTTGCGCGGACCCTAGGTAACTGGGGGCAAGCTGGCTATTGCCTAAGATAGGAACATCTGGCGCTATTCGGTTCTATTTTGACACTATTTAGCACCATTTCAAATGAGTTCGATCTATTCTTACGCCTCAGTGTGCTGCCCGCAAGCGTCTATTTTGGGTGGGCTTAAGCTGAGGATGGCTTCCAGTCCGCAATTTCCATAGACCAAATCAGCCAATGTAACGGCGTCGAGTTCATTGTAAAAGGCTTCCAGAGCACGCTCTATATACTGGCGCAGTCTACAGCTGTCAGACAAGGGGCATGTGTTTGTACGCGGCGAAAAGCATTCGGCAAACGGGACATTGCTTTCAAAGATACGAAACAACTGGCCGATAGAAATTTCAGTCATATCACGTCCCAGCCGTAAGCCGCCTGAGCGCCCGCGCTGGGTCGAAACATATCCATGCAGATGTAATTGATGCACGACTTGCGCCAAATGATTGCTAGATGCGTTGCATGCCTGCGCGATGTCAGATGACCGCACAGTCTCATCTTTGTGGACCGCACAAAACATCAAAACACGCGCCGCGAGATTGGTTTTTGTTGTCAAACGCATGATCTGCCCGCTTTCGATACTGTGGTACAATTGAGCTGCCCTAAGGGGCTCGGTCTCAAAATGTCGTAGCGCGCTAAAATGTGCGGGTCTCTGATCTAGATCAGGTGGGGACGGGCTGTTGTCGCACGCATAGGCCAATGACCTAGCTTTTGTTCGGATTTTATTGATCAAAATCTGCAATAGACAAGGCGCGCGCAGCCTCCTATGCAAATGCGTATGAAGTGGGATCAAGACATCGACGCCATCGGCCTTTTGTGCCCTTTGCCTGTGCTCAAAGCGCGCAAGCGATTGTTGGCGATGAAAACCGGTGAGGTTTTGCGCCTTGTGGCGTCAGACCCTGCTGCAGTGATTGATGTGCCGCATTTTTGCGCCGAAGCCGGCCATAGGCTTTTGGCGCAAACCGTAGCAGACGAGGCGCAGTGCAAGCTTAGCCCGACTGGCACGGCGCATTTCTATTTCATCAAATGTGGTTAAGTATCTTGCGTGCTTATCTGCTCAGCCAGTTTCAAATCTTCAGGTGTGTTGATGTTGAAGAACGGATCAAAGGCTGATGCTTCAAACATAATTGTGTCTGCGTTTTGTGCGTGGGTCCATTGCGTGACCTTGCGAGTGCCCGCCAATAGATCCGCACGCAGTTGATCGCGGGCATCCGTGGGCCAAATCCCAAACGTGGGATGCAGCCACAGTTGACCTGTCGCGTCGCGCGTACCAGCCAAAGCGATTTTGCCCTCGGTACGTTCTGCATTAAGGCGATTGGCAAGGTCGCGGGGAAAAAACGGGGTATCCACGGCTGTGGTGATCACGGCCTCATGCCCCAGACCTGCGGCCCAGTCCATCGCCGCTAAGATGCCGGACAGTGGGCCAAGATGGCCCTCTAATGGATCGGGGATCACCCGAACATTATATTGCGCAAATCGAGCGACATCCCCATTCGCATTCAGTGCAACAGGCGAACATTGCGCTTTCAGACGCGCAAGCCCGTGTTCCAATAGCGTTTTGTCACCCAATTGACATAGCGCCTTGTCGCGTGCGCCCATGCGTATTCCGCGCCCTCCAGCCAAAATCAGAGCAGGTATTTTGATCATCGCTGGATTGTCCGGATTGCTGGTCATTGGTGCGGTCCATATGCAAGGCGCTCAATTTGGCGCGAAGCGCTCTTATATGCAAGGGGTTTCAGGATTCAGTTTCATCATCATAGAGAGCAACCTTGCGCGCTTCGATTAAAAAATAGGCGTTGGGCCATAATTTTACACAGTACCTCCCTGCGTTGACTTTACAACGCAAAGCCCCTGTGACCCTTGTCAAATTATGGCCAATACTCTTTCCGTTATCATTGTCGAACCCGATCCCGCGCGTGCGCAGCTTATCATCGATAGCCTGTGCGATGCGGGCGATTACCATGTGCATGTCATCGCTGAACCCACAGGTTTGGCGCGTCATATCAAAGCGCATAATCCAGACATCGTGTTGATCGATGTCGAAAGCCCTTCACGGGATACGCTCGAAGAACTTACACTTGCATCTGGCCCCCTGGATCGTCCTGTGGCGATGTTCGTGGACCGTTCAGATGATGGTCTGTCCACGGCCGCGATCGAGGCGGGGGTCTCAGCTTACGTGGTCGACGGTCTGCAAAGTCAGCGTGTGAAACCTGTAATTGACGCGGCCATTGCGCGGTTCCGTATGTTCCAACGGATGCGTACGGAGCTGGCGGAAACCAAGCGCGCTTTGGAAGAACGTAAAGTCATTGATCGCGCAAAGGGGATGCTGATGCGTGCCCGCGGGATTGGCGAGGACGAAGCCTATGCGCTTTTACGCAAGACCGCGATGGATCAAGGTAAACGCGTGGCTGATGTTGCCAACGCGTTGGTGACCGCTGCGGGGCTTTTGGCATGAAGGGCACGGTTCTCTCTGTTGGTTTCATGCCGCTGGTGGATGCAGCACCACTGATTGTTGCACAAGAAATGGGGTTCGCTGCCGAAGAAGGTATCGCACTGGATTTGCGCCGCGCGCCATCGTGGTCATCTTTGCGGGATATGCTCAGTTTTGGCCAAGTTGAGGCGGCACATATGTTGTCACCAGTGCCTGTTGCTTCTGCTTTGGGACTAGGTGGAGCACATGCAAAACTGTCTGCAGTCTCGGTTTTATCCATAAATGGGACTGTTATTGGTGTTTCCAATGCTTTGGCGCAGAAAATGCGCGGGCAGGGGCACAGTTTTGATTTCCGCGATGCTTATGCCGCGGGTAATGCGCTGATTGCGGCTGCAGGGGCGCGGTTGCGCATCGGCGTGCCATTTCCGTTTTCGATGCATGCGGAACTTTTGTATTACTGGCTATCGGCTTTAGGGCTTCCCGCGCCGCAGGGCGTCGATATTAAAACGGTCCCCCCGTCGTTGATGGCAGAGGCTATCAAGGCGGGCGAGATCGACGCTTTTTGTGTAGGGGAACCTTGGGGGTCTATCGCTGTGGAAAACGGCGTTGGTGAATTGTTATTGCCCGGATCCGCGATATGGTCCTTTGCGCCGGAAAAAGTTCTTGCTGTGCGCTCTGATTGGGCTGAACAAGAAACGGCCCTGATGGGGCGGTTGATCCGGTCTGTATGTCGCGCTGGGCGGTGGCTGGCTGATCCGTCATCGCGCCTTTTGCGGTCCGAACTTTTGGCGCGTCCTGAATACCTGAACATGTCTGCTGACATTTTGGACCGGTCCTTTGATGGGCGGTTGGTGATTTCCAAAGCGGGTGTTGAACGTCGCGTAGATCAATTCATGGAATTCAACACAGGGGCGGCTTGTTTTCCGTGGCGATCCCAAGCGGAATGGATTGGTGGTCAGCTCGCTGCGCGTTTGGGGCTTGATCGCCCTGCGGCTTTAGCTGCTGCAGGATCGGTGTTTCGATCTGATCTATATCGCGCCGCACATGCCCGAACATCCGCAGATATGCCGATTGCATCGAGCAAAGTTGAAGGCGGTGTCGAGGTGCCAACAGCCGTTGCATCAGAATCAGGTCAGATCATTTTGCAGCCTGACCGGTTTTTCGATGGGCGCGTTTTTGAGCCAAATTTGGGCTAGAGCTTAAATAATAAGCAAAACTACCGAGGGTTTTGCTGCTGTTGAAAAAACATTCCGTGATGCATTGCGGACTTCGCATCAAAACGGTCCACTGAACTCAGTCGAAGGCAATGGCGCCACGACGCAGAATTATGTTTCCAGTGATGGAATACGAAGAGCAAAGCCGCTCGATACGTTCACCCTCCTCCTCCCGGGTGGGTCGTATCGGCGGTTTTTTTTGTGTTTGAGGTCGGTGTGCCGAGCAAGCCACCCTCAAGCGGATGACGACAAAGGGACACGGTAATGAAGAAACTACTTATTGGCCTCATCGCCAGCACAGCACTCGCAGCACCCGGTTTTGCCGAAATGCTAGATCTTGAAAAAGACGAACTGACATTTGGCTTTATCAAATTGACCGACATGGCACCGCTCGCTGTTGCATACGAGCAGGGCTTCTTTGATGACGAAGGTCTGTTTGTCACATTGGAAGCGCAAGCCAACTGGAAAGTGCTTTTGGATGGCGTGATCGACGGCACACTGGACGGTGCGCATATGCTGGCGGGTCAGCCTTTGGCGGCCACAATCGGTTACGGCACCGAAGCGCATATCGTCACGCCATTCTCAATGGATTTGAACGGCAATGCGATCACCTTGTCGAACGAGGTTTGGGAAACCATTAAGCCGACTTTGCCAACAGACCCTGATGGCAAAATCTCGCACCCTATTTCAGCTTCCGCTTTGAAACCTGTGCTTGACGATTACGCTGCTAAAGGCAAGCCGTTCAACATGGGCATGGTGTTCCCAGTGTCCACGCATAATTATGAACTGCGCTACTGGTTGGCAGCGGGTGGTATCAACCCTGGATACTACTCACCTGAAAACGTCTCCGGTCAAATCGGTGCAGAAGTCTTCTTGTCTGTGACGCCCCCACCTCAAATGCCAGCGACGTTGGAAGCGGGCACGATCGACGGTTATTGCGTTGGGGAACCGTGGAACCAGCAAGCCGTGTTTAAAGGCATCGGCGTGCCTGTGATCACCGATTACGAACTTTGGAAAAACAACCCAGAGAAAGTGTTCGGCATCACCAACGAATTTTCTGAAATGTACCCGAACACAACCAAAGCTGTGGTCAAGGCGCTGATCCGCGCTGCGATGTGGTTGGACGAAAACGACAACGCCAACCGTCCTGAAGCGGTGGAAATCCTGTCACGTGCCGACTATGTGGGCGCCGATTACGATGTGATTGCGAACTCTATGACGGGGACGTTTGAGTATGAAAAAGGCGATGCGCGCGAGGTTCCAGACTTCAACGTGTTCTTCCGTCACCACGCCACATACCCGTTCTATTCTGACGCTGTTTGGTACCTGACGCAGATGCGTCGCTGGGGTCAAATTGCCGAGGCCAAGCCTGATAGCTGGTATGATGAGGTTGCGAAATCTGTTTACAAACCAGAGATTTACCTCGAGGCAGCAAAGCTTTTGGTCGAAGAAGGTTTGGCAGATTCAGCTGATTTCCCTTGGGACTCTGATGGCTATAAAGCGCCAACGCCAGCTGAGGACATCATCGATGGTATCGAGTTCAATGGTGCCACGCCAAATGCTTACTTGGAAAGCCTGCCGATTGGCCTGAAAGGCGAACAGATCGTCTCAGGTTCAGACATCAAAGGTTAATCTTAAGCGGAGCGCCTAAAGGCGCTCCACCTTTTACCGTTTTTAAGGATCGCCCCAATGACTGCCATTGACCCACATACCTTGGACGCAGATAGCATTGCGAAGTCCAAAGAGGCAAAGCGCGCCAGACTGTTCACCCGTATCAACAAAGCGGATAAATGGTTTCAAGTGATCGGCCTGAGCTGGATGACCCCGATTTTGAAAGCGCTCGCGGGCGACAATCCACGCGCGCAAGGCAAGGAAATTTGGCGCCTTTTGGGTGTGCCTGTCTTGGCGATCATCGGATTTTTACTGCTTTGGGGCGTTATGGCACCCAAGGTCGTGACCTCTCTTGGGGCGATCCCCGGACCGGCAGCTGTCTGGGTCGAGGCAAAGAACCTTCACGCAGATGCGATTGCAAAATCGGAAAAGAAAGCCAGTCATGAAGAACGTGTGACAAAACGCAACGAGCGCTTTATTGCGAATGGTCAGCCTGACAAAGTTAAGGACATTCCATATACGGGGTCGCCGTCTTACTACACACAGATTTGGACCTCGATCAAAACGGTGTTCTTTGGCTTCTTGATTGGTTCTGTTATCGCCATTCCTTTGGGCATCTTTGCAGGCCTGTCACCTTATGCGAACTCAGCCATAAACCCGTTGGTACAATTGTTTAAACCTGTATCGCCGCTGGCGTGGTTGCCGATTGTGACCATGGTTGTCTCTGCCGTCTACACCACGAACGATGGCATGTTTTCCAAGTCGTTTTTGGTATCCGCGATCACGGTGACGCTCTGTTCGCTTTGGCCCACGTTGATCAACACGGCGATGGGGGTGGCCACCATCGACAAAGATTTGATTTCTGTCTCTAAAGTTCTGAAAATGAACACATACAGTAAAATCACCAAGCTGGTTTTGCCCTCTGCTTTGCCGTTGATTTTCACCGGCTTGCGCCTGTCATTGGGTGTGGGCTGGATGGTTTTGATCGCTGCTGAAATGCTGGCGCAGAATCCCGGATTGGGCAAGTTCGTTTGGGATGAATTCCAAAACGGATCCTCGCAATCTTTGGCGAAAATCATCGTTGCGGTGCTGACCATCGGTATCATCGGGTTCTTGTTGGACCGTGTGATGTTCGCACTGCAATCCCTGACAACTTTCTCGAACAACCGGTGATCTCATGAGCATTTTAACGTTCGAAAACGTCAACAAAGGCTTCGGCAACGGGCTGACGCGTCAAGAAGTTCTCAAGGACATTTCCTTGGATGTAAAAGAAGGTGAATTCCTTGCCATCCTAGGGTTCTCTGGCTCTGGAAAGTCCACGATCATGAATATGGTCGCAGGTCTGGAAAAGCCCGACACAGGCAGCGTGACCTTCAAAGGTCAGCCGATTGAAGGCCCCGGCCCAGAACGCGGTTTGGTGTTTCAGTCCTATTCTTTGATGCCGTGGTTGACGGTCAAAGGGAATGTCCTATTGGCGGTTCAAAGCGTCTTTCCAAAGCTGTCCAAGGCTGAGCAAAGCGACAAAGCGGATCACTACATCAATATGGTTGGGTTGGGGCACGCGTCAGCGCGTCGCCCTGCGGAATTGTCCGGCGGGATGCGTCAACGTGTGTCTGTGGCCCGTGCTTTGGCGATGGACCCTGAGATGCTGTTGCTGGACGAGCCATTGTCTGCGCTTGATGCTTTGACACGTGCGAATTTGGCCGATGAGATTTTGGATATTTGGGAGCAGGACAAAAAGACCTGTATCTTGATCACCAACGATGTGGACGAAGCCATTTTACTGGCGGATCGCATTGTGCCACTCAATCCTGATGGCACGTTGGGTGAGCCTTTTGTGGTGAATATTCCACGTCCACGGGATCGTGGGGCGATGAACAACGATGTGACGTTCAAAGCCTTACGCGTTGCTGTGACGTCTTACTTGATGGATGTGGGGATCACCGCCAAACACGAAGAATCGCGCATCCTGCCAAATGTAACGCCGATCCATTCTGTGCCTGCGGCTGTGACCAAAGCCCAAGAAGGCATGATCACAGATCGTTACCTTGATTTCTCGCAAATCCATAAGATTTACCCGACCCCCAAAGGGCCGCTCACTGTTGTGGAAGACTTTGATCTTAAGGTGAACCGTGGCGAATTTATTTCAGTTATCGGCCACTCTGGTTGCGGCAAATCTACTGTTTTGACGATGGCGGCAGGTCTGAATGATATCTCGAAAGGTGTCATCAAACTTGATGGGTATGAGGTGCGTGGCGCGGACCCTGAACGCGCGGTTGTGTTCCAATCGCCGAACCTGTTCCCTTGGCTCACAGCCAAAGAAAACGTCGCCATCGGTGTGCATAAAGTCTATCCCAACGCCAGCCAAGCTGAACGCCAAGATGTGATCGAATACTATTTGGAACGTGTGGGGCTCGCGGACGCGATGGACAAAGAAGCGCATTCTATGTCCAACGGTATGAAACAGCGTGTCGGAATCGCTCGCGCCTTTGCTTTATCGCCCAAATTGCTGCTGCTTGATGAGCCCTTCGGTATGCTTGACAGTCTGACACGGTGGGAATTGCAAGAGGTGTTGATGGAAGTGTGGGAACGCACAAAAGTCACCACGATCTGTGTCACGCATGACGTGGATGAGGCGATTTTGCTGTCGGACCGTGTTGTGATGATGACCAATGGGCCACAGGCGACAATCGGCAAAATCACCAATGTTAATCTGCCACGACCACGCACCCGCAAAGCGCTGCTTGAGCACCCTGATTACTATCACTACCGCCAAGAGGTTCTCGATTTCTTGGAAGAGTACGAACACGGTGCCAAACCAAAACCAAAGGTGCAAATGCCTGCCGTGAAATCAGTCGCAGCCGAGTAACCAACATGGATGCGAAAAAACTTGTCATCATCGGCGCAGGAATGGCCCCCGGTCGATTGCTTGATCATTTGATCGCGGCTGATCCGCAAGCTTTTGATGTCACGCTGTTCAACGCAGAAAAGCGTGGCACTTATAACCGTCTTATGCTGTCGCCTGTCTTGTCTGGCGAAAAGACCTATGCGGATATCGTGACTCATGATGACGTTTGGTACGCCAAGCATGGTGTGACGTGCCGATTTGATGAGCGCGTGCTGTCGATTGATCCAGTTGCCAAAATGGTGGTCGGGGAAAAGGGCAGTGTTGCCTATGACAAGCTGGTGATCGCGACGGGATCAACGCCATTTATGATCCCGATTCCGGGGCATGATTTACCCGGCGTGATCGCCTATCGCGATCTTGAAGACACCGAGGTTATGATCGCGCTTGGCCGAAAAACTGACGCACGCGCTGTTGTGATCGGTGGCGGTGTTTTGGGGCTTGAGGCTGCAGCCGGCATGGCTGCGCGCGGGGTCAACGTGACGGTGGTGCACAATTCAGGCCATGTCATGAACCGTCAACTCGACGCACCCGCAGGTGGGTTGCTGAGAGCTGATCTTGAAGCGCGGGGTATACAGGTGCTTTGCAATGCCGCGTCAAAGCAAATCGTAGCGGGTGCAGATGGTCGTGTGCGGGCTTTGCAATTGATTGATGGCACAGAGATTGCTTGTGATCTTTTGGTGATGGCTGTTGGGATCAGACCCAATGTCTCCGTCGCGGCTGACGCAGGTTTGAACGTAGACAAGGGCGTTGTTGTCGATGATCACATGCAGACCTCAAACCCGAATATTTTCGGCTTGGGCGAATGTGTGGAACATAACGGTGCGTTGTTTGGCTTGGTGGCCCCGCTTTATGATCAAGCCGAGGTTCTTGCCAAAACACTGCTGGGTCAAAGCGCGCAGTTTGTGCCTAAAGAGCTGTCGACCAAGTTGAAAGTCACCGGTTGTGATTTGTTCTCTGCCGGAGATTTCGAAGATGGTGATGATCGCGAAAGCATCGTGTTTCACGACAAAATACGGCGTGTCTACAAGCGGTTGGTGATCAAGCAAAACAAACTTATCGGTGCCGTTCTTTATGGTGAAACTGCCGATGGCGCGTGGTTCTACCAACATATCACAGCTGGCACAAATGTGGCGTCATTGCGTGATCAGCTCATATTCGGACCTGCTTTTGATGCAGATCACACGCAACTGCCTCAGTCTGCGATCACGTCAGACATCGCGCGCCCCGCGTCCATTTCGATGATTCAAGAAAGCCTACAATGACACTGCCTTGCCAATCAAACGAAACGCGGTCCACTTGCCCTTATTGCGGGGTTGGCTGCGGCGTATTGCTGAAATCTGACGATCAAGGCGGGTTGAGTGTGCGGGGCGACCCTGAGCATCCTGCCAATTTCGGGCGTTTGTGTTCGAAAGGGTCTGCTTTGGGCGAAACTGTGTCCCATGCAGGCCGCTTGTTGTCCCCACAAATTGACGGTGTCGACTCTGATTGGGACACAGCGTTGGATTTGGTGGCGCAAAAGTTCAAACAGACTATCGCAGACCACGGGCCAGACAGCGCGGCATTTTACGTCTCGGGTCAGTTGCTGACCGAAGACTATTACGTTGCCAATAAACTGATGAAAGGCTTCATCGGATCTGCCAATATCGACACCAATTCGCGGCTGTGCATGGCCTCTACCGTGGCGGGGCACAAACGTGCTTTTGGCACAGATACAGTGCCCGGCACTTACGAAGATCTGGAAGCCGCCGATCAAATCGTGCTGGTCGGATCAAATTTGGCATGGTGCCATCCGGTCTTGTATCAACGCATCGTGGCAGCGCGTGAAAAGAACCCCGATTTGAAAATCATCGTCGTCGATCCACGGCGCACCGCAAGTTGCGATCTGGCTGATTTGCATCTGCCTTTGCGCGTGGGCACCGATGTGGCTTTGTTCAACGGGTTGCTGGCTGAAATCGCATCACAAGGTGCCAGTGATCAGAAATACCTAACCCATGTGAACGGGGCAGAGGCGGCGATTAAAGCTGCGCGCAAAGGCGATCCAACTGTCACGGACCTTGAACCTGAGATATTGCAGCGTTTCTATGACATGTGGATCGGCACGCCGAAAACGGTCACGGTGTTTTCCCAAGGGGTCAATCAGTCCTCTGCGGGCGCAGACAAGGTCAACGCGATCTTGAACTGTCACCTTGTGACTGGACGGATTGGCACAAAAGGCTGTGGGCCGTTTTCTGTCACAGGACAGCCCAACGCCATGGGCGGACGCGAGGTCGGTGGTTTGGCCAATATGTTGGCCTGTCATCTGGACATCGAAAATCCTGCGCATCATGCGGCAGTCTCAACGTTTTGGCAGACAGATCGTTTGTCGCCAAAGTTGGGCCTGAAAGCTGTCGATATGTTCGAGGCCGTGGGTGATGGGCGTATCAAAGCGCTCTGGGTCATTCACACAAATCCGGCGGTCTCGATGCCGGATGCCGACAAAGTGGTTGCAGCGATGAAATCTTGCGATTTTGTTGTTGTCTCAGACATCACTGCCGCCACAGACACGGCGCGTTTGGCGGATGTGTTGCTGCCCGCAAGCGCTTGGGGTGAAAAAGACGGCACAGTTACCAATTCGGACCGTACTATATCGCGTCAACGCCCCGCTATGGCGCCCCCTGGGAAGGCACGGGCTGACTGGGACATCTTGGCCGATGTTGGACGTCGCATGGGCTGGGGCGATGCCTTTGATTTCAAAACGCCTGCTGATATTTTTCGCGAATATGCGGATATGTCGCGCCTTGGTACGGTCTTTGGTAAGGACTTCGATATCTCTGCTTTGAGCGACATCGACAATATTGCCTATGATAGTCTTGTACCGCAGCGCTGGCCGATCACGCATGCGTGTGAAGGCGGTCGGTTCTTTGCCGATGGGCAGTTCTTCACGGCGGATGGCAAGGCCAACATGCTGCCGCTGACATATCGCGCACCCGCTGCCAAAACTGGAAAACGCTATCCTTTGCGGATGAACACAGGTCGTATTCGTGATCAGTGGCACACGATGACCCGCACGGCGCTGTCTCCACGCTTGTCGGCGCATTTGGCCGAGCCCTTCATCGAAATTCATCCCGATGACGCGGAAGCCGCAGGGATCAAGCCATCGATGCTTGTGCAGGTCAAAAGCCCCGCGGGGTCGGGAATTTTTCGGGCAATGATCACGAGCCGCGTGCGACAAGGTGATGTGTTTGCTCCGATGCATTGGACTGGCGAGACCGCCCCCAGCGCGCGTGTTGATGCGCTTGTGCCGCCTGTGGTTGATCCTGTCTCAGGCCAGCCGGAAAGCAAAGCCTCTGTGGTGGCTGTGTCGCCTTATAAGGCCGAATGGTACGGCTTTGCTGTGTCGTCGGATGAGGTTGCGCCCAATTGCGATTATTGGGCGCGCGCCAAAACCCGCACAGGTTACCGTTTGGAATTGGCTGGGGCTGTCACACCTAAAGATTGGGAAGCCGAGGCGCGTCGCATGTTCGATCTGCCTGACATGCCAGCGCAAACAATGATTGATGCAAATTCTGGTACAGCACGTCTGGCATTTTATGATGGCGCCGTGCTCAAGGCAGCTTTGTTTATCTCGAAAACACCTGTGGCTGTGATGCGCGACTATCTTGCCACTTTGCCCACAACAGATGCGCCCCATGCGATTGCGGGCGTGTCGCCTTCCGATCAGCCCGATCCGGGCGCTGTCGTTTGCTCTTGCTTTAATGTGGGCATCAATACAATTGTGACGGCGATAGAGACCGATGGCCTGATGAGCGTCGAGGCCGTTGGCAAAGCCTTGCAAGCGGGTACAAATTGTGGCTCTTGCAGACCAGAAATTGCGGACCTGCTGTTGAAACTGCGGGAGGCGCAGACACAAGCGAAAGAGGCAGCAGAATGACATTAGCCCCCCATGTACGCACATTAGGTCGTGGCCCTGGACGTTCGCGGTCGCTGACACGTGATGAAGCCTATGACGCGATGCAGATCATTCTAAGCGGCCAAGCCGCGCCTGAATCTGTTGGAGCTTTGTTGATGCTCTTGCGCATGAAAGGCGAGGTTGCAGATGAGATCGCGGGGTTTACCCAAGCCCTGCGCGATGATCTGCCCAATGCGCCGAAGCCCGATCTGGATTGGCCCAGTTACGCCGCAGGGCGCACGCGTGGCCTTCCGTACTTTCTGCTGTCCGCCAAATTGGTCGCAGCGGCAGGCTATTCTGTGTTGATGCACGGCTTTAACGGCGAAGGCGAGGCGGCACAGACCATTCGCGATGCGCTGCCCTATGCTGGTATTCCTGTCTGCGACGATATTGGCGGGGCGACTGTCGCGCTCACTGCCGAGAAGATCGCTTATCTGCCGCTTGAAAACTTCGCGCCAGAATTGCACCGTCTTTTACTGTTGCGCCGCGATTTTAACCTTCGTTCTTGTCTTAATACAGTCAGTCGGATGCTCAACCCCGGTGCCGCCGATGCCAGTGTGCAAGGGGTCTTTCATCCCTCATACCGCGAACTTCAGGCGGATGCGTCTAAATTGCTGTCACTGACATCCCTTACGGTGATCAAAGGCGGTGGAGGCGAATTTGAACGCAATCCATCCAAAGATATCGTTGCCTTCGGTCTTCGTGATGGTGCGTCTTGGGAACACAGCTATGCTCCTGATTTAGAGGCTACGCGTAAACTGAATGACGGCGAAACGGACCCCAAGCGGTTGCGCGATCTGTGGGAAGGCACTGCACATGATGCCTTTGCCGAAGGGATCGTCATCAGTACGGCAGCATTGGCATTGGACACTTTGGGTGTCGCAAATCCAAATGAAGTAGCGCGATCTTTGTGGGCCACACGCGCGCAATAATGCACCGCTGAGAGGACGGCGGGGTTTTCTATTTGGGTCGCCTTTGACGTATTTTATGCGCAAAGAACCACATTTGTTTCCGCGATAATGCCCGATTTTCGCCTTTTTGCCCTGCGATGTTTAATCAACAGGCAATGAGATTGGGATCGAACATGGCACTTTTAGAAAACGCACAGCTTTCTTTTGAAACTTGGTCAAATGGACTTACAGCTGCAGACAGCGCTGTCCTCGGCGTGATTGGATTTGGCCTTATGATTTTTGCGGTGGCCGCTTTGTTGATCCAGCGCCATGTCGAAAAGCGCATGCTGGAAAAGCACCAGATGACAGAGTGTTCGCGCTCGAACCGCCCTGTATTGGGGGTGCGCCACAGCCATATGCCCTGCAACGACAATAAATCTGGACGCCTTTTGATCGGGCAAAAGAAAGATCCCTTTTTATCGCGTCTTGAACGTCTGGCATAAAGATTACCGACACTATTTTTTGAGACACTATTTTTAATGATATGAAGAGTTGAGAAACATAATGTTTAAAATGGTCATACAGGCAGTGATGTTATCTGCCGCAGCACTTTTCTTTATTTTTTCGAAATCTGACGGGCTTCGAGCCGCGTCGAAAACGGGCGATTTTTCATCCATCGCTCAGGTTGCTGGCAATGGACAAGAGGGGGGCCTGTCTGGTTTGGGTGCTATGTCTGAGCGCTTTCAGAATGGCGACTATGGCGTGAATTGGGCCAAGTATGACCCACGCCGCCTTTGGCAGGACCGCCCAAAATCAATCCGCCTCAACCCCAAAACCATTCACGTCGATCCAGCTGATGCAGAACAAGACCTTGCAGCCGTTATGGCTGCCAAAGGCCTTGACCCTGAAATCGTGACAACAGTCTATCTGGATTGAGGCCTATCGGTCCCGCGAAATCCTAGAAATTGATGTCAACACCGGGCAAATCTAGTGCTTTCATCAGGTCACGGACCTCTTGACGGGCAGCGACATTTGAAATGTTGAGCGCATTTTTGACGCCGATTTCTTTAAGGTCGAGCAGGGTCAAACCGCGTGGGAACAATTCGCGAAAGATGACACGTTCAGAAAAGCCTGGTGAGACACGAAAACCGATGCGCTTGGACAGATCGTGCATCGCGTCGCCGATTTTTTTCTTATTGTGCATGTTTTGCGCACCAAGACGGTTGCGCAAGACGACCCAGTCTATGGGTTTAAGTCCTGCGGTGGCGCGCAATTGCCGCGCATTCCAAACCATTTCTGAATAAACGGATGGTCCAATGATTTTATTGGTTTCAGGATCAACCCGCGCCAGCAAATCGAAATCGATAAAGCTGTCATTCATCGGGGTGACCAAGGTGTCGGCCAGTGAATGGGCGACTTGGCTCAAGCGTGTATGTGACCCCGGGCAGTCGATCAAAATGAAATCACATGTTTCTTTCAAGCCTGCGACGGCCAAAGACAACCGGCGGTCATACATGTTTTCGCCTTCACCAAGATCAGAGGCATCGACATCGGGCAGATCGCGATATTCTGGCGTGGGAAGGTCAAAACCTTCACGCAAGCAGAATGCCAAGCGATTCTCAAGGTAGCGCGCCATGGTTTTCTGGCGCAAATCCAGATCCAGAGCCCCAACACGAAGCCCCATGCGCGACAAGGCCGTTGCGACATGCATGGACACGGTCGACTTACCTGCGCCGCCCTTTTCATTGCCTACGATGATAATATGAGCCACGTGTCATTCACCTTATCTGCGGCGCGCTTATATTGCGCGCTCCTGTTTCGCGTTGCCTCTATATGCCGCTGTTGCCCATATTGGTGCAAGTGCAATTGCGAAACTGAACTGAATTGAAAAGGAATTGTTGCCTGTCCCTCGCACAGATAATTGTCAGTGTCGGGTTACAAAAAAAACGCCACTCCATGGAGCGGCGTTTTCGGTAATACAGTCAAAGGTGTTTGGCTTAGAAGCCAAGACCTGCGTATTTGTTTTTGAACTTGGACACACGGCCGCCAGCATCAAGAAGACGGGAGCTGCCGCCATTCCATGCAGGGTGTGCAGTTGGGTCGATGTCGAGAGCAAGCTGATCGCCCTCGGACCCCCAAGTGGATTTCATTTGAACCACTGTACCGTCTGTCATTTTGACGTTGATCATGTGGTATTCTGGGTGTGTATCTTTTTTCATGATAGTGCCCCTTACGCCTTTGGCGCTTTGTAGTTGGTGACTTCTGAGATACGTGCGGATTTACCGCGACGATCACGCAAGTAGTAGAGTTTCGCACGGCGCACACGACCACGACGCACAACTTCGATGCTGTCGATGTTGGTTGAGTGCAGCGGGAATACGCGTTCTACGCCTTCACCGAATGAGATTTTGCGAACTGTGAACGAGCCGGCGATGCCTTTGCCGTTCTTACGAGCGATACAAACGCCTTCGTAGTTCTGTACACGAGAGCGCGTGCCCTCAGTAACTTTGTAACCAACGCGGATGGTGTCACCCGCTTTGAAATCTGGAATAGTCTTGCCAAGAGCAGCAACCTGCTCGGCTTCCAGCTGTGCGATAAGATCCATCGCTATTCTCCAATATATGCTCACGGTATTTTCCGTGAAGGTGTGTACGTCCCCAGAGCTCTGCGTCTTCTATCGGGTCCATCAGGTGATGCCCGCCAGAGGGTTCAGGTCGTTTTCATTTATCGCGTCTGCTATGGGGCAAGATCTTGCGTCGAAGAAAACGCAAATGCCAATACACAAACGGTCCGGTGACTGATTCCAATCCCGAACAGCCGGTGTATAGGCGTCAATTGTCGCTTGGGCAAGCAGGGAATGGCGCGGATTGTGCTATTTAGGTTTGACGTATTCAGTCCACATGTCTGGCCGTCTGTCTTTGGTGGTTTCTTGTGCCATTTTCAGACGCCAATCCGCAATTTTTCCGTGGTGGCCAGACATCAACACTTCGGGAATTTCACGCCCTCGCCAGTCTTTGGGGCGGGTATATTGCGGGTGTTCCAGCAAGCCGTTTGAATGGCTTTCCTCTTCGATACTTTCCGCATTGCCAAGCACGCCCGGCAAGAGCCGTACAGTGGCGTCGATCATCGCTGTCGCGGGGATTTCACCACCGGTCAAAACGAAATCGCCCAAGGAGACTTCTTCGATGCCAAAGTGTTCAATGACACGTTCATCAAGGCCTTCGAACCGACCACAAATCATCGTCACGCCCTCGGCTTGGGACCATTTTTTCGCCATCGCCTGATCAAAGCGTTTGCCGCGTGGCGACAGATACACAAGTGGCCATTTCTCGCGGTCTGCCGGCAGGCCGTTCATCGCGAAATCTACAGCTTTGCCCATGATATCAGGACGCAAGACCATACCTGCACCACCGCCCGCAGGCGTGTCATCGACATTGCGGTGCTTGCCTTCGCCAAAGATACGCAGATCAATAGGCTCCAGTTGCCACAGCCCCTCTTGCAGAGCTTTGCCCGTCAAGCTTTCGCCCAACATCCCCGGAAAGGCGGTTGGCAAAAGCGTGATGATCTTGGCTTTCCACGTGCCCGCGATGTCAGGCGTGTCTTGCATCAATTCGCGCGGTTGCGCAGTTGGGCGCACAGCCAAACGGCCGTGGGATTTGGTGGCAAGCTTAGGGGCGGTATTGGGTGTATCTGTGCTCATAGGCCCATATAGACGCGCGAGGGTGCAAAGGGAAAGGGCTTAGGGGGCTGTGCGTAAGATCGCCGCTTTGGCCGTTTTAAAATCTTTGCCCCAAAGTTTACGACGATTGAGCTCTAAAAGCTGCGCGCGTATGTCATGGCTCAAAGAAACATTCACACTTTCGGGCAGTATCAAGTCCGAGCGTAAATGCGTCAAATTGAGAATATCCAGCAAGGGATCAATAGGATGATTAAGGTCTTCTATTGCCGTGGTGTGAACGGCCTGATCGCCTAAGCGGACGCGTAGATCGTTGATAATCTTGTCATGATCTGCGGCGACTGCGTACTTTGCGACATAGTCATCAAGGCTTATGGTGCACCGATTGTTTTTCAGTCGTTGCCAATGGCATGAGGCCAACCATCCTTCGCGTCGTGTTGTGTAATAGGTCTCAAAACTGTCTGCATCGCCCGCGACATCAATCCACGCATCACGGATCAATTCCATCGCAATCGGTGCTGGTTCGTATTTGCCCACGCCAGACGAGCCGGGAAAATGCCCAGCAAGGCTTTCACTGCTGACCAAGACAGGGCGTGGATCATCTTGGTTTACAAGCGCAAAGAACGCACGCGCATGGGCGGTGATATTGGCTTTCGTGTCTTTGCAGCGATTGCCCGAGAAATCTAAAACCGCCTGTGACAGCGCTGAAATCAACGCCCCTTGTTGCAGGTAAAGTTCAACATGGGGCAGCAGCAAGGCGCTGTTTTGGGCAAGTGTGGCCTGCAGGGTTTTCGTACCTGTTTTGTGAAACCCTGCATGTATGACGATACGCCTGCTCATGTGTTCTTTACTCGAATAACCCTTCGGGCGGATCGGCTATGATGCGTTTACTGGCCAAGTCGACGGTAGGGACGGCGGCTTTGGTGAAGGGCAGCAAGGCAGGTTCGCGCAGATTTGGCGCATGGACCTCTAGCAGATCGCCAGCACCGTGATCGACCACAAGCCGCACTTCGCCCAATTTGGTGCCGCCAGTGTCAAAGACTTCGAGGCCAATCAAGTCGGTATAGTAATACTCATCATCGGGCAAAGAGGGCAGTTGATCACGGTTTGCAAAAACTGTGACGCCTTTAAGCGCATCGGCATCTTCTTTGGTTTTGACGCCAGACAAAGACACGACAAAGCCGTTTTTGATGGATTGCTTTAGCGTCACATCAAAGCTGCGCGCGCCGTCTTCGGTGAACAGCGGGCTGTAGTCAGCAATCGCTTGTGGGTCCGCGCAAAAGGATTTGAGGCGCACATCGCCATGGACGCCAAATGACCCTGCGATGGCCCCAACGATAATTCTCGGTTCGCTCATAGCGTGCTCTTTCATAGTCTAAGGCCTTTTACCAAAACCGGGATATGCGGCTTTGGTAAAAGGCTCTTGAGTAAGATTACCGTGTCTCAAGTTTCGGGCAAGGCAAACGTTCTTCCCAACCCAGTTGTTCTAGCTCCGGATCCAACCCCTCAGATTCGGGATGCCCAATACACAGATAACCGACCAATTCCCAATCGTCAGGAATGTCGAGATCCGCCTTCAGGCGCACGGCATCTAAAATAGACACCCAACCCAGTCCAAGTCCATAAGTGCGCAAGGTCAGCCAAAACTGCATAATCGCGCAGACGACAGAATATCGGCGCATTTCAGGCATGGTGCCTGCGCCAAGACCTTTGCCCTTTTGGGTGACTTCGTCGCAAAACACGGCCAAATGAATGGGGGCGTCTTGCAGGCCTGCGAGTTTCAATCCGGCATAGAGTTTCGCCGTGTCACCCGTATAACCGCGCAACGCCCGCGTGTTGGCGGTCTCGAAATTATCAAGAACCGCCGCGCGGGCGTTGTCACTTATGACATCCACAATTCGCCAAGGCTGTGACAGCCCGACGGAAGGGGCCAAAGAAAAGCTCGTCAGGCATATGTCCATAATCTCTTGGTCAACAGGGGTGCTGCGAAAACGCCGCACATCGCGCCGCAATCGCATCACCTTTTCAAGCGCTATACGCTCGCTGTCGGTAAAAGACGTGGACAGGGCCAAGGGGCTTATTCCTCAGCAGCAGCCTCGGCAGGTGCCGCAGCAGCTTCAGCCGCGTCAGCAGCTTTTTGAGCTTTTTCTTCAGCGCGCTCTTGTGCTTTTTTGCCTGGGACAGCTTTTTTCGGGTTGCTACGCTCAGTTTTAGCAACAACACCAGCCGCTTCGAGCATACGCACAACGCGGTCTGTTGGCTGTGCGCCTTCGCCCAACCAGTAATTTACGCGGTCGAGATCCATGATCACGCGCTCTTCGGAATCTTTGGCCAAGAGTGGGTTGTATGTGCCGAGTTTCTCGATGAAACGACCATCGCGTGGCATGCGTGAGTCAGCAGCTACGATACGGTAAAAAGGACGTTTTTTAGAGCCACCGCGGGCGAGACGAATTTTCATAGACATAGTGAATTCTCCTGATTGAGTAAGTGACCGAACCTAAGGACCGGTTATTCTTGGTGTTTTTCGTGATGATGGATAACTTCCTGAATGATGAATTTCAGGAAAGCTTTTGCGAATTCCGGATCAAGGTCTGCGCGTTTTGCGAGATCCTCAAGGCGGGCAATTTGTTTGGTCTCACGCGCCGGATCAGAGGGCGGAAGATCATGTTCGGCTTTGAGCTTGCCAACAGCTTGGGTGTGCTTGAAGCGCTCACCAAGGGTGTAAACAAGGATCGCGTCGAGGCGGTCGATGCTCTCGCGGTGTTCTTTGAGGACCTCTTGGGCCAAGGCGATTGGATCACTCATGCGTAAGCCTCCATTCCGCCATCCATCAAGGCCGAAGCCTCTGGGTGGCGGTATACAACTGTTTCATCCAATGTTTCCCCATCGGGGCGCGCGGCTGTATCATCGCGCAGCGCACCAAGGCGTGTGGCCAAAGCAATGGATCGCGCATTTTTAGGATCGATGTAGGACACAAGCGTGTCTCGGCCAAGTTCTGCATAGGCATAATCACGTGCCATTTGCGCGGCCTCAAAGGCGTAACCTTTGCCCTCGCCTGCAGCGGTCATCATCCAGCCCAATTCCAATTCGGGGAAATGGTCTGGCTTGAGCAATGCCACTTGGCCAACAAACTTGCCGTCTTCCAAGGTCTCAACGCCCCAAGCTCCATGGCCAAACAAAGACCACTGCGCCACGTCAGAGCAAAAGCTGAACCATGCTTGACGGCGTTTAAGTTGCCCCATGTAACCCGCACGTTCAGAGGCAAAGACATCGGCATAAGCGTCGAAGTCTGAGCTGACATGCGCACGAAGGCGCAAGCGTTGGGTTTCTATGGTGGGGGCTGTGGTCATTAAGCGTGGTCTCCCAGCGGCTGACCGTCAAGGACGGGGCGCGTGAAAGAGCGGTCATAGCGAATGATGCAGCGCGTGCGTTCGGCATAGGCGTAGGCAGCGTTGCATTCTTCATCGACAGCCATGCGATTGCGATAGTCTTCATAATCTGCAAGGGATGGAAAAGAGAAATGGCAGTAGGCCGTGTCGTTGGCGCCCTCGTGCGGGAACCAATAGCCATGATGTGTGCCGCCCATACGGGTGATGATGTGGATCCATGCGCGGGCATAGATCTCGAACTCAGCTACTTTATATGGGTCTATTTGATAGGTGAGAGAGCAAGTGATCATTTCTTCTTACCCAATCCCGTGAGATTGCCGGGCAAACCCATGCCGCCGCCAAGACCAGGCAGGCCCATGCCGCGCGGCATAGCGCCTTGCAGGGCTTTGGTGGCTTCGGCCATTTTCGCGGGGTCCATGTCTTCCAGACCTTGAGGGCCGCCTTTGCCGATCATGCCTTTCATGGCCTGTTTCAGCATGCCGCCTTTGCCCATTTTGCCCATCTTTTTCATCATGTCCGCCATTTGACGGTGCATTTTCAAAAGTTTGTTCAATTCGGACACTTCAAGACCCGCACCTTTGGCGATACGTTTCTTGCGCGAAGCTTGCAACAATGCGGGGTTGGCGCGTTCGCGTTTGGTCATGGATTGGATCAAAGCGATCTGGCGTTTGATGGTTTTGTCTTCAAAGCCACTGTCTTTGACCTGCTTGGCCATTTTACCCATGCCGGGCATCATTCCCATGAGACCTTCCATGCCGCCCATTTTGAGCATCTGCTCGAGCTGCATTTTCATGTCGTTCATGTTGAACTGGCCTTTGGTGAAGCGACGCATCATGCGCTCGGCTTGCTCGGCCTCGATGGTTTCTTGGGCTTTTTCAACAAGGGCAACGATATCGCCCATGCCAAGAATACGGCCAGCGATACGATCAGGAGTGAACTCTTCGAGCGCATCCATTTTTTCGCCAAGACCGACAAATTTGATCGGCTTGCCAGTGACTGCACGCATAGAAAGCGCAGCACCACCGCGTCCGTCGCCGTCCATACGGGTCAGAACAACGCCGGAAATGCCGATGCGGTCGTTAAAGTTTTCGGCTGTGTTGACAGCATCCTGACCGGTGAGACCATCAACCACGAGCAAAATTTCGCGGGGGTTGGTCACATCACGGACGGCTTCAACTTCGGCCATCAATTCGTCATCGATAGACAAGCGGCCCGCCGTGTCGAGCATGTAGACGTCATAGCCGCCCATGGTCGCCTGCTGTTTGGCGCGCTTGGCGATGTCGGCAGGTTTTTGGCCTGCGACGATGGGCAGAGTGTCGACGCCGATTTGTTGGCCCAAGACTTCAAGCTGTTGCATCGCCGCTGGGCGGTACACATCGAGCGAGGCCATGAGCACGCGCTTGTTTTGCTTTTCTTTCAGACGTTTCGCGAGCTTGGCAGTCGTCGTGGTTTTACCGCCACCTTGTAGACCGACCATCAAGATCGGGGCAGGGGGATTGTCGACTTTGAGCAGCTCGGCGTTTTCTTCAGAGTCGCCGCTTAGCACATTGACCAATTCGTCGTGGACGATTTTGATCACCTGCTGGCCAGGAGTCACGGACTTGGTAACAGCTTGGCCCGTGGCGCGGTCTTGCACGGCTTTGACGAAATCGCGGGCCACAGGCAAGGAAACGTCAGCTTCCAAAAGGGCCACACGCACTTCGCGCAGCGCTGTTTTGACGTCATCTTCGGACAGCGCGCCTTGGCTTGTCAGCTTGTCAAAAACACCGGAGAGGCGTTCGGATAGATTTTCAAACATGCCGGCCCTCCTAAGACCTTAAAAACTGATGTGCCTCATATGGGAATGAGGCGGCGACGTTCCAAGACATATTGCCAAACGATGAGCGCCCCCGTGGGCGCAACGCGCTGACGGAGGGCGATCCCGGCTTATGCCATGGGACCGGAAGTCTAGGTGCTTCCGGAGAGTTGTGCTTGCATTACGCTGACGCGCGACATGAGTCAAGCGCTGCACCAATGGCATCCCTATATAATAAGGCGCACCCTATATAGAGAGCGCGCCTTTGAGGGTTTGCATTCGGTGTGATTAGGCCGCAAGCGCAGTAATCTGTTCTTCTGAGGTCACAAAGGTCACGTCGGTTATGCCGATAAAGCCCAAAACGTGACGCAGGTAAGTTGAGGCAAAATCATACTCCGCGCCCAATGGGGTGCCGCCTGATGCATAAGCAACGATGGCCTTTTTTCCCGCCAGTTTTCCAACAGGACCGTTTTCTGTGTAATTGAATGTGCGCCCGACGCGCGCCACTTGGTCGATCCATGCTTTCATCGCGGCAGGGACGCCAAAATTATAGACGGGCAGGCCAATGGCGATCACATCTGCGGCGATCAGTTCGTCAACCAATGTGTCTGAAAAGGCCAAGACGTCTTTTTGAGCCTCGGAGCGATCATCCATAGGGGTAAAGTTCGCACCGACCCATGCTTCATCGATATGCGGAACCGACTGTGACAGATCGCGTTCAGTTGTTTTTTCTGGGTTCAGGGTTTGAACAATCTGTGCTGTTAGTTTGCGCGATGCTGAGGTCGCGTGACGTGCTGAGCTGTTGATCGTAAGTACATGTGTCATGAAATATCCTTGGGGTTGGAGGAGCGTTTTATCTGAGCACCAGAATTAAGGAGGCTTTGAAATCTAAGTAAGTCGGTATTCTCGCGCATAAAGCGTTCGCAAATGAACCTTGAATGCAGAGGGCGCCTAGACGTTTCGCAGGATCGAGCTACACTTCCCAAAAGCACAACAAGGCTTCACGGATCATGTCCCATACTTCAGTTCTTATCGTGGGCAGTGCCCCAAACGCGCCCGAGGTTGCCTCATGGGATGTCTCAAACTTTTCCGCCGTTGTGGTCATCAACAATGCGTGGAAGGCGGTGCCGCACTGGACGCATTTCATTCATCCAGAAGACTTTCCGCCTGAGCGACACCCTTCAGTAATCCCTCAGGGATGTATGCAAATCGGCGCTGATATTTATGTGGAGGCCCAGAATAAATACGGTGGGTTTGTCTATGCAGGTGGGACGATGGCGTTCACGTCTGCCTATTGGGCGCTCGATGCATTTCGCCCCGATGTTTTGGCATTCTTCGCCTGTGACATGGTTTACCCAAAGACGGGGGCGACCCATTTCTATGGTTCAGGCACAGCAGACCCGTTGCGCAAAGATCCAACGCTGGTGTCATTGCGTGCCAAAGCGCGGCGTTTGCAGGTTTTCGCAGCGCAGCAAGACTGTGCAATCGTCAATCTAAGCTCTGGTGATAGTGTGTTGCCTTTTCCGCGTTGTGACAAATCTGGTGAACTGCATGACGTGAAGCCTGAGATATACGACATTGATGTCGCAAGCGAGGCCGCATCACTTGAGCGGCAATTCGACTATTTCGTGCCATCGGGCAGGTATTGGGAGCAAATCGACCGGTTTGAGGCGGATGTCATCGCAAAGATTGATGCAACTTGGCTGCGCGCCTTTGATGAAACTCTCTGAGGGCTCGGCATTTTTTTTCAGTCGCGACTTTCAACCGACAAAGCATAGTCCGCACTTGTCTTTTTGAACGCTAGATGTGTAAACGGGAGAACCTCGTTCGTTAACGCACAGATGTGAGTCAGTTATGAATATAGAAAATTGGGACGAAATCCGCACCGCATTTCAAGTTGCCAAAATGGGCACAGTATCTGGCGCTGCGCAGGTTTTGGGGGTGCATCACGCCACTGTCATTCGTCATATCGACTCGCTGGAACAAACGCTTGGGGTGAAGCTGTTCCAACGTCACGCACGTGGTTACACATCGACCGAAGCTGGTACGGATTTGTTGAAAGTGGCTCAGGCCACTGATGATCAGTTTTCTCAACTGGTCAATCGGATCAAAGGGCGTGGCGAAGATGTGAGCGGCGAGTTGATCATTACATCCTTGCCTCTTATCTCGCGTCTAATTGCGCCTGTTTTGGCTGATTTTCAGGCGCTGCATCCCAAGTTGGTCGTGCGGTATTTGACCGGTGAACGGGTGTTTCGCTTGGAATACGGCGAAGCGCATGTCGCGATCCGCACCGGTGCAGCCCCCCAAGAGCCCGATAATGTTGTGCAACCTTTTGGCACGCAGAAATTTGGGCTTTTCGTCCACACGTCCTATGTAGATCGGTTTGGGATGCCTGCGCCGGAAAACTTGCTGACAGATATGCGGTTTGTTGGATTCGACGACTTGACGCATCGCGCGCCTCACATGGTTTGGATGCGCGACAATGTTTCACCAGAGCAAATCAGTTTTCGTGTCTCTAGCTTAGAGGCAAGCCTAGAGGCTGTCTTGGCTGGGGCCGGCGCAGGGTTCGTCAGTCATGATATTGCAGCAGCAGACGATGATCTTATTCGGATTTTCCCGACGCAAGCAGATTGGCAAGCGCCCAATTGGATTGTGACGCACGTCGATTTGCACCGAACCCCCAAAGTGCAGGCGATGCTGAGCTATCTTAAAGAACGCGCAAAGGAATGGAATTTTGACTGACGCTGCAAGCCGCCTAGAGCGCCGCAACGGACATCTGGCGATGCTCGTTTTTTCCTTTCTTGTCGCGGGCAGTTTCTCGTTGGGCGGCTTAGCTATGAAAACGGACACGATTTCACCGATTGCCTTCAACAGCATGCGGTTCGTGATTGCGACCTGTGCTGTTGGCGTTTTGGCGATGGCCACGGGTGGCATTCCGCGTTTCGCGCTTCGAGCGCCCTGGCGCTACGCTATCTTGGGCGGGTTGTTCGCGCTTTACTTTATTATGATGTTTATCGGTTTGGAAACAGCTGCGCCCATTTCGATTTCCGCGCTGTTCACCTTAACGCCTTTGATGTCAGCGGTCTTTGGCTATTTCATCATGCGCCAAATCACCACCAAGCGCATCGCTTTCGCTTTGGCCGTCGGGGCCTCTGGCGCGCTTTGGGTGATTTTCCGAGCTGACATTTCCGCTCTTTTGGCGTTTGAAGTCGGGCGTGGTGAGATGATCTATTTTATTGGCGTGGTTGGACATGCGCTTTACACGCCGCTTGTGCCGCGTCTGAATAGAGGCGAGCGTACTTTTGTTTTCATCTTCCTTATCTTGATCGCGACCACACTTGTCGCACTCGCCTTTGGTGCATCTGACATTATGACGACGAATTGGACCAGTCTGCCTGGTATCGTTTGGATCGCCATGGGATATACAGCGATTATCGCCACCACCTTTACCGCGACTTTGCTGACATTCGCCTCGGTACGTTTGGACAGCGCTAAGGTTATGGCTTACACGTATCTGACGCCATCATGGGTGATCCTATGGGAAATCGCACTGGGCAACGGCGTGCCGCCTGCTTTGATTTTCGGTGGCATCGGTTTGACGATACTCGCGTTGTATTTGCTGTTGAAGCATGAAGAATAAGACGCGCCAAGCGTGAATTGACGTCTGACCTCACCCGCCTCGCTATGTGGGGTGCGTGTCGTCAGTCTCGTTCAATTCGGCTTCTAAAAACCGCTCAAGCCCATCCAAATCCAGTGCTTCGAACTGACCAAAGCCCTGCATCCAGATCGACGCAGCACGCATGGCGTCGGGTTCAAGTTTGCACCATTTCACCCGCCCACGTTTTTCTTGCGCGATCAGCCCTGCGCGCATCAGTAGCGTCAGATGCTTGCTGACAGCTGCCAAAGACATCTCGAACGGTTCTGCTACATCTGTGACGGCCATGTCGTCTTCCAACAGCATCTCAAGGATCGCGCGCCGTGTGGGGTCGGCGAGGGCAGCAAAGACAAGATCAAGGGATTTGGCGTGATGGGGTTGGGTCATAGCGTCAGCGTTAAAAGGGTGGAGGCCTTTGGTCAACCATTTGGTTGAATATAGTAAAGGGGCTTGAAATGCGCCTCTTGCGCCCAGTTATGGTCAAAGTGTTGCAATGGTAAAAAGTCATTTTCGTTTAATATCAAATTGTTACGTTGTTTTTGAAAAGCCTAATCCCGTATTGACTCACGCAGACCTGCACCATAGTTTGCCGGCAACTGACCAGAGGGGCTTTGACGATGACAGACCCGCATGATCCGAAGCGGCTTAAAGCCTTGGATGAGCGGATCGCGACATTGAAAAAGGCGCAAGAGCCAACAAGCTCCCGCGGTGAAGAACACTTTTCTCAGGCCAATATGGCATGGCGGATGGTGATAGAATTGGTGGCCGGTCTGTTGATCGGTTTCGGCATGGGATGGGGCTTGGATAAGCTTTTTGGCACAACGCCCATCTTTATCGTGCTGATGGTTGGATTTGGACTGGCTGCGGGCGTCAAAACGATGATGCGCACAGCCCAGACGATCCAAGCGGAACAAGAGGCGGAAGCCTCTAAACTGAATGCGCAGGCAACTGCGGTAGATGATAACGCGGCAAAAGCCGCAGGTGACGAGAGGGATTGAACATGGCGACCGAAGCACATGGTACTGAGAGCAGCCTTGCATTCCACCCGATGGATCAGTTCAGAATTACGCCGCTTTTCGGAGATGGCGATGTTCACTGGTACACGGTAACCAACGCGACCCTCTGGATGGGCCTTGCGGTTCTCGGTGTGGTTTTGCTTTTGGTTGTTGGTTCACGCGGCCGGTCAATTGTGCCTTCTAAAGGCCAATCCCTTGCCGAACTCACATACGGTTTCGTTTACAAAATGCTCGAAGATGTGGGCGGCAAAGACTCCGTGCGCTACTTCCCGTACGTGATGACACTGTTTTGCTTCATCGCATTCTCAAACATCTTGGGCCTTTTGCCTTTGTCCTTCACGCCAACGACCCACATCGCGGTCACAGGTGTTCTGGCGCTGCTCGTGTTCGTTTTTGTCACGGTTCTTGGCTTTGTCAAAAATGGTGCGAAATTCCTTGAACTGTTCTGGGTCAAATCCGCGCCGCTCGCGCTGCGTCCTGTTCTGGCCGTGATCGAGCTTATCTCATATTTCGTGCGTCCTGTTAGCCACTCCATTCGTTTGGCTGGCAACATGATGGCTGGTCACGCTGTGATCAAAGTTTTCGCGACATTCGCGGCCATCAAACTTATCGCACCCGTTTCTATCGCGGCCATTACAGCCATGTATGGTCTCGAACTTCTCGTAGCCTTCATTCAGGCCTACGTGTTCACCATTCTAACCTGCGTGTACCTTAAAGACGCGCTGCATCCGTCACACTAATCGGATCAGGTTCGAACTCTAACTACTTTTCAGCCAATTCCAACGTAAGGAGATACCCCCATGGAAGGCAATATCGCAGAACTCGGCAAATACATCGGTGTAGGTCTCACAGCAATCGGCATGGGTGGCGCAGCTATCGGTGTTGGTAATGTTGCTGGCAACTACCTCGCGGGCGCATTGCGCAACCCATCCGCTGCTGCTTCACAAACTGCTACACTCTTCATCGGCATGGCGTTTGCCGAAGCTTTGGGGATTTTCTCTTTCCTCGTTGCTCTCTTGTTGATGTTCGCAGTCTAAGTCAGACTCACACATCCTTACGGCGGGGTGGGTCTTAACTGATCCACCCTAGCGTAATTTGGCTCCTTCCGATCCTCGGAAGGAATTATCCAGAGCCAGGAGGACACCATGGCGACAGAGACACATGGGGCAACTGAAGCAGTGGCGATGCCGCAGCTTGATTTTGCTACTTTCCCGAACCAGATTTTCTGGCTTCTTGTCACGCTCGTCGTGATCTATTTCGTGCTGTCTAAAATTGCACTGCCGCGCATCTCTTCGGTGCTTGCAGAACGCTCTGGCACGATCATGAACGACATTTCTGCTGCTGAAGAGCTCAAGCTCAAGGCCCAAGATGCAGAAAACGCATATAACAAAGCGCTCGCCGAGGCCAAAGCCGAAGCCCAGCGTATTTCAGGCGAAGCCAACGCAGCTATTCAAGCTGATTTGGACGTCGCTTTGGCAAAAGCTGACGCAGAGATCGCAGTGAAAGCTGCTGAATCCGAGGCGATGATCGCAGAGATCCGCGACAATGCCGCAGACAGCGTTAAAGTGGTTGCCAAAGACACGGCCAAAGAACTTGTTGCAGCATTTGGCGGCAAAGCCGATGCTAAGACACTGACCGCCGCGATCAACGCGCGCTTGAAAGGGTAAGATCATGAAAACACTTCTCGCCCTCACCGCCGCTGTTGTTGCGACACCTGCTTTCGCTGCAGATGGTCCATTCTTGTCCTTTAGCAACACGAACTTCATCGTCTTGCTTGGTTTCCTCGTCTTTATCGGTGTTTTGGTTTACGCAAAAGTGCCCTCCATGCTTGGTGGTCTTTTGGATAAACGCGCTGAAGGCATCTCGACCGAGCTTGAAGAAGCCCGTGCACTGCGCGAAGAAGCCCAAACAATTTTGGCATCCTACGAGCGCAAGCAACGCGAAGTTCAAGAGCAAGCTGACGCGATTGTGGCACAAGCCAAAATCGATGCAGAGGCCGCAGCCGTCAAAGCGAAAGAGGTCATCCAGACGTCTATTGCGCGCCGACTTGCTTCTGCTCAAGATCAGATCGCATCTGCGCAAGCTGCAGCCGTCCGTGACGTGCGCAACACTGCGGTCACCGTGGCCGTCGCCGCAGCAAAAGACGTGATTGCAAAACAGATGACCGCAGCAGACGCAAACAAATTGATTGATGACGCGATTGGCGATGTAACTGAAAAGTTGCATTAAGCTTCTGTCTCAAAATCGAATTTTAAAGCCCTGCGGTGACGCGGGGCTTTTTCTTTTGAGCAGCGATGAGATTAAGAGACTGTTACAAATCAAGGCCGTCCGTGCCGAGGTGGGGCCTTAGCGCTTTTGTTCGTGATCAAATCGTAATTGCGCGATTGCCTCGTTCTTTTCGAACTTTTGTTGATCTTTCAGCGCCTGCTCCACATAATTCAGATGCGACACCACAGCAGAGCGGGCTGCTTCTGGATCACGCCTTTGCACTGCATCATTGATAAGCCGATGTTGATCTAGCAAATCGACGCGATTGGTGCGTTGTTTGAACATAACAGAGCGATTGTAGAACACGCCCTCGCGCAGCAAATCAAACATAGATCGCATCATATGCAGCATCACGACGTTGTGGCTGGCTTCAATTATGGACAAATGAAACTCGGCATCTAGGCGGGCTTCGTCCGAAGGGTTGCGTTTTGGATGAGCCGCTTCCATTTTTTCGAAAATCGTATTGATGACCTTAAGGTCTGTTTCAGACCCTAAAGTTGCGGCACGTTCTGCGGCCAAGCCTTCCATATCGCGACGAAAGGCGATGTAGTCGAACACAGCTTCGTCGTGATCGCCAAAGAGTGTCACCAAAGCGGGTGAAAAGGCAGAGCCCAAAACATCGGCGACAAACACTCCAGCTCCAGCGCGCGTTTCCAGCAGGCCTTTGGTGCTCAGCTCACCAATCGCTTCGCGGAGTGACGGGCGCGATACGTTTAGACGTTCGGCCAAATCGCGCTCTGCTGGCAGTCTCTCACCCGGTCTTAGAATCCCGCGTAAAATCAGCAATTCAATTTGCTTGACCACACTTTGTGCCAGCTTTTCAGATTGTATTTTTTGAAAAGGCATGATGTCTCCGCCGGCTGATCGATATGATTGGTCAATTTATATGACCAAGTCGTGCTGCTGGCCATGAAAAAAGGCCGGACAAGGAGCCGGCCTTTTAAAAGAGTAGGAAAGTGACTTACGCAGCGGGCGTGATAATGATCTCAACGCGGCGGTTTTGTGCGCGGCCTTCTGGTGTAAGGTTGGTTGTCACGGGCGCGTCTTCTCCACGTCCGTAAGCGTTCACACGGTAGGCTTCGACGCCGTTTGCCCGCAGAATTGTAGATACGGCTGAGGCGCGACGTGTGGACAGCTCTTGGTTGTAGCCTGCATCGCCCGTGTTATCGGTATGGCCAATGACCTGAACTGTCGTCGATGGGTAATCTTGCAAATTGCGAGCAAGCGCACCGAGATCAGATTGAAGCCCCGCACGCACAACGGCACTGTCGGTGGCGAATAAGATGTCCTGTGGCAAGGTCACAACCAGTTCTGAACCGGTATTGACGATTTGAACGTCATCATTGCCAAGGTCTTGGCGCAGGTCAGCGGCCTGTTGATCAAGCGTACCGCCGATACCAGCGCCGATAGCGCCGCCAATCACGGCGCCCACGGCGGCTTTGCCAAGCTTGCCGTCACTCTGTGATAGGCCAACGATGCCACCGAGAACCGCGCCCGCGACGGCGCCTTGGCGGGCTTTGGAGTCCGGGTCGCTCATATTACTGCTGTCCATACATCCGGCTAAAGCGACGGCTGCGACAAGGGGAAAGGCGATAAGGGTGCGGGTCTTCATGAGACTACCTTTTTGTTAAACTGCTTTTATGCATCTTTTATCTTACGTCTGGCGGGATGCGCAGCGCCATAACGCATGCAGTGAAAAACTGGCGGAAAAGTGCTTATGAGTTTGTCTAAGGCCTGGCCTCAGATCGCACGGTTTCATAGGCCAAGAGAGCGCGTTTGACCGGCGTGCCCCAGTGATACCCTCCCAAATCGCCAGACTTGCGCAACACGCGGTGGCAGGGGATCAGCCAACTGATTGGATTGCGCCCGACGGCTGTCCCAACTGCGCGCACGGCTTTCGGATTTCCGATGGCCGTGGCGATATCGCCATAGGTGGTGACCTCGCCGGATGGGATCGACAACAGCGCTTCCCAGACTTTGATTTGAAACGGGCCACCGATCAATTGAAGCTGCGCTGTGCCACCTGAAAGGGCCGCGTCTACAAAAGGGCGCACTTCGTCGATATTTTCGACAAAGGTTGCATTTGGCCATCGCCCACTCAGATCGGCAAAGCTCGCCGCGCGCCCGATTTCAGATGTAAATCCTAGGCCACATAAGCCCCGTGGTGTGGCCATGGCCAAAGCTTCGCCAAAAGGTGTCTCAAGCCACGCAAAAGAAATGTGTAAGCCTGCGCCCTTGCGAGCATAATCGCCCGGAGACATGGCTTCCCAACGTAAAAACAAATCATGCAGCCTGCCTGTGGACGTCAGGCCAACGTCACTCGCCACGTCTAGCAAAGTGTGACGCGTTTTCATTAATGTTTTGGCATGGTCCAAGGTCAAATATTGCTGATAACGTTTGGGCGAGACGCCAGCCCATTTCGAAAACACTTTTTGAAAATGCTGCGAACTCATTCCTAGATCCGTGGCCAGCCCCTCTAACGTTACAGGGGCTTTCGCCTGATCGATGTGCGAGATTGCACGACGAATGACCTGATAGTGGTAACGATCTTCAACAGTCATTTTGGTCCCCATGTGTTTAAGGGGATACTCACACGAAATGCGGCCGTGAGGCGACCCGAAACTTGATCAAAGAGTAAATGCGCTAAGCCTCCGTGGTCTCAGCCGCGTTTGCTGAGAAGTCTTGTGGCGCGCATGCGGTGAATAGATCAAGGCAGTATTCGCTGCGATAGCTGATTTGGTGTGCATTTTATAAAAACCCGAGCCTTGCCGTTAAGGTCACAAAAAGGCATTAAGCGAACTATGGTTAAACAACTCGATTATCACACGATCTTTGAAATATTTTCACGCTTTCGCGCAGCCGAGGCCGAGCCAAAAGGCGAGCTTGATCATACCAACGCCTATACATTGGTTGTGGCGGTGGCCCTGTCTGCGCAGGCCACTGATGTGGGGGTGAACAAGGCCACCAAAGAGCTGTTCAAGATTGCTGATACTCCGCAAAAGATGCTTGATCTTGGGATCGAAGGGCTGACAGAACATATCAAAACCATTGGGTTGTTTCGCCAAAAAGCCAAGAATGTAATGAAAACTGCACAGATCTTGGTCGATGATTTTGACGGCATCGTGCCCTCGTCGCGCGCCGCTTTGGAAAGCCTTCCGGGTGTGGGACGCAAAACTGCGAATGTCGTGCTGAATATGTGGTGGCATGTGCCAACGCAGGCCGTCGATACGCATATCTTGCGTTTTGGCAATCGCTCTGGTGTGGCTGTCGGCAAAGACGTCGTCGCGGTTGAGCGTGCCATCGAAGACCATATTCCCGCTGAATTTCAACAACACGCACATCACTGGATGATCCTGCACGGTCGTTACACCTGCAAGGCGCGTAAACCTTTGTGTAGCACCTGTCTGATACGAGACATCTGCGCCTTTGAGGAGAAGAATTTTGACTAAAACCTACCAAGTTGTCGGCATCGGCAACGCGATCGTGGATGTGATTACGCAAGCGGATGATAGCTTTTTAGAGCTCATGGGCATCGAAAAGGGCATCATGCAACTGGTGGAACAATCGCGTGGCGAGATGCTGTACGGAGCGATGGAAAACCGTGTGCAAACGCCCGGTGGCTCTGTCGCCAACACTTTGGCAGGCTTGGGCAATCTTGGGTTAATAACAGGTTTCATAGGTCGTGTGCATGACGATGCTTTGGGGCGATTCTATGCGCAAGAGATGGAAAATGATGGCACGGCTTTCGTGAACCCGCCAGTTGCAGGCGGCGAGTTGCCGACATCGCGATCCATGATTTTCGTGTCTCCTGACGGGGAACGCTCTATGAACACCTATCTTGGGATTTCTTCTGAGATTTCGTCAGCCGATGTGAACGCAGATGCTGCCTCTGACACAGAAATTATGTTTCTCGAGGGATATCTTTACGACAAAGACATGGGTAAGGCGGCGTTTGATCAAGCGGCTAAATTGACCCATGCGGCTGGTGGCAAGGTTGGCATTTCTTTGTCTGATCCGTTCTGTGTTGATCGCCATCGTGATGATTTCAGACAGTTCGTCAAAGAGATGGATTTTGTGATCGGCAATGAACACGAATGGGAAAGCCTGTATCAAACCGACCTGTCTTCTGCGCTTGAAATTGCGGCGGCTGAATGCGGCTTGGTGGTTTGTACGCGCGGCGGAGGTGGTGTTGTGCTGGTGCAAGGGGATGAGCAGATTGTCGTGCCTGTCGAACGTGTGCAACCTGTTGATACGACCGGCGCGGGCGACCAGTTTGCGACAGGGTTTTTATACGGCTATGCCACGGGGCAAAGTTTGGAAATCTCTGGCAAAATGGGCTGTGTCGCCGCGGCTGAAGTCATCTCGCATATTGGCCCCCGTCCAGAGGCCGATCTTAAGGCCCTTTTCAAAGACGCTGGGCTGCTCTAGGTTCCCGGTGAACGCGATCAATTAAGATAGGATTATGTGATGGACGGAGCTATGGCAGCCGCATTTTTGTTGTTTGGTAGCCTTGATATGGTCCTGAACGATTGTGGATCTGGATCTGGTTCTGGGTGCTTGGCTCAATCTGACGAAGCCTCACGTCTTTCTATCTCAACAGGATTGGTTGAGTTTAACAAAGACTATGTGTCGCATGAAGCCTATTTTCGGTATGACTTTGGCAAAAAATACGGACCGTTTCAGCCCATCATAGGGGCCTCTTTTACAGGTCAAGGTGCGGTTTGGGCCGGTGCTGGCGCCGCTTATACCAAAGAGCTGGCTGACACAGGCATTTATGCCCAACTTCACTTGATGGGTGGCCTTTTTGACAAGGGCGATGGCGTAGACATTGGCGGTAATATCCATTTCCGCTCAGGTGTTGAGCTTGGTTATGAGGCGGACAATGGATGGCGCTACGCCCTGTCCTATGACCACCGCTCAAATGCAGAGCTGTTGGAGGTGAACCCCGGCCTTGAGACGTTGCAATTTCGCGTGTCTGTGCCGTTTAACTAAGCCTGCAAATAGACATTAAAAAAGGCGCGTTGAGATCAGTCTCACGCGCCTTTTCCTATATGCCTTGAGGCTAAGTTGACGCTAATGCGCCTCTGCCCAGTTGTTGCCAATGCCTGCATCAACTTCAATCGGTACATCCAGTTTCACAGCGGGTTCCGAGGCGTTTTCCATCACGTCTTTCACGGCTTCAATCACTGGATCGCAGGCGTCTTCATCCACTTCAAAGATCAATTCATCGTGGACCTGCAACAGCATTTTGGCGGGCAGGTCTTTGATGGCTTCGGGCATTCGGATCATAGCCCGGCGAATGATATCGGCAGCGGTGCCTTGGATCGGCGCATTGATTGCGGCGCGTTTGGCAAAGCCCGCTTGCGGACCTTTGGCGGCAATCTCAGGCGTATGGATTTTGCGACCGAACAGCGTTTGAACGTATTTATGCTCTTTCGCAAAAGCGACCGTTTCATCCATGTATTCTTTGATGCCGGGAAAGCGCTCAAAATAACGATCGATAAAGCCTTGAGCCTCTTTGCGTGGAATGCGCAGATTGCGCGCAAGGCCAAAGCCAGAGATGCCGTAAATGACACCAAAGTTGATGGCTTTCGCTTGACGGCGCACCATCGGGTCCATGCCTTCCATTGGCACATTGAACATCTCAGACGCGGTCATGGCGTGAATGTCGTGACCGTCGCGGAAGGCTTGCTTGAGGCTGTCTATCTTGGCGACATGGGCCAAGATACGCAACTCGATCTGGCTGTAATCCAGTGAGATTAGTTTCTTGCCTGCATCAGCCACGAAGGCCTCGCGAATTTTACGCCCCTCATCTGAACGTACAGGGATATTTTGCAGGTTCGGATCAGACGACGACATGCGGCCAGTGACTGCGCCTGTTTGAATATACGACGTATGCACGCGCCCTGTGTCTGGGTTGATAAAGGTTTGCAGCGCGTCCGTGTAGGTCGATTTCAACTTGGACAATTGACGCCAATCCATCACGCGGGCTGGCAATTCATGGCCCTCGGATGCGAGGTCTTCAAGAATGTCGACACCTGTGGCATAGGCACCGGTTTTGCCTTTTTTACCACCGGGCAATTCCATTTTGTCGAACAGAATTTCACCGAGCTGCTTGGGCGAGCCAACGTTAAACGGCTGACCTGCAAGCTCTTGAATTTCCGCCTCAAGCCCTGCCATTTTTTGGGCAAAGGTGTTTGACATGCGCGATAGGACATCACGGTCAACCTTGATGCCATTGCGTTCCATTTGGGTCAGCACAGGTGACAAGGGGCGTTCCAGCGTCTCATAGACTGTGGTGACCTGTTCGATATGCAGCTTGGGCTTGAACACCTGCCACAGGCGCAGGGTGATATCTGCATCTTCGGCGGCATATTTGATCGCTTTGCTAAGCTCCACTTTGTCAAAGGTGATCATGGATTTGCCTGAGCCCAACAGTTCTTTGGTTGGAATCGGCGTATGGTCGAGATAGCGCTCAGACAGGGCATCCATACCGTGATTGTGCAGCCCTGCGTGCAAGGCGTAAGACATCAACATGGTGTCATCGTAAGGCGCGACAGTGACGCCGTAGCGCGCGAAAATCTTGGCATCGTATTTCATGTTCTGGCCGATTTTCACGATGCTTGGGTCTTGCAACATGGGGCGCAGGGTATCGATCACCAGATCAAGCGGCAGCTGACCCTCGACCAAGCTGTCGCCGCCAAACAGATCGTCATCCCCTGCTTTATGCGCGAGGGGAATGTAGCAGGCTTGGCCCGCCTCGATACATAAAGAGATCCCGACCAGATCGACCTGCATCGCGTCCAAGCCCATGGTCTCGGTGTCGACGGCGACATAGCCACGCTCATAGATGGCCTCGATCCAGCGCTCCAACGCGCCGATGGTGCGGACATGCTCATAGGCATCCAAATCAAACGGTTTGGCCGCAGGTTGCGCTGATTGTTGTATTGCGTTTGCGCTTGTGTTTGCTGAGGCTGGCGCATCCGGTATTGCCGGTGCCTCAACGCCAAAACGCTCGGTCGCGCGTTTGACAATGGTACGAAATTCCATTTTGGCCAAAAATGCGACCAAATCGTCGACATTCGGCTCTTTGACCTCAAGGCTTTCCAGCGAGAAATCCAGCTTCATTTCACAATCCAGTTTTACCAGATCACGTGAAATGCGGATCAGCTCTGCGTTGTTTTGCAGACTTTCGCGGCGTTTGGGCTGTTTGATCTCATCTGTGCGCGACAATAGCGTTTCAAGATCACCGTACTCATTAATCAAAAGCGCGGCCGTTTTGATGCCAATGCCGGGCGCGCCGGGTACGTTATCAACGCTGTCGCCTGCGAGCGCCTGAACATCAACAACGCGGTTGGGGCCAACGCCGAATTTTTCTTCCACGCCCTCGGAATCGATGCGTTTGTTTTTCATCGGGTCGAGCATTTCAACGCCCCCGCCGATCAGCTGCATCAAGTCTTTGTCTGACGAAATAATGGTGACGCGCCCGCCCGCATCGCGCGCATTGCACGCAAGTGTTGCGATGATGTCGTCGGCTTCAAAACCTTCGACCTCGATGCACGCAATATTAAAAGCGCGCGTGGCGTCACGGGTCAGCGAAAACTGGGGGCGCAAATCTTCGGGGGCTGGCGGACGGTTGGCCTTGTATTGCGGGTAGATTTTGTTGCGAAACGTGTCGCCGGAGTGGTCGAAAATCACAGCCGCATGTGTTGGCGCATCGGGGCCAGTGTTGGCCTCGATATAGCGGTACAACATGTTCGAAAAGCCGGACACCGCGCCCACTGGCAGGCCGTCAGATTTGCGTGTCAAAGGTGGCAATGCGTGATAGGCGCGGAAAATAAAGGCGGAGCCGTCAATAAGGTGAAGGTGATGTCCCTTGCCGAAAGTCATATGCATGCCGCCTTTGTGTAAATCTGCCCCGCTTTGATAACACGAAGGGGTCCCCCACCTGCAAGCTGTGATCGTGTTAAAGCGCCAAGCTTGCGCAGTGTTTTTTGGGGTCGATGCGTCATGTGGTCAAACATGACAAAACAGCCGGCGTCAGCGCGGCTGTTTTGAAAAAATCTAACCCATGGTGGAAGGGCGAAAAAGCGTGGCTTAAGCCTCGCTTTCCAATTTCGATGAGGTGTGGACGAATTTTTTATCGCAGTAGCCGCATTCAACGAATCCTGTGTCATGCGGAATCACCAACCAAACACGCGGGTGGCCTAAAGCGCCTTCGGAGCCATCACAGGCCACTTTCCAAGTGGATACGATTTCGGTTTCTGGGGCATCGGTGGTCATGTTTGTCGCTCACTTTTGGCTGAGTGCATTCCTTGTTCTATATGCACAAGGGGTGCGCAGGCGGTCACTGTTGCCGAACTTGTTTAGACGGCTTATGTCAACGACATATGATAGCGATCCGCGCGCCACGGGCAAGGGGGTGCGATAAGATCAGCGCAGGAAACCCCCGCGCGAAAGGGAGAGACGATGACAAGCAATGCTATTGAGATCAGAGGCCTGCGCAAAACCTATCGTGGTCAAGGTGCAGCACCTGCCAAAGAGGCGCTCAAAGGCATCGATCTGGACATTCCCAAAGGGTCTATTTTTGGACTATTGGGGCCAAATGGAGCCGGAAAATCCACTTTGATCAATATTCTGGCCGGGCTTGTGGTCAAAACATCTGGCCAAGCCAAGATTTGGGGCTTTGACCAAGACGTCAATCCGCGTCAATCGCGTGCGGCCATTGGCGTGATGCCGCAAGAATTGAATCTTGATCCGTTTTTCACCCCGCGCGGTGCGTTGGAAGTGCAGGCAGGCCTTTACGGCGTGCCGAAAAAAGATCGCCGATCTGATGAGATTCTCGAGATGGTCGGGTTGAGTGACAAGGCCGAGGCCTATGCGCGCACCTTGTCGGGGGGGATGCGGCGTCGTCTTTTGTTGGGCAAAGCGCTTGTGCACAACCCGCAAGTTTTGGTGCTGGATGAACCGACTGCAGGGGTGGATATCGAGCTGCGTCACATGTTGTGGACCAATGTGCGTCGCTTGAACGAAACTTACGGCACCACGATTATTTTGACGACGCATTACTTGGAAGAAGCACAAGAAATGTGTGACGAAATTGCGATCATCAACCACGGCGAAGTTGTCGCGCGCGATACCACAAAGAACCTGATCGGGGCGATGGATGCAAAGACTTTGGTGATTGAGCCTGAGGGCGGCGTGCCTGAATCGTTTGATTTGCCCGACGGGGTCACCTTGGATCGCAAGGTTGACGGATCTCTGTCCTTTTCCTATTCGCGCTCCAAAACCTCGGCCAACGTGATTTTGGATGCGGTGAAGGCGGCGGGCATTGTCATTGACGATGTGCGCACGGTTGACCCGGATCTAGAGGATGTCTTTGTGGATTTGACCTCTGGAAAGTAACGCGCGAGCACACCCATTTTGAGAGTTGTTCAAGCAAAAGCCCCACTGATCTCAGCGGGGCTTTTGTTTACTTTGGTTGGGTGTGTCTAGCTTGCAGTCAATGGGCCACATGTTTCGCCGCCCAACAGATGCACGTGGAAATGTGGCACTTCTTGGTGACTGTCAGGGCCAGAGTTGGTGATTAAGCGATAGCCATTGCCGCCATGTGCCTCGGATGTGCCTGTCTGCTTGGCGATGAGGGCAACAGATTTGAAAAAATCGAGCTGTTCTGCATCGCTTGCGGTGGTAACGAAGTGGTCATAACAGCGATATGGACCTTTCGGGATCACCAAAATATGTACGCGTTTTTGTGGTGAAATGTCAGGAAAGGCGATGGTGTGATCGCTTTCAAACACAGGTTTGGACGGGATTTCACCGCGCAAAATTTTAGCGAAAATGTTTTGATCATCATAGATATAGGCCATGGGCAGTCCTTTGGCTTAGTCGTAAAATAAATAGTCTGTGTTGGCGATTTTTAAGGCGTCTTCATACGATATTTTCAAGAATCGCGCGATGGGGCCTGCGTTTTCTTCTGGCGTTTTTGTTTGCGAAATACGCTCATGGTTCTCAAAATCTGCGTCGCGAATGCCATCATATTCATGATTGATGTCGGATTTAAGTGTTGGAAGCAGTTTTTCGAGCGCATCATGGGGTGTTTGGTCGCCTGCAAGCCCCACGCGTTTGGCGTGCCCTTCAAGATATTCGTCGGTAAACTCGCATTCGATTTCCAACAATCGCGTGCCAGAACGGTCACTGTAAAAATCTTTGATCAGATCCAACCCGTCAGAATCCAAACACACCACCAAGCGATCAGTTTCAAAGTAATCGAACAACATGCGCACCCACGCGCGCCGGTGGCGTGTGCGTTTTTCAAGACTTTTCTCGATCCCACCTAAATCGGGCAGGGGGGTGCTTTCTTCATTAAACAGATATTCGATGCAGGGCACATCGCTGTGTTCTTTGATTTCGGCCACAAGCCGTTTGGCAACATGCCATTTCTTGCAGACAATCATCAACAATTCGCGGTCACGCCCGAGCGAACTTTCGGTTTCCCAAAATCGCTGTGCGAAACGTCGACCATTGCGTCCCCGTCCGGTGAGAAACTTATACAAAGAACGCCCTTCACCAGATATTTGAAACTCCACGCCTTTGGCCGCGAACAAATCGCCAAGCCTCTTTTTGAGTTCAGTGGCTTCTGGGGAAATTTTACGTGCGAATAGAAAGTCTTGTGTGACCAGTAAATCATAATGGTCATTGTAGAAAACCACGGGCATGCCGTAATCGGTAAACATCAAAAAGGTCAGCGTGCGCGCCTGAATTTCGGTTTCGGGCACCAAATGCCTGACCAAAGTTTGAAAGAATGTCTCGTCGGGAATCCATGTGGTGCGGAAGAACCTCATCACATCGGTACGTTTGCGAGTGAATTCTAAGATCCACTCAATCGTCCGTCTGCGCAAGCACCACCACTGCGATCCGATTTGAACTTGAATGTCGGCAGGGATCTCGCGTTGAAGCCCAAGACGGCGCTGCAGCCAAAAGCTTTGGTAGAAGAGCCATTTTTGTGTGCGTTCATTGAACCAGTGACGAAAAATAAGGCGCTCTTCTTTGATCCCCGTTTTGATCCATTCTGATTCGAAGAAATCAAAACTCTCAATATAGTCCACGTCCTCTTGGTCCAAAAAGTTATGCATGTATTCTGCTGTTTTCACAGACATGCAGTCTCCAGAGACCATATAAAAATGCGTCGCGCGTGGAAATGCCTTTTCTGCGGCCTCGACCGCGTACAAGGACGCTTGAACAAGAGACCATTCGCCCCAACCACATTTGATGCGTTTGGTGGCATATGCGACGTTTGGGTTGTCTTTTAAACCTTCGCGAATCTTCTCAAAAGGAGCACGGCCACTGCGAGCATCAAAGTGGATTGAGATGTAATCCCCTGCCGCAGTCAGTCTGCGGGCTTGATCTATGATCGCTTCTGGGTCTTTGTGGCACAGAAGAATGAATGCAATTCGTGCCATTATGGAAACCGTATCCTCATTTTTGCCGCATTATTGATTATAATCGTAACCAGTTATTGAATAAACAAGCCTAATTTGCTTTTAAAGTGCAAAACGTTGCTTGTGTGCAGTCTTGAGGAGAACGGGTCAATATGGGCTTTCCAGGAACTTGGATGACCGAGAGTGAAAGCGTGGTGTACCGCGTTGTTCCAAAATGTGCGTGTTCGACCATTGGTCAGATCATGTTTTATTCAGATCATGGCGAATTTTTCGACGGCGATATCCATGACAGCAAAGATCGTATGCATAAATGGTCGCAAGAAGACAGCCAGCCTTTGATCGAAGCGAACGCGCAGGGACATAAGTCTTACGCCTTCACCTGCGTGCGCAATCCATATACGCGCGTGCTGTCGTCATTCTTTGACAAAATCTGTGGCATTCAACGCAATGGCAGACGCTACCGTGGCAACATGGTGCCGCAGCTTGTGCAAAAATACGGCATCGAAGTGGGCGGGGACGACGGCAAACAAGAGTTCGACCAAATCGCATCGTTCCGTCGGTTCTTATTGTTCGTGCGTGACACCATTCGGTTTCGTCGCCCTATGGACCCCGACATCCATTGGTCAGCGATGTCTGGCCATGTGTCGACATTCATCGTCAATGGCGGGCGCTACGACAAAATCGTCTATACCGAGACGTTCAATGATGGAATGCAAGAGGTTTTGGATGCAATCCAGACGCCGCATAAAGTGGATCTGACCAATATTCCACGCTTTAACGAATCCGAGGGACATGGCCCCAAACGTCTTCACCCTGTTGAAGACTACTTTGATGATCTGTCCAAACATTTGATTTGGGAAATCTACAAACGCGATTTCCAACTGTTCAAATATGATTTTGAAAATCCGGCCAACAAATTTCCGATTGCTGAAATTGATCTGGATGAGGTTCACGCCAAACTTGGTGATTGATCCAACCGCGATATGATTTCGAAAAGCGTTGCCCCGAACGGGCGACGCTTTTTGGCATTAAGGGCTTTCGCTTGTTGAGGTCGTGTCGAGGCTGAAAAACTGACCAGAGGACCACAGGCCAATGTGTGGCGTGCCCTCTATTGTGTGCTCAACGGCCAATTCGGCCAAACGAAAAAAGCTTTTTCGGTCAATGAGTGCATCAAGTCCGGACCGGATTTCGACATATGGCGCAGGTTCACCCGAAGCACGGGTTTCAACACGCAAAGGGTGCTGCGCGTCTAAAACCGCCTCATCGCCCATCGAAGTGTGAAAGGTTAAAACCTGTTCCGTGCCCGTGCCTGCCACGTCAAAATCTATCGCCAAAAACGGTGCGTCCTCGACCGTGATCCCGACTTTTTCGGCAGGCGTGACCAAGAAATAGTTATCGCCTTCTTTCTTTAACACGGTCGAGAACAGGCGCGCCAATCGCACCCGTCCAATCGGCGTGCCAAGGTAAAACCACGTGCCGTCACGTTTGATTTGAATATCCAGATCAACACAAAATGGCGGATTCCAAAGATCCACGGGGGGCAATCCACGGCCCTTTGCGGCGCTGATTGCGGCCGCGATGCTATCTGCTGAGACACTCACGATAAGTTCACCTTAAATCACTCCATTATCGGCACCATAACACTATTGTCTGTTTGTGCTTTGGCTCAGACCTGTTTCTAATAGTGCACGTAATTCTAGGATAGGTGAAGACATGTCGCAAAATGATCTTGTGGTTGAGATCGAGCAGCTTGGGGCCAAATTGGCGCAGGCCAAAGCCTCGGTGACACGGCGTTTTATCGGCCAAGAGCAGGTCGTCGATCTGGTGTTTTCTGCACTGCTGTGCGGAGGCCATGCGCTTTTGCTTGGGCTGCCTGGTTTGGGCAAAACCCGACTGGTCGACACTTTATCAACGGTTATGGGCCTCAAAGGCGCGCGGGTGCAATTTACCCCCGATTTGATGCCTGCCGATATTTTGGGCTCAGAGGTTTTGGAAACCGCATCAGACGGTACGCGGGCCTTTCGCTTTGTCAAAGGCCCGGTGTTTTGCCAACTTTTGTTGGCCGATGAAATCAACCGCGCCTCACCGCGCACGCAATCGGCGCTGCTGCAAGCGATGCAGGAAAAATCCGTGACCATCGCGGGCCAAGCCCATGATTTGGAACCGCCTTTTCATGTGCTTGCGACACAAAACCCGTTGGAACAAGAAGGCACCTATCCGCTGCCTGAGGCCCAGTTGGACCGGTTCTTGGTGCAAGTGGATGTGGACTATCCTGATCGCGACACAGAGCGTGCAATTCTATTGGCCACCACGGGCGAGGTCGAAGAGGAAGCTCATGAAGTTCTAAGCGCCGCTGATTTGATTGCTGCGCAGGCCTTGTTGCGCAAAATGCCGGTGGGTGAAAACGTGGTCGAAATGATTCTTGATCTGGTGCGCTCTTGTCGCCCTGATACGCCTGATGCCTCAGACGCGATTTCAAACTCTGTCGCTTGGGGTCCAGGCCCGCGCGCGGCGCAGGCGTTGATGTTGACGGTACGCGCACGAGCCTTGTTGGATGGTCGTTTGGCACCGTCCCCTGATGATGTTCTGGCTTTGGCGCGCCCTGTGTTGAGCCACCGTATGGCGCTGACCTTCGCGGCGCGCGCACGCGGGGAAACCCTTGGACCTTTGATCGATGCCGCGGCACTTTCTGCCTTGAAAAACAGAGCCGCCGCGTGAGCAATCCACGGCTCTCTCCCAGCCACTTAAGGGCGCAGGCCGAACAGCTCGCAGGCCCGATGCCGGCGCTTTTGGCCAAGGCCGATGAGCTTGCGCGCACCCTGATGATGGGCGGGCATGGCAGACGGCGTGCTGGCAACGGGTCTGAGTTTTGGCAGTATCGCCCAGCCCAAGCGGGCGATCCCGCACGTTCGATTGATTGGCGTCGATCAGGACAATCGGACGGTTTTTTTGTGCGCGAACAAGAATGGCAGGCTGCGCAATCCGTGCATTTTTGGTGTGATCAATCCGCGTCGATGCAGTTTTCATCGTTGAAAGACCAAGTCAGCAAGATGGATCGCGCGGCATTATTGACGCTGGCGCTATCGATTTTGCTGATGAATGGCGGCGAACGGGTGGCTTTGGATGGTATGGGCAGGCCCCCAGGCAATGGCGCCCAGCAATTGCGGCGGATCGCGCAGGTGTTATGTGACACGCAGAGCGATGAATTCGGTGTAGCGGATGGGGCCGATTACCTGCCACAATCGCGTGCTGTTCTGATGTCCGATTTCTTGGGGCCGATGGAGGCTATCGAGCGTGTCGTTGGCGCGGCGGCGGATCGCGGTATTTTTGGCGTATTATTTCAAATTCTCGACCCCGTTGAAGAAACCTTTCCGTTTCAAGGCCGTACTGTTTTTACTTCAATGGGGGGCGGACTGTCGCATGAAACCCTGCGGGCAGGTGATTTGAAAGCACGCTATCTTGATAGATTGGCTGAGCGCAAAGATGAATTGCAAAATTTGGCACGGCAAGCTGGTTGGCGATATGAGTGCCATCACACAGATACACCCGTACAGGTTGCTTTGGTCTGGTTGTTCCAAGCCTTAGATGGGGGCGCAAACTGATGTGGATCGTAGGGCCAATCGGATTTGCGACGCCTTGGTTGCTGTGGGGCCTGTTGGTCTTGCCGCTGCTGTGGCTGTTGTTGCGTGCTGTGCCGCCTGCGCCCAAGCGTCTGCGGTTTTCGGGGGTGACTTTGTTGCTTGGGTTGAAGGATACCGATGCCCAAGCTACGGCCACGCCGTGGTGGTTGATGCTGTTGCGCATGGGGGCGATTGCCGCGCTGATTTTGGCCTTTTCTGGTCCCGTTTTAAACCCAAGGATAGAAGAGGCTGACACCGGCCCGATGATTTTGATGGTGGATGGCACTTGGGCGGAGGCGCCGATTTGGGCGACGCAAATAGCACGCATTGATGATATTTTAGAACGTGCTGAACGCAATGACCGTCTTGTGGCATTTGTCGTGGCGACGGATTTGCCCAGCGGAGGTTTGAGCTTTAAGTCCGCGCGCGATTGGCGTGCCGCCTTGGCGGGCCTTCAGCCTGCGGCCCATGCACCTGATGCGGCGAAATTGACCCAAGCGATAGCTGCGCTGGACCGTGCGGCCAACACGACTTGGCTATCCAGCGGTGCAGATTTTGATGGACGTTCAGAGGTTCTAGAGGCTTTACAAGACAAGGGCATTGTCCGTGTTCTGGCGTTGCAAAGACCCATTTTTGCCCTTGGACCTGTCAGCAGAACCGAGCAAGGCGTATCATCTGTTGTGCATCGTATCGGCGGTTTGGGCAAGGCGGATGTCACAGTCGCGGCCATAGGGCCTGATCCGTCCGGCATCGAGCGGGTCTTGGGGCAGACCAATCTTTCAATCGAGGTGGGTGAGACTGTGGTAAATATCGCGTTGCGCTCGGAATTGCGCAATCGTGTGACGCGGTTCGAAATTGAAAACATCCGCTCTGCGGGGGCCGTGCAACTGGTTGCCGATAGTTTGAAACGCCCCGAAGTCGCGCTGATTTCGGGCGAAGATGACAGAAGCAACGCGCAGCTGTTGTCGCATTTGCATTACCTGCGTGCCGCCTTTGGGGCGACCTCTGATGTGATCGAGGGCGAATTCAGCGATCTGATTGCCGCCAACCCAGATGTGATCGTTTTGGCTGACGTGGCGCGTCTTGCTGGCGGCGAGGCGGCTGATTTGTTGGAATGGACGCAAAAAGGCGGCGTTTTGTTACGTTTTTCAGGTCCAAAATTGGCTGCATCAGATGTGGCGCGTGAAGGCGTTGACCCTTTGTTGCCAGTCCGTTTGCGCGCAGGCGGGCGCTCTGTCGGTGGAGCGATGACTTGGGGCGATCCCAAAGGTTTGCGCCCCTTTGCCGAGACTTCGCCGTTTTACGGTCTTGAGATACCAAATGACGTGACCGTCTCGTCGCAAGTCATGGCGCAACCCGACCCAGAATTGGCGACGCGCGTGATTGCGACTTTGGCTGATGGTACGCCTTTGGTGACGCGCAAAGCGGTTGGTCAGGGGCAAGTCGTGTTGTTCCATGTTACGGCCAATGCGCAATGGTCCACTTTGCCATTGTCTGGGCTGTTTGTGTCTATGCTGCAAAGATTGACTTCCGTTTCAAGTGGTGGCGAGACTGAGGTGAACGACCTGTCTGGGCAAACCTTGACGCCTGTCACGGTTTTAAACGGGTTCGGGCAATTGCTGGATGCTGGGTTGCAGTCTCCCGTCGATGGCGATGTTTTTGCTGCTGCCCATGCCTCCAAGGAAACGCCCGCAGGTGTTTACCAAACGCAACAAGGTGCTGTGGCCCTAAATGTTTTTGGACACGAAAGCGTGCTTGCGCCTGCAGTCTGGCCCAGCACTGTACAAATGCTTGGGATGCAAGACGCGAGCGAGGTCAGCTTGAAACCCGTATTGTTAATGGCTGCTTTAATGGCACTCGCTTTGGATTTGATCGCGACCTTGATGCTCTCGGGGCGTGTTACGTTTGGTCGTGCCATTCCCGCAATCGGCTGTTTGATTTTGACGCTGGGTGTCGCGGGGCCGCAGTCGGCTCGTGCGCAAGACGATGCGGATAGATTCCTGCGTCTGGCCAGTTCGGAATTGACGTTGGCCTATGTGATAACCGGTGATGAAGCCATCGACACGGTATCGCAGCAAGGATTGTTGGGCTTGTCGAAAGTTTTGGCCAATCGCACATCTGTAGAACCCTCAGCCCCGATGGGGGTGGATTTAGAGGTCGATCCTCTCGGTGTTTTTCCGATGTTGTATTGGCCTATGACGGAGGCGCAATCTCCTTTGTCGGCGGACAGTTATGCCAAGCTCAACGCCTATATGCGTGCGGGCGGTATGATCTTTTTTGACACCCGAGATGGCGATATTTCAGCCTTTGGGCGCGAGACAGCATTGGGCACCAAGTTGCGCAATATCGCCTATGCGTTAGATGTGCCGCCGCTAGAGCCTGTTCCGCAAGACCATGTGCTGACGCGCACATTTTATTTACTGGAAGGTTTCCCGGGGCGTTTCGATGGCGCTGATGTTTGGGTGCAAGAATCAGCAACGGATACTGCCCAGATCGAAGGTATGCCGTTTCGCAATCTCAACGACAATGTCAGTCCGGTGATCATCGGCGCAAATGACTGGGCTTCGGCTTGGGCTGTGGGTGATGACGGGCGTGCTTTGCGACCTGTCGGCAGCGGATATGCTGGCGAACAACAGCGTGAAATGGCCTATCGTTTTGGTGTGAACTTAATTCTTTATGTGCTCACCGGCAGCTACAAATCAGATCAGGTGCATGTGCCTGCGCTTTTGGAAAGATTGGGCGAATGACTCTGGATATGACATTTGCGCCCTATGTGCCTTGGCCGTTTTTAGCAGGTGTTTCTGCCGTTTTGGGTGTGGTTCTGATTATTGCGGCCTTGCGTGGATTTAAGGGCTGGCCGTTGCGCGCGCTTGCCTTTGGTGCAGTGCTTTTTGCCTTGGCGAACCCATCGATCTTGCGCGAAGAGCGCGCGCCTTTGACCGATATCATCGTGCTTTTGGTCGATAAAACCGCCTCGCAAAACTTGTCTGCACGTGCGGATCAAACAGAGGCAGCGCAAGCGCGTCTAGAGGCGCAAATAGCAAGGATGCCCAACACTGAACTGCGGATTGTCTCTGTGGCGGATGCCGCAGACAATCAAGGATCTTTGCTGATGACGCGGCTGCGCAGCGTGATAGCCGATGAGCCTCAGGGGCGTTTGGCTGGTGTTTTCGTGATCACAGACGGCCAGATACATGACGCAGGGCTTGCACCGGATTTGCCAGCGCCCTTGCATGTGCTGCTGACCGGGACATCCAATGATTGGGATCGTAGGCTTATCGTTGAAAACGCGCCAGCATTTGCCATTTTGGACGAAGAAATCACCCTGACGCTAAAAGTCGAAGACCAAGGGGCCGTGCCAGTAGGACTGTCCGCGACATCGCCTTTGATCGTGTCGATCGATGGCGGTGAAGACATTGTTTTGGAAATGCCCGTGGGGCGCGCGGTGCAAGTGCCGCTTAAATTGCCTCATGGCGGCATGAATGTTTTACAATTTTCTGTGCCAATGGCCGAGGGTGAGCTGACAGATCGCAACAATTCATCGGTGATACAGATCAACGGCGTGCGTGATCGCCTGCGGGTGCTATTGGTGTCAGGCGAGCCGCACAACGGTGAGCGCACTTGGCGCAACTTGCTCAAATCAGATACTTCGGTTGATTTGGTTCATTTCACGATCTTACGTCCGCCTGAAAAACAAGATGGGGTGCCCGTGACGGAATTGTCGTTGATCTCCTTTCCGACGCGTGAGTTGTTCTTGGAAAAAATAGACGACTTTGATTTGATCATTTTCGACCGCTACAAACGACGCGGCATTCTTTATGCCAATTATTTTGAAAACATCGCCCGCTATGTCGAAGATGGCGGCGCAGTGTTGTTTTCTGCTGGGCCTGATTTTGCTTCGGCTGACAGTTTATATCGGTCCGCTTTGGCGCGTGTCATCCCGACACAGCCGACGGGGCGGGTGTTTGATCAGGCCTATAGGCCACAAATATCAGAGCTCGGTCTGCGCCATCCTGTGACCCAAGGGCTGGGTGGCGTCACGCGGCCAGATGTTACACCTGATTGGGGGCGTTGGTTCCGTCAAATTGATCTCGATCCCGCTGCGACCACAGGCGATGTTATCATGACGGGCAATGAAGGACGGCCATTATTGGTGGTGGATCATGTGGGCGAAGGACGTGTGGCGGTCTTGGCTTCGGATCATGCGTGGCTGTGGACGCGGGGGATTGAGGGCGGTGGTCCTCAACTGGAACTCTTGCGACGTCTTGCCCATTGGATGATGAAAGAACCCGAACTGGAAGAGGAATCCCTGTCAGCCAGCGCCACAGGCAATGAGATCACAGTGACGCGCCGCACTTTGACCGAGGCGCCGCGCAGCGTGACAATCACCGCGCCAGATGGGACGCAACAGATCGTTGAAATGACACAAGCCCGTCCGGGGCTGTTTCAAACGGTCATCACGGGTGATGATATTGGGCTTTACGGTCTCGAACAGGATGGCCTGTCGGCTGTCGTGGTTCTGGGGCCTGCCGCGCCAAAAGAATTTGAGCAAACCATCGCAACAGGTGCGTTGATGGAAACTGCTGTGGGTCAGACGCGCGGCGGTGTGTTCGCATTGTCTGATGGGATGCCTGATTTGCGCCGTGTTTCTATCGGGCGCGCCGCTGCGGGACGGACTTGGATGGGCATCACGCCGCGGGCGGCCTACACTGCCGTGTCGAGTTCTAAAATGCCATTGATACCTGCGTGGCTTTGGATGGTCGCACTGTCGGGATGGATCATATTTATGTGGCTGCGTGAAGGCCGCAGGTGACACAAAAAATGACCAATTGACGTTATCAAGATCTTATCGCAGCCATCAGGCAGCGGTTGTTTGGCTAGGTTTCGTCTTGCAATAGTACGGCGCGCGAAGCCGATGTGAATTCACGGCGTACCAAAATGATCACGGTGATAAATATCGCAACAATGAGACCCACGGGCCCTAAAAACCATCCCAATGATCCAAGGGCATAATAGATGCAGCGCAAGCCACGATTAAACGCGCGCGCGGCTGCGATGTTCAGTTCTCCCGCCTTTTTCGCGCGTGGCAGGGCTTCTTTGGCATCCACTTCATTGGGGACAGAGGCCATGACAACGCCACAGTACCCAAACAAACGATTGGCCCAAATGAATTTCAAAAAGGCGCTGGTGATAAAGATAAGCGCCACAAGAATTTTAACTTCCCAAATAATTTCAGGCACATCAATCGTCAGGTCTTGGGCCACGCCGCGCAGACGGTCAGGATTGGAAATCGCGGCCAGCCCTCCCCCGATCGCGATCATACTGGCTGAGGCAAAAAAGGCGGAGTTTTGACGCAGGGTGTCCAGAACCGTCGCGTCAAAAATCCGCGGCTGGCGTGTGATCATCTGAACCATCCATTTGCGCCTGTAATCCGCCATTATGACAGAGGTTGAAATACGCGATTTCGGCGGGTTTTCAATGATATGCCCCAGGACAACCCAAGTCAGTAACAAAAAGCCAACAGCGATGCCGTCGAGCAGGGTGAAATAGCTCAATTGGTTCAGTAATTCCATGAGCCGAAATATACCTGTTTGAGTTTAGCTTGTCATACCGAAAAATTGGTTATAAAAACTTACCAATAGAAATGACATCGCGGAGTCGTCCATGCAAATGCCTGCCCCAAACACCGACGTGTTGTCCCGAAAACCCGAACTGGTTTCGAAACTCCGTGCCGTTTTGGGGGGGCAAGCCGTCATCGATGCGCCTGAAGAGGTGAAAGCCTATGAATGCGATGCGCTGGCGGCTTACCGATGCCCGCCTCTTGTCGCGGTACTGCCTAGCACGACCGAAGAGGTGGCGCAGGTGCTGCGCATTTGTTTTGAGATGGGCGTGCCTGTTGTGCCGCGCGGTGCGGGGACGTCACTGGCGGGCGGGGCCTTGCCAACGTCAGATTGTGTCATCTTGGGCGTGGCGCGGATGCGTGATGTCTTGGAGGTCGATTTTCCCAATCGGGTGATTAAGGTTCAAACGGGCATCACAAACCTGTCGGTCACAGGCGAAGTGGAAAGCGACGGTTTCTTTTACGCACCTGATCCCTCAAGCCAATTGGCCTGCGCCATCGCGGGTAATATCGCGATGAATTCGGGTGGGGCGCATTGTTTGAAATACGGCGTGACCACGAATAACCTATTGGGTGTCAAAATGGTTCTTGCAGATGGCGAAATCGTCGACATTGGTGGCGATCATATGGATGCCAGCGGTTTGGATTTGCTCGGGGTGATTTGCGGCTCGGAAGGCCAGCTTGGGATCGTAACAGAAGCAACCCTGCGCATTTTGCCCAAGCCTGAGGGCGCGCGCCCTGTGTTGATTGGCTTTGATAACAATGAAGTCGCAGGCACTTGCGTGTCTGACATCATAAAATCGGGGCTTATTCCTGTGGCAATCGAATTCATGGACCGTCCATGTATTCGCGCCACCGAGGATTTCGCCAAAGCGGGATACCCCGATTGCGAAGCCTTGTTGATCATCGAAGTCGAAGGCTCTGACGCCGAAATCGACGACCAATTGGCGCGTATTGTGACGATCGCCGAACGACACAATCCCGTTGAAATTCGCGAAAGCACATCGCCAGAAGAAAGCGCGCGAATTTGGTTGGGGCGCAAATCGGCCTTTGGCGCAATGGGGCAGCTTGGTGATTATATGTGTCTTGATGGCACGATCCCCGTGGGCGAACTGCCTTATGTTTTGAAACGCATTGGTGAGCTGTCGAAAGACTATGGCTTGGGTGTCGGCAACGTATTCCATGCGGGCGATGGCAATATGCACCCGCTGATTTTGTACAACGCCAACAAAGAGGGCGATCTAGAGAAATGCGAAGCCTTGGGCGCGGACATCTTGCGGCTTTGCGTTGATGTCGGCGGCTGTCTGACCGGCGAGCATGGTGTGGGCATCGAAAAACGCGATCTGATGACCCATCAATACACGCTGGATGATTTAGAGGCGCAAATGAATGTGAAAGACGTGTTTGATCCAAGCTGGATGTTGAACCCTGCGAAAGTGTTTCCCCTTGCGGCGTCTACAACGCGCAGGGGGCAGTTATGAGCATTTTGGGCGCGAATAATCCCGCTGTCGCAGCATGGGAAGCTCAACTGGCAGAGCAGGTGCGCGCGGGCGATACGCATTTGATCACAGGTGCCGGGTCAAGCCGGATTGGTTTGGCAACAGGTGTCGCATTGAAAGCCCCTGACCAAGCGTGGGATTATGACGCCAGTGCTTTGACCTTGACCACATCTGCGGGTGTGCCGGTTGATGTGATCCAATCGATCTTGGCCAAAGAAGGTCAAAGGCTTGGGTTTGAGCCGCCCAATTTGGCCCCGATGTTGGGGCGCGATTGCGCAGGCACAATAGGTGGGCTTGTGGCCACCAATGCCTCTGGTCCCAGCCGAGTGACGGTTGGCGCATGTCGTGATTTCTGCCTTGGGGTCGGATTTGTCGACGGGCAGGGGCGCGTGATCAAAAACGGTGGACGTGTGATGAAAAACGTCACGGGGCTGGATTTGGTCAAGCTGATGGCAGGCAGCCATGGCACGCTTGGGCTGATCACGGAAGTGAGCCTTAAAACGCAGCCTATTCCTGAAATGATCGTGACGCTTGTGGTTGAGGGCTTGTCTGAAGGTGAGGCCGTGGCCGCGATGTCTGCCGCTTTGGGAACACCTTATAGTGTGACCGGTGCCGCGCATCTGCGGGCAGATAAAAATGGCGCCCCCGCGCGCACGCTGATCCGCATCGAAGGATTTGAGCATTCGGTGACCTATCGCACGAAAGCCTTGCAGAATGCGCTGGCAGGATTTGGGGCAAGTGATGTGATCTGGGATGCCGGCGAGAACGCAACGCTTTGGGCCTCCATCCGCGATGTTGCGCGTTTTCAGGATGCTATGGGCGATGTTTGGCGGTTGTCAGTCAAACCCTCTGATGCGCCAAAACTGGTCGAGGCCGTACTGCCCGAAGATGTCATATATGATTGGGGCGGCGGGCGGCTTTGGCTTTTGACCAAACCTGACACAGATGTGCGCGCATATATGAAGGCAGGGCATGCCACGTTGGTGCGCGCCAGTGATGCGACCAAACAAGCTCTTGGCGTGTTCCAGCCTGAGAATGCTGTGGTTACCAAGATAAGTGCCGGATTGCGGGGCAAATTTGATCCGATGCAAAAATTCAATCGCGGGATGATGAGCTGATGCAAACAAACTTTACACCTGAGCAACTGACGGATTCGGCCACGGCGCGTTCGAACGAGATTTTGCGGGCCTGTGTGCATTGTGGGTTTTGCACTGCGACCTGTCCGACCTATGCGGTTTTGGGCGATGAATTGGACAGCCCACGAGGGCGTATTTATCTGATCAAAGGCATGTTGGAAAACGATCGCCCCGCGGATGAAAAGACGGTCAAACATATCGATCGCTGTCTGTCGTGCCTGTCTTGTATGACAACCTGCCCCTCAGGGGTTCACTACATGCACCTGATCGATCACGCGCGGGTTCACATTGAGAAAACCTATAAGCGTCCGTTGATGGATCGATTGCTGCGTTGGACGCTTGCGAAAATTCTGCCCTATCCGGGGCGGTTTCGATTGGCTTTGTTGGGCGCTAAAATCGGGCGACCGTTTCGCCATATGATCCCTGATCCACGATTGCGTGCGATGTTGGACATGGCGCCGAAAACCATTCCGCCGGTGTCGCGTAACGATGATCCGCAAGTGTTCTCTGCTGTTGGACCGCGCAAAATGCGTGTGGCCTTGATGACGGGCTGTGCACAAAAGGCTTTGGACACCAATATCAACGACGCCACGATCAGCCTTTTGACGCGACATGGTTGTGAGGTGGTTGTAGCCAATGGAGCAGGATGCTGCGGTGCCCTTACGCACCATATGGGACGTGAATCTGAAGCGCACGCATCTGCTGCGCGTAATATCCGTGCATGGATGGCCGAGAAGAACGGTGAAGGTCTGGACGCGATTGTGATCAACACCTCTGGCTGTGGTACGACCGTGAAAGACTATGGTCACATGATGCGGGACACGGAATTAGCAAATGATTCGTTAACGGTTTCGCATTTGGCAAAAGATGTGACAGAGATTTTGATAAAATTGGATTTACCCACCGGCAAACAAGACATGATTGTGGCATATCATGCGGCCTGTTCGCTTCAACATGGGCAACAGATCAAATCTGATCCAAAAACTTTGCTTAAACGGGTGGGGTTCACCGTTGTCGAACCCAAAAATAGCCACCTTTGTTGCGGATCAGCGGGCACATATAACCTTTTACAGCCTGAAATCTCACAAAAATTGAAAAAAATGAAGGTCGATAGTTTAGAGGTGAAGACCCCAGATGTAGTGGCAGCGGGCAATATTGGCTGCATCATGCAGATAGGATCAGGCACTCAATTGCCGGTTGTTCACACTGTTGAGCTGTTGGATTGGGCCACAGGGGGGAAAAAATCACCAAAATTGTCCACGAATCGGACATAATCGTGCCCTGAACTGCCGTTAATCATTAGTCCAGAAATAGGACTTGGGGACGAATATGAAAAACTTACTGACCATCCTCTTTCTGATCTGCATTGCAGGTCAGGCACAAGCGGATAGCCAGCTGAAAGCGTTTCGAACCGGTGACGATAGTCGCGGGTGGGAAGCCGTTGGTCGTCTTGATTTCGCGGGACGTAGCTTTTGCACTGGATCACTGATCTCGCCATCGTTGGTTTTGACCGCAGCGCATTGTTTGTATGACATCGATACAAAGAAACTGCACAAGTCGAAAGCCATTCAGTTTCGTGCAGGATGGCGAGACGGGCATGCTCAAGCTTACCGCAGCGTCGCGCGTTATTTCGTTCACCCAGATTTCGCGTTGAACAACGGCAGTCGGCATGATCGATTGACCAGTGATATCGCATTAATCGAACTGGACCGTCCAGTGAATGACACGTCGGTGTTGCCCTTTCCAACATCCCATCGTCCCAATAAAGGTCAAGCTGTAGGCGTTGTGTCCTATGCGCATGACCGTGCCAATAGTCCGTCTTTGCAAGAGACGTGCCATGTTTTGGCGCGCCAAGGTGGTGTCTTAGTGACCTCTTGCGATGTGGATTACGGATCTTCTGGTGCGCCGATCTTTTCGATGACAAACGGCAAGCCGAAAATTGTTTCTGTTGTCTCTGCAAAGGCAAACTTTCGCGGACAAAAAGTATCGGTGGGAACCTCTTTGGATGGGCCGCTGGAAGACCTTCTGGCCATGGCCAAAACAGGGCGCAAGTTCTTTAAGAAAGCGGAAGCCGATCCTATAGAAGACGAATTGAGCAATGTTGAAATCGTCGTTGGACGGATCGAAGACTAGCCCCTTGAAAGGCTGAACCTCTATTCCCAAGTAAATTGTGTCGGACGCTGCATAGCGGGTCCGACACAAGCCTGTCCCCAAAGGGAAGGCATTTATTTGGATCGCTCAATGGAGGATACCCATGCGAAATTTTGACCTGACACCGCTGCACCGTGCAACTGTTGGCTTTGATCAAATCACGGACCTGATGGACCGTGTGATCCGCCAAGATGTGTCACAACCCAGCTACCCCCCTTATAATATTGAAAAATCCGGAGACGACGCCTGGCGCATCTCGCTGGCCGTCGCTGGATTTTCGACGGATGACATCGTGATCGAGCAGCGTGAAAACGCGTTGATCATCGCGGCACGCAAGCCCGATGATGAGGCAGAGGCGGGTAAAACGTATCTGCACCGCGGGATCGCAACGCGGGCGTTCGAACGTCGGTTCCATTTGGCAGACCATGTGAAAGTGACGCAAGCGTCCCACGCCAATGGAATGCTACATGTCGATCTGTTGCGCGAAGTGCCCGAAGCACTGAAACCACGCCGGATCGCGATCGCTTCAAACAAAGACGTTGAAACGCAGGTCGTTGAGACAGTCGAGGTTTAAGCCGACTAAACGTCTAAAATAGAAAACGCCCGAGATACACTCTCGGGCGTTTTTGATTTTGGTGTGGTGAAGCCCTAAGCTTACATCTGACTTACATTTTGCCGATGGACCAGAAGAAGGTCTCGCCTGAGCTGTCATCCACACCATCGTTGTCGGTGGACACGAACATTTCGCCCTCTGCGTCGATCGCCAAGCCTTCGATCTTGTCCACAACGTAGCCGTTGTACGATTTGAGGTCTGGGATCAGATCACGCACCTCTTCTTTGGATACAGTCGGCAGGTCGCCACCAAGGGGCGCAGGCACCATATCAGCCGCAGGGATGCGGAAAATTTTCTTGATCACAGCATTAGCGCCGATTTGATTGTCGCGCTCAATGACATAGAAATAATCGTCTGCCGCAACGATTTCAGACAGACCAACCCAACCGGTTGCAGGTTCGGCTTTCTGATACCGTACAGCACCCCATTCTTGCGTCTCGATGTTGTAAGACACGAGCTTTACTGTGTTTTTAGGGTCGTCTTCCCATTCGCGCTGCATGGGCATCCAAAGCGTGTCACCAACCTTTGTAATCCCTTCAAAACCATAACGCGTTTCAACGCTCATCAATTCAGCAGGCAGACCGATTTCTGCTTCGATTTCGCCATCTGCGTTCACGTTGTAAAGCGCATGTGGGATAACGCGATCTGTGCGACCTTCTGAGGCGACCCAGAACCCGCCTTTGCCGTCCAGTGTGATGCCTTCCATATCAAGCTTTTGCGCGACATGGCCTGCGCGTGTCACGGGCAAAGCGTCAGTGATGCGGGCGGGTGTTTGTGTCGCGTCGATGGTAAAGATCGTTGGCTGGTAGCCGTAAAAACTGTCGTTCACAGCGTAGATCTTGCCCGCAACGTCCGCGTCGCCAACCATGCCTGAAATAGCCCCCCAACCGATGAGCGTGTCAGTGCCTTCAGATGTCAGTGTCGGGTACTGCGCAGCTGCGTCGGAGAGTTCATAGACCATCACATGCGACCGCACGCCACCGTCCTCGATCAAATCGGCCTCATTCGCGGTCACGAACAAGTTGCGTGATGGAATGGCGATTACGCCCTCTGGGGCGATGCCGGATGGCAAAAGCTGTGTGAACACTGGCTTTGTGGCATCTGTGACGTCGTAAACAGAAACTGTAGAGGCACGTTCTGCCAAGATGAAAGCGTAGGTTGTGTCGCCGAATGTGCCAACTTCCATGCCCTCGGGTTCTGCACCTTTGGCGTCTGAACGTTTGTCAGGATAGTGACCGGCTTGGATGATGGCTGTTTCAAAATCGGAACCGGATTCAAACACTTCAGTGCCGTCTTTGTGGAACACAGTGATGGAACGCGAACCGCCATCCATGTCGCCTTCATTGGCAATCATGATGTGGTGGTCATCAAGCCACTGCATGCCGTCAGGTTCACGCAAACGGCCCATTTGGCTTTGGTCAAATATCAAAGCGGCGCGCTCGTCGACAGTGTCGATGCGTGTCAAATCAACCGCGCCAGCAGAGAAGTGGTTGATCACATCGCCAGCGGCGTTCAAGATCACGATGTGGTTGTTTTCCTGCAGCGTCACTGCGATTTCGCCAAGGCTGTTGATGTCAACGAATTCTGGTTCGGGGTCTTCTGGGGAAATCTCTGCAAGGCCAGTGATATCGATTTTTTGCAAGCTGTCACAGAGCAAGGCTTCGTCTTTCACGCCAACATTGACCATGAAGCCCGCAGGCAATTGACCAACGCGGCCATCTCCGAGGTCTTCGTCACGTTCATTCTCGATGGCAACGGACACAAGATCGCCAGCGTGAGAATGTGCGGTGGAATCTGGCTGACCGCCAAGATCACACATGCCAGTGATGGATCCGTCTTTCAAATCGATAGACAGCAGCTTGCCGGATGGCGCGGTGTAGGTTGGGGATGTGTTCACAGCCACAAATGCGGTGTTGCCGATCACAGTCACAGACGTAGGTTCGCCGCCCACATCCACATTGCCTTTGGCTTTCGGATTTTTGGGGTCCGTCAGATCGATCAGACCAACAACGCCAAGTGGGCTATCGGTGTAGATGACAGTCATGCCGTCTTCTGACGCGCCGATGATTTCAGCAGATGTAGCGCGGTTTGTATCTTCGCCAGCGGCCATATTGCCGATGGTTTCAAATGACGCGATGCGATTGAATGTCATGTCGGCATGTGCGGCGCCAGCGGTCAACGCCAGAGCGGATGCAGCAACGAGCAGGTTCGATTTCATTTGGGAATCCCCTTGTCCATAAGATGGGATTGGTGTGATCGTTAAGGTTAACGAGAGCGCGATGGTTTTGTTTCAAATTTGTGAAGTGGGTATTTAAGTCAGTATGATTGACATAAATATCTGCATCGTGCATCTGTGGCACTTAGAGGGAGAGAGCCATGAACCACACCGATCTATTTGCCCATCGCGCACAGGGCATGAAAGCCTCAGAAATCCGTGAGTTGCTCAAGCTGTTGGATCAACCTGACATCATTTCCTTTGCGGGCGGCATTCCTGATCCGGCGTATTTCCCGCGCGACGCCTTTGCTGAGGCGATGCAATTTGCCTTGTCCGAGGCCACAGCTGGCACCGCTTTGCAATATGCTGCGTCTGAAGGCTATGTGCCCTTGCGCGCGTGGATCGCGGATCACATGGCCAAGCTTGGCGTGATTTGCGAGATCGACAATATTTTGATCACCGCAGGATCACAGCAGGCTTTGGATTATCTGGGCAAGCTCTACCTTGATAAAAACGATACCGCTTTGGTGGAATGGCCGACCTATTTGGGCGCGCTGGGCGCGTTTAATGCCTATGAGCCAAAGTTTGATCGTCTGAACGCAGGTGAAAATCGCACAGAGATAGAGATTGCTGATGATGCAAAATCGCAGGGCGGGCGGGTGAAGTTTTCCTATCTGTCGCCTGATTTTGCCAATCCAACGGGCAAGACTCTGACGCGCACAGAGCGCCTGTCGGTTCTGACGCAAGCCGAGGCGCTTGATATCGCCGTGATCGAAGACGGCGCTTATCAATCGCTGCGCTATATGGGCGAAGACATTCCGTCGATCCTTGCGCTTGAAATGGCTGAAAAAGGCGAAATTAATGCCTGCCGCACCATTTATTGCGGCTCATTTTCAAAAACGCTGGCACCGGGACTGCGTGTGGGCTGGGTTGTTGCTGCTAAACCGGTGATTGCGCAGATGGTTCTGCTTAAGCAAGCGGCGGATTTGCAGACTGCGACGATCAACCAAATCGCGGTCAATCATGTGGCGCGTGCTGTTTTCGATCCGCATGTTGCGGGACTGCGTAAGGTTTACGGCGCGCGTTTGAATGCGATGCTGTCAGCTTTGAAAACGCATATGCCGCAAGGGGTCACATGGACCTCGCCCGAAGGCGGCATGTTTGTTTGGGTCACCTTGCCGACATCGATGAGTGGCAAAGACCTGCTTGAAAAGGCACTGATGCAAAAGGTGGCTTTCGTGCCGGGTGCTGCCTTTTATGCCGATGGGGCGACGACCAACACCATCCGTTTGAACTTTTCTATGTCTGATGAGGGCGTGATAGATAAAGGCATTGCGCGACTGGCGAATGTGATCCGAGCTACATCAACGGCTTGAACCTCTACGCTTTGGTATGGGTTTTGCACTATAAGTCTTGCCAACCATGAAGGATGGGGTGGGGGTGATCCATATGAATACGCATTTTTTGACGGTCGCAGTCCTGCCGATCTGTGTGCTGGCCATTTTGGCGATTGCTTTGCCATTATGGATCACACCGCGTGATACGCGGTCGCAGCGACGTTTGATGATCAGTGTGGGTCTATCCGCATTCATTCTTTTGATCATTGGCGCTGTGTTTATGGCGGTTCTATATGCCGCTTAGGGCACGGATGTTGGGCATGTTGCTTTCAATACCCCTGTCCCCGCGGCGCTGTATTTTCTCAAACGGTCAGCTTCGACGGCATTGGTCTGGGGGCCGCTTTTGGCTTTGGCATGGTTTAGCATGGCGCAAAAAATTGAACACCTCAAAGGCAAGGACGGTGTGCGTGTCGGGTTGGGACACAAGACCGACAGGCAGGCTACCAAATAGCGATGTACCAAGATTGCCCCCAGAATAAATTCCACAAAAGCCTCTCGTGCTTTGTTTCGCAAAACGGTACTCTGAAGGTAAGCTTGGCATCGCCCAAGATGTTGCTCAATGGATCACAATGCTCAGTTTTTTAAAATTCTTTGTCATCGGATTTGTCGGACTGACCGTTTTATACGGCCTGTTGTCGATTTACGTGCGCTCGCTTGTCCGCGAACGTCTTGAACAAGACTGGGAAGATGAGGGTTCCATCGGCGCGCGCGATGACTATGTACAAAAGGGACTTGACGATTACGCGCACTCCCTGCGCCCCAAGTTACTGCTTGGCGTTTATATCCTTCCGCTGATCACCTTTTGCGTGATCTTCTATATGACAAATTTCATGTGAGGCCGACCAATGCGCTATGTTAAATGGACCCTGATTGCTTTGATCGTGCTTATCGTAGGCAGTTTTGTGCACTACACTTTGCCACAGCATGATATCGTGCGTGTGGTCGGCACCAATACGGAACGTACCATTATTCCCACCAATCGCGCGATGTTTTGGTCGTCAGGCGAACCCACACGCGACGTGCAATTTATTCAAACGGTCAAAGCCAACGGCAAGACCATGGAATACCGCAACGAGGATACGGGCTGGGGATGGCCGCCTTATTTCAAATTCGACACATCTAGCCTGTATACAGAAGCCTCGGACGCAGAATCAGACAAAGCCGCCCCAGAATGGTATTCGATCACCCACTATGGTTGGCGCAATGAGGTGCTGTCGATCTTCCCCAATGCCATTGCAATCAAACCTGTTGCAGGACCTGATGCAAAGATCGTGCCTTGGGTGAACATTATCATTCTGGTGTTCTTGGCTATCGTGATTTTGCTTATTTGGCGCATGTGGGTGCAGTTCCGCGAACGCACGATTGACCCACTGGTCGAGGACGCGGGCGAAGCTTGGGACGCTGTGGACGACAAAGCAGATGCGTTCAAAGACAGCGCACGCGATAAAGCGCGCGGTATCAAGGGGTGGTTTGCAGGGCTGCGCAAGTAAAGCGCGACCTTGGCGCTAATGGGCTTAAACACCTATTTCAGATGATATCGCAAAGCCGCACTGATTAGCAGCGCGATCTTGTCAGTTGGCAAAGTCTCACCTGCTGAAAAGACAACCGCGCGGTTTCCGTCATAAGTGAAATCATTACCGAACAGCGCGCGAAAATCAGAGATCACTGTCGTCTGGCAATGGCACAACATCGCAAAGCCGCCAGTTTTGGGCAAACCAAGCCGCAGTGTTGTGCCCGATTTTGTCGCAGCGGTGAGATAGGCAGGCTGACCCCATTTGAGGGTCTCTTCAAGAGGACCTACGTCAGGATTGCACGCGGCCACCTCAAAAATCAGCTGGCGCAAGGCCAAAAGACCCGCGCGTTCAGCCGGTGGGAAGCTGGCAAAGACTTGCGCCGCTGCCGGATTGGAAATGTGAAAGGTTTGAGACTGCGATGCCTCACTCCCCATAAGGCACCCAAATCGTTTTGACCTCAACCGATTGCGCCAACCAATCACGGGCAGCATAGCTGCGCGTTTGGCCGTTGTTCACCCAAGTGCGTTTAAGATTGCCCGCGCTCTCATGCTCGATGGTCTTGGAAATGTCAGCGCTGGAAAAGCTCCACACCGCATCAATGTCTAAATGCCCCGCCAATGTCTTGGCCAAGTCCTCATGCGACCCCGTGAGAATATTCACCACACCGGCTGGCAGATCAGAGGTGTCCAGAACTTGGTAGAAATCCGTCGCAGCAAGGGGATAAGCGTCACTGGCCACAGCCACAACACGGTTGCCCATAGCAATCGCAGGGGCGATGAGATCGACCAATCCACCCAAAGGACGATCATCGCAAAATGCGCCGATCACGCCGACAGCTTCGTTCATGGCCAAAGCCACGCCGCGCATCGGTACGGGTTTTGCAGCGCCATCGAGCTTATCGCACCATGCGGCAAAGGTGAATAATGTGTCTATGGCCTCAGACACTTCTGTTTGCGCTTTGCTTGCTGTCGTTCCGGTCAAGGCCTGAATGCGCGCCGCAAATTCATCTGCGCGCGCCGACAGATTTTCGCCAATGTAGTACAAAATTTGCGCCCGCAAATGCGCTGTCGCGTTTGACCAAGCTGTGGCGCCGCGGGCGGCCTCGACGGCGTTGCGGATGTCTTTGCGTGATCCAATGGCGGCATGGCCCAAGAGCTTGCCCTTGGGGGAATAGACCGCCTTGGAATACCCGCTGTCTGGGCGTGCTTGTTTGCCGCCGATGTACATTTTCGCGGTGCGGTCTAGCCCTTCAACGTCGATGTCTTCGGGTTTGCCATAGGTTTTTGCAGGCTTTACCGCCACGGATTTTCCGACTGGTTTGGTGTAGGCTTGCAAGCCTTCCCAGCCACCTTCGCGCCCAAAGCCGCTTTCGCGTACGCCGCCAAAACCTGCGGCTGCGTCCAGCATGTTCGCACCATTCACCCAGACCACGCCAGCGGTCAATTTGGGCGCGATATCCAAGGCAAGATTGATGTTTTCAGTCCAAACACTTGCCGCCAATCCAAAGCGCGTATTGTTGGCGATCTGCACGGCTTCTGCTTGTGTGCGAAAGGTGGTGGAGACCAGCACAGGGCCAAAGATTTCTTCCTGCATCAGTTGCGCGGAACTGTGCATCCCTGTGATCAAAGTTGGTGGGTAAAAACAGCCGTTGGGGGCAGGTACAGGCTGATGCACCGTGCCCTCATGCCCGCCCTGTGCCACCAGCGCTGTGATCCGCGCCAATTGCACAGGATCGACGATTGCGCCGACATCGATGCTTTTGTCCAAAGGATCGCCGATCCGCAGTTTTGCCATCCGAGCGATCAAGCGAGCGTGGAAGTCTTCGGCGATGCTTTCTTGCACCAAAAGGCGTGAGCCCGCACAGCAGACTTGGCCTTGATTGAAAAAGATTGCATCCACCAATCCCTCAACGGCGCTGTCCATATCGGCGTCTTCGAACACCACGTAAGGACTTTTGCCGCCCAATTCCAACGTCAGCGCCTTGCCTGAACCGGCTGTGGTTTCGCGAATGCGGCGGCCCACGCCCGTTGATCCTGTGAAGGCAATTTTGTCGATCCTGTCATGGGTAACAATCATTTCGCCCACTGTGCCATCACCAGTGACAATGTTCACAACGCCTTTGGGCAAGCCAGCTTCATTGCAAATCTGCGCAAACAAAAGCGCTGTCAGGGGCGTGTACTCTGCGGGCTTCAAGACAACCGTGTTGCCCATGGCAATCGCAGGCGCGATTTTCCAAGCCAGCATCAACAGCGGAAAGTTCCACGGGATGATCTGCCCGCATACGCCTAAGGCTTCGCGATTGGGCAATTCTTCGTCCATGAGTTGCGCCATGCCTGCGTGGTAATAGAAATGCCGTGCGACCAGCGGGATATCCACATCGCGGGCTTCGCGAATGGGTTTGCCGTTGTCCAAAGTTTCGAGCACGGAAAGCAGCCGTGCATGTTTTTGCACCAAGCGCGCCAAGGCATACAAGTACTTTGCCCGCGCTTTGCCACCAATCTTGGTCCATTTACCCTGCGCTTTGCGCGCCGCCGCGACTGCCATATCGACATCGCTTTGCGTGGCTTGGCTGACCTGTGCCAGCACCTCGCCGGTGGCTGGGTTTTTGCTGTCAAAAGTCGCAGCAGGGTCTGTCATTTTGCCATCAATAAAGTGACCAAAACGATCGCCATTATCAACCAGCCAACGCAGGGCCTCGGCCGCACTTTCAGGGGCTGTGCCGTAATCCATGGTCTCGAATATGTCTTTTACTGTCATCTGGGGCCTCAATGGCTGTCGTGTTTATCTTTGTTTTGGGGCGGCACGGCTCTTTTTAACCAGTGCGTCAACCAATGGCATGTCGATGTGCGGCCGAATAGCGGCCTGTCACATGATGTTCTAACTGCCGTTCAATATCGCCCAAAAGGCTTGAGGCACCAAAGCGGAACATATGGGGCTGTAGCCAGTGATCCCCAAGCTCTTCTTTGATCAAGCTTAGGTAAACCAATGAAGCCTTGGCCTTGGAGATACCGCCGGCAGGTTTGTAGCCAACGCGGAACCCTGTGCGCGCATGGAAATCGCGGATGGTGCGGATCATGGTCAAAGACACAGGCAGGGTCGCGTTGACGCTTTCTTTACCCGTTGATGTTTTGATGAAATCTGCGCCCGCCATCATGCACACGTAAGATGCGCGCGCGACGTTGCGTAGGGATCCAAGTTCACCTGTGGCCAAAATCGCTTTGATATGGGCCTCTCCGCAAGCTGCACGAAAGGCGCAGATTTCATCGTAAAGGGCTTGCCAGTTGCCAGTCAAAACATGGCGACGCGAAATTACGATATCGATCTCGCGCGCACCTGCTTTGACGCTTTCCTCGATCTCTCTTACTCGCAAATGAAACGGCGACAGACCTGCAGGAAAACCGGTGGACACAGCAGCCACGGGAATGCCCGTGCCATCCAAAGCCTCGACTGCGGTTTCAACCATATCGTGATAGACGCAAACCGCGCCGGTGGTGATGCGGTCCATTCCCAGCGCGTCCAAGATATCGCGGCGCACGGGATTGGCGGCTTTCGCGCACAGGCGTTTGACGCGCCCCGATGTGTCATCGCCGGCCAAAGTTGTCAGGTCAATCATGGTGATCGCCTTGAGCAGCCAAGCCGCTTGGTGATCTTTCTTTACCGAACGTCGTGCGGGCAGGGTGGCGCAGCGGCGCTCAATGGCGGATGTATTCGCTTGCGTGCCAAGCGCCCAATCCAAATCCAGCGGCACGCCCGCGTTGCGCGGCTCATGCACTTGCGGTAGATGCGCGTTCAGTTGCGTTTTGGTCACTTCTGTTGTTGTCATCGGTGCGGGCCCCGTCCGTCTGTCTGTCTACCTGTCTGCGCGCCTAGGCTGGCATGATGCGCGAGCTTTGGCAATGTTTGACCTGTTGGTCAAATGCTTTGGGCGAAAATGATCGCAACGTCACAGCAAGACGCGCATTTTAGGCAAGTTTAGGTGACAGGCCGCCTCAAACAAAGTAAAGCCTCGGATCAGAGAGCTAAAAACCACAGGTGACTTATGTCTAACCCAACGTCCTTTGATCGGTCTATCAAAATTGCGCCCTCAATCTTGGCTGCCGATTTCGCCAACTTTGGTCAAGAAATCGAAGCCGTCGAGGCCCAAGGCGCGGACTGGATCCATGTCGATGTGATGGACGGCCATTTCGTGCCCAACATCACCTTTGGTCCCGCGATGTGCAAAGCGATCCGTCCACACATCAAAACTGTGATGGACGTGCATTTGATGATCGCACCCGTTGATCCGTTTATTGATGCTTTTGCTGAGGCTGGCGCAGATTACATCACGGCGCATTTGGAAGCTGGCCCGCATATTCACCGCACGTTGCAAGCCATTCGTGGGGCAGGGGCCAAAGCGGGTCTCGCGCTCAACCCCGGCACGCCGGTAGAGGATATCGCCTATCTTTTGGATATGGTCGATCTCGTGTGCATTATGACAGTGAACCCTGGATTTGGAGGACAAAAGTTCATCCATTCGCAAGTCGAAAAGGTCCGTACTTTGCGTGCCATGATCGGAGATCGTCCCATTCATATTGAAATCGATGGTGGCGTTGATCCGACAACAGCCCCTCTTGTGGCGGCTGCTGGTGCAGATGTCTTGGTGGCAGGATCTGCGGCTTTCAAAGGTGGATCTGTCGAAAACCCGACACCGTATGGCACCAATATCGCTGCTATTCGAAAAGCGGCCGAACAGGCATTGTAAGTAAGCGTGCCGCCGGTGCGTTTTATCCTGTGACGCGGTTACGCAGCCCGATTGAGTTATCCGTCAGTGCTGGGTGTCACTTCTTCTTGGGTCGTAGGTAAGATAAAGGCCACATTGTCTTTCGCAGCCAAAGCGGCGATGTCGTCTTCGTAGTTTAAGGACAAATCATACACTGTTTCGGCTGTCCATCCGGGCACATTGCATGAGGCATTCATGAGGCTTTCATCCGCATATTTATCTAAAAACGCCAAAACAGCACGTTCATATTGAGCAGGGGATGTCAGGGTATGATTGCGCATGAACGAGCGAAATCTTTTAATGCCTTCGGGTTGCAACGACTCTGAGATCGCCGCAAATCCGCCAAATATGGGGGTGTCGTCCGAGACGTTGGCAACTTGACGGATAACGCGAGGCCAAATCAACGGCGTATCTTCCTCGCACCACAGGGTGATTTGCGCTTTGGGCAGTGCCTGTTGCAATTGCTCAACTGGGGCCAACCACGACAAAGTCATAGGATCGTTGGATTTCAAAAACCAATTCAAAGACGCAGGTGTGGAGGGGGCTGTCAACGCGGCGTTGATCAAAAATGCCGGATTCCGAATGGCCATCGTGATGTGCACTTCGTGCTGGGAAAACAGCTCTGCAACCCGTGTGACAGACGCACCGATGCCAGTATATAGCTGCCCGCCTTTGAACATCATATTACGATCGCTGGCCCAGTCTTCATTGATCATGATCAAATTTTGAGCGTCAGACTTGTCACCCAAAATTTGAGCCAAAACGGCATCTTCCTCGGATAGGATCGGTGGCAAGCCATCAAGTCGCGCCAATTCTGCAGCAATAATGGGTCGATAATGGGTTGGGCTAGGGGCTGCGATGTTCAAGCGTCCGAATGCGCGCGCTCCGGCCTTTATTGCAGCAACGAGACGCGGTGTGCGCGTGTGATGGGCGCCAATATGTAGCGTGATCCGCATTGTAATCCTTATGTTCCGAGCCGCAATTGTAAGCGTTTTTGCGCATCTTTTTTAATGCGCTGTTTCACCACGCTCAACCGTGAAGAAGAATTTTTCGTCATGATCTGCCTGAACGACATCATCCGGCACACTTTCTGGTCCCATTAAAAAGATGTTCGCGCCGAAATGATGATGCATGCGGGCCAGTTTTTCCATGCGCTCACCCGTCAGCTCGTCGTAAAATTTCGAATAGTTTTCGGTCGCACGCAATGCGTCAATCTTTTCACGGTGCGCCGTGACGCATGCCTCATGCTGGGCGCGAATGTCAGGGTCGGCCAGCATTTTGTCGTATTCAACTTGCAACTTGGGGATCATGCGCTGGATCGACCGTTCTTCGACGTAGTTGTTATTCATACGAAACCAATAGGCGAGGCCTTGGTCGCGGTCGACGTGGTTCACACGGCCTCGATCGCGTTTGACCAAAAAGCTCTCAGCTGAGCGCACGGCGTAGTGGTTGAGTTGGACCATATCATAGCCGTAAGTGTCTGCGTTCGAGCGCCATGCGTTGCGATATTCTTCGCGTGGCATGGGCTTGCCTGAGCCATTATACCACCGGATTTTGTCCCAGATTTGTGGTTTTAATCCTTTGGGGCGGTGCACGCCGAGCTTTTTGAACAAGCCGACATTTTTGAACAGGGTTTTAAAACCCCATGCTTGGTGTGGCTTGTTGGCAAATTCGGGCGCGCAACTGGTGAACTGATCCAGCAAAAATGCGTCTTCATATTCATGCACATCGTTGTTGCCAAACAGGCGCCATGTACATGAAATCAGGTTCGCATCGGGCAGGGCGTCGAATAAGGCAGGCAGGGTGCCATCGCCGATTTTGATGTCGATAAACTCATCCACATCCATGGAAATCGCCCAGTCGGATTTTTTATAGACGTCTTCTTTTTCCGCCTGTTGTAACGCGTGATGTTGTGGCTTGAGGCCCGTGCCATGAAACGCGTTGTCGCGGTGTTGCAAAAAACCCTTTTCCTGTAGCAATTCCAACAGGGTATCCGTTCCGTCCGTGCAGTCATTGGTGTAGACTAAAAATCCTGTCACCCCGATGGCACGGTGATAGGCGATCCATTCCAAGATGAACGGTCCTTCGTTTTTCATGCAGGTCACGATGGCCACTGAATTGTCGCCCTTCGGCGGCTTGGCAACGTCTTCTTTTGGCATTGAGACGGGCTTGTAACCCCATTCTTTGTCGGCCATCTCGATCAATTGAGGGTTTTCAATCAAAGAGGCTTTGGGAACAATTTTAGACACTGTTTTGGCCACATGACGCAGACCCATGTAGCGGAAAAACGGATAGCCCACTTTGGCGTCAGCGCCACCGATGCGGATGAGGCGAAACACTGCGTTGTCGGGCAGTTTGGCGGGGACAGCACACCAGCGTCCACGTTTCTTTTTCGCGTCAAACTGGACGCAGATGTGATCAGCGAAGCGTATAGCGTCATGGTCACGCGCGCGCCAAGGATAGCACTGATGACCCACCAGTTGCACCACACCGTTTTCGGCCGTCTGCGCCAGATCAAACACCGTTGTATTGCCGCTGCGCGGGATCAGATCGTAAACTTCGATGTTGGCGACAGCGCGCGCTGTTTCCAAATATCTGCGCCGCAGTATTTCGTAGATCAAGACATCGGCCAATGGCGACGACCATGGTTCTGGATCCGGGATGGCCATGCGGTCTTTTCCGGGCGCGCCTGGGGTGGCGAAGGGATGGTTTTCTGAGGGGGATTTGCGATTGCCCAAGGGGACTGTGCACTCCACGACAAGTACACGTAAATCTGCTTGCATCGCAGCCAAACCGACCTCAAGCCCCCCATAAAAATCGGGATCACTGTTCGGAGCTGCTCTGTTTAAAATCACCGCCCCAGTCAGGCCTTGGTGTTTGACGTGAAAGGCCAACCATTCCAGTACGACCTCAGCAGTCTCGCCATTGCGTGTCGCTAAAGCCACATCGCGTCCTGCCATCAGCTCGGGTTGTGCTGGCGCAGGCGTGATCTTGCGAGGAGTTCCAGCCAAAATCGCCGTGATGGTATCTGATTTTGGCGTGCCGACGATCCATGGCGCATTGCCGACAGATCGAAATTCGCCGTCGTCAAAGATATCTGTCGCAACAGGTTTGGGCAAAAGGCTTGTGTGGTCAAAGAACAGTTCAGCTTTGCCATTGGGCGCGGCGATTGCGTCCAAGAGAGTGATGTTCTCAAAGACCTGCGCTTCGATACACTGCGTGATAAGTTCAGCCATTTTGGTCCTCAGAAACAAGAGATTTAAGTCGTGAAATATGAGCAGAAAGTTGCATCTGTGTTGGCGGCGTCGAGCCTGCCAGCAATTCAAGTTGCCACATGAATTCTATGACGGGGCGTTTGGATACAAGCGACGCGAGGGCTGCGCGGTGGTGCGCAACACTTGCGGCGTGTAACGGATCAAACTGAGCGAGTGCGTCACGTGCGGCTTGTGCGGCCGCCTGCATCGGCGCGATGCGCAGGTCTTCAACAGTGTTGAAATTGCGCTCGGCCCAATAGCCCGCAGCTATGGGTTTATCCATATGATTGGGCAGGCCGCGTGCGGATTTCAGCACAAATTCTTCGACAGAGCGGATCGAATAATGATTGAGCCACGCCCGCTCGCCTTGATGTGGAACGCCATATAGGTTGATGCGCGATTGCTGTGCGGCGAATTCTGGCGGCAAGCGCTTGCCTGACGCCGTCGACCACTGCGCGTCTTTGCCTTTGGGGCGATGAATGCCCAATTCGCGAAAGGCCTGCGGTCTGTGCAGTGTTTTGAAAAAATGCGCCAAAGGCAGGTTGATGCCATCAGGGGCTGCACGCGTGAACCGCGTCGTCACAGGTTGATCGATATAAGTGCTTTGGCCTGAGTGGCCGAATAAATGCCAGCGCAGGGGGACGGCATCGGCAGTCCCGATCAGCTGATCTATCTGCAAGCCATCTAAAACGAGGTATTCGTCTACGTCAAAGAACAAGGCTATATCCGCAGATTTATACCGATCATGTCGGGTCAAAAGCTTTACAGCTTGCCATTGGATCGACGCGTCGCCTTCGGGGTCAAACGGAACATGGGTCACAAGACCAGTCGCCTGTAGCGCGTTCAGAAGCGCGTCAGTGCCGTCCGTGCAATCGTGTGAAGCAATGAGGAAGTGATCGAAACCCACCGCTTGGTGATGAGCAATCCAATCCAAAAGCCAAGGCCCCTCGTTGCGGATACAGGTGATCCCAACTGTGCTCACGTCAAACCTACCTTTGGCCAAAAGCTCACCCGTGGCCCCTTAAGAGGGCTGGTGGTGGATAATGATTGAATACTTGCTCTTGATCAGGCTTTTTGCCCGAAATATTTACAAAATCATTTCATGCCCCCCCTGTGAAGTCAAGGCAACGCCTCTTGTCTTGTGGGCTTCGCTTTGCGCAAATATATATGTTCTTGTTGGCATTTTTGTGCAATAAGACGAAAACATTATGAGGCAAATGAACATGACAGTTTCATCGCATGCGCAAGGCGCAAAACTTCCAGTCATCGGTGCGCTTTGGATGGAAGGCAAGCTAAGTTTTTTAGAACAGCTTTGTTTGAAATCTTTTCTGGATGCCGGTCATAAGGTTGTTCTTTACCATTACGGTCCGCTCGAAAATGTGCCCGAAGGAATCGAGCTTGGCGATGCCAATGAGTTCCTGCCGCAATCCAATTTCTTGACGCATGAACGCACCGGCAGCCCCGCCCTGCACTCAGATCTTTTTCGTTACAAAATGCTTGAGAAAAGCGACAACGTTATTTGGGCCGATACCGACGCCTATTGTATGCGCCCGTTTGTAACCGAAACCGGCCATTTTCACGGCTGGGAGTCTGGTTCTCATATCAACGGCGGTGTGCTTGGCTTGCCGAAAGATAGTGATACGCTCAAAGAGCTTTTGGCGTTTACCTCTGATGAATTTTCCATCCCGACTTATTACGGTGATGAATATACGAAAGAGCTGGAAGAGAAAAAAGCTGCAGGCACGCCTGTGCATGCATCTGAGCAGCCATGGGGCGTTTGGGGGCCGCATGCTGTGACGCATTTCTTGCATAAAACAGGCGAAAGCAAGCATTCCTTTGCGCAAGATGTTCTATATCCATTCACGTTCAAAGACCGCAGAATGATGTTGAAACGCAACTTTGACGTATCGCCTTATGTGACAGAAAACACCATGTCTGTGCATCTTTACGGCCGCCGGATGCGTAAGCGTTTGGTCGAACGTGAAGGCGGTGCGCCACACCCCAAAAGTCTGCTGGGCAGCTTGTTGATTAAACACGGTATCGACCCGGAAAAAGCACCCCTTCCGCCACGCCAAGTGCAAGACGTGCCCGAGTTGCATGACGCCGAGTTTCAGGCCCAAATCGGCCTTGAAGGCTTGAAGGAAAGTTTAAACTTTGGACAAATCGCGAAGAAATACTCTGTCGAGCGCCGTTTTGTTCGCCAGTGTCGTGATAAAATCAGAGATAACGCAGCATCCTTGTTTAAGGAATAAATGAAAATGTCTGTTTTTGATGAGATGTTGAGGAATTATCCTCATCGGCGTCATTTTCTACAGACGATCAATCTTCCGACGCAAACCCCAAAGGGCGGCGATTTTTTATATATGAAAAATCATAAAGCTGCTTGCACGACTGTCCTTGCGACCTTGATGCATAATCTTGAACGGGCTCAAGGGGGAAGCGTGACTTTGTCGATGGACGCAGTGCACGCCCCCTCTAAGTCGTTGTTGCTCACGGGGGCGCGCGGACTATCTGAGGCGCGCGTCATTGCAGCTGTCAATGATCCGAAGGTTTTTAAGTTTACAGTGGTGCGTGATCCTGTTTCGCGCACCGTTTCGGCTTATGCAGATAAAGTGCTAGGTGGCCAAAGCCAAAAGACGCGTTTGATGACCTATCTGGGCAGACCACATGACAGTAACATTACGCTAAAACAGTTCATTGCTCTGCTTGCGAATGATGAGGGCGCCCGTGAGCTGGATCGTCATTGGCGCTCGCAGCGAAAAGAAATTTCATATGATCAAATTGACTTTGATTACATCGGAACTGTCGACACACTTAAACAATCGATGGATCATATTGTGAAACGTATTTTCGGGATAGAAGCACTTGGAAATAGCGTAGATACAGGCGGTGATTTTGGCCGCAGAACGGAATTACAAAAGATGTTAGAGACGTTGAGTGCGAGAGATATCAAAAACCTTGAAATGGCGTTCGAGCCAGATTTTGAAATGTATGAAATGGTAAACCAAACATTTGCAAAGGCCCTGATGTGATGGATGCTGAGACCACTCATACCAAATCAGATTGGCGCCAATCCCTGCGTGCAATAGGGGATGCGCGCGGTTTTTACGAAGAGCTTGGGCCCAAGCACACGGCCCTTTACGTTGAAAACGGCGATACCCTTATTGTTACGTTTGAAAATCTCGACCATGTATTCGAGAACAGCGATGAAAAAATGCCATGGGGGTTTGATTTCGTCGAGAAGCGCGGTTGGTCCATGCTTGGTATGATGGCCCATGATTGGACATGGTACCGTGATGAGGCTGTCTATGAGTTCTTCGACCGTTTGCGTGATGAAGGTTTTTTTGATGGCTTCAAGCGCGTGGTGTTCTACGGCGCCTCAATGGGCGGATATGCGGCCGCAGCATTTTCGGCGGCCTGCCCAGGGGCAACGGTGGTCGTGATTTCCCCGCAGGCCACATTGTCTCGTGAAGATGCCAGTTGGGAAACACGTTACCGCAAAGCATGGAAACGCGACTTTTCGACCCGCTATGGCTTTGCGCCCGCGATGACGGGAACGGCTGAAAAGGTGTTCTTATTCTATGACCCCCTTTCGCCGCTGGATGCCATGCATGCGGCCCTGTTCAGAGGGAAAAATGTTGTTAAGTTTAAGTGTCGTTATTTTGGGCATCGCATCGCGTCGATGTGGACGCGCATCGGCGTTTTAAAACCGATTGTTGAGCAATCCATTGCAGGGACATTGACGGAACCAGATTTTTACAAAATGCTACGTGGACGACGCGAAGATACACGGTTCCAACGCGAGATGCTTGAGCGGCTTGAAAAAAAAGGGCGTCCTTGGCTTATCGCAACCTATTGTGAGGCCGTTCTTGCGCGGCGTGGCGGGCCTAAGTTTCGAAAGGCGATGAGGGTGGCGCATAAAAAAATGAGTGGCTGATAAAGTCACTTGGTGTGAAATGGGTGAGTGGTGCTAGACAATTACAAAGCGTATATTCGGCGCAATCCTGACGCGCCAGATGTCAAAACAACCCGCGCCAGTATTTTGACGGCGCGACTTCGAGCTGCCATTTTACGCGGAGATCTCAAACCTGGTCAAAAGGTCAATTTGGATCGATTGCGTGAAGAGTATAATGTTTCTTTGTCACCGTTGCGTGAAGCCATTTCACGCCTATCCATCGATGGTTTGGTCCATACCCAAGATCAGCGTGGCTCGACAATCGCGCCGCTAACCCTTTGTGAATTGTCAGAAATCGGGCGATTGCGCCGTGAAGTCGATGTGCTTGCACTGCGTACTGCAATGGCGCGTGGAGGGACAGCATGGCGTTCAGAGTTGCGGGCGACAGCTGTTGAACTGCATACCGCATCACAATCCACGGAGGCAGACCATTTCGACGAAATCTGGTCTATCGCCCATACGGATTTCCACAAAGCGCTGGTCAACGGCAGTCATATGCCAATGCTGATTGCCTTTTGTATGAATTTGCATGACCTACACGATCGATATCGACGCCAGCTGTCGCCGCCGATCAGATCCTACAGCGACCTGTGGCGCGAACATGCAGAAATCGCGTCTTGTATCCTGAACGGAGACACTGATGTGGCGGCTCTTGCACTGCAAAGGCATTTCGATAAAGAAATAGCATCTCTTGCCGAACAGCTTGAAAGCGCGGCATAAAGAGTGCGGCTATAATCGGCACGACATTTTTAAAAGGGCTATCCAAATGACCAAAAAGATTTTCATCCTGAATGGGCCAAATCTAAATCTTTTGGGCAAACGCCAACCTGAAATTTACGGTCATGATACGCTTGAGGATGTCGCGACCAACTGCGCCGCCTTGGGGGCTGAGCTTGGTCTGGAAATCGATTTGAAACAATCGAATTTTGAAGGCGGTATCGTTGAAATGATCCACGACGCGCGCGAACAGGCCGCGGGCATTATCATCAATCCGGGTGCTTACACACATACATCCGTCGCGATTTTGGATGCGCTCAACACATTTGATGGTCCTGTTTTTGAAGTGCATATTTCGAACGTGCACAAACGCGAATCCTTTCGCCATCATTCCTATGTCTCACTGCGTGCTGACGGGGTGATGGCTGGATTTGGTGTTCAGGGCTATGAGTTAGCTCTGCGCCGCATGGCTGTCGTGCTGGGCTGATAGTATTGCCTTAGCGTGTCAGGCGCATCGCAAGCCCAGACAAAATGCTCGGGGCAATCGCGATCAATATGACAATGCGTGCCAGATGGTGCAGGGCGATATAGGCGACATCACCGTTCATCGCGATGGCGACCAATGACATCTCGGTCAGGCCGCCCGGCGCATAGGCCAGCAAAACCTGTTGGGTCGTTTGGCCAAACATGCTGTGTAATGCGACAGCAAACCCCAAAGACATAGCCAGCATCACAGTTGTGGCGATAGCACTCAGCACCAGTGTTTCGACGATGAGCTTTGAAGGTGCCCCCATAAAACGACAGCCCATCATTGTGCCCAAAATGATTTGCGAACAGATCACCAAAATGGGGGGCGGCGCTGAGTGTGAAATTCCTGTCATATGTGCGATAGCGGATAAAATCAGAGGGCCTAAAAGTGGCGCTGCAGGCAATTTCAAAGCTTTGCCCAATATCCAGCCGAGCACGGCGCAGCTTAGTAGAATGGCCCCAGCTTTAAAATCAAACGCAACCTCTGTCCCGCTGTTTACGGCTGCGCTGGCCACGTCATAGCCTAAAACAAGTCGAAAGTAGACAGCGATGAAGGACACCGTGACGACTATACGCGCGGCGTGTGACAAGATGATCCGCTTTTCATCGCCTCCAAGTTCGCCACCTATAATGGTCATTTCGTTCAAACCGCCTGGCATGGCAGAGAAAAACGCGGTCACAGGATCAAGTCGCCCGATTTTGATGTAAAGCGGGACCACCACTGCGGCAGCAACGGCGATGTAAATGATCAAGCCGATCAGCGAGAACGCCCATTCTTGCAAATGCGAAAAGGTCTGCGTGTCAAAGCCCGCGCCCAACATGACACCAATCACAGGCATGACGTAGGGACGCAAAGCGCCAGGTCCGTGCAAGGGCACTTTCGCGATGACGGCCAAAAAACTGGCGAACATCGCCCCCAGCATCCATGGCAAAGGCAGGCCCATAAGCGAAAACCCAAGGCCACCCGTCATGCCAATGACCAAAGCCAATGCAATTGGGGCTGTTTTAGGGGGCAGAGTGTGGTTGAGTTTCACATTGGGACCGGATGTTGTTTTTGAGATGTTTATACGCCTGCGCGTTGGAAATGCGAGTTAAAACCCCCTTTTGTATCAGTGGATGCGCTGGGTGGTTGGTGAGTATTCTGGGTGAGAGAGCACAAATACGACCAGCTGAGAGCTAAATTTTGTGGGGCATCTTGCGTAATGCGTCCTTTTATTTGTGGTTATTAACGTAAAAAACCATTATTTGACCACAACCTGTCCTCAACGGAGACTGTTTCAGTGCTCGATATTACTCATGTCAAAACTGTTCTTGCGGATCACTATGACCTTGCGCCTTCGCCAGAATTGGCCGCAAGCATGCAAGATATCTATGACAAAATGTCCCGTGTTGTGTCGCCCGTCGATTGGGCCATTTACGCCCCATACGTCAAAGCGATCAATGAGTTAAAGGTCAAACGCAACGCGGTGATCTTGGGCCACAACTACATGACACCTGAAATTTTTCACGGCGTGTCTGACTTTGTGGGCGACAGCTTACAGCTTGCGATCAAAGCCACCGAAGTTGAAGCTGACGTGATCGTGCAGGCTGGCGTGCACTTTATGGCCGAAACTTCAAAAATTCTCAGCCCTGACAAAATCGTGCTGATGCCTGACATGGAGGCTGGGTGTTCCTTGGCCGAAAGCATCACGGCAGAGGGTGTTGAACAGATGCGCGCCAAATACCCCGGTGCACCTGTGGTGTCTTATGTGAACACCACCGCCGAAGTGAAGGCCGCCTCTGACATTTGTTGTACCTCGTCCAACGCGGTGCAAATCGTTGATGCGATGGAAAGTGATACGGTCATCATGACCCCCGATCAATTCCTTGCGCAGAACGTGGCAAACCTGTCCAAGAAAAAGGTCGTCTTCTGGGAAGGCTCGTGCATCGTGCATGAATTGTACAAAGCCGAAGACCTGCGTGCCTACCGCGAAAATGACCCTGAAATGAAAATCATTGCGCACCCTGAGTGTACGCCTGAAGTGGTCGCCGAAGCTGATTTCACCGGTTCCACCAGCGGTATCATCAAGTGGGTCCATGACAATAAGCCTGCCAAGGCGATGTTGATCACGGAATGCTCTATGGCGTCTAACATTTCCGATGAGCTGCCAGAGGTCGAATTCGCCAAGCCCTGTAACGCCTGTCCGTTCATGAAAAAAATCACGCTAGAGAAGATTTTATACGCGCTGCACACGATGGAAGGTCAGGTCGAGATCGATCCAGATATGGCCGAGAAAGCCAAGCTGTCTGTGACGCGGATGATTGATTTGTCTCGCAAGCTGGGTCTGTGAGCCTCGCCATGAAAGAGATCACAACGGATCGAATCGTCATTGTTGGCGCGGGTCTTGGCGCTCTTTATGCAGCTTTGAAATTGGCGCCACGGCCCGTTGTGATGATTTCCCCCGAAGTCTTGGGCGAGGGCGCAAGCTCTGCTTGGGCGCAAGGCGGCGTTGCAGCGGCGATGGATCCTTTGGATGACCCCAAAAACCACGCCGCCGATACTGTGAAAGCTGGCGCAGGGACCGTAGATGCGGATGTGGCTGATCTGGTGACACGCCACGCGCGCGACTATATTTTGGACCTCACCCGCATGGGCGCGCCCTTTGATCGTACAGCTGATGGCGGCTATGTCATGTCGCGCGAGGCAGCCCATAGTTTTGCCCGCGTCGTGCGGGTCAAAGGCGACCAAGCGGGCGCCGAGATTATGAAGGCCCTGATCGAACAGGTGCGCGAGACGCCATCCATTCAAGTGCTGGAGGGCACGATGGCAACGGGTCTGGACACCGAAGGCGGCAAGGTGACAGGCATCGCGATTCAAGATTCTGCCACTGGGCGCTCTGCGCCGGTCATGTTGCGTGGGGCAGCTTATCTTTTGGCGGGCGGTGGCTCTGGTGGGCTCTACGCGATCACCACCAATCCGCCGCGCATTCGCGGGCAAGTGATTGGCATGGCGGCGCGTGCGGGCGCTGAAATCACCGATGCTGAATTTGTGCAATTCCATCCAACAGCGATGGATGTGGGCGAAGATCCCGCGCCTTTGGCGACCGAAGCCCTGCGCGGCGAAGGCGCTATTTTGATCAACAAAGACGGTGTGCGGTTCATGCAAGCCGTGCACCCCGATGCAGAACTTGCGCCACGCGATGTTGTGGCGCGGGCGATTTTCTCGCAATGGCAAGCGGGCATGCGTCCTATGTTGGACACGCGTGACGTTTTGGGCGAGCGGATCAAAACGCAGTTTCCCGCCGTGGCTGAAGCCTGCGCACGCAATGGTATTGACCCTGCGCTTGAGCCCATTCCCGTGGCCGCCGCTGCACATTACCACATGGGCGGTATCGCCACCGATACCGATGGGCGCGCCAGCCTTGAGGGCCTGTGGGTTTGTGGTGAAGCGTCGTCAACGGGGTTGCATGGGGCGAACCGTTTGGCCTCTAACGGCTTGCTTGAAGCCTTGGTTTACGCGCGCATTTGTGCCGACGATATCATCGCTGCGGTACCTGTATCAAAGAACGCTGCTATCGATACGCCGCTGGACATTCAGTTTGAACAGGGCGGCGTTGCCCCTGATCCTGACGCAGTCATGAGCCTGCGCCAAACAATGACCTCGCTGGTTGGCGTTGTGCGTGATGAAGCGGGACTAAAAGAAGCTTTGCGCAAAATTGACGCGCTTGAGGCAGCTCATTCTGATAGCCCCTCGTTCATGAACATGTGCGCCACGGCCACATTGATTGCGGGCTGTGCGCTGTTGCGTCGGGAAAGTCGCGGGGCGCATGAGCGTTCTGATTTCCCTGATACGGATGCGGGCGAGGGCCTTCGCTCCAAGGCTCAATTGACAGATATGCTCGCGTTGCGGGCCAAGATTGCTAAGGACACAGTATGAGTTTTTCCACCGTTCCCGATCTCGTGCTTGAACCGATGGTGCGCAGTGCTTTGCTTGAAGATCTGGGGTCTTACGGCGATGTCACCACCCGCGCGGTGATCCCTGCCAGCACGCAATATGATGCGCGCATCAATGCCCGCGAAGACGCGGTTGTCTCAGGCATGCAGGTGGCCGCTTTGGCGTTTCGCTTGGTCGATCCAAGCCTTGAGATTGGGGTGCATATCGCCGATGGGCAGGCTTGCACAAAGGGCGACACTTTGATGACGATCAAGGGTGCTGCAGCCTCGATCCTGTCGGGTGAACGCGTGGCGTTGAATTACGCGGGGCGGCTTACAGGAATCGCGACCAAAACCGCAGGCTTTGTGGCCGAGGCCAAAGGCACCAAAGCCCGCATCACCTGTACACGCAAAACCACGCCGAACATGCGCTTGGTCGAAAAACTGGCGGTGCTGCACGGGGGCGGGTTCAATCACCGCTATTCCCTGTCTGACGCCATCTTGATCAAAGACAACCATATCGCCGCCGCCGGTGGGGTGCGCAACGTTTTGGAAGCCTCTAAAGCCCATGCCAGCCACATGATGGCCGTTGAAATCGAAGTGGACCGCTTGGATCAATTGGCGCAAGTGCTAGAGGTCGGCGGCGCAAGCGTTGTGTTGCTTGATAATATGGACAACGACACCCTGCGCGAAGCTGTGGCGATGGTTGCAGGCCGGATGCTGACCGAGGCCAGCGGCAATGTTACCCTTGATCGTATCGCGTCAATTGCGGCGACTGGGGTGGATTACATTTCCTCTGGCGCGCTCACGCATTCTGCGCGCACGGTTGATCTTGGGCTCGACTTCTAATCCGCACGTTAAGACATCATCAGCCTTAACAATACGCCATGGAAGCTGCGGTACTGACGTAAGTGAGCGCTGCGATAAAAAAGGCCCACCAAAAAGGTGGGCCAAATTAATTTCAGCGTTTAAATAAACCGAAATTATTGCGGAACTTCGCCTGTTAGACCTTCAACATAGAAGTTCATTCCAGCCAATGTGCCGTCATCGGCCACTTCGCCCTCAGCCAAGAACGGCGTGCCGTCTTGTTTGTTCAAGGGGCCAGTGAAGGGGTGATAAGTGCCTGCAACGATTGCGTCTTTCAAAGCCAAGGCTTCGGCTTTCACGTCGGCTGGAACCGCGTCAGTGATTTCGCCGATGCCTACCATGCCAGTTGAGATGCCGTCCCAAGTGTTCACTGTTTCCCAAGTGCCATCCATGACCGCTTGTGTGCGTTCGATGTAATAGGGCGCCCAGTTGTCGATGATGGACGAGACGCGTGGTGCTGGTGCAAAATCATACATGTCAGAAGCTTGGCCAAAACCAATAGCGCCAGCTTCTTTGGCGGCGGCCAATGGCGCTGTTGAATCTGTATGTTGCAAGATCACGTCTGCGCCTTGTTCAAGCAAAGCTTTGGCTGCGTCTGCTTCCTTGGCTGGGTTCATCCATTCGTAGATCCAGATAACTTTAAATTCGACATCAGGATTTACTTTTTTCGCGTGAATGAAGGCAGAGTTGATACCGCGGACAACTTCTGGGATTGGAACAGAACCGATATACCCAATGATGTTGGATTTGGTCATGCGGCCCGCAATAGTCCCTTGGATTGCACGGCCTTCATAAAAGCGTGCCGAATAAGTGGCGACATTTTCGGCAGATTTATAGCCAGTTGCGTGCTCAAATTTTACGTCTGGGAATTTGGCCGCAACGTTAAGTGTCGGATCCATAAAGCCGAAAGACGTCGTGAAAATGATGTCTGTGCCAGTGAGCGCCATTTGCGTCATCACGCGTTCTGCATCTGGGCCTTCGGGCACATTTTCTACGAACACAGTTTCGACTTTGTCGCCGAAGTGTTTTTCAAGTTCTAAGCGCCCATGATCGTGACCCTGTGTCCAGCCGCCGTCATTGATTGGGCCGACGTAAACGAAACCCACTTTGGTTTTGTCGTCTGCAAAAGCAGCACCAGCAAGGCCGACGGCCAAAGCGGTGGTCGCGAGAATTTTTTTGAACATACGTTCTCTCCCAGATTTTTGGGGACTGATGCCCCATTTAAAATGCGAGCCTTGCGGCTCATTTAAGTCCCAGACCTTAGTGGGCCTGAAATATTTTACCCAGCATAGCAGGCCCGTTTGAGGCCCCTTTGCTGCGGGCAGAAATCACCACCAAAACAACAATCGTCGCCACAAAAGGCGCAGACGACAGCAGCAATAGATCAAGACCAGACGCATAGTTGGTCAGAACGCCGATCAATAACAGCACAAGCCCTGTGCCGATGAATTGCGCAAATGTCTTGAGAGTTGGTTTAACATCCAAGGTTTTTTTCCACGAGCCTGCCGCTACGGCAATCGCAAGAAATATCACGCCGGACAGCATTACCAAATAGGGCAGCACCAACAACAAAGGCACGTTTGCCGCTTGCAAGTTCAACTGCAAAGCCGTCAACCCGCCGAATAGGTAAGCGCCAAACAAAACGCGCCCTGGTTTCCATGAGGCAAAGACAACAATCGCCAGCGCGATCCAGCCAATGCCAGCGGTGATTCCGTCCGTCCATTGTGGCACGCGGATCAGCGAAATATAGGCCCCGCCTAATCCTGCCAAAGCGCCACCAAATCCAATCGCCATGACGCGGACCAAGCGTACTTTGTACCCCAAGGCATGGGCCGCATCGTGGTTTTCGCCCACTGCACGTAAAATCAATCCGCCACGGGTGAATTTTAAAAACGCCCAGATGGCGATGGTGAGCAGGATCGAAATATAGACCATCGCGTCATGCTGAAACATTGCGGGTCCAAAAAACGGGATATGTTCCAGAACAGGGATCGCCATCTTGGCGACAGCGGGCGGGCTTTCACCCACATATGGCTGTCCTATAAAGGACGCGAGGCCCACGCCCACGAGTGTCAAAGCCAAGCCGCTTGGCACTTGGGTTGCGTATAAAAACTGGGTCAAAAGCGCAAACAGCATTGAGAGCAGCGCGCCGCCCACGGCTGCGCCAATAAACCCCATGACGGCCGATCCGCTTTCCACTGCGACAGCAAAGCCGCAGATTGCACCGATGATCATCATGCCTTCAACACCGAGGTTCAGCACGCCCGCGCGTTCGGTGATCATTTCGCCCAAGGCCGCTAATAAAATTGGCGTTGAGGCGACCATCAAAGACGCGAAAAATGCGACCAGTGAGATTGATCCGAGATCCATTACACGGCCTCCTTTTTGCGCCAAACGACTTTGTAGTTCACGAAAATATCCATGGCCAATAGGGTCATCAACAACATCCCTTGGAACACTTGAATCGAGGCTGAGGGCAGCGAGAGCATGAACTGTGCCAGCTCACCACCGATGAATGTCAGCGCCAGAAGCAGCCCCGCCAACAAAATGCCAATCGGGTTGAGACGCCCTAAAAAGGCAACGATGATCGCGGTGAAACCGTAGCCCGTGTTGAATGATGTGGTGATTTGACCTGCCGGCCCCGTGACCTCAAACAGTCCTGCAAGCCCTGCCAAAGCGCCGGATGTGCCAAGGCAAAAGATGATCAGCCGATTGGCGTTGATGCCAGCAAACCCCGCGGCGCGCGTGCTTTCGCCGGTGACGCGAATTTGGAACCCAAGCATGTGCTTGCTGAGCAAAACATAGGCGGCAACAACGGCAGCAAAAGCGGCCATCACGCCCCAATGCGCCCCCGTGCCTGCGATCAATTCGGGATTGGCTGATGATGCATATTGCGCCAAATTGCGTGATCCGGGAAAGCCGTTGCCTTCGGGGTTGCGCAACGCGCCAAGCGACACAGAGATCATGATTTGCTCGGCGAAATAGACCAGCATCAGCGAGACCAGAATTTCTGGCGCGTTGAATTTTGTCTTGCACAACGCAGGGATTAACCCCCAAAGAAAACCGCCCAAAGCCCCCGCGATGACCATCAACGGAAAGATGTACCAAGCCTCCATGGGGTAAAACGCAAGGCCCACAGAGGCACCGGTGATCGCGCCAATGATATATTGGCCTTCCGCGCCGATGTTCCAGATGCCCGCCTTGAACCCAAGGGACAATCCGATGGCGATTAATATCAGCGGGGCCGCTTTGACGAGTAATTGTGGGCGCGAATAGGCCGCAAAATCAGGGTTAAATAGCGGGTCCCAAAAAATTGTGCGGATCGCCACAAATGGGTCTTTGCCCATGGCCGCAAACAACAGCCCGCCCAAAATCATCGTGACGATCACGGCCAAAATTGGCGTTGCGACAACCCATGTTTTGGAAGGTTGCGGGCGTTTGACCAAAGAAATCATGCAGGCACTCCTTCAGTCGTCTGTGTGTTGCTTGCGGTGTCACTGCCACCCATCATCAGGCCAATTTCGTCGATGCTCAACCCTTTGGCGGCACGTGGCGTGCTCAGGCGGCCTTCGTTGAGCGCTGCGAAATGGTCGGATATTTCCATGAGCTCATCCAAATCTTGCGAAATACAAATGACAGCCGCGCCACCTGCTGCCAAATCCAGCAACGCTTGGCGAATACTAGCCGCAGCCGAGGCATCGACGCCCCAAGTCGGTTGGTTAACCACAAGCACTTTGGGATCTTGCATCACCTCGCGGCCAATGACGAATTTTTGCAAGTTGCCGCCCGACAAAGATCGCGCCGCCGCCGTGGCACTTGGGGTGCGCACATCAAAAGTTGCGATGATGTCGTTGGCGAAGTTTTCGGTCTTGGTCCAATTGATAAAGCTGTTTTTGCTCAGGTCTTTGCGAATGATCGCCGTGAGCGCTGTGTTCTCGATCAAGCTCATATTAGGGGCGGCAGCGTGGCCCAAACGTTCTTCGGGCGCAGCCAAAAGCCCAAGGGCACGGCGCGCATTTGGACCAAGCTTGCTGATCTCTTTGCCTTCAAGCGTCACGGTCCCTGTTTGGGCCCGCGCTTCACCTGACAGCACAGACAAGAGTTCGTCTTGACCATTGCCCGCCACGCCGCCGATGCCCAAAACTTCGCCTGCGTGCACAGTCAATGACAGGTTTTTCAACCGCGTGCCAAAGGGGTTTTTGGGGGCATAGTTCAAGTCTTTGATCGCGAGCAGTTCGGCGCCGCTGGTCTTGGCGTCGCGGGTCGGAATATGTAGTGTTTCGCCGACCATCAATTCGGCCATGTCGCGCGCACTGGTGGTGCGTGGATCACAGGTGCCGACGACTTTTCCCAATCGCAAAATGGTGGCGCCGTCACAGAGACTGCGAATTTCTTCGAGCTTATGCGAAATGTATAGGATCGAAGTGCCTTCAGATTGCAATTGGCGCAGGGTTTTGAACAGGATCTCAACCTCTTGCGGGGTCAGCACCGATGTCGGTTCATCCATGATCAACAGCTTGGGGTCTTGCAAAAGACAGCGAATAATTTCGACGCGCTGACGTTCGCCTGCGGACAGATCGCCCACGGTACGATCAGGGTCCAGCGGCAGGCCGTAAGCCTGTGATACATCGCGGATCGATTTGGCCAAGTCTTTCATCTTGGGTGGATTTTCCATCCCAAGAGCGACATTTTCGGCGACGTTCAAGGCCTCAAACAGTGAGAAGTGTTGAAACACCATCGCAACGCCCGCAGCGCGTGCGGCTTGAGGCGATGTGGGCACATAGGTTTCACCATGCAGCGTCATCGTGCCGCTGTCAGGTTTCGTCAGACCATAAATCATCTTGACCAAAGTGGACTTTCCCGCGCCATTTTCGCCCAAAAGCGCATGGACTTCACCTTTGGCAATCGAGAACCCGACATCATCATTGGCGATTACACCAGGGTAGGCTTTGGTCAGCCCTTGCAGTTTAAGAAGTTCCGTCACTTAGGCGCCCCCAGCATGTGTTTTCAGTGTCTCGATCTGCTCATTCATTGAGATTAGGCTTGCAGCAACCCCAACCGCAATGGCCTGTGGGTGTTTACCAAGCTTTGGTTGCCCAATTGGGCAGCATATGCGGTCTATTTGAGCGGCTGTGTGGCCCAAATCCGCAAGACGCGACCGAAAACGCGCCCATTTCGTATCTGACCCGATCAGGCCAGCAAAAACAAAAGGGTGCGATAAAATTTGGTGGCACAACTCTAAGTCGAGCGCATGAGAATAGGTCAGCACCAAATGTTCTGCGTCACTGGGCGCATGGGCGACCAAATGGGCCGGATTGGTTGCGATAAGCTGCTCTGTGCGTGCAGGTAAAACATCAGGAAAGCGATCCGCATGAGTGTCTATCCATGTCACCGAAAATTGCGGCAGGGGGGCCAAAACACTTGCAATAGCACGTCCCACATGACCCGCACCCCACAGCCAAATGGGGCGCGTGAGCGGGCTGACGGGCTCGATCATCCAGTCTTGGATCAAGCGCGGTGATACGATCCCCTCGCGACGGACCCCTTTGAGTGCCTTTTGCACAGCCATAGGCATTATATTTGGCCCGCGCGCATAAACGTCAGTTGGAATATCATCGGCTGTTTCGAACACTTCGGTCAGCAGCGTGACAGCACCGCCGCAACATTGGCCCATACTTGGACCCAGCGGAATGCGTTGCAGGCGTGGCGCTGAAAACGCTGATTTCATTGCCTCAAATTCCAAGGTGCCGCCGCCAATCGTGCCCGATTGTTCAAGCCCATTTGGGCCTTTCCACACAAGCATCGAAGCGCTAACTTCACGCGGTGCTGACCCTTTTACATCCGCCACAACGATGCGTGCGACCGGTCCGTGTGCGGCGATGGCCCGCTCTAATGAGTGTCGATCAAAGCTCATGCGCGGGCTCGCGAAATGGCGTTCAACAGTTCTTCTGGAGTGGCGGGGGCGTTGAGGGCAGGGTAGGACGGCCCACAAGAACTGACTGCGTTTGAGAGTGCCAAAAGTGCTGAAATTCCAAGATTAAACGGGGGCTCGCCCACGGCTTTGGACCGATAGACTGTTTTCTCAGGGTTGGGAGCATCCCAAAGCCTGACGTTGAACACATCTGGTGCATCGGACGCCGTTGGGATTTTATAGGTCGAGGGCGCATGTGTGCGCAGACGACCCGATGCGTCCCACACCAGTTCTTCGGTGGTCAGCCAGCCTGCGCCTTGCACATATCCGCCCTCGATCTGGCCGATGTCCAAAATTGGGTTCAATGAGGCGCCTGCATCGTGCAAAATATCCGTGCGCAAAATACGGTTTTCGCCGGTTAAGGTATCAAGAACAACCTCGGTCACGGCCATGCCATAAGCGAAATAATAGAATGGGCGGCCCGTGCCTTTGATCCGATCCCATACGATATCTGGCGTCTTGTAAAATCCGGTAGACGACAGGCTGATCCGGTTTTGATAGGCAAGTTGTGCTGCATCACTAAAAGTCAAACTATGCTCACCTGCCGTGACCATATTTGCGGCAAAGGTCACTGTATCGACGCCGTAGTAGTCTTTTAGAAACTCTGACATGCGCGTGCGGATTGTGGTGCAAGCAGCCTTCACCGCCATGCCGTTGAGGTCCGCCCCCGATGAGGCCGCTGTGGCGGACGTATTGGGCACCTTGGCTGTATCTGTCGCAGTGATTTTGATCGCGTCCATGCTGACGCCAAACTCACTGGCCGCGACTTGCGCGACCTTTTGGAACAGGCCTTGGCCCATTTCTGTGCCGCCATGATTGAGCTGGATCGAGCCGTCTTGATAGATATGCACCAAAGCGCCGGCTTGGTTCAGATGGGTGAGCGTGAATGAGATGCCAAATTTGATGGGAGAAATCCCGATGCCTTTTTTCAAGATTGGATTTGCATCATTCCAAGCGCGGACCGCATCGCGGCGCGCCTTATAGTTTGCATCTGCTAAAAGCTTGGCGGACAGGGCGTGCATGATCCCATCGGTGACAGGCATACCATATGGCGTGGTTTGCCCGCTCTGCGGCTCGTCGCCCATATCGGCATAGTAATTGACGCGGCGCACTTCGGCAGGATCAAGGGCCAAGTCGGCTGCGATATGATCCATGACACGTTCGATTCCCAACACGCCCTGCGGTCCGCCAAACCCGCGATAGGCGGTGGCGCTTTGGGTGTTGGTGCGCAAGCGGTGGCTCTCAATGCGCGCATGTTCTAACAGATACGCATTATCAGCGTGCAGCATCGCGCGATCGGCCACTGGAATGCTAAGATCGATCGACCAGCCACAGCGCGTCATTTGCACAAATTCGATCCCTGCGATTTTCCCCGTGTCGTCATAGCCGACAGTATAGGAAATGCGAAAATCGTGACGTTTGCCGGTGACCATCATATCGTCATCGCGGTCATAGCGCATTTTACAGGGCTGTCCGGTGTCGCGCGCTGCTATCGCGCAAGCAATCGCCAACCAGTTGCCTTGGCTTTCTTTGCCGCCAAATCCCCCCCCCATACGACGGGTTTCAACGCGCACAGCATGCATCGGAATATGCAGAGCATGGGCGACTTTGTGTTGAATTTCCGTCGGGTGCTGAGTTGACGAATTCACCAGCATATCGCCGCCCTCAAGGGGTGTGACCAAAGCCACTTGTCCTTCAAGATAAAAATGTTCCTGCCCGCCCATATCAATTTGGCCGCGTGTCACATGTGCAGCGGTGTCAATTGCTTTGGCCGGATCGCCTTTTGTATAAATCCGTGGACCTTCTTCAAAACGAGCGTTGGCGGCCATCGCGTCTTCATAGCTGAAGATTGCGGGCTTTTCGTCATAGGTAATGTCACCCAAACGCGCCGCTTTGCGGGCGGCCAAATGCGATGTGGCCACAACCAAGAACACAGGTTGCCCAAGAAAATGCACTGTGCCTGTCGATAGCAAGGGTTCGTCTTCCAGCGGGGTTGGCGAACAGTCAGGCACGTGATCAAAATCATCCGCCGCATAGACCGCGACCACACCATCAGCACTGCGCACGGCGTCCAAATCCATCGCTGTGATATCGCCATGGGCCACGTCGGATAGACCAAAGGCCAGATGCAATGTGCCGTTTGGCGTGGGAATGTCATCGATATAGCGCGCTTGACCCGTGACGTGCAGGCGGGCGGAATCATGGGGAAGGGGCTTGCCAACACTCACAACGCGTCTCCCCGTACATCCAGAACTGATACGTTATGGCCTTTAGACTCGGCAAAGACGCGTTTTAACATGTTTTGCGCTGTTGTTTGGCGGTATGTGGCCGAGGCGCGCATGTCCGTCATCGGTTGATAATCTTGATCGAAGGCAGGCAAGGCGGCATCAATCGTCGTGTTTGTCCAAGGCTTGCCGATAAGTGCCGCCTCAACACAGGTCGCGCGTTTGGGCGTGCCTGCCATGCCGCCAAAGGCGATGCAGGCGTTGGTGACAGTACCATCTGTGACGGTGATATTGAATGCGCCGCAAACGGCGGAAATGTCTTGATCAAAGCGTTTGGACAATTTGTAGACACGCAGATCAGTCAAGCCAGCTTTGGGCACTGTGATATGAGTTACAAACTCAGAGGCGGCACGGTCTTGTTTGCCGTATTCAATAAAGAAATCTTCCAGCGCAATCGTGCGACTGTCTTCACCGCAGCGCAGCGTGATGGTCGCTCCCAAAGCGATCAGCGGCGGTGGGCTGTCACCGATGGGCGATCCGTTGGCGATATTACCGCCAAGGGTCGCTGCCGCGCGCACTTGTTTCGATGAAAACCGGCGGAACATTTCAGATAAGGAGGGGCAAGATTGCGCGAAAAGCGGTCCTAAGTCTGCGATTGGGGTCATGGCGCCAATCACATAGGACTCGGGTGTTTCAGTGATCCCCTTGAGGTCACGCACGCCGCCGAGAAAAATCACGTCGTCTAAGTTGCGTAATTGCTTCGTCACCCATAGGCCCACGTCTGTCGCGCCTGCAATCAAGGTCGCGTTGGGATGCATCGCGTAAACTGCGGCCAATTCGTCAACAGATTCGGGCCGTTCGGCCAAAGCAGGAACATCAAACGGGACAGGCTGAGGTTTCGGGGCAGGAGCGATCTGTGCCGCTTTCTCAGCCGCGCGCAAAATGGGCGCATAGCCTGTGCAACGACACAAGTTTCCTGCCAAAGCATCCTCAATATCCGTGTCCCCCGCAGCGTGCGCCGCAGCCAAAGACATGACGATACCGGGGGTGCAAAAACCGCATTGTGACCCGTGCTCATCAATCATCGCTTGTTGCACTGGATGCAATGCGCCTTTGGGGGCAAGCCCTTCGACCGTTGTGATGGATTTGCCGTGCAGTTGCGGCATAAGCAAAATACAGGCGTTCAGGGCCTTTGGTCCGGCTTCATCTTCCACAATCACCGTACAGGCCCCGCAGTCGCCCTCGTTACAGCCTTCTTTGGTGCCTGTCAGTTTGCGCGTTTCGCGCAAATAGTCCAGCAATGTGTCCGTCGCGTTTTGCGATGTGGTCACACGTGTTCCGTTGAGGTTGAAAGTGATCTCCATGTGGTCGACCTGCCGCTTTCTTTTGATATGAAGCGCATCCGATGCGGCGGAAAATGCGGCTCTTTTGTACAGCAAACGTGCGCTTTGGTCTTTTTGCAAGGGATTCGGTTAAACATTTCGCTCAATGATTGTCCTTTTGGTCAAATAATGAGCGAAATTGCAGAATGTCACGAGAGTGATTTTACACTTGGCCCCGCCTGCCTGCTTCATGTACCTTGCCCAAATGAGCACACCCACATTTATTCATTTGCGCACCCATACCGAATATTCGCTTCTTGAGGGCGCATTGCGGTTGAAGAAACTCAGCGGCATGGTCGCTGAAATGGGGATGCCCGCCGTCGCTGTTACGGACACCAACAATCTATTTTGCGCGTTGGAGTTTTCCGAATATGCCTCTGGCGCGGGCGTGCAACCCATCGTTGGCTGTCAGGTGGATCTGGCCTTTGATAAGCCTGCCCCCGGTGAACAACTTCGCGCCCCTGCGCCCGTTGTTTTATTGGCCAAAAACGAGACGGGGTATGAGCATCTGATGAAGCTCAATTCCTGTTTGTATGTCGACAACAAAGACCAGTTGCCACAGGTCACAGTGGAGGAGCTGGAGCAATACTCAGGTGGATTGATTTGTCTGACTGGCGGTGCAGATGGTCCTTTGGGGCAATTGATCCAAGCCAGCCAGTTGCCAAAAGCAAAGGCGTTGGTTGACCGCTTGAAGGCGATTTTTGGTGATCGCTTGTATATGGAATTGCAGCGCCATCCAGGCGAAAATGGCCAATATACACTGGGTGAAATGGCGACAGAGCAATGGTTCGTCGAGACGGCCTATGCGATGGACATCCCGCTTGTGGCGACCAACGATGTGTATTTTCCCAAAACCGAAATGTTCGAGGCCCATGACGCCTTGATCTGTATCGGCGCTGGCGCTTATGTGGATCAATCAGAGCCGCGCCGCCGTTTGACGCCGCAGCATTATTTCAAAAGCCCTGCTGAAATGGCGGCCCTGTTTGCCGATCTACCTGAGGCGATTGAAAACACGGTAGAGATTGCCAAACGCTGCGCGTTCAAAACCTATAAACGCGATCCGATTTTGCCGAAATTTGCCGATGACGAGGTCGCCGAATTGCGCCGTCAGGCCGAAGAAGGCTTGCGCAATCGCTTGGCCATTATTCCTCACGCCGTTGAGGTCTCTGAATACGAAGCGCGTTTGGATTTCGAACTTAAAATCATCGAGGGCATGGGCTTTCCGGGGTATTTCTTGATCGTTGCCGACTTTATCAAATGGGCGAAAGATCAGGGCATTCCTGTTGGACCGGGCCGTGGGTCTGGTGCGGGGTCGCTTGTGGCTTATGCGCTGCTGATCACTGACCTTGATCCTTTGCGCTATTCTTTGCTGTTCGAACGGTTCTTGAACCCTGAACGTGTGTCCATGCCCGATTTCGATATCGACTTTTGCATGGATCGCCGCGAAGAGGTGATCCGCTATGTGCAAGAAAAATATGGCCGCGACAAAGTTGGTCAGATCATCACGTTTGGTGCGCTGTTGTCGAAAGCTGCTGTGCGTGACATCGGTCGTGTATTGCAGATGCCATACGGGCAGGTGGATCGCCTGTCGAAATTGATTCCCGTTGAGGGCGTCAAACCTGTCTCGATTGAGCAGGCACTCAAAGACGAACCGCGTTTGCGTGAAGAGGCGAAAAACGAAGAGGTTGTGGACCGCCTTTTGACATACGGCCAACAGGTCGAAGGCTTGCTGCGCAACGCGTCAACCCACGCGGCGGGTGTTGTGATCGCGGACCGACCCACAGATCAACTGGTGCCGCTTTATCAAGACCCGCGCTCTGACATGCCTGCCACCCAGTTCAACATGAAATGGGTCGAGCAAGCCGGTCTGGTGAAGTTTGACTTTTTGGGCCTGAAGACCCTCACAGTCATTCAGTCAGCGATGAACCTGATTTTCAAAAACGGACGCCCCTTGCATGTCGATGCGGCAGGCAACACGCTTTACGAGCCAGCGAAGGGTGGTGAAAATCAAATCAACTTGATTCCGCTGGACGACGAGAAAACCTATAAGCTCTATTCTGACGCCAAAACCGTGGCTGTGTTTCAGGTGGAAAGCTCTGGCATGATGTCCGCATTGCGCCAAATGAAACCCACCTGTATCGAAGACGTCGTGGCGCTTGTGGCGCTTTATCGGCCTGGTCCGATGGAAAACATTCCAACCTACTGTGAAGTGAAAAACGGCACCAAAGAACTTGAGTCCGTTCATCCGTCGATTGATCACATTCTGGCCGAAACCCAAGGAATCATCGTCTACCAAGAACAGGTGATGCAGATCGCGCAGGTCATGGCGGGCTATTCCCTTGGTGGTGCGGATTTGCTGCGGCGTGCGATGGGTAAAAAGATCAAGGAGGCGATGGACGCAGAGCGTCCGAAATTCGAGGCCGGTGCCGCCAAAAACGGTGTGCCTGCCAAGAAGGCCTCTGAGGTCTTCGATCTTTTGGAGAAATTCGCCAACTACGGATTCAACAAATCCCACGCGGCGGCCTATGCGGTTGTGTCCTACCAAACGGGCTGGCTGAAAGCGAACCATCCGGTTGAATTTATGGCCGGTGTGATGAACTGCGATATCCACTTGACGGACAAACTGTCCGTCTTTGCCGAAGAGGTGAAGCGCGGTTTGAATGTCGAAATCATTCCGCCGTGTATCAACCGCTCTTTGGCGACATTCGATGTGGTGGATCAAAAGCTGGTCTACGCGCTGGGCGCTTTGAAAAACGTCGGCGGCGATGCGATGCAATTGATTGTCGATGCGCGTGTGGAAGGTGGCAAGGACTTCGTTACCCTGTTCGATTTCGCCCGTAGGGTGGACATCAAACGGGTCGGCAAGCGCCCGCTGGAAATGCTGGCGCGGGCTGGCGCTTTTGACCAGCTTGATAGCAATCGTCGCCGTGTGTTCGACAGTCTTGATGGTCTGGTGCAATATTCCGCTGCGATCCACGAACAAAAGGCCTCAAATCAGGTGTCTTTGTTTGGGGAAGCGGGGGATGATTTGCCAGAGCCACGCCTGTCGCCTGTCAATGATTGGGTGTCGTCCGAACGTCTGATGGAAGAACAAAAAGCCATCGGGTTCTTCTTGTCTGGTCACCCGCTGGATGATTACGCTGCAGCTTTAAAGCGTAAAAAGGTCAAAACCATAGCCGAAGCTGAAGCCCAAGCGCAGCGTGACGGTGCGGCTGTGGTGCAGGTTGGCGTCATGGTGTCGGGTTTCCGCGAGATGAAGTCGTCCAAGGGCAATCGTTATTTCCGGATGAATATTTCGGACAGCACCGGACAGATTTCGGGCATCGCTATGTTCGCGCGCAAGGTCGAAGATTTGATGGCGGCCCGCGCGGTGTTTGAGCAAACGGATAAAGTCGTGGCCACATTGGAAGCCAAGTTCAATGACGGACAATTTGATCCGACGATTCGCTCTGTCGCTGTAATGGAAACCGTGGTGGCCGATGCCGGTGCGGCGGGGCTTAAGATTTTCTGTGACGAAGTGAATGCGGTCAGCACCGTGAACGATTTGTTAACCCGCGTGACCGCTGAGGCCAAATCCCGCCCCAAAGGCATGATCAGTTTTTGCTTGATGGGCGATGGTCTGCCCGGCGAAGTGGACATTGACGTTGATCAACCATTCCATATAACCCCCGAGATTAAAGGCGCCATAAAGTCGCTGGACGGGGTTGTCATGGTGGAGGACTATTGATGCGCGCATTGGGGGCTATTGCAGTCGTTGTGGTGTTGCCGGCGTGCCAAATGGGCCTGCCTGTCGCGCAAAGCAGTGTCGAGAGTAAAGCACTTGTTGCTGTGGATGATTCCACTGTCGAAACCGATTTAGCTGCGGCTTTTGAACAGGCAGCACTGGCCGCGCAAACCGATGCAGCACCTGAGAGAAAAAGCTTTTTGGGGTTTTTAAAGCCTAAGCCGCAACCCGCACTCGCGGTTCTGGCTGGAACGGATATCGAGGTTGTGGATGGGGCCTCGGCTGCGGATGAAAACGCGAAACCGGATGCGATAACAGTCGCAGAGAATACGCCTCAATCGCAAGGCAGCGATCCTATTCTTGAGACCACAACGCCTGTTAAATCGGGTCTGGGTGGGTTGTTCGGATTTTTGAAACCCAAGGCCACTGACGGTGTGACGCAGGCAGCGCTTAAGGCCCCTGTGCCGGATACGCCGCAAGATTTAAATGAAGCGCCGAGCCTTGCGCCTGATGATCTAACTGACGTGATCCCACAGGCAGAGACGGTGATTGAACCTGAATTGGCCCCCGACACACAAGCATTGCCTAGAAAACCACTATTCGGCTTTCTAAAGCCCAAAGATGGATCGACGAAGGCCAATAAATCGCATTCGACAGTCGCAGTCGGCGAAGTTTTGCCCTTTGGGACCGTTGGTATTTCCTGCGAAGCGCGCCCAAAGGACATGGGCAAACAGGTGGACCAGTTCCCCAGTTCAGGGGCACCCACTTGGCAAATTTTTGATACAGACCCCTCAAGCACCGCCCCGCGTACGCAGTTCATTACTGGGTTCAAAGATGGCTGTGCGCGTCAAGTGACCGCCGCATTGATCTTGTTTGGCTCGCCCAGTCTGCACGAAGTCCATCGCTATTCCAAAGCGCGCTCGAAAGTGTCTTGGTCAAAGGCTGACAACAGTTATGAGACTATAAAATCAAAAGTTTGCAGCGTTGGACGCAAAACCCCGTGCCCGTCAGGCAAAGTGGATAAACTTGAAAAGCATATGGCGTTTGTTTCCGTTTACAAACAGTTTGGCGATGCCAAAGGTTGGCTTGAACTGCTGCTGCATGACGGAAAAATAGAAACCAAAGAGCTGCGATAGGGTCTGAGAACCGCCAATGGGCTTACCAATGCGGCGGGCGTTGATCGGCCAAGGCCACGGTGCCGCCGCCATCTGCTTCGCGGCCTGCTTCACGTTGCATCAACATGGCCAAACGACGGGTCGAGACCTCGATCACCTGCTCTTGGCGCGCGACGACATCTGACAATTCCTCGACGGTTTTGGTCAAATGCGCGACCTGTTCCTCGAGCGCCATCATGCGGATCTCGGATGTGTCTGTATCGCTTGCGTGCTCAGTCATCTGTGTCGTCCTTTGAGGATCGTGGGTTTGAACATTGTGTAACTTAGGTGAAATCATCAGGGATTTCACCCCCAATTCGCGCCAATTGCTTGCTCTGATCCCCCCCTTGGGCTATGCCGCGCGCAAGTGCAACCACAAGTGCAGTAAGCAACGCTGCGCCGTGAGACCTCAGGAGCTGCCCCATGGCAAAGCCCAAAAAGACCCCACGCCCCAAGGCCATTACGCCAAAGGGCTTTCGTGATTACTTTGGCGTAGAAGTGAGCGAGCGCAAAGCGATGCTCGATCAGATTGCCGAAGTGTATCATTTATACGGGTTTGAGGCGCTGGAAACCTCTGCCGTTGAAACGGTCGAGGCCTTGGGGAAATTCTTGCCCGACGTAGACCGCCCCAACGAGGGCGTGTTCGCGTGGCAAGAGGATGCGGATCTTGAAAAGCCCGGCGATTGGATGGCCTTGCGCTACGATATGACTGCGCCGCTTGCGCGCGTCGCGGCGCAATACCGCAATGATTTGCCGTCGCCTTACCGCCGTTTTGCGATGGGCCCTGTGTGGCGCAATGAAAAACCTGGACCCGGTCGGTTCCGTCAGTTTTACCAATGTGATGCGGACACAGTTGGTGCGCCGAGTGTGGCTGCCGATGCCGAGATTTGTTCCATGCTGGCGGACACCTTGGAAAAAGTTGGCATTCCGCGCGGGGATTACATTATTCGCGTGAACAACCGCAAAGTTCTGGATGGTGTGCTTGAGGCCGCTGGCCTGCCTGATACAGAAGAATTTGCCTCTGTGCGCGGCATCGTTCTGCGCACAATCGACAAACACGACAAATTTGGCGACGCGGGCGTTATGGCGCTTTTGACCGACGGTCGTAAAGATGACAGTGGCGATTTTACCGAAGGTGCCGGACTTGAGCGCGCACAGGTCGAATTGATCTTGGGCTTTGTGAATGGTCGCCAAGACGACAACGCGGGCACCATCGCGCGGCTTGCAACCTTGGTTGAGGGCTCGCAAACGGGTGTGACAGGTGTTGATGAATTGCGCCAGATTGCGGACCTTCTTGAGGGGCAGGGCTATGGTCCTGATCGCATCGTGATCGACCCGTCTGTTGTGCGCGGTCTTGGGTACTACACTGGGCCTGTCTACGAGGCCGAGCTGACGTTCCAAATTGAGGACGAAAAAGGCCGCGTGCGTGATTTTGGCTCTGTCGCGGGGGGCGGTCGTTATGACGATCTGGTCAAACGTTTCACGGGACAAGAAGTGCCAGCTACGGGCGTTTCGATTGGGGTTGATCGCCTGCTGGCCGCTCTGCGCGCCAAAGGCCGTATGAATGACGCGCCGGCTGGGCCTGTTGTGGTCACGGTGATGGATAAAGCGCGTATGGGCGATTACATGCAGATGGTGCGTGAATTGCGTGATGCGGGTATTCGCGCTGAGGTTTACTTGGGCAACCCCAAGAACTTTGGCAACCAGTTGAAATACGCGGACAAACGCATGAGCCCCGTTGCGATCATCCAAGGTGGTGACGAACAAGAACGCGGCGTCATCCAAATCAAAGACCTGATCTTGGGCGCGAAACTGGCTGAAAACGCCACGCTTGAAGAATGGAAAGAACGTCCCTCGCAATATGAAGTGCCGTGCGGCGACATGATCGCTAAGGTCCGTGAAATCATCGAGATGTATTCCTAATGCCGTTGAAAACGATGCCAAAGTCCCGCGTTCGGGTCGAAGCTGCCCGCCTTAAGGCCTACTTTGAAACTCTGGGCGCTATAGATGTCGAAACCGATATCTTGCTGCCTGCTGAGGTTCTGCTGGATCTCTACGGCGAAGACATTCGTCACCGCGCTTATGTGACCAATGACCCTGCGCGCGGCGAAATGATGTTGCGCCCCGATTTCACCGTGCCTGTGGTGCAAACGCATATGGACAGCGGCGCTGATCCTGCACGTTATACCTATGCAGGCGAAGTGTTTCGCAAGCAAGACGATCTGCTGGATCGCGCTGCTGAATACATTCAAGTCGGCTATGAGGTGTTTGACGGCAGCAATCCTGCGGCTGCCGATGCTGAAGTGTTCGCGGCTTTCTCTGACATTCTATCACCGCTAGGTTTGCGTGCAGCGACTGGCGATATCGGGATTTTGATGGCGGCTGTGCGCGGTCTTAAAACCACCGAAACCCGTCGCAATGCTTTGCTGCGCCATATCTGGCGTCCGCGCCGTTTTCGCGCGCTGATGAACCGATATTCAGATAAAGGCGCCGAGATGCGCGAAGAAAACTTTGCCCGTGTGCGCGCCAATATGGCGGCCAACAATGCGCCAGCGATTGGATTGCGGACCGAAACCGAAATTTTGGATCGGGTTATGGCGCTGTCGACAGATGCGGCTGAACCCTCAATATCATCTAGCGAAATTGAACTGCTCAACGATATTCTGTCCCTCAAAGAAACCGTGCCCCATGTTTTGTCAGCCTTGCGTGATATCGCTGTGGATATGGACGCGATCTTACCCGCAGTGAATCAATTGCGCGCCCGCGTCGATGCGCTGGATGCACGCGGTGTTGATGTTGAAAATCTTGAGTTTGAAACAGCTTATGGGCGCACATCGATGGAATATTACGATGGATTTGTCTTCGGGTTCTACGCCGAAGGTCGCGCCGATCTGCCCCCTGTGGCTACAGGCGGACGCTATGATGCTTTGACCTCGGTTCTGGGGCATGGGCGGTCTATTCCGGCAGTGGGGGGCGTGATGCGACCCGCGATGATTTTGGCTGTTCAGGAGGGTGCATTATGACCATAAAACTTGGTATCCCGTCCAAAGGCCGCTTGATGGACAAGACCTTTGATTGGTTTGCTGCGCGTGGAATCACGCTGAAACAAACCGGTGCAGAACGCGAATATTCTGGTGCTGTCGAAGGCATCGATGGGGTCGAGCTTGTGTTGCTTTCTGCCTCAGAAATCCCACGCGAACTGGCCGCTGGGCGTATCCATTTGGGTGTGACTGGGTCGGATTTGGTGCGTGACAAACTTGTAGGCTGGGACACTAAAATTGGTGAAATGTCAGTCATGGGTTTTGGCCACGCAGACTTGATTATTGCTGTGCCAAAAGCTTGGGTTGATGTGGATAATCTGGATGATCTGGATGCCGCCGCTTCGGCATTTCGCAAGCGTCACGGATTTCGCCTGCGCATTGCGACCAAGTATCACCACCTCGTGCACGAGTTTTTGAAAGCCAATGGCGTGGCTGATTATCAGCTGGTGGATTCTCAAGGGGCCACTGAGGGCACAGTGAAAAATCTAACCGCTGAAGCTGTGGCGGACATCACGTCGACAGGGGAAACCTTGCGGGCGAACCATCTTAAAATTCTGACTTGTGAACCTGTGCATAAATCTCAGGCGACTTTGTTTAAAAGCCGCACCGCGCCGTGGTCTGACGCGGATCGTGCAACAATGTTTGAATTGAAGCAAAAGCTGGAATTGGGTGACTGATTGGATTAAAACAGACCTTAGAACAGGCCGAGGTCCGCTAAGGTTTGTGCCAATTCTGTCGGCAGCTCGTCTTCATGTTCGCGGCCCTTTGGCATATCGGCAGGTGCGTCTTCGGGTTTGAGGTAGCGCCAGCCTTGGAACGCACGACGGGGCGCGTTTTGCGTGCGGATCAAGGGCTTGGCCAAAACAATACGACAACGTTTGATGCCATCGCCGCCATTGTATTCATCAAGGGCCAAGACCTCTTGTCGCGCTTGAATAACGCCTTTGATCACCCAATACAGCGAGCCGCCGTTTAACAACTGTGCCTCTTGTTTGGGCCGCATGCGCGTCACGTGGCCCGTGGCATCGCCCGATGTGGCCGAAATGTGTCTATCGAGATCATCAAAAGAATCGATGCCGACACAAAGCTTCACAAGATGTATGTGTTCTGGCATTGTTAACCCCTAGGTATAGTGATTTTTCTTATTTTTCACCTCGACTCTTAGCATGGTGCTAGGGTAAATCACAGGCCTTCCAATAACGACTCGCACAAGATCGGACCGACCATATGACGCGCTTTGCTGCCCCCATCGCTGAACAAATCTGGGACATGAAATACCGTTTGAAAGACGCAGATGGGACTGTCGTTGACCAAAGTGTCGAAGACAGCTGGCGTCGCGTGGCGCGCGCTTTGGCCGCCGTTGAAAAAGATTCCGAGGCGTGGGAAGCAAAGTTTTACGATGCATTAGAAGGCTTTAAATACCTACCAGCGGGCCGCATTTTGGCAGGCGCGGGCACTGGACGCGCAGTGACTTTGTTCAACTGTTTCGTTATGGGCACCGTGCCAGATTCTATGGGCGGCATTTTCGATATGCTCAAAGAAGCCGCGCTGACCATGCAGCAAGGCGGCGGCATCGGCTATGATTTCTCGACCATACGTCCAAAAGGCGCAGGCGTCTCTGGTGTGGCGGCGGATGCCTCAGGGCCATTGTCCTTTATGGATGTGTGGGACGCGATGTGCCGCACGATCATGTCCGCAGGGTCGCGCCGTGGTGCAATGATGGCGACGATGCGTTGTGACCACCCCGATGTGTTGCAATTCATTGAAGCCAAACAAGATTCCGCGCGTTTGCGTATGTTCAACCTGTCCGTATTGATCACTGATGACTTCATGGAAGCTGTGAAAGCGGGCGGGTCATGGGATTTGAAATTCGACGGCAAAATTTATCACACTGTAGATGCGCAAGATCTTTGGAATAAGATCATGAAAGGCACCTATGAGTATGCCGAACCCGGTGTGATTTTTATCGACCGTATCAACAAACTCAACAACTTGAACTATGTTGAAACCATCGCCGCGACCAACCCCTGTGGTGAACAACCATTGCCGCCTTACGGTGCGTGTTTGCTTGGCTCTATCAACTTGGCAACTTTGGTCAAAGACCCGTTTGAGGCGGGTGCCGAGATGGATGAGGACGCCCTGTATGATCTTGTCGGCACAGCTGTACGGATGATGGACAATGTGGTTGATGCGTCTCGTTTCCCACTTGAGGCGCAGCGCCAAGAAGCCCAAGCCAAGCGTCGCATCGGTCTTGGTGTGACCGGCCTTGCGGATGCTTTGCTGATGGTCGGGCAGCGTTATGGTTCCGAAGAGGCCGCGGCCACTTGTGAAAAATGGCTCAAAATGATCGCGCGGGCGTCTTACATGGGGTCTGCGTTATTGGCCAAAGAAAAGGGCGCTTTCCCACTCTTTGACAAAGACAAATACCTCGCCTCTGGGTCTTTGAAGGATATGGACCAAGACGTCAAAGACGCCATCGCAGAACACGGCATTCGCAACGCTTTGCTGACATCTATCGCGCCAACAGGCACGATTTCTTTGTACGCGGGCAACGTGTCATCGGGCATCGAGCCAGTGTTCGCCTATGCCTATACCCGCAAAGTTTTGCAAAAAGACGGATCACGCACAGAAGAAGAAGTCGTTGATTACGCTGTCAAAATGTATCGCGAAAAGTTCGGTGTTGACGCGGAACTGCCTGACCACTTCGTCAACGCACAAACGCTTGCGCCGCTCGATCACGTGCGTATGCAGGCGGCCGCGCAAAAATGGGTCGACAGTTCGATTTCCAAAACCATCAACTGCCCAGAAGACATTTCATTTGACGATTTCAAAGAGGTCTACATGGCTGCTTGGGATCAAGGCTGTAAGGGCTGCACAACCTACCGTCCAAACGATGTGACGGGCTCTGTTTTGTCGGTGTCTGAGACATCTGAGAAGACACCAGAAGCGGAAACCGGCGCGGAAGTTGTGTACTTGGCCGAGCCACTGGAGCGTCCACAACAGCTTGAGGGCAACACCTACAAGCTGAAATGGCCTGACTCTGAGCACGCGATTTACGTGACAATCAACGACACTATCCACGGGGGGCATCGCCGTCCGTTCGAGATTTTCATCAACTCGAAAAACATGGAACATTTCGCATGGACCGTGGCTTTGACACGGATGATTTCTGCCGTGTTCCGCCGTGGCGGTGATGTGTCTTTTGTGGTGGAAGAACTCAAAGCGGTGTTCGACCCACGCGGTGGCGCTTGGATTCAAGGCAAATACATTCCGTCCATCTTGGCGGCCATCGGTGGCGTGATCGAAACACATCTGATCGAGACGGGCTTTATCGCAGGCGAGGGCATGGGACTGAAAGCTGATCCTCACGCTGAAGTCGTGGCGATGGATGCCGGTCAAAGCAAACCCAAAGGCAAAGCGTGCTCATCTTGCGGCCAATACACATTGCGCATGGTCGAAGGCTGCATGACCTGTTCGTCTTGTGGCCATTCTAAATGCGGCTAGAGGTGGCTGGGCCCGATGTTGTTGACGTCCGACATCTAAATTGCGCTTTTGCGACAAAAAGCGCATTTTTAGAATGGCTTTAGGAACAGGCTGAAAACCCGATCCTCAATGAACAAAGGGCGGTGCAAATGCATCGCCCTTCTTGTTTTTTACGGATTTTGGGGAGGCTCACTCTCAGAGGTCCATCACGTCCTCCTTCAGGTAGACGTAACCGTAATCGACTCCATCCGGTGAAAACGGAGAAATGTTGGCCTGCCGTAACTGGGCAGAAAGCCTTTGCCACGTCGTTCCTTTAGCCTTCGACAAGGTCCGCAATGTCACGAACTTCGCGTGAAACGCCCTTGCATCGTCGTCTGTGATGTAGCGTTGACGTGCTTTCGTTTTTGGGTTCCGGATCTGTGTTGCCGGTACGTGGCCATTTTTTACAAGCCGGTTCAGGAATACTGGCTGACCCAGACCGATTGCTTTGGAAAAGAGATGCAGCGACATCGCCGCCGGTTCTTCGGAGCCAAGAGCTTGGGCGACCTCTTCGTGGTAGACATGAACCGATCGGTATCCTTCAAATTGGACATTTCGTCCTACGCGCTGGATGCGGCCATCGGAGAGCGCTCGAATAATGTCTCCTGGTCCGCACTTCAGCCGATTGGCGGACTTCGAGATATGCTCCCAACCGTGTTGCGCTTGATAAAGCGTCTCGGCACCATCCAAGATACTTTCTAGGAATTTTTGACCTTCTCGAGGATCCCAGACGTGTTTCGTGTTGGCGCCCGACAAACTTGGGGTCAGGACACCGTCTTTCACGAGCAAATCGAATTGAGAACGGGACATACCATGAGCTGTAGCAAAACCCTTTGCGGTCATGAATTGTGTGAGGGGCGCCAGTATCTGCTCGGCGTGCCGGGCATCAAAGACAGCCCATGCATCTGGCATGGTGGGATCAATCAGGTCTTGGGCTTCGAGCATTTTGCGTAGTCTACGACTGTCGACACCAGTTGCTGCAGAGGCTGTCGCTACTGAATGCAAGCACCTCTCCGTCACCGGCTCGCCCATTAGTTCGTCGCCGGGACCCAAAGGCCATGTTTGCTTCAAATGTGTAGCTAAAAGGGACCGGAACTTCGCATAATCCGGTTCATCAACATAGTCGTGGCTCAACCTGTCATAAAGAATTGGGAAGACCGCCTTGGGACCAAGCCTTGGCTCTGCCGTTCGGTTTAGCTTTAGAAAGGCGTCGAGAATTGCCTGCTCACCACGAGAGACAACTTCAAACCCCATTTGATAACATGCCCAGTCAGATTCATGGGCTACTTGCTGCGGGGAGATTCCCTCGAGACGTAATAACGCATACCCCAAAAGGCGGCAGAAGTTGCTGGCGGCATGGAGTGGGAACTGGTTGATCCAAAGGGCTTCAGGTTTTGCGCCACTAAGCCTGCCCTCGAACCAAACGTCAAAATCGGTAGGGTCTCGGTGTTCGCTGTCCGGTCGCCCCTTCTGAACTTCTACGGCAATATCCAGAAAGCGCGCAGATGTGTCGTAGCGAAGGGTAGGCTTTGGCTCAACCCAAAGGGTGACAAGTGCCTGATTGTGTTTCTGGCAAAGTGATACGTGCGGGATAAGCCAGTTAGCTCGGTAGGTCATCGCCCGGTGAGCAGGTAGCTGAGATTGTTCGATGTCTTCTTTTAGGCACGCGATGCACCCACGCACATGGGAGGTCAGCAGATATCGACTTGGAAAAAGATGCCCAGCAAGGTTCCTTCGCGACGTCGATGCCGCCGTCTTACGAGGTTGCCATACTTCAAGCTGGTCTCTCGTTGTACCGGTCACCTCTGCAAGAGCATCAAGGGCCTCCGATGCGCCTTCCAAAACCTTTGGAAAAAGCGCCCCTATATCCTTCCCGAAATCGACAGCACTGGATCCACCGATAGCAGCCACCCGGGATAGGAAAGCAAAAGCAGGTTCTCTCGGAGCGGGATTGAGGTGAAGAGGTGAACTTGTGTGGCTGGGCATTGCGTCAATATTAGCCTTTTTGTTTAAGAACGCGATTTGATGCTCGCAGTTCCAACTGAACTATGTGTCTGATTTTGCCCTGAAGTGATCCAACTTCTCCGGGCAACTTGGCTGCGATTTGCTGATACTCACATCGTTTATCCAGCCGGAGCCAGTCTACACCCTTGTCTGCATCGGTCTATATTGAACAGCGGGCACCTCTGTTGTCCAATGTTTTCCACCGCTTCGAGCTGGCTTGGTAGCCTGGAGCTCACGGCAAACGTCTTTATGCGATGCTTGGAATCGTAGACAGCGTCCGTTTCGTCCTCTTGTAGCGTTTTCGCAATCTGCAGTCTGGCGTCCGCGCCTCGGATATCTCCAGACTCAAAACTCTTGGGGCACGTGTTCAAGCGGAGTAGTTGCTCCGGGCGTCGTGTGTTGCAGTCATTGCGCAATGTTGGTTATTCATTAGCTTTGAGAATCACCCTTGCTAGAAGCACTCCAAGTCTTGTTTTCGCACACACGCTTGGCGCGGCATCTCGAGCGGCAAATTCACGAATATAGTCATAATACGTCTATCTGGCCGCAAAAACGGGTATCAGATCAGTGCATTGCCTGCGAAGCTTCACCGGGCTGATTTGAAATATATTCCTTTTTTCGCAATAACTTAGCGCCCGGAATGTCTATTTTTGGGGTTTTGCAGGCCGAACTGGCGCGGTATGTTCTCCCTATGTTCCGACGCTCAGCGGCCACCATAATAACCATAACCAAAACGCACGCGGATTACGCGAACGATGCCGTGTGCCTCGGAGAACGATATGCAAACGCAAACACGACATGAAACAGATTGGCGCCAAGCCGTATATGATGCCCTGGCTCGATATTGCGCCATAGCAAATACGCCTGAAGAAACCACAACCACCGAGAGTTCGTCGGCGAGCGGTGCCGCTCAAGCTGAATTCAGCGATGCCGATTTCCGTGCGTTTGCAGAAGAGGAACTGCCTCTAACACAGGTCGCGGCTCTTTGCCTTGTCGCAAAAGCATGCGCGCAGAACGGCAATATAGAGAGAATCTGGCAGCAAGGAGCCACGGTGATACTGCACACAGCAATAGAAAGCAGCCGGATCTCTTGGGCTTTGAAGCGTCTTCTACCGGACCGTTTTGAGTTCGGTTGGGATTATAGAAGCGAGGCGCAACCAATGTTTCGGATGGTCCGTACTGCAAGCGTGGATCCGCGCGGTCCAACTTACGATTACAGTATCGTAGACGCATTGACGCGTAATGACGACCCAATGATCTTTCTTGCACCGTCGCTTGACGATCTACATCCTGCCGTCGCAATGTTTGATGCCAATCTTTTGTGCATTGACGGGATCGACCGCGATGTTCTGCCGGTCCTGTTTGCGCTGCGGTATCCTGCGCTTACGGATGAACAGATCAATCTCCTGGTAACTCAGGTGCCAGACCTAAGGGGGGTGTCACTGGCGGACCTAGATTGTGTGATCCTGGTATTTCGAAATAACGACCACCGCGCCATCCCGACTATGATCGCCCGGTTCCTGAAGGAAAGTGTGGACGCTGAGGGCTCAGCCAAATCTCAGTCTTGGCAGCCCCGTTCCATTGTGCCCTTGGCGGATCTCGTCGGGCTTGGGGCGGCAAAGTTGGCTGCGCAAGACGCTGTTACGTCTCTGCGTGATTGGAAGGCGGGCACACTGCCGTGGAGTGCTGTGCCGCGTGGCTTGCTGCTGTCTGGTCCCGCTGGGACCGGAAAGACTGAGCTGGCGAGATCTTTGGCAGGTGAGGCCGGAATTCAACTTGTTACCGCCAGCTATAGCCACTGGCAAAAGGCAGGGAGTTTGAGCCACTTTCTTGCCGCGATGGACCGCAGTTTCAAAGACGCGATGCGGCAGGCCCCGACCGTCCTCTTCATAGATGAAATCGACGCGTTCTATACGCGAACCGACTTCCGTGGTGACGGCCGCAATGACTCCTACGATGTCAAAGCCATCGCCGGTTTGCTCGAGAAGCTCGACGGCATCTCCGATCGTGAAGGTGTTATCGTTGTCGGAGCTTGCAACCACTTGAAATTCGTTGATCCGGCGATCCGTCGGGCGGGTCGTTTCGATGTTGTTGCCGAGATTGGCTTGCCCACACTTGAGGAGCTGGGGGTCATTCTTGGGCAGCATCTTGGTGAGCGTTCGTTGGGGATTGATCTGACTGTGTGTGCCGCGACAGCCCTTGGGCGCACGGGTGCCGACTGTGCCGCCGCAGTTCGCACAGCTGGCGCAACGGCGCGGCGAGAGAGCCGAGCGCTAACAACCGATGATGTCATTGCCGCTCTTGAAGGAGACGCGCCCAAACTTTCGGATGAAGAATGGTTCCGGCTCGCCGTACATGAATGTGGGCATGCACTTGTCGCGACTGCGCTGAATGTAGGGGCAGTAGAGTATGCTCGTATTGGCAGTTCAGGTGGTGAATGTAAGATTATCAACACGGGCGTGCTGCAGACTGAGAATGACCTTCACATCTCTCGTTGCGTTGCATTGGCTGGCCGCGAAGCTGAGCGCTTGGTTTTTGGGTCAATTATTGCGGGGTCTGGAGGAGAGGTCGACAGTGACATTGCAAAGGCGACACGTACAGCTTCTGACCAGATATGTTCATTTGGAATGGGAAGTCTCGGGCCGATTTGGCTTGCGTCTGCTGGCTCTCAAACATCTGTGCGCGAAGCAGTTTCCAGTCATTTGCCCGAGGTGGCTGAGTTGCTTCACGCGGCAGAGCTAGATGCCCGAAATGTCCTCATTGCACATCGGGATTTGTTGGTTGAGATGGCTATGCGACTGTCCGAAAAGAAAGTACTCCATGGGGATACTCTTGAAGGTTATCTCTCTCAGATTGCTTCGAGCGATGGAGTTGTCTGATCGCGGGGATCTTCTCGGTTTGGATCGATGTGCGGACCTGCACTATTATGACCAGCACGGCAACGGATGCCATGGCCAGGATCCACAATCGGATGCAAGTTATCCTCAACTCTGCTGAGCGCGAGGCATGGATCAGAGGATCTTGATATCTGCATAGCGGCAGCGCTTAAGAGTTGGCCCGTCGTACGCATTGGGCTGGTAGGCGAAGGAGCAAGCTGCATTGAGCGCGCCGAATATCGGTACGCTTATGTTCTCAGTTAACGAAATGAGTCGCTTCCAATTTCATTGGGTTGCCTATGGCCCAAACCTGCCATTGGTCGTTCCTATCGTCGCTGCATTGCAGCTTCCCCGAAGCAGACATTGACCCGTTAGCGCAGCATCTTGACGTGCGGGACGGCGGCATCGCGGGACGAAGCTGCCTTTGAGAGTTTTCTCATCAATGACCGCATCCAGCCCAAAGCGGCTGTGGCGCTTCAGGGATGAATTGACAAAGCCGACATTCATGGCAATGTGTCCCAGCGACGAGAGTGCGGACAAAGCAGGCCTTAGAAAATTGTTTTTCAATGTCTGCTTTACACATTCCCTTCGTAACGAAGAATGCTTTATCTTATTGAAAACGATCCGAGGAATTTGACCGCATGGATACAATGGCTTGCGCAGAGGCGACCTCGACCTATCCTGTGGTTCTTTTCTCGATTGGGATGGTAGCAATGGCCTTCCTAGTAAGGTCAAATGAGAACCTGACTGTCATGCAGACGGTGTCTGCGATGATCGGTATTCGTCGAACGCAAAGAAATCTTCTCATCAACGCCTTACACGCAGCGACATTGATCATCCCACTGGCTCTCTGGGTGCTTCTAATTCAGGGTTGCAATGTACCGCCATCTTAAAAGCAGACACTCATGTTACCCGCAGCGATATATACATCGGGCTCACACCTGCCGTTAGCTGCATCTTTGCCGAATGGCGGCTTTGGCGCAACGGCGAAAGTTTGCAAAGGTCACAATCTGCGCATAGCTGACCTTGATGGCTGGCGCAGCATTGTTGGTTAGGCTTTCGCGGTCTGGAATAACCGCTTTCACCGATCTGCAAAAAGAGGTGTGTAGGTGCAGCTAAGGTCCGGTTTCCGCCCAAGAGTCCCCGTAACTCAGACCCTTATGCAATTTAAAGCCAAGCCAAGAGAAGAAAAGTTTGCTTTGGGTTGCCCTCGATGCGATCCTGCGCTGATAGCATAATTCTCCAAGGGGCTTAAAATGTGTGGACGTTTCGTTGATCCCAACCTGCGAAATACGGAGATTGATATGTCGCAGATTAAGATCGATCCGATCCAGAGGCGCTTCAACGTTAAGCCAACCAACCCCATTCTGATATTCGCCGATCAGCCGTTGGAAGGTGTCGCAGCGCGTTGGGGGCTTATCCCGTCCTGGTTCAAAGGAAATGATCCCAAGGAATGGAAAGCGACCACATTCAATGCTCGGATCGAAGAGGCGCGTGAAAAGCCAACCTTCCGCGCTGCCTGGCGATATGGACGGTGTTTGATCCCCGCTGGAGGGTTCTATGAATGGACAGGCCCCAAGGGAAATCGTAGGCCCAACTTCTTTGCACCGGCGGGCAACGATGCCAATTTCTATTTTGCTGGGCTGTTCTCGATTTGGAATGATATGCGGACCTGCACCATCATGACCCGTGCGGCAACGGATGCGATGGTAGGGATCCACAATCGTATGCCTGTGATCTTGAACTCGGAAGAGCGTGAGGCATGGCTAGAGGGTTCTGCGGACCTCAATATCGGGATCAGGGCAGCACTAAAGACATGGCCCGTCGAGCGGTTTGGATTGATGGATGAAGGGGTCAGTCTCATCGAAGCCGCTGAATAGCCATGCCCAAATTTTACCTGTCAACGAAATGGGCGGACCAAGTTTTAATTTGAGGCGCTCATATTATGGGAAAACTGCCATTCATATGTCGCAGTCTGGACCCGTCACGCTTTAGTGCCACCCCAAGTGCTCGTTTAAGCCACCTTGCGTTCGAAAGCGACCGGGCTTTTCCAACCCAATGCTGAGTGTCGGCGGCGCGGATTGTAAAAGCCGTTTATCCTGATTATAACGCCCGTTCCAAATGTTTCAGATATCGTTTTAGCGCCAGCTGAACTAATGGGATGAACTGCCTCCCGACCAAACCACTGTTATTGTGGCGGGCATGAAAGTGGGGATTTCGCACTCTGAATTAACCTGTAGGATCAGGGCCGCGAAACTCGCGCCGGCCCCCGCCGGAGGAGGCGCGAGTATTTATTACCGTCAGGTTTGTCTTAAGCTGTGAGCTTCATGCCGCAGCCTACATAGTGTAATTCAACAAATATCTTTCAGAGCTATGCCATCAATACGGGCGCGGGTCAGATCACCATTTCTGCATCAACGACACGTTGTCTTTTTCGGCTGAATGAGCCGACTTTCGCAAAAAACCCTCAATGACCGATTTCGAGGTAGGCAGAACAATTTCTTGCGTTCGTATGTTCGCTTACCCGCGTGTTTGAGGCGCACAGATAGAAAGGCCGATCATGCGCTGGTTTCAGCGCCGGGGCCACTGGTTCGGAGCGACCTTGCCAGGGGCGGTTGTTGCGTTGCAATGATACCAGTACCCACAATTGTTTTGATGGGCTATAGCGGTGATATGCCGCTCGCTTTCGAACGACATATCACCGGCTTGCATCACTGAATCGGCCTAGGCAGTTTCGAGCAGATCGACATGGTCAGTCAGAATCGACGTAACACCAGCGCTCAGGAATTTCTCTGCAACGGCTGCGTCATTGATCGTCGCCACACCAATTTCGATATCTTTGAAGGGAATGATTTCAGACGGATCGGTGACCTCGGATTGGACATGTAGAATGTGGCATTTGGCCTCTTTAAGGCGCGTGTGGGGATCGGCGGGCAAGAATTCTGTAGCAAGAGCACGGGGCACTTCCGGCAATGCGGCGGCGCAGCCCACGGTGATCCGCTCGGAAAATCCAGACAAGAACAAGCCTCTGTCGCCCAATGGCCAAGTGAGTTCCAATTCTTTGACAACAGCCGCGATCAGTTCGGCTTCGCGGCCAGAGTTTTCCTTCAATTCAAGCTGGAGCGACAGGCCACAGTCGAGAACGCATTGCAAATAGGCGCGTAGGTTCGGCACCTGTTCACCGGCGAATTCCGGTGAGAACCAAGACCCGGCGTCGCAGGCACAGACCTCTTGTTCCGACATCGACATAACCCGCCCTTTTCCTGACGTTGTCCGCTCAAGGGTTGCATCATGGATCATCGCCAAGCCGCCATTTGCGGTCAAGCGCACGTCCGTTTCAATCCAGCGCGCGCCCATTTTTGCGGCCAGTTCAACGGCAGCAAGTGTGTTTTCAGGAGCAAAGGCGGATGCGCCACGGTGTGCAATAAGAGGGCTATCTACGATCGTCATGTCTCGCGTACTTTCATAAGTTTGGTTTGATTTGGTGTGGTTGCAGGCCCATCTGGGAGGACGTGGGCCTGCAACTTTTGCGGTTTAGAGCGGACTAGCGTTCTAAGACGACGTCTTCTATGAAGCGTTCGACCATGGCGTCACCAAACGGATTTGGAGCCCAAGCACGCTGACGATCGCGCATGCTGTTTGGGATCAAAGCCGCGCTATCGTCCGCATTTGCGTTCATTGGCATGCTACCAAATGTCTGATTGAACTGGGTCTGTATCTCAGGCGATGTGAGCCATGCCATAAAGAGCTGCGCTGCCGCTGGATGTGGGGCGTTCTTGGGAATGCCGACAAAGTTGCCGCCGCCATTCATACCCATCTCAGGGATGTAGAACGCAAGGTCAGACCGGATTTCACCGCTGCGCTGCAAGCCTGCCATGTGGTCTTCCCAAGCCGGGACGAGCATGAATTCTCCATCTGAGAGCCGTGTAAGGCTGTCGGCGTTGGATGCTGTGATTTCGTAGTTCGCGGCGTTCTCATTAAAGAAATCAACGCCTGCATCAAGCATAGCCATTTTTTCGTCGCTAACGGCGCCATCGGTGAAATCAGCATCAGACAGATTGCGGAAAATGTTGCGCAAGAATGAGGGGCCCGATCCGCCGTTTTCGTAATTGAACCCCATTTGTCCAGGATTGGCGGACCAATAGGCTGCGAAGTCTTCGACGGATTGAGGCAGATCATCAGCCGAGATTTTGGCAGGGTCATATGCGATACCCGTTTGGTTGCCCCAGAACCCAAGTGCGGCCCCGTCTTTGCCAATCCCAACGATTTCCGAAATGCGGCCATCGTCGGCAGGCAGAGCATCAAGCGCCATCAACATATCCGTGGGGATGCTGTCTGCACGGTCGTTGCCGAACGCAAGCACGTCGATATCACCGGCCTCGCGACCTGCCTCAGCAAGGAACTTGTCGATATTGGTGCCGTGGTCGCCGTCAGGGATCGTGACGGTAATGCCTGTCTCGTCGGTGAACTGCTGGGAAAACTCGCGGAACCTGTCCTCAAAATACCAAACGAACCATGTCACTTCACCTTCGGCTTTCGCTTGGGTTTCAATGTCGGTCCAGTCAGCGGCGTGGCTGTCAGCCAGCAGCGGAGTTGTTGCAAGTGCAAAGACACTCGCCGTGATAAGGGTCTTGATCATAACTGTTTCCTCTGGGTTGGTTTAATCATCTCGTTACCCCTTGCCTGATGACAATGCAGGATTGGCCGACTTCAACAGTCTTTCCAAAAACAGCATCAAGATCACGTTGGGGACAGCGAGAATGAGGGACAACACAGCCGCATTGGGCCGGTTGAAATCTTGTCCGAGCGAGGCATACACAAGTGTCGGTACGGTCACGAAACCGGGTTGGCCGACAATGTAGGCGATGGCGAATTCCTCGACGGATTTAATGAAAACGATCAACAACGTGGCCAGAACACCCGGCTTGAGCGCTGGCCAATACGCAACCCGAAAGACCGCCCAAGCAGAGGCCCCCAAGTCGCGTGCCGCGTTGATGTGATCTTGGCGCACCTGCTCGAAACTGACGGACATGATGCGAATGGCGTAAGGCAGGAACAAGACGGTGTGGGCAAACAAAATGGCCGAAAACCGATATTGAGCTAAACCGATTTGATACAGGATCGACGTGAAGAAGATCGCCGTCACAAATGTTGGCACGACCAAAGGCAAGAGTGCGGCAATCTTGGCAATTTCCTTGCCGCGAAACTCATAGCGCCCCAAGGCGAATGCGGTTGGCATGGCAATCACAAACGTCACAAGTGCAGCCAAAGGGGCCAACGTATAGGAATTCAGCAAGGCTGGTTTCAGCAATGAGTTTTCCCACATGAATTCCCAGCGATACGCAGACATGACAGGGGGCAACAGATGGTCTGGCGTCCAAGGCGCAGCAGGATCAACAAACGACCATAGGATTGCCATAGTGAACGGGATCACCAACCACAACGTGGCGACTGTCATCAGCAGGATCATCAAGGCCCGGTTCAAGGTGTGTGGCGTAATCATGACCGAGCCTCCTTGTTGCGGATTTCATACCACGCGAGCACGCGGCCAATAGGCCGTTTGCGAAAGATCAGGCGGGCAGTGACGGCCAACACAATGGCCCCTGCTAGTGACAAGGCCATCAATGTGACACCGACACCTGCCGCTTCGTTCCAACGGCCACGGCTGCGGAAAAAGTCCATATATTGCGCAAGAGATTGGCGGTTGGTTGGGCCTACCGTTGTTTGGAATGTGAAGTCTGCCAACGCATCGATAAAGATGATGATTAAGGCCGCTTGCATTGCGGAGACCGTCAGCGGGGCGATCACGCGCCGGAACCGCTCAATCGCGCCTGCGCCCAAGTCTTGGGCCGCGTTTAACGTGTCTTGCGAGATGGATTGTACTGCACCCGTCAAAAGCAACAGGGCGAATGGCATGTTTTTCCAGACCTGTAAGAACAACAGCCCCCAAGCGCCGCTGTCGTTTTGCAAGCGGCGGGGCGCATCGAACAAGCCGGTCCAGATCATGAACTGATTCACGATGCCATTGAAGCTGATGATGTTGAGAAACAAGAACGCCGCAACAATCCCGTGGATCATCAAAGGCGCCTTTAGGAGCGCTGAAACCGTCAGCGACCCTTTGAATGGTTTGCGTAGCCACAGTGCGATTGGGTAAGCGGCAGCGACGGACAGCACAGCAGCCCAAAATCCGATGAATAAGGAATAGCGCACGGCGGTCCAATAGGACTTTCGGGCCAACAGTTTATCCCAAGATTCAAGGGTAAATCCGCTTTCCCCGCTTAGATTGTAGAACCCTATGCTTTGCGCAATCGCAATATAGATAACCGCGCCGATAAACACGACAATCAAGCCGATACCCGGCAGTAAAAGCAATGTAATCAACCAAGGAGAAGGACGGATCATGACGCGACCTGTGACACTGTATCCGACAGGAAAACAATGTTGTCTGGTAGAATGTGAAAGGACATTTCGTCGCCCGCGACCAAAGTCGTGCGGGTTTGCTGAACGCGGAATGTCTCTCCGTCTGCGTCGAAAAACAGATCGGTATAAGCCCCCTCAAACGACCGACGCCCCACTTGGGTTGTTACGATGTTTGCAGGCCCCATCCCCATCACTGCGGCTTCTGCGCGCCATGCGATAAGGACCGTATCGGCGACAGGTGCGGTGTCAGAGCGGACCATCAACTGGCCTAGCGGCGTTTCAACCTGCCACATGCTGGCGTCTGGCTGAGCGATCACCCGCGCCTGCATCACATTCGCAGAGCCCACAAAGTCGGCGACAAAACGGGTCCGAGGACGGTGATATAGATCTTCGGGTGTTCCCGCCTGTTCAAGTTGGCCTTCGTTCAGGACGAAAATCTTGTCCGACATGGCAAGCGCTTCGTTTTGATCATGGGTCACGTATACAGCCGTCAAACCAAACTTTTGCTGGATCGAGCGGATTTCATGTCGAACGCTTTCGCGCAGCTTGGCATCCAAATTCGACAGAGGTTCGTCAAAAAGGATGACAGAAGGGCGAACGGTCAAAGCACGGCCCAAAGACACTCGCTGTTGTTGGCCACCCGACAGCTGGTTTGGCAATTTCGCCAAATGAGCACCAAGATCGAGCTGCTGGACAACATCGCGCAAACGCTCGGCCCGTTCGGACGGGGGCATGCCTTGCTGACGCAAACCAAAGACGAGGTTTTCTTCAACGCTCAGGTGCGGAAACAGCGCATAGGATTGAAAGCACAAAGCGGTATCGCGCTGTTCTGGTGGCATCTCTGTGACGTCTTTAGCGTCAATAAAGACCCGACCTTCGGTCGGTTTCAGAAACCCCGAAATGACATTGAGAAGTGTTGTCTTCCCGCACCCTGACGGCCCTAGAAGGGTCAAAAATGACCCAGTAGGCACGTCAAGATCAATGCTCTTGAGCGCTTCAACCTCGCCGAAACGAACGACGATATCCTTTGCAGCCAAACCCAGCATACATCCTCCTAAACGATTTTGCTGCATACTCGATGGACAGCTTTATTATTACACTTTGTGTGCATTGATTTAGTACGCTTTATGTGTAAAATTGATGACGCTAACAGATTTATTCTCGCCGCCGTTCCGAAAATTTCTGGAATTTGGCGAGAAAACGTAGGAAACATAATGAAAAAAGACGTTTCGACCATCGAAGCCCTAAGCGACAATCAACGCGATTTGTTGAGCTTGATCCGTCAAAATCAGCCGGTTCGCCGCTCAAAGTTGACCGATCGGACGAATCTGACACAGCAATCGGTGCATCGAATCGTCACGTCACTAGAGGATATGGGCTTGATCGCTTCGGCCATCGGTGAGGTATCCGGCCGGGGCAAGCCAAGCCCGCTTATATCATTGGTTGACCGTGCGCGATTTGGCCTTGGTATTCTGGTCAATACTGACTCTGTCGTGATTTCGGTTGTGGGCTTGAATTGCGAACCCTTGGCATCGCGCCATTGCGACATCGACGTCAGCAGACGGGGGCCTGCTTTGGATGCGATAAAAACGCAGGTCGATATCCTTCTGGATGAAAATAACATCGACCCAAATGATCTGGTTGGGATCGGCTTTACCTTGCCAGGTTTCTTTGTCGAAAGTCATGCGCAATTGAATGCGCCTGAAATCCTAAGCGATTGGTCTCTTGTGGATTTCCGCCCCGAAATTCAAGCGCTGTTCAATTTACCCGTTATACTTGAAAACAGTGCGAACGCGCGTGCGAATGGCGAAATACTGGGGCCGATCGGCAAGACGTACCGCGATTTCGTTTATCTTGGGTTCGACTACGGGTTTGGTGGATCAATCGTCATTGACGGTCGTCTGCATGCGGGGCGTGCTGGCAACGCGGGCGAGCTGTCGGCCATTTGGACCGGCGAAGAAATTCAACAACGACCAGCACTTGGTATGCTTCTTAAGCATCTTAAGAAACACGGGATAGATTTAAGTGGTATCGAACAGTTACGCCGAGAATTCGATCCGGCGTGGCCCGGTTTGTCCGAATGGATTGATCAAACCATGCCGCATTTGAACCGGCTGATCTTTGGATTGACCGGAATTATCGATCCCGAAGCCATCGTGTTCGGCGGGCAAATCGCCCCAGAGCTGGCGCAGATTCTGATGGACAGCGTCGCCTTCCCAACTGAGTTTCGCTACGGGCGTCCGCCGCCACTGCCAGATCTGGTACTCGGGTCCACCATCGACACACCCGCAGCGAACGGCGCCGCACAACTTCCATTGAAACAACTCTACTTTAGGTAAAATAATGCACTCCAATGAACTAAATGCGCGACGCTGGGCCTGCGAAGCTATCCTGCGCACCACAGGACAAGCGGCCCGCGCAAGGTTTATCGCAGGCGATTTCAAGACAGACCTAAAGGGCGCGCAGGATTTTGTGTCAGAGGTCGATCGCACAACCGAACACAGCATCAAGCATGCCTTACAAGAGCATTTCCCCACCGACAGTTTCCTCGGCGAGGAAAGCGGCGGCGGTCTTGGCGACAGTACTTGGATCGTTGACCCTATTGACGGAACATCAAATTTCGTGCGCGGAACGGCGTATTGGTGTTTATCTGCAGCTTTGGTCGTGGACGGTGTACCCGTCATTGGTGTGATCTATGATCCGATGCTGGACGAGATGTTTTCGTGTCAGGCAGGCAAAGGCGCGACTGTGAATGGCCGACCAATGTCGGTTACAAAGAACTCTGCGCCAACGGACGCCGTTTTAGGCCTCAGTTTCAATTTTCAAACAAAACCAACAACCGTGAGCCGTGTCATTGGTGATCTGCTCTCAAACGGGACTAGCTTTCGCATGATGGGGGCTGGGGCACTATCGCTTGCCCATTGCGCGGCGGGCCGCACGGACGGCTTTTGGGAGGAGTTCATGAAACCATGGGACGCCGCTGCCGGATTGCTTTTGATTGCCGAGGCCGGAGGCATTGTGTGCGACTACGGAGCTGACGATGGCTATAGTAAAGGCAACGCCGTCCTTGGCGCGACGCCCTTGCTGGCAGATTACTTTTCCGAATTGACAGGGGTGCCGCTAGCAAGTTCCAAAGCAATCGCGCCGTGAGTATCCATGGCTAGCTGCGCAATGCACCAAGGTCCGGTTTGGACCGTCCAGCGGCACTAAATCTGAGATGCCTATTGAGTACAGAATGGGCGGGTTCCAGTCTTGCCCGAAATAGGTTTCAATTCATTTAGTGCTTCCGAAATAAAGGGATTCTTGATCAAACACTTAACTTTTCTTAAGGTTCCAACCCTCACCGGACGCCACATCTAATTATGATGTTCGGTCAAAATTGGAACCTAACCGGTCCAAGTTGAAACCTTGACCGGGAAAGACTGGGGTCTTGGGCTAGACTGGCCATTCTCTTTTATTAATTGTTGAGTTTCTGCCGTACTTAGGTGAAATACCAAAATTCACACATTCTGAATTCAAGCTACCGCGCGCTCAGCTTAAATTGCGCAGCCTTACGACAATCACAAACCTCTACCGCCCTGAGCCCTTCAGGCAACCAATTGAACCTGTAGAGCCGTTTCGACACCACATAGATCGCTAAGTTTCTCTTCAGTGCGTCACTCACGGCCATAAGCAGACATTGGCTTATAGCGCAGCCAACGGCAGTTTTTGTGCATCACCACTGTAAAACAGTTATCATCCTAAATAGCTAATAATCGGACAATCTGGCCGGTGGTCTCCACGGCATGATGTCACCAAATGTGCCAATTCGTCGTGCAGGGATTGTAATTCGCGTTGTTTGATTTCGATTTCTTCCAAGCGTTTTGACGCGATGCGTTTGACCTCGGCACTTGTGCGCGCTTGATCTTGATATAGCCCTAAAAGTTCGCGGCATTCTTCGATGGAAAAACCAAAGGCGCGTGATCTGCGGATGAATACCAGCTTACGAACAGAGACTTCGTCATAAGTGCGGTAGCCTGCATCAGATCGTGCAGGCGCTTTGACCAATCCGATATCAGCATAATAGCGCACCGTTTTGACGGATAACCCCGCCGCTTTTGCTGCCGATGAAATATTCATAAAACCGCCCTTGACCTTCCAGTTACAGGAGACCCTATGTTGTGTGCAAAGGACAATCAAGGGCGCATCGCGTCCGCAAAAGGACATGCAAAATGATCGCTAAAAAAACGAATAAAACCGCCATACTTTATCGCATGGTTATGACAGATCACATGTGTCCCTACGGTCTCAAATCCAAAGACCTGTTAGAGCGCAACGGCTTTGTTGTTGAGGATCGGCACTTGACCTCGCGCGATGAAGTGGAGGCATTCAAGGCCGAACATGATGTCGAAACAACGCCACAGGTTTTTATTGATGGCAAACGCATTGGTGGCTTTGATGACCTAAGCGCATACTTTGGCACAGCAACGAAACCCAAAAATGCGACAACTTATAAACCCGTGATTGCACTTTTTAGCATCGCAGCGCTGTTGGCCGTTTGCGTGACATGGCTGTCTCTTGGGACCGTTGTCGCGGGGCGCACCTTGGAGTGGTTCATCTCGATTTCAATGGTGTTGTTGGGCCTTCAAAAACTGCAAGATGTCGAACGCTTTGCAACGATGTTTTTGAATTACGATTTATTGGCACAGCGCTGGGTTCGCTACGGTTACATTTATCCTTTTGTTGAAACTGGCGCGGGCCTTTTGATGATGGCAGGCCTATTGACTTGGCTTTCCGCACCCGCTGCGCTGTTTGTTGCAAGCATCGGGGCGATAAGCGTCTTCAAGGCCGTCTACATCGACAAACGTGAATTGAAATGCGCCTGCGTTGGCGGGGACAGTAATGTTCCGTTGGGATTCGTCTCACTGACTGAAAACGTGATGATGGTGGGCATGGCTGTCTGGATGCTCTCTAAACTGTGATGCGCAATGGTTTGACCTTCCACCTAGGGGAAGCTGTAGCACAGTTAAAAATGATGGAAACGAGAGGCTTTAATGAAACATAAACTCGCAATTGGCGCACTTATTATTGTGGGTGGGATAGCCTATCTGACCTCGCCAAAAGATGTGCCAAGCGCATCATCCGCGCCTCAGTCCAATGCTACACAAGGTGCGTTGGCACAAGTCCTCATACCAGAGGTACTGTCGCAAAATGCTCAAATTGGAAAACGTGCGTTTGATGCCACCTGTGCCGCGTGTCACGGGACAAACGCGGCAGGGCAAGTCGGGGTTGCACCACCTTTGGTTCATAAAATCTATGAACCAAGTCATCATGGTGATGATGCCTTTCAAAGGGCTGCAGCCTCAGGCGTGCGCGCACATCATTGGCGGTTTGGAGATATGCCTCCAGTTGACGGTGTGACGCGCGGCGACGTGACCATGATCATCGCTTATATTCGCGAACTACAGCGCGCAAATGGAATCAACTGATGACTTTGAATAGACGGCAGTTTTTAGCTACGGCATCGGCATTCTCAATGCTGCCAATGCCCCTTTGGGCCGCGACAAGCACGGCTCATTTGCGTGCAGAGCCGGTAACGCAACAAATCTTGCCCAATGGTGGCCCAGCAACACAGATGCTTGGGTTTAACGGGTCCACACCTGGTCCAACAGTGCGCCTGCCGCGTGGCAAGCGCGCAAACATTAAGGTTGAGAATGGCTTGGATGAGGGGACTTCAGTCCACTGGCATGGCATTCGCTTAGAAAACCGGATGGACGGAGTGCCCGAGTTGACACAAGAACTCATCCTTCCGAATGACAGCAAAACCTATAGCTTTACGCCGCCTGATGCCGGCACCTTTTGGTATCACTCGCACTACATTTCGCAAGAGCAAGTGGCGCGGGGCATGATGGGGGTTTTGATCGTCGAAGACGATACGCCACCAGACGTAGATTACGACATCAGCGTGCTCATTTCGGATTGGCTGATGCAAGATGATGGCAGCTTGAACGACGCGTTTAGCGACATGCACTCCATGGCTCATGGTGGATATATGGGAAATTTCGCACGTGCGTTTTTATCACAAACGCAGGTCAAGCTAGGGGATCGCGTGCGCTTTCGCCTGATCAATGGCGCTACAAATCGAATATTTCCAATGGCGATTGGCGGCATCAACGGTAAAATCGTTGCACTTGATGGTATGGCTTTAAACGCTCCACGCCCGATAACCGAACTGGTTCTTGCGCCAGCACAGCGCGTTGATGTGATCGCTGATATCAACGGCCCCGTCAGCTTTGATATGGTGTCACGCCAAGGCGCGTTTAAATTGGCGGATTTGGTTGTTGAAGGCACTAATACAGTCCGTCAAATAGCTCAAATTGAACCTCTGGAACCGCATGGTCTTTCTCGTCCAGATGAGCCCAGGCAACACCTGACCTTGCAAATGCAAGGCGGAGCCATGAGCGGGCGGCATGGAGGCGACAATATCTGGGCTTTCAACGATACCTCAGATTTACCGCAAACGCCCTTTGGCACCTTTCAACGTGGTGAGACGGTGAAAATCACGATGGTCAATGACACAGCATTTGCCCACGGCATTCACCTACATGGGCATCATTTCTATGAGGTTGAAGCGGATGGCAGCTTAGGTGACTTGCGTGATACCACGCTTGTAAATGCTGGTGAAAGCAAAGATATCATCTGCGTTTTCGACAATCCTGGCCGCTGGCTGTTGCACTGCCATATGCTTAGTCATGCCATCGGAGGAATGCGCACTTGGGTCAATGTCCTATGAAAATACTTACATCGTTCTTAATCGTTTTCGCATCAAGTGCTGCGGCAGATCACGAACTTGACGCACGCGACTTAAATAAGGGTCGCGAGCTTTATGTCGAATCTTGTGCTGCCTGCCATGGCCCTGATTTAAGGGGGCAGCCCGATTGGAAAATCCCAAACGATGAGGGCATTTTGCCAGCACCGCCGCATGACCGGACAGGGCACACATGGCATCACGATAACGCTTTGCTGTTTGACTACACAAAATTTGGTGGAAGCGGAACTTTGGCTTTGCGAGGCATCAACGACTTCAAAAGCGGAATGCCGGCATTCAAAAACACGCTGTCAGACGACGATATCTGGACCATATTGGCCTATATAAAATCAACTTGGCCAGAGAGGGAGCAGCAAGTCCAAGCCAGCCGCAATCCACCCCATTAATACGTAAACTTCAGACATCAATATGTAACATGTCAGGCCTTCAATTTCAATTTTTTAGCATAGCTGACATTGGCACATGCTGCAGCGAAAGGCAGCTCTCCGCCAATTCTGTTGAAAAACTCTGTCACGGCACCTGATAGGCAATTTTTGTAGGAAAATGTTCTGAAGGCGTTGCAAAGCAGCCGAAGACTCGGCATTTGGCTCGTGAATTTAGAACATTGTTCTGCATTTCGAAGAGCGCTGAGAGCTTCAAGGACTTTTTCAACACAATCCGCCAGAAGTGTAGATCGATGCGAATGGCCCAGAGCCGACCTTCGTGAGGGAAGCAGCCGCTGCGGTGTGGATTACCGAAAGCCGACGTTCGAACGTTGCATCCCTGTATCCGGTATCAATGTTGTCCACGTAAGTGTTTAGCCTGACAGGTCTGATAGGTTGGGGGTCAATTCCCCTTCATGTTCTCTGTCTCGGTGGCTTTCTGGAATACGTCTCGATCAAGCCAATCTCGTCACTCAGTTTAATTTTGCTTTGATAGGGTGTTAACGAGGCAAATGAATTTTCGCGTGATTGCATTAATGAAAACTTTTGGCGGCTTGCTTTTTATCGGCATTCCGGTGACGGTCGGACATCGGATTTTGGTTAGGGTAAGTGCATGGCGAGTTTTCTCAAAAGGTTATTCCGCCGCGCTCCCAAGTATCGCGCCCAATCAGATCCTGAACTTCTTCCAAGCTCCCCTCAGCCTGGAAGGGATATTGCGTTCTGGAACACACCCGGCTCCAAAAACGCAGAAAGCGATACATTTCAGCAGGAGAATATGAATCGCAGTCTCTCTGATGGTTCATTGCCCGACCAGCCATATTTCACACAAATGGAACACCTCAGAAGTGAAGTCACCGCGAAGGATTATCAAAAGGCGGCTGCGGCGGCGCGTGCAAGCCTGCCTTGGATTCGGAAATGGTTAGAGAACCCCCGCGGAGGTGAAGACAGGCTCGTGCTGTCAATTCCGGCATTGTCTCAGGGCGGGACAATGATGGCCTTCGTTGGCGACGAAGATGGACTCATGGAGCTTCGCAAGCTGGTTCAGGAATTTGACCATCTGGAACCTTTTAGGAATGAGGCCGAAAACCATTTCACTGATATGGATCTGTTCAATCAGCTCCGGCATACGATCACGGCCAAGCCTGGCCTGCTGCAGAACCGTTTGAAAACGGAACTGGATGTCTCTGACGGTCGCAAAATCAGCCGTCTTGTTGCATATCTCGACAAGGCTGGTGAGATCCATCGCGCCAAAAGCGGCAACACCTATGCCCTTTTCATGCAAGGCGCGGATATTCCGGATGTGGTCGCCGCAACCATCTACGCCGAGCCCCTCTTGCCAAGCTCTCACCGCCATGAAAAAAGTGCTACCAAAGCACGCGAAATTAGCCTTGATAATGTCAAATTTTTCCCGCTGCCACCATCCCCGCCCAGTTGGGATCATTCGGTAGAGCTCCCACTATCGGGCGAGGACTTTGAGGATCCACAGGGTGCATGGGCGCAAATTGTAGTTGAAAAGATTGAAAAAGCGAGCCGACCCGACCCAGCATTCCGCAAACATTACACCACCGCTTGCGGGTCGATCTCCTTTGATGATTTGGCAAAATCACAAGCAAGTTTGGGCAAGGCGGGCGCAGTGGTTCTTTCGGACACCGCAGGTTGCATGGGGACGCCGTCAGCTCTTATACGGGATGTGGCGTGGATTTCGACCCATCCAGATGGTGAAGGCTTTGCATCGCGTTCCAAGAGCGGCGTCCTGACGGTCTATAATGGCGATCTCGATGTCGACTTCGAGACCAATCTGGGGCTGGCTCCGGAGGTCATCGCTAATGCCGCGCGCCTCGATCATGTGGTTGCCACTTCTGGGTTGCGATGTATCGCCCTGACCCCGGATCGAAGCCAATATATGTTCACTCATATTGACGAGGCGTGGTGTATCAGCCGCGAGGGCAAGATGGTTTGGGGCGTCAGGGTTCCTCAAAACGAGCCCCGGACCGTGGACCTTGGCAGCATTCGCGTTGGCACTTCGTCCCAGATCTCTGATGCGCTCAAGACCATGTCTCTTGAAATGCCCATATCACATGAAATGATCCGAAAGAGGTATAGGGAACTCGCTCGCAAATCCCACCCCGACATCAACCCAGGAGGCGAGGCAGTCATGAAGAAGCTGAACGTATCCTACGAGCTCCTTACAGGCATTGATCCTTCCGAATTGGAAAGGATCAATGACGCTTCCGATGACCGCGTTGAATTCATATTTACTATGACATATGCGGGCTATCCGGACCGGATCAGCGAGATAGCGTTTTCGGGTTCTGGCGATGCGGCTCTAATTGCCACATCCTCAGGTCGCGTCATTCGTGTGGATGGTCAGGGCATCCCAGAGGTAGTTTATGAGCTCGGGGCCTACCCGCATCGGATCATTGAAACCGAGTCGTATCTTTACCTTAAGACCTTCAGTCGATTGTATGTGCTGGACAACGATAAGCTCGTGGCTCTCGAAGACTGTCCTGTCAAATGTGACTTTCTGGTCAGCAAAGGGCTGCTCCTACTCGTCGAGAACAAGGGGATCAGGGTCTTTACCGAAGATGGCCGCCCGCTGGGCGTAGCCTTGACTAAGTCACCCATTCGCAGAGCTTACATAGACAGAACGGATCTTGTTATTGAGACACGGACGCAGCGCGCTCGGTTCTCGGGCCTAAAAGCCCCTTAACCTTTTGCGACCCGCCGCGAATATCTAGTTCCCAGCCCTTGTGTCGATTGACGCGAACGGCCCAAAGCTGCCATCCGTACACATCATTGACGCTGCAATGCAGCTTCCCCGAAGCGGACGTTACATGCTAGTATGCGGAGATTGTATTTTGGAGTTTAGATAGTGACGAAACTGCCTGTAAGAGCTCTCCCACCCAACGATACTGGACGTCTGTTGGTTCGCATAAACAGTAAGCACCGATCTGGTATCCCGCGTTATGGCATTGCGCAACTAATGAACACCGACAATGATAAATCTGTAAAAGCCCTTGTTCTTGGCCATGATGATGACACTGCCATCTTCATGCCGTACGACATCAGAAAAGCCCTCGGCACAGACAAGGGTGCAGACCTCGAATTTACAGTCCAGAAAACTGGTTGGTTCGGCAAGATTTGTTGGCTTCTCGGGACCCCTGATCCATCGGTTCATGTACCGGCATGGCTTGCACTAATATCTGTGTGTTTGGGTGTCTTAGGAGTCGCAATCGCCATTTGCAGTTGACGGCCCAAAGCCGCCGTTGGCTGGATACCCATACGCTGCGCTGCAGCTTCACGGAAGCAGACATTGGAATCGAAATGCAGCATTTTTGTTGATTATAAATCGGCTGTGCGGAAAAGCGACACATCCGGCAAATTGTCCTAAGGCTGCTTCGCGACAAAGACCTCTACTGGCACAAGCAACAAAGGGTTATTCGCTTTTGGATCGGTGTTCAGCGGGCGTGGACGCAGTATCGGGTCTTCGCGTGTTTTTATACCAACCGAACCCCACGCCGCAGGTCAACCCGATGCCGGCAGGCAAGATCGCGAATATAGCGATAATCACCAGTCCGATACCCTCCCAGCCTGTGCCCTGAGCGGCATATTGCAGATATCCGAGAAGCAGCGCGATGCAGGCGATAACGGCAACAGGCTTCCACCAGTAATGCTTGCGCATCGCGTAGCCGATGGACACCGAGATGGCGAAAATCACGAAAGAGCCCAATGGAAGCAGAATTTCATTCATAGCAGATTGCCCTCTTTCAATGTGATGCGTGGTGTCTATCAGGTAACTTGCGCCATGAAAATTCACTTCCTGTCCCTATGCGCCCCGCCATAGACGTTACTGCGAATGGCGGGGCGATATGACCCCGTAAATATGATCGCAAAATCCACCAACACCTGCAATGATGGGGCGATTTTGTAAGAGATGAGATCGTATGCCTATGCCCTACCCGTTGCTTTATGACGATGGAATCGCCGCTTTGCCCGCGTTTCGGACGCTTGCATATTTGGATGGCACGCCCGATGATCCACAGATTGCTTTAGCTGTCGGCGAGATGTTCGAAGCGTTCGTCGCGCGATTTGGGGACGATCTGGGGTTGCTGTCCATGCGTCTTGTGGGCCGTTCGGGAAAGCCGTCGAAGGTCACGCCAAAGGCGCTGCACGCCCTACGCGATTGGATCTCGGCGCCGGATCGGTTGGACTCTGGCGCGGGGGTGCGTCTGGGCTCGCTCAACACCGAAGACCTGCCCCCCGCCATGCCGTGGTTTCGCCTTGAGCAGCGCTACGATGATCAAACGCTCGTGGAAATCTCGGTCGCGCCGGACGCGCCCGATCTGCTGGGTTTTGCAGATGAGATCGCAGCCGCATTGGCCACGGCGCCGATGATCTGTGCAGCGCAGGGCTTTGGGTTCTTTTTGCCCACAGTCTATGACAGCCTTAATTGGCTCCTGCCGCGTCTTGCTGGTCGCTATAAGACTGCGCTGTTGCACACGCTTGATATGCCCTCTTGCGGGTTGCGTCGCGCCCATTCGGCGATGCCCTATACCGACAATATGCAGCCCGGGATTGCGGACATCGGATGGCGCACGTTCATAGGGCCAGAGTATCTTGATCGCCTGCCAAAATCCTTTGACCTCCCCCGCGATGTGAGTGTTGATGCACGCGATGCGATGCTGATCCTAACAGCGAGTGACGCACCGATTTGGGGCGACGTCCAGCAGGCGGAAAATATCGACAGTTACCGTGCGATTGCCTCCGCACTCGCCCCTGTGCGCTATCCCTTTGCCATTGCGCTCAATCAGAACTTTGGCGGCGATACGGCGGCGGCCGATCAGGCTGATCTAATCAAAGCCCATTATCAAAGGCTGAATTGATCGATACTGTTGTTCGGATCTTTCACAACCTGCTCACCCCCTAAATCTGTCATGAACAGATTTTACAGCACGCATTTGAAGCAGCTAGGTGTTGATTGAACTGCGCCCCGCAAGAAAAACAAAAACGGCCAGCGTCCATACACACCACGGCGCAAGGCCGGTTTCGGATAGGGTTCCGACAATTGCGAAAGGAAGCGCGATGCCCGCTCCCAAGAAGACAACGCAAACAGCGCCAGCAAATTCAAAGAATGTTGCGATTACGCTACTCTTACCGCGAAGAGCCGCGTTCAAGCGCGCATGGCCGCCGTGCGGATGTTGCGCAGCAACAGCTGGAGCGCGCAATCTTCGCATTGGAGCGTTCAGGATGGAAGCGAGCCAAATCGCAGCACTTAAGCAAACGCAAGCAAATTGGGAAAGTTATGCAAAAGCTCAAGCGAACTTGAATCTGTGACGGTGAGCCGGACTGGCGAATTGAAGCGAATGCTCGAAGAAATGCGAGAGAGATATGGGGATTAAACGCGTTTTGCGTGAACGGTTTTTCGGTCAACTTCAACTTCAAATTCGATTCCGTCTGCGCGAATCCTATAGAAATGAACCGCCATGCTTAGGTATTCAGTTCTAGGCCCATCCTGAATTAATTGACCATCAGAATGATCTTCTTCTTTGAACCTGCGGTCTCTCCAAAAATACTGAAGGCATTCGATTTTCCTGGGAACGCCCCCCATGTCGTCAAAAACGGCTTCCACGGCCAATGCTGCCGCTGCATTTCTTCCCAAGACCACGTCAGGTCTGGAAAAATACTTTTTAATTGAGTTCGCGGCATTCCTCCACGCTTCCAAATTCTCAGATGCGGGCTTCGCAAGAAAGAATGTCGCCACTAGTGCAGGCCAATACTCAGTTGCGATTTGGACGATTGTTGCAAATGCAGGGAGTGAATAACCAGGGGCGACATCCACTGTCCGTCCTCAAATTTTTTAGAAAACTCCTTTTCTAGCTGTGCCTTATACCACTCATATTGCTGTTCTTCATCAAGGTCGCTTGGTTTCCCGTAGCTATCATCGACAATGCAAACGAGAATTTTCTCTGGGCCTTCGTAAGCTTGGCCGCCATGTTTTTGCATAATCACCTTTCCAGCCACACGGACTTAACAATGGTCGGGGCCCTTTTCGGCCCGTCTCTGTGCATAAGATCGCGTTCCTGGCGCTCTATGTCCAGTCCTACATGCTCGAAGTGTCCAGCTCCCCTCAGCGGTCCGAGATGATTTCCCAATCCCGCACGGGGTGGCCCCGGCTGAGCTTCGTGACCCGCCCCAAAAAGACATTCGCACTAGACGCTGCGCTGAACCCGCTGCAGGTGCGAAAGAACTCGCCAGATTTTCCCGAAAGCGTGACCGCTCGCCGCTACCTTGATCTAACCGACCTGCATCGGCTACATTCTGAGGTTCAGTAGTTCGGGGATTGGGTGGAGGAAAAGAGCACGATTGCAAGAGGCGGGAATGTCGTGGTTCTGAAAAAGGAAGGAAACCCCATTTGAGTGATAAAGATTACAGCCAAATGAGAAGTGTGGCCGACGAACCTCATTGGCAGGAGTTTGTAACCCGGACAGGAGGAGAATTGGTTGCGCCCCTTATTACTCGGCAGAAAGTTCAGAACGCTGACTTTCTATTTCGACATGATCGAGTCGTTATTGAATTGAAGGTTCTCGAAACGGAGTTTTTGGATACTCCGTCCGTTGTCAGCAAGATTGAAACCGCTTTTGATCGAAATCCAAACGGTGACCCAAATGACTTAACTGCGCCACTGGGGCGAGAGTTGCTCAAAATTCTACGCGCCCCGTTGCAACGGATCATCAAGAAGGCAAACCGACAAATTCGAGAAACGAAACAGGAGCTTGGTTTGGCTGGTTGGAGGGGCATTATCGTGATGGTCAACGATGGCTTCCGCGCGCCTGCTCCTGACTTAGTCATGCGGTTGTGCTCTGACATCCTCGCAGGTGAAAGCTACAGTAGCGCCGATGCGTTCATCTACCAGACAAACCACTACATCGAAGTTCCAGAAAACCCGTATGCGCTTCTTCTGTGGGCGCCGCTCTATGCTGAAAAATCGGGCCAAGATTTGGTTGAATTTGTGAATGATCTCGGTCGGCAGTGGCGCAAGTTTGCGGAGGATGCGGATGGACCATTCGATTATAGCGAAGAGCAGGAGTTTATGGACCTTTCGCGGTCAGAAGTTGTGGCAGGGCCAACGCGGCGCTGGAAAAATGAGGGCGACTAGCAGGACAGCGCTGGATGCAACGCGATGAATTACTGCTAAGCGCCGTTTCGCCAAGCTTTGCAAAGTCTGCTTTTGCGCATCCCGGGTTCGAGCAAGGCGCGGCGAATGACCGCTTACCGCTCGAAGTGTCGATCGACGCGAACGGCCCAAAGCCGCCGTCTGCAAACCAACTGCAATGCTGCAGTGCATCGCACCAAAGCGGACGTTCATTGCGCCGAAGCCGAAAATATGCTGGATGGTTACCAGACAGCTTGAAGGTAACGTCATGACGAGAGAAATGCCTTGGGAACCAAGTAACCCAATTGAAGTTAGCCCTGTAGAATACGAAAAATATGTTGTTTCATGGCTCAGTGCGACTGAAAAACAGCTCAAAAGCTTTTCCGTTCAACACCTTGAGAAGTTGCCTGGCAGCGCGGGCGACTACATCATCGATGCTGTGGCGAGATTCAAAGTTTTCGACGATGCCGAGATATCAGTGCTAGTAGAATGCAAAAAACTAAAGCGTTCAGTGGAGCGTGATGTCGTCATGATCCTTAAGGGCAAAATGCAGGAGACCGGCTCGCATAAAGGTATCATCTTCTCAACGTCGGGGTTTCAGCGTGGCGCTATCGAATATGCGGCAGAACATGGGATCGCGCTGATAACGTTCGTCGATGGAGTACACACCTACGTCACGAAGAGTGCAGAAGATGTCCCGCGTTCGTATCTTCCTGCTGATCTGCCAAAATACGCAGGTTTCTGGCCGACCCCAACTGATACGGGGTTAAGCATCTCCACCATTTCATCAACAAGCGTTGAAAAACTGAACCTATGGTTGGCTCTCTAAACGCTGCTCTTGACGGCCCAGACCTGCCGTTCGTGGATCAAGCTGCGGATGGCCGCTCCCACCTCAAACAAGACATTGGTCCACAATGCTTCAAGATGCGGCGCGGAGGTATGATCGGTAGGAAGCTGACCAAAAATTCAGAATTCTGCACCAAAGATCGGTCCAAATCGAACAGAGAAAAATACCCCATCCGGCTTTTCGATACTCATGGCGCGTGTATTGAGACATCCAAGTGTTTCTTAAGAGCGGCTCGAGCATTGGACTGAATTGCGATGCTAAGTGCTGCCCGTAAGTTCTGCATCTTTGCGCCGTCCAAGTGATCTGAGAGGACGCCAACAAGCGAAGTAATTGAGATGTCAACGGCGCTCCGCTCACGGGCCGACCATTTGCCCAGATCGGCCAAACTTGGATTTGCAATGTTCGTTTTGCCGTCTGCAGTTGTCATACGGAACATCATGTTTGAGCCATGCACAGCCTTCGAAAGAGTGCCATACTCATTGTCGAGTGCTGCCTTTAGGTCTAGCTCCTTAGCAAGCTTGTCGAGCTTAGGGTGCTCCGATATATACTCGCGCATTTCTTTCGGCGACATCCTGAAGTCCCCAGCGCTCCATTTTACGAATTCAACCGGATGGTCCAAATAGTAGATGGCTGCCATCGTATTTTCCATAAAGCTCCGGAGAGCTTGGAGCGCCGACCGCCAGCTTCCAAAGCTCGCGTTAACATGTGATATCAGGGCATCATTGTGGGCCTCAAAGAAAAAATGGGCAGCTCCTTGGGGGAAGTGAGGCTCCACGATGTCTAGCTTCAATGCATTGATCGCTGCTATCCTTGCATAGCTTTCGACCAGCTTCTTGTTTCCTTGAAAATCAGCGATGTTACTAGTGATTGAAACGGAAACCTTTTTCGAAAATGCTATATAGTTTGCATTTATCTCGTCGCCCACATCAACCATTTGATAGCAGGAACCTAAGAGCGTTCGATAATTCAGATGGCTCATCGTCGGAGCTACTGTTTTTCATCGCGATCCTTTCCCGCTCTGCATCGTTATCCGCAAGGTAATTCAAAATCTTACCCATGATATCGCGTGCCGCATCGCGCGGACGAATATCGACCGGAATGTCGAAATCACGGGCGGTCTTTTCCCAGTCCGATTTTCTAAATTTTGAGAGTGCAGCCAACACCGAGAGACTGACACCAATGTCGTCCGAGGGTCTCTCGGCTGAGGTGGCGAGTGCGGAGCCGAGTTCAGTCAATTCTTGGTTCGGCAAGCTACGAAGCACCTTGCCCAATTGCGTCAGGGCTTTTGCAAGATCGTGAGTTTTCATTTCTTAAGCCCTACTTTTTTTAAGATCTCTTCCGAGACCGCGGCAAACTCTCTTTTAGCCGCCGCGTCACCCATTTCGAAAACAGACCTATTCTTTGCGGTCGCTTCAGTAATTACTGAACGCTCCTTGATTTCCGATTTCAACATATTCCCGGAAAACTGTTTTCTAAGGTCGGCAGTTGTCCGGTCCCTGAAGTTTGACTGCCGCCCGACTCTGGAAAGCACTATACCCGCATTCTTGATTTCGAGTTCCATGTCCTCGCCGAATTTCTTCACCCGACCGATCAGCAACGCGATTCCCAAGCTTGACAAGAAGTCGGGTGAGACAGGTACGACATAATGGGTGCTGATCGCCAAAGCATTCTGCGTTGGTAACGTCAAGTTAGGAGGGCAATCGCATACAACAATGTCATAGTCTCCCATGATGTCCTTGAGAGATTTCTTCAAGAGTTTTTCGCGAGCCGTGCGTGCGCCGATATCAAGATCAATAGTGAAAAGACTTAAATCGGAGGGAACCAAATCGACACCCTCGAAGACATCTTTCAAGATTACATCGCTCGCCGTAACGTCACTGCCTTCCGCATGATCGGTATTCCTAACACCTAAAAGGTCGGCAACAGTACCTTTTGTCTTCTTGTGAGCCCCCCATTTCTCCGGAGATATCGAAGAGAAAGTCGCGTTAGTTTGCGGGTCAAGATCGACAAGCAGAGTCTTGTAGCCTTTCATTCCGCAAAACGCCGCAAAGTTTACGGCAATTGCCGTTTTGCCAACGCCACCTTTCAGATTCACACAGGAGATCACCACTGTCATCGTTTTTCCCAGACTTTCTAAACGTTTGAACTTTTGTCGCACCTATGCTCGAAGCCGTCAACTGAGTCCTTCCCTCAGTATTTGTCTCAAGAGTGGACAAGCACGGAGACGCAACTGTTTTGATCGCCTCATGCTGAAAGGAAGTTCTTCGAGAACCGGGGCAAGTGGTAGAGGGTCTATGCAAACGGTTGGGGCGAAGCTTGTCCCCAGTACACCGGTTCGCTTAGGTTTGCGCATACTTCAGGTCACGGGCTGCTGTACCGCCAAGCATCTGATACCAAAGCCCGCATTGGACTAGCTGACGACGCCGTATCGAACTCCAACGTTAAGTAATGACCGCGCAGGGGTTCTCCTTGGGCTCAACAACCAGTTAAGTGATGTCAGGGTTCTGCGTATTGCCGCCATTGGTTCAAACCGCAGCGAATGTCCGCAACCCGCCCTTGGTGTCGATCGAAGTGAACGGCCCAAAGCTGCCGCTCGTGCGAAAACCGTCTAATGACCGCTCCCAACCCTGAGCAGACACGAATGGTGGGTCTTGTCGCACTTGCAGCATCCGCAGGCTGGGGCGGATATCGGACATTCGCGGCAATGCCATTAGCGTTATAAATTCAAAAGCCACGCCAGCGTAATAGCGACCTCAAAAGCATCATAAATAGTGCATTTTAGGTCGGGATCAGCCTTACAGTAGCTCACGTTACTCTGCTTTTGGAGTACCGTTTTTTTTGAAATTCACCATGAATGTTGTGCCCTCGCCTAGAACACTTTTATAGCCAATCGTTGCATCATGCTGCGTTAGTATTTGACGGCAAATATGCATGCCAAGCCCTGTTCCCGACGTTGTGCGGGTGTCAGAATTGTCCACCTGTTTGAACATGCCAAAGACCAGCTCTGTAGACCCTTTTGGAATCCCAACCCCTTGGTCTTTAACAGTAATTTGCGGCCCACTTTCAGGGCAACTCAATTCAATTTCGATTTGCCCACCTTGGTTGGAAAACTTGAACGCGTTTGAAATAATGTTGCCCATAACGCGGTCTAAAAGGCTTTTATCACCGCGTACAACGCAAGGCCTACTTGTCGAACATCTAACCCTTAAAGTTACATTTTTGTCCGCCGCATAATTTCTGTATGCATCCGCTGAGTTTTCTATGAGTTTGGCCAAATCAACTGGAACAAACTTGATATGGCTCTTTCCCAAATTGTTTTTTTGAAGCTGCAATATATCATTAACTAAGGACAAAAGCCTGTCGCTGTTTTCATTGGCAATGGTTATTAAGTGTCTGTATTTCTCAGGAGATGCGCTCACTTCACCGAGCTTCATTAAGCTAAGTGCCCCCTTAATCGACGTTAACGGCGTCCGAAGTTCATGACTGACGGTCGAAAGAAATTCACTTCTGGATTTTTCGGCTGCTACTAATTTTGTTGTAGAATTTTGAAGTGAATCTGTAAGATCACTCAATTCCGTGTTTTTAGCTTTAAGCGCGTTTGAATAATCAATTAACTCAAGCTTTTCACGATGCGACACGAGAAGAGCCGTGATCGCTTTACCCAGTTTGTACAGCGCGACCTTTGTCGTTTCTGAATGAATGCGAGGTGTCGTATCTAAAACGCAAAGCGTTCCAAGGCGCTTCTCTGGCTCTGGCTCCAGTATTGTTCCCAAGTACGATCGAACCTTTGGGTCATTTACGACAAAAGGGTTGGCCACGAAGCGATCATCAAGGCTTGTGTTGGTTATCTCAAACAGTTCGCTGCCCATGATCGCGTGCGCACAGAAAGAAACCTCTCTCGTGGTGTGACGCAAGTCGCCTAGGCCAACACTTGCAAGGAACCGTTGATGCGTTTCATCCACTAACGACACCAAGGCGATAGGAACCCCTGCTATTTCAGCGGCCAGCTCGCATAACCCCTGAATTTCATCATAAGGAAGAGACAGGTCAAGCCTCAAGTCCTTAAGACACGCTATCCTCTCGGCCTCGTTGGCAGGAATTGGAGGAAAAGACGGGTCTAAAAATCTTGATTCGAGACCTGTTTTCATCTTGCGCATTATGAAGAATCCTTCCGAATCAATCTTTCAAAAATGTAGATTAAACACACCGAAGCACAACTATAGGGCGAAGTCAGGAGGCGCGGTCACATTTTTTTTACCGCCAGACAAGTTTCGCGTACGCAGTGAAGGGCCGATTCGATGAGGCTGCAGCGCAGCATTGCCTAACGCAATGAGTGTCTCTTATGGGCCGTTCATCCCATCAAGGCGGATTCCTGATAACGACTTTTCACAGGTCACTCTCTGCGCATAGCTGACCTTGGTGCAGACCGCAGCGAATGTCGGCTTCTCTAATTGGGTATTTAGGTCAAGCTCTTTTTCCTTGTTTGTTTGGGTCTTTGTCACTCATCCGGGTCACGCTTCTCTTCGCAGTCTGGTTTGATGTTCGAATGGCATCGCTGCAAGCATATGTCGGATCGGCAGTGGAGAGCCCCGCTTTCCGGCGCGCTTCAAGATGCGCAGCAGACATTTTCGGCTTCTTCCACGAACCTCGTCCGGTGAGGGACGACCCCGTTAGGATTGTGGATTGGCGTTTTCGTTCATGCCATGTCTCCCACTTGATCCTGGCGGAATTCTGAGCCGTCGATCCACATGCGGTGCATTAGGACGGCCAACTTACGTGCGACAGCGACGACGGCGCGGCGACGTCCTTTTGTGCGCATCAATCGCATACCCCAAGATTTAATCTGGGAGCTTGCCATCGTTCGCATAAGCAACGCATTGGCAGCTGCATATAAAACGGCCCGCACATCTCGATCCCCAGCCTTGGATATCCGTCCCGGATTGTCATGCTCTCCTGACTGATATCTTCGCGGTGTAAGCCCAAAGTGTGCGCCAACGGTGCGAGATCTTTTAAAACGGGTTGGATCATCAACCGCTGATTTAAAACTCAACGCTGCGATTGGGCCAACGCCAGGAATAGTCATCAATTTCATGCAGACATCATCTTGACTGGCTGCCCTCTTAACGCGCCGATCTAGTTCCAAATAATGTTGATAAAGAACGACCCTCGCATCGAGCAAGGGCACGAGAGCATGTGCCAGAACGTCGTCGATCTCGATCATCGGCCGCACAACGCTGTCGAAGCTACCATGCTTAACTGTTTGAGGCAGCCGGACGCCAAATACCTTCAAAAGCCCGCGAACTTCGTTAGCCAGATCCATCGTCTTCTTTAGCAAGGCTTTGCGTGTACTCAGCAACGCACGGAGGCCATGTGCTTCACGGCTCTTCATATGCACCGGACTGAACCAGCCAGTGCGCAGTATCTGTGCGATGCCACGTGCATCTGTTTTGTCGGTCTTATTCCTCATCGCTGATAGAGCGGCATTCACTTGCCGTGCCTCCATGCAGACAACATCAAAACCCTCAGCGGTCAGGCCAAAGAAAAGGTGCTGGCTCATGGCTCCCGCTTCAAAACCAACACGTTCAATCGTATGTGGAAAGTCCACAAGGCATTCAGTTATATCACTGACCTCGCATGGCACTTCTCGCTCGAACAGAACCGTTCCCTTGCCATCAACAATGCAAAGCGCACAGGACCGCAACGACACATCTAATCCAACATAGTATTCCACCATCTATCTCCCTTGTTCACAGCTATTCTGTGATCTTAATGGGAGCTTGGCCTAAAAGCGAAAGGCTGCCCAATTACGCATGCTCTCCGCCCATTCTGTTGAAAAACTAAAGTTTGCGAGTGCAGAACTGGGACTTCCAAATTCGGCGCCAGTGCCTTTTTGATCAGACTTGGCACATGTGTTTCCACTTAAATTAACCACACCTTTTGAAAGTGGGACGCAAGATTTGCAACCTCTTTTGGAATTGACTCAGTAAAGGTTACACCGAGGCAGGTCGCTGCCCGCGTTGCGCCCACATAGAGAAATTTGGCGAACAAATCGGGATGCTTCGTAATTGTCTCATCCAGTCCGACAAAGAAGACTGCTTCGAATTCTAGGCCTTTGATATGGCGGATGTCGAACACTCTGACATCTCTATCGTTCCCTACCACCTTTCCATCCTTGCACGCGACTGCCGAGAGGCTGATCTCTTCCAAGCGGTCGTTCAGCGCTACAGCTAGGGGCTCTACTTCAGCCTCTTCGTTCATAAGAACCGGGATCGTTGTGGAGCGCTGTAGCATTCGGTCAATCTCGTGAATTCGGTTTGTGAGCCAGTTGGAGACCTGATCAAAATCGGAAAGAGTATCCTGCCATACCGGCGATAAGCCTTCTGCGTCGAGGCGATCCGGCAAGATTATGTCTTCGTCTTGCGACCCACCTAGTGATGCAACATCCTTCGCAAGGTCCACGAGGCGTTGGCTTTGCCTATACGACACAGTGATCGACTTCCGCTCGATACCTTTGGTAATCCAGTCTAGGGCTTCATTTGATTTTAGCCCCCACGATGTCAGGCGTTGATTGATATCTCCGCAGAGGAAGAATGAGCTGGAAATTGGGTGTGAAATCTCGTGCATAGATGCAAGTTGGACGCGGGAGAAATCGGTTGCTTCATCAATCACAACCTGCGCGCGTTGCATCGCACGCACCCTACCTAGGAGACCTCCCTCCGGCAGACTGCCATGTTCATGCCTTCGATAGTGCCCTAACAGTTCATTGGCGATTTGCAGCGCGGCGAGAACAACAAGGTCAAGTTCGTTCCAAAAAATATCAGAGGGTTTGGCGGGCGCAGACTTATCAGCGGCGTTTATCAGTTGGGTGGAACCGTCAGATCGTTTATGGCTGCGGGAAACGCAGGCCACCTAAATTGGACCTGATCTGGCTTCAGAAAAGCCCGTTGTCGGCTCTCGAACTTCCAACTGGCAACTGTCGCACTCGAATGCCATTATTTTCGAATGGATGATCTCGCGACCGAAATTCATTGGAAATCTCTGCTTTTGGCATTGCCGAAAAACGGCGTTTCAAGGCATTTCAGCACAGATGAGGAGTGTGAACTGCGCCTGCTCGAGGTATTGTTCCCAGATGGCGTTATATGTCTCGACTGCGGATCAAACCAGCTTTCCCATTTAGCTGATCGGCACTTCTACCACTGCAAAGAGTGCCGAAGCCAGTTTTCCGCGCGACAAGGAACGATCTTCGAACGCAGCAATCTTCCATTGTTGAAGTGGTTCATATGCGCTGAAACCGCCATCAAAGCTCATGCTGCGAAAAAGCTTCACGTCAGCTTTTCTATTTCAGCGGTCATGATGCGGCTGTCTGTTGCGCGGAAGACCTCGCAACGCCTGCGGGCGACGGTCCCGCAAGAGCTGTTGGCCCCTGATGGAGGGGTGTTGGGCCGCTGCGTTTCTACGCAAAAGATTGATCTGCCGAATTCATGTGAACCCGGAACGGCAGGACATCTTTTATGGCTGGATTCCGCACTTGAGCGGCAAGTTCGCTTTTAAAGTGACTGCTGAATAAAGTAGCCCCTTTCGCTCGTGCCCGCTGTATACACCTCCCAAAAAGCGCATAATTAAAATTTTGTCGACGGGATGAAAGGAGGTTTGCCGCGACTTTTGAGTGAATTTGAGCGGAGGTGAGATAGTGATCACGGCATTAGTTTGGAGCCAAGCAACCCGGCTCGGAACCGGCGTCGTTGATACGGGCAGCGAATATTCAACGCTGAGATAAAAGCGGCAATTGTTGCGAAGGTGGACGTATATCTATGGGCTCACGGGGGGCATGGACTAACTCTTTAGCTTCTGGATGCGACATGCCTGGATTCGAAGCGTGATTCTTACCTAATGTAATATGCTGATTTTGAATTTCAGGGATAAAGGGCGCGAGGTTGATTGTGCCAGATTGTCGCAGCTGTTCCGTCGTTTGAAAAAATGATTCTCAATGAGGTGAAAAGGACTGAATGCAAAAACATGGAGAACGAATTTTTGCTGAATGGAGGCGGTAAGCCGATCTTGTGTCTCTCGACAAGCCGCCCCCGACATGAGGACGGATGTCGCAAGGTCGGTCAACATATTGATGCTCTGGCGCCGACTGTGACTACACTTAGATCTTTCGTTTTCGCAACGGATCTCGCGAACTATAGCAAATTCTCGCGAAATTTCTAGTCGCGAAGAGCGCTTTCAATCGCCCTCGGTCATGGCCTAGGGACATGCTGGAAACCGAAGGCCAACCACAGATCCGCCCCAAATAGGAGGACGCAATAATGATGACCTAAAGATGAAAACGCTCGTCCTGCGCCAACAGGACAAGCATTCTACAAAGGCGGAAGTGATCCACCCCAATCAGGTGAAACGATAGCAATAACGGCTTTCGAATTCAAGGATCTCTCTGCCCTCCATAACGAATCTTCACAACGCATCGTCCTGCTTAACCTCGGGACGTGACCGGCCCCCGACTGGTCTCTGCTTTGCTGAGGATTCCTCCCGACGCCCGAATGCCCGGGCCTCGGTTTTCCCCAAATTTCCGATGCAATCGGAGCTGGAATACGAGGACAGATCATGGAAGATCTTGATACCAATATGGCCAACCACCCTTACGGCCACCTTTCCCATCTTTGGGAGGGAGATGTTCTGCCGCCGCCACTGGCAGATCCTGATGAACCGATGCGCGTGCTGCCGTCGTATCTGAACAAGCTGGAACTCGGCAAATCGAGCAGCTCTTGCAAGGTGGCTTACACGACGCGCCTTCACCGCCGGGCTGCATTGCAGCAGTTTTGGTGCGCGTCCTTTGAAGAGGCTCAAGTGTATGAAAACATCGCGGCCAATCCAAATGTGATCGCCTTTCGCGAACAGTTGACCCGCACGCCTTATGTCGATCTGGCGGGCAAAGATACGCATACTCTGTGGGACTGTAACGCCTTGATGAAGACCGGCGTTACGGTGCTTGTGTCCGTCAAATACGATGAGAAGGCCAATCGCAAGTCTTACCTCGACGAAGTGGCCAACATTGCCGAGCAGTGTTCCGCTGATATCGCCGATAGCATTCGGGTCGTGTCTCGCTTTAGTTTTCACCCGGCATCTCGCCAATGTGCAAAAGACATCCACATGGCACGCCGTGGCTGGGATCCTGAAGCGGATCGGATCGTCCTGGAAGCAGCCAACGAACTGGGATCTCGGTTCACCTTCGAGGGCCTGATCGATGCCTCTCGCATTTCTGACGCTGGGCGTGGTTACCGCGCAGCCGTGCGCCTGATCGGCGATGGCGAAATCGGTAAGCACAAACTCGACCTTTTCGAAACCGAGACACAGCTTTGGAGCACTGCCGCATGATGTACTTCGCAAACATTACGGCATCTGACCGCGTGACCTTTGAAGGTCGCGAGGTCACTAAAATTTTGCCCGTGCAGGACAAGAAGAGCAAAGAAATCACTTATTTCCAGGTGTCGGTCGTCAATGATGAGGGAAATGTGGACCTCCGCAAGCTCGAGACTGCGGAAGTCCCGTACCTGTTTGATGAGGAGTTGCTGGTTGTAGAGAAGGGGTTTTACAGCGTCGCTCGCCAGGAAGAGCGTGCCCTCTATGGAGCGACAGAACTCTTTGGAGCCACAAAAAAACAGCGAGATGCTGTCGACCTGGTGATGCAAACCTGCACTCTGATGGAGCGTTATCGGAACCTTGGCATGAAGCTTACCCGGGATGGGGTGGGAGAGTTTCGTGCTTTGATGAGCGCTGACTATGATGCCTATCAGGCGCGGAAACTCTATGGCACTCAGAAACCGAATTCATCTCAAAAGCTGAAACGGCTGCCGAGTGCAGACGCCCTTTTGCGGAACTACCGGAGGTTTCGGAAAGCAAACAAAAATCCGAATATCTTTCTGGCACCGCGCAAGGTCCAGATCGATGCTGCCACCCAAGTGCAGGCGGACTTCATCTTCGTCCTCGAACGCCTCGGAGAATATGCGGATGCAACTCGTCCGTCAAAGGAAGAAGTCATCACGTCGCTGATAAAGGTACTGGAACAGATTAATGCTCAACGGGATCAGATGGGGATCACGGCGAAGTTCAAGATCAAGTGCCAAAGGACCTATGAGCGCTGGATTGACAAGTATCTTGATCCATTTCTCGTCGTTCTTCAGCGAGATGGATTGGCCGAAGCGCAAAAACAATTTGGGATTTCGGAGGGCGGTCGCCAATCGACGGTGCCGGGAGAAGTGGTCCAGACAGATGCGTGGAGGTTCCATCTGGTCACTTTGGATGCCACTCGGGAAGAGTTGAACCAAATGACCGATGAGGAGCGTGCAGATGTCAAACGAGTTCGTAGGTGGGTTGTGTTTCTCATGGATATCGCAACGCGGGCAATACTGGGCTTCTCGATTTGCCGAACACCGAATGAAAACGCCTCATTGGAGGCATTGCGCATGGCCTACATGGACAAGACCTATCTATTCCGTGAGATCGGCATCAAAGGCTCTGACTGGGATTATCGCTGCCCAATCCAAGAAATCGTCAATGACAACGGGTCGGAGTTCGGAAAGCAACCTTTCGGGGGAGCTCTGTTCTCTCATGCGGCCTATCTTCTCTCTTCCACCCAGATGAACACGGTTGCCGGTGTGTCCAACCTGCGTGGCCATATCGAGCGCTTTTTCTGGACGGTCGACTTGAAATGGGCGCGGTATTTGCCGGGTTATACGGCACAAAACCCGCAGGCGCGGAACGACCGTAAGCCGAATGCTGAGGCCTGCATCGCCGATGACGAACTGCACGTCACGCTGCTTGCGTTTGCCGCTGAGTATCACAAGACACCGCATCGCAGCCTGAACCGCCGGACCCCTGCGGCTGTTTGGGCAGAACTGACCAAAGGTGCCAAATACGATTGCACCCAGATGCCGTCTCCGGGCCAGTTGCGCGAGGCTTGCGGGTTTTACGCCAAGGCCAAAGTCGGAGAGGAAGGCATCCGTTTCGCGGGGACAGTTTACAGCAACGAACGGATCCGCAATGAGCGCAAGGCCCGCTTGGTAGACCGCATTGCGCCCGCGGGAGAAGACCTCGAAATCAAGGTTGATCCCTTCGATCTCGGTGGAATTTCTGTTCTCAAAGACGGCGAATTGATCTCGGTACCCTGTATCGACTCGAGTATGCGCGGCAAGTCCCTGCGTGTCTGGCAACAGGAACGTCTCCTCGCCCGGCAGCGCATCAAAGCGGAAAACCTTGCGCAGGAAGGTGCCCGCGAAGAAGCCGCGGCTATCTGGAGAAATCTGGCGAAGACCATCATGCGTCAATGCGACATCGGTCTGATGGGGTACTCGCAGTCTGAGGTCGAACGCGCCGCACGTGAACTCGATTTCGGAAAAGGTCACCACGAGAAACCTTTCGTCGGGCGTGCTGAATACGATGACCCAATGGAAGAGGGCGGATTTGAGGTCGGTAGCATCCAGGAAGAAGCGGAGCCAGACACGCCCACTGGACTGGACCGTTTCCGTTCCAGTGCGAAGGCCCGCAAGAACAAAGCCAAGAAGAGGAAAGCGTGATGACTGTTCAACTCACCGATCAATCCCGGAGCGAATACGATCAGCAAAATGAAGTTGCAGGCCGTATCGTTGCTCTTGAAGATCACTTCGAGAAGACGGAGGTCTACTGGGAGTTCCGCAAGCGGTTCTTTGGGATCTTGGCTCAACGTGAAGCTCGTCTGAAGGTTGGAAAAACGGAGCAAAAAGGGGCCGCATTGATCGGCCCCGCGGGGGCTGGAAAGTCGCGGCTTGCGAAGGAAGTCATCGCCGAGCACCATGCCTTGGCCGAGGATGCAGGCGATCGTCAGTTTGGCTATCGCATCCTCAGCGTCATTGTTCCTGGGCGGGCAACGGTCAAGGAAACCTTGACCGAGGTCCTGACTGAGCTTGGAGTTCCGGTGCATGCGCGGCGGGATGATGAATACCTCGGCCGTCTGGTCATGGAGTATTTCAAGGAATGTGGGATCGCCGGTTTGCATCTGGACGAGGTGCAAGATAGCGGTCGGTATAAGACCTCAGATAGCATCGAAGTCTTCATCAAACGTTTCCGTAATATGATGCAGCATTCCAACTGGCCGATTTGCATCATCCTTACGGCTACGCCTGAGGGGCGTGATTTAATCAACCACGATCCGACGCTGACCCGTCGTCTTCGCCCCATCGAGATGAAGCCCATGACATTCGCAAGAGATGGAGCGCTGCTCCGGAAGACGATCATCAAATTGTTCCATGACGCGGGCGTCCGGGACGCTGGCATTCTTCAGATCGACGAATTCATTAAGATCTTGATTCATGCGGCAGTGGGGAGGTTTGGCGTGGCTGTTGAAATGACGATCGAAGCAATCGGCGAATGTCTCGAGGACGACAACGATGAGATCGACATGTCATATTTTGCCGACGCTTATGCGTTGCGTATGGATTGCGATGAAGAGTTGAACCCCTTTGTTTCGGAGTACTGGAAGCTGATCGATACGATGAAAGCATTGCAACGGTACGACGACAAAAAGCGCGAAGCGGTGAAGACGTTGAATAAACGGCGCCGACCTTCTGCTGCTTAAGCGGAAACCGCCAAACTTCCTTCAAAAGCCGCCCTTCGGGGCGGTTTTTTTGTGTTCCGCATTCAGACAAGTGGGGCAGGGGCCAAGGCAGGGCGCATTTACGGTGTCTGAGAACGCATTTGAGGTGTCGGAAGACGCGTTCTTACATGTCGCGTGTTGACCTAACATATTGATTTTATTAGTATGAAAGTAGGGCAGGAACGCAATTTAGATGTCGGACGTCAGTTGTTGTTGTTATAGCGGGCAATTGAGAACCATTTCATCCAAAAAAACGACCATTGGGTGGGTCTTTAATGACCACTGACACCTAAGTTATTGAAATTATTGAGTCTGAGGATTGCCGGCCCGAAAGGGTCGGCATTTTCGTTTAAGGGCTGAACTCTCGGCGCAGAGGTTGACCGACTCTGTAAAATGTTCTCATTACGTTCTCAAGGGTCCGGATCCTCTTATTGAAACCTTAGCAGCCTCGCGCTGCCGAACGCGGGCCGCCAATCGAATGGCGCGCCGGCTCAGAGAGGACACCCAATGCCACGGATCAAGTTTATCGATGCCACCTTCCCACCCAGCAATTTGCCATCCTCTTTCGATATCGAAAGCCGTCTGAAGCGGCACCTCCATCAGTTGCGCCTGAAGAGGGGCGCTAGGAGGGAAGACTTCATGTTGACAGATACGGACAGGCTGAAGATCGAGCGGCGGGCAGCGTCCTATTTGATTGCAATCGCTCGCAAGTCCGGCATGGGGCATCTCGACAAGGGCGATCGGAAGCGGTTGGAAGTGTTCCGGAAGGGGGCCGAGTTGAAGTCGGTGGAAACAGATCATCACGCCGATGTGATCGCGAGTGCCCTGCACGCAGAAATGCCATGGATGGCGAAAGCCACGGAGCGCGTCTGGCACGATATGCGTGCTTCGGTGCGCAATGGCGATCCGGCTCCTCGGCTGAGGCCGTTGCTGCTTGTAGGTCCGCCGGGCATTGGCAAAAGCTTTTGGGCCCGGTTGCTCGGTGACAAGTTGCTTGTGCCAACGACTGTCATCGAAGCAACGGGAGAACCTGCCGCTTTCTCTGTGACTGGCAGTCAGAGAGGTTGGGGAGCCGCAGGTCCAGGGAAACCACTGGAAGGCATCATGGCAAGCGGTATCGCAAATCCCGTCATCGTAGTCGATGAGATCGAGAAGGCCGGTATCGTGGCGTCGAATAGAGGGCAGAGATTTGCTCTCAGCGAAGGTCTGCTGCCATTCCTAGAGCCGTTCACCGCCGTGAAATGGTCGTGTCCATATTTCCGGGTGTCCTTCGATATGTCTTGGATCAGCTGGGTGATGACTGCAAATTCCCTTGATGGTCTGCCAGCCCCATTTCTGAGCCGCTGTCCTCCCATGCAGCTATCGGCCTTGTCCGCAGAGGATCTCAAAGGGTTCGCATCGAGAGAGGGCGCGCGCCGTGGTCTGTCTGAGGATGCAGTCGGTGCGGTTCATGAGGTTATTGATGCGATTGAAAAGCCTCAACTTGTCAGTCTGCGTTCTGTCGTCCGGATGCTGGACGCCGTGGATCAGGCCATACACCGCCCGCTTTTGCACTGAACAAATTCGGCTGGGCCGAGGTGCGTCTCGTTTCAACGCGCAGACTTTTTATCCCACGATCACACTATCAATTTCATCTTGGAGTTCACTATGAACACTCAAGACTTCTGGGCTCAGAAAATACGTACCGCAATCACCGTTGCCGATTGTGACCCTTCCGAACATGACCTCGCTGACGCCCCGGTGCTAAACTACTGGCGGCCCCATGTAACTCGTCATGGTGCGCCCTCCTGTGGGGGATGGCGTCAAAACACCCGAGGTTGGGCACGTACGGCGTCACGGTGGTATGTTTTGGCTCAACACATTTCTGTCTACGAGGCGGTGATAGTGAAGGGACTTCGAATGGAAGAAGCACCTTCCGGTTTCGTTCAGATCGACATGCCCGGGTGTCGGCCACTTGATGATCTTTCGCTGTTGGATGAGCTTTTGGCAGTCTGGCGGGAGCGCATGCCGTTCACTACGAGGGGGAGGACTGACATGAACGGCCCAAAGAGACATGCAGTCACTGAAGACTATGCTGCGGCGCGGCCCGTCAAACTTGATGGGGTGGATGGCTCCTGCTCCAATCGGCGACGCAATGCGCCATACTGCAGATGTCCATATCTGCTTTTAGGAGGAGCCACCCAATGCGTGTTACTACAATCGGCCTCGATCTGGCCAAGAACGTTTTTCAAGTTCACGGGATCACTAAAGATGACGAGGTCTCCTTCAATCGACCTTTGAGAC
>NZ_JAHKPK010000055.1 GCF_018860665.1 Pacificibacter marinus
CCCTCGCGACGGCATAGCACCGAGATGCTTTCCTCGCCACGCAGGCCCGCCAAGACGATGCGGATTTTCTCTTCAGCTGAATAGGTTTGCCGCGTCTTGCGGCGGATGTTCTTAACCACCTTGTCGGCGGCGTCTTTTGATGTCTGGGGCTTCTTCGTCATCTCGATCTCCTAATCGATAAGATGAACCAGAAATCCTCCGTTATTCAAATCCTCAAATCTGTCCCACGGGTGCTGACGTCAGACAAGTTTCCGTAAAAAAGCCCAAAGTAAGGAAGCGCGTCGGTCATTGGTAACGAAGCACCGGACCACCCTGTCTCGAGCTTATGCCTGGGCTTTCGGCGACAAAAACGAAACTTCAATGTCCTTATACTCTGGCCCAATAAAGCCTGAGGAAGCCGGTGCCGTAGTATATAAATCCCAAAAACGCGATTGTGCCCGCGTTGGTTGGTTGGGAACTGGGGATGCGTGCTTTCTCGATCCCCAGACGGTGCGGAAATACCAAGATCACTATAGTGAAGAGTTAGACTGGGTCACCACCTTCATGCTTCCTCATCACGGATCCGAGCACAATTTTGATCCTGATCTGCCAGTAGTTGACGCAGAACTCTGGATAGTAGCGGCCCAACCGAAAAATTCGAGCTGGAAGCATCCGGCACCGGGTATTGTAAAGGCGATCAAAGCAAGCGGCGCTAAATTCCGTAAGGTGGGTTCCTCACCTAATTCTCTTTTAGTGGAACGAATGGTTGTTTTCTGGCCTGGCTGAAAGGCCCAATGGCCAGAATAACGAGAGAATGACTATTTTGACGGGCCCTGGCGCAGCATCGGCAAGTCTTGGTCAATGGCTGGAATGGGCCGAGTACATCGCGGGTAGCTAATAGGCAAAGCGTGGAAAGAATTTCTGGGTTTGGGTGAGCTGGTGCAAAAGCCCGGAGCAGATCAATGATGAAAGCGTGCATAAATCAGGACTTTTGCACAATGTTTGACGTGGTATGGAGGCTATGATGAGACTTGAAGATATCGCTCCCGACGTGCGCAGCCGAGCATTCGAATTCTTCTATTGGTTTTCGAGGTTTGAGTTCGCTCTCAAAGAGAATAAGTTCTTGAAGAACCCGAGCCCAGGCTCACGCGCTGAACCTGGATGGGACCAGTTTATCAAGGCGCACGAAGCAGACTATGACCCATCCGCCGCGGGCTTCCAGCTGGTTGACGAGGCCCCACAGCGTCAGATTGTTGGGCAACACGAGCTTGAGTTCGTTCCAGTCGGCTTTGACGATCAGCCATCTGAACTAGCGAGAGTTGTGCGGCTCCTCAAGACGGTTCGAAATAATCTCTTCCACGGAGGTAAGCACGGTGTCGAAAGCTGGGATGATCCAGAACGTACACTGCTTCTTATGAGCCTGTGTATCCGAATTCTCGACGAACTAGCTGAGCTCGCTGGGATAGATGCGGACTACAAGCGCTACTACTGACCGAAGGCGTCGGGCATAAGGCACATAAGGCACATAAGGAGCTTGAATATGGGGAACATGGACGAACTGCACTGCAGGCTTCACGGCGGGTTGTGGCACACCACCCGTCCTGACCGCTTAATGTCAATCGTTGAAGCTCAGGCAATCTTAGTAGAACCGGATATCCATGATCGTGATAGGTCAAATACAGCCAATGGACCGAAAAATTATCCAATTTCTCGAACGATTGGAGGCATAAGCCTATTTGACTTCGATGGGTTCCATCCGGAGAGCTATGAGAAGCAGTTTCCAGTGAGCTCCTGGCATTTCTTTGTTCCATATGTTCGGAGCTGGCAAGGCGCTGTGTGGCTTGAAATCGAACGCGACGCTGTGAGACAACAATTGCTATCACCCGAAGCTCTACTCCAAAAGTGGAAGAAAGAAGGACTTCACGGTCATAATATCTTGCCGGGATTGGAGGCCGCGCACGTTGGTGACTTGCCGATTTTGGCAATTAGATCTGCATTTCTAACGTGGGACGACGGGCGAGAAATTCGCGAACTTGGTATCCGAGACTTTGACCACGAGTTCTTTAATGAGAGGTTGAGAGAATGGCAGGAGGCTGTCGGAAAATAATTAACTAGCGGGCTGTCATGTCGCCGACTGGGCAGGCGTGCTGCCGAGCGAAGTAGCCTCCAACCAGTCATCGACCAACATATATCATTTTTGGAGTTCGGTAGATTTAGTGACGGTCCAATGTCCGCTATTTGGGTTGCAACTGCAGCATTGATCGGCACTGATCAAAGGCAGGTTTGGGCCGTTCTCACCATTCTAGGGGCATCACACTCAAAAATGTCCGATCTGGCAAGCAGTGGAAGTTATATCACTGAACGGGCTATCGATCGCAACATGTTGTCGGTGTCAAGGTTGAGCACACTGCGCCAGAGCGGGGATTTGAACAGATGGCAGACCGGTTTGTCGGCGTCGTCCTCGCGAGTCTCGACCAGCAATCCTGCCCATTCGAGCGGCCGCAGCACGTAAGATGAAAACGCGGCCATTTCTCGCCATCCTGCAGTGTGCCAATCTTGTGGCTCATCATAGAAGGTTTCGAATAAGGCAGCCTCGGTCGTGCCATGATCGGCTTCCACGTTAATCACATTCAACCAGACATCCCATTTTCCGAAGGGACGGTCGTCGAGGCGTGCATAGGAAGCGTGATCCACCTGAAGCACGAAGTATGGGATCAACTCGGCGAACAAGCGGCCAGGGGCTTGTGCCAGCTCGGTGCTACGTTTCGTCAGCCGGAACTCGCCTTTGAAATGACGCCCCAAGCGCAGCGAAATCAGGAGAAAATGCAGAATCTCGAGCGGCGGAAATTCAAATTCGTTGATTACCTTATTGTAGCGGAACATTTCCTTTGCGCTTTTGCCCGGCCAGTCGAAATGCTCTACGGACCAATGGACGAAGGCGCGTTTAAAGGCCTTGGTTTTGGTGAGGCCGATTGATCCGTGCTGCTGCGTGTATTGCAGGATCAGCAAAGCCCCTCGCAGCAGTGGAGAATGCGCTAAATCGGGGTGGTCATCGGCGAGAGTGCGGAATTCGATCATTTCAGGATGCTGCCATAGACCGCGCTGCGGTTCCATGCTGTTCGCAAAGTTTGATTGCGCTGTTTACCAAAGTATGCGCCGGCTCAAATGTCGCGAAGACCCACATAGCGAGAGCGAATATCGATGATGCGGTATATAGCCCGTTGTCAGAAAGCTTGTTTGGGTGCCACGACCCCGATAATGTGATTGCATGTTGCTAGGCGCGCGCGGGCCAACTCTGCTCTTTCGTTCTTGATAGAGGGCCCTCTCAGAGAAAATGGATATTTCATCCAAATGCTCATGAATACAAAAATCTCTTATTATCAAAGTCTTGCGATATATTTTTGCGTTGCCTCAAAATAAAGCTTGACAGGGTGTGCATGGAAAAATGCCATTTTGTGCATTCTTATGCCCCATCTACAAAAAATGAAATATTGGCGATCCCTTGAGGACTCGAACCTCAAACCTGCTGCTTAGAAGGCAGCTGCTCTATCCAGTTGAGCTAAGGGACCACTTGGAGTGTTTTTGCGTGAGTGGCGGCGGATTATCAAGTCGAAATCGCAACAATATACGCCTCATCGAACGCACAGAGGTGCGCAGACGTGCAAGTTGTACATTAACGCCTCTATACTTGCTTGATTTCAGCTACAAAAATGCCTTTTGAAAACAAAGGGTCTTTGATGTCAATTCGACCAGTTGAAGATCTGCCTGCAGTTATTTTGGAGGAGTTTTAAAGAACTGCCCTGCTTGAGTGGTCCCATTGGAAAGTTAGTGCATGACTGGCCTTTGGTCCATCAGAGCGATGACTTCGGGCGCTGGTGGGCGGGCATAGGTTTGTTCAGTCACGCTGATCCGTCTGATCGCATCAATCCGGGGTATACTTTGCCCCATCAGCACTTCAATCTACCCTAACTTAACGACAATATTTTTTGGCTTGGGTCTTTCTAATGACCATCGTTGGTCCTCCGTTTTCCTAACTATAAGGGCGGACCACATTAATGGGCGAGGCTCAAACAGTTTAAAGGTTTCATGCGACGCTTATTTAAAATATCATTAAGTCACGGAATTTTATAATAAATTTAATGTACTCTGGCGCATCAATCGATGTCGAAGTACTCTGAATGCACCCGGTGCAGATACTCTATGGTCTCGTCTAGGCGGTTAAAATGCTTGCGGGCCGCAATGAGCAACTTGTCCAATGAGCGCATTTCAAGATGGTGTGCAATATTCAAATGGTCTGTAAGTATCGCGCGCAATTCGCTTTTCTTTTGCTGCATTTCAAGACTGCATAGGCGGCATATTTTTTGTTTTTGACGTTTGATCGTATCAAACGCCTTTGGGTATCCCGCGAGATCACAAATGAGCCTGTGGAATTCGTAATCGAGCGCTTCTAATCCCTCTGCATCGACAGCTTCAACGCAGCGTTTTTGTTTCTCAAGGTTTTCCAGAAGCGTTATGTTGCGCGCTTCATCCCAAACGTCGCAAGCACGATAGAGCACTTCCATTTCAACAGACATGCGGATAAATTGCGCCTCTTGGATATCTTCGAGTGTAAATCCGCGCACACGGGTCGCACGTTGTGGGCGTACCACAAGCAGGTCATTATTGCTCAATCTATGAAACGCAGTTCGGACAGGTTGCGGGGACACGCCAAAATTGCGGGCGACCTCCATCTCAGACAGTTTAGCGCCCGGCAAAAGTTTCAATGAGATGATGTCACTGTACAGTTGTTCGAAAACGAAATCTGCTGCTGACTGCCTGTCATCTTTGTAAAGTTTGTGCTGCATTTTTACCAACGTTCCTTGAACCGGTTTTCCTGTCTTTGGGAAAACATAGCCTGTTTAATAAGTTTCCTCAAATGTGCACATCGAAAATCAATAAGCCGAGGATTGACTTGACTACTATTCTACTATAGCAGTTTAGGGCAAGGCAATAGCTATGCAGCGAGATGCGGCAAAAGCACTCGGGACACCAATTGTGTTGGTGATCAGCTTAGGTGAGGTCGTGTCGTGGGTTTGATCGTTTTGGGTGGAGGCCAATTTGATCGAATGCCGATGAGAAAAAGGGGGGAGGGATGAAGTGCCCACTGGACCGAGCGCTATGCGCCATGTCCGGTTGGGAAGGTTGCCCAGCTATTATCTAAAGCAGTTCGTCTCATTCTAGGAGGGGACGCGAGATGGGTGCAGATCCGTCTCAACGTTCATGACCGAACTGTTCAAATATGGATCAGCATCCAGAGGAGGAACCGATGCTACATAAATTTTCAATCAGCGCAGTTAAGTCCAAACTGGCAGCTCAAAGCTTTATGGCTTTGGTGGCTGCTGTCACTGCGTCTTTTACAACCACAGCCATGGCTGCTGACTTTCCGAACAAGCCGATCAGCGTCATTGTGCCCTACGGTGCGGGGGGCGGGACTGACACCACAGGACGTTTTCTGGCTAAAGAAGCCGAAAAATATCTGCCCCAACCCATCGCGATTATAAACCGGTCCGGCGGCTCTGGAACTGTTGGCACAGCCGAGGCCGCAGCAGCTAAGGCTGATGGGTATACGCTATACTTCGGAGCTTCGGATGCTTTGGTTACATCGCCGCATTCTTTGAATGTGCCATATACAGTCGATAATTTTCGTGGGATCGTGGGGGTAAGCTACGCACCAAGTTCTATCGCCGTTAGAACGGATTCTCCTTGGGAGACACTAGAAGACTTCCTCGCTGAAGCGGGCACCGATACAGTTGTGGACCGTGGCCATTCTGGCGTTGGCGGTGTTCACCACACGTTGATGAAGTCCTTGTTTGCGGAAAGTGGAGTCAAATTCCGTGATGTCCCGTTTCAGGGCGGTTCCCAAGCGATCGCGGCCATTCGTGGCGGTCATGTTGATCTCATCGGGGGAACCCCCGGTTCTATGGTGCCAAGCATCGAAGCCGGCGAAACCCGATTGCTTGCGGTATCGTCTGAAGAACGTCTAGATTCCTTTCCCGACGTTCCAACGTTTAAGGAAAAGGGACTCGATCTTGTGGCCACCGTTGAATGGTATCTTCTTGCTCCGAAAGAGACCCCCGACGATGTGATCGCTGTGCTTGAAGACGCCTTTTTGAAAGCCGCCAACAGTGATGAGTTTAAGGCCTTCACTGTCACGCGCAAGCAAGAGAGCCTTGTGCGAAATGGCGAGGAAATCATGGCGAAGTTGAACAGAGACTGGGATTTCTTTGGTAGCATTATCAATCCGTAGATTTTTTCCTCCCAGAGCGGGCGCATTCCTTGCGCTCGCTCGTTCTCGTTTACAATGCGAACTCGTGGCGGACCGTCTCGGCAGCATGTAACTTCCATTCTCAAGCTAAAGGAATTTGAGACATGTCATCCCTTTCATCTGGTTTGAAAGACAGCATTCCGTCTATCGTCACCTTGTTGGTCGGAGCTTTCTTTATGGCGAGCATTCCCAGCCAAATCGCCGATTTCGGGACCGATGGGTTAAGCGGCGTCAGTGCCCGTACCATGCCTTATATCATCGCAGGCGCCATAATGGTTTTCAGCTTGTTTTCAATTGTCGCGGCGGTTTGGGCGCATATCCAAAGCACACCTGCCGATACAACGGATGATCCACCACCTAAAACGCGTTATGGATTGGTATTTTTGGCGTTTATTGCCATCGCATCCTGGATCATTTTGCTCCCTTTTATAGGGTATAATATTGCGACGATCCTTTTGATCACATCGATCATGTTGATCATAGGGCGCTGTACTTGGGTTCAAATCGTTCTGGTGTCTCTCGCGCTGAGTTTTCCTGTAAATTCCCTATTGGGTGTCGTTTTGAAGGTCTACCTTCCAAGCGGCAGCCTGTTTGACTGAGGGGGCATACTGTGTTTGACAACATTTTCTTTGCCATCGGCATTGTATCGATGTGGCAAAACATCATGCTCATCATCATTGGCACAGCCATTGGTATGGTGTTTGGCTCACTGCCGGGTTTAACTGTTACGCTTGCGGTGACCTTAGTCCTTCCGTTCACGTTTGATATGCCTCCTGAGTCTGGGATCGTTTTGTTGACGGGAGTTTATTGTGCTGGGACTTATGCGGGGTCGATTTCCGCCATTTTGATCAATACTCCGGGCACACCATCGTCTGCGGCAACCGCATGGGATGGCTATCCTCTCACTCAAAAGGGGCGCTCGTTTGAAGCCCTTAGCGTTGCACTGCATGCGTCTGTTTTAGGTGGGTTGATCAGCGCCATCGCGCTCATCTTTTTCGCGCCTATGTTGGCAAAAACCGCGCTTGCGTTTGGTCCGCCTGAACGGTTTGCGCTTACCTTTTTTGGCCTCACAATCATCGCACGCGTCAGTGGTCAGTCTTTATCCAAAGGCTTTGTGGCCGCATTGTTCGGCCTTTTGATTGCCACCGTTGGTGTTGATCCACTTGTAGGGGTGCCACGATTTTCGTTCAATACATTCTACCTCTATGGCGGCATCGGCATGATCGAGGTCTTTATCGGTATTTTCGCGATTGCGGAAATTTTCAATCAGATTGGCAAGCGTGCAACGCCGCGCAAGATCGCAAAAGACGGGTCGAAAAAACAGTCAATCCGTTGGAGTGATATTGTTCCTCACTACTGGACGATTGTTAAATCAAGCGTGATTGGTATCGTGGTTGGCGTCATCCCGGGGACCGGCGGCAGCATTGCCTCTTTCATCGCTTATGACGAAGCCAAACGGGCGTCAAAGGAACCCGAGTTGTTCGGCAATGGCAGCTTGGAGGGCATCGCGGCCTCTGAAAGTGCCAACAACGGCGTGACGGCTGCGACGTTGATCCCGACATTGACCTTGGGCATTCCCGGCAACACTGTCGCCGCAATTTTCTTGGGGGCGTTGTTGATTCATGGGCTTACACCAGGGCCACAGTTATTCGTGGAACAAGGTGGGCTGATGTACACGATCATGCTGAGCTTCATTCTAGCCAATATTGTCATGTATTTTCAGGGTCGTTTTGCATTGAAATGGTTTGATCGGATTGTAAATATTCCCGATGCGATTTTGCTGCCTATCATCCTGATCATGTGCTTGATTGGGGCTTATACGATTTCAAACTCTCTCAATTCAGTGATGATCGCTCTGATCTTTGGTTGCGTGGGATATGCGATGATCAAGTTCGAGTATCCGACAGCGCCAATGGTGATTGCATTGATCCTTGGTGGAATGGTTGAAGAATCCATGCGTCAATCTTTGATCTTGTCAGATGGCAGTGCCATGATCTTTGTAACGCGGCCGATTGCATTGCTGTTCTTTACTATGACTGTCTTTGTGACGTTCTCGCCCTTCGTTTTGAAGTTCTGGAAACAGCATAAAGCACGGGGCGTAAAGCACTAACCCGCTGTCACGCGAGACTTTCACAAGACACCATCGGTGCTGACGTATAGATGTGCTGTGGTCTTCAACCAATCAGTTGCGCACGTTTGAAGGATTTTCAAATGTGCGCAACTTACATTTGTAGGCCTGTTGACTTAGCCTGACTTCGGTAAAGGCGAATATTTCATCGCGCTGCGCGCCTAAAGGTGCCTCGGATGCCCTAAACGCTTGTCTTGCGGCATTGCCCGTCAGCTATGGTATGACAAGGCGATTTTTCTGAAAGGGAAGCGCCCTTTGTGCTGGCGCTGATTTAATTGGATTAGACCTGTTCGCACAGAGATTTTTATCGGTTAGCCCCTACCCAAACGCAGAATATGTAGAGGCTGGTTTCTAGACATGAAAACGCTGACGGAATTTCCGTCAGCGCCGTTTTTAAAATGCTGCGATTGTCATTCTCCGCCAGCGTGAACACGTTCTTTGTGCCAGAATACAAAGCGGCGTTGCACCCATGAAACAAAGGCAAATAGCATCAAGCCCACGATTGAAAGATACAGGATCAATGAGAAAACGCGGGGTGTATTCAATTGACTGGCTGCGGTGCGGATCAACTCACCCAGACCTTTGCCTCCGCCCAAAAACTCACCCGTGATCGCCCCTGCCATCACGCCCACGGATGCGATTTTCAGCCCCGTAAACATCTGCGGCAAAGCCATCGGAAGTTTAAGTTTCAGCAGAGTTTGCAACCGTGACGCTCCCATGGTTTTGAACAGATACCGACTGTTGGTATCTGCCGCATGAAGCCCTGCTGCTGTGCCCACCACGATGGGAAAGGTCGCGATAAAGGCTGCCAACGCCACTTTACTATCGATATCAAATCCCAACCACGCCACGAACAAAGGCGCGAAAGCCACCTTTGGCATCGTATCAATCGCCACGAGATAAGGCATAATCGCCCGTTCGCCGAACGCCGTTTCGCCAACGATCACGCCCAGACCAACACCGATAAACAATGCCAGCAAAAATCCATAGAACACCTCTTGCAGGGTGATCCAGAGAGCGCCCAACATATAGCCCCCCGTAAAGATATTTTTACCAACAAAAATCAGATCAAGCAGAGTTTCCAGCGGTGATGGCAGAATGATCGGGCTGACAAAACCGAACCGCGTTACCGCGTCCCAAAGGGCAACAAACACGACAAACACAAAGAGCATTTGCACCCAGCGCGGCACCAGATCAAGCCAGCCGCCACCTTCGCTCCAAACGGTATCGCCTTCATGCTCTGACGCTGTATCGGTGATGTTTTCAAGTGTCATACAAAGGCCTCCTTGTCCAAACTGCTGCGGATATGTTCGACCAATGCCCCGAATTTCGGTGTGGTCATCATGTCCAAAGTGCGCGGGCGCGGCAGATCGATTTCGACCACCTCGGCCACCCGACCAGGACGCGGTTTCATCACATAAACCACATCTGACAGGATCACTGCCTCAGGGATGGAGTGGGTCACTAAGAATGCCGTCGCATCACGCGACGTGCAAATTCGCTGCAATTCCATATTCATAAAATCGCGGCTGAGTTCGTCCAACGCACTGAACGGTTCATCCAATAGCAAAACAGCAGGTTCCGTGATCAACATCCGACAGATCGAAGCGCGCTGCGCCATGCCACCGGACAGCTCGTTTGCATAGGTGTCTTCGAACCCTTTCAATCCGACCAGTTCCATCAATGCGCGCGCTTGCGCTTCAGCCGCTTTTGCAGCCTTTTTGCCATCACGAATTTCAATCGGCAGAACGATATTTTCCAAAGTCGTGCGCCAAGGAAATAATGTCGCTTGCTGGAACATCATCCCGATGTCACGACGCGGTCCCATGACGGGTTTGTCTTGCAACATTACCCGCCCTTTGGTCGGCGAGATCATGCCTGACATGATTTTTAAAAGGGTAGATTTGCCGCAGCCACTGGACCCGATAACGGATGAGAAGCTGCCTTTTCTTAAGGTCAAGTTCACATCATCCAACGCGGTAACCGCGTTACGTGCGTAGGTTTTGCCAACATGACTGAGTTGATAAACAGGCTCACGAGGAGCGTCGGTAGGGGATAGGGCTGCGGCAGCAGGCATTAGTTAGCGCTCCCGTTCACTTTGAAGGTAAACTCGTTGGTGTAGGCCGCTGTCAAATCGGGCAAAGGTTCAGCCAATTCGCCGCCTGCAATTTGCACGTCCTGCCATTCGACCCAAACTTCAGGTGGCTGGTAACCATACCCATGGCTGAGATCGTTTGGAATGGACCGGTCAATAATTGCTTCCAGCAGTGCGTTCGCGAACTCGCGATCTTCGCTTTCTTGCGGGTTGGCCGCTGCCATGTCGTCCAAAACTGCTTCGCGATTGGCCTCGTCCAGCGCAAACATGTGACCGCGATACACTGCACGGACAAATTTTTCGACCAGCTCAGGATTGTCGCGGATGGTATCGCCCATAGTCACCAAGCCATTGCCAAAGAAACGGGCAAATTCAGGTGGGGTGATATCGCGCACAGCAACACCGCGGTGGTTCAAAACTGCCGCATCTGCAGCTGCAGCAGAATAGGCAGAAATCTCGCCGGATCTAAGTCCAGCAGAGGCAGGACCGCCATCGCCCACAGTCAAGAATGAATAATCAGTGCCATCCACAAGACCAGAGCCGGTCATCACGTTGCGCGCAAAACCAACTTCTGCGCCATCGGCTGACCCAGTGCCGATCACAGTGCCTTTCAAGTCAGCGGGGGTTTGCACTGGGCTGGCATCAGGCACAACAAGACCAAAGTTATTTTTGGCCGCGTGGTTATAAATGAACACCGCATCCACGCCGCGCCCACGCGCTGCAAGCAATGGTCCCGGACCAGGGCGTCCAAAATCAGCTTGCCCAGATGAGAGCGCTTGCAGCACCGCGCCGGACCCGTTGATCGCCTGCGCTGTGACCTCAAGTCCTTCATCCGCAAAGAACCCTTCGCCGATGGCTGTGTGAATGCTGAATGAATTGATCGCCGAGGCGCTTGGCGACACGAAAGTGATCTTTGTGAGTTCCTGTGCTGCTGCGGGGCTTGTCATTGCGACGGGCGTCATCGCCGCAGCGCTCATCATCAAAGCCGTAAAAATACGTCTGGTAAGCATCATATATCCTCCAATTTGTTCTGCTTTTCATAACGCAAGGATCCCGCCTCCCGCGGGAAACCTTGCGCCGTTTTCGTATCAGACGTTGCGCATCGTATTGCGCAACGCACCAATGCCTTCGACTTCGCACACCACGACATCGCCATCCTTCAAGAAATGTGGTGGCTCCATCGCGTAGCCAACTCCAGACGGTGTTCCTGTGGCCAAGATATCGCCAGAGTTCAGCGTCAAGCCTTCTGAAAGGGACGCGATAAGCGTGGGGATATCAAAAATCATTTGCGAGGTATTGCCATCTTGGCGTGTCTCGCCGTTCACAACAGTGCTCACCCGTAGATTGTGGGGGTCTGTGACCTCATCGCGGGTGACAATGACGGGGCCCATCGGGCAAGAGCCATCAAAAGCTTTGCCTTTGAAAAACTGTCCGCCGTGGCGGCGTTGCACGTCGCGCGCGGTCACATCATTGACGACCGTGTAGCCCCAGACATGATCGAATGCGTTTTCTTTGGAAATGTTGAGGCCGGGTTTGCCGATGATCACCGCCAATTCGACCTCGTAATCAATGCTGGTCGAAACCTGTGGGAAGATAGGCACGTCGGCGTATGGTCCGGTCACTGTGGTTGGTGGTTTGGTGAAAAACACTGGAACCTCAGTCACGGCAATATTCGCTTTCAACGCCCGTGCGCCTTCGGCGATATGTTCTGCGTAATTGCGACCAACGCAAAATACGTTTTTTGCAGGCGCCGGAAGCGGGGCACAGTGCTGCGCTTCCTCAGCAGACACAGTCATTTCAGGCGCCGCATTGGCAACGATATCGCGCAATGCTGCAAGCGAAGCGTCACCGCCCTCGATGATGGCTTGCAACCCGCCCTCCAGCAGTGCCGGATCTGTGGCACCTGCCGCACGTGCCGCTGCAGCGACTGGCAAATATTGGTTTTCATCCAATTCTACGACGGCAACAGGACCGGTTGTTGAGAGTATCGTGGTAAAACGCATCGTGTTTCATTTCCTTCGTAAGGGGGGAGAATAGGCAAAAGCCATCATTAATTAGACCAGCGACAGTAGAGATAAAGTGCGTAACCAATGTATAATTGGTCAAATACATTTTTATCCGTTCAGACTTGATTGTTCGAAATCCTCTGCCATTGTTGGGGATACGTTATCAGGTTTTCGAGCCTTGCATAGATTGCCGATGGTAACCAATTCACAGATTGGTTTAAAATGAATCAAAAACTGAACGCAACTCTCGCCGAAAACATTCGGCTGTACATCGTATCAAAGGGCTTTCAACACAATGAACGCTTGCCCCCCGAACGCGAACTTGCCGCACATTTCAAGGTTTCTCGCGGTGAACTGCGCAAGGCCTTGAACTGTTTGGAAGCAGACGGACTCATCTGGCGACACGTCGGGCGTGGTACCTTTGTCGGCGCGCGCCCTGTGCTCAATCTCAATGATGTCGCCTACCTTGGGGAACTGGCCAGCCCTATCCAAGTGATCGCTGCGCGATTAGCAATTGAACCGAGTCTCGCGCGGTTGGCAGCACATTCTGGCACCCGCGCTGATTTCATCGCGATGCGTACCTGTAATGAGCGCTGCCGCGCCGCGCCCGATTGGCGTAGTTATGAGGCACAAGATAACAACCTTCATGCCATCATAGCCAAGGCCACGCAAAACAAGCTTCTTGTTTATCTGTTCGAGACACTAAACGTCGTGAGGCGTTCTACCGTTTGGGGACAATCGCGCGAAACCACGGGCCCAGCCGCAAGCTATTGCAGCTTTGACGAACATGAGGCGATCTGTGCCGCGATTGAGGCACGCGATGCCGACCTTGCCGAAGCCTGTATGCGTGAACATTTGATTTCCGTGCGTGATAGGGTTCTGCCGACGCTTTCGCGCTAGGAAATAATGCGGGCCTCTTTTCCCAGTAGATCTACCATGGGTTGAATTGACGAAGGGCCTATTGATTGCTCAAAACCCATAGCCTTCGGGATCGTCCGCGTTCTTTTATCGTGGATTTAACCTAGAATTCGATGTCACGGGGCTCCAATGGGCATCGAAGGTCTTACAATCACTTTACGTTTGTGCAGTGACATTCATCTCGGGGGCACAAAACGCGCGACTGGTATCAAACGGAGCATTGTCAGTCGGATTTCAAAGGTTTTTATGAATCCGCTTTCACAAAGTCGCTAGACGTCTTAAGCATCACAATCTTATCTATGTCAGGACAGATCATGGCGCAAAAATCCACTATTTATAAAGTCGAACTTTCCGTGTCGGATATGGACCGTCATTATTATGAGACCCATAAGCTGACGATCGCCAAACACCCCTCTGAGACGGATGAACGTTTGATGGTGCGCCTTTTGGCCTTTGCGTTGAATGCGCATGAAAACTTGGAAATGACCAAGGGCCTGTCAACGGATGACGAGCCTGATATCTGGCAAAAAAGCCTGAGCAACGAGCTTGAGTTGTGGGTGGCCTTGGGTCTGCCAAGTGAAAAGATCGTGCGGCAATCCTGCGGTAAATCCGACAATGTTGTGATCTATTGTTATGGTGGCCGGACGGCTGAGGTGTGGTGGGACAAAATCAAAAACAGCACCACGCGCTTTGACAATCTTCAAGTTCTGAACCTGACCGAGCAAAACACCACCGAGCTGGCCGCACTGGCAAGCCGGTCGATGAAGTTGCAAGTGAACATTCAAGATGGCGATGTGATGGTCAGTGTTGATGACAGCATCGTATATGTCACGCCGGTTAAATGGAAAGACACCGATCACTGAGTAAGGGGCTGTTTGCGCTTGTTTGCACGGCTTACCAATGGCGGTGCGTTGTTAAACCCGATGGCGCATTCTCGTTTTTTGACAATATTCAGGCCATGCACTCGCGATGGAATACATGGCCTTGGACACTTAAGCGCCTCACCATCGATTGCGCGACGGCAAGGGGGATTTCGCTTTAAGTGTCAATCTGTTCGAGCTTGGCCATAGGGCTTAGGGCATTGGGGTCAATGCGCATGTCAATTATCGTGGGTTTGCCCGATGCACGGGCTGCGGCCAAGGCTGTTTCGAATTCTGCGTCCGTTTCGACCACAGCACCAAAGGCGCCATAGCATTCTGCAAAAGCTGCGAAGTTCGGGTTTTGCAGGTTCGTACCACTGGGACGTTTGGGGAATTTCTTTTGCTGGTGCAATCGAATGGTTCCGTACATACCGTTGTTTGAAATCAGCACAATAATGTTCGCATTGTTCTCGCAAGCGACACCAAATTCCTGCATGCTCATTTGGAAGCAGCCATCCCCCGCCAAGCAAATGACCTCTTGATCGGGGCGTTCAATTTTGGCTGCGACTGCGGCGGGCAAGCCGTATCCCATCGATCCGCTGGTCGGGGCCAGTTGAGTGCCGTGATTGCGGTAGCGGTAATAACGGTGCAGCCAAGCCGAATAATTGCCCGCACCATTGGTGATGATGGCATTATCAGGCAGCACGTCATTAAGGTGCGCGATAACGTTCTCCATTTTCAACGCGCCGGGTGTTTCCACAGGCTGTTGCCATGTTTCAAAGTTGCTGCGCGCTGTATCAGTCCAATTGCTGCGGGTGCCGGGCTTAGACGCCTGCAACTGTGCCGAGACCTGCTGGATAAGTGCGCCCGCATCCGCAGTCACGGCAAGTGTCGGGTGATACACGCGGCCAAATTCGTTGGGGTCAAGATGCACATGCACGAGCTTTTGTTTGGAAACAGGGCTTTCCAACAAAGTGTAGCCGCTGGTTGTCATCTCGCCAAGCCGCGCACCAAGGCTGAAAATCACATCTGCATCGCGCACGCATTGCGCCAGTTTCGGATTGATGCCGATGCCAACGTCGCCAACGTAATTGGCGTGGCGGTTGTCTAGATAGTCTTGGCAGCGAAACGAGGCCGCGACGGGCAGGTCGAGCGTTTCAGCGACATGTGCCATGGCTTTTGCCGCCGCAGGTGACCAATTGCGCCCGCCAAGCAAAACCAAAGGGCGCTCGGCTTTTCGCATTGCCGAAATAACGGCTTCAACATCGGCCTGATTGGCCTGCGCTGACGGCAATGTCGCGCGTGGCGTGGCAACGGCGTCGCAGGCGGATGACAGCATGTCTTCGGGCAGGGCCAAAACCACAGGGCCGGGGCGACCTGATTGGGCGGTTTGGAACGCGCGGTTTACATACTCAGGAATACGGTCAACACGATCAATTTCTGCAACCCATTTTGCCAAAGGGCCGAACATGGCGCGGTAATCAACTTCTTGAAAGGCTTCACGGTCACGTTGATCGCTGGCGACTTGGCCCACGAACAGGATCATTGGTGTCGAATCTTGGAATGCAATATGCACGCCCGCCGATGCATTCGTCGCACCAGGGCCACGGGTCACAAAGGCGACGCCGGGTGTGCCGTTCAACTTGCCGCAAGCTTCGGCCATCATCGCAGCGCCACCTTCGTGGCGGGTTACGATATTGGAGATACCTGCATCATATAGTCCGTCCAGCGCGGCAAGAAAGCTTTCTCCCGGTACGCTATAGACCCGTTTGACACCCTGTTGTTCCAGCGCTTCGACAAGCACTTTCCCACCATGTTTGAATTGTCCCATGATACCCTCTCCTTGAATTGATGTGCGCGCAGTCGGGCTAGGCAAAATCTTTGCGCGCAGCCAAACTGTCAGAGGCGTTCGAGAACCGTTTGCGGGTCGCAACCCGTGCGGTTTCTGGCGCCTGATCCCTAATTGCGGCCACGACGGCCTTATGTTCCAAAATAACGTTCGGTTCGAACTCGCAGGCTGCCGCATTTTTCAAAAACGCAGAGCGCAGATAGTTCTGTATATTCATTTCGATCATGTTGACCACGTCACAAAAGTATTCGTTTTCAGAGGCTTCAGTGATCAATTGGTACAGACGCAACTCCGCCTCGACACGTTCTTCCAACGCAGCTTCTGGCCCCTTATCGTTCGCTTCCAGCAGCTCTTGCAGCACAGTTTCGATCACTTCCATCTGCGCATCGGTGCGCAGCTCGGCGGCCAATGCCGCGGCACCTGATTGTACAGAGGTACGCAGTTGCAGCAGCTTGATGATTTCGCGGCGTTTCTCAAAACAGGCAGGGCTGATGCGGAAGGATGTGCGTTCTTCGCGGTTAGCAACAAAAGCGCCGACACCACGACGCGAATCGACGACGCCATCAAATTTCAACAGCGAAATCGCTTCGCGGACCACTGTGCGCGCGACGTTGAAGTTCGAAGACATCTCAGCCTCGCTGGGCAATTTGTCCCCAGGCTTGAGCGCGCCACTCGTTATGGCGGACATAACAGATTGAGCCACCTCATCGGGGAGGCGGCGTGGGCGTGCGATGGCGTCGAATAAGGTCGATTTTTGCATAACTGTTCCTGATGGGCTTCAAGCTGACTTGATTATGTTTACGACTTGGATGTGCCATATGCAAATCTGTAAATCATAAAACAGGTTGTCAGACAACTGCTAATCTGTATTCTGCAGTTCAACGGAGGGATTCGCATGACTAAGAAAATTGCATTTGTCGGCTTGGGCGGAATGGGCGGCGGAGTCGTCAAGAATATCGCCCTTAAAGGGGGCGATGTAACTGCGCTCGATTTGGACGCTGAAAAGATCAAAGTGGCCGAGGGTTTCGGCGCAAAACGCGGCACAACGCCTTTAGAAATGGCAGCGGACTGCGATGTTTTCGCTGTCTGTATTTCCACGGCGGAAGCGGTGCAAAAAATGGCTCTGGGTGCGGGCGGTGTTCTGGATCACATGAAAAAGGGTGCGATTTTTCTCGACCATACGACCGTATCGGTGGCGCATGTCGATAAAATGCGCGCCGAATGTGATGCGCGCGGTTTGCGCTATTGCGAAGGCCCAATGACGCGCACGCCTATTCACGCAGACAAGGGGCAGGTGAATATTCTGTTCGGTGGTGATGAAGATTTGCTGGAAGAACTGCGCCCAACCTTTGATTGCTACGCCGAGAATATATTCCATGTTGGTCCAGCGGGTCATGCGATCCGATTGAAATTGATCCACAACTTCATCGCCTTCGCCAATGTTGCAGCCTTCTGTGAAGGCTTTGCTTTGGCGGCGCGCGAGGGCTTGGATATGTCGAAGGTGATCAGCATCATTTCAGCTGCGGGAGGCAAGTCTGGGATGATGGATCTATATGGGGAAAAGACCCTGCAACGGGACTTTACCCCCCATATGTCGCTCGCAAATGCCCAAAAAGACGTCCGGTACTACACTGAATGGCTTGGGGATGCGGGACTGCCCGGCTTTATGGCTGACTCTGTGCATCAAACCTACGCCTTGGCCTCGATTATGGGGCATGGCGAAGAGGGCTGCACGGCTGTCATCAAAGCCTATGAAGAACTGACGGGGGTCGTTGCTCGTTTAGAGGACTGAGCCCCAATAACAGCATCTATGGAGGATAACATGCTGACAAAAAAAACATTTATGACAGGATTGGCGCTTGCCGCCGGACTGAGTTCTGCGAGCGCACAAGATGTGACATTGCGCTTGGCGCATTTCGCGGCTGAAACGCATCCAGGCCACCTTGCGGCGGTTCAATTCGCTGAAAACGTCAACGCGCGCACCGGCGGCGCGGTTGAGATTGAGCTGTTCCCAGCCAACCAACTGGGCTCACCGCCTGAGCAACTTGAACAAACCATTCTTGGCGCTGTTGATATGACGCTGCCAACGCATGGCGGGTTGGATAAATACGATCGCGCCTTCGGTACAGCGATGACACCTTTCGCGTTCAACAGCTATGAGCACGCGCATGCGGTTCTGGATGGTGATTTCACCGATTGGGTCGCGCCTAAGTTGGAAGCGCAGGGGCTCGTTATGTTGTCTCATTGGGAATACGGTTTCCGCAACATCACCAACTCGATCAAGCCGATCAATACACCTGATGATGTTGTTGGTTTGAAATTGCGCACGCCGCCTGAATTGCAGATCGTAGCCGCTATGGAAGGCCTTGGCGCCTCTACAACGCAGATCGCGTTTCCTGAGCTGCCGAATGCCTTGAATCAAGGTGTCGTTCAAGGTCAAGAAAACCCTGTTGGCGTGATTTATCACTACAACCTCAATGACTTCCAAGAACATATGGCCATGACGCGTCACGTATACAACGCGATGGTCCATGTTGTGAACAAAGACAAATGGGATGCGCTGACACCAAACCAGCAACGCATTATCCGCGAAGAAAGTGCTGCTGCTGGCGCAATGATGCGCGAAGCTGTTCAAGCGCAAGAAGCCGACGAAGTTGCAGGCCTGATTGAACGCGGCATGAAAGTAACGACCCCTGATCTTGCGCCTTTTGCGGCTAAGATGGGCGATGCGCGTGCACGCGTTGCTGAATACAGCGGTCAAGACAACATGGATACCTTCCTCGGCTTCCTCGAGTAAGTTTGACTTCTACCCATATCGAGACGTCCTTACGCCGCCAACAAATAGCGTAAGGACGCATCTCGGGATCACGTACTCGGAACGCATCTGGGCGGATTTCGCCTCGTGCCTTTCAACTTTCACGGATAAAACATGACAACTTTTCTTATCCTAGGTGCTTTGATAGCGCTCATCATTTTTGGTGTGCCGATCGCGCTTGCCCTCGGCGTCACAGCCGTTGGCTTCTACGCCTTGCAGGGCGATTTCTTTATCCTGACGATGGTTCCGCAACGTATGTTTTCGGCCACCACAGGCTTTACCTTGCTGGCCATTCCGTTTTTCATTCTCGCTGGTAATCTGATGAATACCGGCGGTATCACTACACGGATTTTTCGGTTCGCTGATGCCTGTGTTGGGCATATCCGTGGCGGGTTGGGGCAGGTCAATGTGCTGGCCTCTTTGTTCTTTTCGGGCATGTCTGGCGCCGCTGTGGCCGATGCCGCAGGGCTGGGGCAGGTCGAACTTCAGGCGATGAATGATCGCGGCTATGACCGCGATTTTTCGGCTGCGATCACCGCGGCCTCATCGACCATCGGGCCTGTGTTTCCGCCCTCAATTCCCTTTGTGCTATATTCATCCATCACTGGAGTGTCCGTCGCAAAGCTTTTTCTTGCAGGTGTCGTGCCTGGGGTGCTTATGGCCATCGCGCTGATGGTCGCCGTCTATATCGTTGCGCGCATACATAAGATGCCACGCCGCGACCATATTGATTGGAAAGAGATTTTCACCAGTGGCCTTGACAGTGCGCTGTCGTTGTTCACGCCTGTTATCATCATCGCTGGCATCTTTGGCGGCATTTTTACCCCCACCGAAGCAGGGGCTGTGGCTTCGGCCTATGCGCTGGTGTTGTCGATGCTTGTCTACCGCGAAGTCAAGCCGCGCGACCTGCCCAAGATCGTCTGGGAAAGTCTGATCCATACGATCCGCGTTATGTTTGTAATTGCGGCGGCTGGGTTCTTTGGTTGGTTGCTTATTCAACAGCGCATTCCGAACCAACTTGTTGAAGCGATGTTGGGTTTTTCAGACAACCCTGCTGTGATCCTCGCGATCATCGTCTTTATCTTGCTGGTGCTGGGAATGTTTCTTGAGGGCATCGCGGTCATCGTCCTGACCGTGCCGCTGTTTTTGCCCATCGTCACACAGATCGGTATCGATCCGGTACAGTTCGGCGTGATCATGATCATGTGCTCTATGGTCGGTCTTTTGACGCCACCTGTGGGTATGGTCTTGTTCGCTGTCGGGTCAATCGCAGGCATTTCAGTGGGTCGATTGTCAAAGGCTTTGATGCCTTATCTCTTTGGTCTTTGCTTGGTTCTGCTGGGCGTAGTGACGATCCCTGCGCTGTCTGTTTGGCTGCCGAATCTTGTTTTGGGAGGCAACTGATGAAACGCCTTGAAACACTCACCGAGGCCACGCTGCGCATTATCGCATCGCTGTCTTTGGCCGTCTTGTTCCTGCTTATCTTAACCAATGTTGTGGCACGCAGTTTCGATCTTGGTGGCTTTGCTTGGTTCGATGAAATCGTGCGCGGCAGCTTTGCATATATGGTGTTCTTTGGCTCTGCGGCTTTGTGGATCAAGCGCGACCACTTTCAGGTTGATTGGCTGGAACTTATGCTGCCAGACGGTAAAGCCCGCTGGTTCTTACGCAGTATCGTTGCGATTTTATGCGCTGGATTTCTGGCCGTAATGACGTGGTACGGCTGGGTTTTGTTTAACAAAGCCGCTGCACTCACACCGATCTTACAAATCCCCGAGCGGGGATTTTACGCCGCAATCCCAATTTCGGGAGCAGTCATGTTGCTGCACACCATCGCCAGCTTGATTGGTGACACCAAACACACATTCTTATCAGGAGACCCATAGAAATGATTTACGATCACCGCACTTATACCTGTCGCCCCGGCACGATTAAAAAACATATGAAACTGTACGAAGAGTTCGGCTGGGCACCGCAAAGCAAGCATCTTGGGCAACCGGTTGTTTACGGCGCGACTGAGACGGGCGATGTGAATTCTTATGTTCACATCTGGATCTATAAAGATGCCGCTGATCGTGCCGCAAAGCGCGCTGCGATGGCTGCTGATCCTGATTGGCAACTGTTTCTTAAAAAATCTGCCGAGGCCGGAAATCTTGTGTCTCAGGTGAACAAAATTTTGGTTCCGGCCTCGTTCTTCGAGCCGCCAACGCAGCCCGAATAAAAGACGATCAGTCGCCGAGCACAATGTGTTCAACACTGGGGTTTTGCATCAAGGCAAAGAGCGCTTTCGTCTCTTCCCCGTTTTGAGCCCGTTGCGGCGACGCAAGGGCGGTGTTCATCGCATCCTCATTTGCATAGCGCATATCGAGGATCAATTGAACATCGCCAAGCGAAGGATCGCTGTCACGTGGGAGGAGCGCGTCGGCAGAGCTGATCTGCGGGAAATCCCGAATGAGTGGAAGCATATTTGTTTCAAGATGTGCAATGAAATCCGCTTTGTTTTCAGACGGTAGTACACCGCGAAATATGGCCATTCTGACGATCATTTGGGCATTCCCTGTTTAAGTTTCGATAGCGTAATGAGTTACAGTTATTGGTTTATTGTCAAGTACTTAGGGAGGAAAATATGACAAATTATAAAGGCCTTTTTGCGGCCCTTTCACTGACCGTGGCATCCACTGGCGCCGTGGCGCAAGATTACCCCGCAAAGGACGTCACAATGATCGTTCCGTGGTCTGCGGGCGGTGGAACAGACACGATCGCGCGCAGCCTTGTTGGCGAGGCAGAATCTTGTTTTGGCGAGAATATCAATGTTGTGAACAAAACAGGTGCTGTTGGCGCGATTGGTATGGGTGGGACGAGCACTGCGCGCAGTGACGGATACACTGTAGGCTTGATCACCTTTAACTTGTCCACCTATGGCCTTTTGGGGCAAGCAGATCTGAGTTATCGCGATTTTGACTTGATCCAGTTGATCAATCAAAGCCCCGGCGCGATCACAGTGGCAGCAGATTCCGAATTTCAAACGTTGGGCGATCTGATGACCTACACGCAGGAAAATCCGGGCGTTGTGACTGTTGGGCATGCAGGTACAGGCGGCGCTTGGCATCTGTCGGCTGCGACCTTGGCCAAAGAATATGGCGCCTCATTCAACTATGTCCCTTTTGATGGCTCAGCCAATGTCAGAACAGCTTTGCTGGGCAATCACGTTGCAGTCGCGACAACTGGCATCGACGAGATGAAACAATTGATGGAAGCGGGCGAAGTGCGCATTCTGGCCGTCAATGCGCTTGAGCGCGCTGATGCATTTCCTGATGTGCCGACGGTGTCAGAGGCGGGCTATCCGCTGGCCGCTCCAGTATACGACTGGCGTGGGCTTGCTATGCCCAAAGGGATTGATGAGGCTGTAAAGGCCAAAATCGTCTCTGGGTTTAAGGCTTGCTTTGAATCCGAGAGCTTCCAGACTCTCGCGAAAGAAAAGGGTCTGCCACTTGTTTACAAAGATCCAGCCGAGTTCGAGACCTTTCTTGCTGATCTGGAAACAAGTCTTGAGGCTGCCATTTCCGATCTGGGCATCGGCAAGTGACTCCGTCTGATCAAACCAAAAGGTCCACCCCAAAGGTGGACCTAACCGACGTTACAACGCTTGGTGTCTTAGCTGCCTTGTCGGCTATCGCGTTTTTCATGGCGGGCCAATACGGCGATGACACACCCAGCGGCGGCAATGTGTTTCCTCAACTGGCGTCAGGCGTCGTATGCGTGACGGCCTGTGTTTCTTTGATCCAGCGCCTCAGGGGAAAATCCCCCAACACGTCCGCGAGTGATGAGGACATCAAGATAACTTGGAAGCCGGTCAGCGTGGCCTTGCTTACGTTCGGGTTTCTCGTGTTGCTGCCCATCATCGGTTACCCGCTTTTGGCGCCTTTGTGGCTGGCTGCGGTTATGTGGATTTTTGGCATGCGATCCGTTTGGATATTGGGCTTCGTGTCCATCGGCCTGAGTGCGCTGGCATGGATACTGCTGTCACGCCTTGCCTTTGCCCCACCACCTGCGGGTCTGTTTGAACGTTTTCTGTAAGGAAAAATCATGGAAGCCTTAAATATCGTTCACGGCATGGCGACGGTTCTGAGTGATCCGACCACCATCATTTTCATCTTTCTTGGCGTGTTTGCTGGCGTTTTTGTTGGCGCACTGCCGGGACTGACGGCCACAACAGGCTGTGCGCTATTGCTGCCCTTCACCTTTGGGCACGCGCCATTGCAGGGCATCTTGATGCTGGTCGGCGTGTTTTGCGGTGGAATTTATGGCGGGTCATTGTCGGCGATTTTGCTGCGCACCCCGGGCACGCCTGCGGCGGCAGCCACAATGATTGACGGATTTCCAATGTCTGAGCGCGGCGAAGCAGGGCGCGCCATTGGGCTGGCCACCGTGGCATCGTTTGTGGGCGGTATCGTCGGCGCGTTTGTGATGACGCTGATGGCGCCAAAACTCGCAGCCATTGGTTTGGCCTTTGGTCCCCCTGAATTTTTCGCGCTGACACTGTTTGGCTTGGCGATGATTGTGGCCGTGTCTGCCGACAGTCTGATGCTCGGTATTCTTGCTGCGGCGATTGGCATGTGGATCACAACCATCGGCTTTGATCCGATTGCTGCCACGTCGCGTTACACGTTTGGCCTGCGTGATCTTCTAGGTGGGGTGGAGCTTATTCCCATTCTTGTAGGGCTCTTTGGGGTGACGCAGGTGTTTATGCGGTCCGAGAAACTATTGACCTTTCCCAAAAGTGCTAAAAATGAAACCTATCTGCCGACATGGTCTGATCTGGTTTTGACCAAATGGACCGCCGTAAAATCGGCGCTAATTGGCGTGTTCGTCGGATCAGTACCGGGGGCAGGCTGTGATATCGCCGCTTTTGCTGCCTATTCGGAACTCAAACGCAGCGAAGGGCCGGATTCCGATCTGGGCCAAGGCAACCCCAAGGGGATCGTTGCTCCAGAGGCGGCAAACAATGCCGCGACATCAGGGGCTCTGATTCCGATGTTGTCGCTTGGGGTTCCGGGCGACGCGGTGACAGCCGTATTGTTGGGGGCATTAACCATCCACGGGTTCGAGCCGGGGCCTGTGTTTTTCACCACCAATCTTGATCTGATTTACGCGCTCTTTGCGGGCGTGATCATCGCTCAGATCGCGCTGTTGATCGTGGGGCTCAGCCTGACGGGGCTGTTCGCAAAGCTGATCCGCATTGATCAACGCGTGATGATCCCTGTTATTATGTTCCTGTGTATGATCGGGTCTTATTCGGTGCGCTACAGTGTGTTCGACATGTTTGTAGCGCTGCTGTTCGGATGTATCGGCTTTCTGTTCGAGAAAGCACGTATTCCCTTGTCGCCTATGCTTTTGGGCGTGGTGCTGGGAACTTTGTCAGAGCAAAATCTAAGACGTTCCTTGATCATGTCGCATGGGGATTTGCTTATCTTTGTACAGCGACCTGTGTCCTTGTTGCTCATTTGCGGCGCAGTGCTTGCCATCGGTTTGATGTTGATGCGTGCGCGGGCGAAAGCGCAGAGCTAAAATTTCTGAACGCCGTTTAAGCTGTGATAAATCCATTGGGTGGAATGACCCAATGGATTTTTGCGTGGCGGTGGGCTTGCGTATGAATGACACTTGGCGCGTCATGATGGTTGCCGCCGAACCAAAGGTGTCAAGGTGCTGCCAAATTGCAACGTCTTAAAGTTGTCAATCTTTGTGCCGTAATCGTGCCCAATTCTCAGCAATCTATAGGGACTGTTAACCAATCTGATCTAGCTTCAATCGAAATACCTGCCCCTCAAGGATACCTCGTTATGCACAAAAAATTGCGCCATTTGGCTCGTATGCTTGCTGTTATGATCAGCTTAACGGTCGTGCAGCCTGGTATGTCTCAAGAGGGTCAGAGGGCTGGGGCAGGGCATCTGCTCGCCACTGACTTTCATGAGGGTGCGCAAGATCGCTGGCACTCAGCCTCATATGTTTTTTCAGATCTCCGCCCATTCGCAGAAATACAGGCCGAAGTTGAAACATTGCCGCATCTTGGCGTAAATATTGCTCGTGATTGGTCGGCACAATATCTTCCAGACTCTGGTGGATTTTTGATCGAACCTGTTCAGCTGCGCGGAGGGGTAGGTTTACAGCTCTCGGCCTCGAAAGCGGATATGCCTTACGGCGTGACGTGGCTTGGCTCAAACCTCAAAGACCAATCAAGCGGTCAAATGGTCGGAGCGTTGAACGTGAACTTGCGTTTCTAAGCCCTAAGCAAGCCAGCCTCATATGAAGATTCGCGTGATGCAAAAAAATGGTTAACAGACCGATTCGCTTGTGTTAGCCTAGAGTCAATAAAAAATATAAAAACTAAAATTGGCAGGCATACAGGCTATGAGAACGGGCTTTTCCGGCACGTTTGTCATTGCGTGGACACAGGTAGAGGTCGAAGGCCTCACTCGTGCATCGCTCACCGCACTCACGACCGGCGCATTGTGGCGTTGGTCAGGGGATGCTGTCTGCGTGGACGGGCCGCGTGATGTACTCGTGCTCGACGGCGCGATCGGCAAGGCAGAACTTCATCAACGCGCTGCGCAATCGGTGCGGCGGTTGATTGGTGCTGCAGTGGCGGGCGCTCCTATATATCACGACCCTGAGGCACGGACGCGCCTTTTTGACGGTGGATTTGATGTCACTGACGGGGTTAAAAGATACGAGATCACTTTGATCGATACGCCTGATTTGGGCGCGCCTTTATTGATGTTCATAGGTGAAATGCCACCCAAAGACACGGATCTTTGGGTCGTGTCGACCTATGTCGCAACTGCGCGTGATGCGCGTGTTGATGATAAGGGCGCCGTGATTTGTTTTACACCCGGCACCCAGATATTGACCCCCGATGGGGCGCGTTTGGTCGAGGATCTGCGCGAGGGCGATTGGGTGCAAACCAAAGACAACGGCCCGCAAGCTCTGCGTTGGGTTGGTGGACGGCGTGTGTCTGGCGCGCGGCTTTATGCGATGCCCGAGTTGCGTCCTGTGCGGTTGCGTGCCGACGCGCTTGGTATGGGCAATCCGGATGAAGATCTGATTGTCTCTCCGCATCATAGAATGCTGGTGTCCGGCAAAGCGGCGCGTGAGTTGTTCAATGCCGATGAAGTGCTGATTGCGGCCAAGGATTTGGTCAATGACAGATCCATCGTTATTGATCGCACCCACAAGCAAGTGAACTACATCCACCTTTTGTTTGACGCGCATCAAGTTATTGTGGCCAATGGGCTGGAAACCGAAAGCTTTCATCCCGAAATCGCTGATCTTGATGATGTGCCCGAGGATCAAAAGCGCTGTCTTTTGGAACGGTTTCCGCACATCACAACATCTGGTGATTCTTATGGCCCGTCGGCGCGCCGCACGTTAACCGGTGCTGAGGCTGCGATTTTAATGCACGACGTCGCATAAAGTACAAAAACACGCGTTCCAATCAGGGGCGCGTGGTTGACACCCCCTACAAGTCCTATATAAGCCGCTCATCCCGTGTACAGAAATGTGTGCGGGTTAACTATTGGTGTTGGTGGCCCCCGCAAGGGGATGCCTGTCGGCCGAAAGCGATAACTGTGCTCAATGCACATAGTTCGTGGAAAGCAAAGGACAGCACCTTTCACACGCTGCCATGATTGGCGCTTGGCATTCGGCCTTGTTTTGATTGTGGCGCACCATATTGAAAGGATCCAGATCGTGACCAAACGCACGTCTGCCAAGTACAAAATTGATCGCCGCATGGGCGAAAACATCTGGGGCCGCGCTAAATCCCCAGTGAACCGCCGTGAATACGGCCCAGGCCAGCACGGTCAGCGCCGCAAAGGCAAGCTTTCCGACTTCGGTCTTCAGCTCCGTGCGAAGCAAAAACTGAAAGGTCACTACGGCGATCTGACAGAGAAACAATTCCGTCGTATCTACGCTGACGCTGTGCGTATCAAAGGCGATACAGGTGAAAACCTCATCGGTCTGCTCGAATCCCGCTTGGACGCCGTTGTGTACCGTGCGAAATTCGTGGCGACAGTCTTTGCTGCCCGTCAGTTCGTAAACCACGGCCACGTCACTGTGAACGGCAAGCGCGTTAACATTCCTTCTTACCGCGTAAAAGAAGGTGACGTTATCGAAGTGCGTGATCGTTCCAAGCAAATCGCAGTTGTTCTTGAAGCAACGCAATTGGCTGAGCGTGATGTTCCTGATTACATCGATGCGGATCACTCCAAATTGAAAGCGACTTTCGTGCGCACGCCTGGTCTTTCAGACGTCCCGTTTGCTGTTCAAATGGAACCAAACCTCGTGATCGAATTCTACGCTCAGAACTAATCTGAGCCATCACGACCAAGTTTTAAAAGGCCGCCTGTTTGGGTGGCCTTTTTCTTTGAGGTAACTATGGCCTTTTTGATCGGTTTTCTTGTCAAAACAGACGCGCCCGCGCAACATATTTGCGCCTATGCTTGAAGCGACTTTCCTTGCCGCGCACACAAGGGTATGACGAGCACACCCTTATCGTGAGTTGAGCTATGACCCGTGTGATTGAACCCCAACCCAAAATTCTTGATATCACCTTGTATCAAGGTGGTCCTAGCAAAATTGCAGGACAGGACAATGCCGTTAAGCTGTCGTCGAACGAAAACCCGTTCGGGACACCTGATGGCGCGAAAGCGGCTTTTACCAAGGCTGCGCATCAGTTGCACAGATATCCCAACACGGATCACAGCGCGCTGCGTCAAGCAATCGGCGATGTGCACGGGCTTGATCCGCAGCAAATCATTGTGGGTGTTGGATCTGATGAGATCATCACTTTTTTATGCCAAGCCTATGCAGGTGTTGGCGATGAGGTGATTCATACAGAACACGGGTTTTCGATGTATCGCATCTCAACATTGGCCGCAGGGGCGACGCCCGTCTGCGTGCCTGAGCGTGAGCGGGTGGTTGATGTGGATGCCATTCTTGCGGCCTGCACCAATAAAACCAAGATTGTCTTTATCGCCAATCCTGCCAACCCGACCGGGACTATGATTGGTCAACGCGAAGTATCGCGTTTGGCGGATGGCCTGCCCCCCCAAGCGATTTTGGTACTTGATGGCGCTTATGCTGAGTATGTTGAAGCCTTTGATGGCGGTGCGGCCTTGATTGAGACGCGCGACAACGTTGTGATGACGCGGACCTTTTCTAAAATTTACGGATTGGGCGGCGCGCGGATTGGTTGGGGCTATGGCCCACAAGAGATCATCGACACGCTGAACCGTGTGCGCGGCCCGTTCAATATGTCTGAACCGCAATTGGCGGCAGCCGAAGCCGCGGTCAAAGACCGCGATTGGGTTGAAAAATGCCGCGAGGAAAACACCCGTTTGCGCGCTTGGTTGGCTGAGGCTCTGATGGAGCACGGCGTGCCGTCGGATACATCCTGCGCCAATTTCGTTTTGGCGCGGTTCATCGATAACGATGAAGCGGAAAACTGTGACGCTTACCTCAAATCCAACGGATTGTTGGTGCGTCGCGTCGCGGGCTACGGTCTGCCCAACTGCTTGCGCATTACCGTGGGCGATGAATCCTCTTGCCGCCGCGTGGCCCATACGATCGGGCAGTTTTTGGAGCAAAGCAGATGAGCGTCATCTATGAGCGCGTGGCCCTGATCGGGCTGGGCCTCATTGCGGGGTCGATGTCTTTGGCGATGCGCCGTGCAGGTGTGGCTGGCGAAATCACAGGCTATGCGCGGTCCGCAGAGACCCGTACAACAGCACATGAGATGGGGCTGGTGGATCGCGTGTGTGACACTGCGATTGAGGCTGTGAAAGATGCCGATCTGGTCGTTCTGGCTGTGCCTGTTGGTGCGATGGGGAGTGTCATGGCCGAGATCGCACCGGCACTCAAAGCGGGTGCTGTGGTGACTGATGTGGGCTCTGTGAAAAAGGATATTTTTGCTTCTGTTCTGCCACATCTGCCTGAAAATGTTGAATTTATCGGCACGCACCCAATGGCAGGGACCGAGCATTCTGGGCCCAAATCCGGTTTTGCCGAATTGTTCGACAAGCGCTGGTGCTTGATTGTGCCGACGGAGGACTCTGCTGAAACAGAGATCCTGCGTATTGAGGACTTTTGGCGCGCTCTTGGGGCAAATACCAAGCGTATGGATGCGGAGCACCACGATCTTGTTTGTGCTGTTGTGTCCCACACACCACATTTGATCGCCTATACTATGGTGGGTGTGGCTGACGATTTGAGCCGTGTCACCGATCAAGAAGTGATCGAATTTTCAGCCGCTGGATTTCGTGACTTTACACGTATCGCGGCCTCTGACCCCACCATGTGGCGTGACGTGTTCTTGTCAAACAAAGACGCAACACTTGAGATTCTAGGGCGGTTCACCGAAGAACTGTTTGCTTTGCAACGCGCCATTCGCATGGGCGATGGCGATCATTTGCACGAATATTTCACCCGAACCCGTGCCATTCGTCGTGGTATTATTGATGCGGGTCAAGATACGGATGCCCCCAATTTTGGGCGCAACTCAGACGCCTCATAAAGCTGGCCTGTTGGGCAATTATAGGGGTGATGAGCGTCGAAATCACCGCTGCCTGAATGATGCGACCGCTTGTGCCAATCGGTTGATATGGCGCTGTTGCTCTGATCATACCCGCGCAAATCGCGCCAAAGATCGTCCCCGTTTTTGACGCGGAACGTTATCGATCAGGCAGCCATTGTCACAGATGTCTTAGCGAATCCTAATGCGCGGGGCGGGCCCGAGCGGCAAGAACCCGAGTGAAATTGAACCGCGAGACAGGGTAAGCTCAGCATCAATCGTATTCGCGTTGCCCGTCATCCCAGCCAACATTTCGCCACCACGCAAGGCCATGTTTTCGAAATTTTTCGGGATGATACCTGCGGCTGTCGCTAAGGTAATCATCTCGCGCCAATTGGTCGCCTTTAAAGCAATTTTTCCTGTTGGAACCCCTTGGACATCCACTTCAAAGTCACCAGCGATGCGCAGATCAAGCGCGCCCCATGTCGCGGCCATATTGCGCAAAAGCACGTGGGTGGGCTGCGGACGCGGGCCTTCCAGCGCTGTAATGTCCCAGTCTTTGTTAAAGGTCACACTGGCATCAACGCTGAGTGTGTCGAAACGATCAGAGAGAATACCGTTTGGATTGAGCCGCTTCATCATAGCCGTAGATGGGGCGAGGTTCGTGAGTGTCACTTGGATATCATGTGTTAAGGTGTCATCTTTTAGACGCTGGGCTTTTGCCGTGGCATTGCCGAGCGAAAAGCCCCATCCAAGCGTGGACTTTGCGACGAGGTCGTCGAAATTAAAGGTCGCGCGATGCATGGTCAGCGCGGTGCCGACCTCGACAAATAGGGTGCCGTTGGCTGCGGTGTTACTGATATCGATGTGTTGAAATGGCGTGGACAGGCGTAGGTCTTGCGCAAGTTCCGCATGTAGGCGCGTGGGAGTAAAACTGCGGCTTTTTATTGAAATACTGGGGGTTCTATAGGCCAGCCCCGTCGCAGGATCTGCCAGAGCGACATCTGTCAACGTGGTTTCGAACGTCAAAGGATAGCCGCGTGTTTTGAGCGTCGCGTATTCCGATTGCCAGCCTTCGCTGACGCGGGCCTCTAACCATGTTTTAATCCCATGTTCACTGGCACGCGCCGCAACAAACCAATAGCCAGAGTATAAGATCGCAACAGCCAAAAGCCCCCAAGTAATTTTGCGCATGACGATCCCTTTCAACAAGACTTCCAACAGTGACCAAAGATGTGTTTAAACACAGCCAAGCAACTTGGCCAGTGGGCCTGTGAAACAAGAGCGTGGTCAATCATGGATGAGTTTAAAGATGGGTTTTGGGTCTTTGGGTACGGATCTTTGCTTTGGAACCCCGAATTCGATTTTGTCGATCATGCACCAGCCACATTGACCGGTTATGCACGGTCGTTTTGCATGTGGTCTATTCACCATCGCGGCAGTGTCGAGGTGCCTGGATTGGTGTTGGCATTGGATGCAAAAACGGGGGCGACATGTCGCGGCGTGGCATTCCAAGTGGGGGCCGATACGGCTTTGCGCTGTCTTGCGGATTTGCGAGAACGTGAATTGGTGTCCTCTGCCTATTTCGAGCATCAAGTGGATTTGCGCTTGGATGATGGGCGCGAGATCACAGCCTTGGCCTATGTGATAGACCCTGAGCATGAACAGTACACCGGTCCGCTTACGTTAGATCGCCAAGCAGATATTATCGCCACAGCAACTGGCGGGCGGGGGCCAAACAGCGCCTATTTGTTCAACACTGCTGCTCATTTGTCCGACATCGGCATGGAGGACGCCGAGCTTACGACACTGGCAGATAAAGTTCGGATGCGTTTGCAGGCAAACTCATGAAATCGCGTGTTGGCAGAACGCCATTCGTCCCCTATCGTACATTCAACAGGAAACATTAGGTCAGGATAGGGTCAAATGGACCAACCCGATCAACAGGCGCAGCAGCATTTTTCACAACCCGTGAGGCAGATCACCTTGATGGTGATTGTCCTTTGGATGGTTGGCTTTGGGGGATACGTGGCTTTGCCGCGGGTTTTGCCTGTGTTTCTGGCCAATCCTTATCTCAATGGTTTCATTGGCTTTGTGTTTATCATCGGTGTTGTCGCCTGTTTTTGGCAGGTGGCGCAACTGGTGGGCTCCGTCAATTGGATCGAACGTTTTATCGGCATACGGCCGAAGCAAAAGGGCAAGCGCGCGCCTCGGCTTTTGGCGCCGCTTGCGGGGTTGATGCGCGAACGCGGTGCGCAGTCGCAGATTTCCAGTTCGTCCTCTCGTTCGATTTTGGATTCTGTTGCCACGCGGATCGATGAAGCGCGCGATATCACCAGATACATATCTAACCTTTTGATTTTTCTTGGGCTTTTGGGCACGTTCTATGGCCTTGCGACGACTGTTCCTGCGCTGGTCGACACCATTCGTGCGCTATCGCCGCAAGAGGGCGAGGGCGCATCCGTTGTCTTTACGCGCCTGATGACGGGGTTAGAGCAGCAACTTGGCGGCATGGGTACGGCCTTTGCCTCATCCCTTTTGGGTCTTGCGGGCTCGCTGGTCGTTGGTCTGCTTGAACTGTTTGCCTCCCACGGACAAAATCGGTTCTTCCGCGAACTTGAAGAATGGATGTCGTCCATCACCCGCATCGGGTTTTCGGCAGGTGATGGCGACGGCGAAATGTCGGGTGCCGCTGCCGTTCTTGATCATATGTCTCAGCAGATGGAGGGGTTGCAAAACCTGTTCGTGCAGTCGGATGTCTCGCGTGCTTTGATTGATGACCGCATCGACCAACTGTCTAAATCTATCGACCGCATGGTTCTGCGCATGGAACAAGACGGCGGCACCGGACCCGCCTTGGAAAAAATCGCCTCCACGCAAGAACGCCTTGTCACGGTGCTTGAGAAAAATGCGACCTCTGAGATTCATGGAAGCTTGGGCGACGATGCTGAAAGCAGAATGCGCTTGCGATCCATCGATGTTCAATTGTTGCGTATTCTCGAAGAACTGTCCGCAGGCCGTCAAGAAAGCACCACGGCGTTGCGCGGCGAAATTTCTGCGCTGACGCGGGCTTTGCGCGATATCGCAGCGCAGGATCAATAGGTCATGGCCGTTTTGCGCCGGTCCTCGCAACGTATGTCTGGGTCGATTTGGCCCGGGTTTGTCGATGCGATGACCGCGCTTTTGCTGGTTTTGATGTTCGTTTTGACCATTTTCATGGTTGTGCAATCGATGTTGCGCGAAACGATTTCAGGGCAAGAAACGGAACTCAACGCATTGACATCTGAAGTCGAGGCCTTGGCGCGCGCATTGGGATTAGAGCAACAGCGTGCGTTTGGGTTGGAAGATCAACTTGGCACGATCCGCGCCACATTGAGCGAGGCACGCGAGACAGCAACGGCGCAATCGGCATTGATTGCCTCGCTTCAGACGCAAAATGCCGAAAAAGAGGCGCAAATTGCCTCGTTCGAGGCACAAGTCGCCAGTTTGTTGTCTGAACGTGACACGGCTTTGGCATTATCCGATGAACAATCCGCGACCATTGCGGAATTGGAAAGCGCAAATGCGCGAATTATTTCTGAGCAAGAGGCCTTGCAACTTGCTTTGGCCCGCGCCCGTGACGAAATCGACGCCGTGACAGAAAATGCGCGTTTGGCTGCTGCTCGGCGTGAGGCTTTGGATGCTTTGGTGGCGCAGTTGCAAACGGATGTCGTGGATAAGGATGCGGCCTTGGCCGCCGCCATCGCCCGCGCAGATGAAACAACCACAGCTTTAAGCGCAGCTGAGCAAGCCCGTCTTTTAGATCAAGCGGCCTTGCAAGCGTTGCGTGATAAGCTGGCGACGTCGCAAGATGAGTTAACCGCATTGACCCTCGCGCTTGAAGAAGAACGTAAGTCTGCAGAAGAAACCCTGACCTTACTCGCAGCCGCTGAGGCCGCCCGCCGTTCGCTTGATCTTGATGCACAGTCTCAATTGTCAGAAGCACAAAAACAGGCGGCTTTGTTGGCAACGGCCAAAGCTGCGCTGGCGGAGGAAAGTGAAAGATCGGCAGAAAGTGAGCGCAAAGTGACCTTGCTCAATCAACAGGTCTCGGCGTTGCGCAGTCAGTTGTCGTCTTTGCAAGCCATTTTGGATGATCGCACAGAGCGCGATGCCGAGGCCAATGTCCAAATTGACGCCCTGACATCGCGGCTTAATTCTGCTCTTGCTCAGGTCGCAGCCGAAGAGCGCCGCAGGGCGCAATTGGAAGAAGCCGAACGCAAGCGCTTAGAGGAAGAAGCCAAGCAATTGCAGAATTATCGATCAGAATTCTTTGGTCGCTTGCGCGAAATTTTAGGGGACCGTGATGGCGTGCGCATCGTGGGGGATCGTTTTGTGTTCTCTTCAGAAGTGCTGTTTGATCAAGGCTCGGCCACTTTGGCGTCCAGCGGCCAAGCGCAAATTGCTCGTGTAGCCAGTATTTTATCCGAGGTGTCCAAAGACATCCCTGCGGAAATCGATTGGGTGATCCGCGTGGATGGCCATACCGATAAAGTGCCCTTGTCGGGGGACGGCGACTACAAAGATAATTGGGAATTAAGCCAAGCGCGGGCGCTGTCCGTCGTGCGCTATATGACGGATGCGCTTGGGTTTCCGGGAAGTCGTTTGGCAGCGGCAGGATTTGGCGAATTTCATCCGATTGCCTTAGGGGATAGCCCCGCTGCTTTGGCACAAAATCGTCGAATTGAGTTAAAGCTCACAGAAAAATAGCTCTAGGGCGTCACTGTAATTTGGTTCGTTTGGGCGTCGATCATTTTTCCGTCACGTATGATCTGGACCTTGCCCATATAAGTGCCTGCAGGCCACCCCGTCGATGATTTTCGCCCCGTTGCATTGAAATATTGGGCTTGGGGCTTGTTCACAGTAACGTCGCGACTGGCAACCGTGCCATTCGGGCCGGTGAGCTCTAGACGCATAATATCATTGTCTTGGCCCCCAAAAGCAAATCCGAATACGACCAAAGCAGAGCTGTCGCTGGGCAAGGTTTCAGCCTGTGCTGTTCCTGCTTTGACGTCATCGTAATCTGGAATTTTGGATGTAATTCCGACAGACAATAGGCCTGATGACTGATAGGCGAGCGGGCTGTCCCACAGGGTCTGTGCATCAGTTTCACCGCATGTGGTCGTTGGTTCTGGTCGAAACGGATCAACGACTTTACCGTCTTTTCGAACAGCCAAATGAACGTGCGGAAACTCGGTCATGCCTGATAGACCGACATAGCCGAGGAGCGCGCCTTTGTCCAAGCGGTCGCCTTTTTTGACGTGAATTGAGCCTTGCATCATATGGCAATATTGCGTGGTCCAGCCCGCGCCATGATCGATGACAAGCCCATTGCCGCATTCAACATCCGTCACGTCCGGTGCGCCCGCAGTGCGTTGACGGTGATCTTTCATGCCGTCGCGCGTTGCGGTGACTGTGCCTGCGGCAGAGGCAAGGACAGGCACATTGTCCTCTAGATCAAGGCCCGTCGGCAAGGCAAAGTCTGTGCCTTTATGGCCGTCATAGCTGAGATTGCCGCAAGTGAAATCGGCCATAGCGTCACTAGGATCCGCATCGACATAGTTTTGGATATAACAACTGTCGCCGATCACGCAGTCAATCGGGAGGCCCAAAGAAATATCCCCCGCCAACACTGGGCTAGCGGGGGACATGGATATTGTCACAGACAATGTTAGAGCACGCATCATCAATTTAATCAGCTGTCAGTAAAGGTGGCTTTTTACGAGCGGCAATTTTGCGATCACCTGGTTCTTCGATCCGTAGATCGATTTTCCCATCTTTGATGCCAACTTGAACGACACCGCCTTTGGCCAGTTTGCCAAAGAGCAATTCTTCGGCGAGTGGTTTCTTGATGTATTCTTGGATCACACGGCCAAGAGGACGTGCCCCCATTTTGCTGTCATAGCCTTTGTCACCAAGCCATTCAGCGGCAGCCTGTGTCAGTTCAATCTGTACATTGCGGTCCATAAGCTGTGCTTCGAGTTGTAGTACAAATTTTTCGACCACTTGGAAAATCACGTCTTTTGGCAGTGGCGCGAAAGAAATCACAGCATCCAAACGGTTACGGAATTCCGGCGTAAAGGTGCGTTCAATCGCTGCGGTGTCTTCGCCCGTCCGACGATCACGACCAAAGCCTATGGCTTCTTTAGCTTGCTCAGCCGCACCCGCATTCGATGTCATGATCAAAATGACATTGCGGAAATCAACCGTGCGCCCGTTGTGATCTGTGAGTTTCCCATTGTCCATCACTTGAAGCAGGATGTTGTAAACGTCTGGGTGGGCTTTTTCCATTTCATCGAGCAAGAGCACACAATGCGGGTGTTGATCGACACCGTCTGTGAGCATACCGCCTTGGTCGAAACCGACATAGCCGGGAGGGGCACCGATCAAGCGTGAAACGGCGTGTTTTTCCATATATTCTGACATGTCGAAGCGCAAAAGCTCAACCCCAAGCGTGTCTGCAAGCTGTTTGGCCACTTCGGTTTTGCCCACACCCGTTGGGCCTGCGAACAGATAGTTGCCGATTGGTTTTTCAGGTTCACGCAGACCCGCACGCGCCAATTTGATGGCTGACGACAGGGCGACGATGGCGTCGTCTTGTCCAAAAACCACACGTTTGAGCGTGGCTTCGAGATCTTTAAGCACTTCCGCATCGCCTTTAGAGACGTTTTTAGCAGGAATGCGCGCGATTTTCGCCACCACAGCTTCGATTTCTTTGGTTCCGATTGTCTTGCGACGACGACTTTCAGAAACGAGATGCTGCGCCGCGCCAGCTTCGTCAATCACGTCGATGGCTTTGTCGGGGAGCTTGCGATCGTGGATATAGCGCGCAGCCAGTTCGACAGCAGATTTGATCGCATCATTGGTGTAACGAATGTCGTGATGTTCCTCAAAGTAGGGTTTGATCCCCATCAGAATTTTCACAGCATCATCCACAGACGGTTCGTTCACATCAATTTTTTGGAAACGACGCGCCAAAGCGCGATCTTTTTCAAAATGCTGACGGAACTCTTTGTAAGTTGTCGAGCCCATGCAACGCAGTTTGCCGCCCGCCAAAGCAGGTTTGAGCAAGTTAGATGCATCCATCGCACCGCCAGAGGTCGCACCCGCGCCGATGACAGTGTGAATTTCATCAATAAAGAGCACAGCATCGGGGTGATCTTCGAGCTCTTTCATCACGGCTTTGAGGCGTTCCTCAAAATCACCGCGGTACCGCGTGCCAGCCAGCAAAGCGCCAAGGTCAAGCGAATAGATTGTAGAGCCTGACAAAACCGCTGGAGTTTCCCCATCAACGATTTTGCGCGCGAGGCCTTCGGCGATGGCGGTTTTGCCAACACCAGGGTCGCCTACCAAAAGCGGGTTGTTCTTACGACGGCGACACAGCACTTGGATGCAGCGTTCGACTTCATGCGAGCGCCCAATGAGAGGGTCCACATCCCCTTCGGCGGCCTTTTTGTTCAGATCGACGCAGTATTTTGCCAATGCGGATTCTTTTTCTTCGCCGCCAGATGTTGGCCCGCCCATAGCGGCACCATCCCCATCTTCGTCAGCGCCTGTGATCGGACGGGTTTCTTCAAAGTCAGGATCTTTGGCAACGCCATGCGCGATGAAATTCACCGCGTCGTAGCGTGTCATGTCTTGCTCTTGTAAGAAAAACGCCGCGTTGGATTCGCGTTCGGCAAAAATTGCCACCAGCACATTGGCTCCGGTCACTTCTGTGCGACCTGACGACTGTACATGGATCGCGGCGCGCTGAATAACGCGTTGGAACGAGGCTGTTGGGACGGCTTCAGAGCCTTCCACATCAGTGATCAAAGTTGTCAGATCATCTTCGATATAGTCGACAAGCGTTTTGCGCAGGTCTTCGAGTTCAACATTACAGGCCTGCATCACGCGGGCTGCGTCAGGTTCATCAATCAACGCGAGCAAAAGATGCTCAAGCGTTGCGAGTTCATGTTTGCGCGAATTTGCAAGCGCCAGCGCTGCGTGAATAGCATGCTCTAGGGTGTTCGAAAATGATGGCACTGTGGGGGTGCTCCTTTCATTCGGGTCCAGACGGGACATATAGCGGCCCTATAGCCACCGTCGCCTCATACTCTTAAAGTTCGATTTATACTTGCGCACTTCAAGATATTTCTTGGTTAAGACACGTCATTTTGACCGGTCATTCCAATATTTGTTCGGCACAGCTTAGTTTTGCCGCCCCTTTGTTAACATGATGTATGCTGCGCCCCTGTCTTTGCAAGGGCCAATTGCAATATCAGAACCTGTCTTTTCGGGCACGAATTTCTGTAAAGGCTTCTAAATCGGTTGCGCCGGACATTCCTATGGCTGTTTTGAGGGCCGCATTGTCTGCACGAAGGAATGGGTTTGTCTCGATTTCAAGCTGCAATACAGACGGCACGGTGGGTAGGTTTTGTGCCCGCTTTGCGGTGATGTCCGCGATCCGCGCTTTAAGGGCGGCGTTGTCTGGGTCGACAGTGATTGCGAAGGCGGCGTTGCTTTGGGTGTATTCGTGGCCAGAACACACGATGGTTTGCGCGGGCAGTGCTCGCAGCTTTTGCAAGCTGTCCCACATTTGCGCGGGCGTGCCCTCAAATAAGCGTCCACAACCAAGCGCCATTAGACTGTCGGCGGTGAATAGGGTGGCGATTTCGGGCAGGTGGAACGCGATGTGGCCGACCGTATGTCCTGATACATCCATGACGTGCACAGGGATGTCCCCGAACATAAATGTATCACCGTCACAAGTTTGATAGGTGATCAGGTCGGCGGGCAGGCGGTGCATATCAGCACGTGCAGCCACAACACGCGGGGACCAGCTGCGAGCGGCACAGGCGTCCAGCAGGGGCGCGAGCCCGTCGATATGATCCCAATGGTGATGGGTGATCCATATGTCGGTCAGTGGCCAGCCGCGTTTGTCCAACTCGGCCAGAATAGGCGCGTGATCAGCGACATCGACAACAGCGGTCGATCCTGATGCCGCGTCGTGCAGCACAAATGCGTAGTTATCTTTGAGCACTGGCAGTGTGACGCGTTCTATCATGGTATTTGTCCGCTTTTTGAGTCATTGTTGATTTAACACTGTGTCATGGGCCTCGAATATTCAATGCATCTCGACGTTGTTGATCTTAGAAATTTTTACTACCGCACTGGTCTTGGGCGGGCGGCGCAGCGTGTGATCCGCAATCAAGTGGTGTCTTACTGGCCCGATGCGTCACGTCAAACCGTTGCAGGTTTTGGCTTTGCCGTGCCGTTGTTGCGCCCCTATTTGGCTGACGCGCGCCGCGTGGTGGCTTTGATGCCCGATCAGCAGGGGGTTATGCATTGGCCCGCTGGTATGGAAAATACATCGACGCTGTGTCAAGAAATTCGCTGGCCGTTGCAAACAGGCGTTGTGGATCGACTTGTGGTGATGCACGGGCTTGAGACTTCGGAAAACCAAACCGCACTTTTAGATGAATGCTGGCGGGTTTTGGGACCGGGGGGCAAGGCTTTGTTTATTGTTCCCAATCGCGGCGGGGTATGGTCGCGCTCGGACAGCACGCCGTTTGGCTATGGCCGCCCCTATTCTTTAGGGCAATTGGAGGCGCAGCTTAAACTCGCGAATTTTGTGCCTGAACGCCACAAGGCCGTGTTGTTTCAGCCGCCCTCGAATAAAAAATTCTGGCTGCGCTCTGGGCCTGTATTGGAGAAAATTGGTCGCCAAGTGACGGATCACTTGGCAGGCGGGGTTTTGATGCTGGAAGTGTCGAAACAAGTTTACGCGCAAACCGGTACGGGCAGTCCCCAGGCCATCAAGCGTGCGAAAGGCGTTTTGGGTGGGTTGCGGCCTGTGCCCGAGGCGAAGCCGGCCTATAACAAAGGTGGGGCGAAGCCAGCCTACACTGCGACCACACAGGCGGCCAACAAAGGTACAGCGAAACCAGCTTTATGAGTTTGGGGTGATCGTTGTTTGTGCCTCATGCAGGCAGGCAGGCAGTTATTTGCGATGTCCGTTATGTTGGAAAATATCATAGATATGCATCTGGTTGCTCAACCGAAATCGCTTCATGCGTCACCGCAAATCTGTGTCAGTCGCTTTGTTATCAACCTAGCTTAGCTATCGATAGTTGATGGACGGAGCCGATATTTAAACAATATGGCTCATTGAGCGGTTGTGGCGGTTATTCAACATGCTGCGGCCAAGTTATCCACATATTTTATGCGATTCTTAGGGCCCCGAGTTCTTCGGTGGGGCATGGCGCGGTTCTGCGTCTGGCGTGTTTTGCGCCTGATCCCAGCTTAACGCCTAAATATAGTGCAAAAGGGCCGTGAGGGTTGGCGGGATTGGAATGATCGGCAAAATTTAGTTGATCGACCACTGGTATACCGACACCATACCAGTATGACACAGACATCTTCTTCCCCCAAAGAATCGGTTCACAAGCTGATCCTAGACGCCATTTTAAGTGGCGATATCGATGTGAAAGACCAGATATCCGAGCGCGGCATTGCTGAGCGCTTTTCGGTTGGTCGCACGAAAGTCCGCGAAGCGCTGCGCGATCTGATCAATGATGGCATTTTGTCCGCGGAGCCCGCGCGCGGCACCTTTATTCGCGAGCTGACACTCACCGAGATGCGCGAAATCTATGAGGTCCGCTATGCGCTTGAAAGCATGGCGGCGCACCTTGCGGCCAAGCACGGCCCACTGCCAGAACTCGCCGCCTACGCAGAGCGGTTCGAGGATATGCGCAACAATACGGCCAATTATGACCTGAAGGAAATTGACGAATACGGGGCAGAGTTCCACACCGAAATCTTTCGCTCCGCACGCAATGAAAAATTACTGCAAATCTATCAACCCGTGCGCTTGCGCTTGGCGACAGCGCTGACATTGCCGCGGTATTACGAACCCGATTGGGTTCTGAAAGCGCTGGATGAGCACATCGAAATTCTAAAGGCGATTACCGACCGTGACAGCATGTTGGCGCAGTCGCGTCTTGTGGAGCACATGGCCAAAGGGTTCGAGACCCGCATGCGGATCTTTGATCGCTTGGATGGATATAGTCTGCCGCCTTTGCACACCAAAGGCATGACATAACCGCCGCTTATTCCCCAGCGCCCATGGGGGCGCAAGTACTCCCTAAATCTCCCCACTCCTTGAAAGGAAGACAAATGGATATGACTACAAAGCTATCTCGTTACGCCGGACAGGTTGCCGGTGCTGCATTGGCGCTCGTTGCGGCTCAGGCTGTTGCGACCACTGCATCGGCCGAAACCACACTGGAAAGTGTGATCGCAGCTGACGTCGTGATGTGTGGATCAAACGGCGGTCGCGCTGGTTTTTCTGCGCTGGACAGTAAAGGCGAATGGCAAGGTTTGGACGTTGACATGTGTCGCGCCATCGCGGCCTCTGTTTTGGGCGATGCCTCTAAAATTCAGATGGTGAAAACCAGCAGCCAAACACGGTTTACCGCGTTGCAAACAGGCGAGATCGACGTGCTTTTGCGCAACGCAACATGGACGTTGAGCCGCGATAGCAAACTGGCGCTCGATTTCGTGGCACCTACTTTTTACGATGGTCAGGGCTTTATGGTCAGTGCCGCGGCAGGTGTCAGCTCGATCGAAGACCTTGATGGCGCGACAGTTTGTTTGTTGCCTGGCTCCACCTCTGAATTGGTGGCCGAAGAGGTCTTTACAGGGCGCGGTTTGGAATACACGCCTGTCGTTATTCAAAGCTCAAGTGAATTGGACTCTGCGTTTTTCAATGGCCGCTGTGACGTGAACATTCAATCCACCTCTGGTTTGGCCGCAAAACGTGCCACTGTTGCGGAAAACCCTGCTGATTGGGTGATCTTGGATGAAATCGTCGGCAAAGATCCAATGGGGCCTGTTGTGCGCCAAGATGATCCGCAGTGGAAAGACATCGTGGCATGGACTGCTTATGCGATGATGGAAGCCGAAGAATTGGGCGTCACATCGGAAAACGTCGCGGAATTGCGTGATGAGGGCAATGTCAAATATGCGCTTTTCCTTGGTGCTGACGGAGATTTAGGTGAGCTCTTGGGTCTGCAAAATGACTGGGTTTACAATGTTGTGTCACAAGTCGGGAACTACGGCGAAATGTTTGAGCGCAACTTGGGACAAGAGTCTCCGCTGAAACTTGCGCGCGGGCTGAATGCGCAATGGGTCGACGGTGGCCTGCTCTACGCTCCGCCCTTTAAATAAGCTGTAATTGTCAGGATGCCGATGACCTATTCTAATGCAAAAACCACAGATGAAAGCCTGCCGCGACGCAAGCCGCCCAAGACGCAAGGCCTGTCCTTGAACGGATTTTGGCACGACCAGCGGTTCCGCAACTTCGTGGCTCAGGCGATTGTTATTGCTGTGGTCATCGGTTTCTTTGTTTACATCATTGGCAATGCCCAACGGGCCTTGTCAGATCAAGGGATCAAAACCGGTTTCGGTTTTCTAATGGACAGCGCTGGCTTTGCGATTGGGGAATCTCTTATCCCGTTTTCAGCCTCTGACAGCTTTTTACGCGCTTATGGCGTCGGCATTTTGAACACTTTGAAAGTGTCGTTCGCAGCGATCATTCTGGCCAGTATTATCGGTGTCTTGCTTGGGGTTGCGCGTTTGTCGCGCAATGTCATGCTGAACCGCTTTGCCTCAATCTATGTCGAGGTATTTCGCAATACGCCGCAATTATTGCAGATCGTGTTTTGGTACATGTTGGCGGTCCAACTGCCTGGACCGAAGCAAGCCTTTAGCTTTGGTGACATAGCTTTTTTGAGCAACCGAGGGCTGGTCCTTCCCGGTCCAGGTGAGGGTTCAGGATTTGGATTTGCATTGATCGGTTTGGTGATTGCCGCAGCAGGCGTTGTTTTTTGGCGCCGCCATCTTGAAAAACGCCTGCGCCAAACAGGCAAAAAGATTAACGGTTTGCCCCTGTCTATTGCAATTATGGTGATCGTGCCGGCTGTGATTTGGACGGTTTTCGGATCGCCCAGCCAGATCGAAGTACCAGCTTTGCGCGGATTTAACATTCGCGGTGGATTGCAATTGTCGCCCGAATTTTTGGCGCTGTTTTTGGGGCTGTCTCTATATATCGCAGCCTTTATCGCGGAAATCGTGCGTGCCGGTATTGCGTCGGTGAACAAGGGCCAGATCGAGGCAGCCACTGCCATGGGGATCAAAAACGCTGACGTTTTATGGCGCGTTGTGCTGCCACAAGCGATGCGTGTCATCGTGCCGCCAACAACTGCGCAATATGTCAGTCTGCTGAAAAACAGCTCGTTGGGTGTGATGATCGGCTACCCTGAACTGTTCAACCTGAACAACACAATTTTGACCGCCAGCGGTAACACGGTCGAGGCGATTATCATCATGATGGCAATCTATCTCAGCCTGACGACCACCATCGCGGTGATCATGAATTGGTACAATCGATCCGTTCAGTTGAAGGAACGCTAGACATGACATCACATCACTTGATTTCAAATGCGCAAACTGGTGCCAGTGCGGCACGCCCAGCCCCTGTGGCTGCGTCAGGACTGGTCCATTGGGCGCGTCACAATCTTTTTGATGGCATTCATAACACGATTTTTACCTTGCTGTGTTGTGCCTTGCTGATTGCCACCGTGCCAGATCTGTTCCGCTGGGCCATTTGGGATGCCGCTTGGACATCGGCCAATGGCGCTGATGCGTGTAAGGCAACAACCGGCGCGTGTTGGGCTGTGGTGCAAGAAAAATACCGCCTTATGCTGTTTGGCACCTATCCCTATGAGCAACATTGGCGTGGGGCGTTGGTGGTGCTGATCTTAGGCGGCATGTCTATTGTCAGCGGCTTTCGCATCTTTTGGACCAAATGGTTGCTTGTCGCTTGGGGGGGCGCATGGGTGGCTATTTTCGTGCTGCAACTTGGCGGCGTGTTTGGCCTTGTGTCGACGCCGACCCATTTGTGGGGCGGGCTGCCGCTGACCTTGTTGATCTTTTTTGGCACTGTGATCGGCGGGCTGCCTGTCGCGATTTTGCTGGCGCTGGGGCGTCAATCCAACTTACCGATCATCAAGGCGCTGTGCATCGGCTTTGTCGAAATGGTGCGCGGCGTGCCTTTGGTCACGGTGCTGTTTATGGCGGCTTTGATCTTTCCGCTGTTTGTGCCGGAATCGATGACGCCCGATAAATTCGTGCGCGCGCTGATCGGGATGTTGATGTTTTTCGCGGCCTATGCGGCGGACATCTTTCGCGGCGGATTGCAAGCGATCCCGCGGGGCCAATACGAGGCGGCAGAGGCGTTGGGCTTGCCCTATTGGCAAAAGACCACGCGGATCATTTTGCCTCAGACACTACGCATCGTTTTGCCGGCTTTGATGAACGACATCATTCGCGCGTTTAAAAACACCACATTCATCGCCATCATTGGTCTGTTTGACATTCTTGGCGCCACGAAATCCGCATTAGAGGACCCCATATGGGTCAGCTACGGCACAGAGGCCTACCTCTTTGTGATCGCACTCTATTTTGTCGTCTGTTTCAGTATGTCGAAATACAGCGTGTCCCTTGAGCGTGATCTGAATAAAGGAAATGTAAGATGACAAACGCATCTGACAGCGCGACCATCGAGCTGCGCAATGTGAACAAATGGTATGGCGACTTTCACGTGCTGCGCGATATCAACATGCAGGTCGGGCGTGGCGAAAAAGTGGTGATCTGCGGGCCTTCTGGGTCGGGTAAATCCACGTTGATCCGCTGCATCAACCGTCTTGAGGAACACCAAGAAGGCGATATCATCGTCAACGGTGTTGAGCTGACGCAGAACGTCAAAAACATCGACGAAGTGCGCCGCCATGTGGGGATGGTGTTTCAGAATTTTAACCTGTTTCCGCATCTGACCGTATTGGACAATCTGGTGCTTGCGCCCAATCTTGTGAACAGCGTGCCCAGACAAGACGCCGAGAATTTGGCGATGGAACTTTTGGAACGCGTGCGTATTCCCGAACAGGCCAATAAATATCCCGGTCAGCTGTCGGGCGGACAACAACAACGTGTTGCCATCGCGCGCTCGCTGATGATGAAGCCAGAGGTGATGTTGTTTGACGAGCCGACATCAGCGCTGGACCCTGAAATGATCAGCGAAGTTTTGGATGTTATGGGCGAATTGGCCGACGATGGAATGACGATGATTTGCGTCACTCATGAAATGGGATTTGCCAAACAGGTGGCCGATTTGGTCGTCTTTATGGCGGACGGTGAAGTTGTCGAAGCGGCACCACCCACTGAGTTCTTCACCAATGCGCAAAATCCGCGTACGCAGCAGTTTCTAAAGCAAATTTTGTCCCATTAAGACCAGCCTTAAAGAATGAATAAGAACACCATGAATTTTGACACATTCCGCGCAGGGTTTCCTGCACTGAGCGATCAGACCTATTTGTCTATCGCAGATAAGATGATCTTGAATGACACTGTACGCGGCGCGATTGATGTCTATCTGGACCGTCTCGCGTTGGCGTCCGTCGGGCGACTTGGTCATGAGGCCACTGTCGAGGAGGCAAGGGGCAAATTTGCACAGCTGGTCAACGCCGATCCGAAAAACATCGCGGTGACGCGTAATGTGTCAGACGGGGTCAATTGTATCGCGTGGTCCTTTGAGGATGTGCAGGGAAAAAACATGGTCTTGAGCGCCGATGTTGAGCATCCCAACAACATTTATCCTTGGCTGCGCCAACAAAAACGCGGGTTAGAGCTGCGTCTTGTGCCAGCCATGCCGGACGGGCAGCTTGATACAAAGGCTATGATTGCCGCGATGGATGATAACACGATTATTATGACGTGCCCCTCTGTGTCCTTCGCGCCGGGCTATCGCAGTGATCTTGATCGTCTGGGGGCGGCTTGTCGCAAGCGCGATGTGTTTTTTCTTGTGGACGGTGTGCAAACGGCGGGCGTTTTGCAGCACGATTTTGCGCAAGAGCCGATCGATGGCTTTGCGACCTCGGCCTCTAAAGGATTGTTGGGGTCTTACGGTATCGGGTTCTTGTATATTTCCGATCAGTGGCTTGATCGCCTGACGCCTGCCTATTTGTCGCGCCCCGCAGTGTATCAAGATTCTGAAGATCATTCGACCATGGGCAGCTTTGCTTACCAATTGCAGCCAAACGCACGACGCTATGAGGTGGGCAGCTATAACCTTGCGGGGGCCTATGCTGTGGCCGCGTCCTTGGAGTTGCTGCTTGATCTTGGCCCCGCGGCAACACAGGCCCGTGTCTTGGGGTTGGCCTCTGATCTGCGCGGTGGTTTGCAAGACACGATGTTTGGACCACGGGTCACGACATCGAACGATCCTGACAGGCTGTCGCATATCATCACCATCGGAACGCTCGATGCGGGCGGGCATGACACCTCGACCTGTGCAGATATCATGGGGTTGTCCGCAACGTTGAAAGACCACAAGATCACCCATGCCATCAGGCGCGGACAAATTCGAATGGCAGTCCATGCGTTTAACAACAGTGATGACATTGCTAAAACGCTTCATGCTGTTGCCCAATATCGCCCGTAAATTCGTCTCTTTGACCCAAAAGCCCGCCCAAAAAAGGAAGACAAAATGACTGTTTCAGTTGCCCTCATCGGGTTCGGTGCCATTGCCCAAGACCTGTTTGCCAAAGTACAGTCGGATCAGCATTTGAGGGTCAAACAAATATTGGTGCGGTGCGCAGCGCGTGAGGCCGCTCAGGCAAAAATCGATCCGCAAACCGAGGTTATCACCTCGGTAGAGGCCTTGGATGATGACATCGACTTTGTGTTGGAATGCGCAGGCCACGGTGCGCTCAAAGACTATGGCGCGGCTGTTTTGACGCGTGGGTTTGATCTGGGCATCCTGTCTGCAGGCGCTCTGTCTGACGAAGGGCTTGTCGCACAGCTCAACGCCGCCTCGGCACAGTCAAAGGCGAAAGTGATCGTCGTGCCTGGGGCCATCGGTGGGATTGATGCTATTTCGGCTGTTGGGGCCGACGGGTTGACCTCTGTTTGCTACACGGGTCGCAAAGCGCCGATCAGTTGGAAAGGTACGCCTGCTGATAAGGTCTGTGATCTCGATACTTTGACAGAGCCTTGCGAGGTTTTTTCAGGCACAGCACGCGAGGCCGCGCAAACCTTTCCGAAGAACGCCAATGTCGTGGCGACAGTTGCGCTGGCGGGGCTTGGTTTTGATGACACAACGGTGCGTTTGATCGCGGATCCCGCTGTGACACGCAACACCCACCGCGTCCAAGCCGTTGGTGATAATGTGGCTTTTGATTTTGAAACCAGTTCTGGCACATTGCCAAACAACCCGCGCACGTCGGCTTTGACCTCGCAAAGTGCGTATCGCGCACTCAAGCTTCGCGCCTATCCCTTTTCAACATAAGGCATCAACCTGATTGCAGAACAAGAAAACCCCCGATGCGCAAACATCGGGGGTTCTATTTTTATATGCCTTCGGAAAAAGGCCATTCGCTGTCAGATCAAAAGACCTAGAGCATGCCTTCGCGTTGAGCTTTTTTACGAGCCAACTTGCGAGCACGGCGGACGGCTTCGGCTTTCTCGCGTGCTTTTTTGACGGAGGGTTTCTCGAAATGTTGCTTAAGCTTCATTTCACGGAAAACGCCTTCGCGCTGAAGTTTTTTCTTCAGGGCACGGAGAGCTTGATCGACATTGTTGTCGCGAACGCTAACCTGCATGTGGTGTCACCACCTTCCTAGTTAGATTTGCATGAATTGCAGGAGCTCGCCCTATAGCAAAGCCGCGCTAGCTTGTCTACCATGTGAATAAGTCCAAAAGGAGAGATCCCATGCAAACGTCCGCTTACCCCGATCCAACCCGTGAAAAACTGGTGCAAGCCGCGATTCCGCACGTGGTTTTCGATGGCTGGGGGCCTGAGACCTTCCAAGCGGCGGTGACTGATTCGGGGGTTCCTGCGCAAATGGCCCGTGTCGCGGCGCCGCGTGGTTCGGTTGATTTGGCCGCAGCCTATCATAAAGGCGGTGATCGCGCGATGCAGACTGCGGCTCAGGCCGCCGACATGTCATGCTTGCGCTACAGCGAAAAGATTGCGCTATGTGTTTGGTTGCGCATTAAAGCGGTTGATCGCGAAGTGGTGCGTCGCGGGATGTCGTTGTTCTCTTTGCCGATCTATGCGCCTGAAGGCGTGCGTTTGGTGTGGGAAACATCAGATGCCATTTGGAACACTTTGGGCGACACGTCCAAGGATGTGAATTGGTACACAAAACGCGCGACCTTGTCCGCAGTGTTCACCTCGACCATCTTGTTTTGGCTCGGTGATGACAGCGAAGATTTTGCAGACACCAAGGCATTTTTAGATCGCCGTATTGATGATGTGATGTCGTTCGAGAAAGCCAAAGCGGGTGTGCGTGATAACAAGGCACTCTCGGCCTTGTTCGCTCTGCCCAATGCCATTCTAGGCACCATCAAAGCGCCCACAGGTGCGCGTCGCGATGACATCCCCGGCACACAAGCGAGTGATCAATAATGTCTTTGCCCATATCACTGCCCTCCACGATGCGCGCGGTTGAAATCACTGAGGCTGGTGCGCCCGAGGTTTTACAGCTTTGCGAACGCTCTGTGCCTGTGCCCAACGCTGGCGAGATCATCATCAAGGTCGCCTATGCGGGGGTGAACCGGCCCGATGCTTTACAGCGCGCTGGGTTGTATAACCCGCCAGCAGGCGCCTCTGATTTGCCGGGCCTTGAAGGCGCGGGCGAGGTTGTGGCCATTGGTTCGGACGTGACCAAGTGGCGCGTTGGCGATCAGGTCTGTGCCTTGCTGCCCGGTGGCGGCTATGCCGAATATGTCGCAACACCTGCGGTGCACGCCTTGCCTGTGCCAAACGGTTTAAGCTTGCGCGAAGCCGCTTGTTTGCCAGAGACGTTTTTTACCGTCTGGAGCAATGTGTTCATGCGCGGTGGTTTACAGTCCGGCGAAAAGTTTTTGGTGCACGGCGGCTCGTCAGGAATCGGCACAACGGCGATCCAACTGGCGCGGGCTTTTGGTGCGCGGGTCTTTGCGACGGCAGGATCGGCCGAGAAATGCGCGGCCTGTGTGGACCTTGGGGCTGAGCGGGCGATCAATTACCACGACGAGGATTTTGTTGAAATTTTGGGCGCTGAAGGCGGCGCCGATCTGATCTTGGACATGGTCGGTGGTTCGTATTTTCCGCGAAATCTCAAAGCTCTTGGTCTAGACGGTCGTTTGGTCAATATCGCGTTTTTGACTGGTATGAAGTCCGAGATTAATCTTTTGCAGGTTATGACAAAGCGGCTGACGCTGACGGGGTCAAACCTGCGCCCGCAATCTGTGGCTGCCAAAGCGCGGATCGCAGACGAGTTGTTAAGCCATGTCTGGCCTTTGATTGCAGCAGGGCAGGTGGCTCCTGTCATGCATTCCGACTTCGCACTTGAAGACGCCGCCGAAGCACATCGTTTGATGGAAACCAACGCACATATCGGCAAAATTGTGCTACGTGTGGGCTAAGTGATGCGGAATTCTACAACTTAAACGCACCCTATGATGGCTCTTAGTCGATGTGATCCAAACGCGCCTTGTCCAAGGTGCAATCGCGGATGGTGTCTTGGCCACATGACCGAGGCTCTAGGTCTTTCGACAGGCAGATGCGCACCTCTTGGATGCGTTGGTCTTTGCAGGTCACTGTGATCTCATCTTTATGCAGGCCTGCATTGGACTGCATAAAGGCTTGCTCGATCACAGAGGCGGGCAACAACACATCTTTTGTCAGGTTCTGAAACGCAGCAGGGCGGGTGACAGATTCAAACGCCTCGCGCGCGGTGTCCAGATACTCTTGCGCAGGCAGCCCCGCGCAACGTCCGTGTTTTTTCCACTGATACCAAGCGGCGCCATCTGTGCCCATGATGTCTTCCATCGCCTCGGTCTGGCGGCGGCTTGGATCGCGCATCGATGTGTTGCAGTAAGACGGCCAGCCGCGTTCATATTGCGGCCAAAGCCCATGCATCACCCAGCCAAGTTGGCGGTCGCATTGCGGGGAACCTCTGTCATCGCCTTCCAGTGCGCACCACGTCGGCGACCAAGACAAAGCCAAGACGTAATAGTCAAAATCGCCAGCCGGTTCGCCCTCGGAAAAAGCGGCTGTGGTGCTCATAAAGCCAGCAAGCGCCAGGCCGGTAACAATTGCTTTACGCATTTTCTCTTTCCTCTCACATCGATCCGCAGTATACAGGCTTCAAGTTCCCCCCACAATGTGAACCGTCCCTTTCGGGAAAGCCCTTTCAGGCGACGGAGAAGTTGTATCTGGGGCCTATCGTATTCAAGGTATTCAAGGAGAGTATCCATGGCAAAACCTATTATGGCGAAAGCCACAGCTGTTTGGCTCGTCGACAACACGACACTCAGCTTTGTTCAGATCGCAGCCTTTTGTGGTCTGCATGAACTGGAAGTCCAAGGCATCGCTGACGGCGATGTGGCGGCTGGCGTGAAAGGCTTTGACCCGATTGCAAACAATCAACTGACTCAGGCCGAGATTTCAGTCGCTGAAGCCGATCCAATGGCGCGTCTCAAGCTAAAGCACAATCCAGCCTCTGAAGGCGAAGAAAAACGTCGTGGCCCACGCTACACGCCTTTGTCCAAACGCCAAGATCGCCCGAATTCAATCTTGTGGTTGGTGAAATTTCACCCAGAATTGGCCGACGCGCAGATTACCAAATTGGTGGGCACAACCAAGCCGACGATCCAAGCAATCCGCGAGCGCACGCATTGGAACATCAACAACATGCAGCCAATCGATCCGGTTGCTTTGGGCCTGTGTAAGCAAACCGAATTGGACGCTGCCGTGCAAAAAGCCGCAGCCAAACGCGCTGCTGAAGGCAATGCTATGTCAGATGATGAGCGCCGCAAATTGTTGTCCACAGAGCAAACTTTGGGCATGGATGCAGAACCACGCATCCCAACAGCGATCTCTGGCTTGGAAGCCTTCACATTGGGTGACAATTCCGAGGACGAAACAGAAGCGCCGCTGCCAGACGCAGACAGCTTCTTTAACTTGCCAGATGACGACGACAAAGACTAAGCGCTTTGATCGCATGACTGACAAGGCCCGCCAATTTGGTGGGCCTTTTGCGTTTTGACTAAGCGTTGCAGTGGGGGCGTTACAGTGGGATCGGGGTGAGGCCTTCTTTGCCCAGTGAAGCAAAAATAGACAGCATACTGACAGTAGAAACCGGCCTGTCATGATCATCGAACGGGACATCGCCACCCCCTATTTATCTTGCGGATTATGGTGACCTGTGAATAGTGGTTGCACGATGACCAGTATATATTGAGGGCGTTACGTGTCGGCAATTTCTAGGCAGTTCATTCTGCGCAAACTGCAAGTGTTATGCATCTGGTTCGTCGTGATTACTGTGATTGTCTATCTTTATGCAGATGACATTGAACCGATGCCGGTCAGTCTTTTCAACAGGCTGCTTATTGCCGCAGGTATAGTCGTTTTTCTAAGCATCCCTTTCGTCAAGAAGATCGGGCGAATTTACCTGAACACCACACCTGACGACGCCGATCTTGATGATTGATGACGTCCTAAAACCCTTTGCGCGCCCGTAATGCGGCGGTGATCGTCCCGTCGTCCAGATAGTCCAACTCGCCGCCAATTGGCACGCCTTGGGCCAGCGAGGTCACGGTACAGACCCCCGCCAGTTCGTCGGCGATGTAATGCGCGGTGGTTTGCCCGTCGATGGTGGCGTTGAGCGCGAGAATGATTTCGGTGACGCCTTCGTCACGCACGCGGGACATCAACAACGGAATACGCAATTCTTCGGGGCCAATGGCATCCAGTGCCGACAGGGTGCCGCCCAGCACATGATATCGCCCGCGAAACACTGCAGCGCGCTCCATCGCCCATAGATCGGCCACATCTTCGACAACGCAAATCTCACCTATGGCGCGCTTTTCAGAAGCGCAAATGTCGCAGATCGTGCCCGTGCCGATATTGCCGCATTTCACGCATTCGCGGGCGTTCTCGGACACGGCTTTCATTGCATCCGCCAGCGGACTCATCAATCGTCCACGTTTCTTGATCAGGTGCAGCACCGCACGTCGTGCCGAACGCGGCCCGAGACCCGGCAGCTTGGCCATCAGATCAATCAGTGCATCAATGTCTTTGCGGCCCGCGTCCATAGTGTCGGCTTAAAACGGCATTTTGAAATCAGCCGGAAGGCCAAGACCTTCGGTGAGTTTCGCCATTTCAGATTGCGCCTTTGCGGTGGCTTTGCCCTGCGCATCTTTGATCGCTGCCAAGATTAAATCTTCGACCACTTCTTTTTCATCGGGGTGAAAAATAGACGGATCAATATCAAGCGCCGTCAGCGTGCCTTTGGCGTTTGCGGTGGCTTTCACCAGACCCGCACCGCTTTCACCCACAACGGTGACATTTTCCAACTGCTCTTGCATGTCAGCCATATCTTGCTGCATTTGCTGCGCTTTTTTCATCATGCCGGCCATATCGCCAAGCCCGCCAAGTCCTTTAAGCATCATGCTTTCCTTATCTTATGTCCTGCGCCAGTTATGATCCAATTATGGTTCAGGACAGGGAATTCAACCTATGTGTATGCGAGACGTTAGTCTTCTTCAAACGGATCCCATTCGTCTTCGACCTCTGGCAGCGCGTCAACGGCGGCTTCCAAAGCGATGGCTTCGGGTGTGCGGATTTTCGCGATTTTCGCACTGGGGAACAACTCAAACACCTTGGCCACAATCGGATGCGCACGGGCTTGGGCGCGCAGGGCAAGCTCCTTGGCGTTCTTAACCTCGTAAATCGTTTTGGTGCCCTCAGGTGCGCGTGAAATTGTCACGGCCCAACGCGCACCGGTAAAGGCATGCAACCGGCTGGCCAGTCGCGCGGCCAAATCTTGGGGAGCGTCATCGCTGGGCTCAAATTCGATCCGCCCAGGGGCATATTTTGCCAAACGGATGTAGTTTTCCATCTCAATCAAAAGCTTGGCATCGCGGTGATGACGCACCAATTCGATCACATCCTCAAAGCTGCCGTAACGGGCAAGTGAGGCCTCGGGTGCAGTCGCCAAAGCGGTGGCCGCCCCGCCGGACATGCTCGGCGCATGCGTGATTTGCCCTCTTGCCCCACCAGCAGACCCGCCGCCAGACATAGGTTGACCAGAGGCTGTAACCGATCCGCCACCTGCATGTGCCCCGCCGCCACCGCCAGAAGGTGGACGGGGCGGGGGATTTTGTTCATTCAGTTTGCGCACCAGATCGTCGGGCATCGGCAGATCAGCGACATGCGTTAAACGGATCACAGCCATTTCAGCCGCCATCATCGCGTTGGGGGCGGCTGCGATTTCTTCCAAAGATTTCAAAAGCATTTGCCACATCCGCGACAAGACGCGCATCGGAATTTTTTCAGACATGGTCAGTCCGCGGCTGCGCTCATCTGGTCCTATAGTGGGATCATCTGCGGCATTTGGCGTGATTTTGATGACTGACACCCAATGGGTAATGTCAGCCAAATCACGCATCACCGCCAAAGGATCAGCCCCGTCGGCATATTGCCCGCCGATCTCTTCCAAAGCGCCCGCAGCATCGCCCGACATGATCATATCGAACAGGTCCAAAACGCGGCCACGATCGGCAAGACCAAGCATCGCGCGCACTTGGTCAGCGGTGGTTTCGCCTGCGCCATGCGAAATGGCTTGATCCAGCAACGATTGCGCATCGCGGGCCGAGCCTTCGGCGGCGCGGGTGATCAACGCCAGCGCATCATCGGTGATCTCTGCGTTTTCCGCCGTGGCGATTTTGCGCAGCAAGGCGACCATCACTTCGGGTTCAATGCGGCGCAAATCAAAGCGTTGACAGCGCGACAGAACGGTCACCGGCACTTTGCGAATTTCCGTGGTGGCCATGATGAATTTCGTGTGCGCCATAGGTTCTTCAAGCGTTTTCAGCAGCGCGTTGAACGCGGCTGTCGACAGCATGTGAACCTCATCGATGATGAAGATTTTATAGCGCCCTTCGGCCGGCCGCGTGCGCGCCATCGAATTTAGCTCGCGAATATTGTCAACGCCGGTAGAGGATGCAGCATCGATTTCAAGCACATCGAAAAACCGCCCCTCAGAGATGCCCATGCAGGGTTTGCATTTGCCGCAAGGGGATGTGGTCGGACCGCCAGTGCCATCTTCGCCGATACAGTTCAGACCCTTGGCAATGATGCGCGCCGTGGTGGTTTTTCCCGTGCCGCGAATGCCGGTCATGATAAAAGCCTGCGCGATGCGATCCGCATCAAAGGCATTTTTCAGCGTGCGCACCATGGCGTCTTGGCCAACAAGATCGGCAAAGGTTTCGGGGCGGTACTTGCGCGCCAGAACCTGATAGCCTGTGTCCGTCTCGGTCATGTTGTGATCCCTCAAACTCTTGGGGTTAAGGTATGCGCGCAGAGGCGAAGTCGCAACCCAAGTTGCGATCTGTATAGCATGTCTGGCCTTAGCTGTTTATTCGATTTCGCCGCGCCGCACACGTTTGGCTTTAATGGCGGTGCGTTTGAGCTTGCTAAACTTGCGCCCGCGTTCTTTGGAACTGGCAATGGAGCCTGTGTTTTCAGCATCTTCATCGCGCAGTTTTTTCCAGCGCTCAACGCGGTCTTGGGCTAAGTCACCCGATTCCACAGCCGCGCGAATGGCGCAGCCTGGCTCGGTCATGTGTTTGCAGTCGGAAAATTTACACTCGGTCACCAGATCGGTGATGTCTTCAAACAAAGTATTGATACCCGCGGCAGCGTCATGCAAAGCCAGTTCGCGCATCCCCGGTGTGTCGATCATCCAGCCGCCTGCGTGCATCAAATGCATCGAACGCGCCGTGGTGGTGTGGCGGCCCTTGGCGTCATCTTCGCGAATGTCAGCCGTCAGCAGGTTTTCCCCCGTCAGCGTGCGCCCGATGGTGGATTTGCCCACGCCAGACGAGCCGACAAGCGCCACGGTTTGACCCGCGCCGCACCATCTATTCATTTTCGCCACATCATCCGCGTCTTTGGAGTTCAAGGCCAGCGCATCGACGCGGTTTGATATGGTAAGGGCGCGGTCCACATAAGATTGCGGGTCGCCCAAAGGCGTATCGGCCTTGGTCATCACAATCACAGGATTGGTTTCGGCCTCAATCGCCAAGGCGACATAGCGCTCAAGGCGGGCCTCATTAAAGTCGGCATTACAAGAGGTGACGATGAACAGCGTATCGATATTGGCCGCGATCAACTGCGCTTGCGAAGAATGCCCCGCAGCTTTGCGCGAGATCACCGATTTGCGCGATAAAACGCGCACAAGACGCAGGCCATCGCTGAGCACGAAATCTCCGACAGCCATGTCGGTCGCCACATTGTCGCCAGACAGGGCCAAATCGATCCGATCGTTTTGGGGATTTAGCCCGATCACACGATTGCGCCGCACTTCGGTCACGCGCACGGGGGTCAACTCGGTTGCCTCAGTGGCGCTGACTTGATCGGCAAAATGGTCGGACCAGCCGAGGGCTGCGAAAAACGGGGTCATTGTAGCAATGTCATTGTGAGGCGCCTTTAAACATATGCGTATAATGCCCAAGGGGACGCGCGCAGCAAGCGATAACAGCAGCGCGCATATATTGGCTTAACAGGCGTGGCATATCTGCGCGTATCGGTTTGCGTTGATCGAGTTTTTACATTTGGGAGGAGGAGGTGAGAGGCTGGACAGCGACCCAAACGGGACTCGTTGCGGCTGCTTCCTTCCGGATCTGACCGGGTTGGCGAGGCGCTCGCCCGCGCCAACCTCTCAACGCTCACATAAGTGACATGAGGTGGATTCGCAAGAGGGGGGCGCGAAATCTGTAACGCCTTTATGAAATTCTGTGCCTATAGCGCAATGCGAAAGCGCGAAAACCCATCCGCCCCATCGCCCGCAGGCGTGACCTGTATAGATGTCAGGTCCGCCAAATGGTCGCTGGCTTTGGGTCCAGTCTCGAAAATCACCGATGTGTCGGGCAGGGGCGCGAAGGTCCAGTTGTTGTCCGCTTTCGGATCGACTGTGCCTTGCTCGACAATATAGCGCACGATGATATCGCGATTTGTATCGGGGCCTTCAAAAATAATCGTTGTCCCGTCCGCGCCCGGAAACTCGCCACCGCCGCCTGCGCGGTAATTGTTGGTGGCGACGATGAATTCCATATCGTCGGTCACTGGCCTGCCTTCATAGGCAAGATCAACGATGCGCGTGGCATTCGGGTTTAGCGGCTCGCCCTTGGCTGTAAAACGCGAAGGCTGGGTGAGATCAATCTTATAGGTCACGCCATCGATCACATCGAAATTGTAAGGCGGGAACTCTGGATTCAACAACAGTTGATCTTTGTGACCGGCTTTGATTTGCAAAAACATACCTGCAGAGCGCTCAAGCCAGCCCTTAAGTTGTGCGCCGGTGATGCGGACGGCGCGAATGGTGTTGGGATAAAAATAAAGATCGGCGATGTTTTTGATTGCCAAGTTTCCAGGGGCGACATCTGTGTAATGTTCTGGGCCTGCACGTCCACCAGCTTTGAACGGCGCGGCGGCTGACAGGATCGGCAATCCGTCGTGTTCCGTGCCTTTGAACATGTCTTTGAGATACCAAAGCTGTGCGTTTGAGACGATCTGCACGCTTGGATCATCGGCGACCAATGCGAAATAGGAATGCAAAGACGTGGCCGTTTTGCCGACAGCGCGGCGGATGTATTGCAAGGTCTCGTCATGCACGGCTGCAACAGAGTGCAGAACGCTTTGGTCGCTGTCCACCAAGGATGCGATTTTGCGGTCACCCCCGCGCGTGGCGATGGGACGCGTTTCGACGGATGAGGTGACCACGCGCCATGCATTGCCGCTGCGTTCGATCATCAGGTCAATTACGCCCAAATGTGACCCCCAAAAGCCGCCCATAACTGTTGGTTTGCCGTGAACAAGACCGTTTTTGGCGTCGACGCCTGCAAGCCCGTCAAAGGCGGGAGACGGAAACACCAGATGCGAATGGCCTGTGACCATGGCATCGATCCCGTCCAGTTCGGCCAAAGGCACGGACGCGTTTTCCATGCCCTCGGTGTGTTTGGCCGATCCAATGCCAGAGTGATTGAGCGCAATGATCAGGTCAGCGCCTTTTTCTTTCATTTCGGGGATATAAGCGCGGGCGGTGGCAACGATATCGCGTACTACGACATTGCCTTCTAAATGGCGGCGGTCCCAAGTCATGATTTGAGGGGGGACAAAGCCGATGAGGCCGATCTTAATAGGGTGTTTTTGACCCGAGCCGTCCACAATGTCGCGGTCCAAAATCACATAAGGTTTGACCAAAGTTATATCTTTACGTGCAGTGCTGCCCATCTTTTTGATCACATTGGCCGAGACCACAGGAAAATCGGCGCCCTGCAAGGATTTGAGCAAGAAATCGAGCCCATAGTTGAATTCGTGATTGCCCAAGGTTGCGGCGTCATATCCCAATGAGTTCATGGCTGTGATGATCGGGTGCATGTCGCCGTCTTGCATCCCCCGTTCATAAGCGATGTAATCACCCATGGGATTGCCTTGCAAAAGGTCGCCATTATCAACCAAAATCGCGTTGTCGGCCTCAGCGCGGATCGCATTGATATGCGCAGCAGTGCGCGCCAAACCAACGCTGTCGCTGGGGCGATCTGCGTAGTAGTCGTAAGGGAAAACATGGACATGTAAATCCGTCGTTTCCATAATGCGCAGATGAGCTTGGTTGACGTTGGCGCGAGCAGAAAAGGGGTGGAGTGCGATCAATGCGGTGCCTGCAAATGGTTGGGATATATATCCCCGACATGGTCTATTAGGGTTTTGCGCTCTCGATCATATTTGGGTTTAAGACTTTAACGACTGACGAGCGCGACAACTTGTAACGAGTTGGATATTAACTATGTTTTGAGCACTTCCAATGCTTGCCGGTTAAATAGGGGGATTGGAGTGCAACTTTTGGTTGTATTGTGATTCGAGTGTTACCTATGCGCAACGATTAATGTACGTAAGATATTGAAATGTCGCCAAATTGCCGTGGCGGACCATAAAGGCGAAAATGATGATGACAGACACAGTGACCTTTTCAGCCGGGCTTTTGCATCGCAGAGACGACCTTCGAAAGACCGCAGATGTCTTGCAAACATCCCCTGAAGCGCGTTTTTTGCCGCTTTGGACTTTTAAGCCTTTGATCGATGACGCGGGCGGTTTGATGATGGTGCCGCAAGGGCATCCTTTGCTTAAATTTGCGGGCGTCACGGTGTTCTTGGGGCTTGATGATTCAGGCGCGCCTTTGTTTGCGGTCGATGTGTCTACGGCTGAGATGAAGGATGGCGCAGTGACGCCAGAGGGGCTGTTCGACACATCTGAGCAGCGCCACGATAGCTTGCCCCGCGCCAGCTTTCGGGATTTGAAAACACTGATGACGGATTTAAGTCCGCTTGAGGCTGAAATTGCTTCGACCGCGCGGGCGATATTGGGGTGGCATAAATCGCATAAATTTTGTGCAGCTTGCGGGAAACAAAGTGACGTGGCGGTTGGCGGTTGGCAGCGCAGCTGTGGGGCTTGCGGCACATCGCATTTTCCCCGCACCGATCCTGTTGTGATTATGCTGATCACTCATGGCAACTCAGTGCTTTTGGGGCGTAGCCCGCATTTCACGCCAGGGATGTATTCGTTGTTGGCTGGTTTTGTTGAGCCGGGCGAGCCGATTGAGGCCGCTGTGCGCCGCGAAGTGATGGAGGAAGCCGGTATCCCCGTCGGGGATGTGTCTTACATGGCCAGTCAACCTTGGCCTTTCCCTGCGTCCTTGATGATCGGGTGTCGCGGTACAGCTTTATCGCGTGACATTACAATTGACGAAAATGAGCTGGAAGATGCGCTCTGGTTGACCAAAGAAGAGTGCGCAGAGGTCATGGCAGGCACGCATCCAGATATTTTGCCAGCTCGAGAAGGTGCGATAGCGCACTTTCTACTGACTAAGTGGCTTGCGGATGAATAGATTTGGGCCGATAACACTTGAATAAAGCGAGACAGGTGGACCGGCATGAAATTTTCGACCCGACAAGACATTGAAGCACCAGCAGATTATGTTTTTGATCAAATCACCGATTTTGATGGGCTCGAACGGCAGGCCATGCGACGCGGCATTGAGGTGCGACGTAAAAACCCCAATCAACCGCGTGGGGTTGGTGCGGCTTGGACTGTGCAGGCGCCGTTTCGCGGCAAATTGCGCGATGTCGACGCGCATGTGTCCGAATTTGATTCGCCCAACTCTTTTGTTGCCGATGCCAAATCTGGCGGGCTTGATATGACCTTGAACATTGAGTTGGTGCCTTTGTCGCCCAAGCGCACCCGTGTCACGCTTGGGTATGAGGTGCGTCCGCAAACACTGTCCGCGCGTATTCTTGTACAATCTGTAAAATTCGCGAAAGCCTCTTTGCAGCGTCGTTTTGATCGACGTGTCAGTGCGTATTGCGAGGGCATTTCTGACCGCTATGAATTGCAAGCGCGCAGTTAAGTCCAAAGACTTACGATTTGAGATGCAAAATCGTCCCCGTCAAAACGCGCCAGTTCGGGCGCGTTTTACTGTTTAAATCAGAATGTTTGTGACAGAGAGCTACGACCGGCGCGGATCAGCGGGATAAACGCCCAAAATTTCCACCATTTCGGTGAAATAGCCAAGTTCATCCATCGCCAGTTTGACGTTTGCATCGTCTGGGTGGCCTTCGATATCCGCATAAAACTGCGTCGCGGTGAACACGCCATCCACCATATAGCTTTCCAGCTTGGTCATGTTGACGCCATTGGTCGCGAATCCCCCCATCGCTTTGTATAGGGCGGCAGGGATGTTGCGAACGCGGAACATAAAGGCTGTGACCATCTTATCTGCGCGACGTGTGTGATCGGCATCGCGGGCCATGACCAAGAATCGCGTGGTGTTCAGCTTATGATCTTCGATTTGGGGCGCGATGACCTCAAGCCCGTAGAGTTTTGCTGCCAGTTCCGAGGCAAGGGCAGCTTGGGTTTTGTCACCACCTGCGGCCACATCGCGCGCGGCGCGGGCGTTGTCAGAACTGGTCACACCTTTGATTTCATTGTCGTGCAAGAATTTTCCACATTGCGGCAGAATCACCGGATGCCCATGGGCGTGGGTGATGTCAGCCAAAGCGGCACCGGGCAGGCCCAAAAGATTGACATGCACGCGCACGAATGTTTCTTGAACGATGTGCAAACCAGCCTGTGGCAGCAAATGATAGACATCCTGCACGCGGCCATAAGTCGAATTTTCAACTGCGATCATACCCAAATCAGCAGTGCCAGACCGCACGGCTTCCAGTGCATCTTCGAATGTGGGGCAGGGGAGCGGGTCAAAATCAGGGCAAGTCTCGACACAGGCCTGATGCGAATAAGCACCCAGTTCTCCTTGAAAAGCGATACGTGCGGCCATCTGCGCCCCCATTTTAGCGAAGTTTCTGAAGTAAGTCGTTTGGTCGCGGGTCTTATACCTTGAAATGCACCGATGGAAACGGGTAGATACCCTTCAACAGATGCACATATACGGAACGCGACATGTTCGACACTATGACCCTTACCAAAGCTGTTGCAGCTCTTTGCGGCACATTCTTGTTCTTTCTCTTCGGCGCTTGGGCTGCAGAATCGCTTTACCACACAGGCGGTGGTCACGGCGATCACGCGCAAGCCTATGTGATTGAAGTCGATGACGCTGGTGCTGAGCCAGAAGAAGTTGTTGAAGTCGACTTTGGTCCGATCTTGGCTGCGGCTGATCCTGCCTCTGGCGAAAGCATTTTCGGTAAAAAATGTGCGGCATGTCACACTGTCAATGGCGCAGACAAAACCGGCCCGCATCTTGATGGCTCTTTTGATCGTGACATCGGTTCCGTTGCTGGCTTTGGTTACTCTGGTATCTTGACCGAACTTGAAGGCAATTGGACTGCAGACGCGCTGAACCACTTCTTGGAAAAACCAAAAGGCTTTGCACCAGGTACAAAAATGACATTCGCTGGTTTCAAGAAAATCGACGAGCGCGCAGATGTGATTGCCTACTTGCAGTCCTTGAGCAACTAAGACTAGCGATTGAGGCTGAGCCTCATGACCATGAGATTTCAAACCCCATCGGTTTTTCCGGTGGGGTTTTCTTTTGCGCTAAAGTCGGTGTGCTCATGCTGGGGCTGGCTTTTCTGGCGCCGCCATTCACATTTCGTCACGGTTTATTCACAGTTGTGCAACTTCGCGGTTGGAACCCGTGCAAATACAGATCAGATTGTGGATAAGAGTATTTAAGCTCATATCCCAACGGAGGTTCTGTATGTTTCACCTGTCTCACCGTTCATATCTTTTGGCGGCCTTGTCGTCTTTGGCGATCAGCAGCGCTGGGGCTGCTCAAGCAGCAGATGGCGACACGGTGGTGGCAACGTGGTTTTCTGATTGGGGCACAGCTAAATATTCAGAACCTTTCGACCACTTGGATTTTGTGAACCCTGATGCGCCCAAAGGTGGGCGGGTGGTGCAAGGCACAGTGGGGGATTTCGACAGCTTCAATCCCTATTCAACCCTGTCTGGCACGCCTGCCGCCTTGTCATCGATTGGCTATGAACGTTTGATGGCCAGCAATGGCGCATCCTCAAGCCCACGTGTCGCTGACGAGTTTCAGTCCAGTTCTTATTGTTTTCTGTGCGAAACGATCGAATATCCTGAATCTCAAGATTGGGTGATTTTTCACCTACGCCAAGATGTTACATTTTCTGACGGCACGCCGATGACGGCCGAAGATGTTGCCTTTACCCACAACAAATTCATCGCTGAAGGCACATTGTCTTGGCGCGCAGGCGTCAGCCAGATGATCGAAAAGGTTGAAGTGCTGGACCCGTACACTGTCAAATTCACATTCAATCCGGACGCGCCGCGCAAAGGTTTGATCGGTCAAGCTGGTGCGACGACAGTGATGAGCAAGGCCTGGTTCGAGAAAACAGGGGCGAAGCTTGACGAAAAACGTGTCGATGTATCACCGGGCACTGGTGAATATGTTCTGGCCGATTATGATATGGGCAAATGGGTCGAATACAAACGCAATCCTGACTATTGGGGCGATACCCATCCGCTTATGTTGGGGCGCGGCAATGTGGATACGGTGCGCATCGAATACTTTGGCGATTCCACATCAGAATTTGAATCGTTTAAATCTGGCGAAACCACATATCGCGCTGAAAACTCATCGCTGACATGGGCGACAGGTTATGATTTTCCCGCGATTGAAAACGGCTTTGTGGTTAAAGAAACCCTGCCCAGCGGCACGATGCGTGGCCCTGTGGGGTTTTTGTTCAATCTGCGTCAAGATAAGTTCCAAGACAAACGCGTGCGCGAAGCCATCGGTCTGATGTATAATTTCACTTGGACCAACGGCGTTTTGCAATACGGGTTGTTTTCGCAGCGTGAAGCCTTTTGGAATGCGCCGGGGTATCAAGCCGAAGGTCTGCCCACAGGCAAAGAGTTGGAAGTGCTCGAACGGGTGCGAGATCATCTGCCCGAAGAGATTTTCACCGAAGAACCGCGTATGCCACATACCTCTGGTGAACGCCTGATGGATCGCGGCAACCTGCGCAAAGCGCTGGGGTTGATGGCTGAAGCAGGTTGGACGCCCGGCGATGACGGCAAGCTGCGCAATGCCGCAGGGGAAACATTGAAAGTTGAGATCTTGCACTATCTCGCGTCTTGGGATCGCATCATCAATCCTTACGTTGAAAACCTGCTCGCGCTGGGCGTTGACGTGACCTACAACCGCGTCGATCCGAACGAATATCAAGCGCGTTCGCAAAGCTTCGACTACGATATCATCTACAGCGGCTATGTTAGTTCCTTTGAAGAGGACACAGACTTTTCGCAAAAATACAGCTGCGAAGATCGCAACGACATCTTTAACCCTGCGGGGTATTGTAGCGAGGCCATCGACGAGATTGGCGACATTCTGCTTGAGGCCAAAAGTTTTGAAGATATGCAATCGACCCTGCGCGCAGCAGACCGTATTTTGCGCGACGAGTATTTTATTGTGTTGGCGCATATGAATGATACGGCTTGGGTCTCTTACTACGATATGTATGAACATCCACCGGTCGATCAATTGCCACCGCTTGGCAGTGGTGTTTTGGATACGTGGTGGGTGAATGCAGATAAAGCCGAGACGCTCAAAGCGGCTGGCGCGATCAAGTAGCAGATAGAAAAACAGGGGCAACCAAGCCCCGAGACGAGAACAGGTGGAAGGACCTCTGAAACATGGGAGCCTATATTCTTCGGCGGCTTTTGCTGGTCATACCAACGCTGTTGGGCATTATGATCGTCAATTTCACGCTGACCCAATTTGTGCCCGGCGGACCGATTGAACAGGTCTTGGCCGAAATCAATGGTGAAGGCGATGTCTTTGCTTCGATCAATGGCGGTGGTGGCGATGCCGCTGGGGTTGAAATTCAAGGTGGCGCGTCCACCTCTGAATACATTGGCGCACGGGGCCTGCCGCCTGAGTTCATCAAAGAACTTGAAGTGCAATTTGGGCTGGATAAACCACCGCTTGAACAATTCCTGCACATGATGTGGAACTATGTGCGGTTTGACTTTGGCGAAAGCTATTTCAAATCCGAAGGCGTGCTGGATCTGGTCTGGGACCGACTGCCTGTGTCTATCTCGCTGGGCCTTTGGGCGACCTTGATTTCCTATCTGATCTCGATCCCTTTGGGCATTCGCAAAGCAGTGAAAGACGGATCAAGGTTCGATACGTGGACCTCAGCCATCATCATTGTCGCCTATGCAATCCCCAGCTTTTTGTTCGCCATCATGCTGGTCGTCGTCTTTGCGGGTGGGTCCTATTGGCAAATCTTTCCTTTGCGCGGGTTGACCTCGGCAAATTTTGACGAGCTGACGTTATGGGGCAAAGTGGTCGATTACGCGTGGCACATCACCTTGCCGGTCTTGGCGATGCTGATCTCGTCTTTCGCAACGCTGACGCTTTTGACCAAGAACTCTTTCTTGGACGAAATCCGTAAACAATATGTGGTCACGGCCCGCGCCAAAGGCCTATCCGAGAATCGCGTGATGTACGGCCATGTGTTTCGCAACGCGATGTTGATCGTGATCTCAGGGTTTCCGGCGTTGTTCTTGGGTGTGTTCTTCTCTGGCTCGTTGATTATCGAGACTATATTTTCGCTTGATGGCATCGGTCGTTTGGGGTTTGAAGCCGTGCTCAGACGCGATTATCCCGTGATCTTTGGCACGATGTTTTTCTTTGGTCTCATTGGCCTGATCGTCGGGATTCTGTCTGATCTGATGTATATTTTTATTGATCCGCGTATCGATTTTGAAAAGAGGGATTCATGAGACTGTCTCCGCTCAACCAGCGCCGCTGGCGCAATTTCAAATCCAACCGCCGTGCTTTGTGGTCTCTTTGGATTTTCACCGGACTGTTTGTCTTATCGCTGTTCGCCGAATTTATCGCCAACGACAAACCTATCTTGGTGCAATATCGCGGCAGCTATTACACGCCGATTTTCAACTTCTATCCTGAAACCGAATTTGGCGGTGATTTTCGCACCGAGGCTGTATACCGCTACGCCGAAGTCGAATGCCTGATCACAACCGGCGGGCTGGTGGACTGCTTTGACGACCCCGAAGGGCTGATTGCGGATGCACAAGACGGCGTGGTCGACGGCGCGCCGATTGAAAAAGGCTGGATGATCTGGCCGATCATTCCCTATTCCTTCAACACCCAAGTCGAGGGACCGGGCGCTGCTCCGTCTCCGCCCACCATGCAAAACTGGCTTGGCACTGATGACACCAAACGCGATGTCACCGCGCGGGTGATTTATGGGTTCCGCATTTCGATCCTGTTCGCGCTGGCTGTGACCGCGGTGTCCTCTGCCATCGGCATCGTCGCAGGGGCCATTCAGGGCTATTTCGGCGGACGTGTCGATTTGATTTTTCAACGTGTGTTGGAAATCTGGAGCTCAACCCCGCAGCTTTACGTGATCATCATCGTCTTTGCCATTTTGGGCAGATCGTTTTGGTTGCTCGTGTTCGTGACCATCCTGTTTGGTTGGCCAGCTTTGACGGGCGTGGTGCGCGCTGAATTTTTGCGGGCGCGCAATTTCGAATATATTCGTGCGGCGCGGGCGCTGGGTGTCTCGAATTGGACCATCATGTTCCGCCATATGTTGCCAAACGCCATGGTCGCCACCGTCACCATGTTGCCGTTCATCATGACAGGGGCCATCGGCACGCTGGCCAGCCTCGATTTCTTGGGCTTTGGTCTGCCCACATCATTGCCGTCTTTGGGCGAAATGACCGCGCAAGCCAAACAGAACCTGCAAGCCCCGTGGTTGGGCTTTACCGCCTTTTTCACCTACGCGGTTATGCTGTCGTTGCTGGTCTTTATCTTTGAAGGCATCCGCGACGCATTTGATCCCAGAAAGACCTTCCAATGAGCCTGTTGTCGTTTGAAAATCTGCATGTGTCGTTCAAGCAAGATGGCGGATTAAGCCCTGCTGTGAAAGGCGTGTCATTCGATGTGAAAAAAGGCGAAACCGTTGCTTTGGTCGGGGAATCTGGATCAGGGAAATCTGTCACCGCTTTGTCTTCTGTCAGCTTGCTGCCCGACAGTGCTGTGATAAACGGCTCAATCAAGTACAATGGGCAAGAGTTGTGCGGTGCGCCCGAGGCTGATTTGCGCAAACTGCGCGGCAATGACATTAGCTTTATCTTTCAAGAGCCGATGACCTCGCTTAACCCGTTGCACACCATCGAAAAACAACTGGCTGAGATTTTGCTGGTTCACCAAGGTCTGCGTGGCCAAGAGGCGCAAAATCGCGTCATCGAATTGCTAACCCAAGTGGGCATTCATGAACCCGAAGGGCGTCTTAAAGACTATCCGCATCAACTGTCTGGCGGGCAGCGTCAGCGCGTGATGATCGCCATGGCGCTTGCCAACGGGCCTGATCTATTGATCGCCGACGAACCCACGACGGCTTTGGATGTGACCATCCAAGCGCAGGTTTTGACGCTATTGCGCGACTTGCAGGCCTCTATGAGCATGTCGATGTTATTTATCACCCATGACCTTGGAATCGTGCGCAAATTGGCCGACCGCGTCTGCGTGATGAAAAATGGCGAAATTGTTGAAGCGGGCGTGACCAAAGACATCTTTGATGCGCCGCAACACTCCTACACCAAAATGCTGCTGGACGCTGAAACCGTGGGCTATCCCGCGCCTGTACCTGACGATGCACCAGTGATCACCGAGACCAAGGACCTGCGCGTGTGGTTCCCCATTCAACGCGGGCTGATGCGACGCACGGTTGGCTATGTCAAAGCGGTGAATGCCGCGGAATTCTCTATACGCGCTGGCGAAACTGTTGGTGTGGTTGGCGAAAGCGGATCAGGCAAAACCACGCTGGCGCTGGCGATGATGCGCTTGGTCGACGCTGACGGGCCGATTGTGGTGCTTGGAAAAGACATCCAAGGCTGGTCGCAAAAACAGGTGCGGCCTTTGCGTGCAGACATGCAGATCGTGTTTCAAGACCCCTTCGGATCTTTGTCGCCACGCATGACCGTGGCTGAAATTATCGCCGAGGGTCTGAGCGTGCATGGCTTGGGCGAATACCCTTCGGCCGAGGCCGCTGTGATCGAGATCATGACCGAGGTCGGCATCGATCCCGACACCCGCAATCGGTATCCGCATGAGTTCTCAGGCGGGCAACGCCAACGGATCGCCATCGCGCGCGCCATGGTGTTGCGCCCTAAGCTATTGGTGTTGGACGAGCCGACCTCTGCATTAGACAAAACGGTTCAAGTGCAGATCGTCGCGCTTTTGCGTGCTTTGCAAGTGAAACACAAGCTGGCCTATCTGTTTATCTCACATGATCTAAAGGTTGTGCGCGCACTCAGTCACAAAGTGATCGTGATGAAACGTGGCGATATTGTTGAGGCAGGGGAGGCCGCGCAAATTTTTGACGCGCCAGCTGAGCCCTATACCCAAGCCTTGATCGCGGCGGCTTTTGATTTGGCTGTGAAAGAGGGCGCAGAGGTTTAAAACCTCTGCGCCCTTATCTATATCTCGAAATGTTCTGGGGAAGGCGACGTCTTAGGACGATGGGCCCATCGTTGCACAGGTGTTGCCGCGCGCCTCCAGTTTGCGACAAGTCAGTGCCGCGACCTCTTGGGACAGGCCTAAGAAATTCGCGTCATAGCCGCCTTTGCTGCGGGTGACTTTACGCAAGGCACCATCGAGGTTTTCAAGCTCCGATAAGGCTGTTTTCAACAGGACTTTACGTGCCTCATATTCCGACCCATAGGTGCCAATATTCACGCCCCAATGACGACTGCCCGATGTGGATATCCGCGTGACGACTTCAGGTGTTGTGCTGACAAATGCTGGGGTGACCGGCGCCGACACAGGTTCGATTGAGGCCAATTGCAGCGTGTTTGGGCGCGCTTTCGGTCGATATGCGGCCATACCGCTGGGGGCCACGACATCAGGCGTTACGGCGGCGTCTTGCATCAAATCCGTAGCAATGCTTGTCGCTGCATCTGCCGCTGCCAGAACCGCATCCGCTTGATTGGCTTCGGCGACCACATCGAAAATATCGTCAGACATGGCCAGCAACAGGTTCTCTTGTTCTGGCGCGAGTGCGCGCAAGGGGCGCATTTGTGGCAAGGGGCTTGAGGCCATGGTGATGCGCGCGCGTACAATTTTTGATGCTGTGTTTGGTGTGCGGCCCGAATCCGCGACCATAACAGCCCCCGTGGACGCCTTGCCCATATAGGGCGGGCGTTGGGGTTTGTGCACGGCCACATTGGTGCCTGCGCGTTTGAACCCTAGATCCATCAATTCAGTCACCCGTGCATTTCGGGTGATGGTGGAACGCCCGCCAAAGACCGTGGTGATGATGCGCTCTTGGCCGTGTTGAGCTGAGGCGACAAGGTTAAAACCAGCAGCAGAGGTGTATCCTGTTTTGATCCCGTCCGCACCTTTATAGCTGTTCAGGAAGCGCGAGTTGGTATGGGTGACGGTGCGCACGCCTGCATCAGCTGTTTTGCGCGAAAAGAGGTTATAATAGTCAGGGTAGTCGTAAAACACATGACGCCCTAAAACGGTCATGTCGCGGGCTGTCGACAGATGGCCACTTTCAGTCAATCCGTGGGCGTTTTTAAAGGTGGTGCGTGACATGCCAAGCGCCTTGGCTGTGCGGTTCATGCGGCGGGCAAAGGCCGCTTCGGACCCTTCGATCGCTTCGCCGATGGCCGTGGCAGCATCATTGGCGGATTTCACGGCTGCTGCACGGATCAAATAGCGCAGCTTGATTTTTTGTCCCGCTTTGAGACCCAAACGTGAAGGCGGCTCAGAGGCGGCCTGGCGCGAGATCGTGACCATGGTGTCTAGTGAAATTTCACCGTTCTCAATCGCTTCAAACGCGATGTAGAGCGTCATCATTTTGGTTAAAGAGGCAGGATGCAATCGGGTGTCGGCATTACTGGCATGAAGAACTTTACCGTTGCGCGCATCCATGACGAGCGCCGCATATTCTGCGGCCATTACAGACTTGATCGGGATAAGCCCCAAGATCAAAGCGATAAGCATCACGGAAAAAATGCTCGTGGAGCGGGCGCACGTTTTCACGCGTGCTTGCACGTCTCTTGCCATAATATATCTGCCTCATTTTATCGGATCGTTTCGCCCGACTTATTGGGTCAGCCTAGCACAGGGTTTGAAATGAGAAAACTCCCAATTTTCAAAGGGTTTCAAGGGATGCATTGGTGCAACGCTATATCTTGTATGGTGAATGCGCCCGTCCGCTACATATCTTTTTTGAAGGCTGCGTAAAACTTTGAGCGTAAATTTGGTCGTAAAAAGGAAACGGTGAAAGAAACGGTGCATGAAAGACCTTAAAGATTATCAATCAAGGCGGGCAGGGCGCGCAAACTGTTCAATTTTCGGTACTTCGGGTGCCCAGTTGGTGGCTCGGCATGCTCAATCGCCCAAGTGATATTATGCGGGACAAAAACGCCCCAAGCGCCTGCCTCGATGGGGGCAATGACATCGGATTTCATCGAATTCCCCACCATCATCGCCGAATCAGCAGCGATGCCGCGGGCGGTAAAAATATCCGCATAGACGCTGGGAATCTTGGCCGACACGATTTCAACACCATCGAATAATTCGCCCAAACCTGATTGTGCCAGTTTGCGTTCTTGGTCCAGCAGATCGCCTTTGGTGATCAACAAAATATCATGGGTTTGCGCGAGTTGCGCCACGGTTTCTGCAGCGCCTTCCAACAAGTGAATAGGGTGCTGCAACATGTCTTGGCCTGCGGCGATCAGTTCCTTGATCACAGAGGCGGGCACGCGTTCTTCGGTGACTTCAATCGCGGTTTCGATCATCGACAGCACAAAGCCTTTGATGCCAAACCCGTAGTGGCCGAGGTTGCGCCGCTCAGCCGCCAAGAGGCGATCTGCCAGATGGTCTGCATCTGTATATTGTGCCAAAAGCTCGGCAAACCGGTCTTGTGTCATGCGGAAAAAGGCCTCATTTTCCCACAAAGTATCATCTGCATCGAAGGCAATTGTCGACAATTTGGTGCGCATTTTATACCTCTCCTGAACCCCTAGGGGCATAACCCCCTTTATTCGTGTGAAAAAGGGTCTATATAAAGCGCCCGAACACTGATTTTTTCGACTGACCCGAATGGGAGCACCCAGCGTGATCCACTTGCCTTATAAAATGTCCGACAAAGACGACCATTTTGACGATGGTGACCTTGGCTTGGCCTTGAAAACAAAGCCAAAAACCCAACGCCCGCCGATGTATAAGGTGATGCTTTTGAATGACGACTACACCCCGATGGAATTCGTTATTCTGGTGCTGGAACGGTTTTTCGGAATCGGCAGCGCTAAAGCGACAGAGATTATGTTGACTGTTCACAAAAAAGGTCTGGCCGTCGTGGGCGTGTTTGCCTTCGAAATTGCCGAGACAAAGGTGGCCCAAGTGATGGATTTCGCCCGTCGCCACCAACACCCGCTGCAATGCACAATGGAAAAGGAATAGGCGTTCGCGCCGACCCTGCCAATGGTATCCCCAAGACTTTCCCTCGTCCTTGATGGACAAGACCAGCCCAATCGGGTCGTGGTCTATCGCCCGCGTTCCGATGCCGATTACAGTGGTTTCGGTGATGCATCCGTGCAAATTGTTCAAGGGTTCAAACCCGACTTTGCCGCCTTTCAATCGCTTGGGTATGACACCCGTACAGCGGCTGAGGGATCATTCGATCTGGCCATTGTGGCTGTGCCCCGTGCCAAACGCGAAGCCCGCGCTTTGATTGCGGATGCGGCCATGCGCTCTGTGCGTGTTGTGGTTGACGGGCAAAAGACGGATGGCATCGACAGCCTGCTTAAAGATGTGCGCAAACGCGCCGATGTGACTGCACTTGTGTCAAAGGCGCATGGCAAAGCCTTTATGTTTGAGGGCGGCGACTTTACCGACTGGGCCGATCCCGGAGCGTTGAACGCCATCGATGGGTTTGAAACCCGACTTGGCGTGTTTTCTGCGGATCGTGTGGACAAAGCCTCTGCGGCGTTGGTCGCGGCTTTGCCAGACAAGCTGCCGTCAAAAATTGCCGATTTCGGGGCGGGCTGGGGGTACTTGTCGCGCCATATCTTGGCGATTGAGGGTGTGAAAAAACTGCATATTGTTGAGGCTGAAGCCACGGCATTGGAGTGCGCCCGCGCCAATATCACGGATGACCGCGCTGTGTTTCATTGGGCAGACGTCACAACGCATGAAGCCAAACCAGCCTATGATGGCATCATCATGAACCCGCCATTTCACACCACACGTGCCGCCGACCCTGGGCTTGGACAAGCTTTCATTGCCTCTGCTGCGCGCTGTTTGGCCCCGCATGGGCATCTGTGGATGGTGGCCAACCGCCACCTGCCATACGAGGCGACATTGAGCGAACATTTCGGGCTTGTCGCTGAAATTGGCGGCACGCCAGCCTTTAAAATTCTACAGGCGTCCAAGCCTCTTCGCACCGGCAAAAGAATGTCGTAGTCTTGGCATACTAGAATTGGAGATTCGATATGAGCTTCTCGATCGCAGGAAAAACCGCTATTGTGACCGGCGCCGCCAATGGCATTGGCCTAGCGATTGCACGTCATTTCGAGGCCCAAGGCGCGAAGGTTATGTGCGCGGATATGGATGAAAGCAAACTGGCGGATGAATTTGGCGATGCTGGCATAGATGATGGGTCATCTATACGTTACTTTGCTGGTGATTTGCGTAAAAAGCTTACCATCGCCAATCTGTTATCCGCCACCATCGATGCCTTTGATGGTGTCGATATTTTGATCAACGCCTCGCGCCAAGTGGTGCCATGTGATCCAACAATCGCCAAAGAAGATATGGTTGAATACCTGCTTGAGCAAAACTTGATGACCAGCTTGCGCATGACGCAGCAGGTGTCAAAGTGGATGCGGGAACATTCAAAGCGTGATGAAAATCCGAACGGGCCTGTCGGATCAATCGTGAATCTGTCATCTATTGCCGCGCGCAGGACCCATCCGTCCATGATGGCGTTTTCGATCTCAAGTGCGGCGGTAGATCAAATGACCCGTTCGATGGCGGTGGCGATGGCGCCGCATGGCATTCGCGTGAATGCTGTGGCGTTCGGGTCGGTGATGAGTGCAAGTTTGCAAGATATGTTGGCGACCCATGAAGAGTTCCGCAACGAAATCATCGACAAAACGCCGCTTGGGCGCATCGCATCCGCCACAGAAGTTGCAGAGACAGTTCAATACCTTGCCTCTGAGGGTTCTGGTTTTATGACAGGTCAAATTTTGACCGTCGATGGCGGGCGTACCTTGGTCGATCCCGTCGGCAAACCCGCGCATTAATCGGCTTTAATCAGGATAGGCCTGTTGGCAGGCCAACACTTGAGCATCCGCTTTAGCGGCCAAGACCGCTTCTTTCTGACGTAGAACCGCAAGTTTTGCGGCTTCGCCATCAAGGTCGATGGACTTGCGTTTGATCACGGTATCTTTCACGGCGACCCTGCAATATTTGGTGTCACCATTGGGTGTCTCGCCGCATTGTTTGCGCTCATAGTCGACGACTTCGGTCTCGACCAAAGCATAGCCGCGCGCCAGATTGCCCTCAGCTTCATTCACAAAGCTGCGCACAGCCCGCAAATCTTGCGTCGCGCGTGAAATACACATTTGCTGTTCCGAGCAGGCAGCCAACAGCAATAAGGCGGGTAGGGCGAAAAGTGGACGCATGTGAAACTCCTGTTGTTGGTATCATAGCGCTTATTTGCCGCGCCATAAGCGCTCTTGGCAGTGTCGGCGTAATCCTGCTAACAGATGGGCGTAAATTTGTGAATAAGGACGCCTCATGACCGACGATCTACAAGACGAAAAAGCCCGCGCCTCTGCTTGGTTTCGCAGCCTGCGTGATGACATCGTCGGTGCGTTTGAAGCCTTGGAAGACACACAAACAACGGGGCCTTTTGCAGATCACCCCGCAGGCCGGTTCGAAGTGAGCGAGACCAAGCGCAGCTCTGATGACGGCAGTGACGCAGGCGGCGGATTGATGTCTGTCATGCGCGGTGGCCGTGTGTTTGAAAAGGTTGGCGTCAATATTTCCACCGTTTACGGCACGCTAGGCGCGCGGGCGCAAAACGCTATGGCCGCGCGCAAAGGTTTGCCGGGTATGAAAGATGATCCACGCTTTTGGGCGGCTGGCATTTCATTGGTCGCGCATATGCAAAACCCGCACAGCCCTGCCGTGCATATGAACACGCGGATGTTTTGGACGCCGCATGTATGGTGGTTTGGCGGCGGGTCAGACCTGAATCCTTGCATTGAATATGAGGCAGACACTGCCGCCTTTCACGCCGTACAAAAAGAACATTGCGACCGCCACGACGCGTCCTATTACCCCAAGTTCAAAGATTGGGCGGACGAGTATTTCTATATCCCGCACCGCAATCGCGCGCGTGGCGTGGGGGGCATTTTCTTTGACGACCACTGCACGGGAAATTGGGAAAAAGACTTTGCCTTTACCCAAGATGTCGGGCGTGCCTTTCTGCCAGCCTTTCTTGGGGCCACCGAAAAGCGCCGCAACACGCCTTGGACTGAGGCCGACAAAGACGCGCAATTGGTGCATCGTGGGCTCTATGCGGAATACAATCTTGTCTATGACCGCGGCACAAAATTTGGCCTTGAGACAGGTCATGATGCCAATGCCGTGCTGATGTCCTTACCGCCCATGGCAAAATGGGTTTGACGGATGGCCTTGGGCTAAATTCTATCGGCGCAATCTAGGTTCGATGGCGCGCAACACTTTGAACAGTTTTTACGGAGATTTCTAATGACAGATATTACGATTGATACGGGACGCATTAAACTTATCCGCAAGGCGCGTAAAATTGGCCGCCCTAAATTGGCCAAGCAAATCGGTATGACGGAACGTCAGTTGACGAAACTTGAGACGTCGAAAAGCGCAGCTTTGGCAGGTGCCACAGCGCATATGCTGTCAGACGCTTTGCAGGTGCCTTTGCCAACCTTGACGGGTGAATTTGACGTGACTGAGGCGGATTTGAAACCGCATGCCGCACAGGGCTGCACGACTGGATGTTGCGGCTAAGCGCGTGATGACGTGGGCCGTGTCCTGCATCTGTTTATGCTGTGAGTGAAATTTTCAAGAGAGTTTAAAAATGAAAAGATTTGTCATACTTGCAGTGATCACTGCGGTTCTGGGATTGAGCTTGATGGCGACCATATTCTTTGGCGCGCGCTTTGGGCTGTGGGAACCGATCAAAGGTTTCCAGCTTTATAGGTCCTATTTCAACCTGATCGGCTTTGTTATTTTGGGAGCGGGCGTGCTTGCCATGCTCGTGCATCTCGTGCGTGCAGAACGCAAACAGGCGGGCCTTGGTGGGGTCATTTGTCTGATCGGGCTCGCGTCTTTGACGCCTTGGCTGCTGGCTTTGGCCAACCCACCTGTGCGTGCCGCCCCGATCCATGATATTTCAACAGATATGGTGAACGTTCCGCAATTCGAGGTGATCAATGAAACCCGCGCGGGCGCGTCCAATACACTTGTCTATGGCGGTGCAGATGTTGCTGCGGCGCAGGCCAAAAGCTACCCTGATATCGCACCACTTCTAACGGATCTGTCACCTGAGGCGGCGTTCGAGCGCGCTTTGGATGTTGCTGCCGATACGGGCTGGGATATTGTCGCTTCAGATGACGCGCGCTTGCGCTTTGAGGCAACAGCCCGCACGCCTGTGTTCTATTTTGCCGATGACATCGTTGTGGTTGTCACCCCTGAGGGCGATGCCGCGCGTGTGGATATGCGCGGCGTGTCGCGGGTCGGGCGCAGTGACCAAGGCGTGAACGCGGCCCGTATCCGTGCGTTTCAAAGCGCGTTTTCCGAATAAAGGCCAGTCGCACGCGCATAAAAGGTTAGTGCCTTTGTCTAAAGTCGCAAAGCGTGAGACTTCAAAAAGAAAAGGGGCCTCAGCGCGGCCCCTTTTTATATGCGTGCTTTGCGTGAGAGGCGCTTATCCAGCCAAAGCCTGTAAATCGTCCCACGTCACGGGGTAGGTTTGCACCGGTTCGCCGTAGAGCTTTTCGTCCTGCGCAGGGCCGCGCGTTCCGCCCATTTTATCATAGAATGCAACGGCGGGTAGATTGTCTGTGATCACTGTCAACGAAACTGCGCTGTGCCCTAGATCGATCAGACGCTTGGCGGCGGCTCGCAACAGGGCCTCGCCAATGCCGCCGCGTTTGCGGGTCGGCGAGACATGCAGGTTGTCGATATAGGTGGGGGTTCGGTCGCACATCACATAGATGAACCCATCCACGACGCCATCTGTTTCGGACACCAGCAGCACATCGCCCGCAGGCACATCCATGCCCACCCACTTGGCGCGCAGATCGTCGACGACGGGCTGGCCGAGATATGCGTCAGATAGCAGACCTTGGTATGCCCCGCGCCAACTGGCGATTTGCAACGCGGCGATGGATTCCATATCGGCGGGAATAGCGGCGCGGATCATGCGTTTTCTCGCAGTGTTTCGATCATCAGAGCCACGTTTTCTGGATCAGCATCGGGCGTGATACCGTGGCCGAGATTGAAAATATGCGGACCCTTTGCGAAGGTGTCGCGCACATGGCGCACCTCGTCGATTAAATCCTGACCGCCTGTGACCATATGTGATGATTTCAAGTTGCCCTGCACGCAACCGTCAACTTGCACATTGGCCGCGCCCCATTCAGGGGTCACAGAATTATCAAGCGCCACACAGTCTACACCAGTCTTTTTGGCGAAACCGATGTAACCGTCGCCAGCCTCACGCGGAAAACCGATGATCGGCACAGTCGGGTGACGGCGTTTCAACTCGCGGGTGATAAGGCGTGCAGGTTCAACAGCATATTTCTCGAACGCCTCGCCTTTCAAAGACCCCGCCCAGCTGTCAAAGATCTTCACCACTTCCGCACCTGCACGAATTTGCATGTCGAGATATTCAATCGTGCTGACGGTCAGCAGGTTTATGACATTCTCAAACAGTTCGTTATTGCCCATCCGCAGCGCATGGGCGGGGCCTTGATCCGGCGTGCCGCGACCTGCCAGCATATAGGTGGCAACGGTCCAAGGCGCGCCTGCGAAACCGATCAATGTGGTCTCGTCGGGCAGTTCTTGGGCTAAGATTTTGACGGTCTCGTAAACAGGGGAAAGCACCTTGTGGATGTCGTCTTTGCCTTTAAGCGCGTTGAAATCGGATTGCTGGGTGATTGTGGACAGTCGCGGGCCTTCGCCAGTGACGAACCAAAGATCGGCGCCCAAAGCTTGGGGCAAGAGCAAAATATCAGCGAATAAAATCGCCGCATCAAAGCCGAAACGGCGGATCGGTTGCAAGGTGACTTCTGCGGCCAGCTCAGGATTGTAGCACAGTTTCAAAAAATCTCCGGCCTGGGCACGGGTGGCGCGATATTCGGGCAAATAGCGCCCCGCTTGACGCATCATCCAAATCGGCGGCACGCTTTGCGTTTCACCGCGCAATGCCTTGAGAATTGTTTTATCTGCCATGATCTGCCCTTCCAAAATTGCTTGGACGTTGGTCTCGTGCCTGCGGTGTTTTGTCAAGCATTCCATGCTTGTCAGGCCATCACGTCGCAGGTAGGTCTTGGATATGACAGTCACATTCCCAACCCCCGCTCGCACTTTGAAAATCGGTACCCGTGGATCGCCTTTGGCACTGGCACAAGCCCATGAAACCCGTGCGCGATTGATGGCCGCCTTTGATCTGCCGGTTGAGGCGTTTGAGGTGGTGGTGATTTCCACCCAAGGCGACCGCGTGCAAGATCGCGCCCTCAAAGAAATCGGCGGCAAGGGGTTGTTCACCCGCGAAATCGAAGACCAGCTTTTGGCGGGTGACATCGATATTGCGGTGCATTCGATGAAAGATATGCCCGTCGATCAACCCGAAGGCCTGATCCTTGATTGCTACCTGCCGCGCGAAAATCCCTGTGATGCTTTTGTGCAGCTTGGTGGCGGCGCGTTAAAAGACCTGCCCCAAGGGGCAACGGTTGGCACGTCGTCCTTGCGCCGCAAAGCGCAATTGTTGCACCGTCGTCCTGATCTGAATGTTGTTGAGTTTCGTGGCAATGTGCAAACGCGGCTAAAAAAGCTGAAAGACGGCGTGGCAGAGGCGACGTTTTTGGCCATGGCGGGGCTGAATCGTTTGAATGCTGCAGACGTGCCGCGCAGTGAAATTACGCCCGAAGAAATGTTGCCAGCCGTGGCCCAAGGGGCCATTGGCATCGAGCGGCGCTTGGATGATGCGAATACCCAGAGGCTGTTGACGGCTTTGCATGATGTGCCAACGGGGCAGCGCTTGGCGGCAGAGCGCGCGTTTTTGGCCGCTTTGGACGGGTCTTGCGAAACACCGATTGCGGGGCTTGCGACATTGAACGGCGACACTTTACACCTGCGCGGTGAAATTCTGCGCATTGATGGGTCCGAGGCGCTGAGCGATGACATCTCAGGCCCGATTGACCAAGGGGCAGCCATGGGAATTGAGTTGGCCGAACGTCTTCTAGCCCGCGCTGGCGATGGATTTTTCGACTGGAAATAGCGACGCTGTTAGACGTTATTAAATGTGTTGCAGGCTCTCGCAGCTACAGCCATCAAATAACGTCATGATTGCAGAACACTGCTTGCGCAATGGGGGATGGAAGGCCAGATAGTGCCTTTGTCGGACGTTTCCAACCCCCAAGTGTCATTCAATATCGGGTAGAAATATCGTCAGGAACCCAAGACAGAGAAGCATGGCCAGATAGCCAAAAACCTGTTGCATTCCAATGTGGTCTGCCAATGCCCCAAGGGCCGCTGCGCCAAGCGCCCCTATGCCAAATGCAAAACCAAAGACGAACCCAGCAACCATTCCGACCTTTTGTGGCAACAGTTCTTGCGCATAGACCACAATGGCCGAGAAGGCTGATGACAAGACCAATCCTACAATAACGCTTAGACAGACGGCGATCCATAGCGGGGTGTGGGGCAACACAGCTGCAAAAGGAAGGGCGCCAAGAATTGACCCCCAGATGACTTTTTTGCGGCCAATACGATCCCCGACCGGCCCCCCGAAAAACGTGCCAAAAGCAACCGCAGCAAGAAAGACGAATAGCAGACCCTGCGCGTGGGGAATGTCGAGACCGAATTTTTCGATCAGGAAAAAGACGTAATAGGCCTTAAAAGTTTCGATATAAACGAATTTACTGAGCAGCAAGGCCCCAAGCACCGCGAATGCAATGATAAGACGCTTGCGCGGTATGGCTGGTCCTACAACGGGTGTTCCGGTGGCCTGCATCATGCGCTGGTGTTGTGTAAACCATCGTGCGACCCACAAAAGGATCATAATGCCACAAACCGCAAGCAGGCCGAACCAGATTGTGCTGAACTGGCCAAGTGGCAATACAATCAGCGCAGCAGCCAAGGGACCAAGAGCTGTGCCTGTATTTCCGCCCACCTGAAAGCTGGATTGGGCAAACCCAAGACGGCCGCCGGACGCCATACGACAGACACGCGATGCCTCTGGGTGAAACAACGCAGAGCCAAGTCCCAGTACGGCAGAGGCCAGTAATAACCCTTCGAACGATCCTGCTGTCGCCAACATAACCACGCCGATTGCGACGATCGCTAGAGAAACGGCAAGTGAATAGGGCTTGGGGCGCAGATCGCCATAAAGTCCGAGAATAGGTTGTAAAATGCAGGCCGTAATTTGCTGTGCCAGCGTCAACAGACCGAGTTGGAAATAGCTGAGGGCATATTCGGATTTCAGCAGGGGATAGAGTGCAGGCAGTAAAAACTGGATCAAATCATTGATGAGATGTGTGCTGCTGACTGCGAGAATCACGGAATAAGATGTCGGTAGAATTGCGGCGCGTTGCGTCATCGTCTTTATCCTTAATTAAGGGAACATCACCGACTATGGACCAGTCGTGAGCTGAAGCATCAATGACGGATATTTACGGGGGTTTCACCTCAAATCGGAACGCTGTAGGCTGTAGAAAATCTATAGGCTTATTATGCGCGATATCCGAAAAAAATTACCGCCAATGAATGCTCTGCGTGCCTTTGCTGCTGCTGGGCGACGCCTTAACTTTCGTGCGGCTTCAGAAGACCTTGGCGTGTCGCAAGGCGCGGTGGCGCAGCAGATCCGTTTGTTGGAAGATTATTTGGGGCAGGCCCTATTTATACGCCTGCCACGAGGCGTTGCCTTGACACCGCGGGGCGCTGTTTACCACGCTGAGGTTAAACACGCTTTCGATATTTTGCTGGAGGCGACGGATCAGATCAGTGATGCCGATGACAGCTTGACGATCAGCGTGACGCCAACCTTCGCGACGAGGCTCTTGATCCAGAGCCTGCCATCCTTGAACGCCCTTCTTCCTGACGTAAACATCCGCACAATCGCGACGGTTGCGATAACGGATTTTGACCGCGATCAAGTTGATATTTCCGTACGCGAAACTTGCCCTCCCTTTTCGCCAGAGCACGAGGCGCAACTGCTGTTCCGTCAAGATTTCATCATGGTCTGCAGTCCGCATCTTTTAAAGAATGGGGGGCGCGCCCCGACGCAGGTCAGTCTGCGCTCTATGCCACTTCTGCACGATGCCTATGGTCACTGGCAAAAATACTTCGACACCGAGGATCGATTGTTGGGACCGGTCTTCAACCAGATTTCTTTGGCGATTGATGCCGCTTTGGCAGGGCAAGGGGTGGCAATCGTCAGTCGTGCGTTTGTTCAAGCGGATTTAGAGGCTGGGCGACTGATTGATGTCGGTCCCGCTGGCGACGTGTCAGAGCGGAATTATTATCTTGTGAGAAAAAAATCACAGCGACCTCGTCCTATGTTGGATACCGTTTGGTCATGGTGCCTTGAAACATTTGCTCAATGAAATGATAGGTCTGTCACAACTGCGAAGTCTTCTAAAACCACGTCAATCACACTTGTTTTTAAAAAGCTCACACGCGGTCGAGCGATGTTCAGGTCTTGTTGACCTTAAGTAAAGGTATTGCCAATTCGCTTAAGTTTTGAAAAAGACGAGCCTGCTGATTACTGAAAGGTTTTACTGTGTCACTCCTTGGTTCGTTTGGTCCTGCCGTCGCGAAAAGTCCTCCGATAGAAGCGTTGCGGGCGGGGTTAGGAGCCTTCATCGGACTTGCCTTGGCCGGTGCCTTTATTCTGGCACCGACAGTTGATTTGAAACTTGGTTTATATTTGGTCGCGCCATTCGGGGCGAGTTCGGTACTTCTTTTTGCCGTTCCGAATAGCCCTTTGGCGCAGCCCTGGTCGGCAATCGTTGGCAACGTGGTCGCCGCTTTGGTCGGTGTCGCTGTCTGTTTGGTCGTGCATGATCCCGTTCTTCGTATTGCTTTAGCTGTGGGGCTGGCAATTACCGCGATCATGCTGTGTCGGGCGCTGCATCCACCCGCGGGTGCTGTCGCCATGACCGTCGCCATGAGCCCCGAAACAGTGCAAGAATTGGGATTTTATTTTGCCCTGATGCCGATTGGAATCGGTACGGTCTTGCTGGTCCTCATTGCCATAGCGTACGGGCGCATGACTGGGCGACATTATCCATTTCGCCAATTCGATGATCCGAACAGTTACGGAACACAAGACCCTGAGCCAATGGAACGTTTTGGATTGTCCGAAGCTGACCTGACCAACATTCTGGACCGTTATAGGCAATCTTTTAACCTTGGTGTCGAGGATCTGGCGCGATTGATAGGAGCTGCGGAACTGCAGGTCGCGGCCAACAGATCGGGGCCGACAGTTGCTGCTGATATCATGTCGCGCAATCTGATTACCGTAGAGCCAGACACGCCTTTAACAGAGATCGCAGATTTGTTCCGGCGTCACCGATTTACAGCATTGCCGGTCGTTGGGGATGATAGCCGGTTTTTGGGGGTTATTTTCCAAATACATCTCATCGACAGAGCGCGTGAAGATAGTCTTCGTCTAAATCGCGGTTTTGGCAAGGCGATGAAACGGCTTCTTGATCGACGCCGTGAAATGCCGGTGCGGGCAACAGATATCATGAGCGTTGGCGGGCCGCGTGCAACGGCGGACACCCCTTTGTCTGCGCTTCTTCCCCAGATGGCTGACGGAGCGGTTGACGCCGTGCCCGTCTTGGAGCGCGGTCAGCTAATAGGGATCGTCACTTGCACTGATCTTATCGCCGCTTTGGCGCGGAAAAGTCTGGATAAATGAGTGATAGAATCGAAAAAAAATCTGACGTGCATATGCAAGATTTTTTACAAAAGTACCTTGGCGCAGCGCGCGTTATAATCCCTCGCTTTTGCCACATTCGAAATCGATCTCAGTTTACGGAACCACCCATTCCGCGCGCAACCCACGCGGTTGAAGAATACCACAAACGACCATATGACGAACGCCAATGGCCGAAATGATATCGTGGATCGTGCTTGTGCTTATACAGCAGAGGAGTGTTGTGTTTGCGCCATCGCGTAAGTGTCAAAATGGCGCGCAATCATGCGGGTCAAAGGACGCGCCTGTTCGCGGATTTTAATCGATGTTTTTGAAATGCCAAGCATCTTGGGAAAGGCTGCATCGACCGAGATCGCAAAAGCGTCAAAGTCGGATTGGCTCAGGTCAAACCGCGCCGCAAGGTCGCTGTAGTTGACTTGAAAATCACACATCAAGGCTTCGATAATACGCCCGCGCAAATGGTCTTCTGCGGTAAAGGCATGACCTTTGCTGATCGGCAATTCGCCTGCGCGCACCCGTTTTTGATACTCAGATGTCGCAGGCGCATTTTGCGCATATCCGTCGGCGTATTTGGCGATTGAGGACGCGCCGACACCGATCATCGTCTGACATTTATCGTTTGTATACCCTTGGAAATTCCGACGTAGCTTGCCGGATCGTGCTGCGATTTCCAACCCATCGCCGTTGCGGGCAAAGTGATCGATGCCAATTTCGGCATAGCCATCCATCGTAAACAGATCACGGGCAACGTTGAACAAGTCCAACCGCTCTTGTGGGGTTGGTAAGGCGTCTGTCGGAATCATCGATTGACGCCGCGCCACCCATGGCACATGGGCGTATCCGAACAACGCCACACGATCCGGCGACAGCGACAAAAGCTTGTTCACACTGTCGGCGATGCGTTCGCGGGTTTGCCCCGGCAATCCGTATAAAATGTCAGCGTTAAGCGATTTGATCCCACGGGCGCGCAAGCCATCTACGGCGGCCTTGGTGATCTCGTAAGACTGCATGCGGCCGATGGTCTTTTGAATCTCTGGGTTGAAATCCTGTACGCCGATAGAGGCACGATTCATGCCCGCTTTTGCCAAAGCGTCCAGACGGTCATCATCGATTTCGTTGGGATCAATTTCGACCGAAAATTCATAATTTTGCGCAAATGGGGCCAGATCATTGATTGCAGAGGTCAAATCGGCGATCATGCTGGCATCTAATAAGGTCGGCGTGCCGCCCCCCCAATGCAAATGGCCGATCTGAATGCCCGCGGGCAGGTGGCTTGTGACCAGCTGCAATTCAAGTTTGAGCGTCTCGATATAGGCCGCGACGGGACTAAGGGTGCTGGTGCCTTGGGTCCGACAAGCACAAAACCAACATAAACGGCGACAAAACGGCACATGAACATACAGCGATATGGGCACATTTGGGTCAAGATGCGTCATCCAACTGCTCACTTGTGTCGCAGTGATGTCGGTTGAAAAATGTGGCGCGGTTGGATAGCTCGTGTAGCGCGGTACACGAGCATCAAACAGGCCCAGATTGCGGAGTTGTGTGTGGATCGTCATGAGAGTAGGATTTACGGGGCACAAGCTGGTTGCGCTTTGACCCAGATCAAAATGCGTGAGTGAGCAGGATAGTTATGACATTTGACCCAAAAGACTGCGGTACATGCCCCATCCGTCACCGTGCCGTTTGTGCGCGTTGTGAAGCGGATGAGCTGGAAACGCTCGACTCGATCAAATTTTATCGGTCCTTTGAAGCGGGGCAGCCTGTTATTTGGTCCGGTGACACTATGGACTTTGTCGCCTCTGTGGTGACGGGTGTCGCCTCGCTCAGCCAAGCGATGGAAGACGGGCGCACGCAAATGGTTGGGCTGTTATTGCCCTCTGATTTCTTGGGCCGCCCCGGGCGTGAATTTGCCGCCTACGATGTCGTGGCTGTCAGCAATCTGACCCTATGTTGCTTTCGGCGAAAACCTTTTGAAAACATAATGTTGCAAACGCCGCATATCGGACAACGCTTGCTTGAAATGACGTTGGACGAATTGGATGCCGCGCGCGAATGGATGTTGATTTTGGGGCGCAAAACTGCGCGGGAAAAAATCGCGTCCTTGCTGACGATTTTGGCCCGTCGCGAAGCATCGCTTGCATTGCAAACCGCAGAAAACGGCACGTCGTTTGAATTGCCTTTGACCCGTGAGGCGATGGCGGATTATTTGGGCCTCACGTTGGAAACCGTGTCGCGGCAGATGTCTGCGTTCAAACGTGAGGGGATTGTGTTGCTTGAGGGCAAACGCAAGGTGATCATCCCAGATTTCGATGCGCTGATGGCCGAAACCGGTGATGACGCTGACGGCGGCATGGTGTCATAGCGCCGTTTACGCATGCGCGGATTGAAATCAGGTAAGGTCCAGTCCAGTTCATTGGTCTGAAATGTCTCCGCGCCACAAAACGACGGTGCTCTGTGACGCGGGCAGGGGCGTTGATGCGTTTTAATGCGCCATGAATACAGGCAGTTCTGCCATTTCCAGCATGTTGCGTGTGGCGCCGCCCATGATCGATTGACGCAACCGCGAATGACCGTAAGCGCCCATAACCAATAGCTGTGCATCTTGATCGTTCAGGTGACGACACAGCACATCGGACACACGGGGCATGGTTTTGGCCAGCACGGACACTTCGACCGCTACGCCATGGCGGCTGAGCATCTGGCACAGCGCCCCGCCTGGATCAGAGCGATCGGGGCCGTGTTGAGGCGGATCGATTATGGTGATGTTCACACTGTCGGCCTCGGTCAAAATTGGCAAAGCTGACCGCACAGATCCAAGCGCCTCATTGCTTTCATTCCAAGCCACCACAACACGACTGATAGGATCGGGCAGGGTGGCGTTGTCGGGCATGACCAGCACGGGGACGCGACATGAAAATAGTGCAGCTTCCAAAATTTCTTCGTGCTCATGGCCGCGACCGTCGCCGTAAGGACGCGGCAGAACGACAAGATCAGAGAACCGTAGAATGCTTGACAGCTGTGGCGTAAGGCCGGCCATTTGTGCAGTCATCGGCCGCACCGCCCATGAGATGTCTTCGGCGTGCAAATGCTGTTGAATGACGGATTCGATTCGTTCACTTTCAGCCAGCGCGAATTGCAGATTGTCCTGCAAAACCATAGCGTTGGTGCCTGTGTAATAAAACCCAGGCTGCGTCCGGTCCAAGCCAAGGCAAATGACGTCGAGATGGGCTCCGTTGCTGCGCGCCAAAGCGACAGCGGCGTTCAGAGCATGCATGTCAGCGGTTTCATCGCAGACGATGGTGGTGAGGGTTTTAAAGGACATTTGGAGACTCCTGTTTGAGGTCTATCTGTCTCCATTGTGCGCCTGAGCGCGATTTCGGGCTTTGATTGAGATCAATGTGGCTATTTGAGCAGAAGCGCCCGCCACAAATGTCGCAATTGTCGCGCGATCCATCAATCCTTTGACTTAGATCAATGTGTCTTAAGCCGATGTCGTACAAACCCGATATATCATGACTCGTAGTCTCATCTGCGGGTCCATTATGGCCGATCAACAGGCCATTCGACGAAGGGACGCGAAAATGTGGAGCTATATTAAGCTGGCCGTATTGGGGGTCGTGATGATCCTCGCTGGTCTGGCTGCAAATTACGGGCGCGATTTGGGTTATCAGATCCATGCGCTGATCTTCATGGCGGCCACCGCCATGACATTTATTTACACACTGCGCCAAGCTGGCGAAGTCGTTGAAAAGCCCAAAGGCTATCTGGACGGTCCGGTGCGTTTTGGGGTGATTGCGACTGCTGGCTGGGGTGTTGTTGGGTTTCTGGCTGGAACGTTCATTGCGTTTCAATTGGCCTTTCCTCAACTGAACTTTGATTTCCTGCAAGGCTACGGCAACTTTGGGCGTTTGCGTCCCTTGCACACCTCTGCGGTGATCTTTGCATTTGGCGGTAACGCCTTGATCGCATCGTCCTTTTACGTGGTGCAACGCACATCCGCTGTCCGCCTTTGGGGCGGAAATTTGGCGTGGTTCGTGTTTTGGGGCTACAACCTGTTCATCGTTCTGGCGGCAACAGGATACTTGCTGGGGATCACCCAATCCAAAGAATACGCTGAGCCTGAATGGTACATCGATATTTGGCTGACTGTCGTTTGGGTCGCTTATTTGCTGGTGTTCCTTGGCACGCTGATGACCCGTAAAGAAAAGCACATCTATGTGGCGAACTGGTTTTACCTGTCGTTCATCGTGACCATCGCGATGCTGCACATCGTCAACAACTTGGCTGTGCCCGTGTCCATCTTTGGGTCCAAATCTGTGCAGCTGTTCTCAGGCGTGCAAGACGCGATGACCCAGTGGTGGTACGGCCACAATGCTGTGGGCTTTTTCTTGACCGCGGGCTTCCTTGGAATGATGTATTACTTCGTGCCAAAACAAGCCGAGCGTCCGGTGTTTTCGTACAAATTGTCCATCATCCACTTTTGGGCTTTGATCTTTTTGTACATCTGGGCGGGTCCGCACCACTTGCATTACACCGCTTTGCCAGACTGGGCGTCGACCCTTGGCATGGTGTTCTCGATCGTGTTGTGGATGCCGTCTTGGGGCGGGATGATCAACGGTTTGATGACGCTGTCTGGCGCATGGGACAAGCTGCGCACTGATCCTGTTATTCGCATGATGGTGATCTCTATCGGTTTCTACGGCATGTCCACATTTGAGGGTCCAATGATGTCGATCCGCGCTGTGAACTCGCTGTCGCATTATACCGACTGGACCATCGGCCACGTGCACTCTGGTGCTTTGGGTTGGAACGGTATGATCACCTTTGGTGTGCTCTACTTCCTCGTGCCCAAACTGTGGCACAAAGAGCGTTTGTATTCTTTGGGTCTGGTGTCTTGGCACTTCTGGTTGGCCACAATCGGCATCGTTTTATACGCGGCGTCTATGTGGGTCACCGGTATTATGGAAGGCCTGATGTGGCGCGAAGTCGACAGCCAAGGGTTCTTGGTCAACGCATTCGCCGACACAGTGGCCGCCAAACATCCGATGTATGTCGTGCGCGCGTTGGGTGGGGTTCTCTACCTCGCTGGATCGCTCATTATGGTCTATAACCTCTGGATGACTGTGCGTCGTGCGCCTGCAATTGCAGACGCGGCGGCCATGGCTCCGGCAGAATAGGGGGCGCTCAGATATGGGACTTCTAGACAAACACAAGTTCATCGAGACCAACGCAACCATTCTATTGGTTGGGTCGCTCTTGGTGGTGTCCATCGGCGGGATCGTCGAAATCGCGCCTTTGTTCTATCTTGAGAACACCATCGAAGACGTGGAAGGCATGCGGCCTTATTCGCCTTTGGAACTCACCGGTCGCGATATCTATGTGCGTGAAGGCTGTTACGTCTGTCACTCGCAAATGATCCGTCCGATGCGTGACGAAGTCGAGCGGTATGGCCACTATTCCTTGGCGGCTGAATCGCAATACGATCACCCGTTCCAATGGGGCTCAAAGCGCACAGGGCCAGATTTGGCCCGTGTTGGCGGGCGCTATTCAGATGAATGGCATGTGGATCACTTGACCGACCCGCAATCCGTTGTGCCTGAATCCGTGATGCCGAAATACGGCTTCTTAACGGATACGATGATCGAGCCTGAGTATATCGATGATCTGCTCAAGGCGCATAAAATGGTTGGGGTGCCTTACACCGACGAGATGATCGAAGCCGCGCGCGACGACTTTTTGGCGCAGGCTGATCCCGACTCTGATTATGATGCTTTGTTGGAACGCTATCCAAACGCGCAGGTGCGCAATTTTGATGGTGAGGCTGGCATTTCAGAAATGGATGCTTTGATCGCTTACATGCAAATGCTGGGGACTTTGGTTGATTTCTCGACCTTTACCCCCGACGCGTCTCGATAGGAGAGAGTGCCATGAATTATCATATCTTTCGTGAACTCGCAGACTCTTGGGTGCTTTTGGCCATGTTTGTGTTCTTTGTCAGCGCTGTTGTCTGGTCGTTCAGACCGGGCAGTCGCAAACGGCACGCAGAGATCGCGAATATTCCATTTCGCCATGAAGACGCCCCCCTTGATACTGAGGAGTCTCAGTCATGAGTAAGAAGCAAGACAAGACCGAGGTCGAAACCACAGGCCATTCTTGGGATGGGATTGAAGAGTATAACAACCCCTTGCCGCGTTGGTGGTTGTGGACCTTTTATCTGTGTATCGTTTGGGCGATTGGCTATTCTATCGCCTATCCCGCTTGGCCTTTGATCAAAGGGGCTACCACTGGTTTGCTGGGGTATTCAACCCGCGCAGAAGTGGCCAAGGATATCCAAACCTTTGACGAGATGAACGCTGGCATCAACGCCGAATTGGCCGCTGCCAATGTGGCTGACATCCTGCCAAACACACCGCTTGGCGATTATGCAACAAACATGGGCGCGGCTGTGTTTCGCTCCAATTGTTCGCAGTGCCACGGCTCTGGAGCGGCGGGTGCCAAAGGCTATCCGAATCTTTTGGACAATGATTGGCTTTGGGGTGGCACTGTGGATGAAATCGCCTATTCGATCCAGCACGGTATTCGCAACGAGACAGATGATGCGCGCTATTCTGAGATGCCTCGCTTTGGAGCGGATGAAATTCTGGAACCCGAACAGATCGACCAGGTTGTGGAATTCGTGTTGCAACTCTCTGGGTCTGAATTCGATTCAGCACTGGCCATCGAGGGCGCGGTTGTGTTCGAAGAAAACTGTGCGGCCTGTCATGCAGACGACGGAACCGGTGATCGCGATTTCGGCGCTCCAAATCTGGCGGATGCGATCTGGCTTTACGGTGGTGATCGCGAGACCATCCATGAAAGTGTGTCCGAGGCGCGTTTCGGCGTGATGCCAGCTTGGGGTCAACGTTTGACCCAAGCCGAGGTTAACGCCGCAGCCATCTATGTGCACACACGCGGCGGTGGCGAATAACTCCACCGAGGTTTTTAAAACTGACAAAGCTGGCCGCGCGTGTGGCCAGCTTTTTTGTGCAAGCAGGCAAGATTTCCCCACCAACGAATATTTGATTAGCTTTTTGAACTGGTCGCGCTAACGTCAGGTCATGCACAAGGAGATTGCCCAATGAATACACCCACCCAAGAACGTCTCACGGCCGCCGATTTCGATCAAGATCTGCTTGATCTTTACGACTATTACGCCCATGGCAAAATTACAAAACGCGAATTTTTGGACCGCGCGGGCAAGTGGGCCGTCGGTGGTCTGACTGCCGCTGCGATTCTTGGCACTTTGTCGCCGAATTACGCGCTGGCACAGCAAGTGGCCGAAGACGATGACGACATCATCGGCGAAGACATCACCTACCAAAGCCCCGATGGCACCGGTGAGATCACCGCTTATCTCGTGCGTCCTGCCAATATCGATCCCGCGAATCCGCCAGCTGCTGTGCTTGTGGTGCATGAAAACCGTGGCCTGAACCCCTACATCCGCGATGTTGTGCGTCGTTTGGCCAAAGCCGGTTTCATCGCGATGGGCCCCGATGGTCTGTCCTCGCTTGGTGGTTATCCTGGCACAGATGATGAGGGGCGCGATATGCAGCGCACCATCGACCAAGAGGCTTTGCTTAATGATTTCTTTGCAGGGTTCGAATATCTGCAAGCGCTGGAAGGCACCAACGGCAAAGTCGGTGCGACAGGGTTCTGTTACGGTGGTGGCGTGGTTAACAAATTGGCAGTGGCCTATCCTGAAATGGCCGCAGGTGTGCCGTTCTATGGGTCTACACCAACCGCTGAACAAGTGGCTGCCATTCAAGCGCCGCTGCGTATCCAGCTTGCAGCGCTTGATCAGCGCATCAACGCCATGTGGCCTGCTTACCAAGACGCTTTGGAAAAAAATGACAAACGTTATGTGGCCGATATTTACCCCGGTGTGAACCACGGGTTCCACAACGACACGACGCCGCGCTATGACGCGGAAATGGCGAAATTGGCCGAAAAACGCATGATCGCTTGGTTCCGCACCTACCTTGCGTGATTATCCGATTAAAGATTTCATGCGCCCGCCTTGCTTTGCGGGCGCATATTTATGACAGCCGTTTAAATTTGTTAAAGTTATCTGAACTCATTAACGTTTTTTAGGGGTGCGACAAAAGCTGCATCGGCTGCGACAAAAGTCACATCCAAGATACAACTTACGGCCAGCTTGATCCAAATCAAGGTTTAGGACAACCCGCGCGCCCATTAAGGTGCAAACGCGAACAGTCGAAAAGGCCGCTCTCATGAGCTCATCAGACAGCACACCCAAGCTCTACAAAGCCCGCGAACCCATTTTCCCGCGTCGCGTCTCAGGCGTGTTTCGCAATCTCAAGTGGATCATCATGATCCTGACCTTGGGCGTGTATTACGTGTCGCCATGGCTGCGCTTTGATCGTGGGCCGAAACTGCCCGATCAGGCGATTCTGGTGGATATGGCCAACAGACGCTTTTTCTTTTTCTGGATCGAAATTTGGCCGCATGAATTCTATTTTATCGCGGGTCTTTTGATCATGGCAGGGCTGGGGCTGTTCTTGTTCACCTCGGCGGCGGGGCGGGTGTGGTGTGGCTATGCCTGCCCGCAAACAGTTTGGACAGATCTGTATATTCTGGTGGAACGTTGGATCGAAGGTGATCGCAACGCACGTTTGCGTCTGCACCGTCAGAAAAAGCTCGATTTTCGCAAAGCGCGCCTGCGTGTGACCAAATGGATCGTCTGGCTGCTGATTGGTCTGGCGACAGGCGGGGCTTGGGTGTTTTACTTTACAGATGCGCCCACATTGTTGGTCGATCTGGTGACAGGCAATGCGCATCCGGTGGCTTACGGGACTATGGCCGTCTTGACCGCGACGACGTTTTTCTTTGGCGGGTTTGCCCGTGAACAGATTTGCATCTACGCCTGTCCATGGCCGCGTATCCAATCTGCGATGATGGACGAAGATACGCTTGTGGTGGGATATCGTCATTGGCGCGGCGAGCCCCGTGAAAAGCATCGCAAGGGCATAGATACTTCGGGCTTGGGGGATTGCATTGATTGCATGGCTTGCGTGAATGTCTGTCCTGTGGGTATCGATATCCGCGACGGTCAGCAGTTGGAATGTATCACCTGCGGTTTGTGTATTGATGCCTGTGATGACGTTATGGACAAGATCGGCAAGCCACGCGGGTTGATCGATTACATGGCCTTGACCGATGAGCCTCGCGAAATCGCAGGTCATGCGCCCAAACCCATTTGGAAACACATCCTGCGCCCACGCACGATCATGTACACGGGCATTTGGTCGCTTGTCGGATTTGGTCTGCTGTTCGCGCTGTTCATTCAGTCCGACATCGATATGACCGTCGCCCCTGTGCGCAACCCGACCTATGTGATGTTGTCTGATGGCTCTATTCGCAACATTTACGATGTGCGTCTGCGCAATAAACATGGCGAGGATCGCCCGTTCCAAATCTCGACCACGGGCTCTGACGATTTGCTGGTGGACATCGAAGGGGGCGAAGATCAAACTGTGCTTGTGCCCGCAGATGGCACCAAATTGCAGCGCGTTTATGTGATCGCACCCGCACAATCTGGGCCAGCGACATCTGACAGAACACCGTTCACCATGTGGGTGACAGATACAACCAATGATGATCGCGCCTCAACCGAGACCGTTTTCAATGGAAAAGGCAATTAATATGACACGTGAAATCACTGGCAAACATGTCTTGATCGGGACTGTTTCGGCTTTTTCGGTTATCATCGGGGTGAATCTGTTTATGGCCTATAGCGCCATTCGCACCTTTCCGGGGCTTGAGGTGAAAAATTCTTACGTCGCCTCACAAACGTTTGACGTCGACAAGGCCTCGCAAGAAGCCTTGGGGTGGACGATTGATGCCACCGACAAAGACGAAAAGCTTTACGTGACCATCACCGGCGCAGACGGATTGCCGGTTCAAGTGGCCTCTATTGCGGGCACCTTGGGGCGCGCGACCAACACCAGCCAAGATCAAACGCCCCAATTCACCTTTAACGGCACGTCTTACGTGGCCGACACTGGCCCGTTGGCGACGGGCAATTGGAATTACCGCATGGTGGCCACAGCGCTTGACGGCACGCCGTTTAAACAACGCGTCGTTATCCATGTGAAACGCTGATCAAGGCGCGCGTTATGTCTCAAGCTCAAATATCCGCCTGCCCAGCCTGTCTTGCAGCCCCCGCTGCCAAAGACATGGCTCATGAGCGGGATATGAAAGACAGTCAGATCACCTTGTCGCTGCCAGCTATTCATTGCGCCGCTTGTATTTCAGGCGTGGAACGCGCGCTTATGCGACAATCAGGCGTGCGGGCGGCACGGGTCAATCTGACCCTAAAACGCGCGCAAGTAGAGGCAGACGACACGACATCCGGCCAAGAGCTGGCCGATGCGCTGACCGCCATCGGCTTTGAAGCCTATGAGCTGGACGCGGGCACTTTGGCCGCCACACAAACCGACCGCGCGGGCCGAGCCATTTTGACCCGCATCGCCGTGTCGGGTTTCGCCATGATGAATGTCATGCTGCTGTCCGTGGCGGTCTGGTCGGGTGCCTCGGACGCCACCCGCGATATGTTCCACTGGATTTCGGCCGCTATTGCTGTGCCAGCCATCGCCTATGCCGCCCAGCCGTTTTTCATCTCGGCATGGACAGCCCTGCGCGCCAAGCGATTGAATATGGATGTGCCGATTTCCTTGGCCATCTTGTTGGCCGTTGGCATGTCACTCTACGAGATCTCATTGTCGGGCAGACATGCCTATTTCGACGCGGCTTTGTCTTTGACGTTTTTCCTGCTCGCTGGGCGCTATCTCGATTACCGCACGCGGTCCATTGCACGCTCTGCCGCCGAAGAACTCGCGGCCTTAGAAGTGCCCCGCGCCATGCTGGACGACGGGACAATTGTGCCCATCGGAGACCTCACCACCGATCACATCGTGCGGGTTGTCCCCGGTGCGCGGGTGCCTGTGGACGGGATCGTCACAGGCGGCGCGTCTGAATTGGATCGCTCGCTGCTGACAGGGGAAACCCTGCCTGTGGGGGCAGCAAAAGGCTCTCTCGTCAGCGCAGGCGAGGTGAATTTAACAGGACCATTGCTGGTGCAGGTCACGGCTGCGGGCGCGGACAGTTCTTTGCACCGCTTGGCCGATTTGGTCGCAATGGCGGAAACTTCGCGCAATCGCTATACGTCTTTGGCCGACCGCGCCGCACGCATTTACGCCCCCTTGGTGCATTTGTTGGCTCTTTTCGCCTTTATCGGCTGGGTTGTGGCCACGGGCGATGTGCGTCATGCGCTCAATGTCGCTGTGGCCGTCTTGATCATCACCTGTCCTTGCGCGCTAGGATTGGCCGTGCCTGCCGTGACCACCGCTGCCTCTGGGCGGTTGTTTCGCGCTGGCATGCTGATCAAATCGGCCACAGCATTGGAACGACTGGCCGAGGTCGATACGGTTGTGTTCGACAAAACCGGTACGCTGACCCAAGGCCGCCCGCAGCCCTCAAACTGGGATGCGATTGCGCCTGAGGCGCGCTCCATCGTGATGGCCTTGGCCGCAGGATCGGCACATCCATTGTCCTCCGCTTTGTATGACGCGGCGCGTGCATCTCATTGCGCCCCTGCGGACGTTTCAGAAATTACCGAAGTTCCAGGTCAAGGGATCGAGGCCCAGTGGAATGGCCAGCGCATCCGCCTTGGCCGCGCCGCTTGGTTGGGGGCTGAGGCCTTGGCGCAAACCGCCACTTATCTGCAAATCGGTGATCAGCCTGCTGTGGCCTTCACCTTTGTCGATCATCTGCGCGACGGGGCGGAACAGGCCGTGGCGGCGCTCAAAGCCCAAGGCAAAGATGTTATCTTGCTGTCAGGCGATGCGCCTGCCGCCGTGGCTGATATTGCCGCGCGCGTTGGCATTGACGCGTGGGAGGCCGAATGCCTGCCCCTTGGCAAAGCATCGCGGGTCAAAGAATTGGCCGAGGCAGGGCGCAAGGTTTTGATGATCGGTGATGGGTTGAATGACACGGCCGCTTTGGCCGCAAGCCATGTGTCCATTTCGCCAGCCTCTGCGTTGGAAGCCACCCGCGTTGTCTCTGACATTGTCTTGTTGGGCAATTCTCTGGCCCCGATTGGGGACGCCACCACGCTGGCCGTATCTGCCACCCGCCGTATCAAAGAAAACTTCGCCATCGCTGCGGGGTATAACATGATCGCCATTCCCATCGCCTTGGCGGGGTTCGCCACACCTCTGGCCGCTGCCTTGGCCATGTCGACGTCATCGATTACGGTTTCGCTCAATGCGCTGCGTTTGAGAGGTTTTAAATGAACGTTCTTGTGTTTTTGATCCCGATTTCATTGCTTTTGGGCGGCATCGGACTGGTGGCGTTTTTTTGGTCGATCAAGTCGCGTCAATTCGACGACCCCCAAGGGGACGCCGCGCGTATTTTGACCACGGATTACGATGACCATCCGCGCGAAGATTGATGTCTATTTGGCTGTTTGATCGCGCGCTTCTTGCGCCAGTTCAACAACTTTCGGGCCTATGCTGTCGACGATAATTCCAACACCCACAGCGTTCGGGTGAATGCCATCGCCTTGAAAATAGGTCGCCAAGACTTCTTGCGTCGTGCCCAAATCGGTCAGCGGGCGCAGAAAGCTTTCCACATAAAGCGTGTCGTATTTTGCCGCCAAATCAGGATAGATCGCTGCAAAATCAGCCTTGTAGTCTGGCCCAAAATTGTCCGGCACATCGATGCCCACAAGCAAAACAGGGATATCTTTATCAGCGGCCACGGATAAAATCCCGTCCAGATTGGCGCGCGCCACAGCCGGATCGGTGCCGCGCAGCACATCATTGCCCCCAAGCGCCACGATCATCGCATCAACATCAGGCGTCAGCGTCCAATCCACACGGGCAAGCCCGCCCGCGGTGGTGTCGCCCGACACGCCAGCGTTCATGATGATCACGTCTTGGTTAGCGGCATCCAACCAGCCTTGTAATTGGACCGTAAACCCGTCTTCTTGAACCAAACCGTAGCCTTGCGTCAGACTGTCACCAAGCGCTGCAATTGTCACAGTGTCTTGAGCCTGCGCATCGGTGCTGGCCAGTATTAGAAAAACCGATACGATATGCGCCGTTAAAAACGTGTTCACACGGCCCGCGCCGCCATATCGATAGCGATACATATTTAGAAAGCATCTTATGACCGACACAGTTATTTCCCTCACAGATATCGGACTGTCTTTAAACGGCAACGCGGGGCCTGTCGATATTTTGCATGACATCTCGCTCGATGTGATGCGGGGCGAAACCGTAGGTCTCATTGGGCCATCTGGGTCAGGCAAATCGTCGCTCCTTATGTTGCTTGGCGGTTTGGAACAGGCCACCACCGGTGTCGTGTCCGTGTTAGGGCACAATCTAACCGACATGAATGAAGATGCTCTTGCGCGCTTTCGTAGAGATCATATGGGGGTGGTGTTCCAATCTTTCCACCTTATCCCCACAATGACCGCGCTTGAAAATGTCGCAACGCCTTTGGAATTGGCCGGACATGCAGACGCCTTTGATCGCGCGCGTGAAGAACTTGAGGCCGTGGGGCTTGGCGCGCGCTGCGATCATTTCCCGTCGCAAATGTCTGGCGGCGAACAGCAACGCGTGGCCTTGGCCCGTGCCGCAGCGCCACGTCCTGCGATTTTTCTGGCCGATGAGCCCACAGGGAATCTGGACGGGACAACGGGCGAGGCGATCATGGATTTGCTGATGAGCCTGCGCGACCGCCACGGCGCGACGATGGTGCTGGTCACCCACGCGCCAGAGCTGGCCGCGCGTTGTGATCGTGTGATCCGCCTGCGCGATGGCGCCCTTGATCTTGCATCGGCTGAGGCCGCGCAATGACCGCGCTGCAGCACAAAAACTTGGCCAAAGTTAAAATGGCGTGGAAAATTGCCCGCCGAGAATTGCGTGGCGGCTTGCGTGGGTTTCGAGTGCTGGTGGCCTGTTTGGCGCTGGGCGTCGCGGCCATCGCGGCGGTCACATCGGTGCGCGAAAGTATTTCTGCAGGACTTGACCGCGAAGGCGCAGCCTTGTTGGGGGGCGATGCGGAACTGGAATTCACATATCGGTTCGCAACAGACACCGAACGCGCATGGCTTGAAGCCAACAGTTTGGCCGTGTCCGAGATCACGGATTTTCGCTCTATGGTCACACGCGGTGACGAGCGGGCTTTGACCCAAGTGAAAACCGTCGATGACGCCTATCCATTGATTGGCTCTGTCACCTTGTCGCCCGATATGCCTTTGTCGCAAGCACTTGATGGGCGTGATGGTATTGCTGGCGTGGTGCTGGCCCCGATGCTGTTTGAGCGTCTTGGCCTTGCCATCGGCGATGAAATCCAAATCGGCGCGGTGCCTTTTATTGTGATGGCCGAGCTGACAAATGAACCTGACAATGCGTCCGTTGGTTTCTCGCTGGGACCGCGCTCGCTTGTGCGCACATCCGCGCTGGCCGCATCCAATTTGCTGTCGCCTGGCACCTTGTTCGAGACGGCTTATCGTTTGAAATTGCCGGAGGGCACAGATCTAGAGACGGCAAAAACAACCGCCCAAGCCGCCTTACCCGATGCGGCCTATCGTTGGCGCGATGCGCGCAATGGCGCACCGGGCATGGCGCGTTTCGTCGAACGCCTTGGATCGTTTTTGGTTTTGGTCGGACTTGCAGGATTGGCCGTTGGTGGCGTTGGTGTCTCATCCGCTGTCAGCGCCTATTTGGACCGCAAAACCACCATCGTCGCGACCTTGAAAACCCTTGGGGCAGATCGCGCCACCATTTTCATGGTTTATGCCATTCAAATCGGTGTGTTGACCAGTTTTGCCATCGCGATTGGGCTGGTTCTGGGTGCAGCTGTGCCCCTGATGGTCGCGCCGATCATCGAATCTATGCTGCCAGTGCCAGTTGAAATGTCTGTCTACCCGCAGTCCTTGCTAGAGGCCGCGGTCTATGGTGCTTTGGCTGCAGCCATTTTTGTGACCTGGCCTTTGGCGAAAACAGAAAAAATCCGCCCAGCAGCGCTTTACCGCGACTCTCAATTGGGTCTCAAAGGCTTGCCGCGCCCGCCCTATTTGATCGCGATTGCGGGCATGGTGGCTATATTGGTTGCCCTTGCTGTGGCTTTCACCGATACGCGCGCTTTGGTGCTTTGGTCCTTTTTCGGATTGGCCTGTACGTTTGCGCTTTTGGTGGTCTGCGCTGCGCTGTTGCGTCTTCTCGCGCGTTGGATGGCTAGGCGGAATTTTACCAAAGGTCGCCCTTATTTGCGTTTGGCGCTTGGGTCCGTTGGCGGGCCTAGCGGAGAAACCTTGTCTGTCGTGCTTTCTCTCGGTCTGGGTCTCACAGTCTTGTCGGCAGTTGGACAAATTGACACCAATCTGCGCGGTGCAATCGCGAACGAATTGCCTGACATTGCGCCTTCTTACTTTGTCGTCGATATTCAAAAAGACCAAATTGATGGGTTTACCTCGCATTTGGCCTCAAGTGACGGCGTGAAAAAATATGAAACGGCACCGATGTTGCGCGGCTTCATCACCAAAATCAATGGCCAAGACGCCAAAGAGGTGGCGGGTAATCATTGGGTTATTCGCGGTGATCGCGGCGTGACCTATTCGGCCCAAAAACCCGAAAATGCACGGATCACCCAAGGCACGTGGTGGACTGAGAATTATATGGGCGAGCCGCAAATCAGTTTCGCTGCCGAAGAGGCCGCCGAAATTGGTCTGTCTTTGGGCGATACTTTGACGCTCAATATTTTGGGGCGTGACATCACAGCACGCGTCACATCGTTTCGCGAGGTCGATTTTTCAGGCGCGGGAATGGGGTTTGTGTTGTCGATGAACCCGGCGGCTATTGAGAATGCCCCTCACACTTACATTGCTACAATTTATGCCGATCAAGAGGTCGAAGCACCGCTCATTCGTACCCTATCGAAAGCCTACCCAAATATCACAACCATTCGGGTGCGCGATGCCATCGACCGCGTGGTCGCCGTTATGACAAGCATCGCGGCCGCCACAACCCTTGGCGCACTGGCGACATTGATTACAGGTGCTGTGGTTTTGATCGGTGCTGCCGCCGCAGGCGAAGAAAAACGCCGTTATGAGGCCGCAATTTTGAAAACTTTGGGCGCGACCCGTTTGCGTGTGTTGTGGAGCTTCGCCTTGCGTTCGCTCTACATGGGGTTTGCGGCAGGCGCGGTCGCCGTCGGTGCAGGCGGTTTGGCCGGTTGGGCGGTGACGCATTTCGTGATGGAGGCATCCTTTACCTTTGAATGGCGCGCGTCGCTTGCGATTGTCTTGGGCGGCATCGGACTGACATTGTGCACATCGCTGTGGTTTTCTTGGCGCGCTATGCGCGCGCGCCCAGCAGGTGTCTTGCGGTCAAAGGACTAAAAGCGCGCGGGCGCACTGGAAATGTCATAGTGAAAGCAATTCCCTTCTGCGCCATCTCTGTGATTGCGCAGGGTAACATTGAAAGCATCGCCGCGGCAGGTATCCCACGCAAATGGCCTTAGGATCAGTGTTCATCTACGTATTGCTGCCCGCCCTAAGCGGCGCATCCCAATAAACCTTGCGAGGCCTTCTTAGATAATGCTGCGGGCTAGGGGAAAATTCCTTACACGATAGATGTTACATCCTGTCGGATCGTTAAGCAGGCACGTTTAAGACGCCAGCTCAACATCACCAAGATCAGAATCCCATTGGGACGAGGCTGCGTTTTGCGTGTCTCCCGTGCTTTCCGTTTTGAATTGAGCAACAATCGCTGTCAGTGTTGAGGCCTCTTGTGTGAGAGAATGGCTGGCGGCTGTCGTCTCTTCAAACATGGCCGCGTTTTGCTGCGTTGCCTGATCCAGATCGGCCACGGCAAGGTTTATTTCGGAAATTCCGGCAGATTGTTCGGTCGCCGATGTTTCGATCTCAGCCATATGACCAGCGATTTTTGTGACATCCCCCACAATAGATTTGAGTGCTTCTCCCGTTCGATCGACCAAAGATACGCCTCGTTTGACCTCTTCACCTGAGTCGGAAATCAATTGATTGATCTCATGCGCCGCTTCAGACGATCTTTGGGCCAAGGCGCGGACTTCGGAAGCGACCACAGCGAACCCTTTGCCAGCCTCACCTGCGCGCGCCGCCTCGACGCCTGCGTTCAAAGCCAGAAGGTTTGTTTGGAAAGCGATATCATCGATGACGCTGATAATTTTCGAAATTTTCGAGGATGAGGCCGAAATAGCATCCATGGCGTTCATGGCATCCTTGACCACAAGGTTCGTCGACTCCGCGTTTTGGTGTGCGGCTTTTACTGTTTGATTGGCAAGCGCCGCGCCATCTGCCGCAGATTTAACGGAAACCGTAAGCTGTGTTAGTGCCGCAGCGGATTCAGCCAAAGTTGAGGCTGTGCGCTCTGTGCGCACCGACAGATCGTCGGCAGCGTGAGAAATTTCTTTGGAATTGGTATGAATGGTTTGCGAGGTGTCTGATAGTTTTGAGACGACATCTTTTAGGGATATCACAGCATCGTTGAAGTCACTGCGCAGCTGTTCATAGCCAGCTGGAAAATCTTCGTCGAGTGTCTTTGAAATATCGCCCTGAGCCAATCTACGAAGACCATCGGCAAGGGCCTTCACGATGGCAGATTGCTCTTCATGACGCTCGGTGCGTTCAGCCTCAGCTGCGGCTCGTGCTTTTTCCTTTTCACGCTCCGCCGCCGCGGCAAGTTCTTGTTCACGTGCTGCAATTTTGCGGGCACGCTCTTGTTCTTCTGCTTCTTGTTCTTTTGCGCGCTTAGCGGCAGCAATTTCTGCGAGGCGTTCGCTTTCGGCGCGTTCGACAGCTTCGGCATCCATACGCTCTTTTTCAAGCAGGTTGTTTCTGAAAACGCGCAGAGCTGACATCAATCGGGCAATTTCGCCCTGCGTTCCGCCTGTTTTCTTAAGCTCGGACATGTCACCATTTGCAAGCCGCTCTGTACTTTGGGTGACAACCTTTAAAGGTTGTACAATCGTGAAATGGATCATCAACAGTGCCGCAGTGACGGCGATAACCGCGATGGTACTAATGGAGCGCATGGTGGCTGAGGCATTGCGTGCGTCTGTGACGACGATGGAACCTGCTTCGTCTATGGCAGCAAGGCTTTCGTGTGAAATGTCAGTCACTTCATGCGAGATGGATAGAATTTTTTCAATTAGATGCGTGGCTTTGGTCCGAGAGGACGATTGCGCGTTTATGGCTTGCAGACGCGTGGCCAGCGCCCCTGTTTCAGGGTCGGTTGCCGATAGAATTTGACGCACTTTGTCTGCCGTTTCATCCGCAACGAGGTTTAAGTTTTTCTGGATATCTTCTCGGTCTTGAAGCAGTTCAAATTGTAGGGCTTGGATGTAACCTGGATTGATGGATGAGGCGCCTTGTTGCAGCTTTAGCAGCGCAGATTTGATCGCGATGTTGAGCGAGTCTACGGAACGAATTTCAGCGAATTTCACATCAGTTAAGTTTTTAATGATTGCGTCATTCCCACGAAGAAAACTTTGTCCTGCATCATCAAGAGCTTGCATGTCATTCGCGATAATCATTTTGGTTGTGTTGGCAAATTTTGCTTGAGCTTGCAGCAGGGTTTCGCGTTGCTGCGAAGAGACAGTCCCATTGGTGGTGTGAATTTGATGTAAGTGCCCCAAAAGTTCCTTGCTGGCGGCTAAGGCGGGGACATCTCCGTTGATGATGCCAATTCGATTCACGGTGCGTTCAAGATCTTTGATTGTGTTCAAGCTGAGTTTTTTGGCCGCGAGCGCCGCCACGTTATTTGGATCGGCGATGGCGGCATAGGCGAGGGTCGTGCTTGTCGCGTGTTCCGCGCTTGCCTTGAGTTCATAGAGCGTGGCCAGCCCGCCCATATTTGCGTCGATTAATGCATCGACACCGGTTTGAGCCGCTTGGATCGCTTCGCCAGTTGCAATCATCAGACGGAACGAGGCTGATTTGTTGATGTCAGTCAGCTCGCCAGACACCTTATGCGACAGATCATTGAGCGCGGCCATCAGTTTGAGATTATCTGAGCTTGAGGTGAGGGCGAGATGTTTTTGGGCGATAAGTTGGCGGGTGTCGCTGAGCAGTGCTTGCACCGATAAGTTGAGGTTTTCGTGACCTTCGCCGGGAATTGCTTGCGCCGCTTCAAGTAGTTCTTGCGCAGCTGTGTTTATATTGTCTTGGTGAGTCGGAAAACCGATCAGGGAATAGGATGCTATAAGCGCGTTTGTTGCGTCTTTGAACTTGAGCAGGGCGTCTGAAACTTGCATCGCGGCGTCAAGTGGCGGTAAATTGTCTTCGACCAAAGTTTCGACTTCATCCGTTATGGTGGAAATGAGTGAAGTTGAAATCAAGATTGCTGCAGCGGTTGTGCCCGCAAGTGCGAGAATGGCGATGGCCATTTTGATGGCGATTGAGCCGATAGCTTTCCCAAATAGTTTATTCATTTGTTTCCCTAGGCCACATGTTAGAAATTCAATCCTGCACAGGCACAGCGGTGTGATCACTGCGCGGATCGGTCGTTTGGCTTAAAATGGGCGAAATCAACGAATAAAGTGTTTACGCTCAAAATTTTTAGGAGTTGGCGCTTGCACTTGTCACTCTAGGCGGCCGAATTTGAGGTCGAAATGCGGGGGGCATCGAGGAAGGCACGCGCGATTGGGGGCGCAAAGGTGGAATCGGTGGCAGATGTTTCTGTGTATGTTTTCTGTGCAATTGCTTTGGTAGCGCGTGATTTTTTATTGATTAGATTAATTTGTCATCTTTAATAGTGATTTCGCACAAAAATTAGACTGTTGTGTGGAAATCAAGCGGCACAAGAGGCCTGTGTTCACCTAGTCGTGTTCAAAACCAATCAGTGGGGCAAAGTGTTTAAAGCAATTCAACTGGCAGCTTATTCAAAGGCACCGGAAGATTTGCGGGGTAATGTGTGATGATGGCCAGACTTGCAGGTCGCCACCACCACACGAATGCAACTGATTAACGCTGCTAGGGGAATGTAGGCGTTTCAAGCCAACAATGGAAGTCGTCCATGGCACTCGCAATTTTGCGGGCTGAAACTGCACGCCTTTGGCATCCATAAAGGATGATCGACGTGACCACCAAACTTAAAGCCACATTGGCCTCTGCTCTCATCGCCACAACTGCTATGACAACTGCCGCATTGGCACAAGATTGCACCACAAAAGTAGGTGTTTTGCACTCTTTGTCAGGGTCTATGGCGATTTCAGAGACCACACTTAAAGACGTTATGTTGATGCTTGTTGACGAGCAAAACGCCAAAGGCGGCGTTCTTGGATGCCAATTGGAAGCGGTTGTTGTTGACCCTGCCTCCGACTGGCCACTTTTCGCAGAAAAAGCCCGTGAACTTTTGACAGTACACGAGGTTGACGTGATGTTCGGCAACTGGACATCTGTGTCACGCAAATCTGTTTTGCCAGTGATCGAAGAATTGAACGGCTTGCTGTTCTACCCTGTTCAGTACGAAGGCGAAGAGTCATCGAAAAACGTGTTCTACACAGGGGCTGCGCCAAACCAGCAAGCTATTCCTGCGACAGATTACTTCCTCGACGAGCTTGGTGTTGAGAAATTCGCGTTGCTTGGCACAGACTATGTCTACCCACGCACAACAAACAACATCCTCGAATCCTACCTTGAGGGCAAAGGCATCGCGGCAGAAGATATCTTTGTAAACTACACACCTTTCGGCCATTCTGATTGGTCCAAAATCGTCGCAGACGTTGTGGCCCTTGGCGCAGACGGCAAAAAAGTCGGCGTGATCTCTACGATCAACGGCGATGCGAACATCGGTTTCTACAAAGAATTGGCATCCGCTGGTATTTCAGCTGACGACATTCCAGTTGTTGCCTTCTCAGTTGGCGAAGAAGAACTATCCGGTTTGGACACATCCAATCTTGTGGGTCACTTGGCCGCTTGGAACTACTTTCAATCTGCAGAATCCGAGCTGAACGATGAATTCATCGCGGCATGGAAAGCGAAAATGGGCGAAGAGCGTGTTACAAACGATCCAATGGAAGCGCATTTCATCGGGTTCAACATGTGGGTCAACGCTGTTGAAGCGGCAGGCACAACAGACGTAGACGCGGTGCGCACCGCGATGTACGGCCAAGAATTCCCGAACTTGACGGGCGGCACTGCAGTGATGGGCGTTAATCACCACCTCGCGAAACCTGTTCTGATCGGCGAAATCCAAGCTGACGGTCAATTCGACATTATCTCCCAGACAACTGAAGTGCCTGGCGATGCGTGGACGGACTTCTTGCCAGAATCCGCAGTGCTGATGTCCGATTGGAAAGACCTCGGATGTGGCATGTACAACACCGAAACGGAAACATGTGTTCAGCTGAAATCTAACTACTAAGAGTTCGCTTTTGCTGGCCCATATGACTTTCAAAGGGCGGCGCTTTTGCCGCCCTTTTCATTCCATTCAAAGAAGATCCCTATGATCCGCTTTCTGACAGCCATTTTCATTGTCTTGGCCGCTTTTGCATCGCCTGTTTTGGCCCAAGATCAAACGATCCAAGAGGTGCTGCAACAGCATCGTGAGGTGATCGAAAAATCATCCCGTAGAACAATCGGCCCTGCGATTGATGCCATCGCTGCCTCAGGCTTGCCCTCCGCGCAAAATGTTTTGCAAAAATGGCAGTCGAGGGACATGTGGCAACGTAAAGAAGATGGGATGTTTTTCTATGCTGAGGAAGTGGATTCAAAGACTTACACCCTTTATGATTTCGACAGTGACACGGCTGTTGGCGATTTCGCCAAAGGCGATCTGTCACAGTTGAAACCCAATTCGGGTATTCGTGCGGTTATTGGCGCGGCCCTTGTGCAGTTTCAGTTGAACGACCCTGATCCTGCGCGCCGCTCAGAAGCCATTTTGGCCATTCAACGTGATGGCGAGGCCTCTCATTTGGCCCCTTTACGCGCCTCGATCGCTGGCGAGACCGATCCTGACATCAAAGCGCTCAAGGAAGTGACCGAGCGCTTGCTGACAATTTCCTATGACACAGATGATGCCGCGCGCGTGGCTGCGATCCAAGGGTTTAACGGGGCTTTGTCACTGGATGTCCGTGCCGTGTTAAACCCCGTTTTGACCACGACAATCGCGCTAAAAGACAGCCTGCCGGATGATGCAAATATCAAACGCAGGGTCATCGCAGGCTCTGAGGCATTGCCCTTTGAAGACGCGCTGGCGCGTATGGTCGCGGCAGGCATGATGCCTGCGCAACCTACAATTTCAGAGCGCAAAGATGCGCTTGTCGCCAATATCCAAGACGGCATGGTTGGTGGTGTTGCTGTGGCAGACCTCGCCGACCAAGACGCCCGTGATCGTGCCTATATGGTCTTGGTGTCCGAAGGTGTCGTCCCTGAATGGGATGCGGGCTATTCGATTGAAGATGCCGTGAAATCCACCGAGTTTGTCGAAGTTTACACCGAGCCGTCCAAGATTGTTACAGACGCGGCCGAGGCCACGTTGAAAACCATTGATCGTGCTGTTGGCTTGAACCAAACCATGGATTTGGCCCTTGATGGATTGTCTTTGGCCTCGATCTATTTTCTGGCCGCCATCGGTCTGGCCATCACCTTTGGGGTGATGGGCGTGATCAACATGGCGCATGGCGAATTCATTATGATGGGCGCCTACACCGGTTACGTTGTGCAGCAGATTATCCCTGATTACACCGTCTCTATTCTGGTCGCGATTCCTGCGGCATTCATGGTGACGTTCGCCGCTGGCGTGGCGATGGAGCGTTTGATCATTCGCTGGCTGTACAACCGTCCGCTTGAGACGCTTTTGGCCTCATTCGGTGTGGCCATCGCGCTTCAACAAATCGCGAAAAACATCTTTGGCACGCAGGCCCGTCCGCTGACTTCGCCTGCATGGTTAGACGGCGCTTTGGTGTTCAATGATGTGCTGGCGATCTCTTACATTCGGATCGCGATTTTCGTGCTGGCGGGTATTTTCCTTGGGGTGTTCTTGTTCATTATGAAGAAAACCCGTCTTGGTTTAGAGACCCGTGCCGTGACGCAAAATCCGAAAATGGCCGCATCAATGGGCATTAACCCTGACCGCGTGAATATGCTCACATTTGGGCTGGGATCTGGTATCGCGGGCATCGCGGGCGTGGCCATCGGGCTTTACGCCAAGGTGACGTCCGAGATGGGTGCAGATTACATCGTGCAGTCGTTTATGACCGTGGTTGTTGGCGGTGTTGGCAATATCTGGGGGACTTTGCTGGGCGCGCTTGGCATCGGTTTCTTACAAAAAGGCATCGAATGGCTGAACCCGTCCAACACTTTGGCCGCACAGACCTATATGATCGTCTTTATCATTATTTTCATCCAGTTCCGGCCCAAGGGTATCATCGCCCTCAAAGGCCGTGCGGCGGGGGATTGATCACATGAAAAACTCATTCTTTATGAAAAACCCGTCTCTCTTGGTGTTCCTCGGCCTGCTGGCTCTGTTCACCCTTGGCGTCACCTTGATGTCAGAGGCCTACGGATCGGGCTTGGTCTCGACCTCTTTCGTTAAAACACTGGGCAAAACGCTATGCCTTGCTTTGGTCGCCATCGCGATGGATCTGGTCTGGGGCTACACAGGTATTCTATCGCTCGGCCACTTCGCTTTCTTTGGTGTGGGCGGCTATATGATCGGCATGTGGCTGATGTATGCGCGCACCGAAATCATCGTGGTCAACTCATTGGCCTCATCACCCATTCCCGCCACAGCATCGGAAATTTCAGACGCCATCGGCAGTCAGATTTTCGGCGTCGTCGGATCGTCGGACTTTCCCGCGATTTGGATGTTTGCCGATAGTCTGACCCTGCAATTGATGATGGTGGTTTTGGTTCCGGGCCTTGTGGCTTTGGTCTTTGGTTGGCTCGCCTTTCGCTCGCGCGTCACTGGGGTTTACCTGTCGATCCTGACTCAAGCCATGACCCTCGCGCTGTCTTTGTACCTGTTTCAAAACGACTCTGGCCTGCGTGGCAACAACGGGTTGTCTGGTCTGCAAAACCTTCCCGGTGCCGATGATATTCCGCAAAGTGTGATGTCGATTTGGTTCCTTTGGGCCTCGGCTTTGGCGCTGGCACTCACCTATATCGCTACGTCTTTTGTGGTCTCTGGCAAGTTCGGGTCTGTTATTCGCGGCATTCGCGATGACGAGGCGCGGGTGCGGTTCTTGGGCTATTCTGTTGAGGGGTATAAGCTGTTCGTCTTCGTGCTCACCGCCATTATGGCCGCCATCGGTGGCGCGCTGTATTACCCGCAAGCGGGCATCATCAACCCCGCTGAAATCGCTCCGATTGCGTCGATTTACCTCGCGGTTTGGGTCGCCATCGGTGGACGGGGGCGTATCTATGGCGCTGTGATCGGCGCTGTGGCGGTCTCGCTGGTTTCCACGTGGTTCACAGGCGGTCAAGCGCCCAATATCAATCTTGGGTTTTACGAGGTGAAATGGGTCGATTGGTGGCAAGTTCTGCTGGGTCTGTCCTTTGTTCTGGTCACTTTGTTTGCCCCCAAAGGTATCGGTGGTTTGGTCGATATCTTCACTGGGCGTTTTTCGCCGAACCGCAAGGGTGCGCCACTTGGGCCTGATGCTGGGTCCTTGCGTGAAGAGGAGGCCGAGAAATGAGCCAGCTTTTAGAAGTCTCAGGTATTTCCGTGTCTTTTGATGGGTTTAAAGCCATCAACAATCTGTCGTTCTCAATCGGTCACGCCGAAATGCGGGCCATCATCGGGCCGAACGGGGCGGGTAAAACCACCTTTATGGACATCGTCACTGGCAAGACAAAACCCGATGAGGGCACTGTCTTGTGGGGGGATTTGTCGCGCAATTTGATCGGCATGAACGAAGCAAAAATCGCCCGCATCGGTATTGGGCGCAAATTTCAACGCCCGACCGTGTTCGAGGATCAATCGGTTTTCGACAATCTGATGATCGCGGTCAGCAATGATCGTTCGCCGGTCGCTGTGTTGTTCTTTCGCCCCAAAGCCAAAGACATCGCCAAAGTGCATGAGCTGGCTGACACCATCGGTCTGACAGACGAGTTGGCGCGCAAATCAGGCGAGCTATCACATGGACAAAAACAGTGGTTGGAAATCGGCATGTTGCTGGCGCAAGACCCGAAATTGCTGCTGGTGGATGAACCCGCCGCAGGCATGACCTTGGGCGAACGCGAACACACCACCGACATCTTGAAAGAGGCCGGGAAAACCCGCGCCGTGGTGGTGATCGAACATGATATGGAATTTATCCGGCGGCTAGAGTGTAAAGTGACCGTGCTGCACGAAGGGTCCGTTTTGGCCGAAGGCTCGCTGGATCACGTGACCAAAAACCAAGGCGTCATCGACGTCTACTTGGGGAGATAACCAATGCTCGATGTTCAAAACCTATCGCTGCATTATGGTGGCTCGCAGATTTTACATGACGTGGCGCTGAGCGCTCAGGCGGGCAAGGTGACCTGTGTCATGGGCACCAACGGGGTTGGCAAGACAAGCCTTCTGAAAGCCATCTGCGGCGCGCATCCTCGATCCTCTGGCACGATGATGCTGGACGGCGAAGACGTAGGCCGTGCCAATTCTGATGTACTGGCCAAAAAAGGCATCGGTGTTGTGCCGCAAGGGCGGATGATTTTCCCGCTGCTGACCGTGAAAGAAAACCTTGAGACCGGCTTTGCCTGTCTGCCGAAATCCGAACATTACATCCCAGATGAGGTGTTCGAATTATTCCCGATCCTCAAAGACTTTTTGCACCGCCGTGGCGGCGACCTATCAGGCGGGCAACAGCAACAATTGGCCATCGCGCGGGCACTGATCATCAAGCCGAAACTCTTGTTACTGGATGAGCCGACAGAGGGCATCCAGCCCAATATCATCCAACAAATCGGCCGCGTGATTGCGCTTTTACGTGATCGTGGCGATATGGCGATTGTGCTTGTGGAACAGTACTTTGAATTTGCCTACGATTTGGCCGATCAATTGGTGTTCATGGAACGCGGTCGTGTCACATCTGTGCATGATAAGGCTGACATCACCAAAGAAGAAGCTGCCAAAGTCTTCCGTATCGCCTAAATCATTTGAATGAAAAAAATGCGCGTGGGATCTAAGACGATCCTGCGCGTTTTGACGTCATATGTGGGGCTGTTTGCGCGAAGCCTTAAAAGCATCGCCACCATTGCCCAAAGACAATGCGATCAATCAACATTGTAAGGGGTAATGGTAGCGGAGGAGGGACTTGAACCCCCGACACGCGGATTATGATTCCGCTGCTCTAACCAACTGAGCTACTCCGCCGAAGTGCCGCGTAAGTAGTCCGTCACTCTGGCAGGGTCAAGAGAGAATCTGCCACTTTTCTTGATCACGTTGTTTTTCTTTTTCTGACGGGCTTTTTAGGTGCGCAGCCTGTTGCCATTCATGGCCCGCAAGGGCGTCGCTGAGATCATCATTTTAGACCCCCTGACTGTCTCCTCTATCTGTTCGCACTGCGTGGTGCCCTCTTTGATGTCGGCGGCGCTGACGGCGGACAGGTCGGGTTAAACTACACCATCCTGCCCGCGGGCACCCAAGTGAATTTGCAGGGCATGGATGAAATCGAGCAGCCGACAGATGAGGATCTCGTTTTAGAAACCCTCGGTGAAAGCCGATTCTCAAGAGGTCAAAATGCTGCGCAGCAAATGTTTTGAACCAATGGGTTAAGATCTCGTGATTCGAGCGATCTGCTTATACATTTGAGTGAGGCTGTCGTCGGATCTGCCTCAATGTTTTTTGAGCGAACAAGCGGCTGCGGTTAAAATCACCACTTCAAAAACCATTAAAACATGTAAAGTGGCACTGACCCAAATCTTTAAACAGTTTAAAATCCGCGCCATAAAGTCTTGCAAAGTTTTAAAACTCTAGGTCTCGCCCGCCATCACCATCCAAGGCACATCAAAGGTGAACTCTTCCAAATTTGGCGTCTCACCAATGCGGTCGATCACGGCGAACATGCCGTTGCCTGCCAAAGGCGTCAACACTCCGTGCCAAGTGCCACGGTGAAAGTTGATTGCCTGCGCGCCGTCGGTGATAAACGCCTTTGGTACTGCATCAGGGCCGTCCGAGACGATCACCAAAAACGGATCATCCGACATCGGTACAAAGGCTTGTGATCCCTCAGGGTGACGCTCGATCAGATCAAGTTGATAGGGCAGGGATCGCACGTCAGCTTTAAAGATGGAAATGCCCACGCGGGCTTGCATCACATCGACCTTTGCGCGGTCATGAAACCGTCCGCATTTGCCCGCGTTGATGATCTTGTCCGGTGGGCCACACGCATCCAAAACATCACCGTAGGGGGCAAAGGCTTCAGCTGTCAAAGGGGTGATGACAATAGCGTTTTTCATCGCCGATGGCCTGCTAGATCAAGCGATACATGACGGTTGACGTCCTTGTACAAAAGATAGCGAAAGGGCGCGTCGCCTGTGGCAATGCAAGCCTGCGGACAAAAGGCACGCAGCCACATAAAGTCACCGGGGCCGACTTCGACCCAATCTTTATTTAACAGATACTTAGCTGTGCCCGACAGCACATAAAGCCCGTGTTCCATCACATGGGTTTCGGCAAAAGGAATGCGCCCACCAGGCAGAATATTGACGATATTGACGTGGAAATCATAGCGCAAATCAAAGGGGTCAAAAAAGCGTTGCGTGGCCCAAACGCCATCGCAGTCTGGCATTTCGCTTTTGGGGACTTCCGTTTCATGCACGGTGAAGGCTTCGAGCGGATTCAGGCTTTGCATATGGTCATAACGTTTGCGGATCCAATGAAAGCCGCAGGGCGCATCTGTGGTGTTCCAGATTTCCCAAACAGCACCAGCAGGAATATAGGCCAAATGCCCTGCTTTGAGGGTCGAGCGCGCGCCACCTATAGACAGGCGTAGCTCGCCAAAGGCGACAAAAATAACGGCTTGGGCTTCGCGATCTGGTTCAGGATAGGATGTGCCACCACCGGGGGCCAATTCGACCGCATATTGCGCGAAAGTTTCCGCAAATCCCGTCATGGGGCGCGCTAAGATCCACATCCGCATGCCGTTCCAGCCAGGTAGGAAACTGGTGACGATATCACGTTGCACACTTGCGGGAATGACGGCGTAAGCCTCTGTAAAGACTGCGGTACTTTCAGGATTTTCACTTTGTGAGGGCAAGCCGCCGGGGGGGAAGGCGTAGGTCATTTTTGGCTTTCAGATGTGTCAAATAGGTCGTGCAACCGGTGCCATGCGATGCGTTCCACTTGGGCGCAGGCGGCTGCAAATTCGGTGTCGCGTGAGTGATTTAATCGGGTGTGAAACGCCGATAAGATCGTGTCCTTGGTATTGTCTTTGACAGCGATGATAAAGGGGAAGCCGAACTTTTCGACATATTGCGCGTTTAAATCTTGAAAGGTTGCACGTTCCGCGTCGGTCAAGGCATCTAAGCCTGCGGAGGCTTGCTCGGCGGTGCTTTCTGCGGTCAGGCGTTTGGCCGCGGCAAGTTTACCTGCAAGGTCGGGATGGGCTGTTAAAACACCAAGTTTCTCATCCTGTGAAGCTGAGCGGAACATACGGAACAGCGCAGAGTGGATGCCTGTTGCGCCGTCATGGGCAGGCCCAAGTTCAAGATCAAAAGCGCGCTCGGCGATCCAAGGGGAATGTTCATAGATGCTGCCAAACGTGGTTACAAAATCTGTGCGATCCATTTGGCTGGGACGGGTCTTGCGGACATGGGGGTGCGTTTGTGCCCAATGTTCGGCGATCTCGACGCGCTTGGGAGTCCAAACGTTTTCAAAGGTTTGGATGTAGTCGATGAATTTTTTCAGCCCCGCCAATTTGCCAGGGCGTCCGATCAGGCGACAATGCAAGCCGATGGACATCATTTTGGGCGTGTGTTCGTTGCCTTCGGCATAAAGCACATCAAAAGCGTCTTTGAGATAGGTGTAAAACTGCTCGCCAGTGATATAGCCCGGAGCAGTGGCAAAGCGCATATCGTTGGCCTCGAGTGTATAGGGGATGATCAATTGGTCGCGTTCGCCGACCTCGATCCAATAGGGCAGGTCGTCGTCATAGGTGTCTGAGATATAATCGAAACCGCCTTCCTCAGCGACAAGGCGCACTGTGTTTTCCGAGCAACGCCCAGTGTACCAGCCACGGGGACGGGCGCCTGTGACCTCGGTGTGCAGGCGCACGGCCTCTTTGATGGCGGCGCGCTCGTCTGCCTCAGGCATGTCTTTGTGTTCGACCCATTTTAAACCGTGGCTGGCGATTTCCCAATCGGCCTCTTGCATGGCTGCAACCTGTTCAGGGGACCGTGCGAGCGCTGTTGCGACGCCATAAATGGTCACCGGAATATCTGCGCCCGTGAACAGGCGGTGCAAGCGCCAAAAGCCCGCGCGCGCGCCGTAATCATAGATGCTTTCCATGTTCCAATGTCTTTGGCCTTGCCATGGTGCTGCGCCCGCAATGTCGGATAAAAACGCCTCTGATGCCGCATCGCCGTGCAGCACGGAATTTTCGCTGCCCTCCTCGTAATTCAGCACAAATTGCACCGCGACACGCGCATTGTTCGGCCATTTCGGATCCGGCGCGTTGGGGCCATAGCCGGTCATATTGCGTGGGTAACGAGACAGTTTTTGTTGCATTTTGAGAGGCTTTCAAAATTTTTGACTAATTGATAGGCTTTTCGCCTCTTTTACTACCGTTTCTTCCCTAAGGTCTGCAAAAGATTGATTGCGCAAGAGCCGTCTTTCCGACAGCTTAAAGTCAAATAGCGAATAAATTGAGCATATAACCTATGACTTCCGGATATTTGACGACACATGTTCTCGACACAGCGCTTGGTTTGCCTGCGGGTGGCCTTAGGGTCGAACTGTTTGCCTTGGACGGGGACAGTCGGGTCAAGCTGGTCGAGATGATCACCAATGACGATGGGCGTACCGACAGTCCAATTTTACCCAAAGGTGATTTTCAATGTGGCGCGTATGAGTTGGTGTTTCATGCTGGCGATTATCTGCGCGCTCAAGGCACTACGCAGCCTGAGCCATTTTTCTTAGACATCATCCCAATCCGCTTTGGCATAAACGATATGGCGTCGCACTATCACGTCCCGCTTTTGCTGTCGCCGTTTGGATTTTCAACATACCGCGGGAGCTAACAAATGATTTATCCGATTTTAATGGAATGGTTGGAATTCGCGGTGCGTTGGCTGCATGTCGTCACGGCGATCGCATGGATAGGATCATCGTTTTACTTTATCGCTTTGGACTTGGGTCTGCGCCCTTCAACCGACGGTCGCAAAGGCGTTCATGGTGAGGAATGGCAGGTACACGGTGGCGGATTTTACTTTATTCAAAAGTACTTGATCGCCCCAGAACGGATGCCAGAGGATCTGATTTGGTTCAAATGGGAAAGCTACGCGACATGGCTGTCGGGCGCTGCTTTGATGGTCCTTGTCTATTACCTTGGGGCCGAATTGTATTTGGTTGATCCCAATGTGTTAGAGATGCCGATTTGGGCTGGTATCGCGATTTCCATCGGGTCTTTGCTATTCGGTTGGATTGCTTACGATCTTATTTGTAAAAGTAAATTTGGCGACGATAACACGCGATTGATGATCTTGTTGTATGTGATCCTTGTGGTCATGGCATGGGGCTATACGCAGGTGTTCTCAGGGCGTGCCGCGCTTTTGCATTTGGGGGCCTTTACGGCGACGATCATGACAGCGAATGTGTTTATGGTGATCATGCCAAACCAACGTATCGTGGTGAAGGACCTGAAAGAAGGCCGCACGCCGGATGCGAAATACGGCAAGATCGCCAAGCAACGCTCAACCCATAACAACTATCTGACCTTGCCTGTGCTTTTCATGATGTTGTCCAATCACTACCCCTTGGCCTTTGCATCCCAGTACAATTGGCTGATCGCGGCACTGGTGTTTTTGATGGGCGTGACCATTCGGCACTTTTTCAACACCATGCACAAACGCGAAGGCATGTTGTGGTGGACTTGGGGTTTAACGGCGGCTCTGTTTGTGGCGGTGATTTGGTTGTCAACAATTGGGATTTACAACCAAGACAGCGGCGATGATGATCTGTCTCAACTAGGCCCCGTGGCGCAGCGCTTTGCCAGCGCAGACGGGTTTGAGGATGTGCATGAACTGGTGCTGGGCAACTGCTCCATGTGCCATGCGGTTGAGCCTGCATGGGATGGCATGGCGTCGCCCCCGAAAGGTGTCGTGTTGGAAACGGCGCAGCAAGTGGCCACCCATGCACGCGAGATCTGGCTTCAGGCTGGGGCAACTCACGCGATGCCCCCTGCGAACCTCACCTATATGGAAGACGAGAGCCGCGCGATGATCCGCAAATGGTACGAGGCAGGTTTGAAGGGGTGACACGCTTTGTGGGGAGCGCTTGTGCACTAAGGTGGCGCTTTGAGAAACTTGCTCGACGTGCGGTTGACGTATAAGCTCGTGGCCTTTTGAAGGAGGAAAAATAGTGATCGAATTTGACGAAAGTATCGTGACAAGCGAATTCACCCCGCTGAGTGAAAGCGAAGTAGAAAATTTGAGGACTGAGCTAGAGTTTGCCAAGCAAGGTCTCTTCTCTATGGGGGAGAGGATGTCTGAATTGAAGAACCTCGGCTATAGAATAGCGTTTAACAGTAACTTCCCTCAGTATTTGAGAGCTACGCCTGTACGTAGTGGCGGTGGAGCAATCATAGCAGCAGGTATGGACCACTTTATTTTTCAACTGCCAGGTCAACCTAGAATGGCGGTGCCATATGGGATAATCTTGCTGCAGCTACCTTAATCGAGGGGCTAATAAATTACTTTATTTATGGTAAATGAACCATTGAACCAGCCTAAGGTTGACATAGGTTTAGGCGCGTAAACGTCCAGTTTGTGACCTGCTGATAAGTCTCACCTGCGCGCAGCATGCAAGACGGAAAACCTGTCTGATTGGGCGCGTCTGGCCAGCGTTGTGCCTCTAGCGCGATGCCGGAATGTGGCGCATAGGGTGCACCGTTATGGCCTTTGAATTCACCAGATGAAATGGGCCAAGCGTCAAAGACTTGCAGGCCCACCTCTGTGGTTTGCATCACCATCGTCACGCCGTTTTGTCCGGTCAATGTGCAGGCGGGTTTGAGAACGCCTTCATCGCCTTTCAGGCAAAAATTATGATCAAGTCGTTGTCTGTGCTTCGGGTCCATGACGGTGGCTTCGCGCAGGTCAAATCCTGTACCGTCAACGGTTGCAATACCCGTGGGAATGCAGGCGGCATCAATGGGCACATAGCTGTCGGCGGGCACGGTCAGTATATGGCCGTCAATGGTGGTGGACCCATCCAAATTCCAATAGGAATGATTGGCAATATTGATCAGCGTGTCGGCATCTGTGGTGGCCGAAATCTCAAGTGTTAGCTGGGCGGCCTCGGAAATTGTAAAGCGGGCGGTTATCACCCTATGACCCGGGTAACCGTCTTTGCCATCTGTCAGCACAAGCTCAAGCGTCACACTGTCGGTGCTTTGCGCTAAGACCGTCCAGACCTCTTGATGGATGCCACGGGGGCCACCGTGTAAAGATGTCGTGCCTTCATTGGCCACCAGTTGCAGCATTTGTCCGTTGAGTGGAGCAGAGGCATTGCTGATGCGGTTGGCAAGCGGCCCGACCAATGCGCCAAAGTATAACAGATCAGCCTCGTAAGCCTGCAAGCTGTCGCTGCCCAAGGTGAGACTATGGGGCACGCCTTGCAGGTGGAGGCTGTGAAGCGTGGCGCCGAATGTCAAAATGGTTGCTGTCAGGTCGTTTTTGGCTATTGTGATGGCCTCAACCGTTTGGCCGTTTCGCGTGGTGCCAAAGGCGGTCATTACAAGATCACCTGATGTTCTGTCTGGCCCTTGGCGACATTTTCAACGCAAAATACATGCCCGTGCAGATCGCTTTTCTCAAGATCAGCATCACAGAGACCTTGTTGCGCTGAGGTGACAAACAGGGTGGTGCCATCAGCGCCGCCAAAGGCAGGGCAAGAGCTTTGCGCACCGCCCACCTCGATATGATGCTGCAATACCCCATCAGGGGCGTAACAGGCCACGCGGTAGCTGCCCCATTGCGCGTTCCACAGGTTGCCATCCGCATCGACAACAGACCCGTCTGGGTGGTTGGCATCTTTGACAAATAGGTCCGCTTTGCCTACGGGCCAGCCGTCATCATCCAAATTGAGGCGCATGATTTTATCGGTTGCTGTGTCGGCGTAATAGGCGTGCTGTCCATCAGGGGAAAAGCAAATGGAATTGGGGATAGTAAGATTACTAACAACCTTGCGCAAAGCGCCGTCAAAATACCGGTAAATCGCGCCAGCTTTGGCTTCGGCATTTTTGCCTATGGTGCCAATCCAAAACCCGCCAAAGGGGTCTGCACGCCCATCGTTTGAACGGGTCGCGGGATTGTCTGCTTCCAAAGCGCAAATGAATTCCGTGTCGCCGGTTTCGATGTCAAAGGCCTGCAAACACGTCTCTGACGCCATAAGCAAAGTGTTGTGATCGACCCAACCTGCGGCGGAAACATGTTCGTCGAACTGCCATGTGACCTGTGCGCCATCCGACATTGTGTGCAGGCACATGCCGATGATATCGAACCAGAATAATTGGTTGCGGGTTGGGTGCCAAATCGGCCCTTCGCCAAGCTCCGATTTCGTATCGCTGTAAACGGTATAGCTCATAGATTACTCCAAAATGCTGGCGCGGGCGGACTTGAGCCCAGCGAGTGTCATGTCCGTCGAATCCGTGCGCTGGGCGATGATACCTTGGGATTTCAGCGCGGTCGCGTATAGATCAGTCAATCCATCAGCGCCAATCAATGCCACCATTTGCCCCAACCAATAGGGTTTGGCCGCCGCAAGTTCCGCACCAATCAACAGGCCAGACAGACGTGCTTTGCCTGCGCCGCCGTTCAGCCCATGTAACAGGTCTTCGGCACGTAGGGAAAACAATTTGGCGCAAATGCGTTCAGGTCGAGAAAGACTGTCTGACACAGCGTCATCAAAAGCTGTGTCATCCCAAATGCCGTCGCGCAGGCTGTGTTTCAACACGCTGTGTTGAGATAAAAACGCAAAGAGTTCGCCGGTCATAAAGCTTTGGAAGGACACCACTTCACCCGCGCTGACATGCGCCCATTTTGTGTGGGTGCCAGGCAGGCAGATGATGCCATCAAATTTCGGAAATTCGGCTTGAAAGCCTGCGATCTGAGTTTCCTCGCCACGCATCACATCCGCAGGGGTGTTTTGCGACAGGCCTGAGACAATATGCACGTTAATCCGTGGATCTGCCGTTGGGGCCTTGGTCAGGCTCGCGCTGATCGGCAAGCACGGAACGCTGGCGTAAGGGGCTTCAACCCAACCTTGGCGCGCGCCAATCATGCCGCAGGCGATGATCTGGACAGGCAGGCGCGCGTTTTCCAGCCATGGCGTGATGAGTTCAAGCAGCGTGCTTTCAAACGCAGCAGGTGTCACTGTTCCCATGCCTTTGGCGCATTGTGCGTCGGCCAAGACCGTATCATCCGCCCCCATTGCCCAAGCGCGCAAAGATGAGGTTCCCCAGTCAACGGCAATCCAGTCGGTGTTCACCTATACGTCTCCTTTGGCAATCAAAAGTCTTACTGTTGGACGCAAGCGTTATCGCCAACAGTCTGTCGGTATGCAATGGCAAGTTTGCTCCTGTGGTTTGAGGGAGATGTCGCAACACTTTGATTATTTTGGAAAGATGGAGCGTTTATCGTGACATATCTCACAGGTTCGTTTGATGCAGCCTCCCGAATTGGTCCCGCGTGGTACTCTCATCGCTTTGCGGCGCTAAATGCCGCGTTCTTCGATTGATTTGATTACGTCGTCCGTCGTCAATCAGGGGATTTACAGTAAGTGTTTTGAGGGGGGCGCTTTGCATTCAAGTAATTGAAATTATTTATTTAACTTGATTACTGGGTTTGGTTTTTATTTGAGTGGTTTCCTTGCATTGACATTTCCGACTAATTTAGTCAGAATGTGTGAAATCGGTCCCAGCCACCCTCAATGGAAAGCCCAGACCATAACCATTAAGGAGAAATGTCATGGTCTGGCGCACACAGACATGCCCTATGCAGCGCAATCAAAAAACACTCCAGCCGAGCAAAACCACAGACATGTTTTGTGGTGACTGTCGCCCACATGATGTTTTGGGCGCGTTTGGGATAGAAGGGGATCTGCAATGACAGATATAGCGATCCCGACGCAGCCCCGAGATGTTGCGCGCCCCAAAACATATGACGCACAAGATTTAATGCCTGACGGGCAGCCCGCGTGCATTGTCTTAGGTGACCAGACCTATGTCTTGCGCATAACCCGCGCTGGCAAGCTCATCTTGACCAAATAGGTCAACACGTAAAATAAAAGAATTCGTTGGCGGTCTACCGGTTGGTTGGCCGCCCCACTTTTTTGCATGACATTTCACCCACATGCGGGGGATTGCATCTGGTGCAAGATTTTAGTCATCAAGCACAGACAAGAAATGTGGTTAAAAATGAGATAAAACCGCGGCCAATATATTCTTGACAAAAATAATAAGGTTAGGGTAGTTGGTCCACAAATGACGCAAGCTCCCTCCCTTGGTAGCCAGCTAAAAGGAACAACCAAGGGGACAACCATGAGAACTCAAACAAGCTTGCGTGCGCTTATGACAACAGTCGCAGTTGCACCGGCATTGGCAGGGGCAACTTTCGCCCAAGACATCGATACGACAGATTTTGGCGACTACATCGGCGTAGTGACATTGGGGGAAAGCCGCAGGGGCATTCAGACCGAAACCGCAACATCCGAAACCGTTATTTCGCAAGAAGAACTCGATGCGCGTCAGGCCTCTACCTTGGCCGAACTGCTCGGTACGATTCCGGGTGTGACGCTTTCAAACTCTGCCACGCCTCAGGGGTCATCTATCAACATTCGCGGCCTTGGCGCGGACGCTGGCACATACGGGTCGAACACCAAAGTCGCTGTTGTGATCGATGGTGTCGCAAAAGGCCAAGAAGAGATCTATCGCCAAGGCAGTATTTTGACGATGGAACCAGAGTTGTTCAAAACTGTCAAAGTGATCCGTGGTCCTGGCGAAAGCTTTCGTTTTTCTGGAGGGGCGATTGGGGGAACAGTCGAAGCTGTCACCAAAGATGCGTCTGATTTTTTAGAGGATGGCGACACTTTCTCAGTTCGCCAAAAACTGGCTTATGAAAGCAATGGCGATGGATTTCTGAGCAGCTCAATCGTGGCTTGGGCCCCTGATGACAAACTCGAAGTGCTTGGATTCTACGGTTACCGGTCCAATGACGATTACACTGACGGGTCGGGCACGACACAAGTTGATACGGCCTATGAAATGCCGTCCGCGATGCTCAAGCTCAAATACAGCGCGACCGAGGCGTTAAGCTTTACCGCATCCGTGTCGAAGACCAAGAATCGTCTAGAGGATGTGAGCTATGATTATATCGGCTCTTTGTTTGACGCGCGTGTAGATGCGGATATCGAAGACACCACAGCCTATGCGCAGGTGCAATATAATCCGCTCGACAATGATCTTGTGAATTTGACCGCTAAACTCACATATTCTGACGAGTTGATTTCGAATATTTCAGATACGACATCTTCGACAATTTACAATGCTGACAACAGAACCGAACGATTGTCTTTGAGCGTTGAAAACGAAGCGATCTTCGCGACAGGAAGCGCAGATCATACCGTATTGGTTGGTGCTGAAATAGGTAAGCGTACGCGTTCTTCCATCAGTCACACCGGTTCAAATGCAGGTTCGTCTCCGGGTGGAACTGATGAATTTATTGCAGTCTACGCGACAGATGAAATCGTTATGGGCAATCTCACGCTGACGCCTCAACTGCGCTTTGAGAAACAAAAAATCACTTCTGAAGGCAATGACACAGTCGCCGATGGCACGTCATATGAAAAAGACTCCACCGTAGGTGCTTTGTCTTCGCGTTACAGGCTTGGTGAAAACTTCGCCGTGTTTGGTACGCTTGCATACAACGAGAACATGCCGATCATCGATGACCTGTCCAACGCCTTTATCGAGACATCTGAAAAAGCCACAACTGTTGAATTTGGTGTCTCTTATGACGCCGCTGATGTGTTCAAATCTGGTGACAGTGTGAAAGCCAAATTGACGGGTTTCAAAACACAAATATGGGACAACACAACCTATTCCGATTCAACAGGCTCATACGAAGATATCGAATTGAAGGGTGTCGAATTTGAAGCCTCATACGCCACTGCGGCGTTCTATATGGATTTCAACGCCTCCCGCATTCGCGGCGAATGGGTCACGGGTGAGTATTTCAACAACACACCAAGTGACACAGCGCAGCTCACGCTTGGCAAACATTTCCTTAACGACCAGTTGGATTTGGCTGTTGAAGTTCTGCACGGGTGGTCGAATGATCGCACGACCAGCACCTCAGGGGCCACCGCAGCCAGTGACAGCTACACAGTCGCAGGTCTAACGGCGGCCTATATTCCAGACAGTGGTTTGACTCAGGGTGTGGAGTTTCGCGCATCGCTCGATAACGTCTTTGATCTTGACTACCAGCCCTATCTCAGCAGTCGATCTGCGCCTGGCCGCAATCTGACGCTTTCAATCACCAAGACATTCTAATCTTGGTGCTGGCGATGCGGCGTACCCTCGTGCGCAGCATCGCCCTTTCCCTCTTTTGTGTTTCCACGCAATTCAAGCCAACAGGACACTGCTATGACAACGCCTCTTTCCGCCACTGATATTCGCCAAGCCAAATCCGATGCCACGATGCGAGATCGTGATCTAGCGCAAAGCTTGGGTATTTCCGAAGCCCAATTGGTTGCCGCCTTTGTTGGGCAACATGACGGTCAAAGTGTCACTCGTATCGCTCACCATCCCGATGACGTGATGCCGCAGATCACCTCTTTGGGGGAGGTCATGGCACTCACGCGTAACGAGTCTTGTGTGCATGAACGTGTTGGCACATTTGAGAAATACACGTCTGGCCAACACGCCTCTATGGTGCTGGGCCCCGATATCGACACCCGTATTTTTCCCAAACACTGGAGCTTCGGTTTTGCTGTTGAGACACAAACCGAAAAAGGTCTGCGCAAATCTTTGCAGTTCTTTGATGCCTCAGGCGACGCGCTGCAAAAAATTTACATGCGTGAGACGTCAAACCACGACGCCTGGGCACCGCTTGTTGCAGCGCTGAAAATCGATGACACCAGCGACAGTTTGGAGGTTGCGCCGCGCAAGCCCGTTGAGGGCGCGCAAGGCAGTGCGGATAAACGCGATGCCTTGCTTGATGCATGGGCGACGATGACAGACACACATCAATTTAATCGTATCACGCGCAATCTTGGTATGAACCGCCTTGGGGCTTATCGGCTTGTGTCAGGTGAAAAATGGGTGCGCCCTGTGGCCAAGGACAGCTCTGCGACCTTTTTGAATGCTGTGTCTGAAGCGCGTCAAAAGGTGATCTTGTTTGTTGGCAATCTTGGTAACATTCAAATCCATTGGGGTACGCTTGATACGATCAAACCAATGGGGCCGTGGCTTAATGTGCTTGATCCGAAATTCAATCTGCACCTGCGCGATGACCATGTCGCCGAAGCTTATGTCGTTGAAAAACCAACCAAACGTGGCCCTGCGCTGTCATTCGAGGCCTTCGATGCAGCCGGAAATTTGATCTTTCAATGCTTTGGTCAAAAGGCCGAAGAGGAGGATGCCGCGCGTTGGGCTAATATTTTGGCCGCATTGAACACCGAAGAAGAGGCCTTGGCATGAAGTATTTCCTTGCAGCGATGGTTGTTGCCTTTCCGGCAATGGCACCGGCCGAAAGTTATCCAGATGCCAGATCTATCGTTTCCATCGGGGGCCCCGTCACAGAAGTGATTTACGCCCTCGGCGCTGGGGACCGCATTGTTGCACGCGATACCACATCGCATTTCCCAAGCGCGGTAGAAGCCCTGCCTGACGTTGGCTATATGCGCCAATTGTCAGCAGAAGGCGTGCTGTCCGTCAGTCCTGATCTTATCGTCACGCGGGATACAGCTGGTCCGCCTGAGACCTTAGATCAATTGCGCGCCGCCAACGTGCCTTTGGTTGAGGTTCACGATGCTTTCACAAAAGAAAGCGTTTTGACTTCGGTCGAAATTATCGGCGAAGCCCTTGGCAAGCAAGATTCAGCGGCGCAGTTGTACAAACAGATCGAAGGGGCATTCATCGCGCTTGAAACAGTGGTCACGCAACAAGAAACAGCTCCGCGTGTATTGTTTATTCTGTCCAACCAAGGTGGACGGTTGAATGTTGCTGGGCGCGGCACGGGCGCGAATGGCATGATCACGCTTGCGGGCGGTGAGAACGTCATGGGCGAGGCATTTGAAGGCTACAAAATCATGAGCGATGAAGCCTTGATCGAGGCCGCTCCAGATGTCGTTTTGATGATGACAGGACGCGAAGATCATGCGGGCCGTAAAGAAGATATCTTTGCGCTTCCGTCCTTGGCGCATAGTCCTGCTGCTTTGAATGATGCCTTCATCACCATTGACCCCGCCGCTCTTGGTTTTGGCCCCCGTACAGCCGAATTCGCAAGAGCGCTCAATGCGGATTTGGCGGTTGTGACGACGGCAAAGGCGCAGTAATCCGATGGCATTTGTATCTTTTCCTGCCGTAAAACGCACCTTGATCACTCTACGCACGCCTGCACAGCAGGGGGACCGAACGGCAAAATCTTTTGCCCTACAGGCCGGCCTATTGGTTCTTTTGCTGTTGATGATGTTGCTCAGTTTGGGTTGGGGCGCTGCGTCTGATACGGATGTCTTAGGTGCAATTGGCGCGAAATTTGGGGTTGGTTCCGCAAGCGCGCGCGACATGTCCATCGTTTGGGATATTCGTATGCCCAGAATGCTGACAGCCACTGTGGTCGGTGCCGCACTGGCGGTATCTGGCGCGGTGATGCAGGGGCTGTTTCGCAATCCGCTGGCGGACCCCGGTTTGGTCGGCATCAGCGCTGGCGCGGGTTTTGGCGCAGTTGTCGCCATCGTCTTGGGTGGGTTCTTGCCTGTAGCATTGCTCGGTCTTGTTGGACCTTATCTCATCCCCTTGGCGGCATTCTTTGGCGGCTGGGCATCTACATTAATTCTGTATCGCATTGCGACCCGTGGCGGGCGGACATCCGTGATTACGATGTTGCTTGCAGGCATCGCGCTTGGCGCGCTTACGGGCGCTGCCACTGGTTTTTTGGTCTACCGCGCCGATGATGACCAACTGCGTGATCTGACCTTTTGGGGCATGGGGTCGGTGGCCGGTGCGTCTTGGTTCAAACTTATGACAGCAGGTCCGATTATCATTTTGGCACTGGTTGCAACGCCGTTTTTAGCCCGCGCCCTTGATGCCTTGGCATTGGGCGAACCGGTTGCGGAACATATGGGGATCGATGTTCAACGGATGAAACGCATTTCCATCTTAAGTGTTGCCGCCTCTGTTGGTGCATCTGTCGCCATCACGGGCGGTATCGGGTTTGTGGGCATTGTTGTGCCGCATCTTTTGCGTCTCTTCCAAGGACCTGTACACCGTATGCTTCTGCCAAACGCGGCGCTCTTGGGGGCTGTGTTTCTTTTGATTGCAGACATGTTGAGCCGTGTTGTTGTGGCGCCAGCAGAACTGCCTGTCGGTATCGTAACAGCTACAGTTGGCGGACCTTTCTTTTTGTGGATCTTGCTGAAAAATCGCGCGATGTTGGACGTTTAACAATGTTACAAGCCAAAAATATCACGGTCACATTTGGTCAGCGACAAGTGTTGCAAAGCGTTGATTTCGAGGCGCGCCCAGGTGAATTGACTGCAATCGTTGGGCCCAATGGTTCTGGTAAAACCACGCTATTGAAAGCCATCACCGGAGAAGTTCCATCGACAGGTGATGCGCTATTGGATGGGCGTTTGCTGTCAGATATGTCATCCGTAGAGCGCGCTACACGCAGGGCGGTGCTGCCACAGTCAGGAACTGTCGCCTTTCCATTCACCGTGCTGGAATTGGTGCGCCTTGGTCTGACCAGTGGTCGTGGCACCGATAGCCGAACAGCCATGGAGGCGCTGCCACACAAAGCTTTGGCGCGTGTTGGTCTGCGTGGATTTGAAGGGCGGTTTGTGCAAGATCTGTCTGGCGGAGAACGTCAGCGTGTCCAGTTGGCGCGTGTTCTGGTGCAAATATGGGATCCAGTATTGGATGGTTCTTCGCGTTGGCTTTTACTTGATGAACCCGTGTCTGCGCTCGATATCGGACACCAACTGGTGGTGATGGAAATCGCACGTGATTTTGCGCAAGCAGGTGGTGGGGTAATCGCAGTCATGCATGACCTCAATTTAACATCCATGTTCGCGCACAAAGTGATTTTGCTCAACAAAGGCAAGGTGCAAAGCACCGGCACGCCGCAACATGTTCTGACGAATGAGAACTTGTCGATGTGTTATGGCTGCGCCGTGCGCACCAATACCCCGCCACCTTTGGGGGGGCCATGGATACTGCCCCAAGCGGCGTCTTGCGCTGCGGGTTTTGCAGAATGAGCCACTATATGGGGAACATAACATGACAGAGTTAACCGTTATTCCAGTCCTCAGATCGAGTGATCTGAATAAAACGTCAGCCTTCTATACTGACCAACTCGGATTTACGCCGGAACGCGTTGCGCCAGATTATCTCATTATGCGCCGAGATCAGATCGAGTTGCATTTTTGCCCACCTGATCATGCGCAATCCTATGCCGCCGACGGTACAGGTCCATTGAACACCGAAGCGCGCTGCTACATTCGTGGTGCAGGTATTGATGCGCTGCATGACGAATTCGCCGCGCGTAACGTACCAGGGTTTCGTAGCTTTGTTCAGACCCCATGGAATATGTTTGAATTTTATGTGTCGGACCCGTCTGGCATTTTGCTTGTCTTTGGACGCTCCGCCACCGAAGGGCCTGCGCCCACTTCTCTTTCATGATGGAGTTTTTATGACCCAGACCTCACATATTATACAGGCGACCCTACTTGCGCTTGCGCTGTCATCCACCCCTGCTTTTGCCGTACAGCCTGCCGTGGTCGATTTGAACAGCATCGCGCAAACTGATAAGGCGTGCCGCCTGACCTTTACTGTCACAGCCGAGCAAGGCTTGTCCGAACTGCAAACCCAAACAGTGTTGTTTGATCAAGACGGCGCGGTGCAGACCTTTACCTTGTTTGATTTTGGGGCGGTACCGTCTCAGGGGGTGCGCGTGCGTCAGTTTGATATGCCACAGACCCAATGCGACGATATAAAAATGGTTCTGTTCAACGAAGTGTCCATTTGTACGACGACGGATGGGGCCGCTTGCACCGTCATGCCGAGGTTTTCGTCGCGCGTTGATACCATGGAGGTTCAGCAATGATTGCGATTGCTCAGGATCGTCTGTCCGAGATCGTCGCTTTGGGGGGGCCAGTTGTCGCGATCTTGTTGGGGTTTTCCGTGATCGCTTTGGCCTGTATTTTATGGAAACTCAGCGTGTTTGCGGTTGAAGGCATTGGGCCACGTGTGAGCCGTGGATTTGCACGATCCATTCTGGCGCAGATCGCCGAGGCCAAAGCAAATGGCGTCACAGAAGAGGCCTTGCGCGCACGCGCCGCTGCACGTCTGGAACGAGATTTCCAGCGGGCTGGCTCAGGTTTGCGTTTGTTAGATGTGATATCGCAAGTCGCCCCTTTGCTGGGTTTGTTCGGTACAGTTTTGGGCATGATCGACGCTTTTCGCACCCTTCAAGAGGCAGGCGGCACGGCAGACCCTGCTGTTTTGGCAGGTGGGATTTGGGTGGCCTTGGTGACAACCGCTGCAGGGCTGGTCGTGGCCATGCCTGCGTCTATGGCATTGTCGTGGTTTGATGGCCGTTTGGAACGTTTCGATCTTGTGGTTCGCGATGCGCTGGAAGAAATTCTATCCCCTCAGGTCCTTGCACAAGGCGCTGTGGATCTAACCCCAGCACGAGGTGAACATGCACCGGCGTAGTGCCAAACGACGAGGGCGGCTGTCTTTGACCTCTCTTATTGATGTCATTTTTCTGCTCTTGCTGTTTTTCATGTTGTCCTCGACGTTTTCGAAATTCGGGGACATTGAGTTGACGGTGGCAGGCGGGTCGACTCGCACGGATTTCAACGACACGGCCCTTGTTTTTGCCCGTCTCACGGCAGATGGGCTGAAAATCAATGGTCAGACAACGACCTTGGACGCCTTGCCTACCGCCATCGACCCTTTGCGGCGCAATGGGGACGTACATTTGCTTTTATCGATTGGCCAAGACGCGCAGGCGCAGGGATTGGTCGACACATTGCAGGTTTTTAACACTTTGCCCAATGTAAAATTTGCCGTTTTGGAGTGATCATGAGCTTTGTCGCAAAACGCCGAGGTGGCGGGAGTGAGCCAACATTACCTTTGATCAACATCGTGTTTTTGATGTTGATCTTTTTCCTTGTGGCCGCGCAGGTTGCCCGCCCTTTGGATGCGGACCTGTCGTTGGTTCAGATGGACGATCCGAATGTGATTCCGCCGAGTGATGCGTTGGTCTTGCACAAAGACGGCAGGCTGACGTGGCTCGGATCAACCGTGACGATTGATGAAGGCTTGGCCGCGATGCGTGACATGCAAAAAGATAGCGAAGATGCAGAACAGCTGCGCATTATGCCTGATCGCGATGCCCCTGCGCTTGAATTATTAAAAATTGCCCGTGCGGCCCATACCACGTCACAGACACAGAAGGTTATGATTATGACCGAAAAGAGTTTGCCATGAGACCCTACTGGTTCCCCGCTGCGCTTGGGCTGTCAATCACATTGCACGTTTTCGGCGCAGGCTTGGGGCAAAGCGCACCATCGCCCGTGCTTGAGGGCGCAGAGGTTTCAGGCGTGGTGGCGCTAGGGTTGGGATTTGAGGATCTGGTCAAAGCGCGTGCTGGAGCCAAAGCGACTTCTGCGCCCGTCACAGAACCTGTAACACCTGATGCTGTCGTGGCTGCGGCCACTCCGACAGTCATGGCCGCAATTGCGCCGCCCGCATCACTTCAACCCAGTCCCACCCCAATGATGGCCGCAAAAGCGACGCCAAATGACGCGTCTCACGTGGGCTACAAACCAGCGCCGGCAGCAGAACCGACAATAATCACTGGCCACTCTATGACTGCGCAAACCGAGGTATCAAAACCGTCTGCCACACCTCCCATGCCGAGACCTGCGAAACGGCAAGCCGCAGCGCCTGCGCAGAAAAAAACGGAACCACGGCAAGCCAAAGCAGGAAATGCGCCGGTCAGCGCACGCAAAGGACAAGCCGCAGGCACGTCGCAAGGTACAAAAGCAGAAACGTCGAAAAACGCGACAAAATCAACGGCAAAAGCAGCCGGTGATGGGGCTGTGCGATCGTACAAAAGCACTGTGCTGCGCAAGATCGCGCGTGTTCCTAAGCGCTCTGCCGGTGCACGCGGCAAGGCCATGGTTGGCATCACCATTTCCGCATCAGGTGCCATCTCGAAAGTGGTGATTGTTACGTCATCAGGGCATGCAGGCATTGATAAAGTGGCCGTGGCACAGGTCAAACGCGCAGGACCGTTCGCGCCCCCGCCCAATGGCAAATCTATGAATGTGGTGGTGCGATTTGATAGTGCTGCGTGAGGTGGATTGAGGCCCTTATGTTCGACCTTGTTTGTGTTTTCCCGTGTAGATCTCGTGACGCAGCACCTAAGGGAGCCGTCGTTACGATCAACCTATGCACAGGGTGGGTAATACGAACATTTGGGGCAAAACGAGACAGCTACAGATTGCGAAATCAAATGGCGGCATGAAAACAACCCGTTTACATCTTAACCAAGCGATAAAACCGTTCAAAAAGCACGACGATTTCACGCTAATGAAACGTCCATAATTCCATATCTATCGCCCGCTCGTACCCGTGCTCATAAAGAGCATTCATGTAGGCAGAGGCAAATCGTTCTGACGGATCATAGACAATGCCAGCCGCGGGATCGACTGAGGTGATGAATAAATCGATGTTGTTCTTGCTGGAGAAAAGCTGGGTCGTTTGAACTGACGCCAGCGCGCTGGCACGGATCATTGTTGATAAGGCTTGCTGCGACACGGCAAGGGCCGAGCTTGATGTCGTGACTGGCGCGGGGTTTAGGGTATTATTGATCAGCACAAACAGACGCCCGCCTGAAAATTTCGGGTCGGAGCTTGTGAGTGCAAAACTGGGGATGGCTAAAAATTGCATATGAACCCCGCCATCAATATGGGTTTCTTTATAGGTCACTCCATTTGAGCTGTATCGCAGTTTTACAGGCGAAAAGAGCCCCGGAAGCGCCGTTGAGGCACGTATGATGAGGCGAAACAGATCATACTGACGGGCCTGTGCAATCGCACCCATATTCCAGACAAAGGCACGCGCGCTGTCCAGTTCAGAGGTCATAACAAACAGCCGTCCTCCCGATGCGTGACGCGCAGCGACCTGATCTAGAAACCTATCGGGCATGAAATGCGCGATCAGTGCCGCAAGCGGTGCTGTGTCGTATAAGGACCCGTTAAACACCGCCTGCATCGGGCGCAGTTGCATGATGTCACTTCCATCATGCGTGGTGAAAATGCGCGTGATTTCATCATCATAATTGGAGCCAAGAAAGGCAAAAGGCGCAATCAAAGCGCCGCTGGATATACCTGTCACCAGATCAAATTCAGGCCGCTGACCTGTGGCCGACCACCCCGTCAACGCACCAGCGCCAAACGCGCCATCTTCGCCACCTGCGGAAATGGCAAGCATGGTTCGGTTGGTGATATTTTGTGACGGGTTCAGGTGATAAGCCCATTCGTCAGCACCGGCATTGGCGTCCATACGAAACTTTGCGAAGGGATCAGCCTCGCTTGGTGTTGGGGCAGGCTTCAAGAGTGTGCTGGTGTTGGCACAGGCAGACAGAGTGCTGGCTGCGAGGCCCAAAAGCACCTTCCTGCGTGGCATAAGGGATGTCATGATTATCGTCCGATCAATGGTCTTGGGCAGTGTCGATCACGAGGTTCTGTCAAAAAGGTTTAAACTTTGTCTGATGCTGGGCAGGCAAGGCATCGCGGTTTCACTGTCACACGCCACTATCATTTTAATCGGGCAATACGGTCTCGATACAATTGGGGCATGAGCGCCGCCGCTTTTGGGGCGGCGGGCTTTTGTGCGAGAACGGAAAGAGGTGTTTTAGCTTCTCGGCTTGGGCGGGCGCGCATCATGCATGGCTTGCATCGCTGCATCAATTTGATCTGCGGTAAGAGAGGCATTCTGACCTTGCAGGCATGTGATCATGGCCGCACGATCACTGTCTGAGGGCTGCGTTCCGGGGGCTGGTGGCTCGCCAAGGCATCCGCGTAATTGCTCCGGCTCAAGGCTCAGCGCTTCGGCCACATCATCCATCGGATTTGGACCATGTTTTTCCTGTGCATAGGCTTGTGGTGCAAAGGACGCGGTAAACAGGGCGACCAAGGCCAGTGCAGTCAGCGCTAAACGCATGGGCGTGCTGCGTGGCTTGCTGAATGCGGCGGCCTTTTTCTTTGATATGGTAAACACTTTTCTCTCCTGTGATGAGATTGGTTCGTGGGTATAAAGCCAATTTGCCAGATCATTAAGGAGCAGTTTTGCAGTCAATATGCAGCGAGTGTGCAAGGGGCTAAAATCTTATATTATTTTGATTTTGTTATGAGATTTTACTTTTTATCAATCGTCATAGGCATATCCAACACCATAAACAGAACGAATAGGATTGGCATCCGTGAGCTTGGAAATTTTGCGGCGAATGTTGCGAATATGACTGTCGATGGTCCGGTCGAACACATCCGCATCGTCAGGGAAGGCCAGCCCAAGAAGTTCATTGCGTGAAAAGACCCGACCAGGGCGCGTAACAAGGGCGGTCACCAGCATAAATTCGCGGCGGGTGAGATCAAGATAGGTGCCGTCCAAGGTTGCGGTCCAATTTTCGCTATTGGTGAGCAGGCGCCCAATGCGCGTGGGGGGGGTATCTTTGCGGTGGCCCGTACGGCGCAAAATGGCCTGCACCCGCGCCACAAGTTCGCGCGGTGAATAAGGCTTGCACAGGTAGTCATCAGCCCCAAGCCCAAGCCCCAATAGACGGTCAATTTCTTCGACTTTGGCAGTTGTCATGATAATCGGCACATCAGATGTTTTGCGCAATTCGCGGCAAATCGTTAGCCCGTCAACACCGGGCAGCATGATGTCCAACACCACCAAATCATGGCGATTCTGCAAGGCCGTGGCGACGGCGTCCGTCCCCTCAACAAGATGGTCGACCGCCATGCCTTCAGCGATCAAATAATCGCGGATAATTTCGGCCAGTGTACTTTCATCTTCGACAATCAGAATGCGTGGTCCGGTCATGGTGTCGCTTTCGGTAGGGTGACGGTGATGCAAAGTCCACCTTTCATCGATAATCCCGCTGTGATCGTGCCACTATGTGAGTCCACGATGGCTTTGCACACCGACAACCCAAGACCCGATCCGCCATGAGCGCGAGAGCGAGAACTTTCAGCGCGAAAGAACCGGTCGAAAAGTTTTGGCAGATCCTCATTGCGTGGGGCTGGCGGGGTGTCTTCAACACTCAAGTGCACCACATCGCCCTCACTCTGGACACAGAGCCGGACCGATCCGGGGGCATTGGTATAGCGGACTGCATTTTGCAGGAGGTTGTCGATTACTTGACCGATACGCAGGCGATCGCAAACAATGGGCATTGTGTCAGGCATATCGACTGTAAGGGTTAGGCCTTTGTCATACATTTGCGGGCGCGCAACAGCTGCGCAGCTGCGTGCGATTTTACATAGGTCTTCGCGATGAAACGCTGTGGTTAAACCCTTTTCACGCGAATGGGACAATATTTTCACATCTTCCACCAAACGCGACAGTCGCATCGTGGCTGCGTGCATTTGTGATAAGGTTTCTGCATCTGGTTTGCGGATACCGTCTTGCACGGCTTCGATTTGTGCTTGTAGCGTGGCCAGTGGAGTTTGCAATTCGTGGCTGGTGTTGGATATCCATTCCCGTTCGGCTTTGTCCGTTTTTTCCAAGGTCGCCGCCAAGACATTGTAATGGTCGATCAACTGGCCCAATTCATCGGTACGTTTGAGATCAATACGAGTTGAATAATCTCCCAAGGCCATGGTTTTAGCACCTGACTCAAGCTGGCGGATCGGGGTCAAAACGTAACGCGCAACGATGATTGCAGCCCCCGCTGAAACCAAAATCGCAATCAAAGCCGACAGCGCCAGCGAGGCATATTGACCGCGCAGAAAAAAGGTATCGCTGGGAGTTTTAGCCAACAGTGGTGCGCTCAGGCCAAGATATCCCAGCACATTTTGATCCGCGCATAGCGTATCAGAACAAATCGCGCGGCGTTCAAACAGGCCAGAGCTGTTGGTTGATCCGGCAATCCATTCCCCATCTGGACCGAGCAAAGTCAAACGATCGCCGATCTTAAACGTACCATCCCCCTCTGGGCCGCCTTTAGGTCCGCCGGGAGGCGGTCCTCCAAACATCAGCCCCTCAAAGCCTAAACTTTCAAAAGGGTGGTCTGGTGGTGGGCCTGTGGGCAGATCCGGTGGAGAGATATATAACCTGACAAAATCGTTCCATGCTTTTGGCGTGGCTGTCAGTTCCGGCCACCCCTGATCATTTGAGGCATGCGATAAAACCAATGCCTGCTCAAGCGCATCAAAACGGGCAAGCTCGCTGCGCAATATGTATCGCGCAAAGCCATCTCGCATTGAAAGCGCAACCAATACGGCCATGATTGCAACAATCACGATGGAGGTTGCAGCGATGGCGAGAAAGATGCGGATGGCGAGGGAATTGCGAACAAAAGTCATTATCGTCCTTTGACATAAAAATGTGCAAAGAGGATGCATTTTTTAGTGCTCCTGTCGTGACACGTCCAAAGTGCGGTCAGACTTGGGGTTCTATACAGAGGGTTTATGCTCTTGCAACCTCATAAGAACTTCGGTCAGCGGTGGAACATCTGTGAAGTGTTTTGAGCCCAAAGCGGGCGGCTCCAGTTCCGTTCAATTGTCACAGTTTTGCAGTGGCAGGCAGTGCCGCTGTTCAAGATCATATCAACCTTTTGTCCAAGAATGCTTATAAAGGCCAGACAATCAGAATGGTTGGCACAGCGACGCAGACGACGATGATTTCTAATGGCAGACCAATGCGCCAATAGTCCCCAAACCGGTATCCGCCTGGCCCCATGATGATGGTGTTGTTCTTATGTCCGATCGGCGTGAGAAAGGCGCAGGACGCGGCAACGGCAACGGTCATCAGATAGGTATCTGGGTTTGTGCCTGTAGCCTGTGCAATCGACATAGAAATCGGAGCCGCGATCAGTGTCGTGGCCACGTTGTTGAGAAAATCGGATAGGGTCATGGTGACGATCATCAGGGCAACCAGAGACACCCAAGCCGGATAGCCAGCCGTCAGCGTAACGATTTGGTTGGCGATCAGTTCCGCCCCGCCAAAGTGTTCAAAAGCTTCAGCAAGTGGAATTAAGCTGGCAAGTAGAACGATGACCTTCCATTCGACGGAAGCATAGACCTCACGTCCGCTGACCAAGCCCAAAGCGACGAAAGCGATGACAGCTCCCCCAAGAGCCACAGACAGCGGAACAAGCCCTGCAACAGTTAAGGCCACAGCAAGCAGGAAAACCCCGATGGACAGCCCTGCTTTTTTACGTTGAACCACTTCGGTTTTGCGTCCTTCAATCGGCAGCGCGCCCAGCCATTCTGTCGCGGCTTCAACATTCTCTGGTGTGCCCAAAAGCAGCAAAACATCACCTGCATGAATGGGCAGCAGCCGGACGCGGTCTTGAAAACTCTTGCCGCTGCGTGCCACACCCAAAAGCGTCACCGAATGGCGTTGCAGCAGTTTGAGGCTTCTTGAGGTCCGACCTTGTATGCGTGCGCCATCAGGGACAATGACCTCGGACAATGTCAGGCCCGGTGCAACGACACCGCCCTCGTGTTTTTCGGACCCTGCGAAATCAAGTTTAGCTTGCCCCATAAAGGCTTCGATGGATTTGGGTTCACCTTCGACAACAAGGAAATCACTTGCGCGCAATTCCGTGCGGCGCGCAAGGCCGGGAATGCGTTTTCCGCGCCGGATAAGACCCAATATATGAACGTCCACCTCATTGGCGCTTGGATACAGATCTTCGACCACCATACCGTCTTCAAAACTTTGATCGCCAATGCGAATTTCGGCGACATACCGCCCGATATGAACCGCTTTTTCCGCGTCATGCAGCGAGGTGCGCGCAGGTAAAAAGCGCCACCCGATCAGGGCAACAAAGGCAATTCCTGTGATGGCGACGGCAAGTCCAACGGGGGCAAAGTCAAACATTCCAAAGGGGTCACCCAAGGCCCCACGCCGATATTCTGAGATCACGATATTCGGCGGCGTGCCGATCAAAGTGACCATGCCGCCAAGAATTGTCGCAAAAGACAGCGGCATCAAAGTTTGACCAACGGCGCGTTTTGCTTTTTGGGCGGCTTCAATATCAAGCGGCATCAAAAGGGCTAAGGCCGCGACATTGTTGATGATTGCAGACAAGCCCGCCGCGAGTGCCGCAATCACGGCGATATGAAGTGGTAAAGGCCGCTCTGGGTCAATCAGTTTAGACGCTGCCAGTTCAACCGCGCCCGACGATGACAGCCCGCGACTGACGATCAAAACCAAGGCGATGATCGCCACTGCAGAATGTCCGAAGCCCGAAAATATGTCTTCGGTCGGCACCAAACCAAGGACCGCAGCAAGGATTAAGGCGCCAAAGGCGACAAGGTCGTATCTGATGCGCCCCCAGATCAGTAGAGCAAAGACGAGACCGAGGAGAGCGAAGATTTGGAGGAGTTCAATGTGCATGTGTCGAATCTAGCCCAATTGTGCTGGCACATACATCCCCATTCGCGAAGCGTCGTTTTATTGCTCTAACCTATGCAGGCTACAGGGGGAAAACTGAAGGTGACCGACGCATTGAAATACGACCACGGAGCATGAATGATCAGAGGGCTTCAACACCATTTTGTCGGTCACATGCAGATTAATGCCTCATTTGAAAACCCACGCCGTATCTTGCGCTGAACTTTTTTGACAAGCTGAAATAAACCACATCCCGTCCATCGCAGCATCGATTCCTGGCAGAAGGTCGTCATGATGCGAACCGATGATTGCCTTTGCAGCATCGCTGTACAAATTGGCGAAGCCCTCAAGATAGCCTTCGGGATGCCCTGGTGGGAGACGAGTCCAGCGGTCAGCCCCCACGCCCAATCCAGCACCGCCGCGGGTTAAGATCTGTGTGGGGGTGCCAAACTTGGTAAAACGCATTTGGTTTGGGTTTACATGGTCCCATTCAATACTGCCTTTGTCGCCGTAAATGCGCAGCGTCAGATTATTTTCACATCCTACAGCGACTTGGCTTGCCCAAATCATGCCTCTTGCGCCGCCTTTGAAGCGTAAAAGGATATGGGCGTTGTCATCGACCTGACGTCCATCCACAAAACTGTGCAGCTCTGCTGACAGCGCGTCGGTTTTAAGCCCAGACACGAAAGTCAGCAGGTTGTAAACATGGGTACCAATGTCACCAATCGCGCCTGCACCTGATCGTTTGGGATCCGTGCGCCAATCGGCTTGCTTGTTTTGGATGTCCTCGGTCAGCCAATCTTGCGCATATTCGGCTTGAACCACACGCAATCGACCCAGATCACCTCGCGCGATCATTTCGCGGGCTTGCCGCATGAGCGGATATCCAGTGTAATTGTGAGTCAGGAAGAATTTTGCCTTAGACGTTTGGGTGGCGGCCTTTATGGCATCCGCATCTTTTTGTGTCGTTGTGAGTGGTTTGTCACAGATCACATGAATGCCTGCGTTTAAAAATGCGATCACGGGTCCTGCGTGCATGTGGTTTGGGGTCACGATTGCAACAGCGTCAATCCCGTCTGGGCGCGCGGCTTCTGCCTTGGCCATATCACTGTAACTGCTGTAGGCGCGATCCGCTGCGATGCCGAGATCGGCTGCTGATGCCGCGGCGCGCTTGGGATCGGACGATAGGGCTCCCGCCGTCAAAGTCCACTTTGCGTCAAGACGGGCGGCAATACGGTGCACTGCTCCGATAAACGCACCCTGACCGCCACCAACCATACCAAGTTTTAAACGTTTCATAGACCTAACATCCTTTTAGTTTACGCCTGATCTCGCGCGTGATTTTCTTGTCTAGCGTTTGGCCTTGTCTTGGTTCATTCAGGCAGCATGGGTTTGAAAAAACACAAAACGGCTCGCAAAATTGCGAGCCGTTTCATTTTGGATATCACGTTGCCTTACAGGTTTTCGACTTGCGGCATACCGATGGTGTGGAACCCGCCGTCAACACGGATGATTTCACCAGTGGTATAGGCGCCGCCATCTGAGTTTAGATATACAGCAGTTGCGCCAACAGCGTCCAAAGTCGCATTCGAACGCAAAGGCGCGTTTTCTTCGGCAAAGCGATAGGTGCGACGCGCGCCACCGATGGCAGCGCCTGCAAGTGTTTTCATCGGACCAGGTGAAACTGCATTGACGCGAATACCTTGCGGGCCGAGATCATTGGCGAGGTAGCGCACAGCAGATTCAAGTGCGGCTTTGGCCACACCCATAACGTTGTAGTTTGGCGTAACACGGTTTGAACCACCGTAAGTGAGCGTGATCAGCGACCCGCCATCAGGCATCAGTTCAGCCGCGCGTTTGGCCACGTCGATGAACGAATAGCACGAGATGTGCATCGAGTTTTTGAAGTTCTCGACAGTGGTGTCGCGGATGCGACCTGTGAGTTCGTTTTTGTCAGAATATGCGATGGCGTGGACAACGAAATCCAGCGTGCCCCATTTGTCTTTGAGAGCTGCAAACGCCGCATCCATTTGCTCAGGGTTGGTGACGTCAACGTCGACCATCGTGTCCGAGCCAACGGTTGCTGCCAAAGGGGCCAAACGTTTGCCAAAGGCTTCGCCTTGATAGGTAAATGCCAATTCAGCGCCTTCAGCTGCACAAGATCGCGCGATGCCCCAAGCAATTGAGCGCTCGTTCGCGACGCCCATGATGAGACCGCGCTTGCCTTTGAGTAGATCCGCCATCGTAAAACCCCTTATTTTGTTGGTCGTGTGTTTGGCGTGTTTCGCAGGCAACGTCAAGTTTTTGGAAGGGCCCAAAGGGTGGTGCACTTATTTTAGCGCGCCTCCATTGCAGTTAAAAGTCGTCGAGATATTTCGGCGATCTTGCTGAGCGCCGTGCATCACAGACTGGACCATGGTTTTGTTTATCAGCGAAGTTCTTGACTTAGAGTACACTCTAACCTGTATCTGTTGCCGCGTCTTAACGGGAATCATACTGAAATGAAGATTGGTGAGCTTGCGAAACGTTCGGGATTGTCGACACATACGATCCGCTATTATGAGCGGATCGGCTTGTTGCCTGTTGCGGATCGTGATGCTGGGGGGCGGCGTGACTATGATCCCTCGATCTTAATTTGGACCGAGTTTTTGGGCCGCCTGAAAACCACTGGAATGTCGATCCAAGACATGTTGCGCTATGCGCGTTTGCGCGAACAAGGTACGCATACGGGACTTGAACGTCGCGCGATTCTTGAAACGCATCGTGAAATGGTTCGGCGCAAACTTAACGCCTTACAGGTCAGCCTTCTCGTTCTTGACACCAAAATCGACAGTTATGTCGACACAGAGAAAAGGACGCACCATGACGACAACACACCAGATAGACAGTTCCCTGACGCGGCTGGAACGCGGTAAGCGCGCTTTGGTTGAAATCGACGGAGAAGCTGGCCAGAATGTCATCGATGCATTGGCAGATATAGCGCCCGATTTCGCAACCTATCTGCTCGAGTTTGCATTCGGGGATATCTATGCACGTCCCGCGCTTGCTCTTCGGGATCGGGAAATTGCAACGATTGCCGCACTGACCGCGATGGGAACCGCCACGCCACAATTGAAAGTCCACATCGAGGCGGGCTTGAATGTTGGTTTGACGCAAAACGAAATAGTAGAGGTTATCATGCAGATGGCTGTCTATGCTGGCTTTCCTGCTGCCTTAAATGGGCTGTTCGCCGCAAAAGAAATCTTTGCAGCGAGAGCCGCTGCCTAAACTGATTTGCAGTAGGATGCATATTACAAAACGCCCAAGCAGCTATTGCCTGGGCGTTTCCGTTTTGATTTTTTCGTTTCTTTCATGTGGGAAACTGGCGTGCATAATCTCAGCTATGTCTATCCACAAAAGACGCGGATAACTTTGGACATGGGATCAATCACAGATTCGACAGCCGTGCCGCTGTGAACAAAATTCAACCGTGAGGGCGTGTTTGTGGCGACGATTTCATCGCTGCCGTAATGTCTTGAGCTGCTGGGGATATTTAGCCCAGATGTCGCACGGGACGGACCGCCAACAAGGCTTTGATACCGAGACGCGCCGCATGTGTCGGCTTGCTCTACAGGTGCCACCGTAACAGCGCTTGCAGCTGTATAACTAGGGGTCGCATGACTTTGTGCGCGCGCCCACTGGCTTGGGTGCTGGGCTTGTGGTGTCGTGCGCACAGGCAGATTGCCTGATCCTTGCGTGCAACCCGCCAAAGCGGCTCCCAAAATACAAATTTTCAATATTGTTTTCATTTTACTCATTCCTAACCCAAAGCGTTTTTGTGGGGGGCTCGTCGGTGTGTTGCTTGTGACGTATGGGTAAACGCAAAACGGCCACGCGATGAGGCGCGGCCGTTGACATGTTGTATAGGTCTCAAAATTAATCGCGGTATTTTGACATGATCATAGACCCGTTGGTGCCGCCAAAGCCGAAGCTGTTGGTCATGACACTATCAAGGCCCGCATTGTCGATGCGTGTGGTTGCGATTTCATTTGCGTTGATCGCTGGATCAAGCGTTTCCACGTTGATCGACGGTGCGATGAAATCGTTTTGCAGCATCAGCAGACAATAGACGGCTTCTTGCGCGCCCGTCGCCCCTTGAGAGTGGCCGGTCATGGATTTCGTGGATGAAATTAGTGGCGTTGAGCCTTCACCGAATGTGCGGCGGACCGCCTCCACTTCGCCCACATCGCCGACAGGCGTGGATGTGCCGTGTGCATTAATGTAGCCGATTTTGCGATCAGCGCCGAGTGTGGACAGGGCCACTTTCATGGCGCGTTCACCGCCCTCACCGGATGGAGCCACCATGTCAGCGCCGTCAGATGTCGCGCCGTAGCCTGTGACTTCTGCATAGATTTTCGCGCCGCGCGCTTTTGCGTGCTCGAGTTCTTCAAGCACCAAGATAGCACCGCCACCACTGATGACAAAACCATCACGGTTCGCGTCAAAGGCACGTGAGGCGCGTGTCGGCGTGTCGTTGTACTTGCTGGACATCGCGCCCATTGCATCGAAGAGGCAAGAGAGTGACCAATCCAACTCTTCGCCGCCGCCTGCAAACATCACGTCTTGCTTGCCCATCATGATCTGTTCTGAGGCAGACCCGATGCAGTGCAAAGATGTGGAACAGGCCGAGGTGATGGAATAGTTGATGCCCTTGATCTGAAACGCTGTCGCGAGATTCGCAGAGATGGTCGAGCCCATGCATTTTGGCACAGCAAACGGACCAACGCGCTTAGTGGCACCTGATTTCAGCACAGTTTGATGCGCCGCAAACATCGCCGATGTGGACGGGCCGCCAGAGCCAGCGATCAGACCTGTGCGCACATTGATGACATCACTTTCTTCCAGACCTGAATCTGCAATCGCCTGAGACATCGCGATAGAGGCATAGGCCGCACCAGGCCCCATGAAGCGCAAAGCACGCTTTTCAACATGGTCTTTGATGTCGAGTTTCACATTGCCCGCGATCTGACTGCGAAAGCCATATTCTTTCATATCTTCATTGGCAGTGATGCCAGAGGTGCCTGATTTCAGGGATGCCAAAACTTCTTCGGCGTTGTTGCCGATAGAGGAGACGACTCCCAGACCTGTAATAACGACACGGCGCATGGCGTGCTCCTTTTATAAGTTTGGCCTTTTGTACGGCAGCTTGGGCAAGAGGTGCAAGGGGGGAGGGGCAGTGAGGGACGGTTTAGGCGCGGTAAGCCCTGCGTGTTGATTGAGATCAACGACCCTACGTTCTTATCTGTTAGGATAGAGGGGATAAGTCAGGAGGACATTGTTATGTTTGATGTTACGAAACACACAGCCGATCGTTTGGATATCAAGCTGTCTGGTACGCTTGATGCGGATGGGATGCGCGCAGGATTGGATCAATTGATCGCGTTGTCTGAGGATGTGACGCAAGGTCGTATGCTGTACAGAATTTCGGATTTCTCGATGCCAACATTGGGAGCGTTCGGGGTTGAAATGAGTCGCCTTCCAAAGCTGTTCGGCCTTTTGGCCAAATTCGACAAGTGCGCTGTGGTCACTGAATCAGCGTGGCTACGAAAAGCTGCTATGGTTGAGGGCGCGCTATTCCCGGGGCTTGAGATCAAGAGCTTTGAGCCAAGTGAGGCTGCTCTGGCTGAGGGGTGGCTGAGCCCAAAAAGTTGATGATCCGCAGGTCAGTCGGATGTGAAAAAGCGGCAGCACTTTCATGCCGCCGCCCTTATTTTCAACGTCAAAGCGCCGTGCCGCAGGCACCTAGCTTTCAGACAAAGCCACTTTCATGTCTTTCACTTCATAGGCCACTTCGCCGTCGATTTTGACGATGCCATCGGCCACACCCATGGTCAGGCGGCGGGTTTGGATGGCTTTGGTAAAATCGATTTCGTATGTGAGAAGCTTGGCTTCAGGGCGCACCATGGCTTTGAGTTTAATTTCGCCAACGCCGAGTGCGTAACCGCGACCTGTCCAGCCGCGCCAACCGAGGTTGAACCCTGTAAGCTGCCACAGCCCATCAAGGCCAAGACAGCCGGGCATAATCGGGTTGCCTGGGAAGTGGCATTCAAAGAACCATAGGTCTGGTGTGATGTCGAATTCCGCCATCACGTGGCCTTTGCCATGTGCGCCGCCATCACTTGAGATATCGGTGATGCGGTCCATCATCAACATGGGGGGGGCTGGAAGTTGGGCATTGCCTGCACCAAACAGTTCGCCACGGGCGCATTTAAGTAGGTCTTCTTTGTCGAAGCTCGTCGGAAAATCGGCCATAGATGCGATTGCCTTATGTTAGGGTCTTTTTTCAGTTTGAAGGCTCTGTATCACTGTGCGAGCAAAACGTGCAAGTGTACAGGGGGCAGCCTTGGTTAAAGCGAATATGGGGATTTCGTTTGAATAACACCCGCGCAAGGCCTTATACTGTCAAAACTAGCCAATTGGAGGGCCTCATTAAGGGGCTTTTTTCGAAGCGAGACGCGAATGAGTGACATGAGCCAACAGACCAGCCCATCATTGACCGTGCAAACGCGGCGTGGCGAAGCGTGGCTGGCCAGTGCCGATTTGCGCCCCACACGTCAACGTGTTGCTTTGGCCGCGTTATTGGTGGGGGATGGTCAAGATCGGCATGTCACAGCGGAAAGTCTGTTTTCAAATGTGTGCAGGTCTGGCGAAAAAGTATCATTGGCCACAGTGTATAACACGCTGCGCGCCTTTTGTGATGCGGGGCTGATGCAAGAGGTTACCGTCGATGGCACGCGGTCCTATTTCGACACCAATATGGACGAGCATCCGCATTTCTTTTGGGAAGACAGCGGTGAATTGACCGACGCCCCCGCTGAAGATCTCAAAATTGTTGGTCTGCCCGCAGCGCCAGATGGTATGGAAATTGCCTCAGTTGATGTGGTGATCCGATTGCGCAAAACCTAAGCGACGCGTTTTTTGATTGATCACGCGGCTGGGACGAACTTTGCCAATCCACGCAGCCAAGTTTTAATCGCGGCCTCTACGCCCTCATTCTCAAAGGTTTCCAACGCACGCGGTGTCCAGTGGTCTGGCGTGAGCTGGTTCAGCCAAAGGCGGCGTTCTTGTTCTTGCAAGGTGGGCAAGGGCAGGGCACTTGCGGCATCAAGCAGTTGCAGCACGGATTGCACCGCACGCATTTGCCGAAACGCGTCCATCATTGGGGCCGTCATTTTTGGGTCATCGCGCCATGTGATGTCAAACAGTGCTGTAACCCGCTGCCCTGCGCCCAAGCATTGATAGGCGACGCAGCCAGAATACCCCTGTGATGTCAGGTCTTTATGGATGGCGCAGCCAAAACCAGACAGATTATGACAGGGTGTTCCTGCCGCCTTGTTGTGGGCAAAGCTGTCGCCTTGGTCAAAGGCCAAAGACAGGCAGCACAGGGCGGCGCAATTGGCGCAATCAGACGTGAAATCTATAGGTTTTATCATCTGAAAAATCTGTCATTCCACGGCATCTGTGGCAAGAAGAAAGACGGCCCGCCACGACGAGCCGTCTTCTACGTAAGATCGGTACATGTGGTGAGCCCTTAAGACAGTAAAGGTCTAAGGTCACCATCGCACCGTTATCCCTTATGCGATTTCGACAAGCTCGATGTCGAATGTCAGGTCTTTCCCAGCCAACGTATGGTTCGCGTCCAATGTCACGACGTCTTCGCCGATAGACACAACACTCACAGGGATCACTTGGCCTTCTGGCGATTGCATTTGCAATTGCATTCCAACTTCGAGTGGGATCTCAGCGGGGATCATTTCGCGTGGCACGTCTTGCTGCGCTTCGTCTTGACGTGGGCCATAGGCCTCTTCGGCGACAGCGACGATGGTTTTCTTTTCACCAACAGTCATACCAACCATTTCTTTGTCCATGCCCACAATCACTTGGCCCGCGCCAACAGTGAATTCCAATGGGTCACGGCCTTCGGAACTGTCAAAAACAGTGCCGTCAGTAAGGGTGCCTTTATAATGAATGCGAACTTTGTCGCCGGATTTGACTTCGGACATCAGAAAACTCTTTCGATTTTGGGGTGAATTGTGAGGCCGCTTCAAACCTATGTGGCGCGGGTGCTCAAGATTGGTCGCCAAGATAACAAAACCTGTCGGGGTGTAAACCCATGCAAACCTTGTATTCGGTCAGTTGCCCATAACAGGGCCTTCGCGGCTGATAATAACAGGGTGTTTCGTTTGACTGTTCCAGTTGGGTGCATGGGGCCCTGGATTTAAGATGTTTTGTGTACCGAATAAGTGCGGGGGGCTGATGGCAGGCTCCATAATCCTGCCCGCGCGCCCTCGCTCATTGCTATGACAATATGATACATCAACCGTGTCAGACCTTCATCCCATAAGACGTTTCCTGCCGCATCGACTTGATTGATAAAGACAGGATGCTGCTCAAACCAGTGCTCGAACATCTGGCATAATAACTGCTGAGCGCGTGCGCCGACCTTTGCTTCTCCGGCTCTGTGACGGGTCGCTAAAATCTTGATTGCCTCGGTTTGTGGCCACATCAGAAAGCTGTTCTCAACCACATCTCCTGTGGTTGAGACCGCATCAAAAGCTGCACCTTTCAACATACCGTCCTGCGCGAAACCATATGTATCGGCAAAGTTGATGAGCCTATTTGCTGGGATACGAAGACTGTCGTCATTGGCAAGCTCGGCTTCTTCTATCAAAAGCCAAGCCCATTCGCACTGATGCCCAATCTCGCGGCGCAGGCCTGCGGCATCGGGCAGGGGGTTCAGGTCGGGTGTCAAGAACTCAGCAATGCTGCCGCTTTGATCGTCCATAAAATACCGCAATCCGGTCGCACGCAACTTTGCAGCACGTGCGAGCCAGATGGCATCATCTGTCATGCGGAAGGCCTGAAGACAGGCTTCGAACAGATGCATATGCGGGTTTTGTGCGGGCCCTGTATTTGCGCCGCTGTCATCGTTGCGAAGCAGTCCTGTGACGGGGTCTGTCAGGTGCAATTCAAGTGCGGTCCAACAGTCATCGATCCGCGCGCAGACCTCGTCTGATGGTGACAACTTATTCCACGTCACCAGCCCAAGAATGACAAAAGTCTGGTCATAGCTGCGCGCGTATTCGTCCTCTATCTGTCCAGTAAGACTGCCATCACGCGCAGTCATGCAGCGATACAATCCAGATGTTTTTTGGAAGTGTTCCAAGAAAGTGACCTGCCTTTTGGCTGCAACAATCAAGGATGGGTCACCCGTCACCAATGCGGCATGTGACAGCGTAAATAAGGTGCGGGCTTGGGCCAGAAGCGATTTTTTAGCGGTTGGATCAGGGGTGCCGTCGGCATTCAATGCGTCAAATACGCCGCCTTGATCGTCTTGAACACGAGCCAGCCAATCGGCAAAAAAGCTGTTCCAGAACCATTGAGACCAATGTTGTGCGTCTTTTGTCATCGATGAATATCCATTTGAACGTAATTGCATCCAGCACCCGCAAAAGCCAGATTTGTAATTGTAAGCCTGTTTTCGCACAGTGGTCTGATCTTGCAAGTCACTATGATCGTGATGTGGGAAAAGTTTCCGCAAACACTCCAATGCATGTGTTTGGGGGGCTTGCGGGGGATTATTCCCCGCTTTTATACGCCTTCAACTCGAATTGACCCTTCAACGCTAAACTCATTGAGCCTTGGTGTGGGTTAAAATAAATCAAACAGGAGTTTTACAGCAAGGCTTGCTAAGAAGAAGAGGATGACTCGGTCAAAAACGCGCGCGCTGAATTTACTGCCGATCCATTCTCCTATCGGCATCGCAAAAGTGAGAGGTATCAATGCAAGTAAGCCGATGAGTGCGGTGTGGAACGTCATAATGCCGAAGCTGATTTGCATTGGCAGTTGCACCACGCACATGGCTGCGAAAAACGTCGATACGGTCAAGATGAAGGCGGGTCTGTCTAGTCGGATCGCGTTGAGGAATGTGACAGCGACTGGTGCTGAGATACCCACTGCGCCTTGAAGCACGCCGCCGATTATGCCAACGGAGGCAACCCAGCGACGCGCTTTGGTTTTCGTGATCCTTAGGTCGAGCTTTGAAAGCCTCAGGCCGATATAGACGACTATGATTACGATCATCACAAACTGCACATAGACGGGTTCTATCTTGGCCAAAACAAATGTGCCAAGACCAACGCCCAGTGCCCCAACAACAGCCAAAATTTTAACAAATACAGGGTCCACGGGCGCTTTCCTGAATTTCCAAACCTGTCGCAAGTTTGAAATCAGGTTTGGCACCACCATCACGGCAACAGCTACCCGTACGTCATAGATCGACGCAAGAACTGGCACCGCAATAACGGGCAGTCCAGCGCCGGTTGCACCCTTTAAGATGCCACCGAGCGTCATAGCAATTGCGACGGCTATGAGCGCCCATGGGTCGGTGACAGATATGTCCATATTCATTTTATGCCTGCAATTTTGGGTTTGACGTTGAACCTGCACGCAAGAACAAGACCAGTCCGACAAAGACCGCGATGCCAACCGCATCACTTAGCCAAGATTGATACATCATGACGATTCCTGTCACGGCAAACACAATGCGTAGATTCAGTCCCAAAGTGCGTTGGAAGTAACCAACAACAGCGATTGAAAAACAGAACACGCTGAGCAGGCCTGTTGTCACAGATGCCACAATTTCTATAGGGGTGCCTTGCATCAAAAGCGCGGGTCCGAAGAAGAACATGAACGGCAAGATGTAGCTGGTGATGCCAAAGGCAAAGGCGGTCCAGCTTGTCTTGTTTATATCCGAACCAGCTATCCCTGCTGCGACATAGGACGCAAGGGCAACGGGTGGGGTGATGGTTGAAATACATCCGTAGAAGAACACGAACAAATGCGCAGTTAAAACCGGCACACCCATTTCAACAAGGGCGGGGGCCACGACGGTCGCAAGGATAAGGTAGGCAGCCGTTGTGGGCAGCCCCATTCCGAGAATGATCGAGACGAACATCGTCAAGATCAACGCAATCAATGGCACGCCAGCAGAGACGCCGATAATCAGGCCGGAAATCTTGGATCCAAGTCCGGTCATTGCCAAAATGCCAGCGATCAACCCCGCGCCCGCACAGGCTACGGCAATCGACATGACGGAGTGCGTGCCAGATTCCAATGCGTCAAAGCATTTTGCGAAGAAACCGCGCAAGTCTCTGAATTCGAAAATAATGCATCCAAGAAGCAAAACACCGAGTGCTGTGAATGACGACTTGAACGGCGAATATCCAGAGACCATCATGCCAACGAGTAAAAAGAACGGGATCATAAACCGCAGACCCGGAATAAGGATGGCGCTTAACGGCAGTTCGTCTTCGTTTTGTGGCGCGGGCGCAATGCCCATTCTTTCGCCTTGTAGGTGTACCATGAAAAAGATCGATGTGAAAAACAAGATGGCAGGTATCAAGGCTGCGACCATAATTTCCGAATAGGGCACGCCGATAATTTCAGCCATGATAAAGGCCGCAGCCCCCATGACCGGTGGCATAAGTTGCCCGCCTGTTGAAACCACGGCTTCAATAGCGGCAGCTTGGTGCGGCTTATATCCTTCGCGTTTCATCATCGGGATTGTCATGGTGCCTGTGACGGCGACATTGCCTGCCGCAGATCCTGAAATCATACCGAGCAATGTGGAAAACACGACAGCTGTTTTTGCAGATGCAGCCTTAGACCCTTTGGTTAAGCGGCTGGAGATTTGGAAAAAGAAATCGCCCGCGCCAAAGACATTGAGGAATGATCCGAAGATCGAAAACATGATGATGAACGTGGCCGAGACGCCCAATGGAATGCCATAGATGCCCTCCGACGAGGTTGTCATAAACTCAGAGATCCGCGTCAAAGAATAGCCGCGAGAAGTGAACACTCCGGGCAAGATAGGAGAGATCAGCGGGTAGGCGAGAAAGATCAGAATAATACCAGCGAGAAACCAGCCGATCCGTCTGACAACGGCGATCATTACCAGTGCGATCACGACCATCCCGACTTGCGCATCGGTTGCTGTGGTGATCCCGCCAGACATGGCAATGTCTAGCCAACGTGAAAAGAGGTAATATCCGGTCCCCGCCGCCGCAACGGCCAAGCCGAGGTCCATCGCCAGCATAAGCGGGCCTGTTTCTGGGCGGGTTTCCAACCGTCGCAATGCAAGCACCAGAAAAATAAGAACCAACATCACTGTTAAGTGTGTAATGCGCACTTCGAGTGTCGAAAAGGATGCAAAGCCTGATACAACGTAGAGGTGCCAAAGGCTGAGTCCAATAGCCATCCATCGGGTTGTAAAGGTGAGTGCTGACAGGGCTTTTTTCATGGTGATCGGTCCAGTAAATTGCGACAGAAAAACCCCGTCACATCTGGTGATGCGACGGGGCGATTTTACGACTTAGCGTTCGTCAAAGTAACGCTTGGCGCCTGGGTGAAGGGGAACAGCAATATCATATGCGTCCTCTGCAACGATCTGTGCCGCATTGGCGTTCTCGGCTGCAAATTCATCCAAATGCGCGTAGATCGCTTTGGTCACTTGGTAGACTTTTTCCTCATCCGCATCAGCTTGCGTGATTAGAATGTTTTTCGTGCCGAGCAAGGTCAGCGGTGCATCAGTGCCGTAAGCTTCTGCAGGCACTTCAACGATAGAGTAGTAGGGATGCTTGGCGATGATTTCATTCAAACCTTCGGTTCCGATATCAACGAATGCGATATCAGCTGTTGTGCTCGTTTGGATCACCGCACCAGCGGGATAGCCTGACAAGGCAACTGCCGCATCTACTGAACCATCAGAAAGCTGGCTGAAACCATCTGCATAAGACACGAAGCTTGGTGTTATGTCGCGAAAGCTCAGATCGTTGATTTCCATGACATCGCCAAGCAGGTTCAATGTGCCACCACCGGCGGGGCCTACAGCGACACGTTTGCCTTTGAGGTCCGCGATAGAGGTGACATCAGATCCTGCGAGCGTAACAATGTGTAAAACTGAGTTGTGCAATGTACCAATCGACGCGATTGCGATGGGGTCTGCGTAAGGGGCCTGGCCTTCATGTGCAAAGAAGGATGTATTTGCGTTGCCGATGGCAAAGTCGAGTTCGCCGTTGCCAATCAGGCGCGGATTTTCTGTGCCGCCAGAGGTCACAACGGGGACCATGGAGTAGCCTTCGGCGTATTTGTTCACAAGGTTAGAGGCCGCTTGGCCCACCGGATAGAACGCGCCGCCAAGACTTGCCGTTCCCATACGTAGCTCTTCTTGAGCCATAAGCGGTGATGCCATCAGCATCATGCCAAGTGAAACGCCGCGCGCGAATGTTTTGAAGTTAAGCATAGAATCCTCCCAGATCTTATTTTCCTCCCTTGGATGCTACTCTTTTGATCATTCTCGGGTCAATCAAAAATATCGATATTTAAGCATTAGAAAATAATCATCGACATTTATTGCGTGCATTGCTACCGTTTGGCCTAGATTCTAGGTGAAAGGGGGACATCTCAATGTCAAAAGGTATCAGGCGTGTCGTTACAGGGCATGATGAAACAGGAAAAGCAATTGTCGTTTCCGATGACATCGCGACAAATGTCTTAAGCAGGCCAAATCGCCCAGGCGTGACGCTGACGAACTTCTGGAAAACAGAAGGCCATCCACAATTCGACGGACCAGATGAGACGCTCGACGGTCCTTTGGTGCTTAAACCACCAAAAAATGGCACAGTTTTCCGCTTTGTTGAATTTGAACCCGAAGACCCTGAAGTGATGAAAACGCTTGATGGTCGCGCTGCCTTTGCTGAAATGGGCGCTGCGGATCGGATCAAAGACAATCAACGCCATCCTTTCATGCACCGCACGGACAGTGTTGATTATGCTGTCGTCGTCAAAGGTAAGATCGTGATGATGATGGATGAAGAAGAAGATGACCTTGTCTTGGAAGCTGGCGATGTGCTTGTTCAGCGCGGCAACAATCACGCTTGGTCAAACAAGTTCGACGAAACCTGTATTATCGCCTTTGTCCTGATGGATGCAGATGGCGATGTAGATCGCTGGTAGGAGCAAAAAGATGTTGAAATTATACCACGCACATCATTCAACGTGCAGTCAAAAAGTCCGCCTTGCTTTGGCTGAAAAGGGCTTGGAATACGAGAGCATCATCGTCGATTTGGCGAACAAAGGGCACCTGACGCCCGAATATCTTGCGATCAATCCAAACGGTGTTGTGCCAACGCTCGTGCATGACGACGATTCCATTATGGATAGCAGTGTCATCGTGGAATACATCGATGAGGTCTTCCCTGATCATCCACTTGTTCCCAAAGATGCTGTCGCTCGCGCAAAGGTACGCACTTGGATGCGGTTCCTTGAAGAAGTGCCCACTTACGCAGTGCGGGTTCCGTCTTTTAACAAAGCGTTCTTGTCGCGCTTTGATGGCCTTTCAAACGAAGAATTCGCCGACCAACAAGCGGGCCCGCGCCCTTTGCGCAAGCACTTCTATCTCAAAATGTCCAAAGATGGTTTTGGGTCAGATGCGGTTCAAGAAAGCATCGATCAAATGAAGCTCACCTGTGGACGAATGCAGCGTGCATTGGAAAACGGGCCTTGGCTTGCTGGCGATGAGTTCAGTCTTGCCGATGTCGTCGCAGCGCCTCTGATCGACCGGATCGATGATTTAGGAATGGGTGATATTTGGACGGAAGAGTTCCCATTGGTACAAGATTGGTTTGATCGCCTCAAAGCGCGCTCTAGCTATGATGTCGCGATGTACAAAGGCGCACGCCTGTCTGAGACCCACGCCATTGCGGCCCTTCTTAAAGAAGAAAACTAAGGCTGACGCGAAAGCCGCCCCCTGACATATATGTGCTAAGACAATCAGCCATGTCGCAAGTTTCACCCCACATCAATGGTGTTGGTGGACTTTGCGATGTGGCTGAACTCATTTTAGATGTGAGGGACGTCGGACTTGATCGTGTTTTGAACCAAAACGCACTCAAATTTGTCAGGTAAAAAAAAGACGAAGCCAATCGGCTTCGTCAAAGATGCCAAAAGGCATAAGTGCTTAAGTCTATATGCGGGGCGCTCGTCGTAAGTCCCCCGCCTTAGATTAACTGCTGAATTCGTCTCTCAAAACATTCTTTTGGACCTTGCCCATCGTGTTGCGCGGCAGGGCATCGCGTAAGATGTATTTGCGCGGGTGTTTGAAACGGGCCAGCAGAGGTTCGACATGTGCCGCAATGGTCTCAGGCGCAATGTCCGCGCCTTTTTCCAAGATCACGGCGGCCAAAACGCTTTCGCCGAAATCCGGATGTGGCACGCCAAAAACAGCGCTTTCAACCACGCCATCGATGTCGTTGATCACGTCTTCGATTTCTTTGGGATAGATGTTGTAACCACCAGAAATAATCAGGTCTTTTTGGCGGCCAACGATGCTCACGCGCCCATCAGCAGATTTAATGCCAAGATCGCCGGTCATGAAAAAACCTGTCGTCCGCAGCTCTTCGGCCGTTTTTTCAGGCATGTTCCAGTAGCCTTGAAACACGTTGTCCCCACGCACTTCGATCATGCCGATCTCGCCAGATGGAAGGGGCTCGCCTGTCTGTGCGTTGGTGATTTCCACCTCGGTTCCGGGCAATGGGTAGCCCACTGTGCCTGCGATGCGCGCGCCATCAAAAGGGTTTGATGTGATCATATTGGTTTCGGTCATGCCGTAGCGCTCAAGGATATGATGGCCTGTGCGGTCATGGAATGCGGTATGTGTTTCGGCCAAAAGCGGCGCAGATCCAGACACGAACAACCGCATCTTGGCGCAGAGGGCTTTGTCCATACGCGGATCGTCCAAAAGACGCGTGTAGAACGTGGGCACACCCATCAACATTGTGGATTTTGGCAATTCTTCGATAACGCTATCTTGGTTGAACGCGGCCATGAAACGCACCTGAGCCCCCGCCAAAAGACTTGTATTCATTGCCACAAAAAGCCCGTGCGTATGGAAAATAGGCAAGGCGTGGATCAGGCGGTCTTGATCCGTGATTTGCCAAAGATCCGTCAATGAGGCCGCGTTTGACAACAAGTTTTTATGCGACAACATCGCGCCTTTAGAGCGTCCAGTGGTGCCGGATGTATACAAGAGTGCGGCCAGATCGTCTGGTCCGCGCGGACAGGTTGCGCATTGATCGCTTGCCGCATTGGCCGCCAGTGACAGCGTGCCGGTGCCCGTCATATCCAGCGTCAAAACTTTGGCGTCAAACGCTTGCATCATCGCAGTGTCTTTGGCATCGCAGACAATCACGCGTGGACCAGAATCGCCGATAAAATAAGACAATTCTGACTGCGTGTAAGCTGTGTTCAGCGGCAGATAAACTGCACCGGTTTGGACCGCTGCCCCATAAAGCGCGATCGTATCAGCGGTCTTTGGCGCCTGCACCACGATACGGTCGCCTGCTTGGACTCCGGCATCTTTGAGGACATTGGCAAGTTGTGCCACGCGGCGCACAAATCCCGCATAAGTGATCGTCGACCCATCGTCGCAAATCAAAAAATTATTTGTATTGGTGGCGTGCGGCGCGATCAGGGCGTCATAAAGTGTATTGGTCAAGACGCTGGTTCCTTTGTCTTTGCTTCTAGCTTTGCGGTCGACAGGGTTTGCACAGTGCGCGACGCTTTAACGGTCGATCTCAGTGCAAAATTTTCATGATTTTTTTCGGTGTGATCAACATTATAGAGATAATTGACCATCGCACCACGCGACTGTTTATATCCATTTTCAGAGCTATCCGCCCCCGCATGAACATCGTGAATTTCGGCACCATTTCCCAAATGGAACCGCGCGACAGGGTCATAGGGCAGGCCATCTCCGCGCTTGGCCGTCAAAAGATACCTTGCTGCCATCGCGCGCACGGTTTCGGCGCTGGCGCTGTCATCCAATACCGATTTGGCAGAGGATGTCAGGTCATCGTCGCTTTCAGGTGCTGCAAGCCAACGTGTCATAAGGGGGATTGGTGAGAGCGTAACAAAGGTATCGATGTTGGGGCAGGACAAGGACAGTTCGGCCACGACTTGTTTGATCAACAGATTGCCAAAGCTGATACCAGTCAGTCCCTTTTGGCAGTTTGAGATGGAATAGAAAACGGCAACCTTCGCTTGATCTTCATCAAGGGGTGTACGGTTGTCGGATAGCAGCGCATCGATGGACCCTGGAATGTCAGCCGTCAGGGCGACCTCGACAAAAATAAGCGGTTCTTCGGGCATGGAAGGGTGGAAAAATGCAAAACAGCGGCGATCAGGTGGATAAAGTCTGCGGCGTAAATCATCCCAATCATCGATCTGGTGCACGGCTTCATAGGCGACGATTTTGTCCAAGATGCGCGCTGGCGTGTCCCAATTGATTTGCTTGAGCACCAAAAATCCGCGATTAAACCAACTGCGCAACAAATGTACAAAATCAATGTTCGTCCGCGCGAGTTCGGGGTGCGTTTTTAGAAGTTTGAGAAGATCGACGCGCATTTCAACCAGCAAATGCGTGGCGCCAAACGGCTGGTTCAAGCGGCGCAATAATTCTTGGCGTTTTGGTTCGGCGGCTTTGCACAGTTCAGTAAACCCGGCTGGGCTTTTGGTTTCGGCGTAATCAGTTGCGACTTTTGCAACATGTGCCGCGTCGACGTCCAGTTCCGAGTTGAGATACAGGAAAAACGCCAGTTTTTCGTCTTCGTTTAGATCGGCGTAGCGCGCAAGGATGGACGAGGCCAGCCTCAGTCCAGAGACTTCGCCCTCTGCAGACATAAGCGCGTCACAAAGCATGTAAATATCACGTTGATCATCTTTGCCGCGCACGGTGCTACTGCGGTCAAAGAGTTGGGACAATAGATCCCCGAGAAACCGATTTCGTTGCATTATAATCTCCAGCTATCCAAGACTCGCTGGAATAATTAATATCGATATTTTTTAAACGCGTCCAATTAAATCGTCAAAAAAAGAGTTACGCATCCATTTCGCGTGCTAAATACTCGCCCGTCAGGCGGTAATGCTTCAGCAGACAAGTGCAGGCCAAATCCGCATTGTATTGAACTGCCGCTTCTAAAATTTCTTCGTGCTCAGCTGCAATGTCACGGCTTTGATATTTGCTGCCGCCCGCTGCAAGATTACGGTAGCGGATGTTTAAATCATAAAGCTGCGCGCAATAGCGTTCCAGCATTGGCGAGCCACTATTGGCCAATAACGCCATGTGAAATGTCTTATGAGCCTCTTCAAAAACTTTGATGTCCTGTCCAACGGATTTACGCATACGATGGTGCGTCAGGATGAGTTGTTCTTCCCATTGAGGGGTGGCAGCGGCAATGGATTTGCGCAGTGCAAGATCTTCCAACGTGCAACGCAGCTCTAAAATTTCCTCAAAATTTGCTTTATTGGCGGGGGCCGCGCGAAACCCGCGTTGGTCTATCCGTTCAACAAGCATATCAGACGTCAGCAGGCTGAGTGCTTCACGCACAGGCGAGGCGCCCGTCTTCAGTAATCCGCGCAGTTGCTCGATCTTGAGCTTTTGACCTGCGGGTAATTCGCCCGTTAAAATCATATCGCGCAGAGTCATATAGGCGCCGTGTGTCGCGGAGCTTTCTTTGCCGCTCATGTCATCGTTCATATTCATTGCACGCCCTTATGCTGGTATTTAAGTCAGGTTAACTGCCTTGGTTGTAGCGTAGATAGGAAGGGCAGTGACCCTTCGTTTATCATCCACCGCCGCAACGTGAAAGCACACGCTCCGCTTTTATGCATCGAGCCAGCCTTTGCCCTTCGACGGGCAGTGTCTAGGCTCTCTTTATGAAACAATCCATTTAAGCTTTGCAAATTGGCTTGGCAAAGACGAATTGCTCTAGAATCTCAAAAATATCGATATTAATTGACATATGACAATATAGTAGGCAGAAATGGTGTGAACTTACAAGGATTGAGATGATGAAATATTTGGTTGGGCAAACACCTTCGGGCGCTGCAGTTTTTGCTGTACAGGGCGAAAACGCTGTTGATCTTACGGCTTTGAACCCTGCGATCGGGGCGGATTTGATGGCGTTGATCCAGTCTCCTGAATTGATCGAATCGGTGGCTGATCAAATCGCGGGCGCACCGCAAGTGGCGGTCTCCTCCATCACGCCGGCACTGCCTGTTGCCAAGCCCGGCACGATCATTTGTCTTGGTTTGAACTACACAGACCACATCAAAGAGGGCGGCTACGAGATCCCCGACTACCCCGCGCTTTTCATGCGCTCCAAGAATTCCATCATGGCTGCCGGCGCGCCGCTCGTGCGTCCGACCTGTTCAGACAAGCTTGATTACGAAGCCGAATTGATGATCATCGTCGGCAAAGGCGGGCGTCATATTTCTGAAGCCGACGCGCTGGATCACGTCTTTGGCTACACTGTGTTTAACGACGGGTCTGTGCGTGATTATCAGCGCAAAACACATCAATGGACGCCGGGGAAAAACTTTGACAACACCGGCGCGATTGGTCCTATTGTCGTGACCCCTGACGAAGTGCCAGCAGGGGCCAGCGGTCTGAAAATCGAAAGCCGTGTTGGCAGTGAGATTTTACAATCGTCCAACACAGGCAACATGATTTGGTCGGTCGCACAAACGATTGCGACGATTTCCGAATACACGACGCTTGAGGCCGGCGATCTGATTGCCATGGGCACGCCCCCCGGCGTGGGCCACGCCAAAAAGCCAAACCCGCGTTGGCTGAAGCCCGGTGAAATTGTGGACATCGAAATCGAAGGCATCGGCATTTGTTCAAACCCAATCGTAGACGAGGTGAACGCGTGATGAGTGTATTGAGCAGGGTGCAAAGGCAGCATTTTGTCGCGTGCATCTTCTAAGCCGGATGTGCCGTCAGTTGAAGGCCGGATGATCCTGTCAGGACAATGTTAGATCAAGCCTACTTGCAACAGGTTAAATCGTTCTCATGCCTGATGCGCCATCATGTTAAAATCGATCAACTTTTGTCGTTATTCATGCCGCGGGGCCCTGCGTGTAGCGCGGTGAGGCATTATGTCGAAGTCGAAACGATTTTGCATTGCTGCGCTGAGGCAAAAAAATGCTGCGTTGAACTTGGTTTTGCTCTGGACAGGACCGGTACTCTAAAATCGAGTCACCTCGTCATTTAAAGATCGGATTCGCCAATTTCTGCGGCAAAACGGCAGCGTTATTTAACTTTTTTTCATCCCTTTGGTGTGCCATTTCATCTAAGTGATTGAAATTGTGTAAATGCACCCGCGACATCTTGGCACGAAAGGTCAGTAACAAGGTTGCGAGGTGGCAAATGCTCAGCTATACCCAGCGCGATTTTTGCTGCCTGTGCATCCGCACGGGCTTCTCAAGATGCCCGACCTTTGATGTGCGCAAATCCGTGTATTGAGAGGGAAAGGCCCAACGACATCGGAAGGGTGGACGTGTCCGAACCAGCTTCGATTTCCCGCGGTATTGCCGCACGCTACGCCACGGCCTTGTTTGATCTGGCCAAGGAAAGCAAAGAGCTAAAAGCGCTTGAGGGCGATGTTGCGTCTCTCGCATCGGCTTTGGCCGATAGTGCTGACTTGAATGCGGTTATCGCATCACCTGTTGTCTCGCGTGAGGAACATGGTGCTGTTGTTGCAGCAATCTCGAAAAAAGCGAAATTTTCGCCCATCATGGCCAATACTTTGGCCTTGCTGGCGCAAAACCGTCGTCTTTTTGTGCTTCCACAACTCGTGGACGCACTGAACGCCATGCTTGCAGAAGAGCGCGGCGAACTGACTGCGGACGTTACATCTGCTAAGGCTTTGACCAAAACGCAGAGTGACAAATTGGCCAAGACTTTATCGGCTCAATTTGGCAAAGACGTCACCATCAATGCGACCGTGGATGATAGCATCATCGGCGGTCTTATCGTTAAAGTGGGCTCGAAGATGATTGATACGTCAATCGCCTCCAAACTCGCGTCCCTCCAGAATGTTATGAAAGAGGTCGGATAATGGGAATCCAAGCAGCTGAAATTTCTGCGATCCTCAAGGATCAGATCAAAGACTTTGGCAAAGATGCCGAAGTTGCTGAAGTTGGTCGTGTACTGAGCGTTGGTGATGGTATCGCCCGCGTTTACGGTCTCGACAATGTTCAGGCTGGTGAAATGGTTGAGTTCCCCGGCGGTATCCGCGGGATGGCACTGAACCTTGAAGCCGATAACGTCGGTATCGTTATCTTCGGGTCTGACAAAGACATTAAAGAAGGCGACACCGTTAAGCGTACGAACTCCATCGTGGACGTTCCTGCGGGTGACGAACTTCTGGGCCGCGTCGTAGACGGCCTTGGCAACCCAATCGATGGTAAGGGCGAAATCAAAACGTCCAAACGCCTCGTTGCAGACGTGAAAGCGCCGGGCATTATCCCACGCAAATCCGTTCACGAACCAATGGCGACAGGTCTTAAATCTGTTGACGCGATGATCCCAGTTGGCCGTGGCCAGCGCGAGCTCATCATTGGTGACCGTCAAACTGGTAAAACAGCTGTGGCGCTCGACACTATCCTCAACCAAAAATCCTACAACGATGCTGCAACGTCTGAAAACGACAAATTGTACTGTATCTACGTGGCGATTGGTCAAAAACGCTCCACTGTTGCTCAGCTTGTGAAAAAGCTCGAAGAGTCCGGTGCGTCTGAGTACACTATCGTTGTGGCAGCAACGGCGTCCGATCCTGCACCTATGCAGTTCCTCGCGCCATACGCTGCCACAGCTATGGCTGAGCACTTCCGCGACAATGGCCGCCACGCTTTGATCATCTATGATGATCTCTCCAAACAAGCTGTGTCCTACCGCCAGATGTCCTTGCTGCTTCGCCGTCCACCAGGACGTGAAGCTTACCCAGGTGACGTTTTCTACCTTCACTCCAGACTTCTTGAGCGGTCTTCAAAATTGAACGAAGATTACGGTTCAGGTTCCTTGACGGCTCTGCCGATCATCGAAACCCAAGGTGGCGACGTTTCTGCGTTTATTCCAACCAACGTGATTTCCATCACCGATGGTCAGATCTTCCTTGAAACAGAGCTCTTCTACCAAGGTATCCGCCCTGCGGTGAACACTGGTTTGTCTGTGTCTCGTGTTGGCTCTTCTGCGCAAACAAAAGCGATGTCTTCCGTTGCTGGTCCAGTGAAACTCTCTCTCGCTCAGTACCGCGAGATGGCTGCTTTTGCTCAGTTCGGCTCTGACCTTGATGCCTCCACTCAGCAATTGCTGGCCCGTGGTGCGCGTTTGACAGAATTGATGAAACAAGCTCAGTACTCTCCGCTGACCAACGCAGAAATCGTCTGCGTGATCTTCGCGGGTACAAACGGTTACCTCGACAAAATCGAAGTGTCCGATGTGAGCCGTTTCGAAAAAGGCCTTCTTGAGTTCTTGCGCGGCAAGCACAAAGACCTTTTGACTTGGATTTCTGATGAAGATCCAAAAATCAAAGGCGACGCCGCCGATAAGGTGAAGGCTGTTCTGGACGAATTCGCAGCAACCTTCGCTTAATCCCGGGAAAAGGACAGTTAAATGCCTAATCTCAAGGACCTAAAAAATCGGATCGCGAGTGTGAAATCCACACGCAAGATCACGAAAGCCATGCAAATGGTCGCGGCCGCAAAATTGCGCCGCGCCCAAGATGCGGCTGAAGCGTCACGGCCCTACACAGAACGGTTCAACGCCGTTCTGGGTGCCTTGTCCGCCTCAGTTGGTGGCTCTGATAGCGCGCCCCGGCTTCTTGCCGGGACGGGCAAAGACGATGTGCAATTGCTCGTCGTGATGACTGCAGAGCGCGGCCTGTGTGGCGGCTTCAACTCTTCGATCGTGAAACTCGCAAAAACACGCGTCGAAGAATTGCAAGCGGCTGGCAAGACAGTGAAAATTCTCACTGTTGGCAAAAAAGGTCGCGAACAGATGAACCGTGAATTTGGCGACCTCATGATCGATCACGTCGATCTGAGCGGCGTGAAACGTCTGGGCTATGCTGACGCTCAAGGCATTGCCAAGGATATCCTTGGTCGCTTTGACGCAGAAGAATTCGACGTTGCGACGATTTTCTACTCGAAATTCGTCAACGTAGTGTCCCAGATACCAACGGCTTTGCAGGTTGTCCCGGCAGCGTATGAAGCAAGCGAAGATGACGGAGGTGCTCTCTACGATTACGAGCCGTCCGAAGAAGCCATCCTCGCAGACCTTCTGCCGCGCGGCGTCGCCACGCAGATCTTTGCAGCTCTTTTGGAAAATGCTGCCTCCGAGCAGGGTGCACGTATGTCCGCTATGGACAACGCCACACGCAACGCAGGCGACATGATCGACAAACTGACCATCGAATTCAACCGTTCGCGTCAGGCTGTCATCACCAACGAGCTTATCGAAATCATCTCGGGCGCTGAAGCGCTCTAAGAACCGGAGTAACGAAACATGGCACAAGCAAAAGGCAAAATCACGCAGGTGATTGGCGCCGTTGTTGACGTTCAGTTCGTCGGCGACTTGCCGGCGATTTTGGACGCGCTCGAAACAGACAACAATGGCAACCGTTTGGTTCTCGAAGTTGCGCAACACCTTGGTGAAGGTACTGTACGTACCATCGCTATGGATGCGACTGAAGGCCTCGTACGTGGTCAAGCCGTCACAGCAACTGGCAACCAGATCTCTGTTCCAGTTGGTAAAGCGACTTTGGGCCGCATCATGAACGTCACAGGCGATCCTGTTGACGAAAAAGGTCCTGTAAACACAGCTGATCGCCGCCCAATTCACGGCGACGCCCCTGCGTTTGAAGAACAGTCCACAGCGACTGAAATCCTCGTGACAGGCATCAAGGTTATCGACCTTCTCGCGCCTTACACGAAGGGTGGTAAAATTGGTCTCTTCGGTGGTGCGGGTGTTGGTAAAACAGTTCTCATCATGGAACTCATCAACAACATCGCGAAAGTGCACTCTGGTGTGTCTGTGTTCGCGGGTGTGGGTGAGCGTACACGTGAAGGCAACGACCTTTACCACGAGATGATCGAATCCAACGTTATCGTTCCTGACAACCTCGAAGAGTCCAAAATTGCTCTCGTTTACGGTCAGATGAACGAGCCTCCCGGTGCGCGTATGCGTGTTGCTTTGACTGGTTTGACACTGGCCGAGCAATTCCGCGACGAATCCGGTTCAGACGTTCTGTTCTTCGTCGACAACATCTTCCGCTTTACACAAGCGGGTTCCGAGGTGTCTGCGCTTTTGGGTCGTATCCCATCCGCTGTGGGCTACCAGCCAACATTGGCGACCGACATGGGCGCGATGCAAGAACGCATCTCTTCCACGAAAAACGGTTCCATTACGTCGGTTCAAGCGGTTTACGTTCCTGCGGATGACCTTACTGACCCTGCGCCTGCGACATCTTTTGCTCACTTGGATGCGACGACCGTTCTCGATCGTTCTATCTCTGAGAAAGGTATCTACCCAGCGGTTGATCCACTCGGTTCCACATCTCGCTTGCTCGATCCTTTGATCATCGGCGACGAGCACTACAAAGTGGCGACTGACGTTCAGCAAATTTTGCAGCGTTACAAGTCTTTGCAAGACATCATCGCCATCCTTGGTATGGACGAGCTGTCAGAAGACGATAAAATGACTGTGACACGCGCCCGTAAAATCGAGCGTTTCTTGTCCCAGCCATTTGACGTTGCCAAAGTGTTCACTGGCGCTGACGGTAAACAGGTTCCTCTCGAAGACACTATCAAATCGTTTAAAGCTGTTGTGGCTGGTGAGTACGATCACCTTCCAGAAGGCGCTTTCTACATGGTTGGTGGCATCGACGAAGTGCTTGCTAAAGCTGAGAAAATGGCGGCTGACGCTGCTTAAGTCTGACACTCCAAGCGGTTCGGGGTCTATGCCCATCAGGGCGTGATCTCGGATCGTTTGTCACCAACCGTCTCGTAGATGCCTTCTATTGTGACGGATCGGTGGCGGGGGCAAAACGCTTTAAAGGAGGCCATTCATGGCTGATACTGTCCAATTCGACCTCGTCTCTCCTGAGCGCAAACTTGCGTCTATGGTTGCGTCAGAGGTGCAGATCCCAGGCGCCGACGGTGACTTGACTGCGATGGCTGGCCACGAGCCAACTATCTTGTCATTGCGCCCTGGTTTCCTGACCGTAAAGGGAACTGCAGGCGAAGAGCAGTTTGTTGTCACAGGCGGTTTTGCTGAACTGTCAGCAGACACCATTTCTGTTTTGGCTGAAATTGCTTTGCCACGTGCTGAAGTGACACCTGAGATTCTTGCCGATCTGGTGGCCACAGCCACTCAGGCGCATGAAGAGGCAGAGGTAGATGCGCATCACGAGACGCAAAAGCTTCTCGCGGATCTCGTCCACATTGCTGAACACTTGGGCTTCGACGCTCACCTGTAACGTCTGGCACTGTTTTGATTTTTTAAAAGCCCCTTGGTTCGCGCCATGGGGCTTTTTGCATATTATATCCCGATTATCGTCATTGTGGCAGCATCAAAATGCCGTAATGCGCACTTAGATCGTCTGAACGTGGACAAGCCTAAACGTGCAGCTTAGAGTGGCACAACTGACATTTGGCTGCCCCTTAGATTTAGTCTGACCGATTGAGAACGCTAGAGATATACTGACTTATGCAAAGAATTGACACGCACCAACTGGGCATTGAGCAAGATTCCCTTTTGTTGTTTTCCGATTTCCAAGACGGTGGGGTGATGTGGACAGGCACAGGTCCGCGTGAATTACGCCGCCTGATTGATTTTGATGAATCTTTCTCAGCGCCGCCTATGATCACCGTAGGTCTGTCGATGCTTGATATTGATCAAGCCACCAACCACCGTGTTGATATTTGCGCAGAGATGGTAACCGAAGAAGGGTTTGTGATTGTGTTTCGGACTTGGGGGGACACCCGTGTGGCGCGTGTGCGCGCCGACTGGATGGCCATTGGCCCAGTGCGCCATGCGGATGACTGGGACGTTTAACACCCTGACAGACAGGTAATGGTCCAAAGCCTGAGCCTAAATTGAAAAGTGGCGCGCAAGGTTTCCCTTCCGCGCCACTTTTGTATCCGACGTGCTGACCGCTTAGAAGTGGTAGTGGCCTTCGTACAAAGGCACCAAGGTCTCGTTGTCAAACAAAGACGACACCGATGTGCCATTCCATGTGTTGATGATGCCTTGGGCAAACAGCGGCGCTGTGGGCACAATGCGAATGTTCGGGCAATTTTTAACTGCATCAGAGGCTTGTATAGAATCGGTGATCACCAAAGATTTCATCACAGAGTTGGTCACACGCTCAACCGCAGGGCCTGACAGCACGCCGTGGGTGATATAGGCGTGTACCTCTGCGGCACCGTGATCCATCAGGTTCTCAGCCGCCTTACACAGCGTGCCAGCCGTATCGCAAAGGTCATCGACGATGATACATTTCTTGCCTGCCACGTCGCCGATCACAGTCATTTCTGCAATCTCGCCGGGCTTTTCGCGGCGTTTGTCGACAATGGACAAAGGGGCATCGATACGTTTGGCCAGTTCGCGGGCGCGGGCCACTCCGCCAACGTCAGGAGAGACCACCATGATGTCCTCCATGTTGTCCTTGAAGTGGTGTTTGATGTCCAAGGCAAACACAGGCGATGCGTAGAGATTGTCCACCGGAATGTCGAAGAACCCTTGGATCTGTGTCGCGTGCAGGTCCATGGTCAAAATGCGCTCGATTCCTGCTTCGACCATTAGATTGGCCACCAGCTTGGCGGAAATAGGTGTGCGGGCCTTTGTACGGCGGTCTTGGCGCGCGTAGCCAAAGTAGGGGATCACAGCCGTGATACGCCCTGCGCTTGAGCGGCGCAGCGTATCCGTGATGATCAGCAATTCCATCAAATTGTCATTGGCCGGGTTAGACGTGGGCTGGATGATAAACATATCCTCACCGCGCACGTTTTCGTAGACCTCGACGAATATTTCGCCATCATTGAAGCGTTCAACACGCGCGTCACACAGCTGCACATTCATACCGCGGTGCATCGACAAGCGACGGGCGACAGACTGTGCGAGCGGTCTGTTCGCGTTACCAGAAATAAGTTTAGGTTCAGAAGCGTTCGCCATTGCAGCATTCCCGATGAGTTATTGAGCAAATGTCATGGAATCGTGATGTTGACACCGCTTACCATCCCTCTACGGTCTTGAAAACAGCGCTGATCAGGAGAGACGCATAATGAAACAAATTGACTACTATTTTTCACTGCTTTCAGGCTTTGCCTACATGGCGGGGGATCGTTTGGAAAAGATTGCAGCCAAACATGACGTGACCATCAACTATAAACCCTATGACATCATGGCGCTGTTTGCGGCTTTGGGCGTGCCAAAACCGGCGGATCGTCCTGAAGGACGCAAAGTTTATCGCACCCAAGAGCTCACGCGTTTGTCCAAGAAAACCGGCCTGCCATTGAAACTGAACGCTCAGTTCTGGCCAACCAACGCAGCGCCTGCATCCTACGCGATTATTGCGGCGGTTGACGCGGGCGGCGGTGATGTTGCTGCTGTGATCGCGTCGTTGAACCATGCCATGTGGGCTGAGGATAAAGACATCGCCGATGACGCTGTGATCGCCGAGGCGCTCAAAGCGGGCGGGTTCGATCCTATGCTGTCGATGACAGGCATGCTGCAAGGGGCGGACACTTATGTGCGTAACACGGAAGAGGGCTTGGCTGCGGGCGTGTTCGGATCACCATTCTACATCGTCAAAGATACAGGTGAGCGCTTTTGGGGCCAAAACAGCCTTGAGGACCTAGAGCTTCACCTTGAGGGCAAAATCTAGACGCTTCAGTCTAATCTGCGAAAGCGGCCAGCAAAGCGTCCACATGCGCAGGCGTTGTGGACCAGCTGGCCACAAATCGCGCCATCTGCGGGGTGTCCGGATCACCGATCAGCGCGGTGTCTGCGCCCCAAATATGATAGACAGCACCTTTCGCCTTGGCCTGCGCATGTTTTGCGCGGGGCAGGGTGGCAAAGATTATATTGCCGTCGACGCTATAATTCAGCTGCCCGCCCAGATCAGTGATCCCTTTGGACAAGCGCGTGGCCATAGCATTGGCGTGTGAGGCCAATTCAAGCCAAAGATCATCCTCAAGCCAAGCCAAAATTTGCGCGGACACAAAGCGCGCTTTTGATATATTGTGCCCGCCGCGCATCCTTTGGCTTTCAAAGGACTGAACCAGTTGCGGGTCAAACACCACGGCGGCCTCTGCGGCCATCGCGCCGGTTTTCGTGGCGCCGAGCGAGAGCGTGCTCAATTCGCGGGTCATTTCCCAAGGTGTCGCGCCACTTGTGGCCATGGCATTGGCGAAACGCGCACCGTCGAAATGGACGGGCAGGGCAGATGCCGTGGCGATCTCTGCGATTTGGGCTGGTGTATAAAGTTCACCAAATTCGGTCAGATTGGCGAGCGACACAGCGGCGGGCGGCATGCTGTGTACATCTGTGTTGCCACGATCCTCAATCACTTTTGTGCGCAAAAGGTCAGCGTCAATACGGCTGTCATGTGACGGTAGCGCCTTGAGCTTAGCACCGCCTGCATAAAACGTCGCAGCGCCGCGTTCATCGACTTCGATATGCGCTGTTTCGTGGCAATAGATCACCCCCCAAGGCGGGGTCATAGCCGCCAAAAGTGCCGCATTGGCGCCCGTGCCAGAGGTCATCGGATAAACCCGCGCATCAGGGGCATCAAACATATCCCGTAAGCGTTCTTGCAGCGCGCCTGTGTAGTGATCATTGCCATAAGCAGGGGCAAAGCCGCTGTTGGCCTCGACCAAGGCTTCCATGATTTTGGGGTGAACCCCAGAAGTATTGTCAGAGGCGAAAAACATCAGACTGGCTCCTCGATGATGTGGTGTTCCCAGTCGTCATCTTCTACGTTTAATTCAGAGACTGTCATGCCTTGTACCGACACGCCTGCGTCATGGACGCTTTGCGGATCGCCGGTCAAAAGCGGGTGCCATTCGGGCAGGGCATGGCCTTTGTGCAGCAAGCGATAGGCGCAGGTCTCGGGCATCCAATAGATGTGCTTTTCCAGGGTGCTGGGCGTCAACATGATGCATTCCGGTACAAGGCTTTTGCGCGTCTCATATTGGCCGCACTGACAGCTTTGATCATCAAGCAAACGACAGGCCACGCGAGTCAAAAACACGTCGCCTGTATCCTCGTCTTCGATCTTGTTCAGGCAACATTTACCGCAGCCATCACAAAGCGCTTCCCATTCATCACTGTTCATTTTGGTCAGAGGCACTTCTTCCCAAAATCGAGGGCGCAGGGTCATGCGAGGGCCGCCAAAATGCGCCGCGCTTTATCGCAATCGGCATGCATTTGGGTGATCAGATCATCCAAATTGGAAAACTTTTCTTCACCGCGCAGGAATTCGACAAACCCGATTGACAGATGCTCGCCATAAAGATCGCCATCAAAATCAAAAATAAAGCTTTCCAGACAAGGCACATTCGCGCCAAAGGTCGGTTTGACGCCCAAGGACGCAGCGCCGTGATAGCTGCCTTGGTGCTTGCCTGTCAGCACATCGACAAGCACGGCATAGACGCCAAATTTTGGTGCGTGCAGCCCGTCGATGGACATATTTGCAGTGGGAAATCCAAGGTCGCGTCCACGTTTGTCACCGTGGTTCACTGCGCCCTCGATACGGTGCCAATGGCCCAGCATATCTTTGGCGTGGGTCATGCGCCCGTCTGCCAAGGCTTCGCGAATGGCGGATGAAGACGAAATGCCACTTTCGGTTTTCAACAAAGGCGCGACGGTGACGCCAAAGCCCATCTCTTTGCCAAACCGTACCAAATCGTCTGCGGTGCCAGCGCGGCCTTGGCCAAAGCAAAAATCCGCACCGACCACAACATGACTGAGGCCAAGCCCGTCTTTGAGAACTTTTCGCGCAAACTCTTCAGGGGGCATCGCCGCCAGTTCAGCCCCAAAAGGCAACTGAAACAGATGCTCGACGCCGTTTTTTTCCAAACGGTTTTGTTTCGATTCCGCATTCATCAGGCGAAACGATTTGCTGTGGGGGGCAAAATATTCTCGGGGATGTGGTTCGAACGTCAAAATGCCAAGCGGGCCATGCGCGCGCGCGATATCGATCACCGCACAATGGCCAAGGTGAACGCCATCAAAGTTTCCGATAGCGGCACTTGCCCCACGGGCGGTGTCAGGGATGTTTGTCCAATGTGTGTGCGTCTTCATGGGGCTCCTCGCGGGGCAACCCCCGCGCGTCAATCAAATTTGCGGCTGGGCGCAAGCACCATGGCGTCGCCCTTTAGAACCACGGTATCGCCCACCGAGCACTTACATTCAAGGGCGACACGTCGTTTCGCATGGATGATATCGCTGACTGTGACCTCTGCCAGCACCATATCACCGGGCCGCACAGGGGCGAGAAACTTAAGCGTTTGCCCCAAATAGACCGTCCCATGCCCCGGCAACTGTTCCCCGATCACCGCAGAAATGAGACCTGCGGTCAGCATGCCATGGGCGATACGGCCTTCAAAAATGGTGTCTTGGGCATAGTCTTCGTCCAGATGAACGGGATTGCGGTCGGTCGAAACCTCGGCAAACAGTTCGATATCACGGTCTGTGACGATTTTGCGCAAGGATCGGGTCATACCGATTTCGATATCTTCGATACAGATCGTCCCGCGGGGAAAATTGTCGAGCATATGAGGCGAGTCCTTGGTTATGTTGCGCTGCAGCATAACACAAGGCAGATCAGATATCAATTGATAGCGCAATTTAATTTCTTAAATTGACCTCTTGAGGGCATCAAGTTGCGCGATGAATTTTTAATCGAACTTAGCGCAGAAAGGAAATTGCCGCTGTTGGTGACAGGTTCTGGTCCGCCAACCACATTTTCAAACGCTCAAGGTCGGGATGTGCTGGATCGTTGCCAAACTCATGCGCCGCCAAGCCGCCGGTGATGAACAAAACGTCCAAGCCTTCACCAATGCCACCCATAACATCAGTGCCAATGCCATCACCGATACACAAGATTTTCGCGTCATCCACCTGCGCGATTTTCGACAAGTGTCGACGCGCAAGATCATAAATAGGTGGATGAGGTTTGCCAAAATACAGGCTTTCCCCGCCCATTTCCGTGTAAAGAGCGGCCAAAGCGCCAGCACACCATTCCCGTGTTTCGCCACGATCCACAACGATATCAGGATTGGCGCAGAGCAATTTGAGCCCCTTTTGCTTGGCGTATAAAAACTCAGGCCGGTTTACATCAACATCGGCCAGAGAATCGCGCGGGCCAGTGCAAACGATGCCTTCGGCCTCTTCTAAGGGCACAGTTTCAATCTCAAGCGCGTTGTCCAAAATGTCGCTGGGGGCAAAGAACACTGCGATCTCGTCAGGCGTGCCGATGTGGTACACTTTTTGCCCGACAGCGCCCATGTGCATCGCTGTTCGCGCAGAATCGCCTGAGGTGGCGATGGAGTCATAGGCATCTTCGGGCACGCCAAAGCTGAGCATCTGTGCCGCGACAGATCGCCAAGGGCGTGGAGAGTTGGTCACCAAAATCACGATACCGCCGCCCTTGCGGTAGTCTTGCAAGGCTTTCACAGCCTCGGGAAAGGCTTTGATCCCGTTGTGTACGCAGCCCCAAAGATCGACAAAAAGTGCGTCGTAATTGGTGGAAATCTCGGACAGGTTTTGGATCAAGCGGGTCATAGCGGCCTCATGCATTGCGGTTCATGGCTGTGGTATAGATTGGACATGTAAAAGGAAAGAGACGGGCGGCCGTACGCGCAGTCTTCAAAGGTATTTTACGAAAAACAGACGGTCTTGGCCAAAATGCGCCTCCGTCAGGCGTCCAAATTCCGTATAGCCGAGTGCTTTGTAAAATTCAGGCGCTTGGAACGCGAATGTGTCGAGCCAAATGCCGTGCTTGCCAGCTTTACGTGCACGCTCTTCGACCGCTCTTAGCAACTGTTGTCCGATACCGCGCCCTTGGGCTGCGACATCGACAGCAAGAAATTGCACAAAAATCATGTCTTTGCTGGCCTTGGCTGTTAGTCCGCCAAGGAAAACATCATCTTCAGTTGCATCAATTTGCCAATGCTCTGTTTCAAAGGGGACACCTTTGTGCAGGGCATCGGCGATCAAAAGGTCCAAAATGCGTGCTTCGCCTTCGGGAGTTTTTTCGACGTGTGACAGCTCTATCATGTAAAACCTCATGCATAATAACGAAAAGGGCACCCCGATGGAGCGCCCTTTAGATCATTTAGATATTCCGTAACGCTTAGACTTTGAGGTTCGGGATGATTTGTTTCTTGCGAGACATGATACCTGGCAGAACAACTGCATCGCCGGTCACTGTCGCGCCGAATGATTTTTCTGCGACGGTTTTGACAGTGTCGTTTTGAATGAACAAAGTCGCTTCTTCGTTCAAGATGTCGACAACAAACAAGAGTACGTGATCCACGCCGTCTTCGGCGGCGACATCAACCATGGAACCCAAAAGGCTGGCTTTGCGGTCGAGCACGATTTTCGGTGCAGTCGTTTCCAAAACAGAGACGCGGAACTTTGTGCTTTCAACCGTGAACTCTTTTGAATCCATGCGGATCAGTTCAGCGTCAGAAAAGGCGGAGACGTCAGATTTGGCTTCGAACAATTCAGCCGCATAGGCCGCCATATCGATGTTCAATTCAGTGGCCAGTTTCTGGGCCACAGCTTTGTCGTGATCCGTTGTGGTGGGGGAGCGGAATTCAAGCGTGTCAGACAAGATGCAAGACAGCATCAGGCCTTTGACCCAATCCGGCATTTTGGCCGTATCATCCCCCATCAGGTCGAACATGATCGTCGCGGTACAGGCCAGAGGGCGGATGGTGATGTCAATCGGGCCTTTGGTTTCCAAGCCACCTACCAGTTTGTGGTGGTCGATGATCGCCGTGATATCAAGGTCGTTGATATTATCTGGCAATTCAGCTGGGTTGTTGGTGTCAACGATGACAACTTTGGTGTCTGCGTCAAATGCGGTCTTGATTTGTGGTTTTGGGCAATCCCACTTTTTGATCACAAAAGCTGCTTCTGTATTTGGCTCGCCCAGCAAAACAGCTTCGGATGTCTCGCCTTTGATTTCATTTAGGTACCACGCCCAGATGATAGGGGAACCTGTGGAATCGGTGTCAGGGGATTTGTGGCCAAAAACGAAAGTTGTCATGTGATATATCCGTAAAAAGAGCGATTTCTCGTTCTTATAGGCAGTGCAGCATTGCTTGTCACCTGTTCAGATCAGGGCGCGGCGATCAGCATGTCGCGGGGCTTTCCCATCTTCGTCTGCCTCGTTACAACACGGCATGAGCAAACTACGCGAAACCGATCTGTATCTGCCTGTGAAAACCCATTTCGAGGCGCTTGGCTATGAGGTGAAAGCCGAGGTCAAGGATGCGGATGTCATGGCCATACGCCCCGATGATCCAGAGGCGCCGCCTGTGATTGTCGAGTTGAAGACAGTTTTTTCACTCAAACTTTTGCACCAAGCCATCGCGCGCCAAAGCATCACAGATCAAGTCTATGTTGCCGTGCCCCGCTGGAAAGGCCGTGCCGCTTGGAAAGTGTTCAAGGGCAATATCTCTATCTGCAAACGCCTTGAGATGGGTGTGATTTCGGTGAACGTGGCAGAGGGTACGGTGCAAGTGCATAACGAGCCAAAGCCATTCAAGCCCCGCAAAAACCTAAAACGCAAAGAGACCACGCTGAAGGAATTCAAGGGCAGAACCGGCGACCGCAATATAGGCGGCACGCCCGGCGGTGCGCGTAACACAGCCTACCGACAAGACGCGGAAAAATGCCGTGACTACTTAGCAAAACACGGACCAACCAAAGGTGCAGTGGTCGCGAAAGAAACCGGCGTTGAGCGCGCGACGGCTATCATGCGATCTAATCATTATGGATGGTTTGAGAAAGTTGAGACGGGCGTTTACGGCGCACGAGATTAACACGAGATTATTGTGTCTCTCTTGGCGACCATCACTACCAGAGGGGGCGCTCATATTTCTTTAGCCTGATTTTCAATAGGGCAGGGGAATGGGGGATGCTCAGTGCCCAGAGATTACCCGCACAGATCGACACGCGTATTTGAAGAATTCTTGACCTCGCGTGTTGACACATCTTCAATCCGTTCCTAACTATGCATCGTTATCACTCGCACACCTTGAGTGCTAACGATGAATTTACCTTTGCCGTTTAGGCGGGGATCAAAGTTTGCTTACGGGCAAAATAGAATTGAAACTTTGTGCAAGGAGCCGTTCCACATGGCCTTTAAACCACTTCACGACCGCGTCGTTGTTCGCCGCGTTGAAAGCGACGAGAAAACAGCTGGCGGGTTGATCATCCCTGATTCCGCAAAAGAAAAACCAGCAGAAGCTATCGTTGTTTCCGTTGGTGAAGGTGCACGCAAAGACAACGGCGAATTGATCGCTATGTCTGTTGCCACTGGCGATAAAGTTCTCTTCGGCAAATGGTCCGGTACAGAGATCACTGTTGACGGCGAAGAGCTGCTCATCATGAAAGAATCCGACATTTTGGGTATCATCGCTTAAGCGATTTCCCTTTGGCGCAGCCGCAAATCCGCGCGCCGCGCTGATGTCCCTTCATTCAATTTAATCCGACTTAAGGAGAGAACTCATGGCTAAAGAAGTCAAGTTCGATACAGACGCCCGCAATGCAATGCTCCGCGGCGTGAACATCCTCGCAAACGCTGTTAAAGTGACACTCGGCCCAAAAGGTCGTAACGTTGTTTTGGACAAATCTTTCGGCGCACCACGCATCACCAAAGACGGTGTGTCAGTTGCCAAAGAAATCGATCTCGAAGACAAGTTCGAGAACATGGGCGCGCAAATGGTTAAGGAAGTTGCTTCCCGTACCAATGACGAAGCTGGCGACGGTACGACAACCGCGACTGTTTTGGCGCAAGCGATCATCAAAGAAGGCCTCAAGCAGGTTGCTGCTGGTCTAAACCCGATGGATCTGAAACGCGGCATCGATCTTGCGACAACAAACGTTGTTGAAGCGATCAAAGCGGCGTCACGCCCTGTAAACGATTCCGCTGAAGTTGCGCAGGTTGGTACAATTTCTGCCAACGGCGAAGCTGAAATCGGTCGCCAAATCGCAGACGCGATGCAAAAAGTTGGCAACGACGGTGTGATCACTGTTGAAGAAAACAAAGGCATGGAAACTGAGACAACTGTTGTCGAAGGCATGCAGTTCGACCGTGGTTTCTTGTCACCATACTTCGTGACAAACCCAGACAAAATGGTTGCCGAGATGGAAGACTGCGTCATCCTCTTGCACGAAAAGAAATTGTCTTCTTTGCAAGCCATGGTTCCACTCTTGGAAACTGTGATCCAATCCCAGAAACCACTTTTGATCATTGCAGAAGATGTTGAAGGCGAAGCGCTTGCAACTTTGGTTGTGAACAAATTGCGCGGTGGCCTCAAAATCGCAGCTGTGAAAGCACCTGGTTTCGGCGATCGTCGCAAAGCCATGTTGCAAGACATCGCGATCCTGACTGGCGGCCAAGTGATTTCCGAAGATCTCGGCATGAAGCTTGAAAACGTCACTATGGACATGCTCGGCACTGCGAAAAAAGTATCCATCACCAAAGACGAAACAACTATCGTTGAAGGCAATGGCGCAAAAGCTGAAATCGAAGCACGTGTAAGCCAAATTCGCGCGCAAATCGAAGAAACAACATCTGACTACGATCGTGAAAAACTCCAAGAGCGTGTTGCTAAACTCGCAGGCGGCGTTGCAGTGATCCGCGTTGGCGGCATGACCGAAGTTGAAGTGAAAGAACGCAAAGACCGCGTTGACGATGCATTGAACGCGACACGCGCTGCTGTTCAAGAAGGTATCGTTGTGGGTGGCGGTGTCGCTCTGGTTCAAGCTGGTAAAGGTCTTATCGATCTTAAAGGCGAAAACGCTGACCAAGACGCTGGTATCGCAATCGTGCGTCGCGCGATTGAGGCACCTTTGCGTCAGATCGCTGAAAACGCTGGTGTTGACGGTGCTGTTGTGGCTGGCAAAGTTCGTGAATCTGATGACCTGTCATTCGGCTTCAACGCGCAAACAGAAGAATATGGCGACATGTTCTCCTTCGGCGTGATTGACCCAGCCAAAGTGACACGCACAGCATTGGAAGACGCGGCCTCTATCGCTGGCTTGCTCATCACAACCGAAGCTATGGTTGCTGAAAAACCATCCAAAGACGGCGGCGCTGCAGGTGGCGGTATGCCTGACATGGGTGGCATGGGCGGCATGGGCGGCATGATGTAATCAGCCGGTCATCTGACTGACACTATAAGGCGGAGGGTGCGTAAAGCGCCCTCCGTTTTCGCGTTTTTTGGGGAATCGCACAGGATTTCACCGCGCAATGCCCTCCCCGAATTGCAAATAAAAAATTACCAAGTTTTGACTTGATATTCCCACCTGAACGCGAGATCAGTAGGCAACAAATGTTCGAAAGAATAGATTATGAACCTTCGCCCTTTCACTGAATCAGACAACCTTGCTCTTTCCATCTTTTTGGACAGCGAGTTTGGAAAACATAATACCTATCAAACTGTTCTTAAGTTGCGCGATACCAATATGGTTGCGATGGAGCGTTTGGCGTTTGAGGGCACCAAAATCGTTGGTTATCTGTGCTGTGCCAAGATGGTTAACCCATCTGACTGGTGGGTTTTATCTGTTTTGGTCGTCTCATCAAGCCACCGCAAAAAGGGTATTGGTCGCGAGTTGGTGTACCGTGGTATGAACCATGCGCGTCGCGAAAACGCGCCTGCTGTTGTTGTGGTCGGTGATCCTGCATATTTTGCGCAAGTGGGGTTCTCACAGGCGGCTGCACAAAATTTGGATTTGCCATACGCAAAAGACTTCACATCGCTTTACCCTATTGCCCCAGGCACAGGGTTGTCGCGGCATGAATTGGTCTACCCAGACGCTTTCAAACCTGTTGGTGATGTACCTAGAGCGGCTTCTGCTTAAACGCGCTCTATTTTAATATGGCCTCTAGAGGGTCGTAAATCGCAGGACCGGGTGAGGCAAAAGCGATGTCTGCCAAGCTGCTGGGCTTGATGGTCAGCGTCTCCATTTGCGCTTTCGTGACCCATTTTCGTTTGCTCACGACACCGGCGACGTCTTTCCAATTGGGGTCAATCTGTCCCTTCACAAGCGTGCAGTGAAAGATCAAATCCACTTGGTGAAACCCACTTTGAGGGTCATGAAATTCGTTGATCAACGCCAAGTCTCCGACCGTGACGATGAGCCCCGTTTCTTCAAACACTTCGCGGATCAGGTTGTCGGGGATTGAACTGCCACGTTCCACTCCGCCGCCTGGGGCGCACCACAATCCCAGATGATGTTTCGGATAAGCGTTCACCAGCAGCAAGCGGCCCTCTTGAATGATGAGAGCACGGGCGGCCAAGCGGGGGGATTGAATTGCGGGTGACATATCTCAGCATGGGCAGAGGCGGGCCTTGATGCAAGCCTATTGAAACCCTTTAGGTTGATCTCCATATTCAAAACATGAAAAAACCTATTGTTTTTGCTTTATTTTTGGCGTTGGCCGTTGGCACGCCAAGTCGGCCTGTACTGGCTGAGATCGCGCCATCTATCAGCTCGCGCCCGTGCGTGATTTTGTTACACGGGTTGGCTCGTACCAAGACCTCTATGATGACACTTGAGCAATCATTGATCCATGCGGGTTTTGACGTGGTGAACCAAGGCTACCCATCACGTTCGGCCCCGATTGAGGCACTGGCCGAAAAGGCTTTGACAACGGCACGTCAGACTTGCGCCGATGACAGTGCCCCTGACGTGGTTACCCATTCGATGGGGGGCATTTTACTGCGTTCCTATGCGCAAGCGCACCCCAAACTTGACTGGGGGCGCGTGGTCATGTTGGCCCCACCCAATCATGGGTCTGGCATTATTGACGAGCATGGTGACCGTAAATGGTTTCAGTTGCTCAACGGCCCTGCGGCCGAACAGCTGAAAACAGGGGGACTGCCTGACCGCTTGCCGTCTGTGCCATTTGAGGCGGGCGTCATCGCGGGCAGTCAATCTTTGAACCCAGCGACTTCGGCTTTGGTTGACGGGATCGACGATGGAAAAGTGTCCATCGAGTCCACCAAAGTCGCTGGGATGCGCGCCCATATCACCTTGCCTGTGACGCATACTTTTATGATGCATAACCCAAAAGTGATGGCGCAAACCCTCATGTTTTTAAAGACAGGACGGTTCGAGGTCAGTATGACCACAGTTCAGGCCGTGAAATATCTCAAGGCTGGCAATTGATGATCTTCAGCAAAGGATGACGCTGAGGCCCCGATAAGGATCCGCGCGTATGAAACTTCTTTGGCTCACAATAGCTGCTTTGACGGCCTTTGCCGCGAACTCTGTTTTGACGCGCCTTGCCATCGTCGGGGGATCTGATCCCTTTGCCTTTACACTTGTGCGACTGGCGGCCGGTGCTGTTATGTTGCTGGTTTTAACGCGTATGCGTGGCGTTATGCCCGCTTTGCGTTTGAAGACGCGGCTTATGCCCGCCACCATGCTCGCGCTCTATATGCTCGGGTTTTCTATCGCCTATCTCGCATTGCCCTCTGGCGCGGGGGCTTTGGTGTTGTTTGGCACCGTGCAGATCACCATGTTTGGTGGCGCGTGCCTTGGCAAAGATGTGATCCCCCCTCTGCGTTGGCTTGGGGCGCTGGTGGCCCTTGGCGGCTTGAGCTATCTTTTGTGGCCAAGTGATGATGTTGCTTTGCCCTTTGCTGCCTGTTTGGCGATGATGGCCGCTGGTTTTGGCTGGGGCGTCTATTCATTGCTGGGGCGTGGCGCTAAAAATCCATTGGCGGACACGGCCTATAACTTTGCCTTGGCTCTTGTGCCTGCGATTTTTGCTTGGTTCATCGTGCAAGATGATATCACGGCTGGCGGCGTGCTTTTGGGGATCATCGCAGGAGCGATCACTTCGGGCGTTGGCTATGCAATTTGGTACGCTGTTCTGCCCGGTTTTGGGGCCAGCCGTGCCAGTGTGGCGCAGCTGTCCGTGCCAATTTTGGCCACGGTTGGCGGGGTGATCTGGCTTGCCGAGCCCGTGACGCTGAAACTGATGATTTCAAGCGCCTTGGTGTTGGGCGGTGTAGGAATTTCATTGGTGAAGCGCTAAGATTATTTGAAACGTCGAAACGCAAAACGCCGCACAAACTCTTGCACGGCGTTTTATTCATACTCGAGACGCGTATCACGCGGCGCCTGTCACCTTGTTCACATGACCCATTTTACGACCTGCTTTGACTTCGGCCTTGCCGTAAAGATGCAAGGCCACGCTGCCGTCTTTAGCGTAGTCCGCCACGCTGTCCATGTCGTCGCCAATCAGATTTAGCATTTCCACGTTTGAATGGCGTTTGCCGTCGCCCAAAGGCCAGCCGACGACAGCGCGGATGTGTTGCTCGAATTGATCGATCACACAGCCGTTTTGCGTCCAGTGACCAGAATTGTGCACGCGGGGCGCGATCTCGTTGACCACCAAACCCTCAGGCGTGACAAACAGCTCAACCCCCATAACACCAACATAATCAAGCGCATTGAGGATGTTCGCGGCCAAAAGCACAGCGTCCATACGCTGGGTGCTGGTCAGGTTGGCGGGCACAGTGGTGGTGTGCAAAATGCCGTTCACATGCACGTTTTCACCGGGGTCAAAGCAAGACACATCGCCCGCTTGGCCGCGCGCGGCAATCACCGATACCTCGTGGGAAAAGCTCACGAAGCCTTCCAAAACCGACGGTGCACTGGCCATATCAGCCAATGCAGACGCAGCATCAGCCCGATCCATGATGCGGGCTTGGCCCTTGCCATCATAGCCAAAGCGGCGGGTTTTCAAAATCGCAGGCGCGCCAATCTCGGCCAGCGCTTTGTCCAAATCCTCAGCCGTATCTACAGCCGCATAGGGCGCAACCTTCAGGCCAAGACCGGATAGAAAATCCTTTTCCGTGATGCGATCTTGCGACACGGCCAAAGCCCGGCGGTTTGGGCGAATAGGGCTCACCGATTCCAGTAAATCCAGCGCAGATGTCGGAACATTTTCAAATTCATAGGTGATCACGTCCACAGAAGACGCGAAAGCTTTCAGGGCGGCTTCATCGTCGTAAGATGCTGTCGTCACCACGTCTGCCACATGACCCGCAGGGGGATTGGCTCCTGGTTCAAAAATATGGGTTTTAAACCCCAAACGCGAGGCCGCAACAGACAGCATCCGGCCCAGTTGTCCACCGCCCAAAATGCCAATGGTCGATCCGGTGTTAAGCACTTCAGTCATTGCTTGGCTCTTCTGGAATTGAGGCGGCAAGAGCGTCGCGCCATGCATCAAGGCGTGCGGCCAAGGCATCATCAGAGGTGGCCAAAATACCAGCGGCCATTAGGCCGGCGTTGGCAGCCCCCGCTTCGCCGATGGCCATGGTGGCCACAGGAAAACCTTTGGGCATTTGCACGATAGAATACAGGCTATCCACGCCAGACAGGGCACGGGTTTGCACCGGCACGCCCACAACAGGCACGCGGGTCTTTGAGGCCATCATGCCCGGCAAATGTGCAGCGCCGCCAGCGCCCGCGATGATCACTTTTAGACCACGCTCAGCAGCGGTTTTACCATAAGCCCACAGGCGATCTGGTGTGCGGTGGGCAGAGACGATTTTGGTTTCATAGGCCACGCCCAATTCATCCAAAATATTCGCTGCAAGTTTCATAGTGGGCCAGTCCGATTGGCTGCCCATAATAATGCCGACTTTGACGCTCACGATGCTGTCCTCATTGGTGCCTTGAGAGAAGGGCGCACTATAGCGGGGATCGGACGGGGTGCAATAAAATGCGCGCTATTTCGCCGCCTAAGCGATGATGTCAGGGGTTATTAGGTCTTCGATCTGGGCGATACGGTCTTTGAGCGACAGTTTTTGCCGCTTCATCCGTTGCAACCGCAATGCGTCGGGCATCGGTTTGGCCTGAATCGCATCAATCGCCTCATCCAAATCGCCGTGTTCGCGTTTGAGCACTGACAGCTTTATGCGCAGCACTTCTTTATAGTCCATACGGGATGTGGTGTTCATTTTGGGTTCATTCGACTCGTTTTAGGTGTTGGGTTTACTCTACGCGCAAACAGGCAAATCTCAAAGCGCAGTCGTCTAAACCTTGAAGCGGGCGCGGGCCTTCCCCATATTGTTAATAACGGTTGCTGGGAACAGGGCCAATATTTGCACTGTCGCTTGATTTGAAAGGGCATGTTCATGACAAAAATGACGTTTGGATCGCATCCGTTCTTACTGGGGTTCGATCAATTGGAACGATTGGTGGAACGTACGGCCAAGGCGGATTCTGGTGGATATCCACCATATAACATCGAACAAATTTCCGAAAATGCGTATCGGATCACTCTGGCCACGGCGGGATTTTCCGAAAACGACCTGTCTATCACGTTAGAGCATCGTCAGTTGGTTATCCGTGGCAGACAGGAAGACGTCTCAGAAGAACGGCTGTTCTTGCACCGCGGGATTGCCGCGCGTCAATTTCAACGCTCGTTTGTTTTGGCTGACGGTGTTGATGTGGCAGGGGCCGCGATGGAAAATGGGTTGCTGCACATAGATCTGTCACGCTCGACACCGGACTCGGTTGTCGAAGTTATTGAAATTAAAAAAGGATAAGATCATGAACGCGAATTTTGATAGTCTTCCAAACGCAGATGAAAAAATCGTTTACGTGCGTTCTGTTCTGGTGGCAGACTTGCCAGACGAGGTGCGTGAAAAGGCAGGCGACATGGAGCGAATCTATGCTGTGCACAATTCCGATGGCGACCGGATGGCGCTTGTTGCCGATTTGAAACTGGCCTTTGATTTGGCGCGCGAGCATGATTTTTCGCCAGTAAGTGTGCATTGAATGTGCATGCTGCGCCTTAACTTTAACTGAGCTTAAATGCAAAACGCCGCGATCAAAGGATCGGGGCGTTTTTTGTTTTTATAAAATTTCTACGGCTGAGTGATCTGCGATTAGGGCCTAGTCGTCTTGTTCGGCCAAGAAGCGTTCAGCATCCAAGGCCGCCATACAGCCCATGCCCGCAGAGGTGACAGCTTGGCGGTATTTATGATCTGTCAGATCACCTGCTGCAAAAATGCCTGGGATAGATGTCTCTGTTGAGCCGGGCGTGACTTTGACATAGCCGCCGTTGTGCGTTTCCAAAACATCAGACACCAATTCGCTGGCCGGCGCGTGGCCGATGGCAACGAAAACACCTTTGGCTGGAATTTCGGTGATCTCGCCGGTTTTCACATGTTTCGCTCGCACACCGTTGACGCCCTTCATCGGAGCTTCATCGCCGAAGACTTCTTCAAGCTGGTGATCCCAAAGAACCTCGATCTTTTCATTCTTGAACAAGCGGTGCTCAAGAATTTTCTCGCAACGCAGGCTGTCGCGACGGTGGATCAATGTCACTTTAGAGGCAAAGTTGGTCAAAAACAGCGCTTCTTCAACCGCAGTATTACCGCCACCGATGACAACGATTTCCATGCCGCGGTAAAAGAACCCGTCACAGGTCGCACAGGCCGAAACACCGAAGCCTTTAAAAGCCTCTTCCGAGGGCAGACCGAGCCATTTCGCCCGCGCACCTGTCGCCAAAATCACCGCATCAGCGGTGTAGGTGGTGCCACTGTCGCCCATGGCCACAAAAGGACGTTGGCTGGTGTCTAGGCTGGTGATGATGTCTTGTTTGATCTCACAGCCCATGGCTTCGGCATGAGCCTGCATATTGACCATCAGTTCAGGGCCTTGGATTTCTGTGTGACCAGGCCAGTTTTCAACTTCTGTGGTGGTTGTCAATTGACCGCCGGGTTCGATGCCTTGCACCAGCAAAGGGGCCAGCATGGCGCGTGAGGCATAGACGCCAGCAGTGTATCCCGCTGGGCCAGATCCAATGATCAGAACTTTTGTGTGTTTTGTCTCAGACATATCGGCCTCTTGTCATTGTCTTTGGGTTGCACCCGATATAGACACGCCATCCCGAGGACGCAAACCTAAGTCGCATATCAATACGTCACAGTTGCGTATTCGGGATGTTTTTATTGAGCAAGAGCAGAATCCTTTTGTGCAACGAATGGAATCTTCTTGAATTTATATGCCCTAAATGAGACACATCATTGCGCCCGACAGGGTGTTTACAGTTGTTTTGAAAATTGTTCCCCTTTTTGCCCAACCGTCGGAGACCCGAATGCCCGTCCATAAACTTGATGAAATCGACCGAAAAATTCTGGCGGAATTGCAGGCTGATGGGCGTATGACCAATGTTGAATTGGCCAAACGGGTCGGTATTTCCGCGCCGCCGTGCTTGCGCCGTGTGCGCACTCTGGAAGAAGCGGGCTATATCACCGGCTATCACGCGGTTGTCGATGCGCGCGCATTGCAGTTCGAAGTGCAGGTTTTTGCGATGGTCGGTTTGCAAAGCCAAGCCGAAGTGGATCTGTCAGCATTTGAGGCAAAATGCTGTGAATGGCCGCTTGTGCGTGAATGTCATATGCTTAATGGTGAGGTGGATTTCATTTTGAAATGCGTTGCTCCCGACCTGTCGACTTTTCAGACATTTTTAACATCTCAACTGCTGTCGACGCCCAATGTGGCCAGCGTGAAAACCTCTTTGGTGATCCGCGGCGCCAAAGACGAACCGGGTGTGCCATTTGAAGTATTAGAGGCACGGTTGGCCCAAAACGCATAAGCCATCTAACGACACAAATTGTTATGAAGTCTTCAAGCGGCCCCTAATCCGAGGCCGCTTTGATGTTTGTTTGGCAAGGTCAGTCTATTCAAGCCGTATCCAAGGACAACAAGTCGCCCGCAGACAATCGCGGATGCACCATCGCCCCAAAGTCGCCCAGCTCGGTCAGATGTGGAAACAGGTCCATAAACCGTGCACGCATTGACCCAATCAATTGACCAGAGGCCGCCGTTCCGGGGTGATAGGTCTCTAAATCGACACCGTTGACGCGGATCAAACGGTGTTGCGGTAGACAGATATGATAGGTCTTCACCGACGACATCGGCGTCACTTCAATCACGGACTGGCCGTCCACCAAGCTCGACACAGGCGCCATGGCTTCGGATGTGCCCAAGTACGATTTGAGCGCGTTTGAGCGGTGCAAATAGCGCGCGCCGCTGCCCAGCAATAAATCGGGGGCAGGGCGACCATAGCCAAAACTATCCGCCATCAAGCGATACAGGCACTCAGGGGCAGCCCCTTGTTTGCGCGTGCCTTGAGCATCCAATTGCATCGAGCCGATCCACTGGATTGGCAAAAAATCACCACTGACTGTTTCCACAAGATCACCGGGCAACAGGTCTTCGATGGCAGCGGGGCCGCGGTCTGTCGGGATCAAAGCGCCACGGGCAAAGGCGCTAAAGGCGTGTTCAAACACTGGTAAAGCGGGGGCTGACACGCGACGATCCATGATGTCGCCATTGGGGGCCAACCACATCATATCAAAGCTGCGTGTGACAATTTCAGCGCGCGGCGCTGGGCGTGCACGGCGTACAGTCCAAGCGGCTTGCGCTTTGGTCGTTTGAGATGTGCCAAGCGGCGTGGCAGCGCGCTGGGCGCTCGACGCAGAATTTGCGCCGAAATGGGGGTGCGACATTGAACACTCCTGTGGTCACTGTTCGGCCCCCACCGATCCAGTGGATCAACATTCACAGGAAATTAAGTACATTGTCAAAAGCTTAATGGCATTGGCGCTGCCGGTGGCACCAGTAGCAGGTAATGCCGCTTCTTTGTTTCCAAAACTGTAAGGAATGTGGCGCTGCTTTGCCAAAATTCGCTGAGCAAGCTGTCGCGGTGTTCACCACGATTGTTGTGGAACAACCAAGTGATTCTCTGTTCGTTCGTGATTTTGGGCCACGGATCGAAGTCGGGAGGATGCCTCGATCCGCAGCAGGGCGGCCTTATGCGGAGGCAGCCAATTTGGTGCCTGAGGCGCGCGCAGCAACTTTGGCTTTCCACTCGGACCGGCGATTGCCACGAGCCCAAGGCAGGTGAACGTCAGACGTTTTTGCCTGCTCGATTGCAGATGTCAGCCAGCGGCGGTTTTTGATTTTGATTTGCTGTGTCATGCTCTGTTCTCTCAAATGCCCCGTCTGGTGCGGGTGTGTGTTTGTTAGAGCTAATATGACGGTGGGCTACGGCGATATTTGGGCGGTGAGGCATGTTTTCAGAAAAATGTAGAAAGAATATCATGTTCAATCGGTATGTTGCGCCTCAGATATTATCCAATTGAAAGTAAACAATTTTAATAAATGCGGAAACAGTCTTGTTCAAAGCTATGTGATTGTTTCTGGCTAAAATAGGGCAGGCTTTGGTCCCTTTTTCGCCCCATTGTGTCATTCGCGGGCGCGTGGTTACAGGCGAATGGTGGACAGCAACCTGCCATAGTCGGCTTCTTTCTTATGTACGGACCGACGATAGGAATAGAACCGCGCTGGATCTGCATAGGTGCAATGGCGCGTCCATTCTGCATGGCCAACACCAGCCTTGCGCAAACAGTTCAGCCCAAAGGCAGGCAGATTAAACATATAGCGATCGCCCTGACCGCTGGCAAAAAACTGCACGTTATCGGGATCATGGGCAATGAAGTCGTCTAGGAACTCTGGCCCCACTTCGTAAGCCGCTTGCGATATGCTTGGACCAATGACGGCAGTGATGTTGTCACGCGTGGCGCCCAAGGCGACCATTTCCTCAACCGTGCGTTCCAAAATACCGTCCATGGCGCCGCGCCAACCAGCATGAGCCGCGCCTATGACGCCCGCGTCTTTGTCGGCAAACAACACGGGCTGACAGTCGGCGGTGAGAATGACCAAAGCCAAATCCGGTTGATCAGTAACCAAAGCATCAGCGCGTGGCATATCACCTGACGGTCTTTCCGTGACGCGCACGACCGCGTTGGAATGCACTTGATGCACCCCGCAAAGCTGCGATTCGGCGACGTTCATGGCCTGTGCGACGCGACGGCGATTGATGGCGACGATGTCTGATTGATCTGTCGATCCCAAACCACAGTTGAGCCCCGCGTAGACCCCAGAAGACGCGCCGCCTTTGCGGGTGAAAAAGCCGTGATCTATCCCGTCCAAGGCCTCAGCGGTGATGACTTCAAGGTTCATATCAGCGACTCTTTCAAACAAGGTGGGCGACCTGAGGCTTTCAAGCGGACTTGGTAAATCCAGCCGGCAACATATCTGCCTTGGGCACTATGGCAATTGCTTTGAAAAGCAAGCCCATTTTATCGGCGTTGGTCAACCTGTCAAATGCGGCAATATGATTTTCCAGCGCCTCACCATGCATATGAGTGCTTAGTTTTTCAGCACGTTCACTTATACCAAGCTGTGCCAAAAGATGCCCTTGCGGTATCATCGCCGAAACATAAGCCCCAGCGGTTTGCGCCTCAAGGCTGAGCGCTTCGAAATCCACATGGGCCGTCAGGTCTGCACATCCGGGGCGGGCCAGAGGATCGACCATCTTGTGGTTTTCCAGCGCTTGGAACGTATCGCCCCGTGCGTGCCAATCGCCGTAGTCGATGATGATGGCAGCGCCACCATGGCTTTTGATGCGCCGCGCGATTTCATCGATGATCGGCGCTGACGAGGGGCATATTTCAACCACATCGCCGTCTTGCGTATCATCCAAACGATGATCTAGCAGCGCAATCGGCGCGGGCTGTGACAAGCCAAGCACAAGTGAGTCGTCGATCAATCCCACTTGCGTTTCGCGCCATCCCTTTGGATCACGCACAAATTGGCGGATCGGCAAAGCGTCGAAAAACTCGTTGGCGATCAAGAATAACGCCTGATCGGGCAGGTCGGCTGCGGTGTTTGCATAGGTGATATCAAAGCCGCTGAGAAGCTCTCGTTGTTTGGCGCGTAATGCGGGCGAGGCCTCAACCAGTGTCAGCTGCATTGAGGCGTGAAACTGCGGCACCGCCTTGGTCGCGCGCAATATATCCGCCATCAATGTGCCACGCCCGGGGCCAAGTTCGGCCAATGTAAACGGGACAGGGCGGCCTTGGTCGATCCATGCCTGCGCCAAACACAGGCCCAACAATTCGCCAAACATTTGGCTGATCTCTGGCGCTGTGGTGAAATCACCTGCGGCCCCCAAAGGATCGCGGGTGGTGTAATAGCCATGGGTCGGGTGCAGAAGGCAATCGGCCATATATTCGGCCAGCGATATCGGGCCCGTGTTGGAAATGCGTCGCAGCAACAGTTCTGCGATAGGGGTGGCCTTGGGCTTGGACGCGCTCATGAGCGGCTCGCCCGTATGGCCAACCCCAATCCGATCAAGATCATAGGTACAGACAGAAGTTGCCCCATTGAAAGCCCGATAAGCACATGGCCCATAGGATTGTCAGGGGTGATGAATTGCGCGTCGGCTTGGCGAAAAAACTCAACGATAAAGCGCGATACGCCGTAGCCAGCAAAGAAAATTCCTGCGATCAGGCCTGGTTTTTTCAACGCGTTAAAGCGCCAAACCAAGACCAACAACACTGTACCTAATAGCAGCCCTTCCAGCAGGCCTTCGTACAATTGTGACGGGTGGCGGGCACATAAGGTGGTCGCAGTGGCACAGGCCTGTGCCGCATCGCCCGGAAACACCACCGCCCAAGGCGCATCAGAGGGGCGCCCCCAAAGCTCTGCATTGACGAAATTCGCCATCCGCCCCAGTAACAATCCAGCAGGGGCCGCCATCGCCAATAGGTCCGCCAGTGACAACAAGCGTAGCTTTTGCGCGCGCCCATAAAGAAAGGCCGCAACCACAACGCCCAAGAACCCACCATGAAAGGCCATGCCACCTTGCCATATCATCGGAATCTCAACCGGATGGGCCAGAAAATAGCTGGGTTTGTAAAACAATACATAGCCCAACCGCCCGCCTGCAATCACGCCCAGCACCAGCCACGATAGCATGTCGTCCAGTTGTTCGCGCGTCATCAGCGTGGTGTCATCAGGCCAAAGCCGCGCGGATTTCAACGCCGCCACCGCCAGCCCCCAAGCGATCAGCACCCCAAAGATATAGGCCAAGGCATACCAGTGCAGGGCAAAGTTGATGGGCCCAAGCTCGATCGAAAAGAGCACAGGCGAGATATCGGGGAATTGGATCACGGCAGGTAAATTAAACATGCGCGCATCTGTCTTGGGGAAAGGGCAAGAGTCAACCTTGCGATTTGCACCACTTCCCCCCATATATCGCTCAACAACGACACTTTCGCGTGACTTGTGCCTTTTGTGGTACGGCGCGCCACCAAGCACGCAACGGAGAGCCCCATGCAAACGCGCAATAAAATTCTTGATGACTTTTCCCAGTTGATGACCAATGCGATGGGCGTGGCCCAAGGCGCAAAAGGCGAAGCGGATACCGCGCTTAAAGGCCTTATCGATCGCTGGCTTGCGGATCGTGATTTCGTCACCCGTGACGAATTTGAAGCGGTGCGGTTGATGGCGCAAAAAGCGCGCGAAGAAAATATAGCATTGAGTGCCCGTTTGGATGCCTTGGAAGCGGCTGCGAAATCTTCTAAAACATAAGCCAACCCCTCGGGGGCGGCATGGACTTATCGGTATCGAGGGGGCGCAATGCGCCCCTTTTTTGCGTTCTGTGATCGCGATTGTTTAAACTGCGCTTGCGTTTCGGTCGCTTTTTGACGCGTTTGAGCGGATGAGAAAAGGTGATTTGAACGGCAGGATCAGCCTGATGCACTGTCAAGTTTTTCCAATCCTCTCAATGTTTTGTGGATAAGTCACGCGGTATGCGCTTTGGGGCTGTTTTGCCCTGTGGGTAAGCACGATTGCTGGGGATAAGCGTAAAGTTTCTCTTTACAGTCGCAGCCATTCGTCACACCATATCTGGTATGGGGTGCTAGGTTTCCCGCCGCCCCTAGAGCAGGCACCAAGTCTTGGTGGCGGTGTTGGGGAACATCGCAAAGCCAAAGACGATAACAAAAGCGAGGCTGCACATGTCGCTGAACGAACAGTCCTTTACCGACGATCTTCATCCCATTGATCTTGTCGAAACTCTTGCGGTCACCCGCGATTGGGAATTTGACCGCGTGACTGACGACCAAATCGCTATGGCTGTCGTTGGCCAATGGCGGACGTATTCCATCACTTTGGCGTGGTCCGATTACGACGAGACCCTGCGTTTGATTTGTACGTTCGAGATGGAGCCCCCAGAAGAGCGCCTGCCGCAAATTTATGAGCTGTTGAACCATGCCAATGACGAATGCTGGGCGGGCAACTTTACGTTTTGGCAGGATCAAAATTTGATGGTCTACCGCTATGGGTTGCTGCTGGATGGTGGTCAGGTCGCGGGGCCAAAACAGGTTGACCGCATGATCAATGCCGCCGTTGCCGCCGCCGAGCGGTTCTATCCCGCCTTTCAACTTGTTGCATGGGCTGAGCGCACACCTAAGAGTGCGATGGATGTGGCCATTCGCGAGGCCTACGGGCGCGCCTAAAACAATTTGACGGATGCTGGCGGCTTCGCTTGCACAGCCGCGCAGACAAGATAGACTGCCCCCTGATCCCCTTCAGGGGGCTTTTTATTGACTTGAATTGGAGTGCTTCATGGACGATCTGAAAACACGCGGCTTGGTTCTTTTGGGATGCGGAAAGATGGGGTCTGCGATGCTCAAGGGTTGGCTCAAAGGCGGCTTGCCTGCCACCTCTGTCACTGTGCTAGACCCGTATCCATCCGATTGGCTGAAAGAAACAGGCGTGCATTTGAACGTCGACCTTCCTGCAAACCCCGCTATCGTTTTGGTGGCTGTAAAACCACAAATGATGGGGGACGCCTTGCCAAGCCTGCAAGCGCTGGGCAATAGCGATACAGTATTTTTGTCTGTCGCTGCGGGGATTACCATTAAAACCTACGAAGACATGCTGGGGGCGAAAACGCCTGTTATTCGCGCCATGCCCAACACGCCTGCCGCGGTTGGTCGCGGGATCACGGGAATCGTTGGCAATGCAGTGACGACCCCTGCGCAAATCGATTTGGCCGATCAATTGCTTCAAGCTGTGGGCCAAGTGGTACGCTTGGACGACGAGGCGCAAATCCGCGCTTTGACAGCTGTGTCTGGTTGCGGTCCTGCTTATGTTTTCCACTTGATCGAGGCCATGGCCGCCGCGGGTGAGGCGGCAGGTTTGCCTGCTGAAATGGCGTTGCAATTGGCGAAAGCCACCGTGGGCGGTGCCGGCGTCTTGGCTGAAGACGCAGACGAGAGCCCCACAGAATTGCGCATCAACGTGACCTCGCCCAATGGTGTCACAGCAGAAGCTCTGCGCGTGTTGATGAATGAAGACGACGGTTTCCCACCGCTATTGGATCGCGCGATCAAAGCAGCAGTCAAACGCGACGCGGAGCTGGCGGAATGAGCGATGAAATCACCTTTGATGATTTTATGAAAGTCGATGTGCGTGCAGGGGTGATCATCCGTGCGGAGCCCTATCCTGAGGCGCGCAAACCGGCGATCAAGCTGTGGATCGATTTCGGCGGTGACATTGGCGAAAAGAAAACTTCAGCGCAAATCACAGCGCATTATACGCCTGAGGCGCTGATCGGCACGCAAGTCATGGCCGTGGTCAATTTTCCACCCCGCCAAATCGGTAAGTTCATGTCCGAGGTGTTGGTGTTGGGCTTGCCCGATGCCGACGGCGAGGTCGTGTTGGCACGCCCCGAGTTCGATGTGCCGATCGGGGGGCGATTGCATTGAAACTGCTGGTCACACAAACTCTGCCCGAAGCTGTAGAAACTGCGCTTAAGGATGCCTTTGACACAACCTTTCGCGCGGGCCTGCCGATGACATCTGCTGAAGCAGCTAAGGCCATGCAAAGCTATGATGCGATCCTGCCCACCTTGGGCGATCAATTCACGGCTGAGGCGTTCAAAGGCGATCTGCGCTGCAAGGTGCTGACCAATTTTGGCGTTGGCTATAATCATATCGACGTGGATGCCGCTAAGGCCGCTGGCGTGGCGGTCAGCAATACGCCCGGTGCCGTGACAGATGCCACCGCCGATATCGCCATGACGTTGATGTTGATGACAGCGCGGCGGGCAAGCGAGGGCGAAGCCATGCTGCGCGCGGGCAAATGGACCGGATGGGCGCCGACGCAATTGTTGGGCATGCATATCACCGGCAAGACCTTGGGCGTGATCGGCATGGGGCGTATCGGCAAGGCCATCGCCAAACGTTGTCACTTTGGTTTTGACATGAATGTGGTCTGTTTTAACCGTTCAGAAGTGCAAAACTTCGAAGTGCCCTGTCATCAGCTAGAGAGCATCGACGAGGTGATGGAAGCTGCTGATGTGGTGATTTTGGCGCTGCCAGCCACGCCGCAAACGCGACATATCATCGGAGCAAAACAACTGGCGGGGATGCAATCCCATGCCATTCTCGTCAACATTGCGCGCGGTGATATCGTGGATGAGGCGGCTTTGATCGCGGCCTTGCAAATGGGGCAAATTGCCGGTGCGGGTCTTGATGTTTACGAGCGCGAACCACAGGTGCCGCAGGCTTTGATGGATCTGCCCAATTGCAGCCTGTTGCCGCATTTGGGGACTGCGGCATTGGAAGTGCGCGCCTCGATGGGATTTATGGCGTTTGAGAATCTATCCGCATTTGCGCAGGGCAAACCGCTGCCAAATGCGATTTAATCGAGCGATATAATCGATTATCGGCTATGACGTTCAAATTATAAGCATTTCTTTTGTCATCGCATAAATGTGGCGGTCAGGCGCGTTAATCGGGCGTCTGGTCGCCCGTCTTTTCGCGCCAATGACGTCGACACAAAGACACGTAACGCTCGTTGCCCCCAATCTCGACCTGCGCACCGGATGTCAGCACAGTGCCATCGTCGGTGGTGCGTATAACCATGGTGGCTTTCTTGCCGCAATGGCAGATCGTGCGCACTTCGCGCATCTCGTCGGCCAGCGCCAACAGCGCCGCTGATCCGGGAAACAAATTACCCTGAAAATCGACCCGCAAGCCGTAAGCCATCACAGGTACGCCAAGATCATCAACGGCGCGGGCCAGTTGCCAAACTTGGTCTTTGGTCAAGAACTGCGCCTCATCGATAAAAATGCACGCAATGGCCGATTTTTCCAAGCGGGCTTGGATTTTCGAATAGAGATCTTCGCCAATTCCAAAGGTGTCAGCAGGTTCACCAATGCCGATCCGAGAGGCAATACGCCCTTTGCCCGCGCGGTTGTCGAACTGCGCGGTGATCAAATAGGTGTCCATGCCGCGTTCGCGGTAATTGTGCGACGCCTGCAGCAGCAAAGTAGATTTGCCGGCATTCATCGTCGAATATTGAAAGTAGAGTTTTGCCATAGATCACCCTTTGCCGAATGGTCGTGTCTTGATCAAGGGTTCAGTGGCTGTTTTTGTTAAAAAAAAGGCGACACGATGGGTGGAAATTCTGCAACTGGTACAACGAACAAGATCTCGCGCCGTCCTTGCGGACAATTGGGATGAGGGGCGCAAAATCGACGCACTTGTTAAACACCTGTGGCGGGAACCACACAAAACTTCCACCCGAACGTATCTGCTTGGCCAAACAACGGCCAAAACTCGTCAACACTTGCAACAGCAGGTAGACTATCTTTTGCCATGTGCTAGTTAATTTAATAATGGGAAACGACGATGAGAATTCCCCCTAAGTCGGGGGAAATCGATGGTTTGAATTGGGGTTTGGTGATGAATGCTGCTGGCAATTATCTAAAGAAGCACGCAGAAGCGTTGGTTAAGGACGTGGGTCTTGAGGCAGCTTGTGCCTTGACTGGAAAATCGAAAGCAACACTTGGGCGATATTATTCGACGGCTGAAGAGCACGCGGACCGATTTATGCCCGTGGACGCAGTGGCCCAGTTAGAGGCCGCGTCAAGCTATCCACATGTGACATCTGCTTTGGCCGAATTGCGCGGCATTACGATTTCGTATGACAAGTCCAAAAAGAACACGCCTGAAAGAGAGGGCGGAGTGAACCACGATGTGATCGCCTTGTCGCAACGCTTTGCGATGTTGATGGGTGAGTACACGATTTCTATGGAAGACGGCGTCATCACGATCAACGAGGCCAAACGCTTGTTGCGCGAAACGTTGGAACTGCAACAGGTTTTGATGTCGATGAAAATGCATTTGGAAGACGAAGCGAGCTGATCGCATCTCTCCTCAGCTTTTGAGTCAAAAACGGCGTCTCGCGTGAGGCGCCGTTTTTTTGTCTGAAAGGAAAACGCCCCACCCCTGAGACAGGGACGGGGCGTTGTTCTTTACGCTGTTGTCTTGCGACGACGATTGCCACCGCCTGCTGGTTTACCCGCCGAAGCCCCACCAGAACGTCCGCCGCCGGATTTGAATCCGCCGCCATTTGAACCGCCACGACGTTGACCGCCGCCGCCACCGCCACCGCCGCCGCGACGATTACCGCCACCGCCGCCGCCACGTTTCGGGCCAGGCATGGCTTTGTCGTCAGACCAAGAGGCCGGTGTCGCCACAGGAATAGAGATTTTCATCACTTTCTCAATGGCGCGGAATTCGCCAAGCTCGGCTGGTGAACAGAACGCCACAGCCTTGCCGTCACGCCCCGCACGCGCTGTGCGACCAATACGGTGCACATAGTTTTCAGGCACATTTGGCAGCTCGTAGTTATAGACGTAACGCACCAGTGGAATATCGATCCCGCGAGCGGCCACATCTGTCGCCACAAGCACATCCAACTGACCATCGCGGGCCATTTTAAGCGTGCGCTCGCGTTGACCTTGGGATTTGTTGCCGTGAATTGAACCAGATTTAAATCCTGCGGCTTCCAACTGTTTCGACATCCGTTCTGCACCATGTTTGGTGCGTGCAAAGACAAGCGCCAATTCGCCTTTATGTGCGCTCAGGTGCTTTTTGAGCAGCTCAGGTTTGTCGGATTGACCGACATAGTGCACTTCTTGGGTGATCTTATCCGCTGCTTTGCCTGCAGGGGACACTTCGATGCGCACAGGCGAGGTCAAATAGCTTTGCGCCATTTCATTCATGTGCTTGTTCATTGTTGCAGAAAACAGCATCGTTTGACGCTCTTTCGCCAACATAGGCACCAATTTGCGCAGCGCATGGATAAAGCCCATGTCAAGCATCTGATCGGCTTCATCAAGCACCAAGAACGATGTTTCGTCCAAACGAATGGCGCGGCGATCGATCAGATCCATCAAGCGACCCGGTGTTGCGACCAGCACATCTGTGCCGCGCTCAAGGCGTTTCACCTGTGCGTTGATCGATACACCACCAACCACGCGGTTGATTTTCAGATGGGTGTCTTTCATGAACGGGAACAGGCTGTCTGCGATCTGGTTCACCAACTCGCGAGTCGGGGCCAAGATCAAAGCGCGTGTTGTTTTCGCGTTCGGCTTTGTGCCGGCGCCGAGCAACTGGTCCATCAAGGGCAGACCAAAAGCCAGTGTTTTGCCCGTACCGGTTTGGGCCAGACCCATCACGTCGCGGCCGTTCATCACTTCTGGAATGGCACGCGCTTGGATTGGAGTAGGCTCTTTAAGGCCCATGTCGTTGAGAATAGTCAAAAGGCGCGGCTTAAGGCCGAGCATTGTAAAATCAGTCATGTATCTCTTTCTGTGAGAAGAACCCACACGCAAAAAGAACGCCCCAATGGGAGCGTTTTATCGGTCGCAGGAAAGGTCTCCGTCAATGCGCATCGCGCGCACCGCGTTATCCTGCCGGACCCCTTGCGTGACTGTGGGAACCATGGGCAGCGTACTGCCCGATATCGACACCTGCAGCGCGGAGCATTGCTCTCACGCGGCTGCTCACGCGGCAGCATAGGATGTCGATGACTGGGCTATGCGCCTCATACGGTGATAAGTCAAGGATTATCGCTGCAGCAGCATTGCCGTGCAGACGAAAGCCCCCCGTGCTATCGCGCTACAGCACAATCAAGGCCTGCTGTGACAACAAAATATACTTTCGCCGTGGCTGCGCTCATCACTGCTTTGAGTGGCACCAGGCACAAACGGCAATGTTGCAAGAGGCTCAACTCCGATGTGCGCGAAAGGCTTCTGGTAGGGCAATGATCAGTAATAGGATTGCGGCCAATATAAACAGCCAGCTTCCGATAAACTGAAACAAGAGCGCGCCGCATAAGCCGCCGCCAGCAAAACAGGCAAGGGTCAGACTGTGCAGCCAGAGCTTTGGTGTAGCTTCGCGCCGCGATGCTTCCCCACCGATCAAGGCTGCCAATTCTATTCCGATATCCGTTGCCATTCCCGACACATGGGTCGTGCGGACCCGTGCCCGTGAAATCATCGTCGTCACAGCATTTTGAAGCCCCATGACAAAGCTGAGGGCAATGACCAAAAAGATCTCGGGGCCTGTGGTCGATGACAAGATAAGTGTCGCGCCAACCAGCATAAGTATGATGGCCTCTGCGGCAATTGCTAAGGCGTAGACCGAGCGGATGTGCCGTCTTTCTCCAGCTTGAATGGCAAGGGCAGCCATGCCTGCGCCGCAGATAAAAGCCACGACCAGCCCCAAAAAAGAAAACGCAATGGAGATCGCGCCATTCGCAATGTGGTCCGCAAATGCCGAGATGTTTCCTGTCATATTTGCCGTGAACGACCCAGCAATAAGAAACCCGACGGCGTTCAGCGCGCCAGCGACCGAAGACAGTAGGCCTGCGAGAACCAGATCGATCGTTGAGGTGCGGGCATCACCAACTTTAATGAGCATCATAATTCCTCATGGCTATGTCTATAAGAATGGCAGTGCTCGCATGTCTGTACAACTGTCATTTAAGACCTTTGTGCAAACCTGTTGATCTGCCCCCCGAGGCAGAGGTCGTACTCTGCCATATGGCGACACCTACGGTGTGTATGGGCCACGGCGGGGTGTGAGGGGAGGAAATTGACGGCAGGTTTGACTTTCCAATCAAGGAGACGCACTCTCCTTGCAAGTAGAATAGATATTGATGATGTAAGTGGCTGAGCCTTTTATGATATTTGTGGCCATCTTGTTTGGCTGACTTTGTTTATATTTCCTGATATGGCTCGTCGTTCTTTTGCCTATTGATATGGCAAAGAGTAGAAGGCGATCCCCCGCCCTATGGGTATGCATTTCCTTGTTCGTCAACTGTTTTGCGACAATCATTTTACTCTTGTTGCTCGGAGATGCTGCGGGTCAAGATAGCGAGGCTGCCTAATTGTGCAAAAAAACACCTCGCACAAAATGCGAGGTGTTCCGTTTCTCAATTTCTCAGTTTTGACTTAAGACAAAGCCTGCTCTTGCAAGCTTTCCACATCGATCTCGCCTTCACCCCGGGACTTCATCGCCATTGCAGCAGCGTGCGCGCCGGCGGCTGTGGTGAAGTAGGGGATTTTGTCGTAAAGGGCGACTTTGCGGATTTCGCGGCTGTCTTCAACGGCTTGGCTGCCCTCGGTGGTGTTCAAAACCAGCGCGATATCGTCGTTTTTGAGCATATCAACGATGTTCGGACGACCCTCGTAGACCTTGTTCACGATCGTGCTGGCCACGCCTTTTTCGGTGAGGAAAGCCGCCGTGCCGCGTGTGGCGACAATCTCGAACCCAAGATCCACAAGCGTGGTGGCCGCTTCAACCGTGGCGTCGGTTTTGTCCATATCTTTGATCGACAAGAACACTTTGCCCTCGGTCGGCAAAATCGTGCCAGCGCCAAGCTGCGCTTTAAGGAACGCACGGGCGAATGTTTTGTCTGACCCCATGACTTCGCCAGTGGAACGCATTTCTGGCCCCAAGATGGTGTCGACGCCAGGGAAACGCGCAAACGGCAGAACCGCTTCTTTCACCGCGAAACGACCGGTTTTAGAGCTGTCCACCAGATCAAAGGTGTTGAGCTTTTCTCCCGCCATAACGCGCGCAGCGATAGAGGCAATCGGCGAATTCACCGCTTTGGCCACAAACGGCACGGTGCGCGAGGCACGCGGGTTCACCTCGATCAGGTAGATCACATCGTCTTTCACCGCGAACTGGATGTTCATCAACCCGACCACGTTTAGCGCCAAAGCCAAAGCGCGGGTTTGACGGTGCAACTCGGCGATGATTTCCTCGGTCAAGGAATAAGGCGGCAAGGAACAGGCGGAGTCACCAGAGTGAACGCCCGCTTCCTCGATATGCTGCATGATGCCCGCGACATGCACGTCTGTGCCGTCACAAATCGCATCGACATCGATCTCAACCGCGCCAGACAGGTAGCTGTCCAACAGCACAGGGCTGTCGCCAGAGACCACAACCGCAGACGAGATGTAGCGTTTGAGCTGTTCCATATCGCGCACGATTTCCATCGCTCGACCGCCCAAAACGTAAGAGGGGCGAATGACCAATGGGAAGCCGATAGAGGCCGCGATTTCAATAGCTTGTGCATCTGTAGACGCGATGCCGTTGTGCGGTTGTTTCAGCCCAAGACGATTCACGAGATCTTGGAAACGCTCACGATCTTCGGCCAAATCGATGGCGTCAGGCGAGGTGCCCAAAATCGGAATGCCTTCGGCTTCCAAAGCATTGGCGAGTTTCAGCGGTGTTTGACCACCGAATTGCACGATCACGCCATGCAATGTGCCGTTGTCTTGCTCAACGCGCAGGATTTCCATCACATGTTCGAATGTCAGCGGCTCAAAGTACAAGCGATCAGAGGTGTCGTAATCGGTGGACACGGTTTCGGGGTTACAGTTGATCATGATCGTCTCGTAGCCCTGATCGGTCAGCGAGAAACAGGCGTGACAACAGCAGTAATCGAATTCGATGCCTTGGCCGATGCGGTTCGGACCGCCACCCAAGATCACAACCTTTTTGCGATCAGAGGGCCGCGCTTCGCATTCCACGTCACCCATCATCGGGGCCTCGTAGGTGGAGTACATATAAGGTGTCTGCGCTTCGAACTCAGCCGCACAGGTGTCGATGCGTTTGAACACCGCGTTGACGCCCAAGTTGCGGCGCGCGCGGCGGATGTTTGCCTCATCACGACCTGTGAGCGTCGCCAAACGTGCATCGGTGAACCCGAGCATTTTCACGCGGCGCAGACCTTCCTCAGAAACGGGCAAGCCTTCTTTGCGGATCACAGATTCTGCGTCAACGATTTCGCGGATGCGCTCAAGGAACCAAGGGTCATAGGAGTTCGCGGCGTGAATTTCGTCGTTGGTCAACCCGAAACGAATGGCTTGGGCGATGACGCGCAAACGGTCTGGAGTCGCTTTGGATAGCGCTTTGATGACAGCAGATTTCTCTGGCGCGCCTTCGATTTCGATCTCGTCAAAGCCAGACAGGCCTGTTTCCATCGAGGCCAGCGCTTTTTGCATGGATTCGTGGAACGTGCGCCCAATCGCCATAACTTCGCCCACGGATTTCATCGCAGTGGACAGGTTTGGCTCAGAACCTGCAAATTTTTCAAAGGCAAAGCGCGGTATCTTGGTGACAACATAATCGATTGTTGGCTCGAAGGACGCAGGCGTCACTTTGGTGATGTCATTGTCCAGCTCGTCCAAGGTGTAGCCGACCGCCAATTTCGCGGCGATTTTCGCAATCGGGAAACCTGTCGCTTTTGACGCCAGCGCGGATGAGCGTGACACCCGTGGGTTCATCTCGATCACAACCATACGACCATCGACTGGGTTCACAGACCACTGGACGTTTGATCCGCCTGTTTCCACGCCAATTTCACGCAACACGTTAATAGAATGCGTGCGCATCAATTGGTATTCTTTGTCGGTCAGCGTGAGGGCCGGGGCCACAGTGACAGAGTCGCCCGTGTGTACGCCCATTGGATCGACATTTTCGATCGAACAGACGATGATGGCGTTGTCGGCTGTGTCGCGGACCACTTCCATCTCGTATTCTTTCCAGCCCAGTAAGCTTTCATCCACAAGGATTTGCGCCATGGGCGAGGCTTCCAAACCAGAGCGGCAGAAATGCTCATAGTCGTCACGGTTGTACGCCACGCCGCCGCCTGTGCCACCCAAGGTAAAGGCAGGACGAATGATCGCGGGCAGGCCGATGTCTTCAAGTGCGGCAAAGGCGTCTTGCATGCCGGCTGCGATGTCGAACTTGCCATTTGGCAATTTGGGGGCTGCGACGATGGTTGCTTTGGGGTTCTCGATACCAAGACGATCCATGGCTTCGCGAAACAGTTTGCGATCTTCTGCCATTTCGATCGCGGCGCGCTTTGCGCCGATCAATTCCACGTTGAATTTTTCCAAGATGCCCAGATCATCCAGCTCAAGTGCCGTGTTCAGACCCGTTTGTCCGCCCATTGTTGGCAACAATGCGTCGGGGCGTTCTTTTTCGATGATTTTGGCGACCACTTCGGCCGTGATCGGCTCGATGTATGTCGCATCGGCGAGGCCAGGGTCGGTCATGATGGTCGCTGGGTTGGAGTTCACCAGAATAACGCGGTAACCCTCTTCGCGCAGCGCCTTACAGGCTTGTGCGCCAGAATAGTCAAACTCACAGGCTTGGCCGATAACAATCGGTCCCGCGCCAATGATCATGATGGAGGAGATATCGGTTCTTTTAGGCATGGCAGACCCCAGTGTTTTTTGCAGGCGCAATCCCTCCGCAAAAAGGCGGGGGAAGCAAATTGTCGTGAGTTATAGGGAAGCGACGCCCATACGCAAGGGGCAGGGGCGGGCTTTTGGCACAAACTGTGCGGATTCTTTTCAGACCTATAGCGCCTGTTATGGGAATGTTCCGCAGCAAGGCGTCTGTGCTGTGTCCTCTGTGACCGCTTGGTCAAAAAGAAGGCCAAAAACGCGCCGCCTGTGGATGAGAAATCGCCTCACCGATTCCCCACATATATAAAGACAGTAGATGGATTTATCCGGTTCAAAGCGTGCAAGGCAGCCAAAAGCCCCGAAACACCACGCGATCCGCCCCGCAAGGCTTGACTTTCCGGCCCTATAACGGTGTATCAGCGCGACGACTAATATTAGTCCAAGACCTGAGGATTCCGAATTATGCACGCCTATCGTAGCCATACCTGCGCTGAACTGACCAAGGCCAATGTGGGCGACACCGTTCGTCTGTCTGGTTGGGTCCACCGTATCCGTGATCATGGCGGCATTTTGTTCGTCGATCTGCGCGATCATTACGGCATCACGCAGGTGCTTTGCGATCCTGACAGCCCTGTGTTCAAGGACATGGAAAAGGTGCGCGCCGAATGGTGTATCCGCATTGATGGCACTGTCATGGCGCGTGATGAAAGCCTTGTGAACGCCAAACTGCCAACCGGCGAAATCGAAGTGTTTGTCCGCGATCTGGAAATCTTGGGCGCCTCTGACGAGCTGCCGCTTATGGTCTTTGGCGACCAAGAATATCCCGAAGAAACGCGTTTGAAATACCGTTATCTTGATCTGCGTCGCGAGAAATTGCACGACAACATGATCATGCGTTCGAATGTGGTGAAAGACCTGCGCGAACGGATGTGGTCGCAGGGCTTTAACGAATTCCAAACGCCAATCATCACAGCCTCCTCCCCCGAAGGCGCGCGTGACTTTTTGGTGCCATCACGTTTGCACCCGGGTAAGTTCTACGCGCTGCCGCAGGCTCCGCAGCAGTTCAAACAGCTGATCATGGTCTCTGGCTTTGACAAATATTTCCAAATCGCGCCCTGTTTCCGCGATGAAGACCCGCGCGCGGATCGCTCGCCCACCGACTTCTACCAGTTGGACGTTGAGATGAGCTACGTCACGCAGCAAGATATTTTCGACACTGTTGAACCTGTGATCGGCGGCATGTTCGAAAAGTTCGGCAAAGGTCGCAAGGTCAACAAAGACTGGCCACAGATTTCATACAAAGACGCAGCGCTTTGGTACGGTTCCGACAAACCTGACCTGCGCAACCCGATCAAAATGCAGGTTGTGTCAGAGCATTTCAAAGGCTCAGGCTTTGCCATCTTCGCCAGCTTGCTGGAACAAGAGGGCACAGAAGTTCGCGCCATTCCTGCGCCAAAAGGCGGTTCGCGCAAATTCTGTGACCGTATGAACAAATTCGCGCAACAAGAAGGCCTGCCTGGCATGGGCTACATCTTCTGGCGTGACCAAGGCGAAGGTCTTGAGGCCGCTGGTCCTTTGGCCAAAAACATAGGTCCAGAACGCACAGAAGCCATCCGTCAGCAACTTGGCCTCGGCCTTGGCGATGCGGCCTTCTTCTTGGGCGGCAAACCCAAAGCCTTTGAATCCGTTGCGGGCCGTGCGCGCAATGTGATCGGTGAAGAGCTTGGTTTGACAGATAAAGACAGCTTCCAATTCGCTTGGATCGTGGATTTCCCAATCTATGAAAAAGACGAAGAAACCGGAAAAATCGACTTTGAACACAACCCGTTCTCTATGCCACAAGGTGGTATGGAAGCGTTGATGGGCGATCCGCTTAAAGTATTGGGCTACCAATATGATTTGGCCTGTAACGGCTACGAATTGGTGTCCGGTGCGGTGCGAAATCACTCACCTGAAATCATGTACAAAGCCTTTGAAATCGCGGGCTATGGCAAAGATGAAGTTGAAAAACGCTTCGGCGGTATGGTCAATGCGTTCCAATATGGTGCACCGCCCCACGGTGGTTGTGCGATGGGCATCGACCGCGCTGTGATGCTTTTGGCTGACGAGGCCAATATCCGCGAGGTTATCATGTTCCCGATGAACCAACGCGCCGAAGACTTGATGATGGGCGCGCCCAACGAGCCGATGAACGAACAATTGCGCGAATTGCACCTGCGCGCGCTGCCTGCCGAAGAGTAGGCGATATTCGATTCGACTTTAATCAGGCGCGGGGGCAACCTCGCGCCTTTTTTTATCGCTGGCAGTGAAATACGTTCGTGTAAAAAGGGGGATTTCATGCAAGGCGCACAAATTATTCTTGATACTTTATTGCACTATGTCGGTCAAATTGAGGCGCTGTTAATCAAAATCGAAGAGCATCCTGATTGCGACGCGCTACTCAGGACCCGTGCTGCGCCAGATGTTTTTCCTACAAATCAACAGTTGGCCATCGCATTGAATTTTGCGGCCCGTGCGGTGGCTCCCGTGACTGGGCGCGCGCTGCCGGTGTTTCCAGACAGGCCCACAGGTGCTGCCCTGCACATTTTTGCACGCGATGTGCGTGAAATGCTGGCAGGACTTACACCTGCAGATTTTACCGTGTCTGAGGTGTCGCACGTGGCTGGGTTTGCAAAAGTTACCCAAGACAGTACAGATTTCATAATGCGCTATGCTCTGCCCAATATGATCTTCCATTTCACGATGGCTTACGTGTCTGTTCGGGCTGCTGGGATGACGGTCGGCAAATCAGATTTTGACGGGTTGCACAGTTACCCAACGGGATTTTCTTTTGAACAGGCTATGGAGCCCTGAGCATTACACCACGCGGGCTTGATCTATGCGATCATGAACCAAGCCCGCAATCCGCGCGATATCAGAGCCAAAGGGCAGGCCTTGGTCTCGATGCTTCGACAGTGTTTGGGCCGCATCCACCAATTCTGTATCACCTGCTGTGCGCGCGATGCCGGACAAAAACTGCGCGATGTAATCCAGCATATCTTCGCCACGATTGAGTGTCATCAGGTCTGAGATATGGACAAAATCGTCTTGCAGCGCGATGGGGTCGGGGGTGATCTCTTCGTTAGTGACCCTGCGAATGCCCGTCAGAGCGGGGCGTGATCCTTTGGGCATGGCATTGAGAATGATATGTTGAAATTCAGCCAAATTGGCGATGGGTTTGGCGATGAAGCCATCGGCGCCCGCAGTCCGCGCTCGGCTTTCTGTACCTGTATCGCCTGACATCCCCAACAGAACATCGACGCGGGGGCTGGCCTGGGACAGCTCATCAATCAGTTCCGCGCCAGATCCATCAGGCAGACCAAGATCGATGATCACCACATTGGGACGAAAGACCTGCAGATGTTTGCGCGCATGGGCCAGGTTGTCAGCCCGTCTAATCCGCGCCCCAGAGCGCAAGCACAACAGTCGCAGCGCCTCAGAGGCGAAACGGCTGTCTTCGACGATCAGCACTGTTGTTCCAAGCAAAGGGCGTTCAGGCGTTGGCTTTTGCGGCGGCAATAGGCTTTCTAGATTATCTGGCATGTCTAACAGCTCCACAGGGTTTGTGTCTGGTAGTTAAGTCCATAACTGGTGAATGGAGCGTTAACCTTGCGGTGTTCTGTGGCGAAAAATCGCAAACACTTGGCATAGGGGCATCAAAACTGCGTCGAAGCGCCGCTTGCGGGCAGGCATCTGCACAGGCCATAATCGAATCTAAGAGTTTGGGAGAGGATAAGACATGATCGGACGTTTGAACCATGTGGCCATTGCTGTGCCCGATTTAAAAGCGGCGAGCGCGCAATATGCGAACACCTTGGGCGCAAAAGTTGGCCCGCCGCAAGATGAACCGGATCACGGCGTGACGGTGGTGTTTATTGAGTTGCCCAACACCAAAATCGAATTGCTCTATCCTTTGGGTGACAATTCCCCGATCACGGGCTATCTGGACAAGAACCCGTCAGGCGGCATTCACCACATGTGTTACGAGGTGGAGGACATCTTGGCCGCGCGGGATAAATTGCTGGCAGAGGGCGCGCGTGTCTTGGGCACGGGCGAGCCGAAAATCGGTGCCCATGGCAAGCCTGTGCTGTTCTTGCATCCCAAGGACTTTAACGGCTGTCTGATTGAATTAGAGCAGGTCTGACTGGCTCGAAGATTGAACAGGCCTAACCTGTTCGCATATAAGGAAGCGGCTTTATGTCTATTGTCTCTGGGATCGTGCTTTATGCTGTGACGTGGTTCATGACCATGTTTATTGCTTTGCCCATCGGATTGCGCACTCAAGGCGATGAGGGGGTGATCGTTGAGGGCACGCATGCCGGCGCGCCTAGCAATTACAACCCGCGCCGCAAGGCCGTGATCGTCACCTTGGTCGCTTTCGTGATTTGGGGTATCATTGTTGGCGTGATCTATTCGGGCGTGTTTTCATGGCATGATGTCGATTGGACGGCACATTTGCCCAAAGTTGGCGACAGTTAAGCTGAGCCTTGCGGGGGCGTGGTCAAACGCGCGCCCTCAAGCCGCATAAACATATGTGTGAACGTGGCAGCCCCCAAAACGGGGATCAGCAGGTTCACGAGGGGGATCGATAAAGGCACGGCCATCAGAGCGCCTGCGATCCAGATTTTCGGCGCATGACGGGCGCGGGCGGCTTTGGCGCCTTCGCGTCCCAAGCGGCGTATCGCAACCATTTGAAAATACTCACGCCCCAGCAAGAACCCGTTGAGCGCCCAAAAGATCAAAGGGGCTGCGATATTTAACAACAGATACAGTACCAAAGCGATGATATTGGCCACGATCAATAGGCCCAAGAACCCAACCGTGTCGCGCATCATATCGCCAAAGCTTTGACGCGGCGCGGGCGGCAGATGGGGGTAATGTTTGTCCTCGACGGCTTCTGCGACCTCTTCCAAAAAGAAACCGGTAAAGGCCGAGGCCACAGGCACCATCAAAAACACAGACAGGCCGATCATCACAAAAAACGAGCCTATCGAGAGCACCAGCCCAAGGCTGATATCGCCTAGAACGGGCAAGGTGATGGTGTCAGGCAAGAACAGGCCCAAGGTCCAAACAAAGGCGACGTAAATCGCGATCAAAAGCGCTAAGGTCAGCCCTATGCCTTTGAACAGCACCGATTGAAACCGTGTGTCGCCAAGCTGGCCGAGCGCTTTAAAAAAATCGTCGAACATCAGTCGGTGACCCAAGTTGTAATGGCATCCAGATCAGGGCGTGGGCGTTCTGGTGGGGCCGCTTTTTCGGTGCCAATATGGATGAAACCCGCGATGGTCTCATGCTCTGCGAGGTTCAGCCCGAGTTTGCAGAACTCTGGATCATGCGAGGCCCAGCCCGACAACCAATTCGCGCCCCATCCTGCCGCCAAAGAGGCGTTCAGCAGCGCCAAACAGGCCGCACCCGCAGAATAGACCTGTTCGATGTGCGGGACTTTGGGCGAGGCTTTGGGCGATGAAATCACCGCAACGGCCAAATCGGCATTGGCATATTGATTGATCGCCTTTTGCCGTTGATCGTCATCCAAATCGCGACCTGCCGCCATTTCTGCCACCAAAAGGGACAGACGTGTGAGGGCGGGTTTCTCAAGCACGATAAAGCGCCAAGGCTCTAACTTGCCGTGATCTGGCGTGCGCGCTGCCGCTTGCAACAGTGGCGCAAGGGCGTCGCGGGTCGGCACAGGGCCGACAAGCGTTTTGGCGGGGCGCGACCGACGGGAGAGCAAAAAATCGAGGGCAGCTGGATTTGGTGCAGGCATGTCTTGGGCTTTCTTTTGTGCGGCGTTATGCGATATGTCGGTGTTTCGAGGCGGACAATCAACCACCTTTGTAAAGAAATGTAAAAGGCCGTTACATGAGCGGAGCAAAATCCAAAGGTAAAGACACAGTTAAGGCCAGCCTACGCAACGATTTGATTGCGGCCATAGGCGATAATCTATTGTCTGTGCGGGTGACGCCCAAAGCCTCGCGCAACGCGGTTCTGGTGCAGGAAGGCCAAGTGCGCGTCTACGTCACCTGCGTGCCCGAAGATGGCAAAGCCACCAAAGAGGTGATCAAACTTTTGGCCAAGGCATTGGGCGTGTCGAAATCAAACGTGAGCCTGCTGCGCGGGGCGATTGCGCGTGACAAACAGTTCAAAATCACAGGACTTTGAGCGTCAGGGCTTTGAGCGTAAGTTTTTTAAATCTTGGCAGGGCCCAAAATATAAGCGCCCTCTGGCAAATCCAGAGCCGCACCCAAATCGCGCATCTGCGCCATCGATAGGGTGATTTTCTGGGTGCGCCCCGTGCGAGGGTCATGCTGCTCGACGGTGATACATTCTTCAAAGGCCGAGACAATCACGTCTTCTTGTAGCGGCGCTTCGCCATCATCCACCATCGTTATGACGGTCGCGTCAAATTCGTGTTCTATTGTAAACATAAGAATGATGCTAACGGTGGCGGGCAGATTTGCAAGCGCTTTGCGGGCGTTTGAAACGGGTTTGCGATATGGCGTCGTTTCGTTGGGTCGCCTCACACAGTTGCCACTGGTGTGATCTTAGACATGCGGTTAAAATATGCGTGAAAACCTGCGTGCCTCTTTGCGCCCCCCGCATGCTCTTTAAGGATACCTCTCGTGTTCAATCCATTGCCAAAATCACGGCTGCGCTTGCTTGTTTGTCTTTTGACCATCACCGCGCTGAGTGCCTGTCTTGAGGTCGAGACGCCCAACAGCCCGCCTGATCCAAACACGTCTGTGCCAAGTGTGCAGCTCGTGATGCGTAGCACTCAGTCTGGGCCTGTCACGGTTGAGAGTTTTGCCGCCATTGTGCGCCATGTGGAACCGATTGCAGAATCTGAATGTCGTGCGCGCACCCAAGGGGCCAATTGCGATTTTAAAGTTGTCGTTGATAGTAATGCCTCTGCACCCGCCAACGCCTTTCAATCGGTCGATGCCACAGGTCGTCCCGTTTTGACCTTTACAGTGGCGCTTTTGGCCGATCTGCAAAACAGCGATGAACTCGCGTTTATCTTGGGCCATGAGGCGGCGCACCACATCCGTGGCCATCTGGATCGCACCCAAGAAAGCGCTGCGATTGGCGGACTTTTGGGCGGCGTTCTGGCCGCCGCTGTAGGGGCAGATGCTGCCACAGTCGAGACCGTGCAAAACCTTGGCGCGACCGTCGGCGCGCGCCGCTATTCCAAATCGTATGAGCTGGAAGCCGATCAGTTGGGCACTGTCATCGCTTACCGCGCGGGCTATAACCCGATCCGTGGGGCGGCGTTTTTCACTCGTATCGCCGATCCTGGGGATGAATTTCTGGGGTCGCATCCGCCCAATGATCAACGCATAGAAACTGTGCGCCGGACCATGGCGACGCTGTAACTTATGTATCTGTCAGTGGCGCATCTAATTAGTGGCGTGTCTTCAAACGGAGCGGCTGTCTTGCTGTGCCTTTAGGGCGCGACACAGCTCAATTGATCTTGATCAAGGACGTGTCGGTTCAGGTTCGGCAAAATCGTGGTGCGTTTTCGATGTTCACCGCTTTGCCGTAAGGATTTGCCATGACCGATCTTCACAACACCTCCACCGTATCCAAAACCGATGTGCCTGTTGTGCCCGAACGTGGCTCTACCACTTTGATGCATGGCATGGGGGACCGTTTGGGAGTGGATGTGGATCAGGCCGCGCGCGCAGGCATCATCGATGCGCCTGAGTTGACGCAGATGGTCACGCGGTGTGGCAAATGCACCCAGCATGACGCCTGCATCTTGTGGATGATCGAGCACCAAGATCCGCAACCCCGCACGCCTGAGTATTGTTTGAACACCCAAGAGCTAAACTACATTCGGGCTGTGCAAAACGGCGCGCGCTAGTCGCTGTTCGTCTTTACCTTTGCGTCTGACATTCCCGCCTGACATTCGGCCCTGCGCCATATATACGCGTGGCCATGCAAACCTTTGATGGCATCATATCGGATCGTGGGTCAAAATACGCGGTCTCTGGCGGGCCTTGTGCCTCTGGTGAGGCGGCTAAAGCCTTTCTCAAAACCCTGTGCAAGACCAAGAAATTCGCTAAAGCCACCCATAACACTTGGGGACTTTTGGCGGGCGATACACCTATCAAAAACGATGACGGCGAATCTGGGGCTGGCATGGTGATTTTGCGGATGCTTGAGCGCGAAGGTCTGCACGATCACATCATCGTTGTGACGCGTTGGTACGGTGGCAAGCATCTTGGTGGGGATCGCTTTCGCCATGTCCAAGACGCCGTGCGCTATTATTTGGACAATCGCACGGCCTAAACTTTGCGTGCTTGCCGTCGGATATGCCAGCGATAAATCAAAGGCGCCAAGACCCGATCATACAGCCATTCGCTTGTTGGCAAGACCACTGGCCAGCCTGATACCCGCGCCAACCATCTGTATTTTGGCATTTGCGCCCAAAGCGCCCGAAAGGCTGGGACGCCCGATAGCAACTGGCCTTGGTGCGCCACGTAAAGCCTGCGCGCCGCTTGATCCGCTGTCAAACCCCAGCGCTGCAAGGCGCAAGAATTCAGGTCGTCAAACCGAATTTTGAGTGCGTTTCTATCCGCATAATCTGCGTAATGCGAAATCTCGAAATTGCACACAGGGCAGTCCGCGTTGAACAGCACGGCGGTCTGATCTGTCTGATTTGTGGGGGCTTGCTCTGTCATACCCCCAATCTAGAGCGCTTTGGTCAAAGAACCATGCTATTTGGCTGCGACACTTTCTATCGCCCCGCCAGCAGCCTTCCACGCGCCAAAGCCGTCCTCTATATGGGCGATGTTTTCAAATCCCATGTCTTGCGCTGTTTTCGCCGCCAGCGCGGATCGCCACGCGGAGGCGCAGTAAAACACGATCTGTTTCGCTTCTGCCAATGCGGGTTTGTGATAGGGACTAGACGGATCGATCCAAAATTCAAGCATCCCGCGCGGACAATGAAACGCGCCCGCGATCTTGCCCTCCCGCTCCAACTCCCGCCTGTCGCGCAGATCAACAATGAGCGTATCTGGGTCACCCACCAAATCGATGGCGAGTTCGGTTGGGATCGTAGAGATTTGGTCGTAAGCCTCACTCAGCAGGTCTTGATAGGTCTTGGTCATGATGCGCTCCCTTTGGGGGGAGCTTGGTCTGCAATGTCTATTGGGTCAATACTGTGAACACCGCCCTCACACCTCTCCCCGAGCGATGCACGCATCGCTCAGCGCCTGACCTTCCCCGTCCCGCCAAAGGCGTGCAGGTAAGAATGAAGGGCGCTAAAGCACCCACCCAGGGTCAGTCGCTGGGGGGCTATCTTTCAAGCGCGGTTAGCGTAAGTCGATTTCCTGAAATTCGTGCAGTAATTTTCTCAAGGGCCAGTTCGGATATTCCAGTGGGTTCGTCACCGAGAGGAAGGGTGTAGGCGTTTGCAGCTATTTGGTTTGGTAGGGCCTCATTACCCCGTGAAAAGTCGAACAACACACCGACTATTTGCTTGAGAAGTAACCAGTCCGCAAATTGCTCTGCGATATACGTAGCATAACTTGCCTCCACCATGGTCCCGTTTTCTACTTCCGAAAAATCTTGCGGCCTACTTCGTAGGCGTGAATGACACACTTGATACCTGCTTATAGCGAGTGTCAGCCATCTTGCTGCCAACTCATCCGAATGTTCAATGCACTCCTTCAAATTCTGAAAGACTTCTTCAGAGATTGAAATCTCATCCAGATAGTCAGGGTGTGCTATTTTCCAATCATTCCAGCAATAGGTTTTTGAATATTTGATACCATTTTCTACTACGGTGTTGAGGCTAGCTAAGGAGTGAGGAAGGAGCGCTCTAGCTGCATTCAATCTATTATTGCGCTCTTCGCGTCGGTGAATTTCTTGCTGATCAACAGTATGAAACACGCCGAGAGTCGCAATCCCTGCCGCTAGAAGCGTTACACTTATTGTAAGAAGTTGTATCAAATTTTGTTTGATTTCGTTGCGCAAACTAGAATCTAAAATCCAGCAAAATAAAATCGCGATTTCTAGGCCGATGAATACTCCAAAAGGGAAGCTTTTTAAAAAATTTAACTTTTTCAAGATCGTTTCCTTCGCAATATGTTTCTGAAGGCAAACAACCCAGAGCTCCGACCCTGTCGGGTCTTACGCGCGTTGCCTCTGAAAAATGATCCCCCAGATCAAATGTACCCTGCGGCATCGCGTCTTTGACGCGCTGACGCGTGCACTTCGGAAAACGCTCCTCGAGCGTTTTCTAACGAAGTGCACCCCACAAATCATACTCATTCGCCTCATCAACTTCGACAGTCACCAAATCCCCAACGCTCAAACCTTGCGTGTCCTCATCAATAAACAAGTTCCCATCAATCTCGGGGGCGTCGGCTTTGGTGCGACAGGTGGCGATACCGTCTTCGTCAATATCATCCACGATGACCTGCATGGTCTGGCCGACTTTGGCCGCCAATTTGGCCTCTGAAATCGCCTGTGACGCTTCCATGAAACGGTCCCAGCGCTCTTGTTTGACCTCTTCCGCGACGTGATCGGGCAGGGCGTTCGAGCGCGCACCTGCGACGTTCTCATATTTAAAACAGCCCACACGGTCCAGATTGGCCTCTTTCAGCCAGTCCAGCATATAGTCAAATTCGGCCTCGGTCTCGCCGGGGTAGCCGACGATAAAGGTGGACCGCAGGGTAATATCAGGGCAATCGGACCGCCAAGCGGCGATCTCATCCAGGACCTTAGCCGAGGCCGCAGGCCGCGCCATGCGTTTTAAAACATCAGGGTGGCCATGTTGGAACGGGATATCCAAGTAGGGCAAAATCGCGTTCGAGGTATCGGCCATGATCGGGATTAGATCGCGCACATGGGGATAGGGATAGACGTAATGCAAGCGCACCCACAGATCATTTGCCGCACCAAGCTGGCCCAGCTCGCGGGTCAGATCGGTAATGTGGCTTTTGACCTCACGGTCTTTCCATGGGTGGGTGGAGTAACGACGGTCCAAGCCATAAGCCGAGGTATCTTGCGAAATCACCAGCAATTCTTTGACGCCAGCCTCAACCAGCTTTTCCGCCTCGCGTAAAATCCCGTGCACAGGGCGCGACACCAATTTGCCGCGCATGTCGGGGATGATGCAGAATTTACAGGCGTGGTTGCAGCCTTCGGAGATTTTCAAATAGCTGAAATGGCGCGGTGTCAAAGACACACCACGCGCAGGCAACAAATCGATAAAGGGATCAGGCGAGGGCGGCACGGCCAGATGCACGGCGTCCAAAACCTGCTCGTATTGATGCGGGCCAGTGACGGCCAAGACTTTCGGATGCACGCCCGTGATGTATTCAGGCTCAGCGCCCAAACAACCCGTTACAATGACCTTGCCGTTCTCTTGCAAGGCTTCGCCAATCGCCTCAAGGCTTTCGGCCTTGGCACTGTCCAAGAACCCGCAGGTGTTGACCACAACCGCATCCGCGCCGACGTAATCGGGGGAAATGGCATAGCCCTCGGCACGCAGCCGCGTCAAAATCCGCTCACTGTCGACCAGTGCTTTGGGGCAACCCAAAGAGACCATGCCGATTGTGGGCTGGTCTTGGCGTTTTTTGGTAATCGCGGCGTCAACAAGCGGTTGCGGGGCGAGATCGGGGCGGAGGCTGGGTGGGTTCTGGCTCATATCTTCATGTACTCCGATTGAATGCAGCGCGAAACCCCCGTCATGCGTGGTTTTATGCTCATTTGGGGGAGGAAAGCGCAGGCACAATGGGGGCGTCAAACATAAAGGGGGCACTTGGCCCCCTTTGTATCGGTATGTGTGGTTCAGTTTACTGCTTTAGCCGCCATCCGGTTTTGAAAATCCACGCCACAGCAGAGATGCATAAGACCAAAAAGATCGTAATCGCGGCTAAGGACACGCCCACGGGCACGTCTGAGACTTCAAAGAAAGACCAGCGAAAGCCTGAGATCAGGTAGAGTACGGGGTTGAATTTGACCAAGACTTCCCAAAATCCGGGCAACATATCCGCCGTATAAAACGCGCCGCCCAAGAACACCAAGGGGGTGACGACAAGCAATGGGATGATCTGCAACTGTTCGAAATTGCTGGCCCAGATGCCGATGATAAAGCCCAAAAGCGAAAAACTGACAGCGGTTAAAACCAAGAACCCAAGCGCCCAAAACGGATGGATGATATGCAAATCGACAAAAAAGGTCGCTGTGGCCAAGATGACAAAGGCGATGATCATCGCCTTACTGGCTGCCGCGCCGACATAGCCGATCAGAATCTCGACAAAGGAAATAGGGGCTGTGAACAGCTCGAATATAGTCCCTGTGAATTTGGGGAAATAGATCCCGAAAGAGGCGTTGGACAAGGATTGCTGCAGCACGGTGAGCATCACCAGACCGGGCACGATGAAAGCGCCGTAACTGATGCCGCCGACCTCTTGAATGCGTCCGCCGATGGCTGCGCCGAAGACAACGAAATATAGCACCGTAGATAAAACAGGTGACAAAATGGATTGGCTCAAAGTGCGAAAGAACCGTTTCATTTCAGAGGTGTATATGGATTTAATGGCGAGCCAGTTCATGATTTTTCCTCCACCAATGTTAAAAAGACGTCTTCAAGCGAGCTTTGATGACTTTCCAAATCGCGCACCGAAATGCCAGTCGAGGCCAGATCAGAAATCAACCGCGTGATGCCAGTGCGTTCGGCGCGGGTGTCGTAGGAATAGGTGAGGGTCATTTTGTCATCAGATAGCGCAAGATCGTAGTCTGAAAGCGTGACAGGGGTCGTGGACAAAGGGTCCACAAGCGACAGTTTCAACGTTTTGCGGCCAAAGCTTTGCATCAAGGTGGCCGTGTCTTCCACCAGCAAGATTTTTCCAGCATTGATCACACCGATGCGGTCGGCCATTTCTTCGGCTTCTTCAATATAATGGGTGGTCAATATGATGGTCACACCCTCGTCGCGCAGCTTGCGCACAACCTCCCACATATCGCGGCGCAAGGCCACGTCGACGCCAGCGGTGGGCTCGTCCAAAAACAACACTTTGGGGGCGTGCGATAGGGCTTTGGCGATCATAACGCGGCGTTTCATGCCGCCTGAAAGTTCCATGTTTTTGGAATCTTTTTTGTCCCACAAAGACAAAGACCGAAGGATGCCTTCAAGATAAGCGTCATCGGGTTTGTAGCCGAATAAGCCGCGAGTCATTTTAACAGAATTCCAAACAGTCTCGAAAATATCGAGCGCAATTTCTTGCGGGACCAACCCGATTTGCGCGCGGGCTTTTCGAGGATCGTGTTCCACGTCGAACCCGCCGACGCTGACCGTGCCTGAGGTGATTTTGACCATGCCGCAAATCGCGCCGATCAACGTGGTTTTGCCCGCGCCATTGGGGCCAAGCAGAGCGATGATTTCGCCCTCTTCGATGTCTAAGTTCACCGCATCTAGGGCAGGGGTGCCCGAGGCATAGGTCTTTGTCAGGTCTTTGATCGAGATAATGGGCGCCATGGGCATTGGGCCTTTCAAACGTTTAAAATTATGGTGTTGCAGGCAAACTAAGCCCAACAAGGGTGTTTGATAACCCCCTTGGTCGCACAGCTTCGGTGCGCTGGCCGCACATAACGGCGGTTTTGGCAGGGGGCTGTGCGCGTTGCGGCGTGATCCTAAGGCGATCGGTCATGAAAAAAGCCGCCCAAAAGAGCGGCCTTTCAAAATTTTATACGCGGATCGCCTTACGCCTTAGCGGCGACGATCTCGGCGCGAAGACATCGGCTGGAAAGCCACGCCAACATGCGCTTCGCAATAGGGTTTGCCCGTTTGCGCAGGCAGACCACAGAACCAGAATTCTTCTGTCGCAGGATCACCGATGGGCCATTTGCAGGTCTTTTCGGTAAGTTCCATAACAGAAATCTTTTTGGCCTTCTTTTCGACCTCAGAAACTTTTGCCAAAGCCTCTGCCGGAATCTCATTGGCCGAAGGCTGCGGTGGCAAAGGTTGACCGGCAGGAATAATCGCGCGGCGCGCTGGCAGGTTTGGCCGTGGCGCAGGGGCGGCAGGTTCCGCTGGCGCAGCGGCCGCGGGTTTGGCTTTTGCCTTTGGTGCGGCACTTGCCTCGACCTTGGGTTTGGCGGCGACCGCTTTGGGTTTGGCCGCAGCCGGTTTTGCAGTTGCCGTTGTGCCAGCACGATTGGACAGGCCAAGGCGGTGCACTTTGCCGATCACGGCGTTGCGGGTGACACCACCAAGTTCCTTGGCGATTTGCGAGGCAGATTGGCCCTCGCCCCACATTTTTTTCAACAGCTCGACGCGCTCATCGGTCCAGGACATGGTCGTTCCTTGTACTTCGCACGGCCAAATCAACCAAAGGCCGTGGGCTATGCATCATTCGTGTCGCGGGCGGGTTACCCGCTCAATTGGCCTGCATCCCTACACCCAGCGGCGCGGACGAGCAAGCGCAGTTACGCGAAAGCCGGCCTTGCGCCTTTGTGCAAAGGGCTTTTGCGCAGGAAACTCTTTTAGAAGTCTTACTGCCTCTATTTTAAACAGGCTGAGACAGGTTACAAGCGCATGCAGCGACTCAGTAGAGGAATAAACGATGGCACAGGCAAAAAAATCGACACAATCGGGGCTTGAGACAGGGGCTGACGCCGAACTGGCGATGGGCGTGCGGCGGTTTGGTCGGGTGAACTGGCTGGGCCTGTACACTTTGGCGTTGCGTGAAGTCTTGCGCTTTACAACGGTATGGACGCAAACTGTGCTGGCGCCGCTGATTACAGCAGGGCTGTTTTTGACCATTTTCACTCTCGCGATTGGTCCCAATCGGGGGGATGTGATGGGCGTGCCGTTCATTCACTTTCTGGCGCCTGGTATCTTGACGATGACGGTGATCCAGAACGCTTTTACCAATACGTCCTCATCTTTGTTGGTGTCGAAAATTCAGGGCAATATCGTCGACACGCTGATGCCGCCTTTGTCGCCGCTTGAATTGGTCTTGGGCTATATGGCGGGCGCTTTGGCGCGCGGGTTGGTTGTGGCGGTGGCGATTTGGATCGGCATGGCTTTGGCTGTTGGTCTGGGTCTGGCACATCCAACATACGCCCTGATCTTTGTCACCTTGGGGGCTTTGATGTTGGGCGGGCTTGGCGTGATTGCAGGTATCGTTTCGCAAAAGTTTGACCAGATGGCGGCGATCACCAATTTCATCATCACGCCTTTGGCGTTTTTGTCAGGCACGTTCTATTCGGTCGAAGGCCTGCCTGCGTGGTTTCGCGGGCTCACCCATTTCAACCCCGTGTTTTACCTGATCGACGGGGTGCGTTACGGCATGATTGGTCGCTCGGACTCTTCGCCTGTTCTGGGGCTGGTGATTGTGAGCGCCGTGACTTTCACGATTTTGCTGGCCTGTTGGGTGCTGTTCAACCGCGGCACCAAGCTAAAATCTTAGCTCTACGGGTGATGAAAAAGCTGTGAGACTGCATGAAAATGTGCGGTCTCAACCCTATTCTTGCCCAATTTTCACGGCATATCGGTCTCATTCATAGATGAGGACGCATCAGCGCTATGGCATTTTTTAGCATTTTAGACATCCCAAAGCGGGTTATTTTACCCATCGTCGTTTTGTGCGCAGGTCTGATGGGGCCGCTGCACGCACAGACCGCTGACACCCAAGCCAAAGACCTAGACCGCCTAGATCGGCGCGCCGAACTGATCGGTTGGGAGGGTGTCGGGCGTCTGGATGTTTCAGGCATCGGCACCTGTAGCGGCGCGTTGATTGCGCCGGATTTGGTGCTCACAGCGGCGCATTGTGTGGTCTATGAGAACAGTAAGAAGATCATTGAACCGAAGAACATTTTGTTTCGCGCGGGTCTGCGCAATGGTGATTTTATAGCGGCTTCGCGCGGGCAGCAGGTGGCTGTGTCGCCGGACTATTTCAATGGAACAAAGGTCACGGGCGAAATGGTGCGCAAAGATGTGGCGCTGATCCAATTGGCCAATCCGATTGCGCGCTCTTTGGCGACGCCTTTTGCGCTGCACAGTTCTGGCATAAAAAATGGCGAATTGGCGGTCGCGTCCTATGGGCAGGGGCGCAATGGTGCTTTGTCTGTGCAACGCGCTTGCAATGTTCTGACCTACGCGAAAGGCCTGTTAGACTTTGATTGTGATATCACGTTTGGCTCTTCTGGCGCGCCTGTGTTCGCCTTGGACGGGGGGCGCAAGCGTATCGTGTCTGTGGTCTCTGCCGGATCGACCCGTGGCAGTCGCAGCGTCGGCCATGGCATGTCTTTGCTCGACATCGTGCCTGCCCTGAAACGCCAGATTGCCAGCGGGTCTTATAGCGCAGCCCCCAAACCCGTGGTGACGCGGCGCATTTCTGTGGGCGGATCATCGGGCAGTGCGCGCGCGGTGGGCAATTCGAAATTTTTGTCAGCCAATTGATCCGCTGGCCCATTCGGAAAACGTTTTTGCGGGAACTGTCACTTGGCCTTTCCCCTTAGATCGGCTTTGAGGTATCGCTAAGAAAATGCGAACCACCGGAGCCCTTTATGACCGACCAAGCCACATCGCCTTTCCCCGCCGATTTTCCGCCTTTTGTGCATCAAGCCTATAACTATTTTGATCAAGGGCTAGAGCTTGCAAAGGGCTGGTTGCTTAGCCCCGCAGCGTGGTCACAATTTGCGCTGCTTGTCGTGGCTTATGTTCTGGCGCGCTATCTGGCGGGTAAATTGATGCCCAAAGTGAGCCGTTTTTTAACGCCTAAGGACGATGAGGCCAAAGGGCTGCTTGTTGAAGCGCGTCGCTTTGCCGTGCTGTTCTTGCCGCTGGGCCTGCCGCTTCTGGCCTATGTCCTCACCGGTCTTGGCGAAGGTGTCACGCGGTCTATCTTTGGCTCTGGCGCTGTGATCGCCTTTGGCAAACGGGTGTTTTTGCTGCTCGCTGTGCGCGCCTTGGTGCAGTCGATCCTGAAAGATCCGTTCCTCAAGCTGTTGGGCAAGTTCGCTTTGATGCCCATAGCAATTTTGTACACTTTGGGTCTGCTTGATCCGGTGATGCTTAAGCTGTCCGAGACGATTGTGGGCGCTGGCAATATCCAGTTTTCGCTGTTGTCGGTTATTCGCGGTGTGATCGCCGGGTCGATTTTGTTTTGGCTGGGGCGTTGGTCGACAGGGCAAAGCCGCAATTATATTATCGCTCAAGACAACATGCGTCCCGCGACTCGTGAATTGGCCTCCAAAGCTGCCGAGATCATCATTTTCGGCCTGTCGTTTTTGCTGTTGATGAACATCATGGGCATCAATCTGTCGACTTTGGCCGTGCTAGGTGGTGCCATCGGTGTCGGTATCGGTTTTGGTCTGCAACGTATCGCGTCGAACTTTATCTCTGGCGTGATTTTGTTGCTTGAGGGCCAAGCCACTGTGGGCGATTACGTTGAACTGGATGGCGGCGAAAAGGGCAAAATCGTCAAAATGACCGCCCGTGCAGCCATTCTAGAGACCTTTGATGGCCGCTGGATCGTGGTGCCCAATGAGGATTTTATCACCACCCGCGTGGTGAATTACTCTGATAGCGGCTCTGCCAATCGGTTCGAAGTGGCGTTTTCTGTGTCTTATGACACTGACATAAACACCGTTCCTGCGCTGATCGAGGCGGCCGTGTCGACCCATCCTGATATCCTTGATCTGCCCTATCCGCCCGATTGCGAATTGCGGGGCTTTGGCGACAGCGGCATCGATTTCGGGGTGGAATTCTGGGTCAACGGCTTGGACGACGGCGACAATAAATATTCATCAGATGTGCTGTTTTTGATCTGGAATGCACTCAAAGACAACAACATCGAAATCCCGTATCCGCATCAAGTTGTGGAATTCAAAAACGGTTTGCCGAAATAAATCTGTAGCGCGGTGCCATTGGTGCCGCGCTGCCTTAGGCAGAGACCGTCACCGCATAGCCAAACCTCGCCTCACCGCCCGCCGCCAGCGTGGTGCTGTTGGGGCGTTCTGCGATTTGGTGGCTGTCGCCGATATAAGGCGCGGTGCCGTGCCATGGCTCGATGCATAAAAACGGTGCCCCAAGGGGCCGCCAAAGCGCCAAATCGGGCAGGTTTGTAAATTCAAAGTCAAGCGAGATGCCCTTGCCTGACGGGGTGGCTGGACCATAGCGCAGCGCTCGCGCGCCGTTGGGAAACACCAACGCATCCTCGGCAAACATCTCATCGTGCAGCTCTAAATCGCCTTGTGTGAAAGGGCTTTCAATCACCTGAGCGCGCAGCAAGCCATCGTCTATTTTGCGCATATCGGGACTGGATTTGTCTGCCAGCGTCACGTGATGCGCGTCTGATCCCGCATGGGGCAGGGGAAAGCGAAACGCTGGATGAAACCCGAACCCGAACGGCATCGGGCTGACACCCGTGTTGCGTACTGTTGCGCTGACATGCAGCGTCGCGCCCTTGATCTCATGCCTGATTTCCAAATCAAAATCAAACGGATAGACGGCGCGGCTTTCATCGCTTTGGGTCAACAGATGTCGACACATCGTTTCTGTCTGCTCAACCACTTCAAACACTGAGCGACGGGCAAAACCGTGCTGTTTCATCGGCGCTCTATGGTCGCCCACCGCGATCATGTCCTCTGGCGCGCGACCCACTATGGGGAACAAAACCGGTGCGCGCCCCGTCCAATACGCAGCATCGCCAGACCACAACAAATCATCACCCGCACTCGTGCGCAAATACTGCATTTCCGCTCCCAAAGGCGCGACGGCCACTGTAAGAGCATCATTTCTAAGTTGACATAGTGATGACATAAGCGGTCTGGACCTAAGCTAAAGGGGGGCTCGTTTTGTCTTTACTGCAAACTTGGATAGGGGCCAACTCGATTTGGGTCCGATGGGATGTGAACAGGCATGAAACAGAGTGGGTGCGAATAATTGCATCGTCACATTTCTCGGCGCAGCTTGAAAACCCTTTGACACAAACCCAAACCTCGCCTATCTCACCGTTATGAACACAGCGCAGACATATATTCGCTCGATCCGACGAGGCCGATAAACCGGTTCCCGTCCGTTCATCCGTGCCGATTGCGGCACAATTCATGTGAAAATCTCGCATACCCCGTAAAAATCAATCTCACATTGTTGACAGCCGCGCGCTTGCAGGTCACCCATTGATCTTTCGCTGACGGCCAATACACCTTTAAAGGACCACGACCATGATTTCGTCCGTACTTCCGACCTATAACAGGGCTCCTCTTTCATTTGTCAAAGGCGAGGGCTCTTGGCTGATCGAGGCTGACGGACGACGCTTTTTGGACATGGGCGCTGGCATCGCGGTGAATACGCTGGGCCATGCCAATCCAGACTTGGCGCAGGTTCTCAAAGATCAAGCTGACACCCTGTGGCATGTCTCGAATCTGTATAAAATACCCGCACAGCAAAATCTGGCGGATAGACTTGTCGATAGCACCTTTGCCGACACTTGTTTTTTCACCAACTCAGGCACGGAAACGGCCGAGCTGGCGATCAAAATGGCGCGTAAATACTGGTACGACAAAGGCCATCCCGAAAAGTTCGAAATTGTCAGTTTCGATGGCTGTTTTCATGGCCGGTCTACAGCTGCGATTGCCGCTTCTGAGGCTGATAAAATGACCAAAGGGTTCGGCCCGCTGATGCCTGGTTTCGTGCATCTGCCGTTTGGTGATTTGGACGCCCTCAAGGCCGCGATCACTCCCAACACAGCGGCGATTTTGGTTGAACCTATTCAGGGCGAGGGCGGCATTCGCGCCTTGCCTGATAATATGCTCAAAGACATGCGCGCGCTGTGCGATGCGCAAGATGTCCTGCTTGTTTTGGACGAAGTGCAATGTGGTGTGGCGCGCACAGGCAAACTGTTTGCCCATGAATGGGCGGGCATCACGCCGGACATTATGATGATCGCCAAAGGCATCGGCGGCGGCTTTCCTTTGGGCGCGGTTTTGGCCACTGAAGATGCTGCCAGCGGCATGGTCGCGGGTACCCATGGGTCCACTTATGGCGGCAACCCTTTGGGCTGCGCTGTGGGGTTGAAGGTCATGGAGATTGTCTCTGACCCTGCCTTTATGGCCGAAGTGAACCGCAAGGCAGCTTTGCTTAATCAAAAACTGGAAGGCCTGATCGCAAGCCATCCCGATGTGTTTGAAGCCGTGCGTGGGCAAGGTCTTATGGTCGGTCTCAAATGCAAAATCGCGCCCATTGATATGGTCAACGCTGCTTATGCGCAAAATCTTTTGACCGTGCCTGCTGCTGACAATGTGCTGCGCTTGCTGCCACCTTTGAATATTTCCGACGAGGACATCGCCGAGGCCGTCAAACGCCTTGATGCGGCGGCTTCCTCCCTTTGATCTGCTGATAGAAACGAACATCTTATGAAACATTTTCTAGACATTCACACCACTGACCCTGCAGCCCTGCGCCAGATCATCGACACTGCGCGGGCCACCAAAGAGGCGCGGGTGGGCCTGCCCAAAGCGGCACTTGATGCGGACCTGCCGCTCAAAGACAAAATGGTCGCGTTGATTTTCGAGAAACCATCGACCCGTACACGCGTGTCCTTCGATGTCGGCGTGCGCCAAATGGGCGGGCAGACCATGGTGCTTTCCGGTGCGGATATGCAGCTGGGGCATGGCGAAAGCATCGCTGATACGGCCCGCGTTTTGTCCCGCTATGTTGATATGATCATGATCCGTACCTTTGATGAAAGCACACTTTTGGAAATGGCGGAATATGCGACTGTGCCGGTGATCAATGGTCTGACCAACCGCACGCATCCATGTCAAATCATGGCGGATATTTTGACCTTTGAAGAACACTGCGGGCCTATTAAGGGCAAAAAAGTGGTCTGGTGTGGCGATGGCAACAATGTGGCCGCGTCCTTTATTCATGCGGCGGGCCAGTTCGGGTTTGATTTCACCTTTGCGGGGCCAGAACAACTGGATCCTGAAAAAGGCTTCATGGCCGATGCGCGTAAAAAAGGCGTGAAGATCGAGATCGAGCGCAACGCGGAAAAAGCCGTGCACGGTGCTGATTTGGTGGTCACTGACACCTGGTTGTCCATGCACGACAGCCAATCCGCGCGCGAACGTCGCCATGCAATGCTGCGCCCTTTCCGTGTGGATCGTAAGCTGATGTCGATGGCCAATCCCGACGCTGTGTTCATGCACTGTCTGCCGGCGCATCGCGGCGAAGAGGTGACCAATGCCGTGATGGATGGGCCGCAATCGGTGATCTTTGACGAGGCGGAAAACCGTCTGCACGCGCAAAAAGCCGTCATGGGCTGGTGCGTGTCGTGACGCTATCCTGATTACAGTTCCGTATAAAAAAGGCGCTCTCAATTGTTGGAGCGCCTTTTTTGTATCTGTCTTTGCGGGCCTCTCTAGTGGAACAGGCTCGACAGCAATAAAAACACCAAACCCGACAGCAAAGCTGCCGCGGGCACGGTGATCACCCAAGCCGCAATGATGGTCATGAAATGCGACCGACGCACCAGCTTGCGACGACGGCGTTCTTCCACGGCGATGCGCTGCTCAATCGGACGTTTGGCATTGCTGGCACGTTTGCGACGTTCCATATGCCATTCGCGGAAAAAGCCGACCCCAAACACACCGCCCACGGCGATATGCGTCGAGGACACGGGCAGGCCCAACCAGCTTGCAATGATCACAGTGATCGCGGCAGACAAGGCCACGCAAAAGGCACGCATCGGGTTCAATTTGGTGATCTGACTGCCCACCATTTTGATCAGCTTGGGGCCAAACAGCAGCAAGCCAAATGAAATTCCAAAGGCCCCGATGATCATCACCCATTGCGGGATGTTCACCTTGCCGGCGAATTCGCCGAACTCATTGGCATGCACGATCGCGGCCAGCGGACCCACCGCATTGGCAACGTCATTGGCCCCATGGGCAAAGGACAACAGAGCCGCAGAAATCACCAAAGGCAGACCAAAAAGAACCTTCAGCGACTTGTTGCGGTTCTCAAGCCCCTCAGATTGGCGGCGGATCAAAGGCGCTGAAACAATGTAGGACACCGCGCCCACGCCCACGCCGATCAACAGCGCTGTTGGGATGTCGATAGACACGATCCGCGAAAGACCTTTGATGGCCAAATAGGCAGCAAAAGCCCCCATCATAATGCCCACGAGTATAGGCACCCATGTCCGCGCGGCGGCGATTTTGTCGTCTTGATAGATGATCTTGGCCTTAATCAGTGCCAAAAATGCAGCGGCGACCACGCCCCCCAATACGGGCGAAATAACCCAAGAGGCCGCGATCTGGCTCATTGATACCCAGTTCACAGCGCCAAATCCTGCGGCCGCGATGCCTGCGCCCATGACGCCGCCCACGACCGAATGCGTGGTGGACACTGGCGCGCCGATCCAAGTGGCAAGGTTCACCCACAAGGCCGATGACAGCAAAGCTGCCATCATAGCCCAGATAAATATCTGTGTATCGGCAATGGACGCCGGATCGATGATGCCCTTGGAAATCGTCGACACTACATCGCCACCTGCCAAAAGCGCGCCCGCACTTTCACACAGGGCCGCGATGACAATCGCGCCGCCCATGGTCAGGGCTTTCGCGCCCACGGCTGGCCCCATATTGTTGGCCACATCGTTGGCGCCGATGTTGATCGCCATGTAAGCGCCCAAAGCGGCGGCAGCTATGATGATCATCGATCCAGGTTGACTGCCAAAGATCAAACCGGCGATGAGACCCGCGATGATGATAAAGGCCAAAGCCACCCCAAGCCCGACCATCGGGCGAGCCACATAGGTTTGGGCGTATTCAAATTGGCTGATACGGTTCAGGTCTTTGTCCAGTGTTTTCCACTGATTGCCGTTTGGCGCGCTCATGGGATGGCTCTCAATTTTTACAAAGCTGTTACATTGAGCGCAGCGCTAAAGGACCGAGGCCTTTGTATCAAGCTTTTTGGCGCTTCAAGACGAGAAACTTTGGATATTCACGGTAACTTTATATCGTAATCGAATTTTGCCTCAAGCGGGCAGGTGGCGATAACGCGGCAGTAACGCAGGGCGGGGGTACTGCGGGGCACCGTTTGCCCCAGGGGTCAGATATCCACGTTAAAAAGCGCGTAAAATCGCTTTCAATTCTGGTTCTTCCACAAGTTCGGCCGCCACTTGTGGGGCCATCCAGTCACGGGTTCTCTCGTCCACTTCTGGGTAATTGTCAGCTAGGTTTTTCACTTCGATCGGATAAACATTCGCCTCGACCGGTGCAGATGCGCCGTTGCTTAAAACTTTGTCGTAGTGGAATTGGCCAACGGATTTTTTATGGATTTTGAGGGGCTTAACGCCTGCCTCTTCCCATGCTTCTTGGGCGGCTGTACTTGCGCCGTCCAGCCCGTTGATCGGCCAGCCTTTGGGCAAAATCCAACGGCCACGCTCACGCGATGTGATCAACAAAACCTCTTTGCCATCTTTGCTTTTGCGAAAGCAAAGCGCGGCAGATTGCACCCTGTTTGGGCGTCTGATCATAGGGTCTATAACGCCAGACCAAGCGGTTTTAAGCAATGAAATCATGAACGAAAATTATGCCTGCTTTATTATTATTCCGTTAAGTATAGAGAGTTTTCCCTAAATAATCAACAATCTACGATTTTCCAGCGTTTTCTTGCACATTTTTATGACGCAGGTTGCCTGTTAAACTGGCACATTTGGGAACATATTTTGATGATTAGGGACAGAGCAGGCATGGCAATTCATTATGTCATACGCTAACATATCACACATAACAAAATGCACGCGGCGCACAGGTGGCTGCCGCACGACATAATATGAAAGTGAATGACATATGGCACAAGCGCGCATCGGCCTGATTGGCCTTGGTGTTATGGGGGCGAACCTTGCGCTCAACATCGCTGAAAATGGGTTTCCCGTCGCAGTTTACAATCGCACAGGCTCGGTGACGGACGATTACATCGCCTCCGCTGGCGATCTGGCGAAAAACTTGGTGCCGACGAAAACACTTGAGCAACTCGTCGCCTCGCTGACCAAGCCCCGCGCCATTATCATCATGGTGCAAGCGGGTGGTCCCGTGGACTCCGTAATCGAAGGCCTGACGCCGCTGCTCGACAAAGGTGACATGATCATCGACGCGGGCAACGCCAACTTCCACGACACCCGCCGCCGAGATGCAGCCCTGTCCACCAGCGGTCTGAATTTCATCGGCATGGGCGTCTCTGGTGGCGAAGAGGGCGCGCGTCACGGTCCGTCTATCATGGCTGGTGGTGACAAGTCTTCTTTCGAAGTTATTCGCGACATCTTGGAAGCCATCTCTGCCAAGCACGAAGGCGCGCCCTGTGCGGATCACTTTGGCCCAGACGGCGCAGGCCATTTTGTCAAAACCGTGCACAACGGTATCGAATACGCCGACATGCAGATGATCGCCGAAGTTTACGGGTTATTGCGTGATGGCGAAGGCCGCTCTGCCGCCGATATCGGCAAGCTGTTTGAGACATGGGATCAAGGTCAGCTGAAATCCTATCTCGTCGAAATCTCCGGTAAGGTTTTGCAGACCATTGATGAAAAATCAGGCCAGCCCATCGTGGACATCATCGTCGACAAGGCCGGTCAAAAGGGCACTGGCCGCTGGACCGCTATCGAGGCCCTGTCATTGGGACAGTCCCCGTCGACGATTGAGGCGGCTGTTGCGGCGCGCTCTTGGTCTGCGGTCAAAGACACACGTATCGCTGGGCAAGACCTCTTCGCAGGCCTTGAAATGGATACGGCTACGGCCCCTGCGATCTCAGATGATGATCTGGAAAAAGCCCTGCTGGCGGCCAAAATTATCGCTTATGATCAGGGTCTTAATCTCTTGTCTGCGGCCTCTGACGAATACAATTGGGATCTGGATCTTGCCAGCTGTGCCGAAGTGTGGCGCGAAGGCTGCATCATCCGCTCAACCATGTTGGACGAAATGGCATCCGCCGTGCGCGAAGGTCTGCCCCATGGCAACTTGATCTTCGCCCCTCGTTTTGCTCAACGCATTATCGATGGCGCATCTGCTTTGCGCCGCGTCGTGGCCTCTGCGTCTTTGCAAGGTCTGCCGGTGCCTGCCTTTGCCGCAGCACTCGCCTATTTCGACACCATGCGCCAAGGCCGCGGCACAACCGATTTGGTCCAAGGTCAACGCGATTTCTTTGGCGCGCATGGTTTCGTGCGTGTGGACACGGGCGAGACAGATCAACACGGCCCATGGGCCTCAGACATCGCGCATTCCTGAGCGTATCAGTCTTAAAATCGATCAAAAGCGCGGGGGCAACCTCGCGCTTTTTCTTTTGGGTGGGGCTGTAGTGGATCGATTTGAGCGATTGCGATCATTGCCGCCGACATTGCGCTGGTGGGCTATGCTGAACGACAGAACCTTCGCCAATGAATTCTGATTGGATTCAAGGATAAATGCGCCTAATTGTGGAGGCTTCCTTTAGGAAACACTCCGCGACTTGTTTAATTCGGCGAACTTCATCCATCAGTAGCTTCATGTTAATTTCCTCGACGCCCGATCGCCCCGCTGACAAGAATGTGTCGTCCGCGATCAAATAAACGCGCTTTGTGAACCAGCTTCGTTTATCAGAGCTAGGTCTATTCAAAAAATCGTAGTCTTGGCGAGAGTCGAAAACACATTCTAGCATTTTAGTCCCACCCGTCTCGATCCACAGGTCAATCCGTTCGTCGAGGTGCTCAACGTTGTTTCTCGCGTTTCTGCTGAAGACTGGTGAGTCTTCTTCTACTTTTAGTAATTTCTTCAGTGAGCTTGCCCTTTCAGCCGAAAGCTGGGATTTATTGGACGGCTTCATAAACTTTGAAATCATCGCCGTATGCGTCAGCGCAGACTGAACGAACGCCCAGACCTCGCGCTTCTTTTGAGTTTCAGGATGCGCCAGCATTTCATGCAGTCGACTGTAGGCTTCAATCGCGAGGTTAGCTTGGACTAGCATTTCCTCGACAAGGAGATTTTTACACGTTGGGGAAATTTTGGTGATCATGTTGATAAACTAACAAACTCTCAAGATGCAAAACACCACAATCTGTATTTTTTCTTTTTATCGGGTCAGATTGCGCAATGCCGCCTCCCCCCCCAAAAAAAAACCTCACGTCCCGCGCCGTTTGGCGCGTAGGGTTGGATCGGCAACTGTCGGGTCTTCTGGCCACGGGTGGCGCGGATATTGCCCGCGCATGTCTTTACGCACATCGGCGTAAGAGGTTTTCCAAAAGTTCGGGATGTCCATCGTGACCTGCATCGGGCGATGCGCAGGCGAGGTCAAAACCACTTTCAGCGGCACATGACGCGGCCCCACAGTGGGATGACGTGTTGTGCCGAACATCTCTTGAATACGCGCTGTGATTTCAGGGTGTTCGCCAGAATAATCGATGGGCAGCTTACGTCCCATGGGGCTGGTAAAAGACCCCGGCACTTCAGTGTCGAGGCGGCTCATCTGTGACCAATCCAACATCGCGCGCAGGGCTTCTGTGGTGTCAAACCCGCGCAATTCGCCTTCGGTTTTGGCCCCTTTGAGATGTGGCAACAACCAGTCTTCCAGTGTGTTCATCAGCGTTTGTTCAGACATATCTGGATAGCCGTCCCCCATGAGTGCCACACGGGCCGCAAAACGTCGCGCAGCAGCAGACCAAGGCAATCCCATTTGGCGTATACCGTCCAAAGCCCCAAGAGCAATCGCCGCACTTGGGGCATCTTTCCACGGGCGATCATCCAAAGTGAGAGCACCAAACATTTCACGCTGCCGCGCCACCACGCGGCCGGCGCGTTTGTCCCAATGACACAGGTCGTGCCACGCGATCTGGTCTCCATAAAGACCACGCAATTCACCGTCGCTCAGCGCTACAGCTTGCCTGATTTTGGCCTCTCGTGGCGCGCCATCGGTATCGGTGATCACAATCAATCGCGTGGCGGCCAGTGCATCGCCGTCATCCATCACAGCGCCTTTGCCGCCCGACATAATATAGCGTGCTTGGTTGCCCTTGCGGCGCAAGCCGATGCGGTCGGGATAGGCCAAAGCAGCCATTTCGCCCAAAGACATCTCGGGGCCTGAGGGCAGGCCTGCACGTAGGCGTTTGGCCTCAAGCTTGATGCGCTCCACAGCACCACGATCCGCACGGGCATCGCGATTTGATAGAGCCGAGAGCCTTAAGGATAAATCCACGCCGACCCCACGCAGTGGGTCACGTTCGTTCAATATTGCCGCCAGATTTGCAGCGTTTTGGCCTGCTTTTTGCAGCATATGTGCAAGACGAGGATGAAGCGGCATGGCGGCGATTTTGCGGCCATGGGCGGTGATACGCTGCGTGGCATCAAGCGCGCCTAACCCGTGCAGCAAAGCGCGGGCCTCGACCAATTGACCCTGCGGCGGCGGGGTTAAAAACGCAAGCTCGGCCTCAGACGCGCCCCAAAGGGCCAGTTCCATCGCCAAGCCGCTGAGGTCTGCGGCCTCGATTTCTGCAGGCGCAAACATCGGCATCGCACCCTCTTCGCCGCGGGTCCACAACCGATAACAGATACCCTCCGAGACACGTCCTGCGCGGCCCTTGCGCTGTTCTGCTTCTGCTTTTGACGCTCGTTCGGTGACGAGGCGCGACATGCCGGAGCTTGGATCAAAGCGCGCCCTCCGCGCCCGTCCGCCATCAACTACGATGCGCACATCTTCGATGGTCAAAGAGGTCTCGGCAATTGACGTCGCCAGCACGATTTTGCGCCCTGTCGTGCAAGGCGCGATGGCAGCCCGCTGGGCTTCGAATTTCATTGCGCCAAACAGGGGTCTGATGGCGCAATCTTTGGGGACACGCCCTGTCAGATGCTGTTCAACCCGACGGATTTCGCCTTCACCAGGTAAAAACACCAAGGCCGAACCGTCTTGCGTGTTCACGGCATCGATGACCAGATCAGCGAGGGCGGCCTCAAAGCGGGTGGTTTTGGGTACGGGCTTGTCCAGCCAAAGGGTCTCAACCGGAAAGGCGCGGCCCTCAGAGGTGACAATCGGCGCACCGCCCAACAGATCGGCAACAGGCCCGGCATCCAAGGTGGCGGACATGACGACCAAGGCCAGATCATCGCGCAGGGCGCCGCGCACTTCGACGATCAAAGCAAGGCCCAGATCGGCATTCAAAGACCGCTCATGGAATTCATCGAAAATGACCGCGCCCACGCCTGAAAGCTCGGGGTCCGATTGTAGCATTCGTGTTAGAATACCCTCGGTTACGACCTCGATACGGGTGTTTTTGTTGGTTTTGTTCTCTCCGCGCATGCGGTAGCCAACGGTCTGCCCAACAGGTTCGCCCAAGGTTTCGGCCATACGTTCAGCGGCCGAGCGGGCGGCCAAGCGGCGCGGCTCTAGCATGATGATTTTGCCGGAAATCACTGGCAACAAGGCCAGCGGCACGCGCGTGGTTTTGCCAGCGCCTGGTGGGGCCATCAGCACAGCTTGGCCTTGTGTTTGCACAGCTTTGACAAGCTCGGGCAAGACGGCATCAATAGGGAGTGTCGTTCGGGTCATGGCTCTTTATGCTGGATTGATTTGCGAAGGGAAAGAGCCGACATGGTGCTTGAGGTTGGCGGGAAGTTTGAACGACTTACCAAATGCCGCAGACGGGCAGTCCTATCTGGACAGCGGGTCGTTATGCGGGGCACACTTGGCAAAATTGCGCGGGGGATGCTGGGTTTCAGAATGGATATTCAAGAATTAGCGACAAATCTTGTGGCGGGAGACAGACGTGCTTTGGCGCGGGCGATCACTTTGGTGGAAAGTGGGCGCGACGATCACCGTGTGCAGGCGCTTGAACTGATGGAATTGGTGCAAAAATCCAAACGCGAGGCCTTGCGTCTTGGACTATCTGGCACGCCCGGTGTCGGCAAATCGACCTTTATCGAGAGCTTTGGCATGATGTTGGTCAAACAGGGGCTGAAGGTCGCTGTTTTGGCAGTTGATCCGTCGTCATCGCGTACTGGTGGATCTATTTTGGGTGATAAAACCCGTATGGAGCTGCTGACGCGGGAAAAAAATGCCTTTATCCGACCGTCGCCATCGCAAACGGAATTGGGCGGCGTGGCGCGGCGCACGCGCGAGGCGACGCTTTTGTGCGAGGCGGCTGGCTATGACGTGGTGCTGATTGAAACAGTGGGCGTGGGGCAATCGGAAACGGTTGTGGCGCAGATGTCGGACCTGTTCTTGCTGCTGCTTGCGCCTGCGGGCGGGGACGAATTGCAGGGTGTCAAACGCGGCATCATGGAAATGGCCGATTTGATTTTGGTCAATAAGGCTGATGGCGATTTGAAAGCCGCCGCACAGCGCACCCGCGCCGATTATGCTGGCGCTTTGCATCTGTTGCGCAGGCGTCCACAAGACCCTGACGGATTTCCCAAAGCGGCGACCGTGTCTGCCATTGAAGAGGCGGGTTTGACCGAGGCTTGGGATGATATGCAAAACCTTGTGAAATGGCGCAAAGCGCAGGGGCATTATGCCCAGACACGCGCGGATCAAGCGCAATATTGGTTTGTGCAAGACATCCGTAATGGGCTGTTGGGGCAGCTGGATCGCGAGCCTTTGAAATCAGCGATCCAAGGCTATGCAGCGCAGGTGTCAAAGGGCGAAATCTCTGCCAGCTTTGCCGCGCAAACGGTTTTGGACGCGCTGAAAGGTTTGCCCGCAAAGGACATGTTGCGTTAACGTGAGTGTGGCGTCCCAGTGATCCTTTGGTTTTAACTGAAATGGTGTGGCCGTTTGTGGCGGCGTGCGCTTATTTCTATACTTTGGAATGTGGAAAAATTTATGTCCGTAAAAGTTATCGCACTTGTGACGATTAACGAAGATGAGCCGATGGCCTTAGCCAGTTACCTTGCAGTAACTGGGCCGTTGCTTGAAGCGGTTGGTGGCAAAATCATTCAACGTTTTACAGTGCAAGAAACTGTTGTGGGCAATAAGCCTGCGCAACATGTGATGATCGTTGATTACCCCAACCGGCAAGCCGTGGACGCCGTGTTTGGCAGTCAGATTTACCAAGACATTGTGCCCATCCGCGACAGAGCCTTTTTGACATATGATGTGTCTGTGGTCTCGATGGAGGTCGATGTCGCGTAAACGAAATGCCTGACTGGCGTTGAGATCTTATGGCTGGAAATCTGCCATGGTGCCTGACCTCAACGCCATTCAATCAGGATTTAGTTGATAACGGCACGGCATAAAACGGTGTTGTCGGTTTCCAAATCTGGCCCCCAGATCAACTGTGCGTTTGCATCCCAAGTGACGCGGTTATAGCCGTCTTTGGGGCTGACATCTCTTTCGGACCACTCCGTTGCACCTTGCCAGTCTGAGGCGTCAAAATCGGCGGTGTCCCACCCTGTTGGCGTGTCTGTTATGTCAAACCCGCAGGCGCCTGATCCGGCCACCGGATTGGCTTCGGATTCGCAGGACTTCTCCAACGGCGCCACATGTGTGACCAAGCACGACCAACTGGCGTCACTTACAGATACGATCTCGCCGCTCGCGTCTTTGATCTGGAAAATGATGCCGCCATCGCCCATCTGCTGACGCCCCGTGCCGATATACTCAAGCCCTGTGTCGTTTTCTTTGAAATCCTTGGCGGTGACGCCGATCACAAATGGGCGTGTGGCCTCGAATGTAAATTGCTCGGCGTTGAACGAGCGTTCCGTGGTGATGGACACCGAATCTTCGGCCACTTGCGTGCCGTTCACCGACATGGAAAACCAATTGTCGGCCCAAACATCGGCGCTAAAGGTTTCGGCACTTGCACCAAATGCGGTGAGGGTGCTCAGAATCGCGGCGGCTGTCGTGATGCGTGTGAAGGTCATGAATCGTCCCCTAATTGTCTATATGCATATATATACGCAGGGCCTGCACAGTTCTGTCGCATAAATTCGGTCAATTGTGCCAAAAGATACAACAGGGCAGGGCTTGCGGGTCTTGACGACTCTTTCGATTCCTCCTATTCACCCAAAACTGAATTTCGGGCACCGTTTTTTTAAACAGGCCCTTGGCTATTGAATTCAGTCTTATTTGTCGGCTTTTGAACACGGGGTCTTGCACCTTTGTCGCCAAACCGTCATACGGGCGCGAATGATATAGACGACGAACAATTTCTAGGACGCGCCGCGTCTTGGTACCTAAACGAGGATGATCCCATGGCACGCCGCTGCGAATTGACTGGTAAAGGCCCAATGTCTGGCAACAATGTCAGCCACGCTAAAAACCGTACCCGCCGCCGTTTTCTTCCGAACCTCAACGACGTGTCGCTGATGTCGGAAGCTCTCGGTCGCACTTTTAAACTGAAAATCTCTGCAGCTGCGCTGCGCTCCGTCGATCACCGTGGTGGTTTTGACGCGTTTATGGCGAAAGCCAAAGACGAAGAGCTCTCTGCAAACGCATTGAAAATCAAAAAAGACATCGCGAAAGCTCAAGCAGCCGCTTAAGCCTTCTCGACAGCCCTGTGTTGGGTGTCTTGACTGATTAAAACCCCGCTGGTTCGCCTCGCGGGGTTTTCTCATATGCTGTTGTCGCAAGCGCTGTTCGGCTTATCGTTCAAATCGCTGCAAAATGTCGCTTTTCAATCCCGCACCTAAGGCGGTATCAAACGACATGCGTTTGTTAAAACCTATATTGGCCTTTGTCTTTGCCGCCGTGATCATCGCCACCTCTGGTGCGATGGCCTCTGCGCGTGGCGTTGCGCGCGATGCCTCTGGCGAGATGGTGTTGTGCGTGGGCACGGGCGCGGTTACGGTTTTGATGGGCGCGGATGGGCAGCCATTGGGTGTCGCGCATTTTTGTCCTGATTGTGCGCTGGCGTCATTGGCTGTGGTGGCCGCAGATGAGGCGGCTCAGCTGCCCTTTGGTATCGTATCTACGGTGCATGCAGCAGCCTACATCGCCCCTACCACGCCCTTTGTGGTGCTGGGGGCCTCGGCGCGCGATCCCCCTGTTGTTTGAATATCTTCTTCATATCTAAAGACAATTTCAAATACCGGGAGGACGCTATGTCCCTTAAATCCACACTTCTGGGCGGTTTTGCCGCCACTTTGTTCGCTTTGCCTGCTTTTGCCGATATCACGATTGAAGACGCCTATGCCCGCTCATCCGGCCCCTCTGCCAAGACAGGTGCCGCGTTTTTCGTGATCAAAAACACCGGCCATGACGAGGATCGTTTGATCGGTGCCACTTCTGATGTGGCCAAATTGGTCGAGTTGCACACGCATATTGAAGCCGACGGCATTATGAAAATGCGCAAAGACGAAGATGGTTTCGAAGTGCCTGCTATGGGCACGCATGCTTTGGAACGTGGCGCTGATCACGTGATGCTCATGGGGCTCAACGGGCCGATGCTGCAAGGCGAGACCTTCGATGTCACACTAACCTTCGAGAAGGCTGGCGAGATCACGGTGACTGTCCCCGTCGATTTGGAGCGCACACCTGAGCACGGCGCGATGGATCATGGTGACATGGGCCACGGTGATATGGACCATAGTGCGATGGGGCACGGTGATATGGATCACAGCGAGATGGATCACGCGAAATAAGCCCTTCAAAATTTTCAAACACTCTGCAACGGCATCCCAATGGGGTGCCGTTTTGCGTTTGAGTTGAAAGGGAGGCTTGGGTGATTGGGGGCGGCCATATTTTATGATGTGCCCTCAATTTCGTTACGTTGACCCCAGTTGACGGGCTGATCCTTGGGCTGGGGATCGGCGCTTGGTGTGCAAGGAGATCTTTTCGATTTACATATGACATGCGTTTCGTATATAAAATGATTGCCAGAAGTGAAACTGGTTGATTTTGGGAGGAATCATGTCGTTGACGACAACATCTGTACTTCGCGAGCAGCGCGTTTCGGGCAGAATCACTGAGATGCGTCTTGATCAGATCGGCATGTCATTCTCTGGAATTTCTGTTTTGCGGGACGTGAATGTGAATTTCACTGGCGGGGAAATTCATACCTTAATGGGAGAAAATGGCGCGGGCAAAAGCACCTTGGTGAAAATCATCAGCGGCGTGCAATGCCCTACCAGCGGATCAATGTATATAGACGGAAAACCTGTCAGTTTTGCCTCTCCGCGTGAGGCTGAAAAACTAGGTATTGTCATTATGCATCAAGAACTTAGTCTCATTCCTGACATGACAGTCGCGGAAAATGTGATGCTGGGTCACGAGCCGTTGAAATTCGGGTTAAAGATTGACCGCGTTAAGTTGCGCGAGACGGCAAAGGCCGCGCTGGCCCGCTTTGGGTTTACGCTGGATGTCGACACACGGGTGCGTGATTTGCGTGTCGGTGAACAACAATTGGTCGAGATCGCCCGCGCTTTGTTGATGGATGCACGCGTTTTGATCATGGATGAGCCGACATCTGCTTTGTCCCAGAACGAAACTGATATTTTAATGGAAGTCGTGCGCGATCTGGCGTTTCAGGGCGTGGCAGTCATCTATATCTCGCACCGGATGGACGAGGTTTTCGAAATCTCGGATCGTGTCACAGTGCTGCGCGATGGCAACCAAATCGGATCGAAACTGGTGTCGGATACGACGCCTGCGGATCTGGTCCATATGATGGTCGGTCGTCCGGTGGATATTCAACCGGTTGTGCGCCAAACCGTTCCAACACAAGTCCCACTGATGCGCGTTAAAGGCCTGACCGTGCGTGCGGCGGGGCGCGAGGTTCTCAGTGATGTGTCTTTCACCTTGCACAAAGGCGAGGTCTTGGGCGTCGGTGGCCTCTTGGGGGCCGGGCGTACAGAGTTGGTCGAAACATTGTTTGGCGCTCGCGGTGGTGCCTATGAGGGCATCATCGAAATTGACGGCGAAATCGTGCGACCGACAACACCCAAAGACGGGGTGGCCCACGGGTTGGCACTGATCACCGAGGATCGCAAAGGCAATGGGTTGATCTTGTCGGATTCAATCGCTGACAACATTGCTCTGCCTTTGATGCCGCTGAAATCGCGGTTTGGTCTGATGTCTAATAAGCTGCGTATGGATCAAAGTTTGTCGACCATAGAGCAGCTGCGCATCGCGGCGAACGGTCCCGACCACATCGTTGGAAAGCTCAGTGGCGGCAACCAACAAAAGGTGGTTTTGGGCAAGTGGTTGGCCACAAATCCGCGCATTTTGCTGCTGGACGAGCCTACCCGTGGCATCGATATCGGCGCCAAAGACGAGATTTACGATCTGGTTGGCAAGCTTGCAGATCAAGGTCTCAGCGTCATTTTCACAAGCTCTGAACTGTCTGAATTTGTTGCCGTTTGCGATCGCGTCATTGTGCTGAGCGAAGGTCACATGGCGGGTGAATTGATGGGCGAGGACATTACAAACAAAGCTGTCAAGGACCTCGCGATGCAGGTTCATACGTCGACAGATCGCACATGGAAAAACTGATATGAGCAAGACCAAAACAAACATGGTATCAAAACCTACGATAAAACATCCAGGTCGCCTGCTTGTCAGGTTGCTGAACCGAACCAAACTGTATTGGGGCCTTGTGGCGCTCATTGTCTTTGGCGCGGTGACCTCGCCTTTGTCATCAAAGGGCAACAATATTTTCATGTCAGTGGGCAACATGACGGATGTGCTGCGGCAAGTGTCCGTGACCGGTATTGTCGCCATCGGCATGACGTTGGTGATTTTCATTGCCGGAATCGATTTGTCCGTTGGCTCCATTATGGCGCTTGGGACGGTGATCTGTGCGATGCTGTTAACCCAAGAAGGCTGGACGGCTGCCAGCGCCTTTGGCGTGCCTGCCGCGGGTGCTGTTTTGTTCATTATTGTCGCGGCGTCTTTTCTGTTCATAAACAAAAATCTGAAATCAGGTGCCCCTGACAAACATAGCAAAGCCTCTTTGGCGATGGGCGGCGGGTTGGCTTTGGCCGTGTCTGCGGCCACGATGATCTGGTTGTCCTCGCAGGTGGATGCCAAATTTGGCGTGATCGCCGTACTGCTTGTGGTGCCCTGCATTGGGGCCGTGATGGGCACACTCAACGGGGCTTTGATCGTTTATGGCCGCTTGCAGCCTTTTATCGTGACGCTTGCCATGATGGTAGGGGCGCTTGGTCTGGCGCGCGTGATCGCAGGGCAAGATACAGCTGTCTATCCTGTCTATACGGGCACAAACGCCACGGAGACTTTTGAGGTTCTACGTGAAATCCTATGGGGATTCTTGCCCGCGCCGGGGTTGATTTTCCTTGGTATTTTGTTGGTGTTCGTGTTGATCACCCGTCTCACAACCTTTGGCAGCTATCTATTGGCCATTGGCGGCAACGAAGAAGCGTCGCGCCTAGCGGGCATCGATGTGGCTCGTATTAAAATCGCAACCTATGCCATTGCCGGCGGATTGTCGGCGCTGGCAGGCGTATTGTATGTCGCGCAATTTCGGCAGGGCAAACCCGACGCGGGGATGGGGCTGGAATTGGACGCCATCGCGGCTGTCGTCATCGGCGGCACCAGTTTAATGGGCGGGCGCGGCGCAGTTATGGGCACATTTGTCGGTGTGCTGATCTTTGGATTTCTCAGCAATATCCTGCAACTCAACAATATCGATAGTAATACACAGCTGATCTTGAAAGGCGGCATCATCATCGCGGCCGTTTTACTGCAAGAAGGTCGGTTTGCTGAAATCTTTGCCATGGCCAAAAGCCGATTAGGGAAAGGGAGGAGGCTCTAACCTCTCATCTGGAAAATCAAAGGTTAGAGCGATCAAAACGTGGATCGTAAGATCCGCATCATGACTAGGGAGTAAACTATGAAAAGAAGAACATTTAGCAAAGGCATTTCGGCACTTGTGTCCGCGACGGCCCTGACAGCTTTGTTCGGTGCAACGCCGACCGTCGCTGAAGACAACTATGTCATCGGATTCTCACAGGTCACGACTGTTGAGCCTTGGCGTGTGCAATTCAACAAAGATTTACGCGCTGAAGCAGAGTTGCACGCCAATGTCGAACTGCTCATGGCTGATGCCAACGACCGGACAGAAGATCAGGTCGCTGATGTTGAAAACTTCATTCGCCAAGAAGTTGACGCCATTTTGATTTCACCCAAAGAATCCGCTGGCCTCACAGGCGTGGTTGAACAAGCGACGGATGCCGGCATTCCTGTGTTTGTGTTGGATCGTAACGTTGACACGGATAAATTCGTTCAGTGGGTCGGTGGCGACAACGTCCTGATCGGCGAAGCGGCTGGTGCGCACGCGCTGGAATTGCTGGGCGGCAAGGGGAATGCCGTAGGGAATATCGTTGAAATCTATGGCGGTTTGGGCATTCAGGCGACCTTTGACCGCTCTGACCCCTTCCACGCTGCGTTTGAGGGTGAAGAGGGCGTGACCTTCTTGCTTGATCGTCAATCTGGTGATTGGAAACAGGATCAGGCCTATGACATCATGTCGACTGCCCTGCGCAATTACGAAGACATTACGCTGGTTTACGGTCACAACGACCCAATGGCCTACGGCGCGTATCTTGCGGCCAAAGACGCTGGTCGTGAAGACGAAATCATCTTCCTCGGTGTTGATGGTTTGCCGGGCGAAGGTGTGTCTTGGGTTGCCAATGGTGAATTGGCGGCGACATTCTTATACCCCACACCAGGGGCAGAAGGTCTGCGACAGGCGTTGTCTTATCTTGCTGGCAATGACGTGCCCAAGCAAGTTGTGTTGGGCACGCAAGCCATCACGCCGGACAATGCTGACGAAATTCTTGTCAAAAATGGCTTAAAGTAAATCAAGCGCCGTGATTGCACTAAGTATTAGACAGTCACGGCAAAAACAACGCGGGGGTTTCGATTCCCGCGTATCTAAATTAAAGGTGTTCTGATGTCAGAGCCTCAGACCAAGTTACAGAAATACTCCGCGCCAGCGCTTGAAAAAGGGCTCGATATTATCGAGTTCTTGTCGCTCACGGACACGCGGCCCAATCTGTCTCAACTTGCCGCTGGCATCGGCCGTTCCAAGAACGAAATCTTTCGCATGATGATTGTTCTCGAAGAACGTGGCTACATTCGTCGTTTCGATGGCGATACTTACGGGTTGACTGATCGTATGGCGCTGGTGGGTGGGGTGCGGTCTGACAACAGTAAACTGTCCGAACTTGCAACGCCGTATCTTGATCGCATGTCAGACCAAATTCAGCTGTCGTCCCATTTCTCCGTCAGCACCGAAACCGGACTTGTGGTGATTGCCAGCACATCTGCCGTTCAAAACTATGGGCTTAGTGTTTTAGTCGGTTACAAGACAAAGCTGTTTGGCACGGCCGCTGGGGCTTGTATGTTGTCGCAGGTGGCCGAGGATGCGCAGCGAACAGATATTTTAACCCGAGCAGGTGCAAAGCTCGACGCAAACGCCAAAGCCGCGTTTGATGAGGCCGTCGCATCATGCCAAACGAATGGTTTTGTCGTTCTGCCCAGCCCAGAGGCCCATGCCATCCTAGAGGTGTCAGCCCCTGTTATACATCCGCCCAGCAACGCAACAATAGGAGCAATGACTGTGCCGATTTTTGGCTCTGACACGCTGGACAACCGCAAAGAGCTTATCGTCAGCGCTTTGCTGGAAACGGTGCGGCAGTTTCAAGACAAAATCGCAATTTCGATGTCAACACCACGTCAAAGCAATCTGTTTATTTGACGATATCTGCTGGTGCTACACTTGCGCAGATTTGTCGCGAGCGGCCTTTGACAATGCTTTGAGCTTTGACGTTACCCTAATATTTCATCCACCCAAGCGGGCACAATCTCGCTGGCCTTGCCTTGGCGCTGCTCATCAAAAGGCGCGTTCGAGGCGTCCAAGTTCAGCTCAAGTGTTTTGATCCCCAAATGCCGCGCCATTTGGCCAAAGCCAGCCGCCGGATAGACCGTGCCAGAAGTGCCAATCGAGACAAACAGATCGCTGTCCTCAATCGCGTCTTGGATCACATCCATGTGGTACGGAATCTCGCCAAACCAGACAATATCGGGGCGCGTATGCTGTTGCCCGCAAGACGGGCAGGGGTCTGTCACCTGCATCTCGCGCGGGGCGGTCCAACGATGCGAACAGGTCGCGCAAAGCGCATCTCTCACCGCGCCGTGCATGTGGATCACCTGTTTCGCGCCGCCGCGTTCCAACAGATCGTCGACGTTCTGCGTGACCAAATACACCGGCGCGCTATGGTTTTTCTGTAGCCTTGCCAATGCTTTATGCGCCGCATTCGGTTGGGCCTCAGCCGCTTGCCTGCGCCGCTCGTTGTAAAACCGTTGCACCAGTTCGGGATCGCGTTCAAACGCTTCTGGCGTGGCCACATCTTCGACGCGGTGATCTTCCCACAGCCCATCTGCGGCACGAAACGTTCGCAAACCGCTTTCCGCCGACAGGCCTGCGCCCGATAAAATAAAGATCGCGCCACTCATAGGTCTTCGCCTTCGTTTTGCGCCGCATCGCCCTGCAACCCCAACCAGCGAAAGGCGCGTTTCAGCTCTGCCGTGCCATCCTCTGTGTACCAGCGCCCGTGCGAAAGGATCACGCGGTCTGGTGCCCAAGAAATCAACTCTTCAATCACTGCGCGGGCTTTGGCCTTGTTCTTAAACGTCATGCGCATGTCCAGCGGCGCTTTGCCGTCTGGGTCCGCATTGCCTGCAATTTTGAACAGCAGAGCTTTGAACTTGCCGACTTTATGTGGCTCGAAGTTTTCGATCAGATCGGTTAAAATCAGCGTGTTTGATAGCTCGTGGTAAAACACCACTTCGTGTAAAAACTTATGCCCATGCACCACCCTCTGGCGGATCGCGCTGGCCCAATCCCAAGGGGCCTCGTCGGTCAAAACCTCATGGGCGGGCACCTTGATGTTGTACTTTTGCGCCCGCGCTTGCACGCCGGGGGCGGCATAAACATCTGCATTGGGAAAGCGCTTTTTCCATGTGGCAAGCGACACGTAATGCAGCGGATTTGGCCCGATCAACCACCGCACGGGGGCCAACTCTTCCAGTTCGACCTGTAATTCCGCATCAATCGCGATGGGCGAATGCACCCATAGACCGACGTTGCGCGTGCCTTTGCCGACACGAATCACGGTCATGCGGGTGGGGAAACCCACGCCGTAGAATTGCACTGGGGGACCATCGGCGATCCAGATTTCGGGGCCAATTTGTTTCAGCGTGCCAAGCGGCTCGTACAGGCTGCTCACCTAGCTGCTACAATGCTGCGCTGCCGTTTCGCCGAAATTCTTGTAACGCTTCCAAAAGGCTTCATTGTGGCTGCCATCCGCTTGGCGCAGCTCTTGGGCTTTATGGGGGTCTTTGAAAAACTTGGCCGCTTTGCGTTGGTCCGCATTTTTCAACGTGAAATCCGCAACTTGCTGGATGCAGCCACATAAAGACCGGTTTGCCGCCTTGCGATCGGAGGCATTACACGCCCGTTCAATCGCGCTGGCCGAGGCCGTCATTGGGATCATCACGGGACCTGAGACCGCGATAGATGCTGCCAGAATAAGCACTGTCTTTTTCATATCTCTGCCTTTCGCCAACACCGCTTCGTCTTATGCGAAATCTGATGTGTGGTTAACCTATAAGGGCAGTATGCCTGAAAGCTGTGGGCATTTCAATTTCGAGTTTAGCCGCATGAACGACAGCAAGCTGAGGATTGCCGATGTTCGGTTGTGTCTTTGTTCTCTTCGTCGATGCAAAGCATCGACACGCGACCGCACGGGTGGGGGCGTGGGGCGTTGAAAAGGTGATGTCGCTATGCGACGAGAGTAATAGAAAGCATTTATAGAAATTTGATGCGCTGATTTTTGGGAGCAAAATTTTGGATGTAGTAATTAAGTTACCTCCGCGGCTAAGTCTCGCCGCTCACGTCTTCGACCTAGGTCTTGAGCGTATTGCAATGGAGGCTGGCGATCAATGTGAGTTTGACATGAGATCATGTCGGTTTGGGGAGCCTTTCGCTATGCTTTTGTTTGCAAAGCAAGCAAAGGAGTTGATCAGAAAACATCCCCAAATAGCGTTTTTTGTTAGAACAACTCAAAGCGATTTCACGCGTTATGCTGGGCACGTTGGATTTTTTAAATTCATCGGGTTTGATTTAGGTAAGGCCCCTAATGAAGCCCATGGTTCACAAAACTATTCGCCAGTGAGGACGTTCAGCTTACCAAAATTGATCAAGCAGGCTGCAGATGAACCTGTTGGGAAGCACTTAACAAAATACTCTTCGGAGCTTGCTGAGGTGCTGTGCCAGAGCAGAGATGGTGCTATATTTGATTTATATGAATACTGTTTCCGTGAAATAATGCGCAATGCAGCTGAACATAGTCGCGGTAATGAACTCGTAGTTTTTGGTCAGCATTGGCCCGCCAAAAGTATTTCCGAAATTGTTGTTTTCGACGACGGGGTTGGTGTTTCAGAAAATCTCTATGAAAATGAATATATTGAATGTGCTACAAATCGAGATGCTCTAAAATTCGCGATTTTACCTGGGATTTCTGGAGTTTCTCGTGACGATAGGATGAATCAAGACGACAAATGGGGAAACTCGGGGTTTGGCCTGTATGTTACGAGCCGTTTTTGTTCTGAAGCAGGACTTTTTAGAATAATTAGTGGAAACTCTGGATTAACTTTGGCTAAAGGGGTGCAAACAGAACATTCATGGTCACATAGTGGTACATGGATTCATTTACGGTTTAGAACCGACCAAGCCGCATCTCAAGTTGAGCGTATCAATGAGATCATTGAAGAAGGTAAATCCGAGTTTAGTGGAATTTTGCGGGAGTTTCCGATTCAGCCATCAGCTGCTTCAAAACTACTTGCCTCACACTTCGAAAAATCTGATTTTGCGTGAACTCCTAGCTTGAGATCGCAAAACCATGAGCTTCCCTCTGTGGGGCTTGCAAATGGTGCGGATTCACCCCATAGAAATCAGCTAAATCTGACGTCCCTCATTTTGCGCTAAAGGCCTGACATGACCGAGCTTAAAAACATCCGCAACTTTTCGATTGTTGCTCATATCGACCACGGCAAATCGACCTTGGCGGATCGGTTGATCCAGTCCACTCACACGGTTGCCGACCGCGATATGAAATCGCAGATGTTGGACAGCATGGACATCGAACGCGAGCGGGGGATCACCATCAAGGCGAACTCTGTGCGTATCGAATACACCGCAGACGATGGCGAACTGTATATTCTCAACCTCATCGACACCCCCGGTCACGTGGATTTCGCGTATGAAGTCTCACGTTCTATGCAGGCGGTTGAGGGGTCTTTGTTGGTCGTGGATGCCTCGCAAGGGGTTGAGGCGCAAACCTTGGCGAATGTCTATCACGCGTTGGATGCGGATCACGAAATCGTGCCTGTGCTCAACAAGGTCGACCTGCCCGCAGCAGACCCCGACCGCGTGCGCCAAAACATCGAAGACGTGATTGGCATCGACGCCTCTGACGCGCTGGAAATTTCCGCCAAGACAGGCATCGGTATTCCGGCCGTTTTGGAAGCCATCGTTCACCGTCTGCCCGCCCCCAAAGGCGACCGCGATGCGCCCCTCAAAGCGATGCTGGTGGACAGTTGGTACGACAGCTATCTCGGCGTTGTGGTGATGATCCGCGTGATCGATGGCACGATCAAAAAGGGCGACAAGATCAAGATGATGCAAACCGGCGCGCAATATGGCGTCGATAAGCTTTCCGTGCTCAAACCCCAGATGGTCGATATCCCCGAACTTGGCCCTGGCGAAATCGGCATTTTTACCGCCTCGATCAAACAGGTGCGCGACACTCGGGTGGGCGATACGATCACCCATGACAAGAAACCCTGCGCCGCCGCCTTGCCGGGCTTTAAACCTGCGCAGCCAGTGGTGTTCTGTGGCCTGTTCCCTGTGGACAGCGCCGAATTCGAAGACCTGCGCAATGCCATCGAAAAGCTGGCGCTGAATGACGCGTCTTTCAGTTCCGAAATGGAAACCTCTGCCGCGCTTGGCTTTGGCTTTCGCTGTGGCTTTCTTGGCCTGTTGCACCTCGAGGTCATCCGCGACCGTCTAGAACGCGAATATGACATTGATCTCATCACCACAGCCCCTTCGGTGATCTATCATGTGCACATGCGTGACGGTTCTATGATCGAGCTGCACAACCCCGCTGACATGCCCGACCTTACCCATGTGGAACATATCGAAGAGCCGCGCATCAAGGCCACGATCATGGTGCCTGATGAATACTTGGGCGATGTGCTGAAACTTTGCCAAGATCGTCGCGGTGTGCAAATCGATCTGACATACGCAGGCACCCGCGCTATGGTTGTCTATGACCTCCCGCTGAATGAAGTGGTGTTCGATTTCTATGATCGTCTAAAATCCGTAACAAAAGGTTACGCCTCTTTCGATTATGTCATGACCGGCTACCAACAAGACGAATTGGTGAAAATGTCCATCCTCGTCAACGATGAACCCGTCGATGCCCTGTCCACCATGGTCCACCGTCACCGCGCCGAAGCGCGTGGACGCGGCATGTGTGAAAAGCTCAAAGAACTCATTCCGCGGCACATGTTCAAAATCCCTATTCAGGCAGCTATCGGCGGCAAAGTCATCGCCCGCGAGACCCTAGCAGCCCTGCGCAAAGACGTGACCGCCAAATGTTACGGCGGCGACGCGACGCGTAAGAAAAAGCTGCTGGAGAAGCAGAAGAAGGGTAAGAAAAAGATGCGCCAATTCGGCCGTGTGGAGATCCCGCAGCAGGCGTTTATTAACGCCTTGAAAATGGACGATTGAACCGCTGCGCGGTTCAATCGATTAAAAAGTTCCGCTTGTGCGGGGCTTACCCGACTGAATTAATGATGGCAAAAAAAAAGTAAATTTTCAAACCCCATAGTTGTGCGAGCGTGTAATGATGGAAAAAATTGATTCAAAGGCACTTACAGAAATTGAGCAGAAGCTGGCGACCTTCTTTGATAATAATCCATGGTCAAAGATCACCTGCGACCAAGGGAAATACGTAGTTGAAGAACCGTGGGGTGATACAACATTAGCTGTATTTATCCCAGAAAGTGATCCAGAAGACGCGTTCGACACCCTCAATAGCATTACTTTACCGCGCGAATTTTCAGCCATTTTTCACAATGAGAGCCAGACTCTTGAGGTCTTGTGGACTTCGCTCAAGCTTGGAGCTGTAGGACGCAGCGTAGCTGAACGTAAATTTGAGATATTCTGGAAGAATAAATACCGTGTTTGTGAATTCAAAGAGTCCTCAAGCGAGTTGAAGATATTTTCGAAAATATGCAGACCAATTCGTGCTGAAAATGATACTAATCACCGAAATATTTTTTCGTTTAACCTTTATAACGAAACTGGGGCGGTAGATTTCTTGGATGTGCCGCGGTCCTTTTTCTTAGATTGTTCTGATCTGGCAGAAGATGAAAGGCTTGAGTTTGTAAGGCACCTAAACGCCTATATGCTTTACTTTGACCGAAAGTCGCCGCGGATATTGATTCACGCTGTTACTCCAACAAAATTCGAGCCTATGCCTCGATCGCCAAATGGCGACTTTCCCGACAAAATTGTTACTCGGAAAATCGATGACAATTTGATTGCGTTGTGGACCGAAGCTTTTAGTGAAGAAGACACATTTATGAAGTTCTTGCTGCTCTACAGGGTGGTGGAGTTTTCTGGATTGGGATACTTTGATGGGGAAACGCTAAAAGCATTTAGGCGCGTTCTGAGCGATCCAGCACTGCCTAGTAAAGTGGATCAGTCAGCGCGTGCGCTTGCAGGTATATTTAACAGCTCCAAGGACATCGATCAGATAGCTCGAATGCAAGCTATGATTGAGGCAAAGGTCGACTTGCAAAAGCTTTGGTGTGTTGTTGAGCCGAACAAAGAAGTTTTTTGCGATGACTTTGTCTTTGATGGCGGCTTCACTTTGAAGCGATTAATCTCTGGTAAATGCGAATTTGAGAACTGGAAGCCCAATGCTGTAAGAAATACATTTGATAGGTTGCGAGGGTTGCGGAACGCCCTGTCTCATGGAGCTGATAACAATAGTAGAGGGACTATTAAGCCATCGCGAGAAAACGCCCAAAACTTATTACCTTGGCTTAACCTCTTGGAAACTATATCCGCGGAAGTTATATTCCTAGACAACGTAGACTGAATTGATTCGGAGTTTTGATCATGAGTGGCACTGAATAATCCTAATTTTATGAAAAGGGGCGCTGTTGCGCCTCTTTTTTTGTGAATATCGTGTTTGCTGCCGCAAACCCGTTCGCGTCTAAAACGCCACCCCATGGCGTTTTTTAACGACGCTCATGCAACGACCGCACCCAAGACCAGAATGAGTTCCACCGTTCATCCAACCCCAAAGCCCGATACGCCTCGCGGTCGGCTTGCTCTTGCGCCAACTCAACTTTCACTTCGGGATGGTCTTGCCCCACGCGGCGGCCGGTTTTGGGGTCTGCTGGCCCGTCGAGCTCGTCGGAAATCGCCTCCCAGATGCGAAACAGATCGTCAAAGCTGATCAGGGCGGCCCGTGCCTGCCCATAGCGTTTCACGATCACCTGCGCTTGGCCTGTTTCCACCTTGTCCAACAGCTCGGTCAGGCGTGGGCGAAAGTCGGTGGTTTTGACGGTGATATACTCCATAGCGAAAATCCCCTTAAAAATCTTGCAAACATGTAAAGTGGTCAGGGGCAAAAGCGTTAAACTTTTGCAACCTTGCGCCTTAGAGTCTGTCAAAACTTTAAAAGAATGTTCACCACAGCGCGCTAAGCCTGCTTTGCGTGTTTGGACGCTAGTCGTCGTAGCGCGACAACCAAGCTGTCAATGCGGCTTCAAATTCTCGTGGTTTTTCGGCGTGCAACCAATGTCCTGTGTCAGGTAATGAGGCAAATTTAGCCTTTGGAAACAAATCCTTCGTCGCGGCGCGATGGTCGCGTGACACATAAGAGCTTTCCGCGCCTGATAAAAAGAACGTGTCTTTGTCGAAAACGCTGGTGATATCATCAGGCCATCCGACGATTTTGGGCATTTCATCTTCCAAAACCTGCAAGTTCAGTAGCCAGCTTTTGTCTTTAACAACAAGGCTTTGCAGTAAAAATGCCCGCACACCTGCATCGAAAACATCCGCAGCCAGCAATGCATCCGCATCGGATCGCTTTTCAACCTTGGACAGATCCAAGGCCTGCATCGCATCGATCAATGGCTTGTTTGTGTGCTCATAAGCAACCGGTGAAATATCCGCGACAATCAGTGACTTAACCAGTTCGGGATGGGTCAAGGCCAACATCATCGTGGCTTTGCCGCCCATGGAATGCCCCAAAACATGGGTGCCATCTGGTGCGCCATATGCATGCAGAACCTCAGCCAGATCATCGGCCAAGTCCGTGTAAGACATTGAATCGGCGCGAAAACTTGTGCCGTGATTGCGCATATCGACCGCGATCACTTGGCGATCATGGGACATCCGTTTGGCGATCACACCCCAGTTGCGCGCAGAGCCGAAAAGGCCATGCACGATCAAAAGAGGCGTTTTTTCAGTGGCTTGGCCAGTTATGACGGTGTTCAACATAACAGAGTGATACAAGCTTGGCGGCGCGGCGAAAACCCCTTAAAACACACTTATGGAAAACAGTATTCATCAAAAATCCGAACAGCTTGCCACGCTCATATCCGAGCGATTGGGCATTCATACGGGAAACGGATTTGAGGCGAAATTACACAAAGCAGGACGTGCGCTGCCCCGTTGGGCGCGGCGGGATGGCAAGCTGATTGTCGAGGCTATAGCCTTGGAAACACATCCGAAATTGGCACGAACCATCAATCGAAAACCCGTCGATCGCGCCATTAAAAGCCTCACTGTTCATTTGGAAAGCATTGATCCGTTTAAACGCCGTATGGGACGTTTTTTGGATTTCCTCGCGGTTTTGGTTGTGATCAGTTTTGCGATCTTTGGGGCTATTGTTGCGATTATGGTTTGGCGCGGGCTGCTTTGAGGCGCTTGAGGGCGTTTTGCCCTTTGGTTAACCCGCAGGTTTACCACAAAAAAAAGAGGCCCTAAGGCCCCTTTAGTATTATTAAATCAACGCTTTACAGGTTTGGGTAAAGTGGGAATTTTTCTGCCAATGCTTCGACCTTGGCACGTACATCGGCTTCGACCTCTGCATTGCCATCTTCGCCATTGGCCGCCAGACCATCTACAACTTCGACGATCCAATCCGCGATAAGACGGAATTCAGCTTCGCCAAAGCCACGTGTTGTGCCCGCAGGGGTGCCAAGACGCACGCCAGAGGTGATCATCGGTGGCTCTGGATCGAAGGGGATACCGTTTTTATTACAGGTGATGTGAGCGCGCTCAAGGGCGGCCTCGGTGATCTTGCCGTTCACGCCTTTGGGGCGCAGATCGACCAACAATACATGAGTATCTGTGCCGCCAGTGACGATATCAAGGCCACCTTTCATCAGCTGGTCAGACAGTGCTTGCGCGTTGACGATCACCTGTTTGGCATAAGCTTTAAACTCAGGGCGCAAGGCTTCACCAAAGGCAACCGCTTTGGCTGCGATCACATGCATCAAAGGGCCACCTTGGATGCCGGGGAAGATGGCGGAGTTGACCTTTTTGGCGATCTCAACATCGTTTGTCAGGATCATACCGCCACGTGGGCCGCGCAAAGTTTTGTGGGTCGTTGTCGTCGCAACATCTGCATAAGGGAATGGTGACGGGTGCTGACCGCCAGCGACGAGGCCCGCAAAGTGCGCCATATCGACCATGAGGATCGCGCCAACAGAATCAGCGATCTCGCGGAATTTTTTGAAATCAACCTGACGTGGGATGGCAGAGCCGCCAGCAACGATGAGCTTTGGTTTGTGCTCATTGGCCAGTTCTTGGATCTGGTCGTAATCGATGCGTTGGTCTTGCATGCGCACGCCGTATTGGATGGCGTTGAACCACTTGCCAGATTGGTTTGGCTTGGCGCCGTGGGTCAAGTGACCACCTGCATCGAGCGACATGCCGAGGATCGTATCACCGGGCTGCAAGAGCGCTGTAAAGACGCCTTGGTTGGCCTGTGAGCCGGAATTTGGCTGAACATTCACATACTTAACGTCAAACAGCTCTTTCGCGCGATCGCGTGCGAGGTTTTCTGCGATGTCCACATATTGGCAACCGCCATAGTAACGACGGCCTGGGTAGCCTTCGGCGTATTTGTTGGTGAGCACTGAGCCTTGAGCTTCCATGACGGCGGCAGAGACGATGTTCTCAGACGCGATCAATTCGATTTCATTGCGCTGACGGCTAAGCTCTTTTTGCATTGAGCCGAACAGTTCAGGGTCGCGGGAAGACAGGCTTTCAGTGAAAAAACCGGCGTCACGTACATTGGTTGTCATGGTGTGCTCCTTGGCAGCAGGGGAGTGTTGCCGCGTGTTTAGCCAAATCGTTACACTTGGGAAACCCTCGTCGTGTGCATAATGATGATGAAAGCGCAGTTAGATGTGGAATGGCGCAAAGTTTTATGAGGTGTCGTTGCACTGACTTGCGATAAAGTTGATCTCGTTTCGAAAAACGCGTGAATTCCGTGCCGTGATTTGTTACCCACGGCTGTGCCCTGTTAGGATCCTTTACAGGTGCGATGAGATCGGACATTAAACTATGGTCAAAATAGCCCTCGTTGCCAGTGACGCGCAAATCGCGCAACGCGCTTTGGAGCGTCTGACAGCGCAATATTCGAGCGTCCCAGCGGAAGGCGCGGATTTGATCGTGGCCTTGGGCGGCGATGGGTTTATGTTGCAAACCCTGCACAGCACGATGCATTTGGATACGCCTGTTTACGGGATGAATTGCGGCACCGTCGGGTTTTTGATGAACGAGTTTCGCGAAAATGATCTGATTGATCGTCTAACTGTCGCCGAAGAAGAAGTGATCCATCCCTTGTCGATGGTCGCTAAAGACGGTGACGGCGTGCAACATAACATGTTGGCGATCAACGAGGTGTCTTTGCTGCGTGCCGGTCCACAAGCCGCCAAGCTACGGGTCTCTGTTGATGGCAAGGTGCGGATGGATGAACTTGTGTGTGATGGCGCACTTTTGGCCACGCCTGCTGGATCAACGGCGTATAACTATTCGGCGCGGGGGCCGATTTTGCCCATTGGATCAGATGTTTTGGCGCTCACTGCCTTGGCGGCGTTTCGTCCGCGCCGTTGGCGTGGGGCTTTGCTGCCCAATACCGCTAAGGTGCGTTTCGATGTGCTCGAGCGCAGCAAGCGCCCTGTGATGGCGGATGCAGACAGTCGATCTGTGCGCAATGTGGATTGGGTCGAAATCACGTCCGTGCCCAGCGTCAAACACCGTATTTTGTTTGATCCGGGTCATGGCCTTGAAGAACGGCTTTTGACAGAGCAGTTCGTTTGAATTGATTGTGCTGGTCTCAACAAGAGTGTCTTGGTTGTTGCAACCATAGGTTAGGGGATGTCGGATTTACGTGATCCGCGTGCAGGGCGTCCCCATGTTTCCAGCTTTCTGTAGATCGTTGACGGAGATACGCCCAAGGATTTGGAGGCCAGTGGAATGGAACCGCCAGCGCGTGCAATCGCGATTTCGATGATTTCGCGCTCGATCTCGGCCAAGGTCTTGCCTTGGATATACTCTAAAAGATCGACCTGAGTGTGGCGTTTCTCTTCGGTGCCTTCCTGCATTAAGTGCATGTTTTGCATTTGATGGGGCATATGTCGCAGGTCTATGGATTGATCATTGCTGACGACCACAGAATGCCACAGCAGATTCATCAATTCGCGAATGTTGCCTGGCCAACTGTAGCTTAGAAACAGCGCCTTTACCTCTTGAGACAGCAAGCGGGCAGGGCGTTTCTCTTTGGTGGCATATCGGATCACCATCGCTTCAGCGATTTCGATGACATCCATCCCGCGGTCGCGCAAAGGTGGCAGATGAAGTGGCACGACGTTCAAGCGATAGTAGAGGTCGGCTCTGAATTGGCCCGATTTGACCTGTTCCAACGGATCTTTTGACGAGGTGCAGATGATGCGAATTTTCACATCGCGCGGCGTGCTTGCACCGTGAGGCGTGACGCTTGAGGTCTGTAACAATTGTAGCAATTGCGCCTGTGCCGATGCATCCAATTCGCAGACTTCGTCTAAAAACAATGTGCCGCCCTGAGCTTGCTCTGCAGCGCCAACTTTCTCTACGTCATATCCTGGCAAAGCACCTGCACTATGGCCGAAAATTTCAACCCCAGAGTATCCGTCTGCCATCGCACTACAATTGACGGGAACGAATGGCCCGTCTGAAACTGTCGATAAGGCATGTGTCGCCTCAGCGCATTGTGCCTTTCCTGTTCCGTTTTCACCGGTGATAAATACGGGGGCTACGGATCCAGCAACAGCCCTGATCGTTGCATAAACGGTTTTCATCGCATCGCTTGAGCCGATCAATCCACCCAGAGGGGGCGCGTCCTGCGTCATATGCTTTGGATCGATCGAATGATTGCGATCCGAGCGTGCATTGGTCACGGCGTTGAACAAGGTTTGAGGGTCTACAGGTTTGATAAGAAAATCAAAGACACCCAATCGCATAGCCTGAATCGCCCGATCAACTGATGCGTGAGCTGTGACGACGATTGATCTGATGTTTGGATTTTGTTCATGCAAAGCCGCAATTAAATCATTGCCGGTTCCATCTGGCAGAACCAGATCTACCAATGCGATGCTGGGCCTGTGCTGGATCGCAAGAGCTACTGCTTCAGCCTTTGAACGCGCGCAGACTGTTCTAAATCCAGCATCGTTCAAAGCCGAATTGAACAGCGTCAGTTGAATTTCATTATCGTCGACGATTAAAATCGGAGTGTGCGGCATTCCAACCTATTTCTTATCTGTGAGTAAATGAATTGTTTTTATAATATGTTAAGCATCTTGGCTCAGTGTGACCAAAAGCGCAATGATCTCTGATCTTGTGCCGTATACGGTCATGCAACGATCTGTTTCGGGTGTTGTCATTGGCATGAGGCTCAATCTTGCCGCCTTTGGTATGGCGCGCGGCTTTGGGCATTTTTGAATAGATTTGGTCCAAAGCCAAAACGTAGATGTGAAGGTTTTCAGGCAGGGAACGGGGCCGCAATGAATACAAGATCTGCGCCTGTTGCTGCGATAACATTACTCCACCTCTTTAACTGTCCCTTGATCGTGCTCTCAATTCAGCGGGATCAACCATCGACAAACGCACCTCGCTATGGGCGCACTGTAATGGCAGACCTTATGGTTAATTTTATGTTAACCCGTTGGCCGCTCAGAAACAGGAAATCTTAGGTAAAAATTTAGTTTTTTGCGTAACCAAGGCCCTGCAAAGCTGTCTTTATCTCATTCAAAATTTCGGGATCGTCGATGGTCGCCGGCATATTGAACGCGTCATTGTCGGCAATTTTGGCCATGGTGGCGCGCAAAATTTTCCCTGACCGCGTTTTGGGCAGGCGGTCAACAACACAGGCCAATTTGAACGCCGCGACCGGCCCAATTTTTGCGCGCACATCTGTGATGACCTCGCATATGATCTCGTCTTTGGGGCGAGAGACGCCTGCGTTCAAGCATAAAAAACCAAGCGGCATCTGGCCTTTCAGCGCATCGGCGACCCCGATCACGGCACATTCCGCCACATCAGGGTGAGAGGCCAAAACCTCTTCCATCGCGCCCGTAGACAATCGGTGCCCTGCCACGTTGATCACATCATCTGTACGCGCCATGATGTAAAGGTATCCGTCGTCATCCTTGATGCCAGCATCCCCAGTTTCATAATAGCCTGGAAAATGTGACAAGTAGCTGTTTTTAAATCTATCTTCTGCGTTCCAAAGGTTGGGGAATGTGCCGGGGGGCAGGGGCAGTTTCACGGCAATCGCGCCAAGTTCACCAGTCGCAACCTCATGCCCTGCTTCGTCCAAGATATGAATGTCGTAGCCCGGCATCGCCACGGACGGTGAGCCAATTTTGACGGGAAGCGCTTCGATGCCAAGCGGGTTTGCAGCAATCCCCCAACCCGTTTCAGTTTGCCACCAATGGTCGATCACTGGTTTTTTCAGCAAAGTTTGCGCCCAGACAATCGTGTCGGGATCGGCGCGTTCGCCAGCCAAAAAGAGCGCTTGCAAGCTGCTGAGATCGTAGTCGGCAATCAACGCACCGGTGGGGTCTTCGCGTTTGATGGCGCGAAACGCTGTGGGGGCTGTGAACAGCACTTTGACTTTATGCTCTTGGATTACACGCCAAAAGGTGCCCGCATCGGGGGTGCCGACGGGCTTGCCCTCGAACACCACGGTGGTGTTGCCGTGAATAAGAGGCCCGTAGCAAATGTACGAATGCCCGACGACCCAGCCCACATCAGAGGCCGCCCAAAACACGTCACCGGGGTTCACATTATAGATATTTTTCATCGTCCAATTGAGCGCCACAAGCTGCCCGCCTGTGTGACGGATCACGCCTTTGGGCGCACCTGTGGTGCCGGACGTGTACAAAATATAGGCTGGATGATTGCCCTCAACGGGCACGCAGTCGGCGGGGGCCACACCGAATTGGAACCCGTGCCAGTCAAAGTCGCGCATTGGGTTCAGATCGGCAACCTCTTGGTCGCGCTGCAAAATGACGGTGAAATCTGGTGTGTGTTCTGCAAGATCAATTGCACTGTCTAAAAGGGGTTTATAATGCACCACACGGTTGGGTTCGATCCCGCAAGAGGCCGCAATAATCGCCTTGGGAGTCGCATCATCGATGCGCACCGCCAATTCTTTAGCGGCAAATCCGCCAAAGACCACGGAATGCACAGCCCCCAAGCGGGCACAGGCCAGCATCGCTTCCAGCGCTTCGGGAACCATGGGCATGTAAATGATCACGCGATCGCCTTTTTCGACGCCTTTGGCGCGCAAGGCTCCAGCCAGACTGGCGACGCGATCTTGCAGGTCTTTGTAAGAAATCTTTTGTTTGGTGCCTGTCACAGGGCTGTCGTAAATGATGGCAGCCTGTTCCCCGCGACCATCAGAAACATGACGATCCACAGCGTTGTAGCAGGTGTTGGTCAACCCGTCAGAGAACCATTCATAAATGGGGGCGTTTTCGTCGAACAGCGCCTTGGTTGGTTTTTGAAACCAATGGATTTTGTCAGCCGCCTCCATCCAAAAGGCTTCTGGATCTGCTTTCCAAGCGTCGTAAACATCCGCGTAACTGCCGGTGTGGTCCATGACTTATCTCCTCGCTCATGCGCACAGGGATAACGAGCAATCGTAGCAGGCCTGCCTCGCCGCGTGACCTATCGTCACTGCGGCCCTCCTTTGAAGGCAAACGTTCCACGAGCTCACTGCGCTGTAACCACTGTTATCAAATGAGGCGTGAAAAGTTTATGGAAATTCTGCAAATCTGTGTATCAGACCTGTTTGCAAACTTTGCAGTTCGCGTGCTGGGGGGAATCTTTTCCTCAAAAGAGGCGCCTTCCCATCGGGATCATCCCAAGGGAAGGCGTTTGTATCTAGCCGTAATCCGATACAGGTGTGCCAGCGATGGCCGACATGTTCAACAATCCACGGGCTGTAATTGATGGCGTGACCACATGGGCGCGATTGCCCAATCCCATCAAGATCGGTCCAACTTCAAGCCCGCCACCTTTTGTTTTCAATATGTTGCGTACGCCAGACGCCGCATCTGCATTAGCGAAGACCAAAGCATTGGCTGGCCCTGTCAGGCGTGATGCGGGGAAAATGCGATTGCGTAATTCTGGGTCCAACGCCGAGTCTGTGTGCATTTCACCCTCATAGGCGAAATCGCGTGGCTCCGAATCCAAAATCTCAAGCGCAGCCCGCATGCGGCGGCCTGTGTCGCAATCCAAATTCCCGAATTGAGAATGCGAACACAGCGCGATCTGCGGTTCGGTTCTAAAGCGGCGAATGTGGCGCGCTGTCGCGATGACCGTTTCGGCGATTTGCTGTGGCGTGGGCTCAGGGTGCACATGGGTGTCCGCGATAAACAGTGGCCCATCTTCCAAAATCATCAAGGACAGCGCGCCGACAGGATGCAATTTTTCTGTGCCCAAGATTTGGGTCAAGTAATTGAGGTGCCATAGGTATTGACCAAAGGTGCCACAGATCAAGCTGTCCGCGTGGTCTTGTTGTACCATGATCGCGCCGATGGCTGTGGTGTTGGTCCGCATGATTGCTTTGGCCAAATCCGGCGTCACACCTTTGCGCTGCATCAAGCCGTGATAGGCCTGCCAATATTGTCTGTAGCGGCTGTCGCTTTCCGGGTTCACGATCTCAAAATCGACTCCAGGACGAATTTTCAGGCCAGCACGTTCCGCGCGCATCGCGATCACATCGGGACGGCCAATCAAGATCGGCTTGTCTGTGGTTTCTTCAATCATGGCGTTCGCGGCGCGCAGGACGCTTTCATTCTCGCCTTCAGCAAAAGCAATGCGACGCTCGACTTGTGAGGCGGCTGCAAACACAGGACGCATGATCATAGCCGATTTGAACACGGATTGATCCAGCGAGGCCTTGTAGGCTTCGATGTCGTCAACGGGCCGTGTGGCGACGCCGCTTTTCATCGCAGCGCGCGCCACGGCGGTGGCCACGACGCCCATAAGACGTGGATCAAAGGGCTTAGGGATCAAATAGTCAGGGCCAAAGGTCATACGCTCGCCGCTGTAGGCTGCTGCGGCTTCGGCGGAGGTTGTCGCGCGCGCAAGAGCTGCGATGCCTTCGATGCAGGCGATTTTCATTTCGTCGTTGATCTCGGACGCGCCGACATCCAATGCGCCGCGGAAAATGAACGGGAAACACAGCACGTTGTTGACTTGGTTAGGGTAATCAGAACGCCCTGTGGCGATGATCGCGTCTGGGGCGACTTTGGCCAAATCGGCAGGATCAATTTCGGGGTTCGGGTTGGCCAGCGCGAAAATGATCGGCGCTTTGGCCATTTTGGAAACCATCTCTGGTTTCAACACACCGGGACCAGACAGACCAAGGAACAAGTCCGCGCCTTCCACCACATCATCCAATGTGCGCAGGTCGCTTTTTTGCGCATAGGCTGCTTTTTGTGGAGTCATCTCTTCGGTGCGACCCTCATAGACAAGACCTGCAATATCGCAAAGCCAAACGTTTTCGCGTTTAACGCCCAGTTTCAGCAGCATGTTCAAACAGGCAATCCCAGCAGCACCGCCACCGGTTGACACCACTTTGATGTCTTCGAATTTTTTGTTTTGAACCAAAAGCGCGTTGGTCGCGGCAGCGCCTACAACAATAGCTGTGCCGTGTTGATCGTCATGAAACACGGGAATGTTCATCCGTTCGCGACACAATTGTTCGACGATAAAGCAATCAGGCGCTTTGATGTCTTCCAGATTGATCGCGCCAAATGTTGGTTCAAGTGAACAGACGATGTCAGCCAGTTTTTCTGGGTCGCTTTCATTCACTTCGATGTCGAAACAATCGATGTTGGCAAACTTTTTGAACAGAACCGCTTTGCCTTCCATCACAGGTTTAGAGGCGGCGGCACCAATATTGCCCAAACCCAAAACAGCAGATCCGTTTGAGATAACAGCCACAAGGTTGCCGCGCGAGGTATAGCGGCTTGATGTGCTTGGGTCAGCTTTGATCTCAAGGCAGGCTTCGGCCACACCGGGGCTATAGGCCAGCGACAGATCGCGTCCGTTGGCCAGTGGCTTGGTGGCGCGAATTTCCAATTTTCCGGGCTTCGGGAATTCGTGATAATCAAGGGCTGCTTTGCGCAGTGCTTCTTTGCGTGAGTCGTCTGCCATTTGTGCCTCCAAAGCTTTAGTTTAGCGCTAAACTATTTTTCTTGGTCGCGCCACATTTGACGCCATTGATTATGCCTCTACGCTTGTGAGAGGCATTCGTTCAAGCCCTTCAATAGAAATTTAGACTATGTTAGCGCAAACGATAACCGTTTTTATGCGACAGCGCGTCATTTGGTTGGATCAGGCCTTTGATTTGCGTCAAGACTCTTGCATCCTGTTATCTTGCGGCGCAGTCTGGACCAAATAGTCAAATTTATGAGGGGGCCTTATGTCCTTGTTAGCAGCCGCCCGCGACATTCGCGAGAAAGCCTATGCACCTTATTCCAATTTTAAAGTGGGGGTTGCTCTGCGCAGCACGTCGGGCGAGATTTTCGTCGGCGTGAATGTCGAAAACGCTGCCTATCCAGAGGGCACCTGTGCCGAGGCTGGCGCAATCGCCGCGATGATCGCAGCGGGACACAGGCGGATCGCAGAAGTTGCCGTCATTGCCGATGCGCCTGTCCCTGTGCAACCCTGCGGTGGCTGCCGCCAAAAGCTGAGAGAATTTGCTGACGATGATGTTGTGGTCACCATGGCCAACCTCAACGGTGTCGAAGCGCAGATGACCGTTGGCGCATTGTTGCCGGGGGCTTTCTCGAAAGATCAGTTGGCACCCTGATGGCGATGGACGCACGCGATATTATTGCAAAACTGCGCGACAAGCAGGGGCTTTTCGATTCTGAGTTGAATTGGTTTGCTGCGGGTTTGGCATCCGGTGTCGTGACCGATGCCCAAGCCGGTGCTTTTGCTATGGCCGCATTGCTCAATGGCATGTCTGATCCTGAACGCGTGGCCTTGACCTTGGCGATGCGTGACAGTGGTGACGTGATGCGTTGGGATTACCCTGCGCCGACCATCGACAAACATTCCACCGGTGGCATCGGCGATTGTGTGTCTTTGTTGCTGGCCCCCGCTTTGGCCGCTCTGGGGGCTTACGTGCCTATGGTTTCGGGGCGCGGCCTTGGACATACGGGCGGAACGCTCGATAAGTTGGAATCCATCCCCGGCCTGAAAACCGAAGTGAGTGAAGACAGGTTTCGCGAAGTGGTGACCAAAGTGGGCTGTGCTATTGTTTCAGCCACTGGGTCGATCGCGCCTGCGGATAAGCGCTTGTATGGCATACGCGATGTGTCGGGCACGGTGGAAAGCATCGATTTGATCACGGCATCGATCCTGTCCAAAAAACTGGCCGCAGGGTTAGAGGCATTGGTCTTGGATGTGAAATGCGGTTCTGGTGCGTTCATGACGACAGTCGAAGACGCACGTATCTTAGCGCAAAGCCTTGTGACAACGGCGAACGGGGCAGGGTGCAAAACCTCGGCTTTGATCACGAATATGAACCAGCCTTGTTGCCCGTCACTTGGGAATGCGCTTGAGATTATGGACGTGATGAAAGCGCTGACATCAGGTGAAGTTGACAATGACCTATGCGATTTGACCTGCGCTTTAGGCGGGGAGTTGATGGTCCTGAGTGGCCTGTCCGAAGATATCGATGCCGCAAGCTGGGCGGTGCGGGACACCTTAACTGATGGATCCGCAGCCGAGCGGTTTGGTCAGATGGTCACGGCGCTGGGCGGGCCCGCGGATTTTGTGGATCACTGGCGCGACCGTCTGCCGTCGGCCCCTGTGGTGCGCGATGTTATGGCGCCTCATGCGGGGTTTGTCAGCGCGATGGACGGGCATGCGCTTGGCATGGCCGTGGTTCATTTGGGCGGAGGGCGCATAAACGGCACAGAGCGGATTGATCCTGCGGTTGGCCTGTCAAATGTGTGCGAATTGGGCGAGCCGGTGGATCGTGATGTGTTAATCGCGACCATTCACGCGCGTAATTTGGATGATGCGGATGCGGCTGAGGCGACTTTGCTGAAAGCCATTTCTATCGGCGATAGCGCGCCCGATCCGCAAAAACTGATTTTAGAAAAGGTGTCTGCATGACGCGTGCGTTTTTGATTGTGATGGATTCCGTTGGCGTCGGCGGTGCGCCGGATGCCAATACGTTTTTCAACGGCGATGTTCCTGATACGGGGGCCAACACGCTGGCGCATATTGCGCAGGCCTGTGCCGAGGGACGTGCTGAAACAGGCCGAACTGGTCCGTTGCGCATACCGCATTTGGACATGATCGGCCTAGGGGCTGCGATGGCCCATGCCAGCACCGATCCTGCCCCCGGTTTGACGGCTAAACCTGAGGGGCTTTACGGTGTCGCCTCCGAAGTGTCTCGTGGCAAGGACACGCCATCGGGGCATTGGGAGTTGGCGGGCGTGCCTGTGCCATGGGAGTGGCATTTTTTCCCCGATGCAGCACCGGCCTTTCCTGCCGCGGTGATGGATGCGACGGCACAATTATGTGGGTCTGGCGGGACATTGGCCAATTGTCATGCGTCGGGCACAGATGTTTTGGAACAGTTCGGCGCGCAGCATATCGAGACGGGTTGGCCGATTATCTATACTTCGGCTGACAGTGTTATGCAGATTGCCGCCCATGAAGAGCATTTCGGGCTTGAGCGATTGTTGCAGCTTTGCCAAGATCTTGCGCCAATGTTGCATGAGATGAAAATCGGACGGGTGATCGCGCGGCCTTTTGTGGGGGCTGCCACAGAAGGGTTCTTGCGCACGCAAAATCGCCACGACTATGCGATTGCCCCCCCCAGTCCGACGTTGTTGGATTGGGCGCATGACGCGGGCCGCAAGACTTATGCCATTGGCAAAATTGGCGATATTTTTTCCATGCGCGGTATAGATGACTTGCGCAAAGGTACAGATGACGTCTTGTTCGATCATTTATACGACACGATGGATGAGGCCCCTGATGGCGCGTTTGTCTTTGCCAATTTTGTTGAGTTTGATAGCAAATTTGGCCACCGCCGCGATGTGTCGGGCTATGCGCGTCATCTGGAATGGTTCGATGCGCAAATCGCGCGGTTGCTGCTGCGTATTAAAGACGGTGATTTGATCATATTCACGGCGGATCACGGGAATGACCCTACATGGGTTGGCACGGATCACACCCGTGAATGCGTGCCAGTGTTGGGCCTAGGCGTTGGCCTTAAGCCCATCGGAAATGTGAATTTTGTCGATGTAGCGGCCTCGATTGCCGATCATCTTAGTATCCCTGCACAAGGGCCCGGAAGGAGTTTTCTGTGACGGTACAAGATCTTAAAAAACTCGAGTTGCACTTGCATCTTGAAGGGGCCGCGCCCCCTGCGTTTATCCGCGGTTTGGCCAAAGAGAAAAAGCTCGATATTGGTGGCATTTTCGACGAAGACGGCGCCTATAAATACAAGGATTTCTGGGATTTTCTCAAGGTCTATGAGGCCGCGACAACCGTGTTGCAAGGTCCGCAAGATTTTTACCGGCTCACCCGCGCCGTTTTAGAGGAATGCGTTGCCAATCAGGTGATCTATGCGGAAACCTTCTTGGCGCCTGATTTTTGTGGTGGTGGTGATCTGTTCGCGTGGAAAGACTATCTGGCCGCGATTGAGCAGGCCGCTGATGAGATGCGAGCTGAGGCTGGGATCATCCTCAAAGGCATTCCCACCTGTGTGCGCCATTTCGGACCTGAGCAAGCGAAAAAGACAGCGATATGCGCGGCCGAAACGGCTGGCAGTTTTATCACGGGGTTCGGCATGGGCGGTGACGAGGCCTTTGGCGCACAGCGCGATTATGCCTATGCCTTTGATATGGCAAAAGAGGCCGGGCTTCATTTGACGACGCACGCGGGCGAATGGGGCGGTCCAGACAGCGTACGTGACGCTATCCGCGACTTGGGTGTGACGCGCATCGGGCATGGTGTGCGGGCAATCGAGGATGACGCGCTGATCGACGAAATTTTGGAAAAAGACGTGGTGTTAGAGGTCTGTCCCGGCTCAAACGTGGCGCTGGGCGTCTATGCATCTTTGAAGGATCATCCGATAGCAAAACTGCGCGCGCGCGGTGTCAAGGTGACTGTGTCCACCGACGATCCGCCCTTTTTCCATACCACGATGCGCAAAGAGTTTGGGGATCTGTCCGAGGTCTTCGGGTGGGATGCTGCCGATTTTGCGGCCCTCAATCAAACAGCCCTTGATGCGGCCTTTTGCGATAAACCCACCCGCGCAGCCTTACAAAAAACTTTGGAGCAAAATGATGCTTGAACACCTTACCGTCGTTACTCATCCTTTGGTGCAACACAAACTGACCTTGATGCGTGACAAGGCGACGTCAACGGCAGAATTCCGCCAGCTTTTGCGCGAGATTTCGCAACTTTTAGCCTATGAAGTCACGCGAGAATTGGACATGACAACCAAACGGATCGAAACCCCGATGCAGCCGATGGATGCACCTGTTTTGGCCGGTAAGAAATTGGCGTTGATTTCGATTTTGCGCGCGGGCAATGGCTTGTTGGACGGGGTGCTTGAATTGATCCCCTCTGCGCGTGTTGGTTTTGTCGGTTTGTACCGTGACGAAGACACATTGGAACCCGTTCAATATTACTTCAAGGTACCGGAATCATTGGAAGATCGCTTGGTGATTGCAGTCGATCCAATGCTGGCGACAGGTAATTCGTCTGTTGCAGCGATCGATCTGTTGAAAAAAGCAGGAGCCACGAATATTCGGTTCTTGTGTCTTTTGGCCTCCCCTGAAGGCGTTGAGACGATGAAGGCGGCACATCCTGACGTGCCAATTGTGACGGCCTCTGTGGACGAAAGTCTAAATGACAAGGGATATATTATTCCTGGACTAGGGGATGCGGGCGATCGCATGTTTGGCACTAAATAGGCGATTTGGCTCTAGGCAAGAATCCTGATCTACGCTAGTCTGCACACTATATCTTGTGTGGGGGCACATAATGAAGACGATCAGACTTATTTCCATTGCTGTATTGGCCGCGACACTCGGAGTGACGGGGCTGAATGCACGCACATCATTGCAAAATGCAGACGAGCCGGCAGAGTTTCCGCCAGCCAGCTATAAGGCAAGCCAATATGTTGACAGCGATGGTTGCGCTTATGTGCGCTCTGGCCATAGCGGTCATGTCACTTGGGTGCCGCGCGTATCGCGTGATCGCAAGGTTCTTTGCGGGTTCAAACCGTCTTTGGCCAATGCGCAAGCCAATCTGCCGGTGATCCCTGATCCGGTATTGCCAGCGGGTGTGAAAGCGCCTTTGGCGACTGTGGCCAGTACGACAACGCTGCCTGCAAAAGTCGCCACGTCATCTGCATCTGCGAAAACGGTATTCCCTGCGGCTGCTCCGGTTCGGTTGGCCCCTCAAGCCACAACTGCTGCGCACGCTGCCGCCGCTGCCAGTGTCGCGCGCAAACCTGCCCCAGTGAAAACGGCCGCTGTAAAAGCAGCCCCAGTCAAACGTGCAACGCTTGCAGATGCTGAAATCGTTGGGCAGACTTGCGGAACAAATGCAGCAGGCCAAGCGCTGCGCTGTACTGCAACATCGACGCAATCCCCCGACTATATTTTGAAACGCTTGCCGGCTGGAATCACAGTGCGCAAAGCGGATGGCGGCACTTTGACCACGACAGAGCCCACTTTGGTGCGTGTTGCGATCCATGCGCCACAGCCCGCCCCAGTTGTCTCAACTGCAGTTCTGCCTTTGCCAATTCAAGCGGCTCCCAAAGCGCCCGCGCCACAATATGTGACCGCAGCCGCAACACCGGTTACGTCTAATTTTACATCTCATTGCAACGGATTAAGCGGGAACGCCGCGCAATATATGCGTACCTCGTCAAAGCTTGCGGTCCGCTGTGGACCACAAGCTGTACACCCATCGGCCTACATTCAACGCAACGTTCAACGCGTTGCCCAAGCGAATGTGGCCTTGTCTGAAGTGTCTCGCAGAGGGCGCGAGCTTGGGGTGGTTTATACTGCGCCAGTTGCCGTGAAAACGCCCACTGGTTACCAGCGCTCCTTTGATGATGGGCGCTTGAATCCCAATCGTGGACCTCGGACTTTGGCAGGTGATTTCCAACAGGCACAGGTTTGGACCAACACCGTTCCTGCCTATCCTGTTGAAACAGGCGTGCGGCTCACGTTCTGGCAGCAACTGTTTGGAACCGGACCAAAAACAGTCCAACGTACCGTTGTCTATACTCAGCCAACGGCCACAGTGACTTCGCCCGATCAAGGCCTTCGTGTTTCAACCAAATCTGTTGCTCCTGTCAGCACGCCTGTTGCGCGCCAAGCCATCGCGTCAGGTCTGCGGTATGTGCAGGTTGGTACATTTGGTGTGCCGTCGAATGCTGATAAATCTATTGCACGTTTGTCAGCGATGGGGATGCCCGTGTCATCGCAAATCTTGAACCGCAATGGCAAGCAACTCAAAATGGTGTTGGCTGGACCTTTCGCCAGCCCCGAGCAAACCTTGCAAGCCTTGGGACAAGCGCGCTCTGTTGGATATAGCGACGCTTTTGCACGTAAATAACATCGTCGTATCGGCGATACAGCACATTACAAAAGCCTCTGTTTTCACAGGGGCTTTTGTTGTTTTAGGGCTGGAAAGACGGTGTATCTAGCCGCCACAGATGTTTTGAAGCGCGACCCAATTGCCATCGGCCAAAACAGGGCGTGCAGATTGCACCCGCACCGCGTCGGCTTCGATCAAAGGCAGTGTGCTGACGCCAGTGATGTCTTGAGCATAGGCATAAGGCCCTGTGCGGACTTCCGCTGCGGCAAAGCGATCTATCAAACGCTCGGTGTCGATGGGGGCAGGGTCTTGGCGCATCAGCTCTTCGGCATAGGTGTCTAGGGCTTCGTTTGGAATTTCACCACTGGTCAAAAGGCGCAATGAGGTCATCAGGCCTGCGCTGCGCAACAGATGTTCTAGCGGGTCGACATCAGCCGCGCGCTGCTGTTCGGCCAAAACGAACCCTGCCACGACATCAGGATCTTCATGGTCTTCGATCACACTGCGACCCAATAAAATGATCCCACCAGGTAAATGTTTCGCGCTTTGCACGCCGCTGCGCAAAACCACGATGTCGCCCGCGCCATTGGTGACCAATCTTGATTTGAGTGCCTGCAACGCTCGTGCGCCGTGCACTGTGTCGCAGGGCTGCCCCGACAGTCGCTCGATACGTGTGAGTAAGGCTTCGCCAATCTGCGTGCGGGTGACACCGGGAACAATGGTGACCGCTTGGCGCACCAAGGCACTTGGCAACCAAAAGACGCCGAGCCCCAAAGCACCAAGACAGACCGCGCCAAATAAGACACCGCGCAACCGACCGTGATGCGATGAGCCACGCTCAACAGCCTGCTGAATGCGTAAAATAGCCGCGATCATGACCTCGTCGTCGGTCTCTAAACGCTCTTCAGTGTCTGGGCCAGGAGAGAAAATGGCATGGCTTTCGCTCACGCTGTTTACACGTTTAATGGCGGGCAAAGACCAATGCGATAGGGTTTTGTCGTTGGGATCACTGATGATCAACGTGGCATTCCCCAAAGACACAATCACTTCCACCCGTTGGGTTTCCCCCTCAGGACGCCAAAGCGCTGTGGCTTCTAAACGATCATATTCAGATAGCGCGGTCATGCGCGGGCTGCTCATTTATTGTTTCTTTGCGACAATCTAACGTGGATCATGGGTCATAACAATCTACGGTCGTGTGATTTGGCGCAGCGAATGGCAATTTGGCGGTTTTCGAAGGTCACCGGCCGCGTTAGTTTGATGGCATGATCATTTCACACGGCCGCAAATACATTTTCGTCCATATTCCCAAAACCGGAGGGACGGCGCTAAGTTTGGCGTTGGAAGGACGCGCCATGGCCGATGATCTGTTGTTTGGCGATACGCCCAAAGCTGTGAAGCGGCGTAAACGGATGAAGGCCTTGAAGTCTGAGCGCAGTTTGCACAAACATGCGCGGCTGGCGGATATTGAAGGCCTTGTGCCGCAAAGCGCCTTGGGTGACTATTTCATTTTCACGCTGGTGCGCAATCCTTGGGACCGGATCGTCAGCTATTATCACTGGCTGCAATTGCAAAACTGGGATCATCCGGCGGTGCACTTGGCCAAGGCTGCCGATTTCACGACCTTTTTGAATGATCCTGCCACGCAAAAATCCTTGGCGTTTCCTTATGCGCATTATCTGACCGACAGCGGGGGCGTGGAGCGCGCAGGGCATTATATACGTCTTGAGTCCCTTGATCAGGATCTGACGCCGCTGTGGGATCACCTTGGATTTTGTCTCAGCCCGATTGCGCGTAAAAACGCATCGCCACGCCGCCGCGATTTTAGGGGCTACTATACGGACGCGGATCGGAAAATTGTCGGCGAGATCTGCGCCACAGACATCGCGCGGTTTGGCTATGCTTTCACGCAAACGGGTCTGTGCGACTAAGGGCGTCGTCGCGTTGTCATATGTAAGCCGATAGCGTTTTCATCATGAAAATCGTAAATCGAATCGCGGTTTCTATGACGGGTTTGATGTGGTCTCTGTCTTGCGGAGCAATTTTCTTAACAAAACCTTACCCAATTCGAAAACAATCGCGATGATTTGTTAATACTTTGTTCATTTTGGGGATTATGTCCCAATTGCGTCCCATTCTCGCCCTTCTGTTACCCTTTGAGCAGCATCAATAGAGACAACATTGATGAAGCGTCTGACAACCAGCAGACAGGACATGAATTAAGGGAACGACGAGATGATGAGTTTGGGCCAATTGTTTGCCAAAGATCGCACCGCTGACATGAACGGTCGTTCAAGCATGTGGGATGGTTCTCTGTCTGGCTTGACTGTTCAGACCAGCGGTTTTTGTGCAGGAACCAAAGTTGCTACAGACCTTGGATGGCGCAATGTTGAAACCCTGCAGCAGGGTGATTTGGTTTTGACCTTTGACGATGGTTTGCAATGCGTCACAGGCATCAAACGCACAGTGATTGCGGCAGATCAGCTGGGACAGGCAGTGCAGCAATGGCCATTGTTTATTCCAAAGGGCGCGCTTGGCAACCACGATGAGATGACATTGATGCCAGAGCAATCTGTCATGGTCGAAAGTGATCTGGGCGAAGCGATGTTTGGCGACCCTTTCACGCTTGTGCCTGCCTGCGCTTTGATTGGCTACAAAGGTATCGAGCGCATTAAACCGCGCGGCGCAATCGACGTTATCTCGATCCATTTTGACAGCGAACAGATTGTTTTCGCCAATGTGGGCGCCTTGTTCCATTGCCTGCCAGCCGAGGGCGATCTTGTCGCGGATTTGACCAATAAGAGCGCGGCCCCTGGTTACGATGTTCTGTCGATGACGCAAGCTGCAGGTTTCGTCGCCGCGATGATTGCACAAGTCGACCAAGACGCAGTTTGGATGGTGACTGCTGAAAAAACTGCCCCTCGTCAGGTCGTATAATTCTATAGAGTTTATCACCAATTCCATCAAAAATGCGCCCAGAACATGAAACCGTTCTGGGCGCATTTTATGTGTCGAAGCTATGTGCGATTTAGGTCGCTTTGCTGTCCACGCCTGCGCCAAAACGCTCGTAAAACGTCTCATTCGCGCCAGCGATATCGCGCAGCAAGGCAGGTGTTTCAAACCGCGCGCCATGGGTTGCCGTCAGTTTGTCACACATATCCACGGCTTGGGCGGCGCCGATGATGTCCAGCCAGCTGAACGGGCCACCAGACCACGGCATAAAGCCCCAACCCAAAATCGCGCCAACATCGCCTTCGCGAATATCCGTCAAAACGCCCGCTTCCAAAGCGCGCACAGCCTCAAGAACCTGCGCCATGATCAATCGGTGCTGCACTTCGTCCAGTTCGGGCTGGCTTTCTGCCGTTGGGAACTCGTCGGTGAAGCCCGTCCATAGCGCGCCGCGTTTGCCGCGATCGTCGTAGTCGTAAAAGCCTGCCTTCGATTTGCGGCCCAAACGCGCTTGATCTGCCATCCAAAACAGGACCTCGTCCACGGCCGCATCAGGGTAATCATCGCCCATGGCCGCCTTGGTGGCCTTGGCGATTTTTACCCCCAAATCCACTGAGGTCTCATCAATCAGTTGTAATGGCCCAAGCGGCATGCCCAAAAGCTTGGCTGCATTTTCAATCAGGGGCAATTCAACGCCTTCGGCCGCCATGCGCAGACCTTCGTTGATGTAGGGGATGATGCAGCGATTGGCGTAAAAGAACCGTGCGTCATTCACCACAATCGGCGTTTTGCGAATTTGTCTTACGAAATCAAGCGCTTTGGCCACGGCGATATCGCCAGTCTTTTGGCCCTTGATGATTTCGACCAATAACATTTTGTCCACGGGGCTGAAAAAATGGATGCCGATGAACTGTTCAGGGCGCTTGGAGGCCTTGGCCAATTCGGTAATCGGCAGAGTCGAGGTGTTGGTGGCAAAAATGCAATCCTCACCGACAATGGCCTCGACCTTGGCGGTCACGTCGGCCTTGACCGACGGATCTTCGAACACCGCCTCAACAATTAAATCACAGCCCTTGAGCGCGTCGTAATCGGTCGTGGCGTTGATGCGTGCAAGCACGTCTGCTTTGCTGTCAGGCGTTTCTTTTTTACGCGCAATGCCTTTGTCCAAAATGCCTTCGGAATAGGATTTTCCTTTATCTGCGCTTTCTTGTTTGGCGTCGATCAAAACAACATCGATTCCCGCCTTGGCAGACACATAGGCAATGCCCGCACCCATCATGCCCGCACCGATGATGCCGATGCGTTTGACAGATTGATCGCTCACCTCTGGGCGATTGGCGCCTTTTTCCAGTGCTTCTTTGTTAATGAACAATGACCGGATCATCGCGCCTGAGGATGGGTTCATCAAGACATTGGTGAACCACCGCGCCTCGATCTTGAGCGCTGTGTCAAAGGGCACCATTGCGCCTTCATAGATGGCCGATAGCATGGCTTTGGCCGCAGGATAGACGCCCTGCGTTTGGCCGTTGACCATGGCAGATGCCCCAACAAAGGTCATGAAACCCGCAGGGTGATAAGGCGCGCCGCCGGGCATTTTCCAACCCTTAGCGTCCCAAGGTTTTAATATGTCAGCATCCTTGGCCGACAACACCCAAGCCTTGGCTTCAGACAACAGGTCAACCGCAGGCACGATCTCGTCGATGACGCCGCTGGCTTTGGCCTTTTTCGGGTCCATCATTTGGCCCTGCAACAAGATCGGCGAGGCTGCCATGGCGCCCAGTTTGCGTGAAATCCGCGTTGTGCCGCCTGCGCCGGGGAAAATGCCGACTTTGATCTCTGGCAGGCCGATTTTGGCCTTTGGATTGTCTGCCGCAAAAATGCGGTGGCAGGCCAGCGGCAATTCCAATCCGATGCCAAGCGCCGTGCCCGTCAATGCCGCAGCAATTGGTTTGCCGCCTTTGTTGGTCTTGGGGTCCATGCCTGCGCGTTCGATCTTGCGCAAGATGGCGTGCATCGCCATCGTGCCCTCGAATAGGCCTTTGGCTGGATTATCGCCTGCGCTGTCTTTCATTGCGGCGATGATGTTCAAATCCATCCCGCCCGCGAATGTGTCTTTGCCCGAAGTGATGACCACGCCTTTGACGTTATCGTCTGCGAGGGCCGCATCGATATGGGTGTCCAAATCTGCAAGGCCTTCGAGTGACAGCACATTCATGCTTTTGGCAGCAACGTCCCACGTGATAACGGCAACGCCGTCTGTATCGATCTCATATGTAAAATCTGTCATCTGTTACATCCGTTCAATGATGGTTGCAGCACCCATGCCAGAGGCGATGCACAGTGTCGCCAAGCCCACACCTTTGCCAGTGCGTTCCAGCTCGTCCAAAAGCGTGCCGATGATCATCGCGCCAGTGGCCCCAAGCGGGTGTCCCATAGCGATCGATCCGCCGTTGACATTGACCTTGGAACTGTCGACATCAAAGGCCTGCATAAAGCGCAAGACGACAGAGGCAAAAGCCTCGTTCACTTCAAATAGGTCGATGTCAGAGATGGTCATGCCGTTGTCAGCAAGGATTTTCTGCGTCGCGGGTACGGGGCCGGTCAGCATGATGGTGGGGTCGGTGCCGATTTTAGCAGTGGCACGAATACGTGCGCGGGGTTTGAGACCGAATTTTTCACCGAACTCTTTGTTGCCGATCAACACAGCAGCCGAACCATCAACGATGCCCGATGAATTGCCCGCATGGTGGATGTGATTGATCGCTTCCAAATGCGGGTATTTCATCAAGGCGACTTTATCAAAACCGGGCATCACTTCGCCCATATCTTTGAATGCAGGTTTTAGTTTGGCGAGGGCCTCAACATCGGTGCCAGGGCGCATGTATTCATCTTGATCCAAAATGGTCAGGCCGTTTTGGTCTAATATTGGAACAATAGAATCTTTAAATCGGCCCTCGGCCCAAGCCATTTCCGCTCGCTTTTGCGACTCGACAGCCAAAGCATCGGCATCATCGCGGGTAAAACCAAATTCGGTGGCGATGATATCGGCAGAAATCCCTTGGGGAACAAAATAAGTGTCCATCGCAATGCTTGGATCTACCGCAATCGCAGCCCCGTCAGAGCCCATGGGCACACGGCCCATCATCTCGACACCGCCCGCGATATAGGCCATGCCCGCGCCGCCTTTGATTTGGTTCGCGGCCAGATTGACCGCTTCCATACCTGAGGCACAAAAGCGATTGATCGCAAGCCCAGGGATGCGTTGGTCAAGGTCTGAGGCCAGCACGGCTGTGCGCGCCAAACAGCCGCCCTGTTCACCAACTTGGGTCACATTGCCCCAAATCACGTCTTCAACGGCGTGGCCCGTCAGCCCGCTGCGGGTCTTGATGGCGTTGAGCATCTGCGCGGATAGGCGCGCTGCGGTGACCTCGTGCAGGCTACCGTCTTTGCGGCCTTTGCCACGGGGGCTGCGCACCGCATCGTAAATATATGCCTCAGTCATGAGTTCCTCCTCAGGCCCGATCCGCAGGGGATCCGGGCATCATGTCGTAGGGATGTTTCCAGTTGGGAAGACGTTCGATATTTCCCAACCATCGGTCAATATTGGCCCAATCGGTCCGTTCGAACCCAAAGGGTTCAGGGTAAAACAGGTAACCACAGCAAGCGATATCGGCGATGGTCACATCGTCGCCGACCAACCAATCGCGCCCCTCTAACGCTGTGTTTAGCACCTTGAGGGCGGCCATAACGCGGCCCGTGGTAAAGGCGATGACATCGGAAGAGCGTTTCTCGGGCGCGAGGAAGTTGGTCAAAAACCGCAATCCCCCGGCTGTGCCGGACATCTTTTGATTGTCCCACAGCACCCAGCGCATAACTTCGCGCGCGTCCGCAGGTGTTTTGCCGCCCAATTTGCCGGATGTTTCGACCGCGTAATGTTGGATCACGCCAGATTGGCTCAGTTTGACGTCACCATCGATGAAATAGGGAACTTCGCCCATCACATTCATTGCAAGATAGTCTGGCGTGCGTGCGCCGCCGTTGAAGAAGTCTACATAGACCGGTTCCCAGTCTATGCCGCATAAGGTGAGTGTGAGCGCCGCTTTATAAGCGTTGCCGCTTTCGCCAAAGCAATAAAGTTGAGCTGTCATGATGTGCCCTCCGTTTGGATATACATAGGGATGATCCGGCAAGATGTGAGGGGCGAGACCAAGAAATTGAGGGCCGAGTTGACATGAGAATGGGGGACGATATGGGGCGCGGCGTGTCTCATTTTTTCCGGTCCTCCAAATCCGAATTGAACAGTCGCAGGCGGTGTTCAAGCTTTTCCTGATGCGTCACGGAAGAGAAGTTTTCAAAGAGGAAAGACAGAGCCTCACCCTCATTCAACCCCGCCTCCCGCGAGAATGATTTGAGACGACGATAGCCATCTTCGGTCATTGAAACAGAAAAACGCCGCGTCATTCTAAATCGTTTGGGCATGGTTACGCTCCGTCATTTGTGCAAATGGTTGCAAAAAAGGGGCGCACAAAAAAGCCCTTCGCCCGCAATGGGGCAAAGGGCCAATTGCGCAGGGTTGCGCCAGCTTAGAATGCTTCGGCAGACAATGCCATGACTGGATCGGCACCACTTTCAATGCGTTTCAACAGTGTTGTCGTCATCGGCAATTGGCGGGCCATGTAATAGCGCGCTGTGATCAGTTTGTTCTTATGGAACTCAGGATCGTCAGTGCCGTTTGCCAAGGCTTTCAATGAGGCTTGCGCCATGCGGCCCCACATCAGACCCAGCGAGACATAGCCGAACAGATGCATGAAATCATATGATCCAGAGAGTGCCGCGTTGGGGTTTTTCATGCCGTTTTGCATAAAGTACATACCCGCAGCTTGCAGATCTTTTGAGGCGGCTTTGAGCGGTGTGGTGAATTCTTGCATCTCAAGCGCATCGGCCGATTTGCAGAACGTTTTGACCATATCGAAATAGGCCATCACATGTTTGCCGCCGTCTTGGGCCAATTTACGCCCCACAAGATCCAAGGCTTGCACGCCATTTGCCCCTTCATAGATCATCGCGATACGCGCATCGCGGGTGAACTGGGACATGCCCCATTCCTCGATATAGCCGTGACCGCCAAAGACTTGCTGCGCATTCACCGTGGCCTCATAACCTTTATCGGTAAGAAAGCCTTTAAGCACAGGGGTCATCAGAGAAATCAACCCTTCGGCGTCTGCATCACCGCCTTTGTGGCCCGCATCAATCAAGGACGCGCCCCATAGCATGAACGCTCGCGCGCCCTCAATAAAGGATTTTTGATCCATCAGGTTGCGGCGAATGTCGGGGTGGACGATCAAAGGATCGGCAGGGCCATCTGGGTTTTCCGCGCCTGTGACCGCACGGCCTTGCAGGCGATCTTTGGCGTAGAGGACAGCGTTTTGATAGGCGGCCTCAGCTTGGGCCAGCCCTTGCATCGCCACGCCAATCCGCGCTTCGTTCATCATGGTGAACATGGCACGCATGCCTTTGTTCATATCCCCCAAAAGATACCCTGTCGCACCGTCGTAATTCATCACACAGGTCGAATTGCCGTGGATGCCCATTTTTTCTTCCAGCGACCCCACAGAGACGCCGTTGTGATCGCCAAGGCTGCCGTCCGTGTTGATGTTGAATTTTGGTACGATGAACAGCGACACGCCTTTGATGCCCTCAGGGCCACCGGGGACCTTGGCCAGCACAAGGTGAATGACGTTGCTCGACATGTCGTGATCGCCCGACGAGATGAAAATCTTTTGACCCGACAGCTTATAAGACCCGTCGTCTTGTGGCTCGGCTTTGGTGCGCATCAGGCCCAAATCGGTCCCGCAATGGGGTTCGGTCAGATTCATCGTGCCGGTCCATTCACAGGATACCATTTTGGGCAGATAGGTCGCTTTTTGGTCATCCGTGCCATGCACTAAGATCGCCGAGGCCGCACCATGGGTGAGGCCGTGATACATGGTGAAGGCTTGGTTCGCGGCTGAAAACAATTCGCCCACAGCTGTACCCATCACATAGGGTAGGCCTTGGCCGCCAAAGTCTTCGGGCATGTCCAAGCCCGGCCATCCGCCGTCTTTGATTTGCGCGAATGCGTCTTTAAACCCCGTTGGGGTGGTCACGACGCCGTTTTCTAATTTGCAGCCTTCTGTATCGCCGACACGATTTAAGGGCGCGAGCACATCTGAGGCCAAAGCGCCTGCGGCGTCCAAAATTGCTTCGGTGAATTCTGCATCCAAATCGCTATATCCCGGCGTATTCGCGCCTGAGATATCCAGTACTTCATGCAAGACATATTGAATGTCTTTGGTCGGAGCTGTGTAGTTGGGCATATCGGCCTCCCTGATATTGCGGCGGGAGAGCCTATTCTGCCTCTTCCCGTATACGTGTGTTGTCGAGCGTGTTTTGCATCCAAGCCATTTGTTCATCCAACTCGGCCAGAACCTGTTGTAGGTCCTCGACTTGATGTTCAAGTTCGGTCTTGCGCGTTTTATAGGCGCTAAGCGTGCCTATAAGTTGTCTCTGCCCGGCGTCTTCTTCACTGTATAGCTCTAGAAGTTGACGAATTTGTTCTAGGGCGAACCCAAAACGTTTCCCGCGTAAGATTAACTTTAAACGTGCTCGATCTCTGCTTGTGAACAGGCGTCTTTGGCCTTCTCGGATTGGGAACAAAAGTTCTTTTGCTTCATAAAATCGCAAGGTGCGCGGCGTCACATCATATGCATCGCACATCTGGCGTATGGTCATCACCTCGTTTGTCATTGTCATATCGCTCCAGTTCATGTGCAGTGACTTGGTTAAGTCTGTGCTGTGGTTTGAAGCGAAGTAGTTCTCTTGCTCAACACTACAAGCTTCGTCGTCACGGATGTAAACGTAACGTGGCGTCACTTCCCGAATGGTAAAACATTCGACTCATTCCGCGCAGGGCACGCGAAATATTATTCCCCGCTAAGTTCCAAAAGCGGTTTGAGATAAATGCTCAATTTGACCTGTTTTATTGAATATCTGACGATCAAAGCGATTTGGCTGACATCAGACTTGCTACAATTATAACGCAAAATTTGGCCGCAACTGCGAGGCTGAAAAGGGTTAAAACGGCTGTTCAATTGGCAACGACGTTGCGTCGTTTCAGGTGAGCGTTGGATATCTGCCAGCCAAGAATAAACTGCCCAGCGTTGTTTAGCGCTTGTTGATCATATCTTGGCGCAATTGACCAAGCTCTGATATCGCAGTTTCGATTTCAGAGTGTTGACGTTGCAATTCAGTCAGCTGGCGATCCGCCAATGCGACAAAGGCGTCAGATTGCGCGGCCGTGCCTTCTTCGTTGTAGATCAAAAGCCACTGGCGTATTTCTTCCAGTGAAAACCCATATTTTCGCCCGCGTAAAATCAACTTCATCCGAGCCAATTCGCGCGATGTGTAAAATCGGGTGCGGCCCTCTTTTTCGGGCGATAGCAATTCGATGTATTCGTAATAACGCAAAGTGCGTGGCGTCACATCAAACTGTGAACACATCTCTTTGAATGTGAGGCGCGCGTTTGGCATACTCGAATTCTCCTTACCCTAAATCTAAACCTTCCTGATCCTTCATGCAATGTGGTTCGGCAATTTTTGACCGAAACATACCATGACTGCCGCGCACTCTATGCATCTGTCATAGTATCGTCTGGAGTATTGATTTACGTAAGGTCATATATGCTGTGCAGCCTAAGTCATTGCGATGCAGGCTCGCGTCACAATATCAATAGATATCAAAAAAAATCGAATTGGTTCACATGATACAAAACCGCACAGATATTGCCGCGCAGTTTATTTCCGCATTGCCCCATGCTCACGCACTGGGGCTGTCGCTCACGCGCATCGGAACTGCGGATGCCGAAATTCATTTACCTTACGATGAGGCCTTGATCGGCGATCTTGAAACAGGTGTCATTCATGGGGGGGCGGTCTCAGCTTTGATGGACACCTGCTGCGGTGCCGCCGTGATGGCGCATCCTGACGCGGGTGTCGCCACCGCCACCATTGATCTGCGAATTGATTATATGCGTGCAGCCGTGCCCAAAACCACGATTGTGGCTATTGCTGAGTGTTTTCATATGACCGGTTCTGTCGCCTTTGTACGCGCAACTGCGCATGATGGAACGTCCAAGACCCCCGTGGCGACGGCTACAGGCACTTTTGCAGTGGAGCGTGCAACATGACCCGCGCCACGCCAGAACCCGTACAGGTCATCAAAACCCGACGCAATTCTGCGCTTGAGGCGCTCAAAGCGCGTGTGCCCTATGCGGCCTATCTTGGGGTTGAATTCGAACGACATGGTGATGAGCTGACCACGGTTTTGCCGTTTCGCGCCGATCTTGTTGGTAATCCTGCGCTACAGGCCCTTCATGGCGGGGCCACGGCCGCGTTTCTGGAAATAACGGCGCAGGTTGTGCTCAGTTGGTCCGTCATTTGGCCACTGGTCGAGGCCGGCGGTGCGGTCGAATCCGTACCGACCTTGCCAAAAACCATTGACATCACAGTGGATTATTTGCGCTCGGGGCTACCGCGTGATGCCTATGCCCGCGCAAAGATCACCCGCGCAGGGCGTCGGTTTTCATCTGTTCATGTCCAAGCCTGGCAAGACAATGTTGATCGCCCCTTTGCGATGGCGACGGGACATTTCATGATGCCTGATCATGTCTGACCATTCCGTCGCCGCCGTGGGAGCGCTGACCCATAAACGTGTGTTGGCCATCGCTGTTCCGATTGTTTTGTCCAATGCAACCGTGCCGATTCTTGGTGCTGTCGATACGGGCGTGGTCGGGCAATTGGGCGAGGCTGCGCCGATTGGCGCAGTGGCCATTGGCTCGGTGATATTGTCGTCGATCTTTTGGCTGTTTGGATTTTTGCGTATGGGCACGACGGGGCTTGTGGCGCAGGCCCGTGGGGCAGGGGATTCGGGCGAAGTCTCTGCATTGTTGTCGCGGGTTCTGATGATCGCCTTTTCGGCTGGCCTTATGTTGATCGTCTTTCAAATCCCGATCCTATGGGCCGCGTTTCAATTGGCCCCTGCATCTGCCGAGGTGGAAACACTTGCGCGTGACTACATCGCCATTCGTATTTGGTCAGCACCCTTTGCAATTGCGATTTTCGGCTTTACCGGCTGGCTGATCGCGTCAGAGCGCAGCCGTTCGGTTTTGATGCTGCAACTGTGGATGAACGGACTTAATATCGCGTTGGATTTGTGGTTTGTCTTGGGGCTTGGTTGGGGGGTGCAGGGTGTCGCCATCGCCACCGTTATTGCAGAAATCACGGGGGCTATGTTTGGTCTATACCTATGTCGTTCGGCGTTGAAACATCCCGATTGGAAGTCGTGGGTCAAAGTGTTTGACGTGGCGCGCATGACCAATATGGCGCGCGTAAACACCGACATTATGATCCGGTCTATCCTGCTTTTGTCCATCATGGTGAGCTTTGCCTTTTTTGGCGCGGGCTTTGGCGACTTGACCTTGGCTGCCAACCATATTTTGATGCAGTTCATTTCGATCACGGCATTCGCAATGGATGGGTTTGCTTTTACCGCTGAGGTGATTGTAGGCCAAGCCTTGGGAGCACGATCGCGCAGCGCGCTGCGACAAGGCGCGATCTTATCATCCATGTGGGGCCTTGGAGTTTCTGTCGTCATGACTGTCGTATTTGCGGTCTTCGGGGGCGCGATCATCGATACAATGACCACCGCACCCGATGTGCAAGTTGAGGCGCGCAGGTTCCTGCCATGGATGATTGCGGTGCCCGTCGCTGGCATTGGCGCATGGATGTTGGATGGCATTTTTATTGGTGCGACCCGCACCCGCGATATGCGTAACATGAGCGCGCTCAGCCTGATCGTCTACCTTGGGGCCGTCTATGCACTGACGCCACTGTTTGGTGCGCATGGGCTTTGGGCGGCGTTGCTGATCAGTTATCTGGCGCGTGGGTTGACTTTGGCGTGGAAATACCCTGCGCTGGAACAGGATGCGGAGCGTTAAGCGCTTCGCATTTTAGGTGTTATTTGAGCACTGCGACGTTACAGCCAGTCACCGCGTTTTGTCCCTACAGCGTCAGACACATTTCCAAACCCATCGGCTTTCAACAAGTCATCCAAACCACGAGCAACCTTGGGCGCGAGCGACAGCCCTGAATAGACCATCGCGGAATACAGCTGGACCAAGGACGCGCCTGCACAAATTTTTGTATAGGCATCCAAGGCAGACGATACTCCGCCGACGCCAATCAAAGGCACATCGTCACGCAAAATATTCGACAGTTGCGCCAACACTTTTGTGGACTTTTCAAACAATGGCGCGCCCGAAAGTCCGCCCATCTCGCTTTTATGAGCACTTTTCAAACCTTCGCGCGACAGCGTGGTGTTGGTCGCGATCACGCCATCGATGCCGGATGTTTTGGCGACCTCGGCGATTTCTGCAATCTCGCTTGTATCTAGATCAGGTGCGATTTTGAGGAACACTGGCACCTCGTGATCAAGACCTTTGCGCGCATCCATAACGCCCGCGAGCAGCGCTTGCAGCGCCTCTGGGCCTTGCAAATCACGCAGTTTTTCGGTGTTGGGGGACGAGACATTGACGGTCGCGAAGTCAACGAAATTGCCACAATGGGCCAAGACCTGCGCGAAATCTGCGGCGCGATCTGCACTGTCTTTGTTGGCCCCTAAATTGAGACCAACAGGAACATCCGAGTGATTGTTGGACAGACGGCAGCGGGCAAGGCGGCTGGCGATGGCCTCCATCCCCTCATTATTGAACCCGAAGCGATTGATCACGGCGCGGTCTTCTGTCAGGCGAAACAAACGGGGTTTCGCGTTGCCAGATTGCGGGCGCGGTGTTGCGGCCCCCACTTCGATAAATCCAAAGCCTGAGCGCGACAGTTGTGCGACGGCTTCGGCATTTTTGTCAAATCCTGCGGCCAATCCGATCGGATTGGGCATTTCGATGCCTGCAAAGCTGGTTTTAAGACGCGAGGATGTCACAGGGCCCGGTAGTGGCGCCAAGCCTGCGCGCAAAGCTGTCAACGCAAAGTGATGTGCTTTTTCAGGATCGATTTTGCGCAGGACTTTTAGGCCAAGTTGTTCTGGAAGGCTCATAGCATTTCCTTTGGAAAGATATGTGTGTCGCCATTGACAGGCAAAGGTTTTGACCAGACCACATCATCAAGGCGCAAAGTGCGGTACAAATGTGGAAACAGTGCCCCCCCGCGTGAGGGTTCCCATTTCAAATCATCTGTCATGCCGTCCGTATTGCAGGCCAAAAGGACAAGGCCTTGAGTGCCCGCAAACCATTTTTTTGCCGTCTCGACAGCTTGATCTGCGGTCGAGAAATGCACAAAGCCATCGGCCAAATCCACCGGCGCGCCAGCGGTTTCGCCTGCTGTTTGCAATGCGGCCCATTCATCGGCGCGGAATATTTTATAAATCAACATGACCGCGTGATGCCAGCGCGCAGCGGGACCGTCAATGAAAATTAGAGCCAGCGGCTGAGAGATCTTTGGATAAACGGAATGATGCCATAGACCATAGCGATGACAATAATGGGAACCATAATCAAGTTACGTTGCCAGATGCTCCAGTCTTGGGTGACGGTCATTAAGGTGTAGAGCACCAGTGTGACGAGGGGGTAGACGAAGACAAAAATAAAGCAAGAGAGACGAAAGCGGGAGGGTTTACGAGGAGCCGTTGTCATGAGAAACCTTTAATGGAACGAAGCGTCTCGTTTATGTGAACGATTCGTCTCGTTAGGTAAAGGGAAAAGCGAGCGCGAGGCTAAAGGTGGACAATGGATCAACACAGAAAAAGTGAAACGCAGCAGCGCCGCTCTATCGGTGCTCGTAAAAATCCAAACACAGAGGCCGCAATCTTGGATGCAGCCCTTAAGATTTTGTTGACCAAAGGGGGCAAAGGCTTATCTATGGATGCTATCGCGAGAGAGGCAAAGGCAGGGAAGGCCACAATTTATCGGTGGTGGCCAACGCGGGGGGCGCTTTTGCTTGGGATCTATGCCCGTATAAAGGGGGCGCATGTCCATGCAGATACGGGGCGCATAGAAACCGACATAGCTGCATTTTTTGAATATGTGTTCGAATTTTGGCGGGGTGATGCGGGGCGTGTTTTTGCATTGATCATCGCCGAGGCACAAAGCGATTTGGACGTGGCTGAGGCATTGGCCCTATATCGCGGTGAGCGCATCAATGATTGGATGACCATTTTCGAGCGCGCTAAAGGGCGCGGAGAGTTGAGCGAGACAGTGGACTGCAGGCTGACTGCGGACACAATTATTGCAACGGCCTGGCATCATCTTTTGACCAATCGTTTGGATGTTAAAGGGACTGATCTTGCTCGGGTTTTGGCTTATGGCGTTGTGAAACCATAAAAACCTGCCTGTCATATAGGCGTTGCTTGGCTGTGGCACAGCTTTGCGCAACGGAATCTTTGACTCAACGGTCAGAGATGCCGCAGGTTAAGGAATCAAACAACTAGGGGGGCAGTTTTATGCTCAAAAAAATCCTCACAACATCTGCGACCATCGCGTTGTCCACCAGTGCCGCCTATGCGGATTTTACGCTGAATGTGATCCATATCAATGATTTGCACAGCCGTATCGAGCCCATCAGCAAATATGACAACACCTGTAGTGAAGAAGATAACGTCGAAGGCAATTGTTTTGGCGGTGTCGCACGTGTCGCCACAAAGATCGCTGAATTGCGCGAACAGCTCGCTGGCGAAAATGTCATTGTTGTCGATTCTGGTGATCAATACCAAGGCTCGTTGATGTACGCGACCTATAAGGGCGATGTTGAAATCGAGTTCATGAATAAAATCGGTTTCGACGCTATGGCGGTCGGCAACCACGAATTCGATGATGGCGATGCGGGTCTGTTGAAATTGATCGAGGGTGTATCCTTCCCAGTGATTTCGGGCAACTTGGATGTGTCCTCCTCCAACCTTTTGGCTGGAAAGCTGTCTAACCATCTGGTTCTTGAGGTGGGTGGCGAAAAAATCGGTTTGGTGTCTGCCCTTGCGTCAGATACGCCTGAAACATCTAGCCCCTCTGATGCAGTGATTTTCTCTGACGAGATTGAAAGCCTGCAACATGATGTAGACGCGCTGACCGAAGCTGGTGTGACCAAAATCATCGCTTTGAATCACGTTGGCGCTAAGAAAGACTTCGAAATCGCAGCTGCGGTCACTGGTCTTGATGCTGTGGTCAGTGGTCACTCACATACATTGTTCTCAAACACCGACGAAAATGCGGCCTATCCATACCCTGAGATGATCGGCGATGTGCCTGTGGTGCAAGCCTATGCCTTCTCTAAATATGTTGGTCATCTGGTGTTGACCTTTGATGACGCTGGCAAGGTTATCTCAGCAACCGGCGATACAATTCTTTTGGATGCTTCCGTCGCAGAAGATGCTGAAATCAAAGCTCGCGTGGCAGAGCTTGCTGGACCGATCGAGGGCCTAAAAGCGAAAATCGTGTCATCTTCAACTGATATCATCGACGGCAGTCGTGATGTGTGCCGTGCTGTAGAATGTGCGATGGGCTCGCTTGTAGCAGATGCCATGCTTGAGCGGGTTAAAGGACAAGGCATTGAAATTGCGATCCAAAATGGTGGCGGTTTGCGTGCGTCCATTCCTGCTGGGGATGTGTCTATGGGGGATGTGCTTACGGTTCTTCCGTTCCAGAACACCTTGTCTACATTCCATGTGTCCGGCGAGGCGATGGTTGCAGCACTTGAAAATGGTGTGTCCAAAATGGACGAAGGCGCAGGGCGTTTCCCACAGGTCGCTGGTATGACATTCACCGTTGATCCCGCCGCAGAAGTGGGCGCTCGGATTTCCGACGTTATGGTCGGCGGTGTGCCGATTGATTTGACAAAAACCTACGGTGCCGTGACCAACAACTATGTGCGCAATGGCGGTGACGGCTATGCGATGTTTGAAGATGCAAGCAATGCTTACGATTTCGGACCTGATCTTGCGGATGTCTTGGCCGAATACCTTGCTGAAAAAGCACCATTCACGCCCTACACTGATGGTCGTATCACTGTGAAATAAACGCACCTGATTTGCGTCTAGAAACCAAACAAAGCCCCCGCTACACTGTGGGGGCTTTTTGTATGGACAAAGACAATGAAACACCCTCTCGAAGACCTGATTGAAGCCAAAATCGCCGCCGCTCAAGCCGATGGTGCCTTTGACAATCTTGAGGGCATGGGCAAGCCGCTTGCGCCCTGTGATGACCCTGAGAATATTCTGTTTTCGCGCGTGGTACGTGACCACGGCGGCGCGCCTGAGTTTGTGATTTTGGCACGTGAACTGGCGGATATGCGAGCGGAGCTGGCCGAGACAGGCGACCGCACGCGGCGTATGGAAATCATGAAAGAGATGTCGATGATGGAGGCCAAAATCGACATCGCCCGCAAGCAGTTCTCGCGTTAGCCTGTAGCAATCGTCAAAGGCAGTGATCCCGCGAAAGGTCTGTAAAAATAGAATGTCAGGGAGTACTTGGAGCGGGCGACGGGAATCGAACCCGTGTCATCAGCTTGGAAGGCTGAGGTCTTACCATTACACAACGCCCGCTCTGTTCCTGTGTGATTATTTCAAAGGCGATGGGGCGTCAAGCAAGATGTCATACCTTTTTGCAGATGTGTCATCGTAATTTTGTCGTCCAGCACGATCAGCCCGAATTAAACTGCCATAGAAGCGAGCGCAACAAAGCCGATGATCAAAAAACCACAGACACGGCTGATGCGATCTTTGACGGCATAAACGATGGGATCGTCATGCATTTCTCCACGATGAGTGACCATTGCGATCCATGAAATCCAGAACAGCAGCACCAAACAGATGCCCCAGAGGACCTGTGGATTTGTGTATAACAACGACACTGATGGCGAATTGATGTAGAGTGCCAGAACCATAACTGAGACATAGCCAGAGGCGATTGACATTTGCGACACGATGGCCAAATCGTCAACGCGGTATCCGCGCCCTGATGGGGCCAGTTTGCCGGCTTTCGCATTATCCACCAGTTCTGCTTGGCGCTTGATCGCGGCCAAGGCAAAGAAAAAGAACACTGAAAACGCCAAAAGCCACACTGAAATGACCACCCCGGCGGCGACACCGCCTGCTATGATACGCATCGTGTAAAGTCCTGATAAAACACAGATATCGATCACCATGCGGCGTTTGAAATAGAATGAATACCCTGTGGTGGCCGCAAAATAGAGCGCCAAAACCAGCAAAAACACAGGCCCGACCAGCAGCGACAGTACTGCGCCAGCGGCCAGTAATCCCGCGGCCATGCCTGTGCCATGGCGGATAGGAACCGTGCCTGCCGCGAAAGGGCGTTTGCATTTGCGCGGATGTGCGCGATCAGCGGCCAGATCTAGTAAGTCATTGATCACATAAACGGAAGAGGCCGTCAGGCTGAAGGCGATAAAGGCTATGACCCCCCAAAAAAGCGTCACCATATCCAATTGATGCGCCAAAAAAATTGGTACGAACACAAGCACATTTTTCACCCACTGATGCGGGCGTAGGGCTTTGATATAGGGTTTGATGTCGGGCGCGTCTTGGCCCAAATGGGTGATATCTTTGTCCAAAGCCTCGGCTTTGATGCGCAAGGCTTTGGGGGCATTCACGGTCACGATCTTGGTTGCAGCTTGCCAAACCGGTAGATCCGCGTCGGTGTCGCCCATATAGGCAAAGCCATCAGCGCCATAGGTCTCGACCAAAAACGATGCCTTGTTCGGCCCTTTTAGGTTGGTGGTGTCGCTTGATCCATGCACCGCATCAAACACCCCCAAATGACGCGCAATCTGATCCGCAAGACTTTGATTCGTGGCTGTGACCAAAGCAACTTTGCCGCCGTCGGCTTTCCAAGACGCAATATAATCCAAAACGTCCGAATTATAGGGCAGGGTGGTCACGTCGACGTCACTGGCCTCCGTCAATTCCGCTTTTAGCGCGGCTTTGCCCTTACTCAAAGATCGAACCGCGCCGATGGCAGAGCCCCAGTCTTTAGATGCCGCATTCCAAAAGGTTTCCAGCAGCATATCAGAATTGAGTAATGTTCCATCAAGGTCCACTGCAAGTATCATTGTATTGTTCGTGATCTCGGTCACTGCCTTGTATCCTCTTGTCGCTGATGCCAGCTGACGCGATCTATCTGTCGCCGTTAGGGCATAGTTTGGCAGAATTTATCATATAGGGCAAAGAGGTTAAGCAGGTACGATCTGCATTGCCAGCAAGCGCAGTATTTCCGCCACGCAGAATTGCCTGTGGATAGCTCGAAAATTCTGCTTGGCCCGCTGGTGTCAGCCCGTTATCACAATGATCCAGCGTCATGAGGAGACTAGGTTTGGACCAAACAGCGCAGCGTATCGCCCGTATCATCGCAACTGAAATCGGGGCAGCCGCCACGCAGGTGGCCTCTGCTGCTGAATTGCTTGACGGCGGTGCAACGGTGCCGTTCATCGCGCGGTATCGAAAAGAGGTCACGGGGGGCTTGGACGACACGCAATTGCGCAATTTGGCAGAACGTCTGACGTACCTGCGCGAGTTGGAAAAGCGCCGCAGCGCTATTGTGTCTTCGATTGATGAGCAAGGTAAGCTAACGCCAGAACTGTCTAAATCCATTGCCAATGCCGACACCAAAGCAGCACTTGAGGACATCTATCTGCCGTTCAAACCCAAACGCCGCACCCGTGCGATGATTGCGCGTGAAAACGGGTTAGAGCCTTTGCTGCGTGCGATTTTGGCGGATCGTAATGCTGATCCAGAGGTCTTGGCCGCAGCATATTTGACTGAGGCAGTCGAAACCACAAAAGACGCGCTGAACGGCGCGCGCGACATCTGCACCGAAGAGCTGTCAGAGCGCGCTGGTTTGATCGGACGCTTGCGTGATTTCATGCGCCGCGAGGCGGTGATATCTGCGCATGTCAAAGATGGAATGCAAGACAAAGGAGCTAAGTTTTCGGATTACTTCGATCACAAAGAAAAGTGGTCCCAGATCGCGTCACACCGCGCTCTGGCAATTTTACGAGCCTCAAAAGAAGACATTTTGACCGTCGATATCGCTCCTGATGTGGACGAGGGCCTACCGCGTGTCATCGCGATGATCGAGGCGGAAATTGGCATCACTGGCAGTGGTAAAGGCGACGCATGGCTGCGCACAGTGGCCTCTTGGACGTGGCGTTTAAAGCTTGGTATGACCATGTACACAGAACTTTTGGGCGATTTGATGCGTCGTGCCCACCAAGACGCCATCGATGTGTTTGCCCGCAATTTGAAAGACTTGCTTTTGGCTGCGCCTGCTGGTCCCCGTGCCACCTTGGGGCTTGATCCGGGCATTCGCACAGGGTGCAAAATTGCCGTCGTCGATGCCACAGGCAAGGTTTTGGCGACAGAGACTATTTATCCGTTCCAGCCCAAAAACGATCTGCGCGGGTCCGAGGCAGCGATCTTACGATTGGTGCAAGCGCATGATGTGGATCTGATCGCCATCGGCAATGGCACGGGCAGTCGTGAAACAGATCGCTTGGTGGCGGATACGCTTAAAAACCTGCCGCGGGGTGTGAAAGCGCCGACCAAGGTGATCGTCTCTGAGGCTGGTGCATCTGTTTATTCAGCCTCGGAACTGGCCGCAAAAGAATTCCCTGATTTGGACGTGTCTTTGCGTGGGGCGGTTTCTATCGCGCGGCGTTTGCAAGACCCTTTGGCGGAGCTGGTGAAAATATCGCCCGAGGCGATTGGGGTCGGGCAATATCAACATGACGTAGATCAACGCAAACTTGCGCAGGCCTTAGAGGCCGTGGTCGAGGATGCGGTGAACGGCGTTGGCGTTGATTTGAACATGGCCTCATCCGCGCTCTTGTCACATGTGGCTGGCCTCGGCCCATCGATTGCGCAAAACATTGTGGATCACCGCGATGCCAATGGGGCCTTTGCCTCGCGCAAAGCCTTGTTGAAAGTCGCAGGGCTTGGCCCAAAAGCGTTTGAGCAAGCCGCTGGGTTCTTGCGCGTCACTGGCGGCACCGAGCCGCTTGATGCCTCATCTGTTCACCCCGAGGCCTATGGCGTGGCGCGCAAAATCGTGTCGGCTTGCGGTCGTGATATTCGTGCCATCATGGGCCAGCCAGAGGCGCTCAAAGGTCTGCGCGCCGAAGATTTCGTGGACGATAAATTTGGCCTGCCAACGGTGCGCGATATTTTGGGCGAGCTGGAAAAACCGGGTCGTGACCCGCGTCCAAGTTTTGTCACGGCGACTTTCGCCGATGGTGTGAACGAGATCAAAGACCTGAAACCTGGTATGTTGTTAGAAGGCACAGTGACGAATGTCGCGGCCTTTGGGGCTTTCGTTGACGTTGGCGTTCACCAAGACGGATTGGTGCATATCAGTCAGTTGGCGGATAGGTTTGTTAAAGACCCGCATGAGGTGGTCAAGGCGGGCGATGTGGTGAAAGTGCGGGTGACCGAAGTGGACGCACCGCGCAAACGCATCGCCTTGACCATGCGCAAAGACGGCGGAGGCGCGCAGGATGGCGGCAATTCCGGCGGCGCAAAATCGAGTGCTGGACAGGGACGTGGTGGGCCTTCTAATGGGCAAACCAAAGGGAATGCGCGCGGGTATCAGGGCAAAACATCGGCAAGTCCAAGGCCCAAAACCAACGCGCCCGCAGCCAGCACGGGGGCCTTTGGCGCAGCATTGCTTGATGCGATGAAAAAGAAATAGGCATACAACACGACGCTTTGGTCGCTCAGAATGAGGCGCCGCGCATGTTCTTGCGCGGCGTTTTTTATGAGGCCTGCCGTAGGCCTTGTGTTCACGAAGGCGTGGTCAAGGCACTGTGGTCTATCGTTGTGACACATCAGGGCATAGATTAGGGCGAAGAGATCAAAACCAATTGAGGCAGTTCACATGACAGAGTTTTTGTTAAGCCACGAGCCCGCGACGCGCATGTCTGTGTTTTTGACGGTGCTGCTTGTCATGGCGGTTTGGGAAGTCTGGTCTCCGCGCAGACGTGTGGAAGTGCCGCGTTTGCTGCGCTGGTCCAACAATCTGGCTTTGATCGTGATCGATAGCATTGCCGTGCGATTGCTGTTTCCGCTGGCCGCCGTGGGGCTTGCCCTGACATTGCAGACCAAAGGCTGGGGGCTGTTCAATGTGATTGACTTGCCAAGCTGGCTTGAAGTGTTGATCGCAGTGGTTCTGTTGGATTTCGCGATTTATGTGCAGCATGTGCTGTTTCACCATGTGCCGGTGCTGTGGCGGCTGCACAGGATGCACCATGCCGATATCGAGATTGATGTCACCACCGGCTTGCGCTTTCACCCGCTCGAAATCGTGCTGTCGATGGCGTTTAAACTGGTGTTGGTCTTACTACTGGGCCCAGCTGCCATCGCGGTGTTGATTTTCGAAGTGGTGCTCAACGCCAGTGCTTTGTTCAATCACTCAAACATTCAATTGCCGAAACATGTCGATGCTGTGTTGCGGTTGATCATTGTCACGCCTGACATGCACCGCGTTCACCATTCGATCATTCCAATCGAGACCAACAGCAATTACGGCTTTAACGTGCCGTGGTGGGATCGGCTTTTGGGAACATACATCGCGCAACCCAAGGCGGGCCATGATGATATGCTGATCGGGATCGAGCTGTTTCGCACCCGTCGCGAGCTGTGGATTGATCGGATGATTTTGCAGCCTTTGCGGCGCGACAAGGTCACGCGTCCGGGCGAGCCTGAGTAATCTTTGCGGCGCGCTCAGGGGCTCTCATGGCTGAAGCCGTGTCGGGGCAACAGGATGCTCAAATGCGTCTTTGAGTGTCTTGCGTAAGAGCTTTTCAAAGGCCGCTGACAAAGGATTAATGGCGACGCCGGCACGTCGAACAAGGCCGATTTGACGCTCGAATTGAAAGTTTTTGATTTCGAACGAGGCAACGCCAAAGTTTTGAAATTCATAAAAACTACCCGAGGGGGACAGGCTTAGCAGATTGAAATCGCGCACAAAACGTCCCACTACATCGGGGATATTCGTCACGACTTTAAAACGAGGCAGGGGTTCACGGTTGAGCAAATAAAAGGCCTCAAGCGCGGATCGCACAACCTCACCGCGTTCAGGGACGACCCAGTCTTGACCACGTAACTGTTCCAGTGACACCTCTTGCCCCGCCAGAGGATGGGACTGGTGGCATAAGCCCACGATGTGATCATTCGCGACAATCGTGGTGACAAATTCTTCGTCCTCGACCAAGCGATTGACCATGCCCAAAACAACATCGACGCGGTTTTCTTGCAATGCCAGCCGCAGGCCTTCGGCATAGCTGGTGATCACAGTGTGGTTGGCGTCGGGAAAATCGGTTTCCAGCTCGACCAAAGCATCCTCAACAAACTTGATAAGCGCTTGACCCACACCGATGCGCACCCGCCCACTGGAGCCTGCTTCAAGCGCGGTCAAATCATGTTTGGATTGGTCAATATCGAACAAAATACGCCGTGCGTGATGTTCCAGAGCTTGGCCGTAAACCGTGGGCATCAACCCTCTGGGGTGACGATCAAACAGTTTAACGCCGTACTCATCCTCTAAGGTTAATATGCTTTTTGACAGCGCAGGCTGGCTAAGATTCACCATTTGCGCAGCCCCCAGTAAGGTGCCTTGTTCCAAGACAGCAATGAAATGTGCGTATTGACGGGGGTTTGCCATTATATCCTCATTTCGTGTCCTTTTTAGGTATTCCCAAAAGTTTCATTAGTCAAAAGAAAAGAAGATTGTTTTGTGGGGTGGGACATGTGACCCTTTACGAAATTACCCGTGGAGGAGGACGTGTGATGATTCAATTCAAACAAGGGACTTTTAGGTCTCTTTCAAAAATCGGCGGCGCTGCGATGCTGGTGTCGCTGCTGGGTGCAACTGCACTGACGGCCGAGACGCAAGTGCCTGTCAATGTGGTGATCAACCAATCGCCATGGCTTGAAGGCTTTGCGGCTGTCGCTGATCTTTATAAAGAGGAAACCGGAAATGAGGTCACTCTTGATGTGAACCCTTATGCGGGCAGCCTTGAAAAACAACGCAACGCCGTGCGCTCGAGTGAAAGCGAATATGATCTGTTGATCATCAACGGTATTTTTTACCCGGAAATGTACCACGGTGGTTTCTTGGAACCATTGAAAAACATCGATCCTGAGTTCGATCTTGATGCGCAAGTCTATGAATATGGCGGCACGCCTTGGTTCAACGCCGAGACAAAATCCATCGGCAAGGACGCCGGCGATTTGCTGACTGTGCCAGTGAACCCGAACATAACGCTGCTGTTCTATCGCGCTGATCTGTACGAGAAAAACGGTTGGTCAGCCCCAACAACCTTTGAAGAGCTTGCCGCACATGCACGCGCTTTGAAAACCGACAAAATGTATGGCATTGCGCAGCGCGCTGGTCGGGCGACTGTATCGATCACTTGGGATTTCTTCCCCTATATCCAAGGGTTTGGCGGGTCTTACTTCCGCGATTCCGATGGCGGCGATTATTTTGTAACGATCAACAGCGAAGAGGGCCGCGCGGCGCTTCAGACCTATGTTGATTTGGCCACAGAATTAGGCCCCGAGAACTCAGCGAACTTGACGCAGGGCGATTTGATCCAGCTTTTGGTGACAGGCAAACTTGCGCATACGGTTCTTCCGGCTGCGGCTTGGGCGCAAATGGATGATCCAAATAAATCAGCTGTCGTTGGTAAAATCGGCTATGCGACATTGCCATCTGAGGCCGGAAATCCATCCACTCCAGCACTTGGTCACTGGCTAGGGGGCATTCCGAAAAACATTCCAGACGCCAACAAAGAGGCGGCATTGGCCTTTCTTGATTGGTTCCAGCAGCCCGAGACCCAAGTTCATTACGCTGAGCTTGGTGGCGCACCTGTGTCCGCTGCAGCTTATGAATCTGACTTCGCAGAGCTTCCAGAGAACCGTTACATGCAAGCGATGCGTGTGGCGTCTCCTTTGGCTAAAGGCATGTGGACCATTCCGGAGGGCGCCGAACTGGCCGCTGTTATGGAACTTGGCTTGAACCGCGCCGTAGCAGGCGAAATTTCAGTCGTGGAGGCCCTCAATTCTATGGCTGCTGATCTAGAGAAAATCCTCGCAGATGCAGGGTATGAAACGGGACGCCTTCCTGATCTGAAATAACGTTTCATCACTGCTTGAGGGGCGCGGTGCACCGTGCTGCGCCCCTCTCGTTCGACTAAGATGGTCGATACTCTTTTACCCATTCAGTGGTGTGTCACCTGATGCGAGGAAAACCTTGCAATATATCATTCCATTTCTTTTTCACGGAGCAGCCGTTACCCCATGGCCCATCATAATTCCCTCGGGAAAGTTCTATCCCTGACCCCTGCGGTGTTGATCTTTGCGTTTCTCGCTTTGCTGCCGGTTATCAATCTTTTTATTGTCAGTTTCCATGAGGTTTCATGGCTTGGTGGCACCAAGCAAATGGACTGGGTGGGCGTTGATAATTACGTGGCCATCGGCGACGACCCTCTGTTCAAAGCAGGCGTATTCAACACGATCATTGTTGTTTTGGTGGCGACGACAGCGCAGGTTGTGATCGGTCTTGCTTTGGCGCTGGCCTGTTCGTCAGTGGGTGATAGAAGCCGCCCGTTTCGCGCGCTGATTATCCTACCGCTTTTGATCCCCGGTATCGTGATCGGCGCGATTTGGCGGCTGATGTACAATTCCGAATTTGGGATATTCAATCTGGTTTTGAACTCCATCGGCTTGTCGGGGCATGATTGGCTCGGTTCCCCAAGCACCGCGTTGGCTGCCGTGATCGTTGTTGACGTCTGGCACTGGATGCCATTTGCGTTTTTGTTGCTGCTGGCGGCTGTAGAATCCTTGCCGCGCGATGTTTCTGAAGCGGCTAAAATCGATGGCGCGACCGCATGGCAAGAGTTCCGTAAAGTGACGTTGCCGCTGTTGTATCCTGCTATTTTCATGACCTTTTTGTTCCGTGCTGTCATGGCGTCCAAAATCTTTGACGAAGTATTTTTACTGACAGGAGGGGGGCCGGGGACTTCGACCGAAGTGGTCAGCTTTACAATCTTTCAAAGGTATTTTTTGCAAGATAACGCAGGCTATGGCTCGGCTTTATCAGTGTCGATCATATTTGTCGTCTCAGTCATCATCGTAATCGCCTTGAATGCCAACAAAAGCAAAGGGTTGTCACAATGAACCATGCTGTTTCCAAGCGTTACAAGCGCACGACAACTTATCTGATCGGCTTTTTGGTCTTGGCCGTGTTCACCACTCTTGCGCCTTTTGTCTATATCGCGATGTCATCGTTTAAGACGCAGATTTCTCTGTTGATGGGCGATGTCGCTTTTACTCCGACTTTGATGAACTACGACGAGGTGCTGTTCGACCGCACATCTGACTATTTGCAGAATTTTACCAACAGTGTTGTCGTCACATCGATCAGCACGTCCCTGGTTGTCGTGATCGCCTTCTTCGCAGGCTATTCCTTATTCCGCATGCGCTGGCCCACCTATGTTGTGAATATCTTTTTGATCTGGTCGATGGCCTTTAACCTGATCCCGTCAGTGACTCTTGCCAGTGCTTGGTATGATTTGGCGCGCTCAGTCGGGTTGAACAACGACTATATCGCTTTGATCCTTGCCCATACGACGCTGCATTTGCCGATGGCGTTGTGGTTGTTGGCTTCGTTCTTCCGCGAAATTCCACGTGAATTGGAAGATGCCGCCTATGTGGATGGGGCTTCGTTTGTAACGCTGGTCCGCCGCGTCGTGACACCGCTGATGATGCCCGGATTGATGGCGACAGGGATTTTGATTTTCGTGTTCAGTTGGAACGAATTCCCCGTCGCATTGGCCTTGACCAACAATGATACGGGCACTGTGCCTGTGGCCATCGCCAAATACGCACAAGAGGAAGAAATCAAATACACGCAAATGGCAGCGGCTTCGGTTCTGTCAGCCGTGCCTGCTTTGCTGGTGCTGTTGTTCGGGCAACGGTTCATCGTGCGTGGCCTGACCGCAGGGGCAGTGAAATGACCTTTGCAATCGCAGGCCATGATCCGGATAGGTTGCACGAGGTGAGTGCGGGGATGAGTACCTTTGCCGGAGCGCGCCTTGTGACCTTGGAAGACGGTGCCGAACGGGGCATGCGCGTGATCGAAGTGCGCTCAGGCGGAGGGCTTGACTTTGATGTCATCGTGGATCGCTGCGGTGATATTGGGCGGCTTGCTTGTGATGGGCAAACCCTGTCGTGGCATGCTGCTGGGGGGCTGCGGTCCCCGTGGCTTATGGATGCTGACGGCGATGCTGGCCAAGGGTTCTTGCGTGGTTATGGCGGGTTTTTGAACACCTGCGGGTTTGATCATATCCGTCAGCCCGATCAGGACAGTGCCCTATCTGATCTGCCTGAGGAGCTGGCGCAGCAATGCTTTCCACTGCATGGCAAAGGCGCGTTTCAACCCAGCGTGATCCGCGGTTATGGGCTGAATGATGATGTCGAGACGCCGTATGTTTTTTGCGAGATCGAATGCGTGCAAGCAATCAGTTTTGGCACCACATTGCGGTTGCGCAGACGTATCGAGACCGCTGTGGGGTCACGCAAAATCACCGTCCATGACGAAGTGCGCAATATCGGTACTGTGGCTGCAACGCATATGCTTTTGTATCATTTCAACCTTGGGTTTCCTTTGGTCGCGTCTGGCACGGAATTGAATATGGGCGATAGCGCTCCCATTTGGCATTCCGCGCCTCATGATGCGTTGGCGCCTTTTGTCGCGCCTGATCGAGAGGCGCAAAACCTGATTTCGGTTTTCAAACATGAGGCCGTGACGGCGCAGGTGCGTGTCGATAACAGATCCACCAATCATGGTATTCTGTTCGAATACCCGTCCGATCAGCTACCATATTGCCAACTGTTGCGCATGCAAAGTTCCGGCATTTATGGCATCGGGGTCGAGCCTTGCACAGCAGGCGGGCGCACACGGCAAGACGCGCGCGACACAGGCGACATGATCGTCCTGCAACCCGCGCAAAAGCGACAGTACCATCTTTCGATCAGCCTCACCAAACCGCAGACCACTTAGGGGAATACCTTTATGCGTGCCATTTTACTCATCTTTGATTCCCTCAATCGCCATGCCTTGCAATGTTATGGCGGCACCGAAATTGCCACACCGAATTTCGATCGTTTGGCGCAAAGATCCGTGACCTATGACAATCATTATGTCGGTAGCCTGCCCTGCATGCCTGCGCGCCGTGATATTCACACAGGGCGTTTGAGCTTTCTGCACCGCAGCTGGGGGCCGCTTGAGCCGTTTGACACATCCGTGTTCGAAACCCTGCGCGACAAGGGCGTCTATTCGCACCTGATCACCGACCATTATCATTACTTTGAAGACGGCGCTGGCAATTACCACACACGCTATGATTCCTATGATTTTTTGCGCGGACAAGAAGGCGACAAATGGGTGCCTACGCTTGATGCGCCGATCGAGAAATGGAAAAGCCAGTACCATGAAAAGCAACACAATTTCACGACAGGGTCTTTGCAAATGCAAAACATGGCCAATCGTGAACGCATTGAAACGGAAGAAGATTTTTCATCCACTCAATGTTTTGACGACGCTGAGCGGTTTCTTGATGATCAGTCGAAAGCCGACAATTGGGTGTTGCAGATCGAAACCTTTGACCCGCATGAACCCTTCTTGGCCCCCCCCGGTTACCGCGCTGAATTTCAAACCGACAAAGAGCCGATTTTCGATTGGCCGCATTATGATCGCTATATCGACGGCTTGCCGGAAAACGAGCTGTTGCGGAACAATTACAAAGCCTTGATTGCACATTGTGATGCCCAACTTGGTCGATTGCTGGACAAGATGGACGCTTTAAACATGTGGGACGATACGATTTTGATCGCGACCACAGATCACGGTTTCTTGCTTGGCGAACATGAATGGTGGGCGAAAAACCGGATGCCCTGCTACAATGAAGTCGCGCACATTCCATTGTTTGTGCATCATCCCGATCATGTGGATCAGGCGGGCACTCGCCGCGCAAATCTGACGCAGACCATCGATATTATGCCAACATTGCTTGATTGTTTCGAGCAACCTTGCGACATCGACTCAACCGCTCGATCCATCTTGCCGACCCTGAAAAATCCGCAAGAAAAACTGCGCGATGTCATCATCTACGGCTATTTTGGTGGGGCTGTGAACATCACGGATGGGCGTTACACCTATATGCGTTATCCCGAAAATATGTCGGCGACGAACCTCAATGAATACACGTTGATGCCCGCGCATATGCTGGCGCCTTTTTCTAAAGAAGAGTTGCAGCAAGCGACATTTTGCGAAGATTTAAATTATGCCAACGGTTATCCCGTATTGCGCGTCCCTGTGCATGAAAATTCCCATTGGTTCAATTCGCATGGGCCGGGTGGCATGGCCGATTGCAACAGTGTTCTGTTCGATTTGGCCACAGATTCAGGCCAGCTGTCCCCCCTGCAAGACGCTGATTTAGAGGCGCGACTTGCGGCCCAGATCAAAGACCAAATGCAAAAAAATGCGGCGCCCCAAGAGGCGTACACCAGACTTGGATTTTAACTGAGGTCGCCCTCGTTAAAACATCCAAAAGACACTGCAAGGAGAAAACATGTCGTTTGTCACTTTAAGGAACGTTCGAAAATCTTACGGAGAGTTCCCAGTTCTGCATGGCCTAAATGCCTCGATCCATGAAGGAGAATTCGTGGCGATTTTAGGCGAAAGCGGCTGTGGGAAATCGACCCTGCTGCGCATGATCGCAGGGTTGGAAGACATCACATCCGGCGAAGTGGAAATTGGCGGCAAGGTCGTTAATGATCTGTCGCCGCGGGATCGCGATATCGCCATGGTATTTCAAAGCTACGCGCTCTACCCGCATATGACTGTGGAAAAGAACATCTGTTTTCCGCTTGAACTGGCCGGCATGTCGGATGCAGAACAAAAGAAACACCTGAGCCGTGCAGCAGATATGCTCAACTTGGGTGATTATCTGCAACGTAAACCAAAGGACCTGTCGGGCGGGCAACGTCAAAGGGTCGCGATGGGGCGGGCTATTGTGCGCGATCCCAAGGTGTTCTTGTTTGACGAACCCCTGTCCAATCTTGACGCCAAATTACGGGTGCAAATGCGTTCTGATATTCGCACGTTGCAGCAAGAACTTGGCACCACCGCGATCTATGTGACCCACGATCAAATCGAGGCCATGACAATGGCGGATCGGATCATGTTGATGAATGCTGGCAAAATCGAACAATTCGGTCCGCCGCTCGACCTTTATGATCACCCTAGCAGCACCTTTGTCGCCGCTTTCGTGGGATCGCCGCCGATCAATTTGGTCAAAGGGGAAATCAAGTCTGGTGCGCAAAGCGCGTTTGTGGCGGATGGTCTTCGGGTGCCTTTACAGCCGAACACTTGGGCCGCGGGTCCGGTGACGATGGGCATTCGTCCTGAAGACATTTCAATTGCTCACGATGCGCAAACGGCCAACGCCGAAGGGGGGGTAGAGGCGATGGAATGTACGGGCGAACGGACGATTTTGGAGGTCCGTGTTGGCGACAATATCATCAATCTGTCGGTTGTAGAACGCCTGCCATTGGCCAAAGGCGCGACAGCCCCCTTGAGTATCAACCCCAATAAATGTCTGTTTTTCGCTCCAAACGGTCAAGCCATTCAGGGCGGGTGAGGAATGGCCCAAAGGATACGGCTCTGATTGCGCTTTAAAATGAACAGTTTTTAAATCGGAAATTGAATAAAAAGGAGAGGTCGCCATGGCTTTACGTCACCAAAACTACATCAATGGCACTTTTATCGATTCAAATGATGGCGGCTGGATCCCCGTTCTGAACCCTGCGACGGGTGAGACACTGTCTGAAATTCCAGACACGCAGAGCGGCATCGTTGGCGAGGCCGTGGATGCTGCCAAGGCGGCGCAACGTGCATGGGAAGCAACGCCCGCGATTGAGCGTGCAGGGCACTTGCGGGCCATCGCGCAAAAGCTACGCGAAAACGTGCCACTGCTTGCTGAGACGATTGTGCAAGAGCAAGGCAAAACAATGGGCTTGGCCCAAGTCGAGGTCAATTTTACCGCCGACTACATGGATTACACCGCTGAATGGGCGCGACGTCTGGAGGGCGAAATCCTGCCATCTGACAATCGCGGCGAAAACATCTTTATGTTTCGCCAAGCCATTGGGGTTGTGGGCGGCATCTTGCCTTGGAACTTTCCGTTTTTCTTGATCGCGCGCAAATTGGCGCCAGCACTGTTGACGGGCAATACCATTGTCATCAAACCGTCGGAAGAAACCCCAAACAACGCGGCCCTGTTCGTCAAGCTGATGAATGAGACAGATTTGCCCAAAGGTGTCGCGAATTTTATCTATGGGGCAGGGGGATCAACGGGGGCAGCCCTATGCGACAATCCTGACGTTGGGCTTTTGACCTTCACGGGGTCCGTTGGCACAGGGTCACGGATCATGCGCGCTGCGGCGAACAATATCACCAAGGTTAATTTGGAACTGGGGGGCAAGGCGCCAGCCATTGTGATGGCGGATGCGGATATGGATAAAGCGGTTGCAGCCATCGTCGCATCGCGTGTGATCAATTCTGGCCAAGTGTGCAACTGCGCTGAACGCGTCTATGTTGAAGCCGCCGCAGAAGATGAATTCGTGTCCAAGCTCACCAAGGCTATGGCCGAGACCAAGTTTGGTGACCCGATGCAAGATCGCACTGTTGACTATGGTCCGATGATCAACAAGGCGGGTCTTGATAAAGTTGCGGGTATGGTGGACCGCGCCAAAGTCGCAGGTGGCACGATCACCACGGGGGGCGAAATTGCTGACACGCCAACAGGCAATTATTATCAGCCGACGGTGATCTCAGGTGTCGCGCAAGACGCTGAAATTATGCAAAAAGAGGTCTTTGGCCCCGTGTTGCCTGTCAATGTCGTCAGCGGCATGGACGAGGCCATCGCGCGCGCAAATGACAGCGAATACGGCCTGACGTCGTCGATCTATACAAATGATATTGGCAATGCGATGCGGGCTGCAAATGAGTTGAAGTTTGGCGAAACCTACATCAACCGTAACAACTTTGAAGCGATGCAAGGCTATCACGCAGGTGTGCGTAAATCGGGGATCGGCGGGGCTGATGGCAAGCATGGTCTGTTAGAATTTACACAGACCCACATGGTCTACTTGCAAACGTGACCCAGCTTTCGGCGCGCCTCACTCAATACGCGGGCGTGCCGAACACAGGGTGTCATGCCTGATATGCTGTCCGCGGCGGCAGTATCTCGGTTTCTGAAAAGGCTCAGAATGCCGACAATGGGATCGTACGCGGTCTTTCGCAGTCGCGCGACGCCATAACCGTGACATCAAAAACATGTCTGATCAAAACTCTAATAGCGCGTGAATTTGGCGGTGATACGTCAAAGAAAATCGAATGCGATGAAGATAGTTGAATACAGCGTGATTGTAGCAAGATTGAAATGTCGCCCAACGTTGGGGGCTTCAAACTTAGACCATCTGTGAACTTTGATAAAATCATTATGTATGAGGTATTTAAATGGTGCCCAGGGGCGGAATCGAACCACCGACACGAGGATTTTCAATCCATAAATTCGTGATTGACTTCGAATCGTTACAATCCACCTTGACCACATTTCGGATATAATATTTCGACTATCACCTTGTTTTAATAGATAAAAAATTTCCGAAAATTGCTCATACTACACTTTCTTGCTTCGCCGTAACGCTCACGCTCTGTGCCACCATTGTGCCACTGAAATGCTTGCTGCAGTCTAGCTAAAGAAAGGAAATCCAATGGCAAAAATTGAACTAACAGATAAGCACATTAAAGCGCGTAAGGTCGTATCTCGGACTGATGTTACAGATACAAAAGAAACAGGCTTGCTGATCCGGATCTACCCATCAGGCAAAAAAACGTTTGCATTCAGGCTGCGTGGGTTGGATGGCGTGATTCAAAGCGTCATCATTGGGCACTACGGAGATATCAGTCTTGCTGAAGCTCGCACTGCTGCGGCAGACCTTCGTAGGCGACTCAAATCTGGCGAGAACATCACGGCGGCGGCTCAAAAGTCCGCGAATGCTTTGGCAGCAGCATTGCAAGCTGAAGTGCCTACGTTGCAGATGATTATCGATGAATATGAAATTCTTAAATCTACCAGTCGTAAAACTTGGCAACGCACTGCTAATGATAAGGGGAGCGAAGCTAGGCGTCGTATCGAATGTGTTTTTTATCAACATTTGTCAACACGGGTCACTGAAATTAGTCTCGAGGATTTTGCCCACTCTATGGCCACTTACGTGCCTCGTTCCGGCAGTGGCACCGCAAACGGTCAGGTGTCGCGTGCAAGGTCTTATTTGATGACGATGTTTGACTGGGTTGCAAGTCGCAACAAATTCAACAAAGTTGGATTAGGACGGCGTGATACATTGGACGTAGTGGATCTCCGGCAGACATATGATCTTGCGGTAGGTGACCATTCTATTCTTGGTGAGCGTGACCGTGCTCTCGATCATTTCGAGCTTTCCCGCATTATGCCGTTGCTGGTTTATCCGGCTCCTGTCGAACTGCGTATGAAGACTCCTCCTCAACTTGATTTACGTCCCGCATCCTTGAAGTTTTTGCTGTTGACTGCGGCGCGCCGGTCCGAGCTCGTTGCGATGAAATGGTGCCATTGTCGTGAAACCGATGGAATTTGGCATAAACCATACGTGAAAACGATCTCAGGCCCGCCCAAGAAGCAAAACTTGCCCCTTTCCGATGCTGCCATCGCTTTACTGCGCGGATTGCCTAACTTTGCCACTCGCCAAGACAATGACTTGGTCTTTCCAAACGCCGAAGGGCGTGGGTTGGATAACTGGCAACGTATTACTGGGGCGGTTCAGCGGGAGAGCCAAACAACAAACTGGCACCGTCACGATCTGCGCAGGACTGCCGCGACGATTATGAAGTTGCTCCACGTGTGATCGACGAAATCTTGGCGCACAACGCATCAAGTAAGGATGATGGGTATTCACGAGCGTTGGAGAATTATTTCGTATCTACAAACCTTCTTGCACATGTTGAAGACCCGCAAAAAGCGGCCTTGGATAAATTGGCCGAGGCTTTGGCATATATCGAAAATGAAACTCAGAATTAGATAATTATGGGTCGCCTCAGTGAATAATGGCGCAAACGATCTGATCAGGCGAAGTTCGTTTCTGGGACAAAAGCAAGAAGTGCAGAGGCGTGCTCTTTGTGTGGCGTTCGATTTCACCTAAGGTTTATGAATGGCAACCCGCACGTGTTGCGGGTTTTGTCGTCTTTGAAACATAAATCATCCATCCCATCAGTGATGTCACGGCGAGCTGAGCAAAACGCGGCTGGTTATTATCCCATGTAAATGTTCGGAGTGAGGGCGTCCGATAAAAAGTTGAGGTTTTCACGCAGGGTCTCGCGACTTGACGGGCCGCCGAGCGCGACGCGCAGCTGTTCGCGAGGGGGGCCAAGGACAGTGAACGCATCCGAGGGCATCAGTCCAATTGGCCTGCGGGCCATGCGTGCGACCACATCAGCGCGGCTGACGCCCTTGGGGAGGTCCAGCCAGATGTTGAAGGCATTCTCGGAGCCTCGATATTTAACATTTGTCAGGACTTCGGCAACAATCGCTTGCCGTGCAGCGCTTTCGGCGCGGATGAAACGGCGGATGCTGTCGGCCGTTCCATCCTCTATCCATTGCGTGACCAGTGCCATCGATAGCGGAGAGGGCATGACGCACATGGCGCGGATCGACTGGGCCAGATGGCGTGCGCATCGCGGCGATGGCGCGATGGTAAAAGCCAGCCGCAATCCAGCCCCGATGCATTTGGCCAAGCCGCCAATATGCCACGTCAGATCGGGGGCAGATAGTGCGATCGGGGCAGGGGCTTTGGTTGGGATGAAGCCATAGGCATCGTCTTCAATTAACGTCAGGTCGTGTCGGCGCAGTGTCTGCGCGATCGCCAGTCGCCGATCTTCGGGCATTGTTAGAGTTGTGGGGTTTTGAAGCGTCGGATTGAGATACAAAGCCTTGGGGCCGTGTTTCAAGATCGCAGTCTCTAGCGCGTCTGGCAAAATACCATCTTCGTCCATTTCGACGCCGACAAGGTTTAGTCGAAAGCGTCCGGCAACATTGCGAAAACCGGGATAGGTGATCGCTTCGCACAGCACCGTATCGCCGGGGTGCGTGATGATCGAAAGAATAGCTGCCATTGTCGCGTGTGCGCCGGGGGTCACGGCGACGCGTTCCAACGCAGGAACCATGCCGCGCATGCTCAGCCAACTGGATGCCGCGACGCGGTCGCGTTCCGATCCGGTCGCGCTTTGGTATCGCAGAAGGCCAATGAGGTTTGCTGACACATACCCCACGCCTTCTTGCATGCGGCGACGCAATTCGGGGTCTTGTGGTTCCGGTGGCATGTTCATTGACAGATCGGCTTCGCCGATGCGCGACGGGTCGGGGCTGTCGGTGACCACGCGACCTTTAACAAAGGTGCCACGGCCGACATGGCTTTCGACATGGCCACGAGCCTGTGCTTCGGCATAAGCGCGAGAAACTGTCGTGAAATCAATTCCCAGTTTAGCAGCCAGCTGACGCTGCGGGGGCAAGCGCACGCCATCGTCCAACCGACCGATGCGGATGTCCTCGGCAATAGCATCTGCAATCGCCTTGTAGCGAGGCTTGCCGGTGTCGAGCGAGTCAGGAATCCAATCAATCATTTTTCTACCCTTTGGTTTCAGGATTTATACGACATACAATACGATAATTGAAGGGTGATTGTTTGCATTCATTAGAATCATATTGGGTATGGTTTTGTGTGGGTTTGGATATTTCGCCAAATATTTGCGCAAATTCGGTCATTTTTGTTGAAGTTTTGTGCAGGTATTCCGATGGGTAGCTTGGAGTTTGTTTTATATTGTATGCACATTGAACTGCCTATTGATGCAGTCAATTTGCTTGGGTCATCACTGTGTTCATCAACAACAAGGAGCGCATGATGCCCGAAGTAACTAAAGAAGCACATAAAGACGGAGATTTCTTCGTGAACTTCGAAGAGAAGGTTTTCGAAGACGTAAAGGCCGATGAGGGGGAGAAAGCGCTTGTTACCTTCCATACTGTGGCCTTTGAGGGGTCCATTGGCCTCGTCAACATTCTGAACGCCATCCGCCTCAACCGTAAAGGCTATGAGACATCGATCTTGCTCTACGGTCCTGGAGTCACTTTGGGCATTCAGCGCGGATTTCCGACGCTTGGCGACGAAGCTTTCCCTGGACACCAAAACTTTGCCGTCAATCTCAACAAATTCATGGGCGAGGGTGGCAAGGTATATGCATGCCGCTTTGCTTTGCAGGCGCTTTATGGTCACGGCGAGCCGTCACTTCTGCCCGGCATCATTCCGATCGCGCCGCAGGATGTTCTCGACTGCATCCTGCTTCACAAAAAAGCCGATGCGGTGATCCTCGATACGTGGACCGTTTGATCCATTCTCACTGGGGCACTGTTTGCCCCCGGTTGCCGGTCCGTTTTTCCCTTCGGGCCGGCCCCATTTTTGAACAGAGGCACCCCTCATGCGAACCGATACCATCCGCGCAGCGGCCGTCCAGATCGCCCCTGACCTAACAGGGCGAGCTGGAACGATTGAACGCGTGCTCAACGCAATTTTTGAGGCTGCAGATAAGGGCGCAGAATTCATCGTCTTTCCCGAAACATTTGTGCCCTATTATCCATACTTCAGTTTTGTGTTGCCCCCGGTGCAGCAAGGCGCGCCACATCTCGATTTGATGAAAGAAGCGGTTGTCGTTCCCTCACAGGAGACACAGGCCGTGGCCGATGCCTGTGCCAAGCGCGGTGTCGTGGTGGTGCTGGGCGTGAATGAGCGTGACCATGGTTCGCTCTATAATGCGCAGCTGATTTTTGACGCGGATGGAACGCTCGCGCTGAAGCGCAGAAAAATCACGCCAACCTATCATGAGCGTATGGTCTGGGGGCAGGGCGATGGTTCGGGGTTGAAAGTTGTCGAGACCAAGGTAGGTCGCGTCGGCGCGCTGGCCTGTTGGGAGCATTACAACCCACTCGCGCGCTACGCGTTGATGACCCAACACGAGGAAATTCACGCGGGGCAATACCCCGGATCGTTGGTCGGTGACATTTTTCGCGATCAGATAGAGGTCACGATGCGCCATCACGCGCTTGAAGCGGGTTGCTTTGTGGTCAATTCAACCGGCTGGTTGACCGAAGAGCAAATCGCGCAAATCCATCCAGACCCAAAATTGCAAAAGGCCATGCGCAGCGGGTGCATGACTTGCATCATCTCGCCCGAAGGCCGCCATTTGGCAGAACCTTTGACATCTGGAGAGGGCATCCTGATCGCCGATCTCGACATGAGGCTTATCGCAAAGCGCAAGCGCATGATGGACAGCGTCGGGCATTACGCACGTCCTGAATTGTTGTCGCTAAACCACGATGCACGAGAGGCGATGACACGCCATGCCACCGAACCCGCAAACCAACCGCAGGAGGATTGCCAAGATGCTTGATCACGCAGAACTTATCAACGAATTGCAAACCCACGGCATGCGCCTTGTCGATCCGCGCGCGGGTCAAGAAAGCAGACGCGGCGGCGCAGGGCCATCGGATCACAAGGCCATCTCTATCGGTGAGCGCACGGTAATGATCCCGGTTCACACCGCGCCCAGCTTTGATAGTCCCTATCTGGTCGAAGCCCCGGATGCGACAGGTGAGGCCCGCGTGACCCGAGATGGCGACGAGGTGGCGACGGTTCGATTTCCAACGGCTGCTAAATTCTATCAACATAAAACGGCGGATGGCATTCCCTACAGCCACATTGCTGCTTTGCATTCCAAGGATGTGCTGGCCACAACGGTGCTGCAAACCTGCATTCGCTACGAGAGCCGCAAAAAGACCTGCCAGTTCTGTTCGATTGGCCAAAGCTTAGCCGCAGGACGCACCATTGCGCATAAGACGCCGCAGCAACTGGCCGAAGTGGCAAAGGCCGCCGTCGAACTGGATGGCGTGACCCACATGGTGTTGACCACTGGCACCCCCGCAGGCAAGGACCGCGGAGCCAAGGTGCTTTGCGAAAGCGCCGAGGCGATCAAGGCCGCCGTGGATCTGCCGCTTCAGGGCCAGTGCGAGCCGCCAGAGGATGATATCTGGCACCAGCGCATGTTCGACGCAGGCATCGATACTTTGGGCATGCATCTTGAGGCGGTCACGCCAGAAGTGCGTAAGCGTATCATGCCCGGCAAGGCGTCCGTCCCGCTCGAGAAATACTTCTCCAGCTTCGAGGCGGCTGTAAAGGTCTTCGGGCGCGGACAGGTATCGACCTATATCCTTGCGGGGCTTGGGGACACACGCGAGGCGATTTTGGAGATGGGCGAGAAACTTTGCGATATGGGGGTCTATCCCTTTGTCGTGCCCTTTGTGCCAATTTCAGGCACGCCGCTGGAAAGCCATCCTGCTCCGAGTTCAGATTTCATGGCGTCAATCCTTCAGCCGCTTGGCCAGATGGTCGTCCACGCGGGAATCCGGTCGGCGGATATGAAGGCGGGTTGTGGCAAATGCGGAGCTTGTTCGGCCTTGTCGAGCTATGAAAAACTTAAGATTCCAGCGCGGGCGGTGCCAGCATGATCGAAATTGAGCCGCGCCATTTTCACTGTCCTGGATATTATATCCGCGCTGCGTCCAAACGGTTTGAAGCCGAAGGAGCCGCAGCGCTGCGCCGGCGAGTTTTTGTCGAGGAGCAGGGGATTTTCCCAAGCCATGATCGCGATGATATCGATATGATCGCAACTCATTTGGTGGCGCTTTCGACCTACGCCCATGAAGCCGATCAGGTGGTCGGAACCGTGCGCATCCATGAAGAAGCGCCGCGCCTTTGGTGGGGCACACGGCTGGCAGTTGATTGCGATTTTCGCGCTGTGGGCAGATTGGGGGCGGAGTTGATCCGTCTCGCGGTATGTTCCGCTAATGCCCGTGGATGCGACAGGTTTCTGGCGCACGTGCAAATGCAGAACGTCACGCTTTTCAAACGGTTGCATTGGCGTCCACTGGAGGAAATCACAATTCACGGCACACCGCACATGCGCATGGAGGCAGATCTTGACCATTATCCGCCCTGCGCTGATCCTGTTGCTGGTTGGTATCACCGCCCGCGCATCCGAGAGCAACGCCGATGACTGTGGGGATGCGAGGACAAACCGCACTCATGCTTGAAGAAATGGCCGGGCGTTTGCGTGCGCACCCGTCGATCCGCTCGAAACTCGGCATTGCCTCGGCCACGCGGGGCCTTGGGCTCACAGCGCTCAGCTATGGGCGCCCCGGTGATGATGCCGCAGCATTGCCGTGCAGTGGCGGTTACGATCTGCTGGCAGGAGAGGGATTCATCCCTGCTTTTATCAAGGACGATCCTTGGTTCGCAGGATGGTGCGCCGTGATGGTCAACCTGTCAGACATCGCCGCAATGGGGGGGCGCAGCACCGCAGTGATCGACCAAATCTGGGCACCGAGCGCAAAAGATGCCGCGCCGCTGTTGCAAGGAATGCGCGATGCTTCTGCCGCTTACGGTGTGCCACTTGTCGGAGGGCATACGAATCTTTCGGCGCAGACCCTTGGTCTTGCCGCGTCAGTTTTTGGCAAGGCGCAGCGCTTGATCACTAGTTTTGATGCTACCCCCGGAGATCTGTTGATTGCCGCAATCGACCATCGTGGCAACTACCGGAACTTTGACAATTTTTGCGCCGCAATTGATACGCCCGCCGAACGATTGCGCGGGGACCTTATGCTGTTGCCCGCGCTGGCCGAGGAAGCATTGGTCTGCGCCGGAAAGGACATCAGCCAAGGCGGTATTATCGGCACAGCGTTGATGCTGGCAGAATGTTCGAACGTGGGTATCAACATAAATCTGTCGGAGATAAATCCGCCAGATGAAATTGAAGCAGAGCGCTGGCTGCGTAGCTTCCCAAGCTTTGGCTTTCTTTTATCCGTCGCGCCTGAAAACGCCCAAACCGTTTGCACACGCTTTGCGGCCCGAGGAATTGATGCTCGCGCTGTCGGATGCATCACTGAAGGGTCCGTTGTGACACTTGGCAATGGCGATGAACGCGCTGTGTTCTGGGACTACGCCCAAACCCCCTATCTTGATCTTGGAGCCAACCATGCCTGAAACATATTGGACTGTCCGCTGGCCTGATGGCTTAGAGGAAAAACTATACTCGCCCTCAAGCGTCGTTGCTGAGGTTTTTGAGCCCGGACTTAGCTATCCGGTTCCAGACTTTTTACAGCGTGCTCGCATCGCGATGGAACGCGCCTCCAACCGTGTCGAACGTAAATACGGCTTTGCATGTAGTTCGGCGATGGATCAGCTCGACCGGATCGAGGCGAAGGTTGCGACCTTCACCGAGCAGACAGAGGCAGAAGTTGCCTGCCTACAGATCTCTCAATGAGGATGAAACAGATGACACACAACCAGACCCAGCATATTCCCGTTATAATCGTCGGCGGCGGGCAGGCAGGTCTTTCGACCGCATATTGCCTAAAGCAAAAAGGCATTGAAAGCATAGTTTTTGAACGGTATGGGAAATTCCATTCATGGCGCGATAGTCGCTGGGACAGCTTTTGCTTGGTCACGCCTAATTGGCAGTGTCGCCTCCCCGATTTCCACTATGATCGCGAATACGGTGGCACCGATCCTGATGGCTTCATGCTGAAGGGCGAGATCGTCGATTATGTCGATGCCTTTGCCGAGATGGCACAGCCTGACCTGCGTGAGAATGTTGAAGTCACGCGCGTCGCGCCACGCATGGGAGGTGGTTTTACGGTCGAGACATCCATCGGGACATGGACCTGCGATCAGGTGGTGATTGCCACCGGTGGCTACGACACGCCGATTGAGCCGCCCTATGCAGCACACCTCGACCCTGAGGTTTTTCAGATGCACTCGGTCGATTATCGCAACGTCGATCAATTTCCAGACGGCGGGGTGCTGGTCGTTGGCACGGGGCAGTCTGGTGTGCAACTGATGGAAGATTTTGTCCGCGCGGGCCGCGATGTGCATTTGGCCGTAGGCCCCGCGCCGCGCAGTCCGCGTAAGTATCGCGGGCGTGACGCCACGGATTGGCTGAGCGACGCCGGGCACTACGGGATCACGATCGCCGAACATCCGGACCCGTTAAAGGCGATGACCCAGACCAACCACTATATGTCTGGCCGTGATGGCGGCAAAGAGATCGACCTGCGCCGATTCCACGTCGACCACGGGGTCGAACTATACGGCTCGCTTGCCGATATGGATGGCCGCACGGTGAAGTTTCTGCCTGACCTTTCCAAAAACTTGGACGATGCCGACCGATCCTATCTGGGTATCCGCAATCAGATCGATGCTTACATTGCGCGCGAAGGCATTGCTGCGCCAGTGGAGCCGCCGTTTGAGAAAGTTTGGGCGCCCGCAGAGGAGCGCACCGAGATTGATCTCGCCAAGGCGGGGATCACTTCTGTCCTTTGGGCGATCGGGTTTCGACCGGATTACTCGTGGATTGAGGCCGATGTCTTTGACGCCCGTGGCAAGCCGGTGTTCGATCGCGGTGTGACGGCGCATAAAGGGCTCAGCTTCATCGGTCTTGGATGGCTGAACACATGGGGGTCGGGACGCTTTTTAGGGATAGAGGAAGACAGCCGTTACCTTGCCGATCAAATCGCCGCCCAGCTCGGTGCCGTGACCAAACAGATGTGTCATGCTTGACGCGCATCCCCAGAGTGTCGCCACTGCGCGCGTGACGTCCCAGACCCTTGGAATGCAGCAACTCTGTCCCCACGGGTTGTCCGAACAATGGTTGCTTGGCGCCTGCGGTGATATCCATTGGACACTGCTTGCCAAATCGCTTGAACAAGATGGGCTGCGGTTTAAAGCCGCCGATGGCCGCCCGCTATATGCTGCGTTTTGCGCGACGCGGCTAGAATTGGCCCCATCTAGAAGCCTTTTGGGCGAAAATATGTCTATCCACTCGGACATCGCAGCGACCTCTGGTCCGAAGACGGGCTCTCGCCATGTGTTTCGTCATCAGGGGCGCGTGGTCGGGTCTCTGCTGATGCTGTCGACCTTCGTTGCGCATGACGAGACCGGTTCCAATCGGCGTATTGTTCGGGCCCTCCCATCTGGTTCCTATACACTGCCTGCGGCGGGGCCCGACTTGATGGCACTTGACCGCCGAGCGCGGCACACCTCGCGCGGGCTTCGCGGGCAGTACATGCCGCTTGACGATGCCGACCGTATAGACCCCTGCTATTCACTGGACTTTAACGCGGTTGGGCTACTGTATTTCCCAAGTTTCAGCCGCTTTGCTGAAAGTGTTGTGCGGTGCCCAAAGCCGCTCAGAATGCGCGAGGTTGTCTATCTCGGTAATTTGGACGCAGGCGAGGCGCTGTATGTGCAGCGCAGCGGCGCCGAGACGCACATAGCAGGGGCTGATGGCAGAATTATCGCGCAGGTAAACGAAGAACGCGCGTCCTAGGCGGTATAGTTGGGCCGTTTCCAGTCTGGCTGCGCAAGCAGTGAGGTCATTTGCACCATTGGTACGATAACAACGGACGAACGCTACAATGGACTGCAATCATATATTGATGATCGCCCCGACCCAAAATAAGTTTCCAGAGTTCTTTTGCAATGTTGCGGGGTAGTCCGCGCCCTTATCACCTTATCTTCCGGACAATAAAAATGCTGCGTAACATGTTGAACGGCTGCTTCGGGGAAACTACGATGTAGCAATTGGACGTCTGGTCAATGGCGGCTCTGGGCCGACGTCGCTCGACCCCTTAAGCGCTTAATATCTCCGCTATTGAGCGCGGGAGGATGTTGTTCATGAAGCCGTCTTAGGGACCACGACCGCACACTATTTGCTTTATCCGTCGAGCTTTTGAACCAACATAGCATGCGCGGCCATCAGCCCGCCGAGTGATCCTGAGAACTTGTTGTGGCTTAACATCCAGCGGACCGTGCTGAGCAGCGCATTTCCAGTAAAGTTGCGCTCGACCAACACAAGGTCATGCGCGGGATCAATCATCAGAAAATGCTCGCCAAACCCGTCGGCCCAAACGGTTCCTGTCTCCTCTTGAACCCACCACTGGTAGCCGACGCCTGAATACCGTGGGTAGGGCACGTGGCTGTCTGCGAGGTCACTGTGAGGCGTGGTCGTGAGTGTGATCCAGTCGTGCGGGACAATTTGACGACCATTCCAAAGACCGCCTTGTGCAACCATCGCTCCGATCCGCGCCAAATCGCGAGCGCTCATATAGATATAATATTGAAGGTGCTGTGTATCTTTGCTGGGCCAGAACCACGGGTCGCCCATAATCACATTGCCCGCGTCGAAGTCCTGCAACCCCAAAGGCTTTGCCAAAAACTCTTCCATAAACGCGCCAATCTCAAATTCTGTTTCCTGAACAAAGATCGTGCCAAGCGCGTTGGCATCGAAATTATTGGAGAAGAAGTAGTCGCCCGGCGCGTGGCTTTCGCGGGCGGGGCGGTCCGTGATTTGACTGTCGTGCTCTCCCGCTGCGGGCAGGTAGATTCCAGATCGGGACATCAACAAGTCACGAACCGTCGCCGTCTTTTCTTGCTCTGTGAGCGCAGTGTTCTCATCAATTCCAAGCTCTGCCAGTGTTTTCTCAAGATCAATCAGCCCTTGGTCTACGGCGATGCCATAGGCCAGACTGAGCAGGGATTTCCTGATGGAATGAATGTTCATCGGCTGACTGGTGGGGCCATCTTCGAAGATGATCTGCTCCCCCTTCATAACCACCCTTGCACGGGTGCGATCCCCCGCATCGGGGCCGGGCCACACCGCATTAATGTCCGACACATGCGCGTCCATATGGGACACTTCGGTCTGATAGTCTGGTGAGGGGTCGGAAACGCGTGGTAAAGCGGACATAACCACGACTGCGGCGACAAGAGCGCCAATCAGACAGAGGGATTTGAATAACATCTATGGGTATCCTGTCGGTTATGATGGTGGGCAGTCGGCTATTGCGGGTCAGGTTTCTCAATTGGCGTTCTGTGCTGCCCATGTCCGTTTAAGTGATCATCGCCAAGACGTGCGATGCGCATGAGATCTTTACGCTTCATCGGGCCACCTCCACACAAGAATGATGATCATCATTAACGCTGCAATTTCAATAGATGCAAAGAAGATGTAGTGAAGTTTGATACTGCCCCCACCGAGGATAAAGACCGCCGTCAAGACGGCGGCGACGACATTGGCAACCCTGTTCCATTTTCGTGCAAGGACGCGCGAAAGGTAGATCATTACAATTGCAACTTCGATAAAGACCGCAGCGATCAACAAAAATTCCGGCGTGATAACGATGCCATCGGCATTCCCAAAGGAGACGCCATCTGTGCCGATGGCCATCAATTCAGCCAAAGCACCGGGATAAGCGAAACCAACGATATCGGCGAAGGCCATATTGAAAAGTAGAACGACCCATAAGGTCGAAATTTTTGTGCGAATGTCGAACGTATTTCTTAAAGGTGTTGTAGCTTGCATGATGTCTCCACAAAGTCAAAAGGCGGCCATGAATGGTGACGCCATTTGTGTGGGGAAATATGGCCACGGTCGACCGAACCAGCCCGTCCGCACCTATTTTATGGCGACCGCACCGAGGCGATACTGCCGTGGCGTTTGACCCGTTATCTTTTTGAACGCAGCGTTGAAAGTGGATTTAGCATTGAACCCAACCTCTTGTGATATCGCGAGAACCGACTGATCGGTGTCACGCAACGCCGCACAGGCCGCCTTGATACGCCACCCATTCACGTAGTCATAAAAGTTGACACCTAAATGCTCGTTCAACGTCTGGCTGATATTGTTTTGCGACACGCCTGTGGCCTTCGTCAGATCGATTAATGATAGGTTTGGGTTCTGCCAGAGATGTGCGTCTTGCATGGCAATGTCCAACTTGCCCCCAATCCGTGCCAGATCATCGCCTTGCAGGGCAGATCGTGCATATCGGCGACCCTTGCCCCCGCCTGTGTCGAGTTGGCTCCACGCTGGCATGGGGTTTTTCTGCAAGACACCGAACAAACCCACGACCAGAACAACGCAGAGGTAAAACAGCGCGATGACTGTGTTCGAGAACAGCTCCGTTGGGCTAAACACGGGCAGGATCGACGACACAATGATCAAAACGATAAAGGTGACGACGATCACAATCAGGGCGTTCAACCACGTCAGTGAAACCCCGTCGACTTTGGAATACAGGTCTCGCATGGCGCGACGGTGTTTGATCAAACGGCGCATTGACGCGCCGCCATAGAGAATCAGGATCGCGAGCCAAGTAATCCATGCCATCAGCATTGAGACGACCGCGATAAAAACGTTAGGATCAAGATGATCGGCGCTTGAGGTCATGATGATAAGGCGCTGCTGTTCGGGCAGGGACAGATAGGGCAGCGCTCCGCCGATACACATCGCGATTGGCACCACATGCCACGCATCTCGACGCATCCAGCCTACGTCCTGTGAGGTCAGGCCACGCACATAAAACCAGAGACATGCCCCAAGGGATGGAACCAAAAAGAGCGTTACCCCTTGCAGCCAAGGCAAGCGGAACCCGTCCGGCAGGCTTTGATTGAGAAGCTCGGCCGCTTCAGCAGCCATGACGAAAAAGAAGTATGCGATGGCGATGAAATGCGAGGGCCACTTTGCATCCGCAATGCAGCCTCGAATGACCAAGCCGATGCAAACCACAGCCACACCGATTGACATGGATAGCAGCACAGTCGTTAAAAAATTCTCTATCATTGAAGTCTCAAACCGCATGAACTGAGTGCAAAATGACCGGAAATAGAATGAACGGCGATCCGTATAAGCTATCGAATACACGCTCTGTCGCGCAAAACCAAATGTTCTCCCCTGACTATGTGATCGAACTCGCGTCTTCGGACATGCGCCCCCCCGCAGGAATACTGTGCGTCTGGGTTGAGTGCAGACATCTGAAGCTATCATAACCTAGATCGGATATCGGCCGTTGGTAAACGTTGGTGGATTGTCTTGGAAAGCGCCTATTTGGCGTGTTTAGGCCGGTTTTGTGAGAACAATGTTCTGGGCATTTCTGTATTTTCCACCCCTACGGGTCGCTTTTTTGTCAACGCAGAATAGTTGCCTACGTTTTGAAAATTTGCAGTTGCAGCAACGAGTTTTTCAACTCAACGGGCGGGAACTGGACATTTGCCGCGTTCTGCGCACCAAGTTCAACTATGCGGGACGAAGCTGACTTCGCTGTTAGCGTTGCCAATGACCGCTTGTAAAATGCCGCGCCGGCAAGGAAATGCACCAACGGCTGGGTTGCGACACACTACTTCACCATGACAAGGGCGTTGTATGTGTGTTAGTTAATTTCATGTATGGAATGTACTCCGGAGTAAGAAGATGATGAATTCGACCTCAAGATTTGCGGCAATTGTTGCGATCACACTTGCTAGCTTTCTCAGTCTGGCTCACGGGGTTGCTGCTCAACCTACTGGCGGCGGAGGTGATCGTCCGGAACCGACCGAAGAAGAAATCGCCGTGCGGGCGCGCTTGGGTGACACCAGCGTCTTGATGGGCTCGGTTCAGATTCCTGATGCAGTTGATGTGTGCGGAACCGATGCCGGATACACTCGTTTGTTGTGCTTGATCGACCTACTAAAAGAAAACGTATCAGATCAGATCTTGGAAAACCTTCAATTGGAATATTCTGTGGCTGAGGCCCAGAATTGGAGCAATCTTCCTGCCGGTGCGTTTCCTGCCCGTCCTGGAGTTTTCCTCGGCGAATTTAGTGTTGAGCAGCGTGGTATGGTCAAGGCCATCTTGATGGAGGCGACAGGCGACGGTGACAACGAAGGCTTCGATGAGATGGTGCAGACATTGAATGCGGACGATTATATCGGTTCTGTCAGCACGGACTACGGCGTCGGCTACGCCTCTTACAATGGTATCTTCGCATTTCTTGGCACGCCTGCTGAAACAGGCACATGGCAGCTTTACTATGGTGGGCATCACTTTGCTTTCGCCAATACCTATACGGACGGTGTACTGGTTGGTGCGACCCCCTCGTTTCGGGGCGTCGAACCGTTTCCACGGTTCTATATGAACAGCCGTGAAAACATGCCCTTAATGCAAGAACGTGAAGCCTTTTCTAACATTTTGCGGTCTTTATCTGATGAGCAAGCGGCGGCTGCCACGCTTGAAGGCACGTACCGCGATATTTTGGCAGGGCCACAGGCCGATAATGCGATCCCAGAGGCGCAGGAAGGGATCAGCGTCTCGGAGCTGAGCGAAGAACAGCAGGCGCTGATTTTGGCAGCTATTGAGACCTATGTCGGTGATATCGGTGCCGCGGATGCCGCCCGCTATATGGCGAAGTACACCACAGAGCTGCCTGATACTGTCCTTGGGTTTACTGGCACCACCGAGCTGACCGAAGCGGACGACTATATTCGGATCCACGGGCCGTCTCTCTGGCTGGAGTTTTCAATGCAAACGAACAAGTCCACAGGCGAGGCGGGCAATCACCCGCACTCTGTCTGGCGCGACATCTTTGACGACTATGGCGGGAATCAAGAGTGACTTTCTACTTCAGGGGGCGGGCCATCCTGCTCGCCCTGTTTGTTTCGATCCATGCCCTAGGGGCGGCCAATGCACACTCACTGCCCGGCACTGTCTTGATTTTCTCGCAAGACGAGTCGCAGCTACAGGTCACGGTACAATTTGCTCTGGAAGATCTCGTTATTGCATTTCCGGCAATGGCCTCCTTGGAGGAGGCTCCCGTTCCAGGCGACATTCCATCCACCGAACTTGAGCAGCTACGCGCCTATTTTTTTGATCATATCGCCCTTCAGTCCAATTCTGTTGATGTACCGATGTCGCTGTCTCATGCGCGACTGCGTTCGGCTGAAAACGATCATGTCGGTGAATTTGTCCAAGTCGTCGCTGATTTGAGGGTCGAGTTGCCAGTTTCAGACAAAGTGCCGTCGCTTATGCTTTTCTATGATGCCGTAATGCATGAGGTTCGTAGCCATAGTGCAATCGTCTATTGGCGGGACGCTACTGACGACCTGCGTGCCCTTGCGGACTTTCGTTACAATACCATTGACGGTTTGCGCCACCCCATACTGTTGGACTTTCAATAGACGAAATTGGCGCGATGCCTCCGCTTGCGGTTCTTAACTCAGGCCCGAACGTAGATCATGAAAGCCAAGCATCAGACGGAAGCTGCAGCCACGATGCAGTCTCAGGCCCATGATTGTGACAGTTTGACGAAAGGCAGATGTGGGACTAAACTTTCAAGGCAATTTTGTATATGTCAATAAAGCTGATGGGGTGGATGGCTC